>NZ_FMBW01000063.1 GCF_900091725.1 Streptomyces sp. DvalAA-43 | reverse complement strand
CCCCAGCGTGGTGAGGACACCACCGGTCCCCGTACCGATGACGACGGCGAGTCGTTCCGGCTCGACCTGCGGAGCACCGGCGTCCTGCCAGGCTTCGCGCGCGCTGAGCAGGGCGACCTGTTCACCGCGGTCCAGCTTCCTGGCCTCGGTCCTCGGAAGCAGGGAGGCAGGGTCCACCGTGAGCCCGGCCGCAACGTGCACGGGCAGGTCCACGGCCCACTCCTCCTCCAGGAACCGCACCCCCGACTTACCGTCCAGCAGCCCGGCCCACGACGACGGCGCATCCGCTCCCAGCGGCGTCATCGCACCGACGCCCGTCACCAGCACCTGACCGTTACGGGTCACACCAGCCTCCCTGAATTGTGTGAATGTTACAGGGCGCCTGACTGGCCCTCATCTGGATCATGTCAGCGTTTGGAACGGAAAGCAGGGCATGGGCCCACCGATTCGCAGGCGAGGGATTGTGTAGTTCCAACAATTAGGTAGAGCCTCTTGTCTGGTCATGCCGGGCTCGCGCGCCCGGCAGGCGAGCAGCGGCTCGATCGGCGACCACCGTGTGAATCAGCCCTCGGCGTCATGGGCACGGAGCTACGACGCTCAGCCCGTTTCCTGCCGGATCAGGCGGCGGGCGGCCGTTCGCCGTGCCAGGAGCGCCAGAGCGCGGCGTACGCCCCACCGGCCGCCACGAGGTCGTCATGGGTGCCCAGTTCGGTGATCCGGCCGTCCTCCATCACGGCCACCCGGTCGGCGTCGTGCGCCGTCTGCAGGCGGTGTGCGACCGCGACGACGGTCCGGCCTTCGAGCACGGCGGCCAGCGCCCGTTCCGTGTGCCGGGCGGTCCTCGGGTCCAGGAGCGCGGTGGCCTCGTCGAGTATCAGCGTGTGCGGGTCGGCGAGCACGACGCGCGCCAGGGCGAGCTGCTGCGCACGGGCGCCGTCCGGCCGGTGCGCCCCGTGGCCCAGATCGGTGTCCAGGCCGTCCGGCAGCTCGTCGGCCCAGTCGGCGCCGACGGCCGCGAGCGCCGTGCGCAGTTCGGCGTCGGTGGCATCGGCCGAGGCGATCCTCAGGTTGTCCCGGACCGTGCCGAGGAAGACATGGTGCTCCTGGGTGACGAGGACGACGTGGCGGCGCAACCGGTCGGGGTCCAGGCCGGCGACCGGGACCCGCCCGACCGTCACCGAGCCGGTGTGCGGCGCGTCCATACCGGCCAGCAGCCTGCCCAGGGTCGTCTTGCCCGCGCCGGACGGGCCGACGATCACCAGCCGTTCGCCGGGCAGGATCGTCAGGTCGACACCGTGCAGTACGTCGCTCCCGGCGTCGTAGGCGTAGCGCACACCGGCCACGTCGATCCGGTCGTCGGCCGGTACGGGGGAGGCGACCGGTGGTGCTTGCGGTGCCAGGGCGAGGCCCTCCACCCTGGCGAACGAGGCGCTGCTGCTCTGGAGTTGTTCCAGCCGCTGGAGGATGGTGTCCAGGGGCTGGGAGAGCTGCCGCAGATACAGGGCCGAGGCGACGACCGCGCCGAGGCTCACCGTGCCGTGGCCGTGCAGTACGCCGCCGACCAGCAGGACACCGGCCACGGGAATGACGTAGGAGATGTCCACGGCCGGGAAGAGCACACTGCGGAGGAACAGGGTCCGGGCCCGGGTGCCCCGGCACCGTTCGATCGCCTCCTGGCAGGCCGCGATCCGGAGCTGCTGCAGTCCGAGGGCTTCGACGGTACGGGCCCCGGCGGCGGTGGCCGCGAGCTGCTCCGCGAGAGCCGAGTTGGCGGCGCCCTCGGCCAGGTACGCGGTGAGCGCCCGGCGCAGGTACCAGCGGGCGGCGAACCAGATCCCGAGCAGGCCCAGCACCCCGCACGCACCGAGCAGCGGGTCGAGCGCGAAGACCGCGCCGAGGATGAACAGCGCCTGGACCGCGGCGATGAGCACCTCGGGCCCGGCGTCCCGCAGGGTCGTGCCGACCGCGGCGACATCGGTGGTGCCGCGGGTCATCAGATCGCCCGTACCGGCCCGCTCGACCACCGCGGTGGGCAGGGCGAGCGCCCGGCCGGTGAACTCCTCGCGGATACGCGCCAGGGTCCGTTCGCCGAAGCGGTGTCCGACGTATCCGGCGCAACGCACCAGGAGGAGCTGTGCCAGGGCGAAGGCGAGGATTGCGAGCGCGAGGCGGTCCACCACGGCCACCCCGCCACCGGCCCCGACCTCGTCGATGATGCGGCCGAGCAGCCACGGGCCGACCAGCCCGGCAACCGCGGCCAGCGCGTTGAGAGCGATCACGGCGGCGAAGGCGCGAGCGTCCGCACGGATCAGCCGGAGTGCCGCCCGGCGTATCCGGAACGGTTCGGCGATGGGCAGGGCTCGGGCCGCCGGCCGGGGGTCGACGGTCATCGTACGGGCTCCTGGAACGGCGGGACGGTTCCTTCGTCCGGGCACGCGTGGCCCTCGTCGGCCGTGCCGCGGGACACCAGAAGGCGGTAGCCCGGCTGCCGGTCCAGGAGTTCACGGTGGCTGCCGACGGCCGCCACGGAGCCGTCGACGAGGTAGTACACGGTGTCCGCCTGGCCCAGCAGGAGCGGTGACGTGCTGGTGACGACCGTGGTGCGGCCGGTCCGTGCGGCGCGCAGCCGGGCCGCGACGGCCGCCTCGGTGTGTGCGTCGACCGCCGAGGTGGGCTCGACCGCGAGGAGCACCTCGGGATCGGCGAGCAGCGCCCTGGCCAGCCGGAGGCGCTGGCGCTGGCCCCCGGAGAGATTGCGGCCCTGCGCGTCGACGGGCGAGTCGAGCCCGTCGGGCAGACCGCGGACGATGTCCTGCGCCACGGCCGCGTACAGGGCCCGGCCGATGGACTCCTCGTCCCGGTCCCGGGCACCGCAGATCACCTCGCGCAGCGGACCGCCGAAGAGAGCGGCCTCGTTGTCCGCGACGAGGATCCGCCGCCGGATCTGCGTCAGGTCGATCTCGTCGAGGCGTATCGCGCCCCAGGTCGCGGCCGATTCGGTGAACCGGCCGAGGCGGTCGACCACCGCCGCTGACTCCGACGGCCGGGCGCCGACCAACGCGGTCAGCTTCCCGGGCGCCACTTCGACGCCGGACTCCGGATCACGGAGCGTGGACGGTGCCCCGGGCCCGTCCGACGCCGTGCCCCGGTCGACGGAATCCGGCTCCAGGGCCAGGAAACCTATGACCCGGCGGGTGGCGACCAGTGCGCGGCTGAGGTCGTGGCCGCCCTCGATGAAGAACGAGACCGGCACCACCAGCACGGCGGCGTACCCGTAGACCGCGACCAACTCACCGACGCTGATGGTCCCTTGGGCGGCCATCCGGGCCGCGAGCCAGGTCACGGCCCCGAGGAAGAGCGTGGGAAGGCCGACACCGAGGGCCTGGATCCAGCTGGTCACCGCGCCGACGCGGTACCCCTCCGCCTGCAGGGTCCGCGAGCCGCGGCGGTACGCCTCGGCGTAGGCCTCCTTGCCGCCGATGCCGTTGAGGACGCGCAGGCCCCCGGCCATGTCCTCGAACCGGGCGGCAAGCCTGCCCTGCTGTTCCCGGTACGTCGACTCGACGCCCTGCAACCGCCCCAGCAGCGGACCGACCAGCATCACGAGCAGCGGCACCCCGAGCAGCACCACCGCGGCGAGCAGAGGCGAAACGGTCAGCAGCAGCACGGCCACCACGACACAGGCGAGGACCGCGCCGACACCGGGGCCGGTGATGGTCAGCGCGTTGGCGATCACGGCGACGTCGCCGAACCCGATCGTGACGACCTCCCCGGCCGTGACCCGGCGCGGCAGCGCCCCACCCAGCCTGGTCGCCTGCGCGACCACGACCCGCACGGAACGGAAGACGGCGTCCAGCCGCACCCTGGTCATCGTGCGGTGCCGCATGATGGCCAGCCACGCGTTCAGCACTCCCACACCCAGCAACGCCGCGACCCAGCCGGTCAGCGCGGACCACCGCCCCGGTTCCAGCCCGTCGTCGATGGCGCGTGACAGCAGGTACGGCGGCAGCGTCAGACAGACCATCCAGGCACTGCCGAGCAGTGATCCGGCGGCGATCCGGCGGCGCTGACTGGTGATCAGCCACCACAGGTACCGCGGGGCACTGCGACGGTCCGGAGTGCCCGGATCGTTGTACGAGTCCGTCATCTGCCACGGGTCGGTGAGCGCGGACCGATTCATCCGAACATTGTTTCAGAGAGGCCCTCGGGCGGGCGTACCGCGGTGGCCATGCAGGACATTTCATCCACCACCCTCGCCACCCGCAGATAGCGGGCCATGGGGGATATCGTCGCGAAAGGTGCCTGCGAGTCGGCTGAAATCAGGAGGAGAGCCATGTCCGAGGTGTATGTGGAGAGCGAGTTCGCTCCCTTGCGGACCGTGGTACTGGCCCGGAGCGAGGTGTCCATTCCCGCGTCGGCCATGTCGTCGGACGATCTGCGATTCCTTTCTGCGGAGAGCCGGAAGGAAATCGCCGTCGGCGGTGACATGAAGGACTTCGCCCCGGAACGACAGGCCCGCTGGGAAGGCGAGCGGGAAGCGTTCCGTACGGTTCTCGGGCGCCATGGAATCCAGGTCCACAGACCTCGTCCGCTCACCCCGGTGGAGAAGGCGACCGCCGGTGACGGTTACGCCAACTTCTTCGCCCGCGACCCTTTCTTCACTGTCGGGAACCAGGTCATCGAGGCGTCCATGCGCCTCCTGCACCGGCGCCGGGAGGTACTGCCGCTGCGGGAGGTGATGCGCGATCACGTGTATCCGAGCGACTGCGCGTATGTCGCGGTGCCCATGCCGGAGGTCGCCGCCCCTGACGACCCCACCCTCGGCCCCGGCCCCTTCCTCGAAGGCGGCGACGTCCTGGTCCTCGGCAGGAAGGTCTTCGTCGGCACCTCGGGGCTGGCCTCGAACCCACTGGGTATCCAATGGCTGGCCAAGTTCTTGGCGCCGTACGGCTACACCGTCGAAAAGGTACGCCTGCACAGGCGCATTCTGCACCTGGACTGTGCGCTCGGGTTCATCAGGGAAGGGCTTCTCGTCGCCTGCGAAGAGGCGTTGCTCGACGGAATCCCCGACTCACTCAAGGAATGGGAGAGAATCACCGTCGACCTCGATCAGGCCACCTCCTTGGCCACCAACGGCCTCCCTCTCGGCCCGGATGTGTATGTGACCGACCCCGAGTTCTCGTTCCTCGGTCAGGAGATCGAAAAGTTCGGCGTCCACGTCGAATACGTGGACTTCTCCCTCACTCGTTCTCTGGGCGGCTCCTTCCGATGCAGCACTCAGCCGCTCCTGAGGAAATTCTGAGCCCTGTGACTCGCGGCTGACCGCCACCGTCAGGCCGCGTCACACCCCGCCACGTCCATCGGCCTCGGCCGAAGGCAGGCCGGGACGCTCGGCCATGACGACCAGGCCCGGCCCGCTGTACTCCTCCGGGGGAAGCCGGAGTTCGGCGACCGGGCGCAGTCCGGCCTGCTCGATCAGGTCCACGAGTTGTTCCGGCCGCCATTTGTGTGTCGTCCAGCGAACGGGTACACCGCCGTAGGCCTCGGTGCGCAGCTGGTCCTCGTCGCCGACGTGGGTCGCGGTGATGAAGTGCCCGCCCGGCTTCAGGGCGCGCGCGAACTGGGCGATGACCTGGGGAAGGACATCACGGGGGAGGTTGAACAGCGACCACCACCCGAGCACGCCGCCGAGGGAGGCCTCCGCGAGGTCGAGGTCGGTGGCGGAGGACACGCTGAAGCGGCATTCCGGATGGAGACGGCGGGCGTTCTCGATCATGCGGGGGGAGAGATCGACCCCGGACACGTCGAGTCCGCGTTCGGCGAGGTAGGCGGTCACCGTCCCGGGTCCGCAGCCGACATCGAGGACGGGCCCGAGACCGCTCACGGTATCGGCGAAGGCGTCGATCGATGCCTTGAGCCATGGATGGCGGCGGATGTCGCCGATTCCTGTCGTCACCACCATGTGGGCGTAGTTGTCGGCCACGCGGTCGTAGGACTCACGGACCGTGTCGAGATCGGCTGGGCGTTCGATGGGGCGGGCGCGCATCGGACAATCATAGGGAGTGCGCGACAGCCGGACCATCGGTACGGTCATGGGCGCCGGACTCTTTCGCCCGGGTCAACCCTGTTGGCCCGGACTGTGGTTGATGATGTCCGTGTGACCAACCGAATCAGTGCCCTGATCTCGTCCTTCGGCGTCCTCGCCGGTCTGCTGCTGCTCGCCCTGGCCGTTCGTGAGTACCGCGCCGGGGCGTCGGCCCTCTGGATCGTGGCCGGCGCCGTGATCCTCCTCGGTGCCGTGCACACTCTCGTACGGGATGTGCGACGGCTCCGCACGAGGCCGGCTGCCTGACGCGTCGTGGTGTGTCACACCGGGCTCCAGGCCGGATCGCGCTCGTCGTGCGGAGCGTGGTCGTGCCGGGGGAGCAGGAAGGGGGTGGCCGGCATGAGGAGACCGGCGACGGCGATCGCGGTGCGGGGGCCGGTGATGCCGGCCAGCACACCCCACAGCCCGGTCATGGCCGCGACCGTCGCCTTGCTGGTGACCGACCACGCCGACAGGGTGCGGGCGATCCGGTCCGGCGCTGTCCGATCGAGCCGGTAGGTGGCGAACACCGGGTTGAACACACCCATGCACATGATCAGCCCGAACTCCACCGCGATGACGAGCACGAGCCCGGCCACGCCGGGCCGGATGAAGGCCAGCCCGAACGCCCAGCACGCGCGCAGCGCCCCGGCGGTGAGCACGACCTTGTGGCGGCCGAACCGTGCGACGAGTCGGCGGGCCGGCCGGGAGCCGATGACGCCGCCCACACAGGGCAGGCCGAACGCGAGACCGTACTGCCAGGGGGCGCCACGAACCGGACCAGGTCCATCGCGACCATCGCCGGCCGCTTGCGACGGAACTCCACCCACGGTCCGAGCGGCACCGCGACCACCGCCCCCACTGCCAGCCCCCGGCCGCCGGCACCGACACCTCGGTCGGCCCGGCATGCAGCACAAGGATCGCGATCAGGGAGAACGCGTCGAACGCGAGCCAGGTGCCGAACGTACTGACCCCTACGCCGCCCACAGCCACCCGAACCGCCGACCCAGCCGTCCCCTGCCCACCATGCTCAGCGCACCCCTTGCTGCCCCACCCGAACAAACCGACGTTGACCAGTGAGAGCAGAGCGAGCAGCGCAGCAGCAGGTCAAACAACCCATTCACCAGCGAGCCACAACCGAACGTTGTGCACTAGGGTGGATCGGCATGGATCTCGACACCGTCCGGACCTTCGTCGCCGCCGCCGACGCGGGGCAGTTCCAGGAGGCCGCCACCGAACTGGCGATCACCCAGCAGGCCGTCTCCAAGCGCATCGCCACGCTGGAGCGCAACCTCGGCGTGCGGCTGTTCACCCGTACCGCGCGCGGTGCCGAGCTCACCATCGACGGGCAGGCGTTCCTGCCTCATGCGCGTGAGCTGCTGCGCGTCGCCGAGCGCGCGGTCGCGTCCGTGCACGCCGGCCGTCGCCCGCTGCGCGTCGACGTGATCGCCTCGCGCGGCGCGGCGTCGGGCCTGATGCGCGGCTTCCACCGCGCGCACCCCGACGTCGAGCTCGATGTGCTGATGCTGTTCGACATCGAGGGGGCCGTCGCCGCCATCCGGTCCGGTGCGATCGACGCGTCCTTCCGCGCCGTCGGCGTACCCGGCCGCCCCCTTCCCGAGGACATCGCGTCCGCCCGGGTGCTCGACGAGCCGCTCCAGCTCCTCACCGGCCCCGCCCACGCGCTGGCGGGCGCCCGGTCGGTGACCGTCGCCCAGCTCGTCGGGCACCGGATCTGGATGCCCGGCCTCGTCCCCGGTACCGAGTGGACCGCCTACTACGACGATCTCGTCGCCGAGTTCGGCCTCACCATCGAGGCGACCGGTCCCAACTTCGGCTCCGACGTGCTCCTCGACACGATCGCCGACACCCCGGCCCTGGCCACCTTCATGGGCGAGCAGACCCGTCTGGTCTGGCCCGCAGGCCATGGGCTGCGGCGCATCCCGGTGACCGACCCGACGCCCGTCTACCCGCACTCACTGATCTGGCGCCGCGACAACCCGCACCCCGCACTCACCACACTCCGCGACCACCTCGGCTCCGCCCGGCCCGACCGCCCCGACAGCGGGACCTGGAAACCCGCCTGGACACGGCGCTGAGCAGCATCGCGTCGACGGGCCGGTCACACGCCGGAGATGGGGGCCGGGGTGGGGGCCAGAGGTGGGTCAGCCCGCGTCCGACGTGAACGTCACCTCTGCCGTACCGACCGTCTTCGCGCGGCGTCCGGGTGCGCTCTGCCACTGCCAGTAGAGGTTGGTGTGCGCGACCACCTGGTGCGGGGCAGGCGCGCCGTATTCGGTGAGGTCCTGCGTCGTATGCGCGTCGCTCACCAGCGTCACGTCGTACCCGCGGACGAAGGCCCCGTGAAGAGTCGAGCGGATACAGGCGTCGCTCTGGGCGCCCGCCACGACGAGCAGGCCCACCCCGAGCTCGGCGAGCAGCGCCTCCAGCTCGGTGTCCTCGAACGAGTCGCCGTAGGTCTTGTGGACAAGAGGCTCCGCATCCCGGCGGACCAACTCCCGTATGTACTGCCAGGGCTCGCTGTCCCGCGCGAGGTCGTCGTCGGAATGCTGCACCCAGATCACGGGCACGTTCTCGGCACGTGCCTTGCCCACCAGGGTGTCGATGTTCGCTATCACGCCGTCCCGGTCGTGGGCACCCTCCACCACCCCGTTCTGGACATCGATGACGAGCAGCGCGGTGTTCGGTCGTTCGAGCAGGGTCGTCAAGGGGAACTCCTGATCATCATCATGGATTGATCATCGTCATGGATCCTGTGCCGCCCACAGTAGGCCGGGCCACTGACAACGGCCCGGCCGTACCGTCCGGCAGGCTCGGGCGGACCGAGTGCCGAGACCAGGCGTCAGCGACTCGTCACGGCCCGGCCGGCCGCTGCCCCGTGCTGCCCGGAGGAACAGCTCCCCGCGCACGTCGGGAAGGGAAGGCCACCTCCCAGGCCGCCTCGATCATCCGGAAGATCTCGTCCACCGCGGCCTCCGGATCGGCTGCCTCTCGGGCCAGCGCATGGGAGTCGATCACGAACCTCGCGATCGTCCGGCAGGCCGTTGTGGCCGGTGACAGGCCGAGGTCGGCGGCGATGGCCGTTGTCAGTGAATCGGCATGACGCAGCCTCATCGACTCCTCGTACTGCCGCAGGGCGGGCGACTCGTCGATCATGCGCCAGACCGGTGCGGCGCTGTCCGAGGCGCAATGCCGCACCATGGCCTGGATCTCGCGGCGCAGCGCGCGGACCAGCGGCTCCCGCGGCGCCCGGTCGGTGACCGCCTGTGCGAGGCGGTGCTCGAAGTTCTCGTCCTGCTCGAACACCAGGGCCTCTTTCGAGGCGAAGTGGGAGAAGAGCGTGGTGACGGCCACATCGGCCTCGGCGGCCACGTCACGGATGCCCACCGAGCCGTACCCGCGTTCCAGGAAGAGCCGCAGGGCGGTGTCGGCGATCTTCCGGCGGGTCGCGGCCTTCTTGCGTTCGCGGCGTCCGGTCGGCACGGTCATGGCTTGATGCTATCAGCTACAAAAGTGAAACCGTTTCAAAACACTAACCGTTAGTGTTACGGTCGGCTGTATGAAGAGAGTGAGTTTCGCCGAGTTCGGCGGCCCGGAAGTTCTGCGACTCATGGACGCCGAGGAGCCCCACGCGGGCCCCGGCCAGGTACGCATCGCCGTGCGGGCGGCGGGCGTGAACCCCGTCGACTGGAGGATTCGTGAGGGCCAGATCCTCAAGGCCCATCCGATCGAGCTGCCCGCCGGAGTCGGACTGGACGCCTCCGGGGTGGTGGACGAGGTCGGCGAGGGCGTCGAAGGGATCGAGGTCGGCGACCACGTGTTCGGCGAAGGGGAGAACACCTATGCCGAGTTCGCCGTGTTGTCGGCCTGGGCCCGTATGCCCGAGGGCCTGACGTTCGAAGAGGCGGCCGGGTACCCCTCCGTGGTGGAGACCGCGCTGCGCGTCATCCGCGAGGTCGGTGCGCGGTCCGGGCAGACGCTGCTGGTCAGCGGTGCGTCCGGGGGAGTCGGATCGGCGGTGCTCCAGATCGCCCGCGACCGCGGCATCACGGTGATCGGCACGGCCGGGGCCGCGAACCAGGAGTATCTGCGCAGCCTGGGTGCCGTCGCCACGACGTACGGCGAGGGCTGGGTCGAGCGGGTGCGGCGGCTCGGCCCTGTCGACGCGGCTCTCGACCTGGCCGGCTCGGGTGTGATCCCCGAACTCGTCGAACTGACCGGGGACCCGCGGAAGGTGGTCTCCATCGCCGATCTCGGCGCGCCGGAGCTCGGTGTCCGGTTCTCCGGTACGGCCGGGAGCGTGCCGGAAGCGCTCGCCGAGGCCGTCGTCCTCATCTCACGCGGGAAGCTCCACATCCCGGTCGAGAAGTCGTACCCGCTCGCGGAGGCCGCGGCGGCGCACATCGACAGCCAGGCCGGTCACACGCGCGGGCGCCGGGCCGTGGTCATCTGACCGTTCCCCGTGGAGTTGCGGGGCCCGGCTTTCTGCCCACGGCGGTCCTCGGCGTCGAACGCCGCCAGGGAGCGCACCCCGGGCCGGAGGGCTTGTCCCAGAGCGCGCAGGAGTGCCTCCTCCATTCCCCCCAGGGATTCGGAGAGTTCCTCGGTCACGTCCAGCGTGATCTCCTCCGCAACGGCGTCCACGGGGGCGCGTGGCCCGAGCTTGCTCACCGCGGCGGCCGCGCGGGCGGGGGTGAGCAGTGCCGATGCCTGGACCAGCAGCCAGGCGGGTGCGCCCGCCGCGCCCTCGGGCGGTGCCAGATACGGACGTGCACCGTCGAAGCGCTCGTCCTCGGCGAAGGCCCTCTGCTTCACCTTCACCACCGGGCGGATGCCGGCACCGCCCGGACCCGACTCCTGCCATTCGCCGGCCGGCTTCAGGACGTAGCCCTCGGCGAGGTTGTCCACCAGCTCGGGAAGTCCGAAAAGGGCGGGGACCCCGGTGGGGAAGGCGCAGGGCAACTCCTGGAGCCGGTTCAACGCGCCGTGTCCGACAGCGGGTACGCAGATGAGCCCGGCGGCAGCCGCCGTTTCACGCAGAACACGGTCGGAGACCCACCACCGGCATCCGTCCCTCTCGACCGAGGCGTCGAACGGCAGCCAGTGCAGGGCCGGTGCGTACCACACACCGGTCTGTACGGGCTCGGTACCTGCAAGGGCAGGGACATCCGGGTGCGGGTAACAGCCACCGGCGAGCTCTCCGTAGATCGTCACCACCGCGGAGTCGCCCCACGCACCGCGCAGGGCCGAGGCGAAGCGTGCCGCCGCGACCGACAGCGCCGGCCAGATCCTGCTCACGCCGAAGAAGCCGTCCAACGCATCGTCACCCAGCAGCTCACGCCGCTTCCCCGGATGGACCCCGGTGCCGTCGCAGACCACCGCGAAGTGCGCTCCGTGCACCTTCTCCGCGGCGATCCACTCCCGGGCCCCGGACATGCCGAGCCGCTCCCTCGCGGAAATCTTGGGATAGGGCCGTAGTACGGAACCCGCGGGCACAGTGTCGGACACACAGGGATTGTCGCTGTGTGCCCGTACCCGGGCAACAGAGATTCACTGCCGTGATCCCGGTGGCTGCGGCTTTCCGGGAACTTGCACGGGGCAGTCGGCGTCTCCAGTGATCATGAGAGAACGCGTTGAAGCACTGAGCGGCACCGGGGTGGTCCTGGCCGGTGGGTCCGTAGGGTTGCTGGGATGGGCAGCGGATGCCGAACTCCGGGCGCGCGCCGGATTCGAGGCAGGCCCGGACTGGAGCGTGCTGTACGCGGAGCTTCCCCTGACGGTTCTCATCGGGGTGGTCGTCGCTCTGGCGGCGTGGTTGCTGCCCCGGCGTTGGATGATCGGGCCGTCCATGGCCGGGTACGTGGTACGCGCCGCGCTCGTTGCCATGGTGCTGGCCGGATTCTGGCTGGCCGTCCAGGGCTGGTACGCGGGACTGCCCGAACCAGCACCGGACCGCAAGCCGTAGTGGGGGACTGCGGTGTGTCCGGTGCGGCTCGCTCCCGGGTCGGGCCAACGCGGGCCGAGCTGGGCAGGGCCGACCATCTTCACGATGTGGAGATTGTCACCGTGCGGTCACAGCCGGGGGTCGGTGAAACCCCTGCCTGCTGTCCGGTATCTCCCTTGGTGTCAGTCAACCTCCGGAACAGAGGATGTTCATGAGCCACCGTTACGTCTCCGCCGTCGCCGTCCTCGCCTCCACCGCCGCGCTCCTCGCGGCCGCGTCCGGGTCGTCCGGCGCCAGCCCGAACCAGGCGACAAGCGCCACGACCGTATCCACCACCGCCGTATCCGCCACGGCCTGGCAGCCGTGCTACCTGCCCAAGGGGTACAAGCACTTCTTCGAGCTGGAATCCGCCAAGAACAGCCAGGGCAGGACGGTCGTGCGCGTCACCCCTGAGACGTGCAGCGTGAACACGAAGAACGACGAGGACGTCGTCTACACCCCGCTGGGAGCGGCCCGGTCGTTGGCCTTCGCTCCGGGCGCCTCCGTCGAGGTCTTCAGCGACATCAACAGCACCACCGTGAAGTCGGTCGCCCCGACGTGGCTGGTGAACCACAAGCTCACCAACAGCCCGCACTTCTACTACCGCGTCAACGGACAGAACCAGATCACCGCCATGCAGGAGATCTACCACCCCTAGAAGCTGTCGTCGGCGTGTCACGCCCCCCACCAGGGAGCGGGGCACGGGGAACGGCGACTTCGGCAGGTGAACGACGGTGTCCGGCCACTGTGGGGCCGGGCATCGTCCGGTGGTGCCGGGGCTCGAACGTGGTGCGGACCGAGCCCAGTTGGGCAGGTTCCAGTCCAGCGAGGTGCCCTGGGCGCCCCAGGCCTCCAGGCGGGCGACGGTCCTGCCGTCAGGCGTCGCGTCCACCGTGGCCGCCGTACCCGCTCGCGGCGGTGAGCCTCTCGTCGACGAACCCGCGTCAGTTCCTGTCCGTCATGGAGCCGATTCTCGTGCGTGGCATGATCGGCGCCATGGAGCACTTCATACGTCCCAACGGTTCACCGCCTGTCAACGGCTACAGCCACGCGGTCGCCTTCACCGGAGCGATGGTCGCCGTCTCCGGGCAGGTTCCGGTCGACGGCGACGGCAATCCGGTCGGTAAAGAGGACGCCGAGGCCCAGGTTCGGCAGGTCTACGCGAATCTGAACACCGCGCTGGAGGCGGCGGGCTCCGGCCTGGAACACGTGGTCAAACTGACGGTCTACCTGACCGATCTGGACGATCTGGGCGCGTTCCGCAAGGTGCGGGACGAGCACCAGGACGCGGAACACCCGCCCGCCTGCTCCTTGGTGAGGGTCGCCGGCCTGGTTCACCCGGACTTCCGGGTCGAGATCGACGCATTGGCCGTGGCACCGAGCGCCGGATAACGAGTCGCCGCGGAGCGGCGCTACGCCTCGTACACCCGGGTCAGCAGTTCCATCAACTGCTGGCCCTCCGTCGCGCTGAGCGGCGCCAACAGCTCGGCATTGGCACGCTCCGCCAGCTCCGCGCACCGTTCCAGGGTCCGCACGCCGGCCGTCGTCACCGTCACCGCGTTCTTGCGGCGGTCGCGCGGATCGGGTTCCCGCACCGCCAGCCCGGCCTCCTCCAGGTGGTTGAGCAGGAGGACCACGTCCTTGGCGTCGAAGCCCAGCCGGCGTACCAGATCCGCCTGCGCGACCGGCCCGTACTCGGACACCGCCGCGAGCACGGCGTGATGCGGAAGCTTCAGCCCCTCCTCGGCGATCGCCTCGGCGACCAGACTCCGGCCGCGCGCCGCCACCCGGCCGGCCAGCCAGCTCGGCTGGGACTGGATGTGCGCCAGGGCGTGCGGGCGTCGGGTGGGAGTCATGGAAGCAGGCTATCCCGAAATCGTTGGACTTCCCAATGGCTTTCCCCTTACGCTGACAACTCGTTGGGAACCCCAATGAATTCGAGGTTCATGTCACACCCGGAGGTGTCCATGCGTCGTGTCCGCTACGAGGTCAATGGTGGTCCCGAGGTGCTCTTCACCGAGGAGGCCCCCGCTCCGGAGCCCGGCCCGGATGAACTGCTCGTTCGCACCGAAGCGGTCGGAGTCACGCTCCCCGTCGTACGAAAGGTGCGCGAGGGCGCGGAGCCGGGCCCTCTCGGCGGCGAGGTGGCGGGCACCGTGGCCGCCGTCGGTGAAGGCGTCACCGGTTTCGCGGTGGGTGACCGTGTCACCGGTCTCTGCTTCTCCCACGCCTATGCCGAACTGGCCCTCGTTCACCATGTGATGGCCTCCCGCATTCCCGACCGGGCGACCGCCACCGACGCCGTGGCCCTGGTCCGCAGCGGTCTGGTGGCGCGCGGCGCCTACGAGGCCGGCCGCCCGAGCCCCGGCGAAGTCGTTCTGGTCACCGCGGCGGCCAGTGCGGTCGGCACCCTTGCCCTGCAGTACGCGAAGGCAGGCGGGGCGTCCCGCGTGGTCGCGGCCGTCAGTACGGCGGACAAGGCGGACTTCGTCCGTGCCCTCGGCGCCGATGAGGTCGTGCTCTACGAGGACGCATCCTGGGGCGATCCGGTCGACATCGTCATCGACGGGGTCGGCGGAACACTCCTCGACCCCGCGGTGCGCGCCCTGGCCACCGGTGGCCGTCTGGTCGCCTTCAGCTCGGGCGGCGGCATGATCGACGCGTACCAGCTGCTGGTCCGGGGCGCCTCGGTCATCGGCTTCCAGATGGCGGCCATCGCCCGGGGCAAGCCCGAGGTGTACGCGCGCTGGCTCGACGAGCTGTGGGAGCTCCACCGCAACAACACGCTGCGCCCCCACGTATCCGCTGAAATCCCGCTCGCCGAGGCGGCGCGCGCCCACGAGATCATCGAGTCCCGCCGCAACCTCGGCAAGGTCGTCCTTGTCCCAGAGGCCAGGTAGGACAGCCCGGCCGACCCGGCCGACCCGACCCGACTGCCGGGGGAGGAAGGAGGCGCTCGGTCAGCGTGCCTTGGGGAAGGCGGCGCGCAGTGCGGAGCCTCGGGTGATGAAGGCGACGCGGACGAGGGGCACCATGCAGGCGGTCTGCATCGCGGCGTACCACGGCGGGCAGACACCGGGGATCAGGTCGACGCCGATGATCGCGATCGGCATGATCACGGCGAGGGTGCCGACGCGCTCGAAGGCCCGTCGGGATCCCCGGGAAGCGGCGGTGGCCATCCGGTGGATCAGCACGGCGATCACCGGGAGCAGGACTGCCCGGACCCACATGAACGTGTTCACCGTGTGACCGCTGCTCGACACCGCGGCGACCGCCAGGAGGGCGATGACGCAGAGCGCGCCGTACACCTTGATGCTGGTCATCGTCATGCCGAAGGCTCGCAGGGCGTCGGGGGCTTGGTGGGTGTGGTGGGACGTTGCTTCGGTCGTGGGGTGCGTGTTGGATTCCATGGCTACGACGCTACGAAGCGCCCGGCCGCCCCGGTATGGGTCTGGACGCACAGCGGGGTGGGTGTGGCCCCACTCCTGGCCGACCGGCCAGGCAGAAGAAGCGGATTCCGCGCGGCGCACGGCCGAAGCAGCAGGCGCCGGAGCCTGTTCAGCCCGCGCCGGAGCTGTGTTCATCCGGGTTTCTGTGGCTCACCGGAGCACGACCGTGACGCCGCACTGTTCGAGAAGTTGGACGATCTCCTCGAAGTAGGAGAGTCGGCCCTGCGGATCTTCCACGACGCCCGCCAGCGCGCGGCGCGCGACCTCGGAGTCGTGCCAGGTCAAGGTGAAGGGCGGGGCCACTCCGAATCCACCGCCCAGGCAGTCCTTGAAGGCGTTCCACTCCCGGCCGAAGTAGCGGCCGGGCCCGAGCAGGGCCTCGGCGATCGCACAGTGCAGCCCGGGAACGTCCGTGACGAACCGGCCGTCGAGAGTGTGCTCACCGCCGGATCGGTCCGGCCGGGGCACGGGCACCCGCCAGCCACGAGTGGTGAGGTCCAGCCAGTCGGCCCTGCCCTGCGCGTCGTACGGCGCCCATATGTTGGGCTTCGTCGGTGGGCCCTGGTACCACTTCTCCCAGATCGGCCGGGCCGCCGACGACGGCCGATCGTCGCCACCATCGGTCAGGGTGATGTCGATCAGCGTGCCACCGAGCACGGACGGGCGCGCTCCGGTGATGGCCAGGCCCACGGTGCGCGAGGTCATCACGGCACCATGGCGATCCAGCACCAGAAGGTGGGCCCAGTCCCGCTCCCACCGACGCGGGCGCCGCAGCGCCGCGAGCAGGGGCTCCGCGGGCTCGCAGCCGATCAGCTCCATCGGGACGGGGGCCGGATCCGCCCGTGGCTCGAACAGGCCGTCCACGGCGGAGCACCGCCCTGCGCTCGCCGCAGCCGTCGTCGTTCCCGCGAAGAGCTCGAAGCGCGGCGCGGTGGGCAGTCCGAAGAAGCTCTCCTCGTTCCTGACGCCGGCGCCGAGCACGATGTCGTACCGTGCCGGATCGGCGGGATAAGGCTGATGGGCCACCACGACCGCATCGACAAGGGCCCACCACTGCACGGGCTGTTCGTCGTCCCAGACCTCGACGCACACGTCGCCCAGGCCCCGCGACGGGGCGTGGGGCCCGGCCAGAACATCGCTCAGGAGGCCGTCGGGACTGCATCCGCGAAGGGTGAGGACCTCCCGCGGCGGAGGAACGGGGTCGACGAACAGCCCTTCGGCGCCCGCGCACCTCCCCCAGAGACGTTCCACACCTTCTTCGTCCTCCTGAACCAGGAGGTACTTCACCGGAAAGCCCCGGTCCCACCCAGTGTGATCCGCGATGCGCACCCAACCCCCGAACGTGTGCCCAACCCCCGGGCGTACGAGCAACTTCCGCGCCTACGATACGGACCCTCCCGGGTCGGACAACGGGACTGGGGCGGAGTGGGCCGGACTGGTCGGGCCGGGAAGGCCATACGCGCTCCATTCCGCTTCTTTCCGGCCTACGGTTCCCGTTCGCCGACGGGCTGCGAATGGCCGGTGCCACGATGGACGGTCATCGTCGACCACTTCGAGGGGGAGTTCAGTTGTCGTGGATCAGGCCGTACGCGCGGGTGGGCGTTCAACCCCTCCGTTTCTCCTCGTCCAGGGGCGAGAGGTGACGGCGCGGCGCCCGCCTGCGCGCCTCCGTAAACGGCGCCCGGCCAAGCGTCGGCAACGGCAGGGCGACCAACTGCTCGGTCTGGCGGTCGGCGGTCTCGTCGTGTTCGCGCTGCTGTCGGCGCTGGTGTCCTGGCTGTCGGCGAACCCATGGGTCCTCGCCCTGCTGGGGGTCGTCGCGGTGGCGGCCACGGCGTGGTGGGTGCACCACCGCCAACGGCGGCTCCGGCAGGAGCGGACCCGGCGGCAGGGCCTGCGCTACGTACTCCCGCAGCTGGACGCCCTGCACCACCGGGATTTCGAGTACGCGGTGCGTGACCTGATGCGCCGCGACGGATGTACCGACGCCCGGCAGATCGGCGGGGCAGGGGACAACGGTGCGGATGTGCTGGCCACCGATCCGATGGGGCGGACCTGGGTCATTCAGTGCAAGCACCGCAAAGCCGGCGACCACGGCTCGGCGGTCGGGACCCCGGACCTCCAACGGGTCAACGGATGCGCCCGCCAGCTCTACGGTGCCGATGTCGTCCTGGTCGTCACGAACGGCCGCTTCTCCGCGCGCTGTGCGCCCCTGGCCGGGCAACTGCGCATGCACCTGGCCGACCGGCGGACCCTTGCCACCTGGGCCGGCGGCGGGCGGCCGTTGTGGGAGCTGCTGCCGAAGATCCCGGCACCCCGCAAGGGCCGATAGCGCCGGACCGGTACTCGATACGCGCCGGGGGTGCGGAGCATCGCGCCGCACGACGTCCCGGGCCCGCTCGCGCTCCGGGTCCACCCACGTACGCGGTCGGTGTTCGTGGCCGGTGACCCGGTCTCGTCGGCGACCACGACGCCGGGCCTCCAGTCCTCCCGCCCTTCAGTTCTCTACTCTCCAGCCCAGACGGTTGTCTGTCCGTCGGGCTGGACATGGACGGTGGGCGACATCTCGCGGTAGTCCCACGCCGTCTTCAGGGGCGGGCCGACCCAGGCCACCGCCTGAAACGCCGAGGCGGGCTGTTTGTCCACGACGCAGGTGCCCGGAGGGCTCATCACGCTCGTGCCGGGCTTCACCGTGAGCTCTGCGCCCGTTCCCCACTGTCCGGGGCAGGGGTGAGGAACGGTTGCGCGGATGTAGCCGAGTTTTGTTCTGACCCTTACCGGATCGGGTCCGCTGTTGGTCAAGCGCACCATGAAGGTCAGTTCTGCCGCATCGACGGAGGTGCACGGCGTCCACGACACGCCATCGTGAAGCCGGGGCCGCGCGCACCGGTAGTCGCCGTCGAGATCCGCGTCCGCTGTCGGCGCCGACGGAAGTCGGCCTGGTGCGCCGGTGGGCGACGCGGGTGCGCCGGATGTGCCGGGCGCGGCGGTCGCACCGGAGCGCGCGGCGTCTGTCGTCGCGGACTCTGGCGCAGCCATGGATCGGCCGACGAGAACCGCAGCAGCCACCACGGCGATCCCCACGAGGGCCCACCCCGCCTTCTTTCCGCTCGGACGCAGCCGTGTCCGAGTGCCGGGTGCGGTCGACGGCGTCCCGGTCCGGGCAGTCGTCGTTCCCTCGCCCGATACCTCGCCCGTTCCCTCGCCCTCCTGGCGGGGCTCCGCGTGCTCCGTGCGCTCCGCGCTCTCCTCGCCGGGCGATGAGGACGGGCCGTCCGGGGAGAGCTCCGCCTTCGCGTTCCGCCACCGCGACGCCCACGTACCGAGGTCCGCTTCGATCTGCTCGCCGCTCGTCTTCGCGTAGGAGAGGCAGGCGCTGACGAACGCGGACGTCACATCCCACGACGGCAACTCGTGCCTGCGGGCGGCGCTGGAGAGCGTCGTGTCGGAGTAGGGCGTCCCGATCTTCCGGGTCCAGGAGGCGAGTTCCCGGTAGGTGGGCGATCCGCAGGTCTTCCTGAGGTCGCGCAACTGCTGGGCGAAGAGCGCCTGGGGGCCGTGCGTCGGATCGATGGAGCTTTCCTGCCGCCCTTGTCGACCACTCATATGGGCTCCTTCGTGGAGTCTTTGATGACCGGTTGATGACCGGGAAGCCAGAGTGTGGCGGGTCATCAAGCCTCTGGCCAATCTGCGGTCAACGGCCCTTCCAGCAGGTCACCGACCGGGTGACCCGGAGGGCCGATCACAGAGGGGACACCTGATGACGAATCTTCACGAGAATCTCAAGCGGGCCGCCGTGGCGAGCTCCGCCTCGGTCGCGCTGCTTGCGGGCGGGGTCGTAGCCGGCCCCGCGCCTGCCGAAGCCGCCGCCCTCGGCCGGGTCTGCATGGTGAACGCCCCCGACGGGGTGGTGGAGAACATGAACATCGGGCACGCGGCCTTCATCGTGAAGGACCGCGCCAGGAGCAACCACTGGATCTACGGGTCCTTCGGCAGCACGGTCAACGGGCCGAAGGCCGGCTGGATCCGCGGCGGCACATGGGAGCAGGCCCGCGCCACGTTCACCAAGGTGAACTTCCCCGGTACCAAGAAGCAGTACTACACCCGCTACCGCTGCATCAACACCGCGGACGGCGACCTGAAGACCGCGCAGTCCTGGTACACCACAGTCCGCAACCGCGGATACAACGGCCACACGAACAACTGTCTGCACATGTCCATGGCCGTCTTCAAGGGCTACAGCAGGATCCTCCGCAACGACAAGCGCCTGCCGAGCGCGACCAACAAGCTCCCGAACTCCTACTACGACAAGATCCTCAAGAACGGGCACTGGGAGGCTTCGCACAAGCTCGACCGGAAGTAACCCTGCCGGTGCCGCGGGGGACCGGTCCGGCCGGTCCCCCGCAGTTGCCGGAACGTCGACTGCGACCTCATCCGGCTGCCGACCGCCAGGCCGTCGAGCCTGAACCTTGACCCTCACGTGGCGTGATGCGGCATGGTCGGTGCCGTGGATGAACGCCTGACCGTGGGACGCGTGGCCGAGCTGGCCGGCGTGAGCGTGCGCGCACTGCATCACTACGACGAGACGGTCTCGTGCGGCCGTCCGCACGGACCTCGGCCGGATACCGGGCCTACTCGGCAGGCGACGTGGAGCGGCTGCGGGAGGTGCTCGCCTACCGGCGGCTGGGCTTCGGACTGCGCGAGATCGCGGATCTCGTCGACGACCCGGCCACCGACGTGGTCGCGCACCTGCACCGGCTGCGCGGCCTGCTGCTGGACCAGCGCGACCGCGCGGCCGCCATGGTGGCGGCCATAGACCGGGAACTGGAGGCACGTGCCATGGGGATCAGGACGACACCGGAGGAACAATTGAAGGTGATGGGCGAGCAGTTGTACGACACCATCGGGTCCGCCTACCCGGCGGCGCGGCGTACCGAGCCGCGGATCGCCGCCAAGGTCCGGGATGCGCTCGGGGACGCATGGACGGTATTGAACGTCGGGGCCGGCACCGGCTCCTACGAACCTCCGGACCGCGACGTGACCGCGGTGGAACCCTCGGCGGACATGCGGGCGCAGCGTCCCGCGGGCGCGGCACCGTGCGTGGCCGCCACCGCGGAGAGCCTCCCCTTCGAGGACCAGTCCTTCGACGCCGCGATGGCCTTCAGCACCGTTCATCACTGGCAGGACCCGATCGCGGGCCTGCGCGAGATGCGGCGCGTGGCCCGCCGCGTGGTGGTGTTCACCTACGACGCCGGCACCACCGGGTGGCTTCAGCGGTTCTGGCTCACGCGCGACTACCTGCCTGAATTCGCCGGCCTTCTCGTCGACTGGCCTTCACTGGCCGGTCTGACCCGCGCGATCGGGGGCCGCGCGGAGCCGGTGCTCATCCCGTGGGACTGCGCCGACGGCTTCTTCGAGGCACACTGGCGCCGGCCCGGGGCGTACCTGGACGAAGACGTGCGCCGCGCGGTATCGGTATGGGCCAGAGTCGGTCCGGAGGCCGAGCAGCGGGCGGTCGACCGGCTCCGCGCCGACCTTTCCTCGGGCCGCTGGGCCGAGCGCAACCGCGACCTCGTCGCCCTCGACGCGGCAGAGCTCGGCCTCCGCCTGCTCGTAGCCCGAACGATCGTGCGCGCGAGCACGGCAAGAAGCCGGCCCCGGTCACCGTCCATGGGTGGACGGTGACCGGGGCTGCCGTGGTTCGGGGCGGGTCCGGGCTCCCGTGCCCCGTACCACAACCTCACTCGAAGAAGTGAAAGCCGCGCGAGAAGGACGGGACGCGCACATGAGCCGCTCCGGTCCCCCCGCGGATGCCCGAGCACGTACCCGTCCTCTTGAGCCAGAACCACAGAAGACTGACGAGACGTCATAATCGATACGGAGAAAGGCCATTGGGCCGCTCACCGGAACGGACACCTTCATCGCGACTCACCGCGCATACGGGGGATGTGTCACCGTGACTCACCGTACTCGGCACCGCCTGACGACCACCGTCAGCTCCATCGCCGCCGCCTTCGCCCTCACCCTTCCGCTCGTGGGCAGTGCGGCCTTCGCGTCACCTTCCGCCGCGGCCCGCCCCACCGCGGGCCGCCTGGACACCGCCGTCGCACCCGCCTCGGCGCCTGCCCTGCCGGCAGGCGTACCGGACAGCGGGAAGCTGCCGTACTACGACGACAGGCTCATGAAAGAGCTCCTGATGATCCGGCTCGCCATGGCGAACGGGCAGCCGGGCCGGGCGTTCAGCGAATGGTCCAACGTGGCCTTCACCCTCGTCGATCCGACCGGTCTGAGCGAGGAGCAGCTGGACGCCATCGTCGAGAACCCGCCCCGGGGCAGTGGGCCGCTGGTCGTCTACCGGAAGGTCGACCTCTTCGAGTTCCGCGACTACCTGCCCGAGGGCGCGTACCAGCGCGTGCGCGATGCGGGCCTCGACCACCTGCTGATGGTCGGCGGGATGAGTTTTCCCAAGCGCCGGAACCCCGACGAGAACACCGATCCCGGCAGCCACTCCGAGCCCCTCGTGCTGCGTGCCCTGGAACGTCTGAGCGCCGACCCGAACTACGACGGTGCCTCCTTCGACGAGCTCACCTGGGCCTCGGAGCGGGACTTCTGCCAGCAGTGCCGCCAGCTCATCGACGGCGGCGCCCGTCGCTTCCACTCCTACGACTACGACCTCACCGACGCCGAGGTCTCCGAGCGCAACCAGAAGATCGCCGTGGCGATGAAGAAGCACACCACGGACAAGGCCCGGGAACGGGCGGTGGCGACGATCAACACCCAGTACAAGAAGATTGCCACGACCCGCAACGCGGAGACCCGGCTGCGGCTCGGCAAGGACATCACCAAGGCGAGGAAGGAGTACGGAGAGGAGCAGCGGCGCGAGAAGGAGTACCAGGAGGCGACCAAGGACACCCTGAAGATCCCGGGTTCCCCCTGCCCTGCTACTACGGTCAACAACGCGTCGATACACGGCAGTTCGCCGGTCACCCTGGCGAACCCCGCGGTCTTCACCCGCTCCGGCCCCCTGCGCTCCCAGCCCTGCGACGAGGGCGAGGGCGCGTCCGCACCGCGCGGCAGCGGCCTGGGGAAGGCCCTCGCCGACCCGGCCTCCGCACCGGGCGGCATCGACTTCACCACCCTGGAGCTGCGCTACCTCTCCGACTCCGGCAAGGGGCTGCGGTACGCCTTCGGAGCGGGCCCCGGCGGCCCCGACAACGAGAAGAACTCGGCAGCGGGCGTGAAGGCCGCCAAGGAGAGCTCCGACGCGTTCTTCGTCTGGCTGTCGATGCCGCGCTCCACGTTCTGGGTGAACCTCAATCCGACCGAGCCGGACCGTATCGTCGACGCGAACCTGGGCCGCACGGACGTGGGCCGCATCCTGCTCCAGGCCGACCTCCAGCTGAAGAAGACGACGGCCGCACTGATACATCCCAAGACCGGGCTGGGCAAGAAGTTCTGGAACCGGATCGGCGGCAGGTGCATGTCGTTCCGCACCTGGGTCGTGCCCGGTCAGGCGCGCGTCAACGAGCAGGGCGACCAGCTCTACATCCTCGACGCGCCGCTGAAGGTGAAGATGGAGTCGCAGCACCTCTCCGGGCAGGGCAGCGAGGGCGCCGCCTCCTGCAAGGACCGCAGCGACCCCGGGTCCGAGGAGCGCAACGAGAAGACGTTCCGGGACCTCATCCTGCCCGGCATCGAGCGGGCCGTGAACCACGCGGCACAGTACGCCGATCTGCGCCGTGTCTATCTCTCCAGGGTCGCCGCGGAGTGGTACCGCGAGCGCGACACCCGGAGCCCGTCCACGTACGGCGACCTCATCGACCGGGGTGACGTGAGCCGCTGGGAGACGCGGACCAAGTGGAAGCCGCGCGACACCTTCGACGCCTACGTGCACTCGTACAAGCACGGCGAGTTCAAGGTCACCGAACGCACCCGCAAGGGCAACTACATCTACACGCGGACCTACATCTACGGCGGCGTCGACCTCTCCCGGCTCCCACTGCGGAAAGTTCCCTCCGCCGACGCCTTCCGCGACCGCTGGGCGGGCATGCAGCAGGACACCGCCCGGTCCGCACAGGCGGCCCGCCCCGCCGCCAACGGCTCGCAGATCTGGATGGGCGGCGACAACTCGGGCACGGGCAAAGACAGTTCCGCGACCGGAGATGACAGAGGCTCGGGCAACGGCCACGGCGGAGCGGACAGCGACAAGGGCCCGAACTCCGCCCAGTCCGCCGGGGGTTCGTCCGGTCTCCTCGGAAGCTGGCTGGTGCCGACGTTGGTGGGCGCCGGGCTGTTGTTCGTCGTGGTTCTGGTCCGCAGGCGGGCTGGACGGGTACGGCCGGGGTCAGGGCCGGGCAGATGAGGCAAGGCGAGGCGAGGTGAGGCGTGAGCGGCGCCCCGGCCGGGACAGCCCTGCATCGCCCGGTCGAGTTCAGTGGCCGGCCAGGGGCCCCGTGGTGGTGAGTGCCGCCTCGACCACCGACTCGACTCGGGCGCGTTGTTGCACGGGAGTGGCCAGGGCGTCGGGCCGCAGGGTGTAGACCGTCCGGAGGTGGTGTTCGGTGCTCGCGAAGATGCCGCTGGTCCAGCCGCCGCTGGAACCGGTCTTGCCCCAGACCCTGGTGCCGTTCAGCTCGATTCCCATCAGGCCGCCGGCACTGAAACAAGCCGCGGACGTGGGGCAGCTGGTGTTCTCGTGGGCGCTGGACACCGCGGGTACCTCGAAGAGGTGCTTCTGCTGGGCCGGCGGGAGGAGCCGTCCGTCCAGCAGGGCCTTCAGGAACGCGTCGAGATCGGCCGCGGTGGACGACAGCCCGCCCTCCGCCCAGGCCCAGGCGATCGTCGGGTCCTCCGAGAGCGCGGTGCGGCGGAGGGACAACGGGCGCAGGATCCGCCGGTCGAGCTCATGGACGAAGGGCCGGCCGGTCACCTCTTCCACGAGCAGCCCGGCAACGAAGCTGTTCAGCCCGTTGTACTGCTGGACGTCTCCGGGGGCCGGGATGTGGCCGGGGCGGGCCGCGGCGTCCGCGTCGAAGGAGGCGGCCACCACTGCGCGCGGGCCGAGCGGAACCCGGACCGGTCGGGGCAGATCGCTGGTGTGGTCCAGGAGCTGGCGTACGGTCATGTCGCCGTAGGCGGACGGGATCAGTCCGGGCAGGTGGGGGCGGACGTGCTCGTCGATGCCGATCCTGTGCTCGGCGACCAGTTGCAGCACCACGGCATCGGTGAAGACCTTGGTCACGCTGCCCACCGGGAACCGGGCGTCCGCCGCCACCGGTCCGGCCGTCCCCGTGAACGGGGCGCGCATGCCCCGGCCGGCGACGCGTACGAGAGCCGCGTCCGTCACTCCGTCGGGGAGGGCGGCCAGCAGCGCCCTCACGGCGGCAGGGTCGCGGGTGCCGGTCGAGTCGTGGGCGGTGACCGTACGAGGCATGGCCGTGGCCGTGGCCGCAGGGGCTGCCGCCAGGCCCGACGTGAGTGCGGCCAGAGCCACGGCGGTGATGGTGCGACGGCGAAGGGCGCGGGGGCGTGCGGTCATCGACAGCTCCAGGGGCGGCGAAGGTGCATTGGGTCGGCGCGGTGCTCGCGCGGGATCAACTCTCCCTCCGAAAGCCACCGTTGAGCATCAGTGATCACCCCGATCCGCCCCGGAGCGACCCCCGATCCGCCACGGGGTGCGGGAAAGGGGAAGGGGGCGGCGTCGCGCGGAGCCCGGCGTGATCCGGAAGGACCGCCTGGCCGTGACCGCGGAGTCACGGACGCCGACCGCCCTGACTCGTCCCGGAGGAAGGTATTTCCCCCGCACTCGTCACCGCGGAGCAGGTGAGAGGACGGCCCGCTGCGTAGGCAGGGGGCTTGGTGCTGGAATAGCCGCATGCCCGATACCCCGTCCCGCACCGGTTCGCGTACCACCCACGACACCGACCTGATCATCGTCGGCGGCGGACCGGCCGGCTGCGCCGCCGCCCGCATGGCCGCCGGCGTCGGCATGCGTTCGGTCCTGATCGAACGGGACGCCCTGTGCCGCAATCTGTACCGCATCCCGGCCCTGAACAACGTCCTCGGCGGCCACACCAGCGGCCCCGGGCTCGCCGACTCCATCACCGCGGAGCTGAACAGCACCGAGCTGTGCCGCCTGGAACTCGGCCGCCACGCCGTCGAACTCCGCGCCGACGACGACCAGGTCGCCGTCACCCTGGACACCGGTACGTGCCTGACCGCCCCGTACGCCGTCGTCGCCACCGGCGTCGGCCCTCTCCAGCCCCGGGACGTCCCCTGGATCACCGCCCCCGACAGCCCCACCCTTCCCCCGCTCTGGCAGGCGGACGCGGACGACGCCGAAGGCCGTACCCTCCTCGTCCTCGGCGGCGACCGCCCGATCGGCACCTTCCTGCGCGCCCACCCGACCACCGACACCCGCCTGCTCGTCGCTCAGCCCGAGGCCGACGCGTACAAGACCGAGGAGATCCGCGACGACCCCCGCGTCACACTCCTGCCCGTCGAGCACCTGACGCTGCACCCTGCCGAACAGGCCATGGTGGCAGCGGACACGGTGGGCCGGGACGGCGGGCGGCGTACGGTCACGGCGGACGCCGTCTACGTGAGCATCGGGAGCGCGCCCACCGCCCCGCCCGGCGACCTCAGCCGCGACGGGGACGGCTACTGCCCGCCGGCCCGCCAGCACCCCCGCATCATCGTGGCCGGTGACCTGCGCTCCGCCCGCTTTCAGCGGATCATGACCGCCCTGGGCTCCGGCAGCGAGGCCGCGCTGCGCGCCTATTACGCGATGCGGGAGCGGCCGAGCCGTTGATCCTGGCCGGATTCGGGCCGAGGAATACGGGCCGGGCCGCCACGGCTGCCGGTCCGAAGCAGGCCTGCCACCGAGGGAACGGTGCTGACCGGAACCCCGTTGGAATCGGCGGGTGGCCGTGACCGCGGTTCCCCGGGCCGGAGGGGGGAGGGGCGGTGCACACCAGCACGGTGCCGGACAGCCCGGCGCAGCGACGCGTCGAGGAAGTCCTGGCGGAGGTGACGGGGTCGGGCGTGGAGGCCGGGGTGCAGGTGGCGGCCTGGCACGACGGCGAGTTGGTGGTCGACGCCTGGGCGGGGACGGCCGACGCCGCCGAGGGACGGCCCATGGGACCGGACACCCTGGTGCCGGCCTGGTCGGCCGGCAAGGGCGTGGCGGCGGCCCTGGTCGCGGTGTTGGTGGATCAGGGAGCGCTGGCGTACGAAGCGCCGGTGGCGCGGTACTGGCCGCGGTTCGGTACGGCCGGGAAGGAGCGGATCACCCTCGGGCAGGTGCTCGGCCATATGGCAGGGTTGCCCCGGCTGCCGGTGGACACGACCCCGGAGCGGCTGCTCGA
Source organism: Streptomyces sp. DvalAA-43 (assembly GCF_900091725.1). Taxonomy (GTDB): domain Bacteria; phylum Actinomycetota; class Actinomycetes; order Streptomycetales; family Streptomycetaceae; genus Streptomyces; species Streptomyces pulveraceus. The sequence continues at coordinate 170,661 of NZ_FMBW01000063.1, read as the reverse complement.
CCTGCCGGCCATGGCCGACTGGGTCGCCGGGCAGCGGCCGCAGTGGGAGCCCGGCAGCGCGTTCGGCTACCACGCCTGGACCTACGGGGTGCTGCTGGCCGAGATCCTGCGCCGCGCCACCGGCCGGACCTGTGACCAGCTGCTGCGCGAGGAGCTGGCCGGTCCGCTCGGGATCGGTGACGAGCTGCTGTTCCACGTCCCTGAGCACCTGGCCTCGCGGGTGGCCACCTGTTACGACGGCGGCTGGGCGGCGCGGCTGGAGCGGATGCCGCCCGGGGCGCCGTTCTTCGACTGCGTTCCCCATGGGGTGCTGCCGGTGGCGGAGTTGGGCAACCGCGCCGATTTCCGGCGTACGGCACTGCCGGCCAACGGGATCATGACCGCACGCGGGGCCGCCCGTCTGTACGCGGTGCTGGCCTGCGGAGGTGAGCTGGAGGGGGTGCGGCTGCTGTCGGCGGCGACCCTGAAGGAGGCGACCACGGGGTGGGTGAGCGGGATGGACAGGATGATGGGCACCACCTGCACGATGGGCGGCGGCTTCGTGATCGGGGACAGCGGGCCGAAGCCGTTGCGCCCGGCGGGCGGCTTCGGCCACAGTGGGTCGGGCGGCAGCACGGCCTTCGCCGACCCCGCGCACCGGTTCTCCTTCGCCCTGGTCAAGAACCGGATGACCGTGCCCGGTCTGGACGTGCGGCTGGCGGACGAGATCCGTACGGCGCTCGGCATCGCGAGCGACTGAGCACCTGGGGATCCGTTGCCCGCCCCCCCCTGTCCCCCCCCCAAGACTCAGGTCAGGATTCAGGGCTGTTTCTGCGGCGGATGAGTGTCGTCGTAGCGGCGCCGGTTCTCCCCGATTTCCTCGCGGTGGACGGTGGCCCAATTGCCCAGGGCGGTGGCGGCGTCCAGCAGCGTCGAGCCGAGTTCGGTCAAGGTGTACTCCACGCGGGGCGGAACGGTGGCATAGACGGTGCGGGTCAGCAGACCGTCACGTTCGAGCTGCCGCAGGGTCAGTGTGAGCATCCGCTGGGAGATGCCGGTGACGGCACGGTGAAGCTCGCCGAAGCGCAGCGTGCCGTCGCGGAGCTGTCCGACGACCAGGATGCTCCACTTGTCGCCGATCACGCCAAGGATCTGCAGCACCTGCCGGCACACGTCCTCGTCGGGCTCGCCGCATTCGCGCGCGTCGACGACGGCTGTCAGTGGGCTGTCCGGGATGGGGGACAACGGTTATCTCCGTGTACGTGAACGACAGCAATGTGCCGTCTTGTCCCTCCCATCGTAGTGACGAACCATGTGGCTACGTACAGATCGTAAGTATCGGAACCTGTACGGGTGTTGGTCCGGGGCTCTGCTCGGAGAGGAACGTCGGTGGCTAAGACACTGGTTGTCGTCGGTGCGGGTCCGGGGCTCGGGATGGGGTGGCCCGTGCGTTCGGCCGCCGTGGCTTCAAGGTCGGACTGATCGCGCGTACCAGGGTGAGACTGGAGGACCTGGTAGCCGAGTTGGCCGGGCTGGGCGTCACCGCCGCTGCCTTCCCCGCCGACATCCGCGACCACGAATCCCTCACCGCTGCTCTCGCCGCGGCGGAGAGCGCGATGGGGCCGATCGACGTCCTGGAATTCAGCCCCAGCCCGACCGGGCCGATCACGCGCGCCGCCGGGACCACGGTCGCCTCGGCCACAGCACAGTTCGAACTGCATGTACGGGGAGCGGTGGTGGCGGTGCGGCACGTACTGCCGGACATGGTGAAGGGATTCCGGGCCTCCTGCGGCGGCCGAGGCGCCTGCCAATGTGTCTGCCAATCTGCCTGCCATGATCGTCATCATGGGGATACACATCGCACCGGCCACAGTGGCCGACTTTCACCAGGTCCTGACTGATCACCCCCGTTACTGGGGCGAACGCGACCTCCGATCGCTGCACCTTCTGGTACTGGTCCAGGAGTTCGGTCCCACCTGCTTGGTCGCCCGTGCCGAGGACGGAATCCGTGGGTACGTCTTCGGGTTCGTCACCCCGGACGGCACCGGCTATGTGCATCTGATCGCCACGCGGGACGACGCCCGTGGCACCGGTCTCGGGCGTCGTCTCCACACGGCGTTCGCCGAAGCGGCGGAGCGGCAGGGTGCACGGCGGCTGAAGGCGATCACATCGGTCGAGAACACCGGCTCGATCGCCTTCCACCGCAGCCTCGGCTTCGACGCGGAGATCGTCGACGACTACAACGGCCCCGGCCGGGCCATGGCCGTCTTCCATCGAGACGTGTCATCGGGGATCTGACGAAGGCCCCTGGTTCCGGGACCTGTGCGATCGCGCCGCTGCCGCCGCCGGACCGCCACATCAGGCCGTACCCGAGGGGCTTGTCCCCCTCCACCGGGACATGGGAGATACCGGGGCGGCCGTGGTGCAGGGCGACGTGGGCCCCTGAGGACGTGTCCGGTGGCTCAGGTCCCTTTGTTACCAATTGCGGACAGGAACGCGGTGAACAACTCCTGCCCGGGTGCCGTCTCACGGGGCGCAGCGAACAGCAGATCCGGCCGGTCCCCCTGCGGCAGCAGGCGCGGCCGCCGCATCCTGATATCTCATGGGGGCTCCACAATGACCACTCGTCGTGCTCGCCGTACCGTCCGTTCCGCCGCCCTGGTGGCCGTCGCCGCGGCGGCGGTACTCTCGCTGACCGCCTGCCAGAGCGGAGGCAACGGTGCCGCCGCCGGTTCGGAGAAGGCCCGGGCCGGGGTCGGTGCGCGGACCGTGACGTCCGCCGCGTACCGCACCACCGCCGAGACCGCCGAGACCGCCCAGGCCAAGGCGGGTTACCCGGTCCGCACGCAGACCCTGGTGGACGGCAGCAAGGCCGAGATCTACGAGCTCGGTGACCAGCACTACCGTGTCAAGATCGTCAGCCGTGGTTCGGTCCTGGCCACGCTGGAGACGAAGGGGGCCGACGCCGGGCTCGACGCCAACGACATGTTCGTCGTGCTCACGTTGGGCGGTGAGGTCCACTCCTGGATGGGCGGCGGACACACCGGACCGGGCACCTTCAAGCTCGCGGGCGGGTGGACGGCCAAGGTCACGAAGACCGGCGAGCTGCGGTACCGCGCGCAGATCATCGGCCACGACGGCTCGGTGGACGCCACGATCGAGGCGAACCAGCACGATGTCGGGCTCGACGCCAATGGCGTGTACATCGTGCTCAGCGCCGGAGGCGTGATCAGCTCCCACGCGTAAGCGCCTGCCCGGCCGTACCGGCGGCTGTCGCAGCCGCCGGTACGGCCGGGGCGCGCGGGCGCGGGGGACGCAACCCGTCCGCGCCCGCGCCTCTATCGGGACCTCCTCAGAGCCGGCTGTCGAGCCACTGGTGGATGGCGAGTGCGGTGGTACGGGCGTGCTCCTCCAGCATGGTGAAGTGGTCCCCCGGCACAGTGATCTCGGTGTGCGGCAGGCTCCACTCCGGGGCGGGGTCGGCGCCGGGCAGCGGATCCCGGGCCCGTACGTACAGGGTGGGACAGGCGAGCGGCGCGGGCTTCCAGCCACGGAAGAGCTCGAAGTATCCGGCCATGGCGGTGAGCCGGTCGGGACTGGTGGAGGCGAACTCCGCCGCCCGGCGCAGCATGTCCGCCGTCATCGTGGAGAGATCCTCCCCCCGGTCGCCGTGACCCGGGGGATAGGTGTCCACCAGGACGACGGCCACCGGGGCGGCCCCCTCGGACTCCAGCCGCTCGGCCACGGCATGGGCCACCCAGCCACCGGCCGACCGCCCCAGCAGTACCAGGGGGCCTTCGGCCGCGGCTGAACGGACGGCAGCGGCCTGGGCGGTGACGAGCGCGTCCAGTGTGGCGGGCAGGGCCTCTCGGGGCTCGAACCCCGGGTGCCGCATCGCGGACACCGGCCGCAGCCCTCGCAGCCCGGCGCCGAAACGCGCGTACTCCTGCGGTCCGGACAGTGCGCTGAGCGCGGGGGAGCAGACCATCCGGACCCCCGTGCCACCCGCCGTGAGCATGACGGGTTCGTGCACCGCACCGGGTGCCGCGGTCCCGTCGAAGACCGGGCGGAGGCGCGCGGCGACGGTGAGGAGCACCATCCCGTCCCAGCTCCGCCCCCGCGCGCACGCGGTACGGAACAGCGCGCCCAGGGAGTGCGGGGCTTCCCCGGCATGCGGTGCTTCGGCGACCCGCACCCGGGCGTCCGGCGAAGCGCCCGTCCCCGGACCGCCTCCTGAACCGTCGTCCGGACCGCTTCCCGAACTGTCGTCCGTACCACCCCCCGTGCCGTCGCCCGCCGGCCGGCCCGGGAAGTCCGGGGAATCGTCGGCACCGGGCCGCGCCCGGCCATCGGGTGCGGCGTCCGCGCGCGGTGCCTCGCCGGCGTACCACCGCGTCAGTTCGGTGGCGAGCGCGCGCGGCGTCGGGAAGTCGAACAGCAGCGTGGACGGCAGCGCCAGCCCCGTCCATACCGCGAGCTCGTTGCGCAGATCGACCGCGGCCAGGGAATCCAGCCCCAGATCCGCCAGCAGGGCGTCCTCGTCGATCTCGCCCGCTCCGTCCTGGTGGCCCAGGACGGAGGCCGCCAGGGTCCGGACCTTGGTGAGCAGCACCCCGTGCATCTCGTCGGGGGAGGCGACCGCCGACAACCGGCCGAGCCCGTCCCCGCTCCCTTCGACCGTGTGGGCAGCAGGAGTGCGGAGCGGGTTCGCCGCCGCGTCGCTGCCGCGGAGGGCGGCCGGGAAGAGGCGGGCCGCCACCACCACGGGTTCGTCACCGGCCACGGCCGCGTCGAAGAGCGCCAGACCCTCGTCCGGTCCGAGCGGGGCGAACCCGGAGCGGGCCATCCGCTGCCGGTCCGCGTCGCCGAGGTGCGCCATCATGCCGTCGCTCTGCTGCCAGGGGCCCCAGGCGATCGACGTACCGGGCAGTCCGAGCCGCCCGCGGTGCCGCGCCAGGGCATCCAGCACACAGTTGGCCGCGGCGTAGTTGGCCTGGCCCGCGGAGCCGAAGGTGCCCGCGATCGAGGAGAACAGCGCGAACACGGCCAGGTCGTGACCCCGGGTCAGCTCGTGCAGCGCGAGAGCGGCGTCCACCTTGGGGCGCAGCACGCGCTTCAGCCGGTCGGTGGTGAGCGCCGCGACGACGCCGTCGTCCAGCACCCCCGCGGTGTGCACGACGCCGGTCAGCGGGTGGGCCGCCGGCACCGTGTCGAGCAGGGCCGCGAGCGCGGTCCGGTCCGCGACGTCACAGGCGTGAACGGTCACCCGGGCGCCCGCCTCGCCCAGCTCCGCGACGAGTTCCCGCGCCCCCGGGGCATCCGGCCCGCGTCGGCCGACGAGCAGCAGACGCCGGACGCCGTGAACGGCGACCAGATGCCGCGCCACCAGCATGCCCAGCGAACCGGTGCCGCCGGTGACCAGGACGGTGCCCTCCGGGTCGAGCGTCCGCCCCTTCCGCGGCTTCGACGCCGCCCCGGCCACGGGCACCAGCTCCGGTACGTACACCGTCCCCCGGTGCACGGCCGCCTCCGGCACCGGGGCCGCCAGCAGTGCGGGCAGGGCGCTCCAGGAATCGGGGTGCCCGTCCACGTCGATCAGGGCGAAGCGGCCCGGATTCTCCCGCACGGCCGAGCGGACCAGTCCCCACACCGGAGTGTGCAACGGCACGGACGCCGTCCCCTCGGACCGGCCGTCGCTCCCGCGACCGGCACCGTCCGCGGGGAGTCCGTCCTCGGCCGGAGCGACGGCACCGGACGTCACCAGGACGAGACGGGAGCGGGACAGGCGCGGCTCGGCGAGCCATTCCTGTACGAGCCCCAGCGCCCGGTCCGCCGCCCGCAGTAGACCGGCGGCCCGGTCCTGCCCGTCGTCGGCCGTGTCCGGCGGGCAGGGTGCCACGACGACGGCCGACGCCGCGTCGCACGCCGCCGGGCCCGCGTAGACCGGGACGCCGGAACCCGGCGGCGCGAGAGCGTCCACCAGCCGGGTGCCCGCCTCGCCCAGGACCCCCCAGCGGGGCAGTGCCACGGGTGCGGACGGCTCGGCCGACACCACCCAGTCCAGCCGGTGGAGGGCCCCGGTGACCGCGTCCGCCTCCGTCGGTCCGGTACGCGGAAGCCGGCGGAGCGCCAGCGAACGGACCGTCGCCACCGGTGAGCCCGTCTCGTCGGTCAGCTCCACCCCGGACCGGCCGTCCGGGCCGGGGGCCACCCGTACCCGCACGCGCCGCACACCGGCGGTGTGCACGCGCACCCCGCTGAAGGCGAACGGCAGGGCGAGCCCGTCGGCCGCCTCACCGGCTGCCCCCGCATCGTTCGCGACAAGGCTGTCCAGGGCCACGGCGTGCAGCGCCGCGTCGAGCAGCGCGGGGTGCAGGACGAACCCCGGGCCGTCCGCCGCCCGGCGCGCGGTCCGGGCCGCCTCCGGCAGTGCGACGTCCGCGTACAGCTCCTCCCCGTGCCGCCAGGCGGTACTCATGCCCCGGAAGGCGGGGCCGTAACGCAGCCCTTCGGCGGCCAGCCGCTCGTACGGTCCGCTCTCCGGACCGTCGGCACGCAGGGGTACCGCCGCCTCCGGCGGCCAGGGCGCGTCCGGCCGGGGCGCGCCGCCGGGTCCGTCCGCGTCGGGCCGCGCCGGTGAGAGCGTGCCGGTGGCGTTCCGGAGCCAGGGCTCCTCGCCCGCCGGGGTGTGCGGCCGGGAGTGGAAGAGCACCGTCCGCCGTCCTGTGCCGTCCGCCCCGGCCACCCTCACCTGCAAGGCGACAGCGCCGCCCGGGGGCAACGGCAGCGGCGCGGTCAGAACGAGCTCGTCCAGGACGTCCGCGCCCGCCAACCCGCCTGCGTGGAGGGCCATTTCGACGAACGCGGTGGCGGGCAGCAAGATCTCCCCGGCCACCACATGGTCGGCGAGCCACGGCTGGTCCCGCACCGACAGCACCCCGCTCAGCAGCAGCCCGTCGTCGTCGGCCGTGCGGGTGCCCGACCGGAGGAACGGATGGGCGTGCCCGGCCTCCGGGGAGACGTGCGGAAGCTCCGGTACGGCCTCCAGCCAGTACCGGCGGCGCTGGAAGGCGTACGTGGGCAGGGCGACGCGCCGCCCGTCGCCCCCGGCGAACACCGCCCGCCAGTCGACGGGAACGCCCTGGGCGTGCAGCGCGGCCACCGTGTCGAGCAGGGCGTCCGCCTCCGGCCGCTTCCCGCGCAGGGTCGGCAGGACCAGCGGCACCGGGCCACGCCCGCCGCCCGCTTCCCCCGTGTCCGGGCCCGCCCCGGACACGGCAAGGCACTCACGTACCAGGCCGGTGAGCACCCCCTCCGGACCCAGTTCGACGTAGTGGGCCACGCCCTGCTCGGCCAGGTACGCCACCGAATCGGCGAAGCGGACCGGACGGCGGACATGGTCCACCCAGAACTCCGGCGTGCACACCTCCTCGGCGCCGGCCGCCCGGCCCCGCACCGCGGTGACCAGAGGCAGCCGGGGCGCGGCGAAGGACAGCCGCCGGACCACGTCACCGAACTCGGCCAGCACGGGCTCCATCCGGGCGGAATGGAAGGCATGACCCACCCGCAGCGGCTTCACCGGACGGCCCCGCTCCCGGAAGTACGCGCCCACCTCCCGCACCGCCGACTCGTCGCCGGACACCACCACCGAGGCAGGCCCGTTGACCGCGGCGATCTCCACCGCACCCCCGGTCCCGGCGAGGCGGGCGGCCACCTCGTCCGCGCCGGCCGCCACGGCCGCCATCGCACCGCCCGGGGGCAGCGCGTCCATCAGCCGGCCCCGGGCCGCCACCAGCGCGCACGCGTCCGCGAGGGACAGCACCCCGGCGACGTGCGCCGCCGTCACCTCGCCCACCGAGTGCCCGGCCACCGGGCCGGGGCGTACCCCCCACGCCTCGAACTGCCGGAACAGCGCCGTCTCCAGGGCGAAGAGCGCCGGCTGTGCGAACCGGGTCGTCTCCAGCAACGCGCCCTTCTCCGTACCGGGCCCGGCGAACATGACGTCCCGCAGCGGCACCGGAAGCAGCGGGTCGAGCAGGGCACAGCACTCGTCCAGCGAACGGGCGAACGCCGGATGCAGATCCCGCGACTCGTACAACTCGCGGCCCATGCCCACACGCTGACTGCCCTGACCGGTGAACAGGAAGGCCGTCGAGCCGTGTGGGCGGGACGTGCCCGTGTGCACCCCGGACCCGCCGTCGCCCTCCGCCACGGCCCACAGGGAGTCGAGCAGCCCGGCACGGTCCCGGGCCACCACCACGGCCCGGTGCTCCAGGGCCGCACGCGTGGTGGCGAGCGAGTACCCGATGTCCGCCAGGGACGCGTCGGGAGCGGCGGCCACATGGTCGTAGAGCCGTCGCGCCTGGGCCCGCAGCCCCGGCACGCTCCTCGCCGACACCGGGAAGGCCACCGAGGGCCGCCCGGAACGCGCCGCACGCCCCGGCACCGCCCCGGGCCCGACACGGTCGCTCGCCGCCGCCGTCGCCCCGCCGTCCGCGGCGGTGGACAGCGACGCCTCCACCCCGCCGTCCGGGGCCTCTTCGAGCACCACATGGGCGTTGGTGCCACTGATCCCGAACGACGACACCCCCGCCCGGCGCGGACGGTCCGTCGCGGGCCACTCCACCGCCCGGGTCAGCAGCGCGATCCGCTCCGACGACCAGTCGACCCGGGGCGTCGGCTCGTCGGCGTGCAACGTACGCGGAAGCACCCCGTGCCGCATCGCCTGCACCATCTTGATCAGACCGGCCACTCCGGCGGCGGCCTGGGTATGACCGATGTTCGACTTCACCGAGCCCAGCCGGAGGGGAGTCGGCCGGTCCTGACGCCCGTACGTGGCGAAGAAGGCCTCCGCCTCGATGACGTCCCCCAGCCGGGTGCCGGTGCCGTGCGCCTCCACCGCGTCGATGTCCCCGGGACCGAGCCCCGCGTCCGCGAGCGCCTGCCGGATCACCCGCTGCTGCGCCGGTCCGTGCGGTGCGGTCAGCCCATTGCTCGCCCCGTCCTGGTTGATCGCCGAGCCGCGCACCACGGCCAGTACCGGGAGCCCGGCGCGGCGCGCCTCGGACAACCGGCTCAGCAGCAGCATTCCGGCACCCTCGGCCCACCCCGTGCCGTCGGCGGACGCACCGAACGCCTTGCAGCGGCCGTCCGGCGACAGGGCCCGCTGGCGGCTGAACTCCACGAACGAGGAGGGCCCCGACATCACCGTGGCGCCACCGGCCAACGCGAAGGCGCATTCGCCCCGGCGCAGCGCCTGGGCCGCCAGGTGCAGGGCCACCAGGGACGAGGAACACGCGGTGTCCACGGTGATGGCCGGGCCTTCGAGACCGAAGGCGTAGGCGATACGGCCCGAGGCGACGCTTCCGGCGTTGCCGAGGCCGAGGTACCCCTCGACCTGCTCGGGCGTCTTCGTCAGGCCGCGTGCGTAGTCGCTGTACATCAGCCCGACGTACACCCCGGTCGCCGAGCCTCGCAGCGTGCCGGGGACGAGACCGGCGTACTCGAAGGCCTCCCACGCCACTTCGAGCAGCAGTCGGTGCTGCGGGTCCATGGCCAGCGCCTCGCGGGGCGAGATACCGAAGAAGCCGGGGTCGAAGCGGTCCACGCCGGAGAGGAAGCCCCCCTCGCGCACATAGGTCCGTCCGGGCCGCCCGGGGTCCGGGTCGTACAGGGCCTCGACGTCCCAGCCCCGGTCGGTGGGGAAGGGGCCGATGGCGTCCGTCCCGTCGGACACCAGCCGCCACAGCTCCTCGGGAGAGGTCACTTCTCCGGGATAGCGGCAGGCCATCCCGACGATCACCACGGGGTCGTCGTCCGACCGGACCGCGCTCCGGTCCACGGGCCCGGCACCGGCCGGCTCGGTGGCGTTCCGTTCCCCTAGGTGGATGGCGAGCGCCGCGGCGGTGGGAAAGTCGAAGGCGACGGCCTCGGAGAGCGGCAGGCCGGTCGCCGCCGACAGCCGCTCCCGCAGCACGGTCGCCGTCAAGGAGTCCATCCCCAGGTCCCGCAGCGCCGTGTCCGGCTCCACCGACTGGGCCGTACAGCCGAGTACGGCCGCCACCTCGCCCCGCACCAGGGCCAGCAGGTCCTCCGACGGCTTCCCGTCGGCCTCCGTACCCAGCGCCTGTGCGGACTTGTCGGCCTCCGTACCCACTGCCTGTGCGGACTCGTCGGCCGCCGCGCCCAGTGCCCGTGCCGGCAGTCCGGCGAGATCCCGGCGCACGGTCTTCCCGGAGGCGGTACGGGGAAGGTCCGCCACCTCGAACAGCTCGACGGGCACCTTGAAGCCGGACAGTTCCGCACGGCAGGCGGCGAGGACGCGCCCCCGGTCCAGCACACCGCCGGGTTCGGCCACGAGATAGCCGACCGGTACCTCGCCGAAGACGGGGTGCGGGCGTCCGGCCACGGCGGCGTCCGCCACCCCGGGCAGCCGCCGCAGTACCGCCTCCACTTCCGAAGGATGGATGCTCACCCCGCCCCGGATGATCAGATCGCTCGCCCGGCCGGTGATCGCCAGTCCACCGGAGGCGTCGATCCTGGCCAGGTCACCGGTGCGGAACCAGCCGTCCCGCAGCACCTCCGCGGTGGCTTCCGGCCTGCCGTGGTAACCGGCCATCACCCCGGGCCCGCTGACCCACAACTCGCCCTCGCCCGTGTCCCGGCCGTCGGGGCCCCCACCGACCCGGACCCGGGTGCCGGGCAGTACCCGGCCGCATCCCCCGGATCCCGTCATCCGGCCCGGTTCCGGCATGGTGACCGGGCCCACCTCCGTGCTGCCGTAGTGCTCCAGATACGGCACACCGCAGACCGCCTCGAAGGACTCGCCGAACCCGGGCCCCGCCGCGGCGCCACCGCTGACACAACCCCGCAGCGCGGGGGCACCGAGACCGCCGCCGCCCTCACCACCCTCGCCGCCGTCGCCGCCCTCCTCGCCCCGGACCGCGTCGAGGAGTGCGGAGTACGTGGTCGGAACCCCGCCGAGCAGGGTGAACGATGCGCCCTCCCGGCGCAGTTCGCCGAGTACCCCCGCCACCGTGAACCGGGGCAGCAGCACCGCGCTCGCCCCCGCCGCGGTCACCCCGAGGAAGCACACGATCTGGCTCATCGCGTGATGGAGGGGCAACGGCCACAGCACACGGTCCCGTTCGGACAGGCTCAGGACACCGACCAGGCCGGTCGCGATCGGCGCCAGGCGGTTGCGCTGGGTGGACAGGACGCCCTTGGGCACGCCGGAGGAGCCCGAGGTGTAGAGCAGCCAGGCCACGTCGTCCAGGGCGAGATCGTCGCGGGCGGGTGTCCGCGGCTCCGTACCCGCCAACTCCTCGAACCGCAGCCCGCCGTCCATCGCCGCGGGCCGGTCACCGGTGTCCTCCTCGGCGCCGCCTTCGGCCACGACCAGGGTCACCCCGGGCCGCGACAGCAGCGTCCGATGCCGCGTCAGACAGGCTTCATCGGTGAGGAGTACCCGCGCCCCGCTGTCGTCGAGCAGGCGGGCCAGCTCCTCCTCCGAGCTCCCGGGGTCCAGGGGCACGCCCACGGCGCTCGCCCGGGTGACGGCGAGCAGGCTCTCGACCGCCTCGACACGGTTGCCGAGCAGTACGGCCACCCGGTCACCGCGCTCCACGCCGAGTCCGGACAGGTGACCGGCCAGCCGCGCGGTCCTCCGCTCCAGCTCCCGGTAGGTCACCCGCCTGAGCCGGTCCTCGAAGGAGATCCTGTCCCCGAGGCGCCGGGCGTGGTGCCCGAGCAGCTCCGGCAGCGGTTTGACGATGTCGGCGTGGCTGTCCACCACATGACCTCCTTGAGATGACCCGCCGTTGAGGACGGCAGCATGCCGCACCAGGTTGCCTCCTGGAGGTGGGGCGATCCGGACGGGGGTACGGCTCACCGATCATCGAACCGGGTGGTCATGTGCCGTATGCCCGGAGCGACGGCACCGAGGCTCGCTGTCGCGGGGGACCGCCGGGACGCTCGGCACTGCGGCCGGGACGGGGCTGTCGGACGCGGCCGGGACGGGGCTGTCGGACGCGGCCGAGCAGAGCCCGCAGGACGTGGCCGGGACGGGGCTGTCGGACGTGGCCGGGACCGATCCGCCGGACGTGGCCGAGGAGGTCCGGCGCTGCGGCGAAATGGAGGTGCGCCGGGCGGGGCGGTGTCGGCAGGATGTCCGGCGTGACCGAGCAGCCGAGCACCGCCACCCCGCCTCGCGCTGTCCTCGATGCCTTCGGCGTGACGGGCGCTCCCGTCCCTCTGACCGGCGGGCAGGGGCGAAGCGTTCTCGTCGGCGGGGCTGTCTTCAAGCCGGCCGAGGGCGCCGCCGCCGAAGCCGAATGGGCTGCTTCCCTGTTCGAGCGGCTGGCGCCGGACAGCGGCTTCCGCGTCCCGCTTCCGCTGCGGGCCGCCGATGGCAGAAGCGTCGTGGACGGCTGGACGGCCGCCGAGTTCCTGACCGGTGAGCCCGGCCCGAGCGGGCACTGGGCCGATGTGCTCGGCGCGGGCCGTGCCCTTCACTCCGCCCTGCGGCAGTACCCCCGGCCCGACTTCCTCGGCCGGCGCACCCATCCCTGGGCGGTGGCCGACCGAGTGGCGTGGGGCGAACAGGACGTCGAGGTGACCGACGACCTCGCCGCCCCGTTCTCGGCCCTCCTGGCGCTGAGGCGCCCCGTGCAACAGGACGCGGCGCAGCTCATCCACGGCGACCTCAGCGGCAATGTGCTCTTCGCGGAGGGCGAAGCGCCCGCTGTGATCGACTTTTCGCCGTACTGGCGGCCTCCGGTGTTCGCCGAGGCGGTCGTGGTCGCCGATGGCCTGCTGTGGTTCGACCTTCCGCCCGACATGCTGACGTATGGAAGCGATCATCCCGACTGGCAGCAGATGCTGATCCGCGCACTGATCTTCAGACTCGTAGCGCAGAGCGAGAGCACGGGGCCGTCGGGGCGGACCGGCCCCGGTGAGCGGGCCCGGTATGCACGGGCGACCGACGAAGTGGCGAGAAAGCTGACGGCACTTCAGCGGTAGCCCCTTCCCGACCCGGACGGGTATCCACGGCCGCCGGTCACCCGGCCCGCCTCTCCCCGGCCCGGGTGGCGGCGAGGGTGCCGAGGAGAGCGAGGGCCTCGGCGCTCGGGGAGTGTGGCGCGGCGCGGTCGGCACCCCCATGCCTGGGCGCGTCACACCCAGGTACGTCCCCGAACCGCGCCCGACGATCGAGGACATGACCGAGAACCACAGGGACCCCGCACACGTACCCACCGCACCACTCGCACCCGGCACCACGAAGGTGGTGCTGGTCACCGGCGCCACCAGCGGCAACGGCCGGGCGACGGCCCGCCGCCCCGCCCGCGACGGCCACCACGCGGTGCTGACCGGCCGTCGCAGCGACCTGCTGGAGCGCACGGCGGAGCAGCTCATCGAGGAGGGACACCGGGCCGGGGCCAGGTACCTCGACGTCACCGACCGCGCCGGCTTCGCGGACCTGGCCGCCTACGCGATCGCCTACGCGATCAGCAGGCCCGGCGACGTGGACGTCGACGAGATCGTCGTCCGCCCCGCCGCCCAACGCTGAACGGAGCACTCACCGTTACCCCTCTCCCGAGGAGTCCGCCGTCCTCCGGCCGGTCTTGGTACCCGCCGCGTCGGGTCCTCACCGTCTCGCGAGCCGGCTTCCGCAGCGCACCGCCACGACCTGCATCACCCGTCCCCGACCTCACAGGGCAATACCACCAGGACGTTCAGGGCCTTCCGTCGAAAGGGCCCCCGTCGCCGAACGCGAGCCGCCCGAAGTTCTCGCCGATACGGCGGTGAGCCGCAGGATCGGGGTGGATCTCGTCGGGCAGCGGGAGTTCGGCGTAGTCCTTCTCGCCGTACAGGTCACGGCCGTCGAGGTAGTACAGCTCGGGGTCGTCGGCCGCCCGCTGTTCGACGATCCGGGCGAGTTCTTCGCGGATGATGGTGAGCGTCAGACGCCCGGCGGCGCGTTCGGCAGGATCGCCCGTGGCCTTGAACCGCAAGGTCCCGCCGTCGAAGTCGGGCATGAGGGGGCCGGGGGTGTCCTCCTGGACCGGGCACAGGATGGGCGACACGACCAGCAGCGGCGTGGTCGGGTGCCCCTCGCGGATGGTGTCGAGGAATCCGTGTACCGCGGGGCCGAAGGCCCGCAGACGCATCACGTCGCCGTTGACGACATTGATGCCGATCTTCAGGCTGATCAGGTCCGCGGGGGTGTCCCGCATCGCACGGGCGGTGAACGGGTCGAGCAGGGCGCTGCCGCCGAACCCCATGTTCACCAGTTCCACTCCGCCCCGGGAGGCTGCCAGGGCAGGCCAGGTGCCGGTCGGATGGGTGGCGTTCGAGCCGTGGCTGATGGAGCTGCCGTGGTGCAGCCACACCCTGCGCCCGCGGTCCGGCACCGGCGCGACGGGGGCGTTGGCGCGCAGCGCGATCAGCTCGGTGATCTCTGTATGCGGAAGCCAGATCTCGATGTCCTTGTCATGCTCGGGCAGACCGGTGAACCGGGCGGTGCCGACAGGGCCCTCGGACAGCTCGGCGGACTGGGTGACCATGTCGGTGATCGTGCGTACGTTTCCGCCGGGCACCGTGGTCTGGGCGGCGAGGCGGCCGTCCACCAGCAGGTCGTACACGCCGTCGGGCAGGGCCGGAAGCCCCTGGTAGGCCCGCTTGGTGGGCAGTGTGTCCAGATGGATCTCCGTGGCCCGGGTACGGAAGACCAAACGCACGCCGGAGGGCTGGGCCTCGGCCATGGCCAGTTGGTCGTCGGGGATCTGCCGCCGGGCCCGAGCGGGCAGCCGGTGCGGCAGCAGGCCGTGTGCCGTCGTTTCCACGTCGAGGTGACCGCGCAGGATGTCCGCGGTGACAGGTGTGGTGATCCAGTCGTGCTCGGTGTTCATCGCCTCAGCCTTGTTCAGGGTTTTCGTCATCGTCCGTCATGGTTCGTCATCGGACGCTCCGGTGCCTGGCTGTTCCCGTTCGCCGCAGGCTGTCCCGGTCGTCCGGCTGTTCCGGTCGCCCGGCGCGGGCGACCGCCTCCAGCGGTGCGGCCCTCGGTCAGCGCGCGGTGCGGTTCCGCAGCAGGCTGTCGAGGGAGTCCACGACCCAGGCCCAGGACTCCTCCGCCCCCGGGGCGCTGTGCTCGAAGCCTCCGGCCAGCTCCAGGCTGACGTAGCCGTGGAACACGCTGCCCAGCATCCGGACCGCGTGTGTCTGGTCCGGCTCCGGCAGGTCGTAGCCGCGTAGGAGCGCCCGTGCCATCTGCGCATGCCGCACCCCGGCACTGGCGGCCGCCGTCTCGGGATCGAGTCTGAGACGGGCGGCCGCGTACCGGCCGGGGTGCTCGCGGGCGTAGTCGCGATAGGCATCCGCGAAGGCGGCCAGGGCGTCCTTGCCGGCACGCCCGGCCAGGGCATCGGCGACCCGGTCGGCGAGTTCCTCCAGCGCGAACAGCGCGATCCTGGTCTTGAGGTCCTGGGAGTTCTTCAGGTGCGAGTACAGACTCGCGACCTTGACGTCGAACCGCCGGGCGAGCGCGGAGACCGTCACCTGGTCGAAACCGACCTCGTCGGCCAGCTCCGCCCCGGCCAGGGTCAGACGCTCCGGTGTCAGTCCTGCTCTAACCATAAACTTTCTCCAATCTGACGATAACTATTATGCTTTTGCCTAAAGCTTATAGGCAAACTAGCCTGCGATTCATGAAACCCATGACCGAGCGGGAGATCCGCACCGCCTTCGTGAACTGCACCAAGGGCGAGGCCAAGCGCCTGTTCATCCCCCATGACCTGGCCGAGCGGCCCTGGGACGACCTGGACTTCCTCGGCTGGAGGGATCCCCAGGCCTCCAACCGGGCCTACCTCGCCACCGAGCTGGACGGCCGCCCGACGGCACTCGCCCTGCGCTGCCCCACCCACATCCCCTGGCAGACTCGGCGCAGCATGTGTTCGATGTGCGTGACCACCCACACCGGCGGCGTCTCGCTCATGGTCGCCGCGAAGGCGGGCAGGGCGGGACAGCAGGGAAACTCGGTGGGCGCCTACATATGCAGCGACCTGGCCTGCCCGCTGTACGTGCGAGGCAAGAAGGACGCAGGCGTCGGTGCACGGCTCCACGAATCGCTCACCCTGGAGGACAAGATCCAGCGGACCGTCACGAACCTCTCGGCGTTCGTCGCCAAGGTCATCGCATAACGGAACCGGCCACGCACATCACAACGTGTGTGCCGTGCCGTGCCGTGCCGTGCCGTGCCGTGCCGTGCTGTGCGTGAGTGATCGAGCGAGTACGGAAGACATGCGTGGGTGAGACCGTTCCGCCCGGATCTCACCCTTCGGCCGCGGCGCCCTGCTGCGGCAGCATCGCCTCGAACGTCCGCGTGGCGGCTTCCGCCGGAGGCTCCGGGAACCGAGCAACGCAGACATGCCACTGCAGATCGGTGCCGTCGATCCACAACCGCCTGATGCCGTCCCCCGTTTCGGCAGGCTGCGGGGCCCGCGCGTTTGGATCAGTTGGTCGTTGGTTCGGGTTGTGCCGTTAACAGATGGGCGGTGGGCGCGGATTGAGCCGTTACCGCCGGACAGGACTCCCAAGCGCGGTGGCCGGTGGTGGGACCACCGGGAGGTGCGGGACCACCGGGAGGTGATCGACGCGATTGCCTTCAAGTTCCAGACCGGATCGCAGTGGGTGCACCTGCCCGAGAAGTACGGAAACTGGAGAGGTGTATACAACCGGCTGCGGATGTGGGCACTCGGCGGCATCAAGGCGCCGTCATCACCGGGATGGCGAGTGGTGGCGATCAGCACTGCCTGGTCAACGTCAAGCCATGGAGGTTCGAGAGGGGAGACGCCCCTGCTTCCGCGTGACTGGCGAAAGAAGGCGGAGTGTGGATCATCGGCGAACATGTCCATGATTGGGACGCGTACGCCATCTGCTCGGGGTTCGACACGAAGGCAAGTGGGTCCTTGAACCACGGATGACCTTCGCCAACACCGCATCGCCCGGATGATGCCAGAGGTTGCGCTCGATGAGCGACACCAGCGGGGCGGGCAGAGCAAGTCCACGGACTATCGAAGGCGCCATGGCGCACAGCTTCGCACGGCGGACAACACCAAGGAGACACGCTCTACTCCGCCAGGTCCGCCGCGAGGTCGTCGCGCCAGCGTACGGACCGGCGCTGGTTCAGGACCGTCTCCGCCGCGGCCGGCAGGGGCAGCAGCAGGAACTCGCGCACTGCCCCTGCCGCCGAGTGCCGCACGGCCCACGCGGCGAGGTCGTCCGCGGCGATGGGCGACGGGGCCGATTGGTGCCGGGCCGCGTCCAGCAGCCCCCGTGCCGCCCGGGACTCCGCGGCGAGGGTCCTCATCCGAAGGTCGAGTGCCCCGTCGGCCGCGAGATCCACCGGCTCGTCCCGGCGGATCCGCTCCACTGCCTGCGCGATCTCCGGGTAGGTGTCTATGCCGGTCTCGGACGCCAGCCGGGCGAGCTGCGCCGCCATCGCGGAACGCAGCCGCTCCGGCGGTGTCCGGTCAACGAGCCCGCCGAGGTCGAAATCACGTACCGAGGAGACCGGGTGCCGCGTCGACAGCACGTCGTCGAGGACCGGGAGCAGCAGCGCGCTCTCCAGTGGCGCGTCGCCGTCGTCCTGCGGATCCCAGGTGATGCCGTGCTCCGTCGCCAGCTCGGCCAGCAGCCGGGCGTACGCGGCCGTCGACCCGGGCCAGGGATCGCCGCCCAGTCTCTGCCAATGCTGCCTGGCGGGCCCGATCATGTGGTCCTCGCGGGGCGAGTCGACCCGGCGGGCCGCCTCGGGCCGATCCACGCCGTCCTCGGTGACGGTGACGCGTACCTCCGGCCCCTGCTTCGTCAGCCGCACGACCCGGGTGCCACGGGACAGCCGGCGCAGCACCTCCGGGCGGCGGAACTGGGCGTCACCGCCCTCCTGGGTGGCGTACGACCAACCATCACCACACCAGCCGACCCGGACCATTGGACGGTACGCCGACCAGGGCGCGGCGGCCGACAGCCTCGCCTGCTCCCGGCTGCGCGGCCCGGCGGTCGAGGGCACGGAGCCCAACCGGTCCCACAGCTCCACGGGGGGTATGCCCGCCACGAACACGACATCCGGCTGCACGGGCGCGGCCTGCGAGGCCGGCGCCCCGATGGCAACGACGGTGTACGGCCCGTCAGGCCGCGGGACGGACGGGACCGGTCCGGCCGCAGACGGGACCAGCGGCTCGGTGGCCTCGGCGGCGAGGCCGAGGGGGGAAAGCGGATCAGGGACGGTCGTCCTGTCGTCGTCCCAGATCAATTGGCCCTCGAAGCCGAGCGGTGTCCGCCCATTGAAAGGGGTGCCGTTGTCCAGAGCCGCGGCGAAGTCGGCGAGGACGTGGCGCAGTCCCGGCCAAGGGGTGAAGGACGGGCTGTCCTCGTCGAAGTACCGGCCGACGCGCCCGTGGTTCGGGCCGGGGCGGGAGACCAGGAAGAGCCCGTCGGAGGACTGCCAGCCGATGCCCAGGGTGATCAGCAGCCGTTCGTGCGGCCAGTACGCGTGCTCGTCGCGTTCCTCGTCGAGATCGTCCTCGTCCTCGTCGAGGTCCGCGCCGATGCTCCGCAGGAACTCGGTGCTCTGGACGATGTCCTCGATGCCGGACAGGGGTCCGTAGTAGCCCAGCGTCGGCGTTCCGTCCTGGAGCTGTACACCGTCGTGACGCAGCAGCGACTCCTTCAGGTCGGGCGGGAACGTCACCCCGAGACGGAGTTCGGCCGCCGCGATGTCCTCGGGCAGGGCCGGCGGCCGGAGCAGCCCGTGGCTGACGGCAGCGTGCTGTGCGAGCCAGGATTCGATGCGGGCCCAGGACTGTTCGACGGTGAACGTGGTCATGTTGGCACTCTAGGTGCGGGTACTGACAGTCCCACGAGGCCGACTCGGCACAGGGATCGGCAATCACCGATGCATCGCCCTCGCCTGGTGCCTGGGTCTGACCGCCCTCGGCCACCACTGGTCCAAGGCACAGCTCGCCGGCTCAACCGCTCACCGGCTCAACCACTCAACCGCGACCCCGAACAGACGACATGACGATCGCCCGCCGCACACCACCTCCACCCCAATTCGTTCGGCGTTGAACGACGACTCGCGTAGGGTGCCCCAGTCATCGGGGCGGAAGCGGAATACGGAATGCGGAAGGTGGGTCGCGGGCAATGGCACCGAAGAAAGTGACGCGGAATCAGCTGGCGGGTGCGGCGCGGGCCGCGCTGGGCGGCGGGCGACGGCTGGAGGCGGTCGAGCGGCTCACGGGCGGCACCAGGAAAGGCGTCTACCGGCTGACGATGGACGATTCCACGACGGCGATCGCCTACCTGTGGGAGGACTCCGAGAACTACTGGCCGACCACCGAGCACGACGACGACCTCGCCGACCCGTTCTCTCCCGGCTTCGGGCTCGACCTGTTCGAGGCCGCGCACGCGCGGCTGGAGGCACTCGGCCTTCGGGTCCTTGAAGTCCACCTGGTCGACCGCGACCGTACCCACTACCCGGCCGACCTCGCGATCGTCGAAGACATGCCCGGCGGGGCCCTGATGGACCTGCGGAACCGCGACCCGCACGCCGCGGAGCCGACCATGATGCGCCTCGCCGAGAGCCTGGCGGTGATGCGCAGTCACCGTGCGCCGTCCTTCGGCAAAGTGGCCTTGATCGACGGGGGCGGCACATCGCGTTACGCCTCGTGCGAGCAGGCAGCCCTGGCCTTCGCGCTGCGCTGCCTCGCCGAGGCGACCGCGCGCGACCACAGGATCGCCGATGCCCGCGACCAGTTGGAGGAGCGGCTGCGTCAGCTGACCGCGGCGGTGCGGCCGCGCGCCGAGTACTCCGTCGTCCACGGCGAGCTGGGCCTGGACCACGTCATGGTCGACCGGAACGGCCATCCCGTCGTGATCGACATCGAGGACCTGATGTACTTCGACGTCGAGTGGGAGCACGTGTTCCTACGCCTCCGCCATTCCGACAGCCAGTATCAGCAACTGGCGGCGGACGGCCTCGACGAGGACCGCCTCGCGCTCTACAAACTCACCCAGCACCTGTCGCTGACGGCCGGCCCGCTGCGCCTGCTCGACGGGGACTTCCCCGACCGGGAGTTCATGCGAGGGATCGCCGAGCACCACCTGAACGAGGCGCTGGCGATGGCCCCGGCGACCTGAAGACGCGACCGGTGCCCGTGTGCTGCGAGGGCCTACAGCTCCAACACGCCTGATACATAAGCCACGTCAGCGGAGACACTCACTTCAGGGCCGAGACCGATGCGTACGAGAACGGGACGCACCTCCACGTCAGCCTCGGGTGAGACACCGGGCTCGCGGCAAACCCGTTCGCGCGGGGTTTCCCCGGCTGCGTACGGTCTGCACATGACGAGGACCACGCCGGACAGACCGGTGTCCGTGGAGGCCGTGTTCCCGGAGCTGGCCTCCTACCGGGGCCGGACGACCCGGTTGCACCCCAGGCCGGGGCGGCCCGGCATGCGGGACAGCCATGTCGGAGGGCCGATGCTGTGGCCGGATGGCGAACCATGGCCGGTCTGCCCCGAGCCGCACCAGCGCGAGACCGAGGGGTACGCACGGGACGAGATCCTCAGCGCCGTGCCGCAGGCACATGGCCGCGGAGCCGGCCGTGGCCCGGCGCCGGAACACCTGGGGAGGACGGACCGGCGCCCTTCGTCGGGCTCGCCCAGTTCTTCCGACGCGATATCCCGGGCCTTGCGCCCGGACCCGAGGGTGCGGACCTGGTGCAGCTCTGCCGCTGCCCGCTCACCCACGGCCCGTACCTGGAGCGCCGGTACCACCTGCGGTGGCGTCGGACACGGGAGACCGAGCGCGCGGAACGCTTCCTCGCCACGCCTCCCGAAGTGCCCCCTGCTGCGGTGGGAGCACGACCTTCCCGAGCCGTGTGTCCTCACCCGGAAGAGGTGGACACCAGCCCCGATGGGTGCTCGCCTGACACTCCAGTCATGGACTGTGATCTCGCGCGTATCGCAACGGCCTTCTGCCGACGGGCGAACGAGGTCCTGCGGACGGCCTCGGCTTTTTTCGTGGCCCAGCTCGACCCGACCCGGCCCAGGTGACGGCGCTCCTCGACGAGCACCCGCACCTGGGGGTCGAGCCCGTACTCCGGGAACTGTCCATCCCTTCCTCCACCTACTACCGCTGGCGCCGTGCCGAGCGCGAGCCGTGCGAACGCGTGCGCCGGGACGCGGAACTCACCGAGCAGATCAAGGAGATCCACGCCGGCTCGGGCGGGATCTACGGCTCGCCGCGCGTGCGTGCCGTGCTCAAGCGTGAGGGCGTCCACGTGGGCCGCAAGCGGGTCGAGCGCCTGATGCGCGAGGCCGACCTCGCTGGGATCAGCCCGCGTCGCAAGGGTTTCACGCGCCGGGATCCCAAGGTCACCCTGGCCCCGGACCTGGTCCAGCGCGACTTCACCGCGAGTGCACCGAACCGGCCGTGGGTCACCGACCTGACGATGATCGCGACCGGCGAGGGCCCGTTGTGGCTGTCCGCGATCCGGGACGCGTTCTCCCGCCGGGTGGTGGCCTGGGAGACCTCCGCCCGTGCGGACGCCGACCTGGTGCTGTCCACGCTCGAGTACGCCCTCGCTTCCCGCGAGGTCGAGCCCGGCCAGCTCATTCATCACGCGGATCACCGCTGTCATGGGGCTGTTGGGCTTGGCGGTGGCGGCATGCGGCATGGAGGCTGACATGCAGTCCTTCAACTTCGTCTGGCCAGCCCTCCCGCCGGGCCTCGGTCTGGCTAGGCTGCCGGTCATGAACCCGGCCATGACCAGCGGTGCGACCAGCGGTGTGTCCCCTGAGCCCGTCATTCTTGACGCCATGGAGCTGACTTCCGATCCGGGACTGGAAGCCCGGTTCGCGGAGTCGGCCCACCAGATCCTGTCGCACCTGGTCAGTGGAGGTGCCGCACTGGGCTGGGTCGAACCACCCTCACGGGATGAGGTGGCGGAGCTTCTCGGCCACGTCTTCTCCGCGGTGCGGGCCGGGGATGCGGCCCTGCGCGCCGCGTACCTCGGCCGTCGGCTTGTCGGGGTGGGGTACTGGCTCCGTTACGCCCGACCGACCCATCGGCCGCACGCCGATCTGGAGAAGCTCGCGGTAGATGCCAGTGCCCATGGTCGTGGCATCGGCCGGGCGCTCACCGCTGCCTTGATCGCTGACGCCCGGGAAGCGGGGATCGAGGTCCTCACCCTGGATGCCCGTGGCGACAACACCCATGCCCTGCACCTCTACCGTTCGCTGGGCTTCACCGAATACGGCCGACTGCCCGACTTCGTCGCCGTCGGTGAGCGGCGGTACGACAAGGTCTTCTGCATGCTGGACCTCCGGCAACAAGGCTGACCGCTGCCCGGCCAGAAGCGCCGTAGCGGCGTAGCGTCCCGGACTCGGCGACGCCCGTCCGCGTGCGAGCGGGCGTACATCGTCTGGAACCGCGCTCGTCCGTCGGGCCGGTGCCGGGAGAGGCGTCCGTCGGGCAGGCGTCGGGACCGAGGCTTCCGTCGGGCAGGTGCTGGGACCAAGCCGCCTGCTCGTCCGGCCGGTGTCGGCCGACGGCGGCTTCCGTCGGGCAGGTGCTGGGACCAAGCCGCCTGCTCGTCCGGCCGGTGTCGGCCGACGGCCCGCATGCGCTATAGTTGATCTTGGCAGCTCGCCGGAATCACCGGTGACTGACGGTGCGTTGGTGGTCCAAGGAAAGACGCCCCGCTTCCCGCGGGGAAATGCAGGTGCAAGGCCTGCCCAGCGCTCGCTCACGAAGCCCTTCCCCTCAACCGGGGAAGGGTTTCGTCATGTTCCACTGATGCAACGTTCGGAGAGAGCGTCGCCTGGGACCTGCCGCCTCACCGGCGCCTCACCGTCGTGTCATTACCTCGCCCGGGGCCCCGGGCTCCCTGCACCTGTCGGTGTGGCTCCTCGGGAACGCCGACGCCATCCGCGTACGGCGTCCTGCTGCCGCTCGACTGCCGGAGGAGCGCGAGGGCCTCCTCGGATGAGGAGCCGGCGGGAGTGGTGCACACGATGAGCGCCTGCTCCGGTGAACGGGCGACCGCCAGTGTCTGCTGTGTCACCGTCACCGTGCCGACGACGGGATGGCGCAGCTCGTAGGTCGCGGCATCGCATGGCGCCACACGGTGGTCCGCCCATAGTGCGACGAACTCCGGGCTCTTCATCGTCAGCTCGCCGATCAGCTCCGCGAGCAGCGGGTCGTCCGGGTACTTGCCGACGGCGATGCGCAGGTTGCCGACCACCGCGCGCGCCTTTCGCTTCCAGTCCGCGTACAGCTCCTGACAGTGCAGGTCCAGGAAGAGCATCCGGCTCATGTTCGGGCGTCGTGCCGGGACATCCGGGCCGAGGAAGTCCAGATGGCCTGCCAGCAGGGTGTGCCCGAGAGCGTTCCAGGCGAGCACGTCCGTACGGCGGCCGAGGACGATCGCCGGTACGCCGTCGACGGCACGCAGGAGGTCGCGAGTTTCGTCGGCGAGTTTCTCGGGCCGCGGGCGGCGCAGCCGGGGCGCGTGGCGGGCGGTGCCGGCGAGCCGGTCGAGGTGCTCGCGCTCGTGGTCGTCGAGCAGGAGAGCGCGGGCGATCGCGTCGAGCACCTCGGCCGAGGCCCCGCGGGACTGGCCCTGTTCCAGCCGTGCGTAGTACGAGACGCTGACGCCCGCCAGCTGGGCCAGTTCCTCGCGCCGGAGCCCGGCCACCCGCCTTCGCGGTCCGAGGTCGCGCAGGCCGACGTCCTCGGGGCGCAGCTGCGCCCGTCGGGCTTGGAGGAAGGCGCCGAGCGGGCCGGGTCCGTTCATCCCTCCAGTATTCGGTGCGCGACCCGGTCCCTGCCACACCCTGTGAGGGGTGGGACAACCCGGGAGTGGTACGTACCCGTCCGCGCGTCCAGGATCGGTCTCATCCGGCTACGTACCCCCAGACCCGAGGACGGACCACATGGATCAGAGCGCGGAGCGGATCACTCTCGGCGACGTCACCATCAGCCGTGTCACTGAGTTTTCCGGCTCGTCGGAGATGTCTCCGGGCCAGTTCTTCCCGGACAGCCCCCACGGCTCCTGGGACGAGAACCGCGACTGGCTGGAGCCCGACTTCTGGAACCCGCGGACGGACGAGTGCCATACGGCGATCCAGTCCTGGCTGTTGCGGAGCGAGGGGCGCACGATCCTCGTCGACACCGGCGTGGGCAACCACAAGGACCGGCCCTACGCGCCGGTGTGGAACCGCCTGGACACCAACTACCTCGGCCACCTCGCCGCCGCCGGGGTGCGGCCCGAGGACGTCGACATCGTGGTCAACACCCACCTGCACATCGATCACGTCGGCTGGAACACCCGCCTGGACGGCCGGACCTGGGTACCGACCTTCCCGAACGCCACGTACCTGATGCCCCGGCGGGACTTCGACTTCTGGGACCCGGCCAACGAGAACAGGACCGTGCTCGGCCGCGGGAACCAGAACGTCTTCGAGGACAGCGTCACGCCGGTCCACCAGGCGGGACTCACTCACCTGTGGGAGGGGACGTACCGGATCGACAAGAACCTGCGTCTCGATCTCGCTCCTGGGCACACTCCCGGCTCGTCCGTGCTCACCCTGGAGTCCGGCGGCGATCAGGCCTTGTTCGTCGGGGACCTGGTGCACACCGCGCTGCAGATCGTGGAGCCGGACATCAGTTCCTGCTTCTGCGAGGACCCGGCGGAGTCCCGCGCCAC
Organism: Streptomyces sp. DvalAA-43; assembly: GCF_900091725.1. GTDB lineage: Bacteria > Actinomycetota > Actinomycetes > Streptomycetales > Streptomycetaceae > Streptomyces > Streptomyces pulveraceus. The sequence goes on along the minus strand of NZ_FMBW01000063.1, from coordinate 145,910 downwards.
CCGACACAAGCTGCTCGGCCGTGCCGCCGACAACAACGCGCTCGTCTTCCCGGCGCACTTCGGCGGCCAGGGCGCCGCGGAGGTCGTACGCAGCGGCTCGAAGTTCGCGATCAAGGGGTGGGCGGGCTTCTCCCGCATCTCCTGATGTCCCTTCCAGTTCCTCCAGTTCCTTCAGCTCCTCCAGACCTCCAGTTCCTCCAGAAAGGAGCGTTCCCCGATGCCTCTCTCCAGGAAGCAGGCGTGTCCCGTGCCCCGACAGACAGATCCGGTCGTCGAAACCCCGGCGGGCGCTGTGCGCGGCCTCCGTGACGGATCCGGCGTGCGCTACCGCGCCCTCCCCTACGCGGCGGCCCCCACCGGCGCCGGCCGTTTCGCGCCACCCGTACCGCACCCGGGCTGGTCCGGTGTCCGCGACGGCACGCGGCCCTCGCCGACGGCTCCCCAGCCGGTCCGTGACTTCGGCCGGCTCGACATGGTCCCCTACTTCGGGCCGGGCTGGGTGCCCGGCGAGGAGTACCTGACCGTCGATGTCCACACGCCTGCCGCCGACGGCGGAAGGCGTCCCGTCATGGTCTTCGTGCACGGCGGCGGGTTCGTCACCGGCTCGAACCGCGCCGCGCTCTACGACGGCACCGCGTTCGCCCGCGACGACATCGTCCTCGTGACGGTGAACTACCGCCTCGGCATCCCCGGGTTCCTCGATCTGGCGGGTGCTCCGGCCAACCGCGGACTGCTGGACGTACTCGCCGCGCTCGGCTGGGTACACGACACCGTCGCAGCATTCGGCGGCGACCCCGAGAACGTCACGGTCTTCGGCCAGTCCGCGGGCGCCACGCTCACCGGCGCGCTGCTCGCGACACCGGAGGCAGGCGGTCTGTTCCAGCGAGCGATCATCCAGAGCGGCAACGGCACCGGCGCGTTCACTCCGGAACAAGCACAACGGGTCACCGCCGCGGCGGCCGCCGCACTGGGCGTCGAACCGACCGCCGAGGCGTTCGCCCCGATCCCGGACGAGCGCTTCCTGGCGATCCTGCCCGCACTGACCGGCCTCGACCTCCGTACCAGCACCGCCACGGATCCGCTGGTCGGGCTCAGCCCGTTCAGCCTGGTCCTGCCGGTCCAGCCCGCCGACGGTCTCGCCGACGGCCCGGCGGGCGACATCGACCTGCTCATCGGCACCAACACCGAAGAGGGGCGCCTCTACCTCGCACCGCAGGGTGCCCTGGAGTCAACCACGGAAGCCGACGTACTCGCCGTCACCGCCCGGGTGCATGCGGACCCGGAGACCACCCTCGCCGCGCACCGGGCGGCACGGCCGGACGAAACACCGGGCGAGTTGCGTTCCGCCGTACTCGGGCAGGCCCTGTTCGAGTACGGGACGACGCGCATGGCGCAGGCCCACGCGCGGATTTCTGGCGGCCGCACGCACGTCTACTCCTTCGGGTACCGCTCGACGGCCCTGGACGGGCGACTCGGTGCCGCCCACACCGTCGAACTGCCCTTCGTGTTCGACATCGCCGACCAACCCTGGCTGCACGGGGACACCCGCCTGCTCGGCCCTGCCCCTGCCCCAGCAGGACTCGCAGCCCGGGTACACGGAGCCTGGGTCGCGTTCGCCAACACCGGGAACCCCGGCTGGGCTCCCTGCACGCCGCAGCGTCCCGCGGTGGAAATCCTCGGCGAATGAATGAACAGGTGTCCCGTCCGATCAGATCGTGTCGGGGCGGACAGCAGACCAGACGGGCTCACTGCTCGCCCGTCAGATCTCCACGTGTCTCGACGCGTGATCGTTCCACGAGGCCTGATCGTCCACATCGAGATCCGCTTTCACCACGCACCCTCATCCACCACGGCGCCTCAGTTGCGTCCGCCGCGCTGCCAGCGCTGGGCCTTGAGGGGCGCGGGTCCGCCGGCGAGCCGGTCTGCCCACGCCTGGACCAGGCTCCGCGCCTCGTCCGGGAGCGATCGCACGGCCGCGACCATGCCCGTCGTGCTGTCCTGGTCGTCGTCGACCAGGACAGCCACGAAGCTCAGCCGTCCGTCCGGCTCCGCACCCAGTGGCCGCTGCCCGGCGTCGCCCGGGGTACGGGCGTGCGGGGGCCACTGGGCGGTGACGAGCGTGTACGGGGCATCCGCCGCCAGTTCGCGGTGCAACAGCACCACCGCCGGGACGGCCGTGAACTCTCCGTAGAGACCAGCCCTCCAGTACGGCTCCTCCGTCGCGAACCGCTCGGCGGCGGCGCGGTCGGCGAGGTCGACGATGTGGACGCTTCCCGTGTGCTCTTCTCCGTCGTCGGACAGGGTGGGGCCGCGGAGTATCAACCGGCCGTCGAACCGGTCCATGTACGACCAGTGCGCCTCGGCGAACTCAAGCAACTGGTCAGCTACTCCCGGCTTGTCTTGCGCATGAACGTAGAACAACATGCCGAGACGGTACCGGATTGCTCGGGACAGGGTCCGGCGAGTGCGACGACCGGGCCCGCCGACGCTTCGAGCGCTGGACCAAAACTGCGTCCTTCCTCAGGGACAAGCGTCTGCGGGCGTTCGACTTCGACGCGAGATCGTGCACATCGGTCAGCGCCCAGTCCCGCTTGCCGCACTCGTCGGCGAGGAACAGGGCGAGGTCACGCACGATGGCCAGGGCGGCTTCGATGGCGGAATCGGTGCGGGGCAGCGTTCCCGCCTGCCGGGGCCGCCGCCCACGCGAGCGGATCATGAAGTCGGAGGGTGTGCGTGTTTCTGCTGCCGTCGGGAATCCGGAGAGACGGCTCGGCGATCTCGGGTCGCACACGGCTGGCGACCGACGAGGTCGCCGTCGCGCTGAACGGGCGGCGGGCGACGGTGTCGGGCTGGGAGACCGGCGGGACCGGCAGGACCGAGCCCCGCCCGCCGGAGCGGATGCGTACGCCCGGCTGCTGGACCAGCTCGCGTGAAGACGGAGGTCGGGTGGGTGGGGGGCGGGTGGGGCGAAGTCGCGGCGGATGTGCGGGATGTGCGGTCGGGGCTTCGGGTCCCATGACGCGCCTGATCCTGACCGGGTGCGTCCCACTGGCTTCGTCACCGCACCCGCTTGAGCTGTCGTCGCCCGAGGAGATCGAAGCCGCCCGCACGCCCGCCGACGGCCGGAAGCGCGTTCCGCACATGCTGCGTCCGGGGGTGTCGAGGTGTCCTGAGCGATCGCGCCACCACGCGGACGCGGAAACTCAATGGCAGCGGCAGACCGTCGGGTGGTGTAGTCGGCCATACTGCTTCAACTCACCTCCCAGGAGTGCTCATTGTCAGACATATTCCGATTCGGTGAGGATCTGCCGGTGCGGCGGCTCGGCCTCGGCACCATGGGACTGACCGGACCGGGGGCGTGGGGCGAGCCAGCCGACCGGGACCGGGCAGTCCGGCTGCTGCGCCGGGCGGTGGAGCTGGGGGTCGATCTCGTGGACACCGCCGACTCGTACGGGCCGTATGTCAGCGAGGAGCTGATCGCCCAGGCGCTGTACCCCTATCCGGACGGGCTGGTGATCTCCACGAAGGGCGGCCTGACCCGGCAGGGCCCCGGCCGGTGGCAGGCGGTGGGACGGCCGGAGTACCTGCGCCAGTGCGTCGAGATGAGCTTGCGCCGCCTGCGTTTGGAGCGTATCGACCTCTACCACCTGCACCGCATCGACCCGCAGGTGCCGCTTGCGGAACAGCTCGGTGTTCTCGGCGAGCTGCGTGTCGAGGGAAAGATCCGGCACATCGGCCTGTCGGAGGTGGAGGTGGATGACGTCGTCCGTGCGTGCGAACTGGTGCCCGTCACCAGCGTCCAGAACATCTTCAGCCTCACCCGTCAGCGCTACCGCGATACCCTCGACCACTGCACTCGTGAGGGCATCGGCTTCATTCCGTTCTTCCCGCTGGGCAGGGGCGAACTCAGCCGCTCTGACGGCCCGTTGGGATCATTCGCCGCAGTCAAGGGTGTGTCACCTGCCCAACTGGCCCTCGCCTGGCTGCTGCACCAGTCGCCGAACGTGCTACCGATCCCGGGCACCTCCACCAGGGCCCACCTGGAGCAGAACCTTGGCGCGGCCCACCTCGCTCTCACTTCTGCCGAACTCGCCGAACTCGGCGCCCACTGTTCCGACACCCCTGCTCGCCCGACCCACGAGCCGGGCACCCGTACGCGCAAGGCGTGACAGAAGGGCCCGCCCCCAGGTGAGTGACGCCTGCACCCCTCTCGCTGTACTCGGCACCCGGACTGGCCCGAACGGCGTCAGCCGACACAGAGGGTTGTACTCTCGCACCGCCAGTTCTATCGAGTAGGTGAATGGATGCCGACGTCCGCCATGACGCGTTCGAACGTGCAGGAGATTCTCCTGGACTCGGTGCCCGAGGCGGCGGAGACCATCCGGCTCCTGGCGGAGGAGGACGCGGATGGGGAAGTGCTTCTCTTCCCGCTCCTGAGAGACGGCTTCGCCGACCGGCTGGTGATGCCGGCGCTGCGGCGTCCGTCCGCGCACGAGGATCTCCTGCGCCGTTGCTTCGCATGCGTCGATCTCGGCCTGCGTAGCACGGACACGACACTGAACGACGCTTTCTGGTTCCAGGTGCTGGAGCTCCTGCTCGACGACCTGGACGTGCTCGACGCGGCCTGCCCCTTCATGACCGACGAGACCAGGGACTACGTCCTGGAGAAACTGACGGACTTCGGAGTCCCGCTCACGCCCCACTGGTCGGCATGGGCCGGGAGCAGTCCCCCATGAGCACCAGCCGTGCGGAGGTGGGGAACGGGGCGGGACCGGGAGCCCGGGGGAGGGAAAGCCAGCAACGCGCAGGTGCAGGCCGCAAGCCCTCCAGGGCCGATTACGGCGGGGCAGCATGAGCTGCCGCGTTGTCGACGAGGGCTGTCGGTTGCGAGCCCTCCCCGGCTGAGGACGGGCAGGCTTGCCCCCCTCGGCGTAGGCCTGTGGCACAAGTCGCGAGCCTTTCAGAAGCGATGACGGACGGGGTGACCTGGCCGGTACGGGCGGCGGGGCGGACATCGCCGTGGTGTGTGGGAACGGCTGGTTCGGGCTTTCTCCGATGCCCGTCGCCGGATAGTGAGCTGAACGCCGTGTCGGGCACCATCGCGGCGGCCATCGCTGTCAGAGGAGCGTTGCTGGACGCTGCGCTCGCTCGCTACTACCAGGAGGAATCTGTGGAGCGCTCGGCCCGCGAGCGGGACCACCAGCGTCCCCTCGACGCAGTGCCGACTTCGTCGCTCTGGCCGAGGACTGTCGGCGGGCGCAGTACGACCGGTGGACGACTGAGCACGTGGATCCATTGCCGGACGCGGCCATGCCGGCTTGGGCCGAGTCGTACTGTCTGTACGCCGAGGTGCGCAGCAGCGGCCTTTCGGGTCGGTGACCACGGCCAGGGCGACTGCCAGGCTGCCCTTCCAGGACTGGGCGCACGTATCTGGTAACGCGCCTGAGACCCGTGCGAGCGACCTTTCCACCAGGGAACCGGGACCGAGCCGACATCGGTGCTGCTGTTCGGCGGGCCTGGTAAGCGGGCGGGCCTGGTAAGCGGGCGGCCCTGGTACGTCGGCGGGTCTGGGCTCAACTCATGGGCGTGGCCAGTCGGCCTGGCGGGACGTCAGCGGGCAGGTGCCCCGTATCGATCGGGTGATCTGACCGAACGGGAAGGTTACTGCCTTTACCGCGGTAAAGGATCAGCAGGACTTCACCTGTCTCCGCTGCCTCTCATCTGCAGGGAGTCCTGTGCGTACATCCTTTCTGTCTGCGGTCTTCGCCGTGGCGATGTCCGTCAGCGTTGCTGCACCATCGGCCTACGCGGCCTCGGAGATGACGGCTTCGGACGTCGGCGGGTTCATCACCGACGGAGACCACGTCCACGTGTCCGGCACGCCGCCCGTGACGGCATCGGCACACGGGTGGTGGAAGTGCGGGAACCGGATCAAGACCCAGTGGCGGAGCGTCATCGACGTCGACTTGATCGGGATCGCGGACTCCCCGAGAAAGCGGTCACCAAGACCGTCACCCTGTCGTGCGGAGCGTAGAAGGAGCGCGGTGGTATGGACGTGAGCGATCCGACCCTCATCATGGGCCTGCACGGGGTCTTTCACCGGTACCCGTGGATTGATCGCGTCCTTGCCGAGAACGACCTGGCGGACGAGGACGTGTTCAGTCTCGGCGTGGCCAGGACGGAAGCCTACGGTTGGAGCAGCACTCACCTGGGTCGCGGGCCGCTGGACGGATGCCGGTGGGGGCACAACGACGCCGGTGAGGACTGGACCGAGGACAACCGTGTCCGCCAACTGGCCTGGCTGCAGGTCGCGGTGGAGGAACAGCTGCACGGCCAACGGCTGCCTCTGCTCCCGGTGGCCACTGTCCTCGGCGACGTCCTGCACCACATGGGTACGTACACGCTCACCGTGACCATCTCCCGGGATGGCGATCACCCCAAACCGAATGCGTGAGCGAGGTTCAGGCCAGGGCCGTGGGACAGGGGAGCTCGGTGACGGGCTGAGGGACGGCTCTGGGCAGGCCGAGGTGGTGGCGGGCCCGGTGTACTGCGGCAAGCTGATCGGTGGCCGGTTCGCCCCAGTCGAAGAGCTGGGCGGCTTGTTCGGGGGTGGCCAGGATGCGGGTACAGGTCCGGTCCGTGGCTGGATCGGTCCGTGGGACACCGACGTCGGTGAAAGCCGCGGCGTAGCGCAGGTGATCGTGCCGTGTTCGGGGATCGGTTACGTGTCCGAGGAGCAGGGGTGCCTCAAGCCGGGCTGCGGCATTTCTTTCGGCCTCGCGGTACAGCGTCGATAGTGGGTCACCGTGGTCCTGCGTCCCGGGCATGCCGCCGGGCAGGCGGGCGGCACCGGTCTCGGGTTCGAGGAGGACGAGTACGCGCCCGTCCGGAGCGAACAGCCATCCGTGGACCTGTGTCACCGTGAGCCCGTGCGGGGATGGGGCGTCGCGCCACGGGTAGTGGTGCTCGGCGCGGGCGGATCGCAGGGCGCCGAGGCGGTCGAGGACGGTGGGGGCGATCGGGAGGCCGTTCGCCAGGAGCACCGTGCCGGCGGCGTTGATACGGGCGCGGAGCGCCGAGAGGGCGCGGCGCGCATCGGTGGGGGAGAGCAGGCCGGGCAGTCGGGCGGGTTCGACGAACTCGATACCGGTGATCTCGTGGCCGGGCAGGCGGATCTCTGCGATCCGGTTGTCGTCCCAGGTACCGCCGTCGAAGACATGCACGATCTCGCCTGGAAACCGCATGGACGGGGGTGCGCCGAAGCTGTCGGCGGAGACCCAGTCGACGGCCAGGCCCCGGTCGGCCACGGCGGTGACGCCGAGCTCCTCCATCACCTCGCGCGCAGCGGCGTGAGCCGGTGACTCGCCCGCGTCGACGGCGCCGCCCGGCAGGAGGCATGTGTCGCGATAGTCGACGCGCTGGACGAGTACCTTCCCCAGCGGATTGGTGATCAGCACGGACGCGCCGGCCCACAGCGCGGCCCGAGCCCGCAGGGCTCCGTACTCCTCGTCGCTCATCGGCCTGCGGGGTTGGTTGCCAGGAGTGGGAGTTGTCGTCATGTCTCTTCCGATCGGACTCGGCCGTCTGGGCCGGCGACGGGGAGGTGGTCGCGGTCAGGAGGTGAGCTGATGCGGGGCGGCCGGTCCGGCACCGGGACTCCCGCTTCGGTGAAGACCGCCATGACGGCCGCCTCCCAGGTGTGCTCCTCGCCCTGGACGTACAGGACTTGGTCCAGTCCCGGCCCGATGGGCTGGTCCGGGAAGGACACGTACACGACTTCGTCACCGATCGGCAGGTCGTACGTGATCCACGTGCTCGACGCCGCGTCCCAGTCGGGGCCCACCCCGTCGGCGTTCAACGGCAGTCCGTGCTTGCGTAGTTCGGCGACGAAGAGGTCGGCGTTGGCGTGGATGGTGCGCAATCCCTGGGCGAGGGCGGACCTTTCCTCCACGAAGGCGGTCCAGGTGTAGGACTTGTGGCCCCAGCGGAGGAGCCAACTGTCCTTCTCTGTAGCGGACTTCAGGGACCGGGTGGGGATGCCGGGGACCACCAGGGTGTCGCCGTAGGAGTCGGGGGCCTCGATGTCGAACTCCAGACTTCCCTCCTGCGGCGCCGGCCTGCCTTCCTTGTTGAAGAGGAGGACCTCGCAGCCGCGTCCGGTGAGCTCGGCGACCAGGCTCTGCATGTTCTGTCGAGCGTGGTCGGTGGCGGCGGTCTTGTCGGTGGGGAGTGGGGGCCCGCTATTGGTCATGGGGGCATGGTTGCAGACGGGACTGACAGCACCGGGCAAGGTGCGCCGGGTCGTTGAGCGCGTCATCGCCTGGCTGCATCGGTTCATGTGCCTTCACATCCGCTACGAGCGAGGCGCCGGCCTCCACCAGAGCCTGCTCGACCTGGCCTGAAGCGTCATCTGCTCCCGGGGGCCTATGAGGTTCGTCAAGGAAATCGGGCTGTGTTCTGGTGAGGCCCAGGGCAGCATGGCGTGCTGCCTGACTTGTTGTGGCATGACGTAGTGCGCTTCTTCGATCCGGATTCGATGGGGTCGCTGCCGGACGTTTCAGTACTCCGAAGGCGAGACGGTGCTGCCGGTGCCTCGGGCGGAGGCAGTCCTGCCTCGCCCGGCTGACGCTGAGCGCCCGGAGCTGAGGGTCTGGCCGGCTGCCGATGTGCTGGCGATTCTCCGGTTCTGGGCGGTGGAGGAGATCGGCTTCGATGTTGATCTGCGGGAGCTCCAGGGCCAGGAGCGACTGGATGTGTTCTGCGACTTCTTGCGGGTGGTCGGGCTGCGGCTGGGCAAGCCGGTGCTGATGGACGCCGAGGGCGGCGACCACAGTCATCCGGTGCTCGGGTTCGATGGTGAGGCCGATCAGGTGGTGCTGTCGGCGGAGCCTCTGGTCACGTGACCGCCGCTGCCGGCCGTGGTTCGTAGAAAGTGCCGACGTCCTCTTCGCCATGCTCCGCGACGGAACTCTCTACGAGCACAAAAGTCACCTCATCCAGGAGAAGGCGGTGGGCCCCCCATGGGTTGATCGTCACGATGCGACCAGGGCGACCTCAAGCCGGACCCTGAGAATCGTCCACCACAAGAACACCGCGACGCCGACGGCCGGCCCGTCCGCAGCGCGGCCGACCGTGTTGTCTCCGCCGCCGGAGAGACGAAGCCCACCCGCCCCACCCAACGACCGCCCTCACCCCTGCGACGGCAGGAATTACATGGGCCGCCACGAGAACCGGCCCCTCGACGCGTCACACCGACACCGAGTCCCCACCCCGGTCATCCATGCCCGCATTGTGAGCCACACAGCTTGACCAAACACATGGACACCTCACGTTGCTACGCCGTCAAGTCATCGGGACGAGTCCTCCCATCAGGCACGAACCGCGCCGTCCGTTCCGTCTTCAGTGCGCGGTCCGGTCTGCTGTTTCTCGGGTGATGTCGGCGTAGAGGCGGAAGAGAGCCGGGCGGGCTTCGCCCTGGTCACGTTCGTGCAGGGCCGCCCAGCACTGGGCGATGAGCTCCCGGGCCTGGGCGCCGGGCCAGGGCCGGGGCAGGAGCTGAGGCGGTAGCAACGGGTCGGGCTCCATGGCGCGGGTGAGTTCGGCGGCCAGCTCGACAGCGATGGTGAGGAGTGCGGATGAGGAGAGTTCGGCAGGGCCGGTGAGCCGGGCGAGGCGGGGCCGGGCGATGCGGCTGAGGTGGGAGTAGCGATCGGCGGTCTCCCGCAGGGGCCATAGACGTCGGGCGAGTTCGGCAGGTTCCTGGGTGTCTCCCTTGCGCAGGTCCGTCGTGGTGAGGAGGGTGAGCGCGTCGTGGGTGCCGAGGCGGTGGGCCGCTTCTTCGACGTACGGTTCCCACGTGTTGGCGCAGACGTACAATCCGCCCTGGAGCGGGGCGCCGCCGAGGTGGACGAGCGTCTCGCGCAGGGCGTCCCGGGCGGTGCGCGCCGATTCGGGCACCGCGAAGGCGGCCAGGTGCCAGACACCGTCCCAGGGCGCGAGCCCGGCATCCTGTTGGAATGCGTGCCGCAGGAAGTCCGCATTGGGGGCGAGGGCACGCTTGGTGTCCGTGGTCGCGTGCAGCTCCGCCTTGCGGCCTCGGCCCTCGTGGGTGAATCGGCCTTCGGACACGAGGCGTTTGATGCACAGCCGTACCTGCTGGTCGCTCATGCCCAGAGTGTTGGCGACGGTGTACAGCTCATCCGCGTCGACGGTGCCGTCCTCGCGGATCAGCGCGTGGACGAGCATGCGGGTGGGGATTTCGACGTGGTCGGTCTCGGCGCTCACAGTTCTCTCACTCCTTTTGTTCCGACCGGGCGGTGCATGGTGGTCACCGCGCCGAATCCGAGCAGCCCGCGCAGGTAGGGCGTGTGCTCGGTACGTACGGCCGTGAAGCCGCGCCGCTCGTACAGGGCCCTGGCGCGCGGGTTGGTGTCGATCACGTCCAGTCTGATCTCCCGGCAGTCCTGCTCCGCCGCGACGGCGGCTACTTCCTCGATGAGCATGCTCCCGACGCCCCGGCCGCGCATGGCCGGGTCCACGGCGATGCCGTCCATGACGAGTTGTCCGGGGGCCGGGCGGCGTTCGAACAGGGCGAGGAGCAGGAGTCGGTGCAGTCCACGTAGGTGTCCGTACGCCCGCAGCACGGCGCAAGCCGATCCTCCGGTGAGGGCCCGCCCGTCGTGCTGGTAGCCGGCGAGGCCGACGAGCTGCCCGTCCAGGAGTGCGCAGACCGCGCGATCGGCGTTCAGGTGGGCGGCGATGAAGGGCACCGCCTTGCCCGGCGGGTTCAGGGCGGGACCGAGTTTGCGGCCGAAGGCGTCCCAGTACAGCTCGGCCGCCCGCCGCTCGGCTCCGGCCGGAACGCCCCGCCGCACTGTCACCGGTCCGGCCCCGGGACCTGTCGTGTCCAGTCCCATGCTGTGCTCCCTTTCTCTCTGAAACCGGGATTCAAATCTATCAAACTCTCAGTGATCGTTTCACTGGTGATAGTTTAGGTGTCCACTCGAACCCGAACAGAGGCAGCCATCCCATGTGTCCGAAGACCCAGCCCCGACGCCGCGGAATCCGCATCGCCGTGTGGTCACTCGTCACGGTCCTGGTCGTGACCGCCGGCCTCGTCGGTGTGGTGCTGTGGCAGAACTCCTACGACATGGACGAGCAGCGGGTCACGATCCGCCACGGCGGCCACACCCTCAACGGCGTACTGGCCATCCCCAGGGACGGCCGCAAGCACCCCGGCCTGGTCGTGTACGTCCACGGCGACGGCCCTGTCGACGCCACCCACGACGACGGCTACAAGCCCATGTGGGAGGCGAACGCCAAGGCCGGGTACGCCTCCCTGTCCTGGGACAAGCCCGGCGTCGCGGGCGCACCCGGCGACTGGCTCGACCAGTCCATGGACGACCGGGCCGACGAGGCAGCCGCCGCCATCGCCTGGGCCCGCGCCCGCCCGGACATCGACGGCGACCGGATCGGGCTCTGGGGCGCCAGCCAGGCGGGCTGGGTCCTTCCGAAGATCGCCGCCAAGACGCCCGTGAGCTTCGTCATCGCCGTCTCGCCCGCGATCAACTGGCTCCAGCAGGGCCGCTACAACCTCCTCGCCGAGCTGCGCGCCGACGACGCATCAGCAGCCCGCACCAAGGCGGAGACCGCCAAGAGCGACACCACCCTCCGGCTGCTGGAACGCCACGCGACCTTCGAGGAGTACGTCAGGGCGATGGGCGGCGACGCGGACGGCATGACCGCCGATCGCTGGGGCTTCATCTCCAAGAACTACACCGCGGACGCCACACAAGACCTCCGCGCCCTGCGCGGCGTACCGGTGCTGCTGACCCTCGCAGGCCATGACATCAACGTGGACACCGCCGACACGGAGCGCACGTACCACAAGGTGCTGGACGCAGGCGGCGCATTGACGGTCAAGCATTACCCGGACGCGACCCATTCACTGCTCAAGCAGTCCATTGAGCAGTCGGACCTCAAGATCACGCTCACCGCGCTCTTCTCCCCGCACTCGCTCTTCGCGGACGGATTCCTGGACGGCCAACGACAGTTCCTCGAGGAACTCAGCCGAGGCAGCCGTGCCACTCCCGCAAGCTCGGCCCGCGCGGTGCACGCTCACGTGTACCGCCCGGTGCACTGTGAGGCGAACGGTCGTGCCCCTGATCAGCGGTCTGTCAGCGCCTCCGGGACCGGTGACACCACCCCACGGCCATACGTTCAACAGGGGGGAGCGGTCATGCCGGTCCCGGAGGCCGGGAGCCCCATTGCGGGACCACGAAAAAGGTATTGGGGGCGGGACCTGAACTCTGCCTGGACGGAGACGGCGGTGGAGAACTTGCTTCGGGTCGGGGCGGTACCTTGAGCGGTCAGTCGAGAGCCGTAGAAGCCTGTCGGCGCGAAAGTGCCAGCCTGCGACGCTCGCGGTCGATCCCAGTGACGACGACCACGACCTTGTCGTCGACTTGGACGACTTCTTCCGGAGCTTCGATGGGCGTCTCTGCGAGCTCTTGCAGATGGACCAGTCCCACGATGCCATCGGTGACCTGGACGAAGGCGCCGAACGGGATCAGCTTGGTGACCCGCCCTTGCAACGTCTGCCCCACCGTGGTGCTGTCGGCGAACGTCTGAAAGGGGTCGGGCTGCATTGCTCGCAAGGACAGCCTGGCCTCTCCGTTCGTCGTGTCGAACTGAAGGAACTCGCATGAAACGCGTTGTCCCACCTGAACGATGTCCGAGGCATCTTCGAAGTGTCGCCAGGACAGTTCGGGAATCGTGATGAACCCGACGCCGGGGAAGACCGGGTGGTCAGGGCCGCTGTCAAGCGCCACGAACACGCCGAACCGCTCGATCGACGCGATCCTGCCCGAGAGCACGTCGCCGGTACGAAGAGAGTTCAGGAAGGCCCAGAGCTCGCGGTTCTCCATGGCGTCCACCCTCTCATGGGAAGCCATCCGGAGGCCCAGGGCGAATCCGTACGCCGCGGCCACCTGGCCGCCCCGGCGGTATGCGACGGCGCCCGACCCGCTTGCCTGCGCGGCCATCGTCGACCGGCTCACCTTCAACGGCGCCATCGTCGAGACCGGCACCGACTCCTGTCGGCCCGCCAACACCCGAGTCCGGGCAAGGCCGCGGAAACCGCCGAGGCCGGCTGACACAGCGGCGGGTCCGAGCCCGCGGTCAGGCGGTTTGTGCGCTGCGGGAGTACGGAGCGAACAGCAGCGACCAGTTGCCGACCGCGTGCAGGGTCAGTGCCGTCTCCCGTACCCCGTCCTTGCCATCGAGGGTCACCTCGTCGGGCCGGAGACCGGATTGCGTGGCCCGCTCCTCGAATCCGGTACCGGTGTGGACGGGGTCGTCATCGGCGGGGTCCTCCGTTGCCGCGTCGAGGAGGTAGAGCAGATGCCCGTGTGCGGGACCGGCATCCCCTGCTTCCAGCGATTGCGTGGTGAAGGTGCGCTGCTCGTCGTGCCGCACCAGATCTGAGTTCTCCACGGCGGTCTGGACGAGCTGGGCCCAGTAGGACTCGTCGTGGGCACCTGTGCGCTGGCGCATGTGCCGCGCGGCATACTGCGCCATGGCGTCTGCGTCGTCGATCAGAGGGGAGAGCACCTGGTCGGAGGTGAAGTCGAAGCCGAACCACAGGCGGCGTCCGTCGAGGACCAGCGACTCGATTCCGCCGACGACGCCGATGCGGCCGGTCAGCCCGGTGACCGGATCCGTCACACTTTCGCCCGGTGTGGCATCTGAGATTGTGTTGTCCGTCATGGTGGGTCCCTCTTCCGCAGACGCGTTCACGCTACTGCCGGAGTTTCTATCGCAGCGCACTGACATCCGCACCGGGCCTCGGTGCTCGCGCCGCACTTGCTGAACGTTGCTCAGCTGCGAGTCCGAGGGCAGCCGGCCTTCACTGTTTCCTCCGCTCGTGCCCGGGTGATCGCGATGCAGCCCGTTCTGGAGGCCTCCACTGCTGACGGCTTCGTTCTATCTATGGCCTGTCGCTGAAGCTTCGTTCCATGGCCTGTCGCTGAACTCGATTCGTACGGCTTCCTGTCACTCACACGTCAGGCTGAGCAGGTCACTTGAGACTGAGCAGGGTCACTTGCCGTGCTCGCAGGGGTGTTGCTGCCGCACTCGCAGGGGCGTCGCTCGCAAGGCTGATCGGCGGTCACGCCGATGTTCCGACTTGACGGGCGGGTTGGCCCCGCGGAACGTGCGAAGTGACCGCAGGGCCAGCCCAGGAGCACCGTCCTGTCAGGGCACCCATGCCCGACCGTACGAGCAGTAGCGGTTCGCCGCCCGGCGAGCTGCTGCATACGTGCTCATGGGGCCCTTCGCCCACGTATCCGGAAGCGGAAAGGGGCGAGCAGCGGCCGTCGGCGCGGCCTGTCGCTCGCGCCCCTGGCGCGGACGCGGATGTCAGGTGTCCAGGCGGCGCTTGGCGAGCCAGGTGACGATCTCGGGGTCGTGGTGGTCGAAGAACAGGGAGCTGCCGGTGTCCAGGGTGGCGATCCGGGCCATCTGCTCGTCGCTGAGCCGGAAGTCGAAGACGTCGATGTTCTCGGCCATGCGCGCGGCCCGTACCGACTTGGGGATGGCGACGACGCCGCGCTGGGTCAGCCAGCGCAGGACCACCTGTGCCACGGACTTGCCGCACTCCTTGCCGATCTCGGCCAGCAGCGGGTTGGCGAACAGGTCGTTCCTGCCTTCGGCGAAGCCGCCCCAGGACTGGATCCGTACCCCGTGCTCGCGCATGAGGTCCTGGTAGTCGGCGCGCTGGAAGAACGGGTGGGTCTCGACCTGGTTGACCGCCGGCACGATCTCGTTGTTGACGATCAGGTCGATCAGACGGTCGGGGTAGAAGTTGGCGACGCCGATCGCCTTCGCCGCCCCCGCGCGGTTCAAGGACTCCATGGCGCGCCACTGGCCGTAGACGTCGCCGAAGGGCTGGTGCATCAGGTACAGGTCGAGGTGGTCCAGGCCCAGCTTGTTCAGGGACGTCTCGAAGGCGCGGCGGGTGTTCTCCTCGGCCGGGGCGTCCTGGACCCACAGTTTGGTGGTGACGAACAGGTCCTCGCGGGCGATGCCGCTGGACTTGATGGCGCGGCCCACGGCCTCTTCGTTGCCGTAGGCGGCCGCGGTGTCCAGCAGCCGGTAGCCGGTGGCCAGCGCTTCGGAGACGGCGCGCTCGGTTTCCTCGGCGGGGATCTGGTAGACGCCGAAGCCGAGCAGCGGCATCTCGACGCCGTTGTTGAGGGTGACGAACTGCATGTGCTGGATGTCCTTCGGTGTGTGCGGGTGGGAGGGGGAGAGGGGGAAGGTCAGGGGCGGATGAGGGCCTTGAGGACCTGGCGGTCGGCCATGGCCCGGTAGGCGTCCGGCGTGCGGTCGAGAGTGAAGGTCCGGTCGAAGACGAGGCCGGGGGTGATGGTGCCGTCCAGGACATCGGTCAGCAGCTGCTCGATGTAGGCGCGAGCCGGGCCGGCCCCACCAGTCAGGGTGATGTTGCGCATGAACGCGGCCGGCCCGATCGGCACCTCTTCGTACTGCGGGACGCCCAGGCGGCTGATGGTTCCGCCGTCCAGGACCGCGCCCAGGGCGGTGTCGAGGGCCTGGCGGGTGCCGACGGCCTCGATCACCTTGTCCACGCCGCCGGTCAGCTCGCGGATGCGGGCGACGCCCTCCTCGCCCCGCGCCGCGACGACGTCGGTGGCGCCGAAGCGGCGGCCCAGATCGGTACGGGCTTCGTGGCGGCCGGCGAGTACGATCCGCTCGGCGCCGAGCCGCCCGGCGGCGATGACCGCGCACAGGCCGACCGCGCCGTCGCCGACCACGAGCACCGCATCGCCACGACCGACACCGGCGGAGACCGCGCCGTGGTGGCCCGTGGTCATCACGTCCGACAGCGCCAGCAGCGACGGCAGCAGCGCAGAGTCGGCAGCCACCGGCACCTTCACCAGGGTGCCGTCCGCGTACGGGACCCGGACAGCCTCGCCCTGCCCGCCGTCGACGCCGTCCAACCCGTACCGGCCGCCGTTGCGACACGAGATCTGCAAGCCCTTGGCGCAGTAGTCGCAGGTGTTGTCGCTGTACGTGAACGGCGCGATGACCAGGTCACCGGTCTTCAGGCCTCTCACCTCCGCGCCGGTCTCCTCGACCACACCGAGGAACTCGTGCCCCATGGGGCGGCCGGTACCGGTGGCAGGCATCGACCGGTAGGGCCACAGGTCGCTGCCACACACGCATGCGGCCACAGTGCGCACCACGGCGTCGGCCGGATCGACGATCTTCGGGTCGGGCCGGTCCTCGACGCGGAGGTCTCCGGCTCCGTACATCACTGCTGCACGCATGGAAGGTGTTACTCCAAAAGAGGGAAGAGCGGCGGGAGGGCGGGGGTGGATCAGCGTTCGAGCATCAGCGCCTGGGCCTCGGTGTGGGTGTCACCGGCGGCGGGCGGCAGGCTGCTGAGCCTGTCGATCTGCTCGGCGGTCAGCGTGATCGCGTCGGCGGCGGTGTTCTCCTCGACGCGGCTGACGTGCTTGGTGCCGGGGATCGGGGCGATGTCGTCGCCCTGGGCGAGCAGCCAGGCCAGGGCCACCTGGGCCGGTGTCGCGCCCACCTGAGCGGCCAGGGCCTGCACCTCGTCGGCGATCGCGAGGTTGCGCTGGAAGTTCTCGCCGGTGAAGCGCGGGTTGTCGCGCCGGAAGTCGGAGGCGTCGAACTGGTCGGTGGACCGGACGGTGCCCGTCAGGAAGCCGCGGCCCAGCGGGGAGAACGGCACCAGGCCGATGTTCAGCTCCCGCAGGACCGGCAGGACACGGTCCTCGATGCCGCGGGTCCACAGGGAGTACTCGGACTGCACCGCGGTGACCGGCTGGACGGCGTGGGCGCGGCGGATCGTGTCCGGGCCCGCCTCCGAGAGCCCGAAGGCGCGCACCTTGCCCTCGGCGATCAGCTCGGCCACCGCACCTGCGGTTTCCTCGATCGGCGTGTTCGGATCCACCCGGTGCTGGTAGTACAGGTCGATGTGATCGGTCCCCAGCCGCTTCAGTGAGCCCTCGACGGCGGTACGGATGTTGGCCGGGCCGGAGTCCAGGTTCCACGCGCCCTCACCGGCGTGGGAGACCAGGCCGAACTTCGTGGCCAGCACCACCTGGTCCCGGCGCCCCTTCAGCGCCCGCCCCAGGAGTTCCTCGTTGGTGTAGAGGCCGTAGATCTCGGCCGTGTCGATGAGCGTGACACCCAGCTCCAGCGCCCGGTGCACGGTCCTGATCGATTCCGCCTCATCAGTGCCGGAACCCGTGTAGCCGTGGGACATCCCCATCGCACCCAGACCGATCCGGGAAACCTCCAGGTCACGCATCCTGATGTACCGCATCTCGCCCTCTTCGCATCGTGGCGTCGCCCGGCACCCTCTCACCTCCCGCCCGGTCCAGCAGATGGATGGCGCTTGCCATGGCCCGGTGCGGAAGCCGGGGTACCGGCCTCTTGCCCCTCCACCTTCGCCCGGATCGCTCCGGTGTGGGAGGGCGGACTCTTCAGGGGTAATGACAGGGCCCCCCTTCCACCTGCGCGGCAGGCACTGGGCAGGTGAGACTGGAGCCATGGCATCCCGGAGCGCGCACAGCGAGGGCGTCGAGCTGGGCCGCTTCCTGCGCGCCCGCCGTACCCAGACCAGCCCCGAACACGTCGGCCTCACCGTCGGCGCGGGCATCCGCCGCACCCCCGGCCTGCGCCGTGAGGAGCTGGCCACGCTCGCCGGCATCAGCATCGACTACTACGTACGCCTGGAACGCGGCAAGGAGACCCGCCCCAGCCCCGCCGTCCTCGACGCGCTCGCCCGCGCCCTGCACATGGACGACCAGGAACACCAGCACCTGCGCGAGCTCGCCGCCCGCGCCGCCCGGTACATCCCCGAACCGCCGCCCGCGCCCAGCCGCACCGTACGCCCCCACCTCAAGCTGCTGCTCGAATCGCTCCGCCCGAACCCGGCGTATGTCATCAGCCGCAGCATGGACATGCTCGCCTGGAACCCCGGCGGTCTCGCCCTGTACGCGGGCCTGGACGACTGGCCGGTCAAGCAGCGCAACCTCGCCCGCTACCTGTTCCTCCACCCCGCGGCCCGCGACCTCTTCTCCGACTGGGACCGGCAGATCACCGCTTGCGTCGCCCGCCTGCGCGCCGTCGCCGGCACCGCCCCCGACGCCCCGGACCTGACCAATCTCGTCGGCGAACTCCTCCTCAAGAGCCCCGACTTCGCGGGACTCTGGGAGCGCTACGAAGTCACCGGCCGCAAGCCCGCACACAAGACGTTCCACCACCCACAGGTCGGCACGCTCACCCTCACCTCCCAGTCCCTGCACGTCGAAGGCACGCCCGGCCAGCGCATCGGCGTCTACACCGCCGAACCCGGAAGCCCCGACCACGACGCCCTGCTCCTGCTCGACATGACCGCACCGCAACCGGCACAACATCCTGCAACCAACCCGAAAGCCACAGGTCACCAGCCGTAAGCCACCTCCGGGACCGTGACCGGCGGTTCCTGACCGTTCACAGGGCGAGGGTACGTACGGACTCGCGGCCTGTCGCAGCCGATGCCCCCGGCGAACCCATGCGGTCAGAGCACGAGGGAGTGTTTCCGACCCGGCTGTGGGCACATGGGCCATTCACCTGCGGGGTGAGTCCGGCGTGCGGTGGCTACAGCTCTGCGGTCTTCTTGAAGAGGCAGACTCTCCCTGGCTCGTGAAAGGCAGACCTCATGGCTGAGAAGCCCGCAATCGTGCTGGTCCACGGCTTCTGGGGCGGCGCCGCCCACTGGGGCAAGGTCATCACGGAGCTGCATCGTCGCGGATTCGGGTCACTGCACGCCGTGGAGAATCCGCTGACCTCGCTCGCGGACGACGCCGAACGCACCCGCAAGATGGTCAGGCAGATCGACGGTCCGGTGGTGCTGGTCGGGCATTCCTACGGGGGCGCGGTCATCACCGAGGCGGGTGACCTGCCCAACGTCGCCGGTCTGGTCTACATCGCCGCGTTCGCTCCGGACGCCGGCGAGAGTCCGGGCCAGATCAGTCAGGAGAAGCCCCCGGCGGCGTTCGAGAACCTCGCCCCGGACTCCGACGGCTACCTGTGGGTCAAGCAGGACAAGTTCCACGAGAGCTTCGCCCAGGACCTGTCGGCGGAGGAGGCGCTGGTCATGGCCGTCACGCAGAAGGCACCGCTGGCATCGACGTTCGGTGACAACGTCACTGCGCCGGCCTGGCGCGCGAAGCCGACCTGGTACCAGATTTCCACCAGCGACCGCATGATCCACCCCGACAACGAACGTCGCATGGCCGAGCGCATGAAACCGCGCAGGATCCTCGAACTGGACGCCGGCCATGCTTCTCTGGCCTCTCAGCCGGGTGCGGTCACCGACCTCGTCGAGGAAGCCGCGGCCACGGCTGTCTGACCGGCCTGGTTCGATGTCGCCCAGGATGCTGACGCCTTCTCCGTCTCGGAGCCCTGTCTCCCAAGGACCAGGATCGAGCGGGGCCCGGACGCACTGAAGGCCCGGTATCCACCGGGCCTTCACGTGTGAGTAGCGGGGACAGGATTTGAACCTGCGACCTCTGGGTTATGAGCCCAGCGAGCTACCGAGCTGCTCCACCCCGCGTCGGTGGAATGAACTGTACGGCATCGATCCGGCTCGGCCGAATCGGCTTTCGTCTCGGCTTTCGCCCGGAGCCGGTGCCAGCGCATCTGTGGGCACGGTTGCCCGGTCACCATCCGCGTCTCGCCCCACACCGCGAGACGTGCGGGAGACGGCGGGAGACGCGGCAGTGAGGCCTTCAGCAAGACTGCCAAGAGTACGAGAGTGATGGTCAAGACCTGCGGGCGGGAGCCGCGCCGACCCAGCGACGGTAGGCGTCTACGTCGACGTTGCTGCCGCACACGATGGTGACGACGTGTCGGCCGGCGAAGCGGTCACGGTCTTCGAGGATCGCCGCGATGCCGAGCGCGGCCGAAGGTTCGACGACGAGGCCGGCGTGGTCGAGGAGCATCCGCATACCGGCGACGATCGAAGCCTCCTGGACCAGGACGGCGTCGTCGGCGACCAGGAGGAGGTCGTCCAGGACGGCCGGGACGGGACGCCGGCCGGCGACGCCGTCAGCGATGGTGTCGGTCGAGTCGGTGGTGACGACACGTCGCCTGTGCCACGAGTGTGTCATCGCCGGTGCGCCCAGCGGCTGGACGCAGATCACCTCCACTTCGGGCGCCAGCGCCTTCACCACATGGCCCACGCCGGTGGCCAGTGCCCCGCCGCCGAGGGCGACCAGGACGGTGTCGAACGACGGCGCGGTGTCCACCAGTTCCAGGCCGATGGTCGCGGCACCCTCGCAGGTCTCGATGTCCAGACTGTCCTCGACCAGCCGGATGCCGTCGTACCGCGCGATGGCCGCGGCCCGCTCGCGAGCCGTCTCGTGGTCGCCGTCCACCAACTCCAGCCCGGCGCCCAGTGCGCGGATGCGATCAAGCTTGGCCCGAGTCGCGAAGCGGGATGCCACGACGGTGATGTCGAGCCCATGGCCGCGACCGGACCACGCGAGGGCCTGGCCGAGGTTGCCCGCACTCGCGCACACCGCGGCTCGCGAGGCTTTGTCGGCCAGCCGGCTCGCGACTACCTCGGTGCCGCGTGCCTTGAAGCTGCGGACCGGGTTCGCCGTTTCGAGCTTGACGCTCACCGCGCACCCGAGGACGGGCTCCAGCGCCTCGCAGCGGTACAACGGAGTGTTGAGAAAGACCGGGTCGATGACCCGGCGAGCCTCCCGGATCCGAGTGGTGTCGAGACGCGTCTCCTTCACGACACAGCAGCGTAGCGCCACCGGCGCTGGTGCCACGGCCTCGTCGGCTCCACGGTCGGCACGCCGGGTCTTCAGGCCCTCAACCGTGCCGCCCGCCAGGTCCACGGCGCCGACATCGCGGTGATCGCGACGAACGGCCGGGTCACCTCGCCCGCCGTGAGGCAGGTCGGCGAGCAGGGTGCCTCGCTGTTGACGCCGATGGCTAAGTCCCCGCACAAGAAGCCGGAGAACGTCCGCCGCCACTTCAAGCCCTCCCCCGATGCGATCTCCGAGCTGACCAGCCTGCTCGCCCCCGGTGACGCCCGCCATTGACCGCCTGCGCCGGGCAGGGTTTGCCGCGCGGACGAGGCCGTTCAGCGAGGAATCACCCAGCACGGCCTCCAGGTCCCGGCGGCATCGCGGTCAGCCGCCGTGGCGGCGAGGTGGGAGCGGAGGGTGGCCAGCGCCGGGTGGGGGTTGTCGCGGTGCCAGAGGAGTGAGTGCGGGTAGACGGGTGTCGGGTCGATCACCGGGATGCGGCGCAGGCCGTGGCCGGCGGGCCAGACGAGGCGGGTCTGCCCGGTCGTGAAGGTGGCCAGGGCCGGGGTGTCGGCGATGGTGTCGAGCAGCGTGTCGGAGCCGAAGTTGGGGCCAGTTGCCTCGATGGTGAGGCCGAACTCGGCGACGAGGTCGTCGTAGTAGGCGGTCCACTCGGTTCCGGGGACGAGGCCGGGCATCCAGATCCGGTGCCCGGCGAGCTGGGCGACGGTCACCGACCGGGCGCGGGCCAGCGCGTGGGCGGGACCGGTGAGGAGTTGGTGGGGCTCGTCGAGAACCCGGACGGACTCGATGCCCTCGGGGAGGGGCCGGCCGGGCATGGCGACGGCGCGGAAGGAGGCGTCGATCGCACCGGACCGGATGGCGGCGACGGCCGTCTCGACGTCGAACAGCATCACCACGTCGAGGTCGATCTCGGGGTGCGCGCGGTGGAAGCCGCGCATCAGGCCCGACGGCGCGACACGCGAGGCGATCACATCGACGCGCAGCGGACGGCGGCCGGTGCGGACGGAGGCGACCGCGCGCTCTCCGACGCGCAGCAGCTCGCGCGCATGGGGTAGGAACGCCTGCCCGTCGATGGTCGGCTCGGCGCCGCGGGGCGTGCGGGTGAACAGCCGCACGCCGAGGGTGCGCTCCAGCGTGGCGATGCGCTTGGAGACGGCCTGCTGAGTGATCGACAAGTCGGCGGCGGCTTTCTGGAACTGGCCGGCTTCCGCGACGGCGACGAAGGTACGTACTGCTTCGAGATCCACGCCGACCCACCATAGTGAACAACCGGTAGTTGTGGATTGCTGGCAGGTCAGTTGTTTGACCTGCTGTTGTCCTGCCCGCTTATCTCTCATCGGTCAACGTCAGTTTGTTCGGGTGGGATCTCAAGGGGAGTGCGCTGAGCATGGTGGGCAGGAGACGGTTGGGCCGGCGGTTCGGCTGGCTGTGGGCGTCCTATGCGGTGAGCGCGTATGGGTCCGGGCTGGGGTTCGGGGCGTTGCCGCTGATCGCCGTGCTGGTGCTGCATTCCGGACCTGCTGAGGTGTCCACGCTGTCCGCGGTGGGGCCTGCGGTGGGTGCGCTGATCGCGGTGCCGCTCGCGCCGTGGGTGGAGTTCCGGCGCGAGCGCCAGGTCATGGTCATGATGGACCTGGCCCGGTTTGCGGCCATGGCGACGATCCCGGTCGCCTACGCCTTCGGGTGGCTCGGTTTCGTCCAACTGCTCGTGGTCTCGGCCGTGGTCGCCGCAGCCAAGATCGCTTTCAACGCGGCCGGCGGCGCCTACCTCAAGGCCCTTGTACGGCCGGACGACCTTCTCGTCGCCAACGCGCGGTTCGAGTCCACGAACTGGAGCTCCATCGCGGTGGGGCCACCACTGGGCGGGGCGGCGATCGGCCTGTTCGGGCCGGTGACCACCGTGGTGGCCGACGCGCTCAGCTACCTTCTCTCCGCGCTGGGCATCACCGCGATCCGCGGTCAGGAAGAAGCGCCGCGAACGACCGACAAGAGCCCGATCCGGGCGGGCGCACTGCTCGACGGCTGGCGACACATCCTGGGCCACCCCGGTCTGCGGCCGCTCTACCTCAACCAAATGCTCGTCGCCGGTCTGATCATGGCCACCGAGCCGCTGCTGGCCGTGCTCCTGCTCCGCCAGCTCGGGTTCCCACCCTGGCAGTACGCCCTCGCCTTCGCCGCCCCCTGCCTCGGCGGACTCATCGGCTCACGATTGGCCCGCCGTGTCGTAGCCCGCTTCGGCCGGCACTGGGTCTTCCGGACAGTCGGCACCCTGCGCGCCATCTGGCTGATCGGTCTGGCCTTTGTCCGTCCCGGCGTCGTCGGCCTCGTCACGGTGATGGCCGTCGAGCTGGCGATCATCATCAACATGAGCCTGTACAGCCCGGTGCTCGCCACCTACCGGCTCGAACACACTCCCAAGCATCTGGTCGCCCGCACCCTGTCGGCCTGGTCGATCGGGCAGCAGGCGTCTGTCGCCGTCCTCACCGCGCTCGCGGGGCTGCTCGCCGACGTCACCAGCCCACGCACCGCTCTCACGGTCGCAGGACTGCTCATCCTGACCACACCGCTCCTGCTTCCCCGACCGGAGCAGACGTCGCAGCACGAGCCGGAACTGTCCCGCGGCCACTCATGAGACACCGCAACTCACCACTGAAGCCCGCGGCCCTCAGCCGGTCCACCGGTGCGCGTCCGCGTCGACCAGGTACACCACCAGCAAGGAGAACATCGCGTGAGCACTGCCCCCGTACTTGACCCCGCGCACACCGCTCTTCTCGTCATGGACTACCAGCCCGCGATCCTGGCCGTTGTGCCCGAAGGCGAGGACCGAAACGCCCTGCTCGGTCGCGTGGAAGGGGCCATCGCCGACGTTCGCGCGAACGGCGGCGCCATTGCCTACGTACGCGTCGGCTTCACCGAGGCCGAATGGGACGCGATCCCGGCCTCCAACAAGTCCTTCGCCCCGCTGGCCCAACACCGCGTCATGCACCACAAGGACCCTGCCGCTGCCGTCCACGAGCGCCTGGCTCCCCAGGACGGCGACATCATCGTGCGCAAGATCCGCCACGGCAGCATGTCCACCACCGACCTCGACCAGCAGCTACGCGAGCGCGGCATCACCACTCTGGTCGTCTCCGGCGTCAGTACCAGCGGAGTCGTCCTGTCCACAGTCATCGACGCGGCCGACCGCGACTACCAGCTCTACGTCCTGTCCGACGGCGTCGCCGACCCAGACACCGAAGTCCACGACGTCCTGCTCCACCGCGTCTTCCCCTCACGGGCCCACATCATCGACACCACCGAGCTGCGGGCCCTGCTCGGGGCTGACTGACTCGAACCACGAGCCGATCCCACCCACGGCCGCCGCACCCACCCGGTGTGGTGGCCGCCCACACCCCAGCGGCGGCCTGGAGTTTCACCGCCGCCTACCCGCACCCGCCCGCCGCTCGTCGCCGTCGCAACCTCAGCCGACGTCAGGTCTCCTGGCACCCTACGATCCGGTGACCAGTGCACACGTCACCGCCGGGACAGCCCCGGCGGCGAATGCCACCCGCACCCGATTCACGTCCGTTCGGCCGCGTCCGGGTCTCGCAGCGGACGCAGGCCGCCGGGCAGGTCGGGAAGCTGGAAGGAGTACCGGCCGAGTCGCTGTTCGGCGTCGATGCGCGCGACCACGCCACGGAAATCGGGCATGCCGAGGTGGACGGTGGGGTGACGGGCCGCGAGGTCGTGCATGGCGGCGAGCTTCTGCTCTGCGGCAGCGAGGCTGGCCTCGATCGCGGCGACCTCACCGAGCCGGCCCTGTTCCTTGGCCATCGCCGTACGACAGGTGTCGGGGTCCCAGGACTCCGCCGCTGGTGAAACCACTGTCATCTGCGCGGTGGGGTTGCTCGGCGAGGCCAGCATCAAGAATCCCGGCTCGTCCATACGTACGTCCATGCCCAGGAAATCGCCGTAGAAGCTCCGACTCTCCTCGATGTCCTCAGTGACGACGTTGGGCATGACCCTGCGGATTGTCATGCCTGCACTGTAGTTGGACAGCGCGCTCCCAAGGCGATCGGCAGGTACGGCCAGAACACACTGACTCGAACGAAACTGCCTGGCCGCACGACTTGGCCCCGGACGGCGCCGGCAGCTGCGTGCCGGTCCGGGGCGGCGGCACGGATGCTGTCCTGCGGGCCCCGGCTTCCACCGGTCGCCGAGCGTCGGCGGGTTCCCGATCCCCCGCACCAGGGGTGAGCGTTGTACCCCTGGTGCGAGGACGCGTCGACGGTCAGCTCTTCTTCCAGGTGGCACCCGAGCCGTTGAACGAACCGGACACGCCATTGTCGTCGGACCAGATCCAGAAGGAGGTGTGCTGAACGCCGTCGGGGCTGACGACGGAGTTGGTGTCAGCCACTCCGGCGCCGTTCTCGTTGGCGACGAACTGTCCCTTGCCGAAGTTCGCGTCGAGGCCCTCGTCGGCCGAAGCCAGGCCGGCGCAGCCGATCAGGGCCGGGACGGCGAGGGCGCCGATGGCCAGGGCTCGCGTGAAAGTACGCATACGCATAGGAATCAACTCCATGAGCGTGGGGGTGTGCAGGCGCCGAACGGCATCTGCGTAGTTGATCCAATACTCTTCGTAGTCGACTGCGAGGGAGGCGCGCTGGATGCTCTCCGCGCAACAACCCGTGAGCCCTGCATGGCAGGGGTTCCGGGTGAAATATGCCCCTTGCCCGTTGAATGCTGTACTTGCCCGCCGTACGGATACCGATAGGGCCGCGACTGCCTTCGGCGTCGGGGAAAGCCCGGCGCCTGATGAGGTGGACTCTGCCGAAGGCGGCCCTGGGTGAAGTGCGATGGGGCGCCGACCGTCATGGCCGGCATGCCGTCGCGAGAGTCCGCCGGTCGGGCGGGAGGCTGATGGGCGCCACCCTGGGGTAGAGCGCGTGTGGCGTTGCGACCGTGGTGGCGGTGGTCGCGGCAGCGCGAACGGGTCGGCACTCTCCTGGACTTCGCCCGGCATGACTTCCTGGACGGCGGCATGTGCTGGCTCGCCTTCAGTACGAGGAATCGCTGTCCACGATCCCGTTGGGGACCTACGCGGTCTTCCGCGGCGCGGTCTCACCACCGCCCCCCGTTTCCAAGCGGGGACGGCCCGGTGCCGCCCGCCCCACTCCGTCCTCGGTGTAGGCATCGACACACCGCCGTCGGCTCACGACGGGCCCGGCGTCACCCCACGAGGATCGACGAGGAACGACAGAGCACCCGGCGGAACGCCCCGCACGCCCGGGATGTGTTCGTGTGGTGCCGAAACGTGTGGATCCCGTCGCCCGCCGCAATGCCGTCGTCGATGCCCTCTTCCGGGTCGCCGTCCGAGAGGGGCTGCAACGCGCCTTGTTGCGCGCGGTCGCCGACGAGGCCGGGCTCAACATCGGGTCGCCGCGCCACTACTTCGACAGTCAGCAGGAGTTGATGACCTTCGCCCATGCGGTCGATGCTCGACCGGCTCAGCGAACGGCTCCGTACCCGTCTGGAGGACATCGGCGACTTCCGCCGGCACACCCGCGCCGAGCAGCGCCGTCTCGCGGCCGCCCTGCTCGGCGAGTTGCTGCCGCTCCACGAGCGGCGCCGGGCCGAGGTCGCCGTCTTCCTCGACTTCGTCGTCACCGCCCGCACCAACGCGGCCTTCGCCGGGCTCTCGCGCTGGGCCGCGACCGGCGAGCGCGCGCTCATACGCCGGATCCTCGACGGTCTCGATGCCGGCGGCGCGCTGCGTCCCGGCCGCGACCTGGACGCGGAGACCGAGCGGCTGGCCTCGCTGTTGGACGGGCTGAGCCTGGCCGCCGTCCTCCACTCGAACCTCTGCGACGCGCAGCGGTGCGCCGCGGCGCTCGACGCCCACCTGTCCGACCTGCTGGTCGCGGACGACCGGCCGGTCGCGTAGGCACTCGCCCGCCCGCCCGTCCTACCTCACCCCACCCCAGCCCGCGGTGCGCCCGGTGCCGCTGAGGGCCGCGCCGGCGCGACCTCTTTGTATGACGGCTGTGATACGTAAAGTTTTTATCATTACTGTGACGCAAAGCGCTTCCGGCGCGACGGAGGAGACCCGACCGGTACGGGGGACTCAAGGTCGCCTGCGGAGGATCGGCCGTCTCGCCCTGGACCTCGGCGTGTCGCCGCTCGCCTACTACAGCCTCACCGCCCTGGGGATCGGCACCCTGCACGCGTTGCTGGCCGCGACGATCGTGGCGGGATGCTGGGTGCTGCTCACCACGGTCCTGGGCGGAAGGATCGACGGCCTGGCGTTCTACATCCTGGTGATGTACGGGGTGATGCTCGCGCTGGCCGCCGCCGTCCACGACGAGCGGCTGCTACTGACCCGCGACCCGTTGACCAGCGGCCTGGCCGGTCTGGTGTTCCTCGGCAGCTGCGCCACCTCGACGCCCGCCACGGCGTACCTCGCGTCCAAGCTGTACGGCGGGCGGCCGGACACCCCTCAGGCACACCGTGCGCACATCGTCGAGACCCTGGTGCTGGGCGCCGGGCTCGTCGTCGAGGCGACGGTGCGGATGGTCCTGGTGTTCGTGCTGCCGGTGGATGTGGTCGCCCGGCTCCGGGCCGGCCATCGAGTTCGTGGTGCTGCCGCTCCTGGTCGCCTGGATGTTCTGGAATCGGCGCCGTGCCACCCCACCGTCATCCCCTCGGCCCAAGGAGCCGACGGCATGAGGACGTTGGACAGCACCCCGGCTGCGGACGGCTTCGCCATGCCCGCGGAGTGGGAACCGCACCCGCACGCCCGCGCGGTGCTCGACTGCCGGGTCCGGGTGGTCGAGACCAGTGCTTGGCCGGCCTGGGCGCGCGACGTCGCGCCGACCTTCGTGGTGGACGCCGAGGGGCGGCGTCGCGGCGTCGACTTCCCTTTCAACGGCTACGGCGACCAGTACCCGTACTGGCCCACCGACGACCAGTACGCCCGCAAGGTGCTGGACTCGACCCGCACCGAGCGCTACCGGGCGCCGCTGGTCCTGGAAGGCGGCGCGTTCCATGTCGACGGCCGCGGGACCTGCCTGGTCACCGCCGAGACCCTGCTCGACCCGGCCCGCAACCCGGACCCGTGCCGGGACCGGATGACGGCGCTGCTGCGCGACTGCCTCGGGGTCACCCAAGTCATCTGGCTCGGCCAGGGGCTCGCGTACGACACGACCAGGGGCCACGTGGACACCCTGGCGTGCTTCGCCGCTCCGGGCGTGGTCTGCCTCGCCTGGACCGACGACGAACGGGACCCGCAATACGAACGCGGCGCCGCCGCGCTGGAGCAACTCAAGGGCCAGACCGACGCCGAGGGCCGCCCGCTACGGGTGGAGAAGCTGCACGTGCCAGGACCGCTCCTGGTCAGCGACGAGGAGGCGCGCGGCGTCGACGCCGTCCGTCCTCCCGCCCGCGGCCGCTCCCCGGGCGGCGGATCCGGCGATGCGGGCGACGGCCGCGGGTCCGCCCGACTGCCGCGTCCTACTGCAACTTCTACCTCACCGCGGACCACCTGTTCGCCCCACTGCTCGACCCTGCCCACGACGACCAGGCCATGTCCGTACTCTCCCGGGTGTTCCCCCGGCACACCGTGGTCGGACTACCGACCCGGGAACTGCTCCTCGGCGGCGGAAACATCCACTGCGCGACCCAGCAGATCCCGGCCCGTCCGCCCCGACCCGCGCCCACCGGGGCACCTGCCGCGGACGGACGGCGACCCGCCTCCGCGGCCCGCTGACCATGGCCTTGCCGGTGCCGAAGGGGCGCGGTGCGGCCGCCGTCGAACTCCCGGGCCGCCCACCGGCGAAAGGCGAACGGTGGGCGGCCCGGTCGGGTGCGGTCAGGGGGGGCGATCAGGGAGCGAGTACGACCGTCTTACCGGGCAGTCGCCCGGCGCCGGCGTCCTCATGCACGGCGGCCAGCTCGGCCACCGGGCGGTGGTCGGCGACCTGGAGCTGGAGCCTGCCGGCGTCCACCTTGGCGACCAGCTCGCCGAGCTGGGCTCCGTCGCTGCGGACCCACAGGCTCGCGCTGCGCACCCCCCGAGCGGGGTCCTCGGGAATCGGGCCGGCCGTGCTGGCGGCGACCCCGCCGTCGGCGACGTAGTGCGTCAGCTGCGCGAGCTGCTCCGGGGAGACGCGCACATGGTTCACCACGACCTGGAACGGACCGCCCACGGCGGCCGGGCCCGCGGCGAGGTCGAGGGGGCCGACGACCCGATCCGCGCCGTAGCCCCGAAGGCGGTCGGCGTGCCGCGGCGCGTCCACCGCGGTCACGTGCGCCCCCGCGTCGACGGCGAGCTGCACCACGAGGCTGCCGACCGCGCCCCCCGCCCCGTTGACCAGGACGGTCTGACCGGGCTTCAGTTCGGCGAGATCGAACGCCGTCTGCCAGGCCGCGAGGCCGGTCAGCGGCAGCGCCGCGGCGTCGACCAGCTCGATCGTCCGGGGTGCCGGGGCCAGGGACTCGGCCGGGGCGAGCACGTACTCGGCGGCGCCGCCGGCGGAGTCGAGGGGCAGCATCGCCACGACCCGGTCGCCGACCTCCAGGCCGGTCACGTCCGCGCCGAGTTCGGCGACGGTGCCCGCCAGGTCGATCCCCGGCACGTACGGGAGAGTGATCGGGATCATTTCGGCCAGGACACCGGCGCGGATGTGGTCGTCGACCGGGTTGAACGACGTGGCCGCCACCCGCACCAGCACCTGCCCGGGGCCGGGGACCGGACGGTCGACGTCCTCGTAGCGCAGGACCTCGCTGCTGCCGAACTCGTGGAAACGTATTGCCTTCATGGCACTTTCCTCCAGGGTGTAGTGAGGGTGTCGCCTACGGATGAGGCGATCAGCCGGGCAGGTGGAGCACGTCGAGGTGTTCAGATCAGCTGCACCGACCGGGTGGAGTTGCCCATCACCATGCGGTCGATGGCGCTCACGGCGCTGCCGGGGTCATCGGCGGCGCCGACGGCGAGCAGCAGCGGGACGAAGTGGTCGGCCGTCGGATGGGCGACCGCTGCGCCGGGCGCCTTGTTGCGGTAGTCGGTGAGGGCGTCGGCGTCGCCCCGGGCGAGGGCGTCGACGGCCCATTCGTCGAATGCCGTGGTGTCGGCGGTCAGCTCCGGCCGCCGGAAGACGGCGAAGCTGTGCGTCATGAAGCCCGAGCCGAGAACGAGGACGCCTTCTTCGCGCAGGGGCCGCAGGCGTGCCCCGAGTTCGAGCAGAGCGCTGGGGTCGAGGCTGGGCATCGACAGCTGCACGACCGGGACGTCGGCCGCGGGGTACATGGCCATGAGCGGGATGAAGGCGCCGTGGTCGAGGCCACGGTCGGCGAACTCGTGCACCGGTGTCCGGCCCAGCAGGCCCGTGAGTCGCCGAGCCAGGTCGGTGGCGTCCGGGGTCGCGTAGGGAAGGGTCTTGTAGCGGGGGTGGAAGCCGCTGAAATCGTAGAAGAGCGGGGTGCCGGCCGCGGCGCCGGATATGGCGGCCGGTGCCCGTTCCCAGTGGGCCGAGACGACAACGATGGCCCGGGGCTTGGGCATTGACCGGGCCCAGTGGAAGAGGTCGCCGAGCCACTGCGGATCGTCGAGGGTGAACGGGGCGCCGTGGCTGACGAAGAGGCTGGGCAGCGGCCCGTCGGAGGGGTTCCACACCCGCTGCTCGCGCGCCTGTGGCAGGACCCGGGCAAGGAGGTCGTCGTACGCCGCGGCAGGTGTGCGCGACGGGAAGGGGGAAGTCAGGCCGTTCGGGGAGGCCAGGCTGCTCGTGGTGGTCATCGAAATCAGCTCCTTCACTTGCCCAGGCACGCTGTTTTACTTGCCTGGGCAAGTTGAAAGGTAGCCCAGTAAGACTTGCCTGGGCAAGTGATGCGAGTTGCCTGGGAACGTATGATGGGGCTCATGGACACCCAGTCACCCTGGCTCGACGACGGCCAACAGGACTTGTGGCAGGCTCTGCTCACCGTCGTCATCGCTCTCCCGGCGGCCCTCGATCGCCAACTGCAGCGAGATGCGGGCATCTCCAACTTCGAGTACGGGGTCCTGGCCCAGCTGTCCATGGCCGACGAGGCCGCGATGCGGCTCAGTGACCTGGCCCGGGTGTGCGACAGCACCCAGCCACGCCTGTCGAAGGCGATGGACCGCTTCGAAGCCCGCGGCTGGGTCGCCCGCCGCCCCGACCCCGGCGACGGTCGGTACACCCTCGCCGCCCTGACCGATGCCGGCCGGCAGAAGCTCGTCGAGAGCGCACCGGAGCACGTCGCGCAGGTGAAGCGGCTCGTGTTCGATCCGCTCAGCGCCGCTCAGCGCCGCCACCTCGCGGCCGCACTCACCCGCATCGCCGCTACCGTGCGCCAGGAGCTCGAAGGAGGCTGAGCGCGGTCTCTTCGGGCGGAGCCTTCCGCCAGGGACACGGCCCGCACCCCACCCGCAGCAGTTGCCTGGAACGCCTCGCCCACCGCCTCGCAGCCTGACCCGGGAATCGCGCGGCAGGGTCCTGGCCCGCATCAAGGCCGCCCGCCGATCACTCCGGCGTCGGACCGGCCTGGCCGTCTGGATAACCTGGAGCCAGAGGGAAAGGGCACCTGATGGCGACACGGCCGGTGAGCAGCGAGGCGCGGAACGGGCCGGAGCGTGGTCAGGGTTCCTCCCGGCGTGGGGAGATCGTGGCCGCCGTTCAGCGGCTGCTGGGGGAGTGGGGCAGTTCGGACCGGTTGACGATGCGTGCGGTCGCCAGGGAGGTCGGGATCGCCGCGCCCAGCATTTACCTTCATTTCGCCGACAAGACCGAGTTGGTGTGGGCGGCCCTGGCGGACAGGTACGACGAGCTAGTCGCGCGGATGGCCGAGGCCGGGAAGGCCGGTGACGCTGCGGACCCGCGGGGCAGGCTGCGCGCCCAGGCACACGCGTACTGCCTGTTCGCACTGGACGATCCGGGCCACTACCGGTTGATGTTCGAGGTGCGCCAGCCGACGGTGGAGCCGTCACGCATCAGCGGCCATCCCGCACGCCATGTTTCCGCCAGTCTCCGAGCAGGGCTGATCGGATGCCAGGAGGCCGGCTACGCGCTGTCGCTGCCGGTGGAGCAGGCGGCGCAGACGCTGTGGGCCGGGATGCACGGCATGGTGGCGCTGCACCACAGTCTGTACCGGGCCGAGTCGTCGGAGACGCTGGTCCTGCACATGGCGGACGGGCTGGTGGACGTACTCGTCTCCGCCGTTCCCGGTGCCTCGCCCCTCTTCCCCGGTGCCGACGCGCAGACGGAGGCGTCCCGTCGGATCCGTGACCTGCGAACCGGGCCGGAGCAGGGCGAACCGCAGCCGTAGAACAGCGTCGAGCGCTCGCCCCTCTGCCATGCGCGGCTGGGCGGATTCCGAGCTGCTCATACTCCCTTCACCGCCTCAACACCTGTCTCAAAAACGCTGGTTGCCGCACTCCCTGCCCAGGGGTACAGTCGGCACTGAACTAAGTTAGGTGCCTAGGGCAACTACCTGGGTCTGACCCGCGTCGCCCCCCGAAGGGGCTTGACGGAGGTGTATCCCCCCATGCAGATTTCCATCGACTTCGACAAATGCTGCGGTGCCGGCCAGTGCGTGCTGGCCGCTCCGGACGTCTTCGACCAG
Organism: Streptomyces sp. DvalAA-43; assembly: GCF_900091725.1. Taxonomy (GTDB): domain Bacteria; phylum Actinomycetota; class Actinomycetes; order Streptomycetales; family Streptomycetaceae; genus Streptomyces; species Streptomyces pulveraceus. The sequence goes on along the minus strand of NZ_FMBW01000063.1, from coordinate 113,409 downwards.
CGGGACGAGGACGGCATCGTGGTCCTGCTCGACGACAACCCGCCCGCAGACCAGGCCGAGAACGTGGCCCAGGCGGCGGCCGTCTGCCCGGCTGCCGTCATCCAGGTGAAGCAGTGACCGGTGCGGCAGTGACCGGCGCGCCCCCGTCCCGGATCGCCGTCGTCGGTGCCTCCGCGGCCGGTCTGTGCGTCGTGGAGGCCCTGCGGCGCCAGGGCTACGGCGGCCCGCTCACGCTCATCGGCGAGGAGACGCACCTGCCCTACGACCGGCCCCCGCTGTCGAAGCAGGTGCTGTCCGGGGCGTGGGACACCGGCCGGCTCCGGCTACGCGGTGCGGACGACATCGAAGCCCTCGGTCTTCGGCTGCGTCTGGGCTCGCCGGCCATCGCGCTGGACACCCAGGACCGGGAGGTCGCCCTGGCCGATGGCAGCCTCGTGGGTTACGACGCGCTGGTGGTGGCCACCGGCACCCGGGCCCGCCGTCTGCCCGGCACCGACGGGGTGCGTGGGGTGCACGTCCTGCGCACCCTGGAGGACGCCGTCGCCCTGCGCGAGGACCTGGCCGGAAAGCCACACCTGGTCGTGGTCGGCGGCGGTTTCGTCGGCGCCGAGGCCGCCGCGGTGGCCCGCGGTCTGGGCTGCGAGGTCACCCTCGTCACCGACACCGCCCAGCCCATGGGCGACGCGCTCGGCGACGAGCTGGGAGCCATGCTGCGGGCGGTCCACGCCGAGCACGGAGTCCGGATCGAGACCGGCACGCTCGTCGACCGGGTACTCACAGCGGGCGGGCGGGCCACCGGTGTCCGTCTCGCCGACGACCGCACCATCGACGCGGAAGCCGTCCTGGTCGGCATCGGCGCGTTGCCCAACACGGAGTGGCTCACCGGCAGCGGTGTCCCTGTCGGCAACGGGGTGACGTGCGACGTCACGCTGTACGCCGGTTCAGGAGTCTGGGCAGCCGGTGACGTGGCTTCGTGGCCGCATCCGCTCACCGGCGAGCGGATCCGCGTCGAGCACCGTACGAACGCCGCCGAGCAGGGACTGGCCGTCGCCCGCAACGTACTGGCCGGACCGGAGCAGGCGCGCCCGTTCGAGACGGTTCCCTACGTCTGGTCGGACCAGTACGACCTCAGGATCCAGATCTGGGGCCGTACCCGGGGCGCCGACGAGGTGCGGATCGTCGAGGGCAGCCCGGCGGAGCGCAAGCTGATCGCCCTGTACGGCAAGGACGGTCGGGTCTGCGCGGCGGTGGGCGTCAACATGATGCGGGCCCTGCGGGACTACCGCTCCCAGGTGGCCGAAGCGGCCCCCTTCACCGCGAGGAGCGCGGCATGACCGACAAGCACACTCCCCGGGCCGGTGTCGTCGGCCTGGGCATGATCGGCGGCGGTGTGGCCGTCAGCCTGGCCCGCAGCGGACGCGTCCCCGCGGTGTACGACATCCGGCCGGACGCCTCGGCCGACCTGGCCGGCGTCCCCGATCCGCTGGACTCTCCCGCCCAGGTGGCCGAGGCCGGCGACGTCGTGATGGTCGCCGTGGTCGATGCCGACCAGGCACGCGAGGTGATCGGCGGCGAGAAGGGCCTGCTGTCGGCCGCGCACCCGGGGCTGACCATCGTCCTGCTGGCCACCGTCGCCCTGCCGGTCGTCCACGAGCTGGCCGGCCTGTGCGCCCGGCACGGCGTGGGCTTCCTCGACTGCGGAGTGACACCGGGCGACAAGGCCGCCGAGAACGGCATGGTCGCCATCGTCGGAGGCGAGCAGGCCACCGTCGACGCGGCACGGCCCGTCCTGGACGACTGGGCCAAGAAGGTCGTGCACTGCGGGCCGCCCGGCGCCGGCATGGCCACCAAGATCGCCCGCAATGTCATCACCTACGGCAGCTGGCGCACCGTGGCCGAGGCCACCGCGCTGGCCCGCGCCGCGGGCGTGGATCCGGACCGGCTCGCCGAGGTCATCGACACCGCGGACCCCGAGGGACGCACCCTGCTGCAACTGCTGCGCATGCACGGCCCCGACGGCATCCTGCCCGAGGCCGTCGGCCGTCAGGTCGAGCCCCTGATGACCAAGGACCTCGACGCCGCCCGGGACCTGGCCGCCGCTCTCGCCGTCGACGTCCCCCTGGTGGACGTGGTCCGCACCCGGGCCCGCCAGACCCTGGAACTCGGCGACGAACCTTCCCCGGCCGGGCGCGATCTCCACCGGTACGGCCTGGAGATGATGGACCAGGTCTACGGCCCCGGCTTCAGCACGGCGGTCCAGGGCAGCAGCGACCCCTTCACCACCGAGACCGTCGACTACCTCTTCGCCCAGGTCTGGGGCCGCGAGGGCCTGTCCGTACGCGATCGCCGACTGCTCACCCTCGGCGTCGCCGCCACCGTCGGCCGTCCGGAGCTCGTCCGGATCATCGCCAACGGCGGCCTGGTCAACGGAGAGCTGACCGCCGACGAGCTCCGTGAAGCCGTGCTGCATCTGGCCGTCTACACGGGCTGGTGCAAGGCCACCGCCACCCAGGCGGGCGTCACCGCCGCCATCGACGCGCACACCGCCGCCCATCCCCCCACCGAGCAGGAGCAGAAATGACCGAGCCCCTCGTCGACCAGCCCGTCACCCGCGACCCTCACCACCCCCTCGACCCGCCGACGGAGTACACCCGGCTGCGCGAGGACCAGCCCATCGTCGAGGTCCGCTTCCCCAACGGCTCGACCGGCTGGCTCGTCACCCGCTTCGAGGAAGGCAGCCAGGTCTTCAACGACCCGCGCCTGAGCGCGAAGCGTCCGCGCCACGACACCCCCGAGGGCGAGGTCGACGAGGCCGACGAGGCCGCGCCGTTCGACGCGGGGTTCGTGATGATGGACGAGCCCGAGCACGGCGTACACCGCCGGCTGCTCACCGCCCGGTTCACTCCCAAGGCCGTACAGAACAAGCTCCAGCCCTACATCGACCGAATCGTCGACGAGCACCTGGACGCCATCGCCGCCGGCCCGGAGACCTTCGACTTCGTCCAGGCGATGGCGCTGCCCGTCCCGTGCCTGGTGATCTGCGAGCTGCTCGGCGTCCCCTACGAGGACCGCGACGGCTTCCACGAGGCCACCGTGGACATGATGGACATGGGCAAGAGCCGGGAGGAACGCGACAAGGGGGCCCACTGGCTGATCAACTACATCACCGACCTGGTCGCCGAGAAGCGCCGCACCCACGCCACCGACGGCATCCTCGCCGAACTCATCGGCAAGACCGACGGTGAGGACGCCGTACTGAGCGAACGGCAGCTCATCGGACTCGGCGTCCTGCTGCTCTTCGCCGGACACGACACCACGGCCGCCATGATGGGCCTGTCCACCCTCACCCTGCTCACCCACCACGAGCAGCGCAAGGAGCTGATGGAGCACCCCGAGAAGATCGGCACCACGGTCGAGGAGCTGCTGCGCTACCTGACCATCGTTCAGTTCGGCCTGGGCCGGGTGGCCAAGGAAGACCTGGAACTCGCCGGCGCCCGGATCAAGAAGGGCGACCTGGTCGTGGTCGCGATGAACGCAGCCAACCGCGACCCCCGCGCCTTCCAGGACCCCGACACCCTGGACATCGACCGCAAGATGGCCCGCCACATGGGCTTCGGCTACGGCGTCCACGCCTGCCTCGGACAGAACGTCGCCCGCGCCGAACTCAAGACCGTCCTGCCCAAGCTCTTCCAGCGCTTCCCCGACCTGCGGCTCGCCACCCCGCTGGAAGAAGTCCCCATGGACTTCACCGGCACCAACTACGGCGTCCGCAAACTCATGGTCACCCGCTGACCTGGAGATCGTCCTGAAAGGTCGGATCCGGAGCAGAACTGACGCGTGGTGAGGGTGGCCTGGCAGGAGTCACGGGGGTGTCATAGCGAGTGGCCGGTTCGGCGGGAATCATCGCACCGCTCGGGCGCCTGTTGTGCCGAGGCCGGCGAGAACGTGGTCGGCCCGGTGCCGCCAGGTGTGGTGGTGGAGGACTTGGCGGCGGGCCGCCTCGCCGAGTGAGGTCCTCAGTGTTTCGTCGGCGACGAGCGCGCGCACCGCATCGGCCCAGGCATCCGTGTCGGTGGGCGGTCGCAAGAGGCAGTTGACGCGGTCCTGGAGGACCTCGCGCAGGACGGGCAGGTCCGAAGCGATGACGGCGCGGCCGTGGGCCATGTATTCGAAGAGTTTCATCGGCGAGGCCCAGCGGCCGGTCTCGCAGTGTCCGTCGGCGGTGTAGACCTTCGTTTGGTACGGGGCGAGGACGATGTCGAACAGCGGATAGTACGCGTGGATGGTGCCCGGCGGGCGGTGTCCGTGGAAGTACGCGTTCGCGGGCCGGTCGGAGTCGTTCCAGCGTGCGAGGTCCTGAACGGTGCCGCCGACCAGATGGAAGTCGAGGCCGGGAAGCCGGTCGGCCAGGGCGAGGACGAGGCCGATGCCGCGCCCCTTGTAGAGGTGCCCGACATAGCCGATGCGCGGCACGTCCGGCCGCCCTGGCAACTCCGGTGCGACCGAGGGGCGGACAAGGACATCGGGCAGGTCGGCGCCCTCCGGGGCGACGAGGATCGGCAGGTCTCCCAGGTGGCCGTACGCATGCCGGTAGTCACGTTTGAGCGCGTGGGTGATCACGACGACGCGGGCGAGCGAGCTCGCCCCGAGCAGACACCGCTCGATGCGCAGGGTGTTCGGGTCGTCCCGCAGACGATGGGTCTCGTAGACGAGGGGTGCGACATCGGCTGCGGCAGTGAGGCTGTACAGGTCGTGGCCGTAGATCAGATCGGGGACGACCTCGCGGGCCAGCAGGGCGCGTACGCGCTCGGATCGTGCCCGGTAGCCGGCCGGTGTGTAGTCGGGGCTCTGCACCGTTCGGATGGAGAAGCGGTGACGGACCCCGTAGTAGGCGTAGGGATCGTCGACGGTGTAGGTACCCGGGAAGGTGCAGAGCGTGACCTCGTGGCCGGCCTCGGTGAACGCGTCACACATCCGCATGGCATGGACGCTGTTGGCATAGAGGGAGGGGACGCTCCCGGGGTGCAGGTACGCGATGCGCATGCCGCCCTACACCCCGATCGGCAGAGGCGCCGGGTGGTGAGGCCGTGCTCCGTAGGCCGTCGGCTGCTGCGGTGCTGAGCGGGTGGATGTCACGGATGCCTCCGATGCCGTGCGCGGTGGACGGTGGGCCTGGCTCGCTGCGAGGGTGTGGACGGCTACCGGGAGTGGCTCCGGAACCATTCGACGGTTCGTTCCAGCCCCTCGCGCAGGGGGACGGGCTCGATCTCGGGAAAGAGGCGGAGCAACCGGGAGTTCTCCGCGTGGGAGTGCCGCACATCCCCCGGGCGAGGGGGCACATACTGCGGATTCAGGGGGGTTCCGAGGACCGCCTCCAGCTCCGTGACCAGTTCTCCGAGCGAAGTGCGTGTGCCGTAGGCGAGGTTCACCGGATCGCAGGAGACGACCTTGCGCAGCGCCGCCTGGGTGAGCACCCGGCAGACGGTCTCGACATAGGTGAAGTCGCGGCTCTGGCGGCCGTCGCCGTGCACGACGACCGGGGCACCGGTGGTCAGCGCGCTGATCCAGGCGGGCACCACCGCCGCGTAGGCGTGCCCGGCGGGCTGACGGGGTCCGTAGACGTTGAAGAAGCGGAACGGCAGGACCGGCAGGCCGTAGCAGTGGTGGAAGGCGGCCAGATACGCCTCGGAGGCCAGTTTGCTCACCGCGTAGGGGCTGAGGGGGACAGGACGCAGGTCCTCGTGCTTGGGGATACCGGGATTGGCGCCGTAGACGGAGGACGAGGAAGCCGCGATCACCTGCGCCGAGTCCGCGCGCCGGGCGGCCTCCAGGACAGTGAGCGTGCCCGTGGCGTTGGCATGGTGGCTGGCGAGGGGATTCGCCACCGACCGGGGCACGGAAGGAAGTGCGGCGAGGTGCACAATCGTGTCCGTGCCCCGGAAAACCCGGTCGAGGAGTGGGCCGTCGAGGACACTGCCCTCGGTGAAGTGCACATCGAGTCCGGCGAGGTTGTCCTTGAAGCCGGTGGACAGGTCGTCCACGACCCGCACCTCGGACACCTCGCCGCGCCGGGTGAGGACGTGTGCGAGATTGCTGCCGATGAAGCCGGCACCTCCGGTGATCACGATCTTCAAGCTCACCACTCCTGATCAGAGTCAGAGGACGTCGATGTTGTCGCCGCCGAGCCGTCGGCGGCAGTCCAGTACGTAGGCGGAGCATCTGGCGATGAGGCCGTAGTCGAACGCGTCGTGATCGGCGAGCAGGACCACCGCGTCGGCGGCCGACAGTTCGTCGGCGTCGGCCCTCACCCTGAGGACTCCGTCCAGTACCCCGGAAGCCGGGGGCACGGACCGGGCGACATGCGGGTCCGCCGCCGCGATGTCCGCCCCCATGGCGAGGAGGAGTTCGGCGATGCGCGCAGCGGGGGTTTCGCGGGCGTCGCTGGTGTTTGCCTTGTAGGCGAGTCCCAGCAGCAGCACACGGGAGCCCTCGATCGTTCTTCCGCGCCGCTTGAGCGCTTCTGCGAGCCGCCCCACCACGTAGTCGGGCATGTGGCTGTTGACGTCATTGGCGAGTTCGACGAAGCGGAAGGGACGACCGACCGCGCGCTCGGCCCACCAGGACAGATAGGACGGGTCGATCGGCAGACAGTGCCCGCCGACGCCCGGTCCGGGGACGAAGCGCAGGAAGCCGTGGGGTTTCGTCGCGGCTGCGTCGACCGCCTCCCACACGTCGACGCCGAGGTCGTGGGCGAACATGGCGAGTTCGTTGACCAGGGCTATGTTCACGTGGCGGAAGGTGTTCTCCAGCAGCTTGGCCATCTCGGCGGTCCGGCAGCTGCTGACCGGCACCGTCGTGTCCACGAGGGAACCGTAGAAGTTCCCGATGGACTCCAGTGAGGCCGCGTTCACGCCGGAGACCACCTTGGGGGTGTTCTCCAGGCGCCAGCGGGTGTTGCCGGGATCTATGCGCTCCGGGCTGTACCCGAGATGGAAGTCCCGGCCCGCGACCAGGCCGGACGCCGCTTCCAGGAGGGGCGCGACAAGTTCCTCGGTCGTCCCGGGGTAGGTGGTCGACTCCAGTACGACGGTGGCTCCCACCCGGAGGAACCCGCTCAGCATCCGGGCCGATTCGACGATGTGGGAGAGGTCGGGCAGCCCGTCGCGCAGGGGCGTGGGCACGGTGATGAGCGCGATGTCGAAGCCCTCGCAGTCGGCCGGGTCCCGGCTGGCCCGGAAGGCCCCTGAGGCCAGCAGCGGGGCGAGCCGCGCGGAGGAGACGTCCTCGATGTACGAGTCTCCGGCCACGAGGCGGCCGACCCGCTCCTTGTCCACGTCGTGTCCGACGACCTCGTACCCGGATTCCGCGGCCCGGACCGCCAGCGACAGCCCCACGTAGCCCTGCCCGACGACGACCACGCGGCCTGCACCTCCAGGTGCGGCATGATTCACCCTTCCTCCCCGGTCACGCGGTCCCGGGGAAGGGATCTCACGGGGCGGCAGCTCTGCCGCGCGATTCCTGCGGGGCCGTTCCGGCCGTGGAGGCCGGGCCGTACTGGCATAGGTATTCCCCTCCGGGCAGTTCGCCCCCGTGAAGTGGCGCAGGACAGTGGACCTGCCCGCAACGGCCGGTGCGCCGGTGCCACCGGCACGGCTCGGGTCCTGACCGACCGGGCGGCGCACCCGGAGCGGGCGTGCGGTGCTCCGCCCTCGGTACCCGGCCGAGCATGGCGCGCGGTCCGGGTGCGGCGGTGTCCGGTCGTCAGGTGAGCAGGTTGATCACATTGCGGGTGATGGCGCGTATCCGGGGATCCGGGCGCAGCAGCCGTGGCCAGTCGGTGGTGGCCGCGTTGAAGACCGTCCCGCCCCGGGTGTAGAGCCCGAAGGTCGCGGCCCTGCTCGGGTCGGTGTTCTCGCGAGCGGTGGTATTCCACCCGGAGTCCGGGGTGGTGGGAAGATCCGCGACGCCCAGGATGGTGAAGTCGTCGGGTGTGCCGTCGCTGCCGGTGGGGACCGCCGGCCCGTGGCTGTCGCGCCGGTACGCGGCTCCGTCGCATTCGTAGCCCACGAGGGAGTGTTCCGCTCCGAGGATGTCGCCATCACACAGTCCGGTGCCGGTGAAGACCGGGTGTCCGGTGTGCTGAACGGTGAAGCCCAGTGGTTCGCGCGGACCGTCCCAGTAGCCGCCGCCGTTGCGGTAGCTGACGCCGATGAGCTGGTTCTCGGGTTCGGTCTCCCACCAGTGGTCGGGGGCGCCTCGCATCCGGTCGGTGTCGGCTCCCTGGGGAACTCCGGGAGGGTACTTGGCGCAGCTGATGGCGGTGCCGTCGTCGTTCGGCGTGACCCGCCACCAGCAGGTGTTGGCCCCGAAGACGGCGATGTTGCCACCCTGGTCGCGGAAGGCGGTGACGTGCCGGCGGGTGCGCGGGCTCCAGTACTCGTCGTGTCCCGCGGACAGCAGCAGCCGGTAGCCGTCGGCGAGATGGGGGGTTTCGTCGAGGTCGAGGTCGGTGCAGTAGTCGGCGGTGAATCCCGAGCTCTCCAGCCACGAGATGAAGGGCGCGTCCCAATGCGCGAAGGTCTGGCGGGGTGTTCGCGGGTCATGGGCGTCCGGCCTGCCTTTCACCGGGCCGCCGATCCCGCCGCCGGGGCGCCGCAGAGTGACGGTGCGGTGCGCCTCGTCGTACGGGAGAGCCCCGTACAGACTCGCTCCACCGCTTCTGTTGTAGGCGTGGTAGGTGAAGACAGGCACCTTGTACAGGATGCGGGTGGTCCGGGCGGGTTCGCGGGGCGTCACCACGAAGAGCATCCGGGAGTGCCGGGCGTCCAGGGCTGCGGCATCGGCCGGAGGCGGGACGGCCGGTTGTGCGGTACCGGGGCCGAGCACCGCGATGTAGACACCTGAGGGCCACTCCTCGGGGATGGTGAAGTCGTGGCCCGGCCAGTTCCAGTCCTCGTCGTGGCTGCCCGGCCTCGCGTACCTGCCCGGACCTTCGGTACTGCCCATGAGACGCGGGTGGGCGCCGCAGCGGTAGAAGTCGGCCCGGAACCGTTCCGCACGGGTCGAGACGTGCAACCGCAGAGTCCCGCCGGCCCGGACGCTCGGCCGGCCGGGGTATCCGTCCACGACCACCCCGGCGGAGGGCTCTTCGGTGCTGCCCCGCACACGGGGCGGGCGGCTTCCGGCGGTGCGGTTCCCGGGGCCGCCGGTGCGGACCGCGCCGCTCTCGGGACGTGCCGGTGTTCCGTTCGTGGAGTCGGTCCCCTGCACGGCGTCCTCTCCTGACGGCGCCCTCATGAAAGGGGCCTGGTTCTCCCGGACTCCGGCCGGTCGAGGCCCGCGAGGACGACATCGGCCCGACGGCGCCAGGTGTAGAGCTCCAGGACCTGCCGCCGGGCCTCGGCGCCGAGCGCTCGGCGCAGTACGTCGTCGGCGATCAGTTCGTCCAGAGCCTCCGCCCAGGCGGCCGGGTCCTCGGGTGGCCGCAGCAGGCAGTTGACCCGGTCCTGGAGGACTTCGCGCAGAACCGGCAGATCGGAAGCGATCATGGGGCAGCCGTGGGACATGTACTCGAACACCTTCATGGGAGAGGCCCAGCGTCCGGTCTCGCCGAGCCGGCCCCAGGTGTACACCTTCTGCTCGTAGGGGGCGAGGACGACGTCGAAGAGGGTGTAGTAGTCCGGGAGCGCGGACGGCGGCCGGTGCCCGTGGAAGTACACATGAGGGGACCGGCAGGCTTGTTCCCAGCGGGCGCGGTCCTCGTCGGTGCCGCCGACCAGATGGAAGTCCAGGCCGGGAAACCGGTCCGCGAGCTCCAGGACGAGGCCGATGCCGCGCCCGTCGTAGAGGTGCCCGACGTAGCCGACGCGCAGTACGTTCGAGCGACCCGGCAGCCGTGTGGTCCCTCTCGTCCCGGCGGGGGAGGGCGGATCCGCGCAGTCGGGCGCGACAACGATGGGCAGGGTGCCCAGCGTCTCGTACTTCCGCTGCATGTCGCGTGCGAGGGCGTGGGTGATGGTGACCACGCGGGCCAGTCCGGGCGTGCCGAGGAGCATTCCCTCGGTCCCGGCCGGGGACAGGTCTTCGCGCAGTTGGTGGACCTCGTACACGAGGGGCGCCAGACCGGAGAGGGTGGCCAGGGCGTAGGGGTCGCGTCCGTAGACGAGGTCCGGGACAGGGCCGTTCGTCACCAGTGCCCGGACCGCCTCGGCACGCTTCCAGTAGCCGGCCGGCGTGTAGTCGGAGTCGGGGCAGGGGACGAGGTGGATCGGGAAGCGGTGGCGGACGCCGTAGTAGGCGTACGGGTCCTCGTCCGAGCCGGGCATGGAGTAGAGGGTGACCTCATGTCCGGCCGCGGTGAACGCGTCGCACATGCGCATGACATGAACACCGTTGGCGAAGCGGGAGGGGATGCTGCCGCCGTGCATGTACGCGATGCGCATGCCGGCCTACGCCCGCACGGGTTCGTTCGCGGGCAGCGCGTGGCTGACGGTGGCAGGGGATCGGTGGGGCAGGGTATCCGTCGAATCCACGGGCGTCTCCTCGTGATGGGCCGCGGCGCTGGGGCAGTGTCACGTGAGTGCTGCGGCAATGGCCCGGTCGCCGGGCCCTGCGAGTCGCATGGGGCGGAGAGACTGCTGGTCGGAGATGAACCACACGCAGGGACGGGCGGCTCACATGGCTCTGCCGTACGCGGCAGATGACGCATCATCATCGTGGGCGGTGGCCCACTTTCCAAGAGTGGCGTTTCGGCCTTTTCCCGAGGCCGGATTTCCGTTGCGTTCCCCTCGTTCCGGCGGATGCCGAGGACGCGGGCGGGGTGGAAGGCGTGCGGACGCATTTCCGATGTGTCCTCGGCGGGGGAGCGCTGCGGCCGCCCCCGGAGGGCCGGGAAGGCGGAGCCGAGGGGGCACGCGTACGGCGGGCACCTCGGTGCCCCGGTCCGGCACTCCGCGCGGCAGGTCCTCCCGGCACCTTCCGGACAGAAAAGTGACCGGGACCCGGAGGGTCGCCACACAGGGCGGGATGGGGGCGGCGCCTCGGTCCGACCGGGCCTCGCACGAGAGTCCACTTCTGTCGGCCGGGCAGGAAGCAGCAGGTCGGGAGGGTCGGGCGGTCGTCGTCGCCCTGTCCACGGAGTGCGGCGAAGATCAGGTACGACCCTGCGGAACCTGGCCGGCATGCGCCGCGGCGAACCCGTGGGGGTGGCCACGGCGCATCTTGTGATCACTTCGGAACCGTGCGTACCGTGGCAGCGCCGTGACTCCCCGTCAATGTCGGAGGAGCCGGTCACCGAAGGGAGATCGATATGCACGAGGAGATCGAGCAGATTCCCGAAGAGGAACTTCCCGACCTGGCGCTGATGGTCGACGTACCCAGCTGACGCAGCGTCACTCCGGGCGGCGGGTCGATCCGGCCCGTCGCCCGACCCCATCCGGCTTCATGGAGGTACTCACGGTGCGAGTGGAACCCGACGTACGCCAGAGCGCCGAGGAATGCTCCGCCCTGGCGCGCATGACCCGGTCGGCCCTGGAACGGGCCGGACTGACGGTCTCCCCGGAGGAAGCCACGCACCCCGCGATCATCGAAGCGGCACACGTCGCACAGTACGTCCTGCGGACCGGCCCGCCCGCCCCGGAACGCCTCGCCCGCCTCAGCGGCATGGTCGACCGGGCCCGGTCGGACATCACGGCATCCCCCGCGTCCGGACTGCCGTGGTCCGCCCGACTCGCGTCACCCGGACCTCATCTGGAGCGCAGCGTCGTCCGCGCACTGAAGTCCATCCCGGACCGGGGCGGAGAACCCGGCACGACACACGGCTCCGCCGTGGTCGGATGGCGCGAACGCGATGCGGCGGACATCCACAAGACGATCGCCCTCCTGGCCGCCAACTGGCCTGCGATCTGCGATGAGTTGAGCCAAGTCCTCTTCCAGGTCGCGCTTCTGGACGGGCCTGCCGTCGACGGCTTCACCGACTTCACCGTGCACGGTGCCGTCTTCATCCGGCGCAGCCGTCTCACACCGGACCCGGACGGGCTGCCGGGGGCCGTCCGGTTCGCCGAAGCGCTCGTACACGAGGGCGCGCACACCCGGTGCAATGCCGCGTCCGTGGCTGCACAGCCCTTCCTGCGGCCCGTGGAAGACGACGGCCCGATGGTATCCACACCCCTCAGGCTCGACCCCCGGCCGCTCACCGGGCTGTTCCAGCAGATGGTCGTCCTGGCCCGAAGCGTCCTGCTGTACCGGCACCTGCTCGCGGGGGACACGGCCGACAGCGGCGCGGCTGCGGCCGTGCGGGCACGCCACGATCGACTGGCCCTCTCCGCGGTCGACGCGGTGCGCACCATGACGGAACACCGCGACATGCTCACCGACCACGGGAGAACGGTCCTGGAGGACGCCGCCGAGGTGGCACGGGCGCGTGTGCGATGAGTGTGTCTCCCTGGTCACCTCAGGTCTTCGCTCCCTACGCGCCCTGGCCGCAGGTCGTCTTCGCCCGCGTCGCGGCCCGTTCGCCGCAGTTCGACGCCGTCTGTGCCGCAGGGGACCGCCCCGTCGTCGTGGGCAGTGCTGCCGGGCACCACGCGGAACGGGTCGTGGCGAGCGCGCGCGGCGAACTCCTCGAACGCGTGGGCAACATCCTCGCGGGCCGTGCGGCGGAGTCGGATGCCGCGGTCGTGGCCACCCACAGCGAACTGCGCCGCAAGGGGATACCCGCCGTGGACCCTGCCGAGCTCGTGCCGGAAGGCGCCCCGGCCACCCTTCAGGATTCGCGTGACACCCGCCGGCTCTGGGTACTTGGACGTTCCCTGCACTCCGGAGCCGACATCCACGTACCCGCCGGGGCGGTCTTCCTGCACCACCGGGCGCCGCCAGGCTGCGACCCCGGCCCCGGTGTCGGCTCCACCGGTGTCGCCGCGCATCCGGACCCGGAGGCGGCCACCCAGCACGCCGCCTGGGAGATCCTGGAACGCGACCTCGTCCGCAGAAGCTGGTATGGACTGTCCTCCGCCCCCGAGGTGATTCCGGCGGCCGGTCTGCCCGATCCGCTGGCGGAGCTTCTGAAGGGAACGGAAGTGATCGCCACCGCGCTCGACGTCCCGGCGCCCACCGGCTCCCGCTGTGTCGCGGTGTCGCTCCACGCCCCGGACCGGACCCGCCAGACCTTCGGAGCGCGCTGCGGCCCGGACGACGGCCACATCGACCCGCTGATCGAGAAGGCCGCCTACGAGGCACTCATGGTGCGCTGGAGCATGGACACACCGGTGGCAGAAGGAACATGGGCGCACTGGCAGGGTGCCACGGCGCCGGACTCCGCCGTCAAGCACGCACTGTGGACCTTTCACCGGCAGGACAGCCTCCGGCTGTGGACGTCACGGCCCCCGGAGCGCCGTTCCCGGCCAGCACCGGCTCCGGCCGGACCCCAGCGGTCCGGCACCGCCGCGCTGTCCGCCCACACCGGCCGGGACCTCGTCCTCGTGGACACCACCCGTGGACCGGCACGCACCCTGGGATCGACGGTGATACGGGTCGTGGCCCCGGGCGCCCATGCCCTGCCCACCGGCCCGGACGGTGAACGCGGCCTCTCCGCCACACCCGGCCCACACCCCTTCGGATGATCCCGCGGATACCCGCGGAGCCCGCCCAGCGCCCCTGTCCACCCCGGCCCGGTCCGCACCGCGGCGACCGGACCGTCCGCAGGCCGAGGAGACCGGCATGTCCACGTCCTACGACCATCCGGAACCCACGACGAGAGCCGACCTCGACGACGCCTCGGACAGCGGGGGCGACCACACCGCCACCACAGCGGGCGGTTCCGGGTACGCCGAGGTCCACGCCGCCGACTACGACCGGTGGTTCGCCAAACCGGGTATCACCAACGCAACCGTCGACGCCCTCGCGGGCCTCGCCGGCGACGGCCCCGTGCTCGAACTCGGCATAGGCACCGGCAGGGTCGCCCTGCCGCTCGCCGCCCGCGGCTTCGACGTCCATGGCGTCGAAGCGTCCGACGCGATGGCGGCACGGCTCCGGTCGAAGCCCGGCGGCGACAGGATCGGAATCACTCCCGGCGATTTCGCCGAGGTACCTGTCGATGGCACGTTCTCCCTCATCCACGCCGTCGGAGGTACGTTCTTCGAGCTCAGGTCCCACGACGACCTGCAGCGCTGTCTGACCGCCGTGGCCGGCCACCTCGCGCCGACCGGCGTGTTCGTCCTCGACGCGCATGTGCCCGAAGCCCTCGCTGTCGCCGCGGCCTCGGGCGTGCCCGAGGTCGTCTCCGAGACCGACGAGCATCTGATCCTCTGCCATCGCAGGATCGACCCGTCCACCCAGACGTACCAGTCCCACTACCTCATCCACGAGGCGGACCGGACCCGTCACCTGCGGGTGCGCTTCCACTACGCGTCGCCGGGCGAACTGGACCTCATGGCGGAGCGGGCCGGACTACGGCTTCGCCGGCGCCAGGGCTCGTGGTCCGGCCTGCCGTTCACCCGTGACAGCACCTACCACGTCTCCGTCTACGAACGCCGCTGACGCGGGTACGCAGCGCCCCTTTGCCCCACGTGGCCGTCGACTCCTCACGGCCGCACCGCCGAAGACCATCTCGGAGCAGTCGTGACAGACGAAGAATCCGGTTGCCCGGTCCCCACCGCGGACTTTCCCCTCCCGCACCACGACGGGCTCGGACCCCTGCCGGAACTGGCCGCCCTGCGTCGCGACGCGCCATGCGCCCGGATCGTACTGCCCAGTGGCGACCCGGCATGGCTGGTGACCCGGTATGCGGACGTGCGCACCGTACTGGCCGATCCTCGCTTCAGCCGTACGCGCGCCACCCGGGGAGCGGGACCTCGCATGGCGCGGGTCCCCACCCTGCCGGACTCCATCCTGGCCGCGGATCCTCCGGAACACACCCGGCTGCGCAAGCTGGTCGCCCCGGCCTTCACCGCCCGTCGCGCCGAGGCCATGAGGGCGGACGTGGCCCAGCTCGTGGGGGAACTCCTCGACGAACTCGCGGCACACGACCGCCCGGCCGACCTGGTCGCGCTGTTCGCCCGGCCGCTGCCGCTGGCAGTCATCTGCGATCTCCTCGGTGTGCCGCGACGGGACGGAGACCTGCTCGACGCCTGGTGCGACACCCTGCGCAGCCTCACCGCCATCGCCGACACCGAGGTCACCACCGCCGTCGGTGAGATGACCGGATACCTCACCGAGCTCGTCGCCACCAAGCGCCGGCATCCGGGCGACGACGTCCTGAGCACCCTGATCGCCGCGCGCGACGAGGGCGACCGGCTCAGCCAGGACGAACTGATCTCCTTCTGCCTGGTACTGCTCGCCGGAGGCTACGGCACCACTGCCGACCGGCTCGCCGGCATGGTGCACCTCCTGCTGGACGACCCCCGGCTGTACCAGCGCCTCCGGGACGAACCCGAGAGGGTCCCCAAGGCCGTCGAGGAGCTGCTGCGTTACGCCCAGACGAATGTCCAGGCCAACCTTCGTGTCGCCACCGAGGAGATGCGTCTCGGTGGTGTCACGATCGCCGAGGGCGAAGCCGTGATGGCGGTGAACTCGTCGGCCAACCACGACGAGACCGTCTTCGACACCCCTGACCTGCTCGACCTCGACCGCGACCGCAACCCTCATCTGGGGTTCGGGCACGGCGCCCATCACTGCGTCGGGGCGCAGGTCGCACGCGTCCAACTCCAGGAGGCCCTGACCGGGCTCCTGCACCGCTTCCCAGAACTGCGGGCCGCGGCACCGCCGGTATGGAAGACCGGGCTGAAGACCAGGGCCCCCCGCAGCCTGCCCGTGACCTGGTGAGCGGGGGCGCCCCAGTCGACAGGCCATGGCCCCGCACACGCACCCGGAAGGTTCACCCATGCGGTGCCTCACCCTCAACAACGGCGTGACCGTCCCACAGATCGGCCTCGGTGTCTGGCCGCTGACGGACGAGCAGGCCTACGCCGCCGTATCCCACGCCCTGGTCACCGGCTACCGGCACATCGACACCGCCCGCGTCTACAACAATGAGGCGGGCGTCGGCCGTGCGGTCCGTGATGCCGGGATCCGCCGTCAGGACGTCTTCCTCACCACCAAACTGTGGAACGCCGACCAGGGCCACGAGGCCGCACTGCGTGCTTTCGACGCAAGTCTCCACCGCCTGGGCACGGACTACGTCGACCTCTACCTGATCCACTGGCCCGCACCGGAACAGGATCTGTACGTCGAGTCGTACAGGGCTCTGGAGAGGATCCACACCGAGGGACGCGCCAGGGCGATCGGCGTATCCAACTTCACCGCCGCCACTCTGGACCGCCTGCTGGCGAACACCGACATCGTGCCGGCACTCAACCAGATCGAGCTTCACCCCTACTTCCCGCAAGTCCGGATGCGCGGGATCTGCGCCGAGCGGTCCATCACCACGGGGGCCTGGAGCCCGCTCGCCCAGGGCGGTGCGCTGCTCGCCGAACGTACGCTGACCCGTATCGCCGAGGCGCACGGGAAGACCCCGGCCCAGGTCGTCATCCGCTGGCACCTCCAACTCGGCAACGTGGTGATCCCCAGGTCGATGGCGCCCGCCCGGATCGAGGAGAACTTCAGGGTCTTCGACTTCGACCTCAGCCCACAGGAGTTGAGCGACATCACCGCCCTCGACAACGGCGGCCGCATCGGCCCCGACCCGGACGGAGCCGGCCGTCAGGGCTGAGCGAGCGGCCCGCGCCGGCCGCCTGGACGCCGGCTTCGACCGGGATCCGCATCAGGTGGCGGGCGGGATCCGATGAGCCGCGATGTAGCGGGCGGGGTCGTGGCGATAGGTCGTCTGCCAGCGACGGGCGGTCTGCTCGGCGAAAGTCTCGTTCGTGTCCAGGATCTCGTCGAGCGGGTCGAGGAAGGCGAGCGCTTCGGTTTGTTCGAGCCCGGAGTGGACGCGGGCCCGCAGGCCCGCGCGTGCCAGCCCGAGCAGGTGACGGGCCAGGTCGCGAACACTGTCTCCGCCCAGACGAGTGGCCAGTCCGGCCGTGGGCAGAGCCTGTTGCGCCGCGTCGCTCTCCTCGGGCGTGTAGTGCCGGAGAAGCTCCCAGGCAGCCGCGCGCGAAGGCGCGTGATACGTCAGTCCGGTCCACAGGGCCGGCACTGCGGGAATGTGCGGGTACGGCGGGCCGTCCGGCGCGCGGGTCTCCAGAGTCCGACGTACGCGGACGGTGGTGTAGATCTGGTCGAGGTGGGAGAGCCAGTCCTCCCAATGCGGAGCGGTGCCGTCGTCGAAGCCGTCGCGGAGATGGTCCGCGAATGTCTGCGGTCCGGCAAGGCAGTAGCCGCCGGGGCCAAGGCGATAGATCATGGGCATGCTCAGTGCCCAGTCGGTGAGGGCCCTCGCCGTGAGCGGGGTCCGGAGCGCGGGGCCCGGGGAACCGACTCGCCTGGGGTCCATGCGGAGCCAGTCGCGGCAGCGGTGCGAGAG
Organism: Streptomyces sp. DvalAA-43; assembly: GCF_900091725.1. GTDB lineage: Bacteria > Actinomycetota > Actinomycetes > Streptomycetales > Streptomycetaceae > Streptomyces > Streptomyces pulveraceus. Next base: position 95,948 of record NZ_FMBW01000063.1, on the reverse strand, counting down.
GACGCCGTCGAGGCGTCCGGCGTACAGCGGTGAGTTGACGAGCAGTGCCGCGACGACGGGCGAGGCGGCGACCTGAACGCGCAGCTTCGAGGCCAGGTCGTCCTCGGAAAGATGGTCCAGTGTGGCCTGGGTCGAGGTCGACAGCCTCATGATGTGCGGTGCCCCCTCGCCTTCCGGGCCGAGGCCGGCGAAGTACGTCCGCATGACTCCACCGCGCACGGTGGGTACCCAGGTGGCGGTGTCGACCCGATTGAAGGGGAGGTTTCCCCCGGGAACGATGGCCAGCCCGTGCTGCTGCGCCAGAGCGGCCAGGGCCTCCATGGCGACGCGCATGGCCGTCACCAGAGTGACAAGGTCGTCTGCGGGAGGGGACGAGTATTCCAACTGGCCGCCGTGTTCGAGCGTCAGCTTCGTCCCGTCCGGAAGGTGAACCCCTGTCAGGACGTCTCCGGCCCACTGCGGTGTACCGCCCCACTCCCGCGACACCTGGTGCAGGAGGGCGGCCATGCCGTGTGGCCCGGCGTAAGGAGCGGCGAGACCGGTCGTCTCGTCAAGCACACCTGCCTCGACTTCGAGGCCGATGCGTTCGTGCGTGCCTGGAGGAGCGAGAAACGCTTCGTGCAGGTCCGACATGCGCAGAGGGAGACGGTTGCGACCGCTCTCCTCGCCTCGCGTACTCATGATGCCGCTCCTTGTCTGATGAGGTCATCCGCTTCGAGCTGCGTGCGCTGCTTGCCCAGCCCTTCCGCCGTCGCGGACAGACGATCGAGCACGTGGCCGACAGCGTGGAGCGCGGACTGGGCGGCACCTTGCATCCACGCATGAGCGGCTGTGAGGTGCTCGCCCGCGAAGAAGAGACGGGGACTGCCCGCCGGGTGCGGCGTCGCAAGGCCGTCGAGGTATCTCGTGTGCTCCCCTGGAGCCAGGTAGGCGAAGGACCCTCCGCTCATTCCGGGCTGGTTGTCCCAGTCCCAGTGCAGGATGTCGTCGATGTCGTCGCAGATGCCCGGATGCAACTGTTCCAGGCTTCGCATCACGACCCGGTCGCGCTCCGCCGACGTCAGTGTGGTGAACCGCCGTGCGTGCGGGCCCCAGAGATAGGCGCCCGTGAGTACCCCTGGCTCGTGCGAGAGCTCGGTACTCCGGGCGATCAGCCGCCGAGGTGAGGACCCGCCGGCAGCGGGGGCGACGCGGGCGTTGTCCGACGGGTACCAGCACTGCTGAATGGGGAGATCGGTGAAACTCCCGCCGCCGTAGATGCCGTCGTCGAGCTCCCAGCTTCGCCGACGGAGGTGCACAAGGGTCTTGGTGCTGCTCGCATAGGTGAGGCCGCGGACGGCTTGCGCTTGCCGGTGGGGCAGCTCCGGGGTGATGGTGATCTGGTCGAGCGTGGTCAGCGGGACGCAGGCCAGCACGGCATCGTACGACTCGTCGACGGGTCGGCCCACACATTGGCCGCTGATCCGTGCCGCGTCGGAGAACAGATGCACGGCGTCGACGCGCGTGGACAGGCGAAGCGTTCCCGGTCGCAGGCGCCGTACGAACTCACGGACCAGCGTGTCCATCCCGCCGACGATTTCGAGGGGTGCGGCGTGGAAGAGACCGAAGTAGTCGACGAGCACCTCAAGAAGAGAGGCGTGCTCGTAGTGCACCAGTCCGCTGGCGTGCCCGAGCAGGTCCCAGGCGTCCTCGGAGAAATGCCGGCGCGCGAACTGCCACAAGGAGGTCGACATCAACTCGTCCAGGGCCGCGTCCTGCCAGGTGCCCTCCAGTACACCCATTTGCTGAGCGGGGGTGAGTGCGTCCCACGCTGTGCGCAGTACACGGTCCAACCACGATCTCGGTCCGTCCTGTTCGGTGATATCGAGACCGTAGGCCGGATATAGCTGTTGCGCTTGACCCAATCGCACCCGCTGCCCGCGCAGATGGTAGTACCCCTCTTCATTCAGGTTGATGAAGGGGCGAGTCTGCAGCCTGAACTCCTGCACGTAGTGGAGTACACATTCGTGATTTCCTGGAATGCGCATCGCGCCCACCTCGGCGTAGGTGCCGTCCCAGAACCGATGCGTGCGCACCCGCCCCCCAGGGCGCTCTGCTCGCTCATGGATCACGGCGTCCACCCCACGCCGCTGGAGTTCATAGGCCGAAACCAGACCGGCCAGACCGCCGCCGATGATTCCCACGCGCGCGGGGTAGGCCGGCCCCGCCACACGTAATTCGTCCGGAAACGCAAAGCACTGATCGAACAACCCCTCACACTCCTCTATTTGTGTTCTGCTCCCGATATCAGGCGGTCTGTGCCCGCCGTGACGGAGTTCGCCGGGACCACGAGCACAGAATATGAATGGTCATCAGCACCACGGACGAAACGCTCAACCGCTGACGACCTCGCTCGGAGGCCAGGAATTCGCCGTGAGCGGTGAGGCCGATCCGGTCCCGGCTCGCAATGAGCGATTCGCCGACCCGCGCCTCGACCTCGACGCCGCCGGGGAGGTGGTGCGCAGCACCGTAGGGGGCGGAATTCCGCCCCGTTCCGGTGGGCACCCCGCAGCAGCCGGCCATGGCCAAGCTGATCGAGGCCTGGCAGGCACGCTCAGAGGACGTGGCGAACCGGGTCGTCGGCCACATCTCGGCAGACATGCCGGGCCGTGGCTCGCCCCTGCCCGAGACACCGCTGGGCAGCTTCATCACCGATGCCCAGGTCGCCGCAGGCAAGGTCCGTCGACATGAGCCGGACCGGTGCCGACCGCCTCCTCGCGGACACCGTACGGGTCGACGGAAAGCCGGTGGACCGGGACGCCACGTACAAGATGGCCCTGAACGAGTTCCTGGCCAACGGCGGCACGGCTTCACCGTCTTCGGCGAGATCACCACGCGGCAAGGGGGCGACGTCACGGAGCTTGAGGCGCTCGTCGACCACCTCAAGACCACGACCGCCGACAACCCGGCCATTCCCCCGGCACCGGGCCGCATCACTTCCGTCACCCATTGACCGCACGGGCCCCGGCCACGGAACCGGACCACCGAGGACCGGTGGTCCGGTTCCGTGCGGCCGCAGCCCTTCGACGGGCCAGCACGCGACACCCCACCCATACAGGAGAAATGCCCGCCCACAGCCTTCCGCGACACGCTTCAGGACATCGGGGCCGGCTCAAGGCGCCTGCGCGGTCGGCCGCTGTGTGCCCATGACCAAGGACGGTCCCGGTGCGGCGGCCGTCAAGAGGGCGAAAGGAGCCAGGGAGGAGCTGCGGGGTAGCGGAGAACTTGGCTGTACGCCGACAATGCGGTCACCCTTCACCGTCCAGGGGCCACCGTGCTCCCGGGCCGAACCGAGAGGACCGACCCTCACCATGCGCAAGCCTCTCCTCGCCACCCTCACCGCCATCGCCCTCGGTGCCGCCGCCCTGACAGTCACCGCGGGCACGGCAGCCGCGGCACCCGACCGCGTGAGCGGAGCGACCCCCACTGCCGCGACGGCCGCCGTGCACCCTGTCGGTACGCCCGCCTCGCTGACGGCCTCCTCCTTCGCCGGCACCGTGGCGCTCAGCAACTGTTCAGGTTCCCTGATCCGCATGCCTAACTCGCAGGCGACGGACCCGGGACTGGTCATGACGAACGGCCACTGCCTCGAAACCGGCCTCCCGAGCGCAGGTCAGGTCATCACCAACCAGTCCTCCACCCGCAGCTTCACGCTGCTCAACGCCTCGGCCGGCACCGCCGGAACGCTCAAGGCGAACAAAGTCGTCTACGCGACGATGACCGACACGGACGTCACGCTCTACCAACTGACCAAGACCTACGCCCAGATACAGCAGTCCACGGGGATAGCGCCGCTGACGCTGTCCGCGGCCCACCCGGTGCAGGGGCACGCGATCGACGTGGTCTCCGGCTACTGGAAGCAGGTCTACTCCTGCTCCGTCGACGGATTCGCGTACCGCCTGAAGGAGAGCCAGTGGACGTGGAAGGACGCCGTCCGCTACACCCCGGAATGCCAGGTCATCGGGGGCACCTCGGGTTCCCCGGTCATCGATACGACGACCGGGCAGGTCACGGCGATCAACAACACCATCAATGAGAACGGCGAAAGCTGCACCCTTGACAACCCCTGCGAGGTGGACGAGCAGGGAGCCGTCACCATCCATCAGGGAACCGGGTACGCCGAGGAGACCTACACCATCCCCGCCTGCTTCACGACGGGCAACAAGCTCAACCTGTCGGCCCCGGGCTGCACGCTCGCGAAGCCGGCAGTGGCAGCGGCACGCTGAGTCGACACCTGAGCGGCAGGCAGAGGCTCGTCCACGACCAGCGACGGCCCGGCGACCCTCGTACCATGTCGGCCTCTCCGTTCTCGAGGTCCCTGTCGCCGAGGATCTGAAAGCGCTGGTGGCACGTCTCGAGCGTCCCGTGTGACGCAACGGTCATGAACGGGACGCTGAACATTTCCGGGCGGCTCCGTGAAGTCGCTCAGGACCGACCGGTAACCGAACAGCGGATCATTAACGTCCGCTTTATGAAACACATATGCAGAACAGCCGGGCTCTCCCTCGCGCTGCTGTTCCTCGTGCTGGGCATCGGCGCCCAGGCCGCGTCCGCGCATGTCACGCGCGAGCATGCGGAACTCGTGGTCGCGCCCGGTGACAACGTCACCAGCGGTCGCCTCATCGTGCACAACGCCGTCGTGGCTCCCGAGCAGGCCGGTGCGTGGGCGGCCGGGCTGCTCTCGGCCCCCTGCCCGGCCACCGGCTCGGGCGTGCCCGGTGACAACGGCGGCGTGCCCGGCGGAGTCGTCATCGAGCTGGCGTGGAGCTGCCACGTCGACTCGCTCGACCTGGGCCCGCTCATCGCCGAGGGCGGACTGACCCAGGTCGTCGTCGAGTTCGACGGCACGGCGGTCGACGCCTCCGCCGCCACCCCGCTCGTCGACGTCCGCGGCGCGCACGCCCTGCCGTCGTTCCCGTGGCTCTCAGTCGCGCTCGTCACGGCCGCCGGTGCCGTACTGCTGCTCGTCGCCCGGCGACTGCCGTCCCTGGTCCGCGGAGTGCGCCGTCACCGGCGGCGTCGGCAGCTGGCGACCGCCGGAGCCGTCGCGCTGACCTTCCTCGTGCCCCAGGCGGCCTTCGCCGACGGCCGTGCGGATCAGGCCGACACCGTCACCGTCGAGGGCACCGTCTTCAAGGACCGCAACGGCAACGGCGAGCGGGACAGGGGCGAACAGCCCGTACCCGGCATCGACGTCACCGACGGCGCCGTGTGGACCACGACCGGCGCGGACGGCTCGTACAGCCTGCGGATCGATCCGAAGCGGCGCGAGACCGACCTCGTCAGCATCGTCTCGCCCGACGGATACACGCCCGCGCTGCGCAAGGACTACATCCCGCAGTTCTTCCACAAGGTCCCCGAGACCGGCGGCAAGGACGTCGACTTCGCGCTCGTGCCCGACCGCAATGCCTCGAACCCCACCGAGAAGTGGGTCATGAACTCCGACCCCGAGGTCAGCAACACCTCCGACGCCCAGGCCCGGAGCACCCTGCCCCAGTGGACCGGCCAGGTCCAGGCGATGTCCGAAGTCGACGGCGCGACGATGCAGATCGCGACCGGTGACCTCACCGTCACGGACTACGCCGACGAGCCGCGCCGCCAGGGCGGGTACGACCTGTTCAGCAAGGGCCTCAAGGAGGGGCGGCTCGGTCACCCCTTCTATCCGGTGATGGGCAACCACGACTTCGGAGGCACGGCGACCTCCGAGGGATACGCCGGCAGCATGGAGTACTACCGCCGCAATATCGCCCCCGAGTGGTACAGCTTCGATCGCAACGGCCGCCACATCGTCGTCCTTGAGGACAACTACGACGCGAGCGGGCTGAAGCCGCAGCTGGAGTGGCTGCGTCGGGACCTCGCCCGGCACGCGGTCGGCAAGCAGGTGTTCGTCTTCGCTCACCGCTCCCTGTTCACCCAGTGGGGACCGGGCGCCGGCATGCAGCCGACGATCGACGAGCTCGCCAAGTACGACGTACGGATGGTCGCCGCCGGTCACAACCAGCAGGCCGAGTTCCGGCGCGGCGCCTTCGAACGGTCCGTCGAGATCAACAACCAGGGCACGTACGGCATCGACGGTGCCCACCCCGACTACAAGGTGCTCGACTTCAGCGCGATCACGGACGATCCGCGCACGCGCCGTAACGAGGACACCGGCCATGTGACCGGCATCCACCGGCAGTTCGACATCGACGACGACACCGCGCTGGTCAGCCCCGCGCAGGGCAGTGTGCACGGCGCCAGGGCCGCAGTGCCCGTCGAGGTGTACGCGGAGGACGACGGCCGCACGCCTGCCAAGGCGGTACTCAGCGTCCGCGACGGCCGAGGGCACCTGGTGAGGCTTCAGGACGTGCGCTTCGGCAAGGGGGCGTCCCGGCCCGGCGTCGAGAACTGCTACACCCCGGCCGGTGGCAGGCCGGAGCCCTGCCCCGACGCACGCGGGGCCTGGACACGGGCGAGCGGCACGCTGCACGGGCTGAGGCCCGGCACGTACACCGCCGAGTCGGTCGCGTACGACACCCGGGGCAAGCGGTTCCCCGCCGTGAGGAACACCTTCGAGATCGTGCGCGACTCCGAGCTCGCGAAGCCCAGGACCGGGCAGGACTGGCTGCGGCAGGGCGGCGACGAGGCCGGGCGGTCAGCGAGCGGCGACGGGCCCGGCGCGAAGCTCGACCTCAGGTGGGCCCGCCACACCGGCGAGCAGTTCAACCTCAACGGCTCGGTGGTCGCGGACGGCAAGGTCATCGTCTCGTCCCGCGCCTTCGACTCGCCGTACAGCATGATGCTCGCCTACGACATCGCCTCCGGGCGTGAGCTGTGGCGTACGTACCTCGACGGTGATGCCGAGTCGGCGCCGACGCTCCACGGCTCCATGGTCTATCTGACCACCGGCGTCGGCCGGATCTACGCGCTGGACGCGGCGAGCGGCCGCATCGTCTGGCAGTCGATCGACCGGCAGGAGACCCACGGGGACACCGTGCGCCGCTACGGCCGCGCGGGCGGACCCGTCAGTGTCTTCGCGCTGGCGGGCGCGGAGAGCCGCTCGGTCGCCGTCTACCAGGACGCCTACACGGTCCGCTGCCGGGACGCCGCGACCGGCGGGACGCTGCCCGGCGGCTTCGACGCCGCGTTCTCCTGGGGCCAGGCCCACAGCACGGTGATCCGCGAGCCCGGCTCCAACACCGCCTACCTGCACTCCATGTCGAGCAACACCATCATCGGCATGGACCTGGCGACCTGCACCCAGCTGTGGGTGAAGGACACCGCGGGCGACATCGACAGCCACTCCTCGCCCGCCCTGACCGACCCGGCCACGGGCGAGGCGAAGCTGGTGACGTTCACGGCGTCCGGCATCCGCGGACACGACCCGAAGACGGGCGCGGTGACCTGGGAGTCCGAGCTGGGCGGCGGCAGCACCTGTGAGCCGGGGCGCGCTCCGCTCACCAGTCCGGCCGTCCGGGGCGACATCGCCTATGTCGCGGGCCGGGACGGCGTCGTACGCGCGTACGACACGAGTGCGACTGATCCGTCGAAGCCGGTGTGGGAGACCAAGTCCGGCTATCTGGCGGGGGAGAGCCCGCTGGACGACAAGTGGCGGGTCGCCATGGGCTGTTCGGCCGGTGCCGGTTCGCCGACGATGCACCCGCTGGTGACGAAGTCCCATGTGTACGTCGGAACGTGGGACGGTCGCCTGCTCGTCCTGGACCGGGCGAACGGGACGCAGGTCGCCTCGTACAACCTCGGCGCGGGAGTGGCCTCGGCCCTCTCCGTGAGCGGTGACTGGGTCTTCGCCCTCACGGACGACGGCACGGTCCACGCGCTCGCCGCACGCCGGAAGTAGAAGGGAAGCACCACCGTGCGATCACCTCGCAGCGGGGTGCTGCTCCTGCTGGCTGCCGTCCTCGCGCTGCTCCTGGGCAGCGCGGGGACGGCGCAGGCGCACCCCTTCGGCACCCCTCCCGTCGTGAAGATCGAGGCGGCGGGCGCCGCCGTCGACGCGACCTGGTCCGCGCAGCGGGACGACATCGCCGTCCTGAAGAACGAGTCCGGCGGTGACGAGACGGGCTATCTGCGCTCGCACATCGTCGTACGCCAGGACGGCCGCCCCTGCCGGGTGAACCGGGCGGACGGCGTGAAGCTCCACTTCGTGTGCCCGCGACCGGTGGACCGCATCGAACTGACGGTCACGGCGCTGACGGACGTCGACCCGGCGTACCGGACCCTGTCGGTGACGGACACGGGCTCCGGCGGGCTGCACACGGCACAGGAGCCGACGCGGACGCTGACCCTGAAACCGGCGGCGGCGGGAACCGCCGTGGTCTCACCGGCCGCTTCGGGCCTGCGGGCCTGGACAACCGACCTGACCTCACTGCTCGACCACGGCGCGGCCCTCCCGCTGGCTCTGCTCGTGGCCGCGGCCGTGGGTGCGCTGCACGCCTGCGCGCCGGGGCACGGGAAGTCGCTGGCCGCCGGGTATCTGGTGGGCGCCAAGGGCAGGCCGCGCGATGCGGTGTGGCTGGGCGGGATCGTCGCAGTGATGCACACGTTCTCGGTCGCCGCCCTGGCGGTCGGCTGGTGGCTGGTGGCGAACAGCACGCCGGACATCGCGGCGCTGACGGGGTGGCTCCAGCTGATCGCGGCGCTGGTGGTGGCCGGAGTGGGGGTGAGTCTGCTCCGGCGGCATCTGCGCCACCGAAGCCACCACCATGCCCATCACGGGCCCGATCACGATCACGGGCATGACCACGATCATGTGCATGGCCACGGGCATGGTCACGGGCACAGCCATCACATCCCGGATGCCCCGTCGCTCCTCACCTGGCGAGGCCTCGTGCTTCTCGGCGCGTCGGGCGGCCTGCTCCCCTCACCCTCTGCCTTCCTCGTCCTGCTCACCGGCCTGCTGACCGACAAGGTCGGCATCGCCCTCGCGATGGTCGTCGCCTTCGGCCTCGGCATGGCGCTGACGCTCACGGGCGTCGGCCTGATCGTGCTGCGTGGCCGGGACGCCCTGCTGGACCGCGTCTCCCGCTCCAGGACGCTGCGGACGTGGGCTCCAAGGGTTCCGCTGTTCGCGGCCTCGGCGGTGGTGGCCGGAGGGACGGTGGCGTCAGCGGTTGCCGCAGGCCACCTCCTCGCTCCGTGATCTCCGTGGGTATCCGTGAGGGTTCTGACCTGAGTACGGATCAACGTACCCAGGCTCGGTCGATTCGGTCGATTCGGTCGATTCAGCGGAAGGCGTTGACGTGCTCCGAGACCCACTGCCGGAACGGTCGGGCCGGTGCTCCAGTGACCTGTGAGACCGTGTCGCGCACCATCAGCAACTCGTCGTTCACGTCTCCGCCGGTGACGTCGAGCACCGCGTCCGCGGCCTCGGCCCCGAAGACCGCGGCCATCTGCGCGTGGGCCTCCTGGCGGCCGATCTCGGCGAAGGGAACCTCCCGGCCCAGTGCTGCCGCGATGGCTTCGACCTGCTGGCGGGCGGTCACCGGCTCTGGTCCCGTCAGGGCGTAGGTGTGCCCCCGGTGGCCGGGCTCGGTCAGTGCCACCCGTGCCACCGCTGCGATGTCCGCGGGATGGATGGTGGGCAGTGCGGTGTCCGCGTACGGCGCGCGGACGGTCCCGTGGCCACGGACGGAGGCCGCCCACATCAGTGCGTTCGAGGCGAACTGCGTCGGTCGCAGGATCGTCCAGGCCATGCCGCTTGCCTTGAGCGATTGCTCCACCGCCAGGTTCTCGCCGGCCGGGCCGAGGCGGGGGTGGGTCCGGACGGTGATCGACGACAGCAGTACGACGTGCTCCACGCCCGCCTGCCGGGCGACGTCGAGGATGTCGGCGTCCGGGCCCAGACGCGACACGAGGAACAGCGAGCGCACCCCGGCCATCGCGGGCTTCAATGACGCGGGCTCCGCGAAGTCGCCCTCCACGGCCTCGACCCCGTCGGGGAAGGCGACCCGTGTGGCATCACGGGTGAGCCCTCGGAGCGGCCCGACGCCGCGTGCGTGCAGTTCCTCCAGCAGGGCACTGCCAATGTTGCCGGTGGCTCCGGTCACGAGGATCATGAGTGTGTTTCCCGTCGTCGGATGATCAACCTGACGACACGGTAGAACCTCAATCATGCTTCAGGTCAAGGAGCCGCCCGGCCGCTTGGGCGGGTACCTGTCCGCTGCCGCGTCGGCCCGCGCGCGTGGGCCGGCCGAGGACGACTCCGGCCAGGACCAGGACCAGTCCGCACAGCTGCTGAACGGTCAGAACCTCGGCGGCGACCGCTGTGCCGAGCAGTACGCCTGTGACGGGGTTGAGCAGTCCGATCAGGCCGACGGTCCCTGCGGGCAGGTGCCGCAGGCCGGTGAACCAGGCGGCGAAGGCCAGCGCGGTGGCGACCAGGGTGACGTAGCCGAACGCGAGGAACGCCGGAACGGAGAGTGCGGGAGGAGGGCCCTCCACGACTGCGGCGGCCGGGAGCAGGAACAGGCCTCCGGCGGTGAGCTGCCAGGCGGTGGAGGCGAGCACGTCGACATCGGCGCTCCACCGTTTGGCCAGGATGTGGCCGAAGGACGACACCAGTACGGCGGAGACGGAGGCGAGGACTCCCGGCACGCTCACCGATTCCGTCCCCGTGAGCAGCATGAGGCACACTCCGGCGAGCCCGATCGCGGCGCCTGCCAGGTGGGCGGTCCGGGGCCGCTCGGACACCAGCGGCCAGGCCATGAGCATCATCGCCAGCGGGGAGACCGCCATGACGGTCGAGGCGAGGCTCGTCGGCAGCACCTGGGAAGCGACGTAGACGAGGACGAAGAACACGCTGACGTTGAGCAGCCCGAGCACCGCGGATCGCCACCACCATGCGCCACGCGGCCGCTGCCTGGACAGGGCCAGCAGGACGAGGCCGGCGGGCAGCGCGCGCAGGGCGGCCCCGTAGAGCGGGCGGTCGGCGGGGAGGAACTCGTGCGTGACGAAATAGTTGGTCCCCCAGGCCATCGGTGCGACCGCGGTCAGCGCCACCCACCGCATATTAGCTTCCATGGAAGGCAATATAGCTTCCCGGGAAGGTATCGTGGTGTCCATGGAAGATTCGCAGCCGCTGGACCGCGTAGCCCGCATCCAGGCCGACTGGCGCCGCGAGCGGCCCGACCTCGACGTCACTCCGCTGGGAGTGATCGGTCGGCTGCACCGCCTGGCGGACCAGCTCACCGGAGAGCTCTGCCTCCTGTACGGCCGCTACGGCCTCAGCGAGGGAGAGTTCGACGTCCTGTGCGCACTACGCCGTGTCGGTGAGCCCTACGAACGGGCACCCGGCGAACTCGCCGCGCACACCATGGTCACCACCGGCGCCATGACGAAGAGAATCGACCGGCTGGAACGAGCCGGACTCGTCACCCGCCGCCGCTCCGACGACGACCAACGGGGCCGGATCGTAGCCCTCACCGGACCCGGACGTGAACTGATCGACCGCGCGTTCACCGACCACGTGCGCAACGAACGTCGTCTGCTGAGTCCGCTGACGCCCACGGAGGCCAGGACGCTGGAATCACTGCTCACGACCTGGCTCTCCCGAAGGGAACATCCGCACCCTGCCGACAGCGAGTGAGCCGCACCCCTGTCCGGGCTTCGACCAGCACATCAACCGACCGCCCGGTCAGTGGGACGGCCGAGTCAGGACGTCATGAAGTCCCGCACGCGCAGGGGGCGTTCGACGATCCGGACATCGCCGATCCAGCCCTGCATCAACTGGTCGAGCCTGCCCCCGTACTCATAGGCGCCGAGCAGCCAGGGGAGACCCGCGGTGGCGAGACCGGTGGTGCGGGTGGCGGGGTTGCGGGCGACGACGCAGCCGTCGACGTACATCGTCGTGTGTCTGCCGTCGTTGACGACCGCCACATGCCACCAACGGTCGCGCGGCAGCTCATGGCTCCAGTTGGTGACGGCTCCCGGCTGGTTCAGCGGCGCCGCGGCCCACTGGAGCCCGGGGCCGTCCGACACGGAGAGGGTGGCGACGGGCTCGTCCGTATCGCCGGACGTCTTGCCCGCGGCTTCGAGTGTGCCCCGGCGGCCCAGTACGGCGCCCCAGGCATTGCGTCCGGCGTCCCAGTCGGTGGGGAGACGGAGGAAGGCCTCGATGGTGTAACCGGACCTGAAGGTCTTGGTGTTGAGCGGTGCGTTGGTCTCCGTACGCAGATACGCGCCCCGCAGCGGGGGCTTCGAGCCGTCGAAGTAGAGGCTGCCGTGGCCGGGCTGGTCGGGGTGGTGACCGGTGGACCAGCGCAGCGCGTCGGGGGCGCTTCCGGGCACGGCTTCGCGCACCAGGTCGTTGCGGTGCCCGGACAGGTCGGGGACGCGCAGATCGGCGGCAGCGGCGGAACCGTCCGGGTGCGCGGGTGAGTCGAAGCGCCAGTAGGCGACGGTGCCCGGTATCAGCAGCCGCTTTGCCGGGCGGGGGCCGCGCACCGGCACGGGCGCGAAGCCGGCGAACCGCTTCTCGAAGTCGATGGGGACGGCGAACCGGTCCTGCGGGCCGGTCAGCTCGATCTCGCCGCGCTCCAGTTCATTGAGCCGCTCGCCCGCCCGGCCGAGGATCCACGGCGAGATCGTCTCCACGTCGATGGTGTTCCTGGCCAGGTCGAAGCGGTAGAGGCGGATCATCGCGCTGCCGCCGTAGTAGCGGTTCTGGTAGTTGGTGAGGTGCAGATGGACGTCGTTGCCCGCGGTGTTCTTGCGGGTGGTGCGCCCGGCGGGCCAGTAGTGGCCGTTGAGGGTGAGGAAGATCTGGTCGTGCTCGGCTATCAGCTCGTTCCACAGATGCTCTCCGTGGTCGGAGAACGTGGCCTCGTCGCCGTCCGCGTCGGTGTACACCAGCTCGTGGGTGGTGAGGACGACCGGTGTGTCCGGGTGCTCGGCGATGACGTTCCGGGCCCAGGCGAGGGACGCCGCCGACGGCCGCCAGTCGAGCGCCAGCACCAGCCACTCCCGCCCGGCGGCGCGGAACACGTGGTACGTGTTGTAGCCGTCCGGGGTCGCCCCGCCGAACGTGGGCAGCCGCCGCATGCGCCGCGGGCCGAAGGTGTCCAGGTACGGGGTGCGGCCGCGCCCGTCGTCGGTGGACGACTTGATGTCGTGGTTGCCCGCGACGACGCTGTAGCCGACCTGCCGCCGGTCGAGCAGCTCGAAGGCCTCGCCGATCGCCTCGAATTCGTCGGCCCGGCCGCTCTCGGTGAGGTCGCCCAGATGGGACAGGAACACGATGTTCTCGTCGCGCCCGTGATCGAGGACATAACGCAACGAGGCCTCGACCGGGGCCTTGTTGATGCTCGCTCCGTCGAAGAGGTACTGGGTGTCGGGCATGACGACGAGCGTGAACCGGGGGTTCTCCGGGTCGGGTCGCCAACGGGCCGTGGCGGCACCGGCGTTCTGCTGGGGGAGAGCCGCGGCGGGGGCGGCGGACACGAGCCCCGTGGCCGCGGCGGCGGCACCGGTGAGCGCGGCGGCCCGCAGGAACGTACGACGTCCGGCGTCGGGCAGGAGCGGTCCGTCGGGCTGGTGGAGGGGGCTGCACATGGTGTCTCCGCGGAGGTGATCGTCGGGGGTGATCGTCGAGGGGCGATCGTCGAGTGGTGATCGTCTGCAAGCTAGCCGCGGGACCGGGGGAGGAATGGCCCGTAAGGGCGACATCCGGGCGAAGACTCCATGAATTGCCCGCTCCGGGGCCTGCGGCCGGCGGTGGGGCCGTTCGCGGTTCCGGGTACGTGACCACCGCACGGGCAGCGGCTGTATCGAGATCACCTGGAAGCGCCTGATTCGTGCTTCGGTGCGGTTCGGCGGGCGGGCCGGCTGAGGACTAGGCCGCCCGGGGCACGCCCGGGACCTGTCCGAGGCGAGATCGCCGACACCGAGGACGCCGGTAAGGGCTTCGGCCGCCCGAGCGGGACGATACTGGTCGTGACAGTCGCCCCGCCGCCGGGCCGGCCTCGGACGCGGGCCCGGTCGGCAGGGCGCACCTTTGTCCATGTCTCCGAGGGGAGCCGTTCATGACCACGGCGAAAGACCTGTTCATCATCGCCATGGACCTGAAGCATTCCGTGGGACAGGGCGACCTGTCCCTCGCACTCGCGGGAGCCGAGCTGATCGATCTCATCGGTGCGGGGGTGGTCGCCGTGGACCTCGACCGCATCGTGCCGGGTGCAGCGCCGACGCCGGACGACCGGTTCATGGGCGAGGCTGCGGCAGGACTCACTCGACAGGCGCCCTACGAGCGGATCGAGGACTGGCTGTGGCGCCGGGGCCGGGACCTCTCGGCCGCGTACCAGGCCGCCCTGGAGGAGAACGGTGAGCTGAAGCCGCAGCGAAGCGGCCGGTTGTCCTTCGGCTCGGAACGCGTGGAACCGGTCGATACTCCCGCGCGCCGCCATGCGGCCGACCGCTGGGAAGAGAAGGAACCCGTCCTGGCCGCCCTCGCGTCGGTCGTGGGCATCGACGACGAACGGCCCGACGATGAGACCGCCCTCGACGACGAACGATCCGACGACGCGACCGGCCTCGACGACGAGGCGGTGACGACCGTGGTGGCCGCCGTCCACGACGCGGTGATGGAGCTGGAGGCCGTACGCCAGAGGCGGACCATCGAGAACGCAGCCTTCGCCAACATCTGGCGCGGTCCCTGAGCCGGGTTCACGCACCCTGCCCCGTTCGCCCATCGGCGAGACCTCTACCATCATGTGGCGTTTCGTCGTCGGACGCCGATGCCTGCCCGGCCGTGTCCGCCGCCCAACGCTCACGACGTCCGCCGCACAGCGGTGGAGTCGGGTACGGAGCAGCCGAGGAGAGGAACGTTCATGCGCGCTCGGAGCATCGGCGCGGCCGCCGCAACAGCATTGGCGCTGGTGGCCGCCCGCGATCTCGTCCAGAAGAAGCACGCACTGCTGAGGAACTTCCCCGTGATCGGGCACGCCCGGTATCTGCTGGAGACGATCGGGCCGGAACTGCGCCAGTACGTCGTGACGTCCAACGAGGAAGAGCGCCCGTTCAGCCGTGACCAGCGCACCTGGATCTACGCGTCGGCGAAGGAAGAGAACAACTACTTCGGGTTCGGAACCGATGTGGACGTCGAGCATGTGCAAGGGCACGCGTATGTGAAGCAGCGGACGTTCGCCGGCACGCTGCCCGATCTCCACGACCCGCAGGCACCGCTGCCCTCGGCCAAGGTGCTGGGCGGCCCGCGCGGGCGGGCCAAGGCGTTCCGTCCGGCGAGCGTCGTGAACATCTCGGCGATGAGCTTCGGATCGCTGTCCGGCGCGGCCATCACGGCGCTCAACAAGGGTGCGGCGCTGGCCGGCGCGATGCAGAACACAGGCGAGGGCGGCCTCTCGCAGTACCACCGCAACGGCGGTGACCTCGTCCTCCAGATCGGCACGTCGTACTTCGGCTGCCGCAACGAGGACGGTACCTTCAGCCTCGACAAGCTCAAGGACGTGGTCGCAGGCGCCCCGGTCAAGGCGATAGAGATCAAGCTCTCCCAGGGCGCCAAGCCGGGGCTCGGCGGGATGCTGCCGGGCGCGAAGGTGACCCCCGAGATCGCCGGGATCCGCGGCATCCCGGCCGGCAAGGACTGCGCCTCCCCCTCCCGGCACACCGCGTTCCACGACGTCGACTCGTTGCTCGACTTCGTGGAGCTGATCGCTGCCGAGACCGGTCTGCCGGTCGGGATCAAGAGCGCCGTGGGGGAGATGAGCTTCTGGCAGGAGCTGGCCACGCTGATGGCGCGTGGTGATCGCGGAGTCGACTTCGTGACCATCGACGGAGGCGAGGGCGGCACCGGGGCGGCTCCCCTGATCTTCACCGACTCGGTGTCGCTGCCGTTCCGGATGGGCTTCTCCCGCGTCTACAGCACGTTCGCCGAGCAGGGCCTGACCGACGACCTCACCTTCATCGGATCCGGCAAACTCGGCCTGCCCGAGAACGCCGCCGTCGCCTTCGCCCTGGGCGTCGACATGATCAACGTCGCCCGCGAGGCCATGCTGTCCATAGGCTGCATCCAGGCGCAGAAGTGCCACACCGACAAGTGCCCCACCGGCATCGCCACTCAGAACCCGTGGTTGGTGCGTGGCGTCGACGCGCCCTCGAAGGCCACCCGCGCCGCCGTCTACCTGCGCACCCTGCGCAAGGAACTGCTGAAGGTCTCGGGAGCCGTCGGCGTCGCCCACCCGGCGCTCATCACCACCACCGACATCGAGATCATGAACGGCGACTACGACGCCCGCACCCTGGCGAGCGTCTACGGCTACAAGGACGGCTGGGGCGAACTCGGCCCGGAGCTCGCCCAGGAGATCACCACGCTGCTCACCACCGGACCGACCCCTCTCCAGAAGCCTGTCGACTGACGTGCGACGCGTCGCCGGTGCGTGATCCGCGAGGTCGGGTGGTACGGGGCGGTCGGCCGTGCCGGCAGTCGTCGGCCATGCCATGGGTTCACATGCCGAGGGGTCTCACGGGAGTCGGCCGGTATCGGTGTCGCCGGTCGTCTCCCCAGCCGCGGGCCCGGCCCAGTGCTGGCGTATCACAGGCACCGATTCACAACCACGGAGCCGGGCGTCCCTGCGGGCCTGACCGGGCGACTTCCCGCTGCCCACCGCCCGGCCGTCGACGACCGCGAGCCAGTCGCCCCGGGACAGCTCCGCCCGGAGCGCGTCCACGTCGGTCGGTTCCAGGGCCAGGAGCAGCGCCGGGTCGGGGTCCGTGGGGGCGTCGGCCGCCACCGAGCGGGGTGTTCCCGCGCGCCACTCGGCGGTGGTCCGCTCGCCGGACCTGGACCGCGACCACAGCACGTGCTGCAACACGATCAGCGGTCCCAGCGCCGTCAGGAGCGGGAAGGCGCCCGTCAGCACTCCCAGGCCGAACAGCAGACTGACGCTCGCGGACACCGCCAGTCCGACTCCGGCCGCGAGAAGGGCGGCGGCCCGTCCGAAGGCCTTGAGCGCCACCAGCGGGAAGAGCACCAGGAGCAGCAGGTCGCCGAGCCCGAGCGCCACCGGTGGGCGGCCCTGGGTGACTGCCAGCAGCGGGGCGAACGGCAGTCCCATGACCTGGGTGGCGAACCGGTCCATGACGGAGGTGAGTCCGGTCGCCACCAGGTCGTAGCAGCAGAGCATGCCCGCGAACCACGCCGCGTGGGCGGAGCGCATCCCGCTCTGTGCCCACATGTTGGCCACTCCCACCACGGCGACGGCGAGCAGTACGTCGGTCAGGGCGGTCACGGCGATTGGCAGGTCCGCGAACGCGCACCCGGCGGTGGCGGCCACCAGCGCCCCCGCGGCCGACCAGGCCCGCCCCCCGCCGATCAGCGGCGCGAGGGTGAACTGGAGTGCCGCGCAGAGGACCAGGCCGAAGACGACGGCCACCGCGGTCCGGGGCGCTGCCAGATAGACCAGGGGAGCCGCCACCACGACGACGCCCATCACGGCGACATCGGGCAGTTCGTACCTGCCGACCGGCGGGCGGGGCATCCGGACCCGCGTGAAGTAGACGGCACCTGCCGCCGTGATCGCGGCGACGGCGCAGTTGAGGCCCACGAGGGCGAGGGCCGTACTCATGCCTGCCCCGCGACGCGCACGGCGGGGCGGACCGACTCGAAGGTGTGCTCGCGCAGATCGGCGCGGACCGGGCCGGTCGGCGGCAGCGTGGCCGGATCGTCGTGGAGCACGATGCCGTCCAGCGCGAGGCCCGCCGTGGTGGCCCGCTCCTCCAGCCTGCCGAGCAGGGCGGCGGCGGGCGTCCGGCGGACCAGGACGTGGAGGACAGGGCCCCCGGGCCGGTCGACCAGGGCGTAACGCGCCGGCAGCGGGATGTCCGGTTCGGACTCCAGCAGGTTCAGCACCGACCGGGTCGGTACCGCGATGCTCCGCGGACCCGACCAGCGGCCGAGTACGGGCGAGGTCGCGGGCAGATGGGCCAGTTCGCACGTGGGCTCGGCCCCGGGACGCCGGACCAGGTCGCCGGTCGCGTAGCGCAGCAGCAGGGTGCAGTCCCGGTAGGGGACGTACGGCGTCTGCACGATGATGCCGACGGCACCGGGCGGAGTCGGCTCGTGTGTCACGGGATCGAGTATCTCCATGTGCCCGAACTCGGTGGTGTGGTGCAGATGTCCCTCGGCGCACGGTGTGCCGCCGGAGGGGAGGGCCTCGGTCATCATGTACGCCGTGGAGATCCGTGCGCCCAGGGCGACCGCGGCCCGCTCCCTCAGCGGATCGGAGAGCACCTCGCCGCCGACGCCGATGGACTCCAGGCCGAAGTCCTTTGCCCGCCAGCCGTTTCTCTCCGCTTCTTCGACGAGGGCGGAGAGGTAGGACGCGGACACCGTCAGATGGGTGATCTGCGGGGCTTTGCCGCGCAGGCCGAGCGGGGTGGCCAGCCGGTCCAGCGCCACGGCCGGGTCCACCGTGCCGATCTGGACGAACGAGGCGCCGATCCGGGTCACCGACTCCTCCACGTTGAGCAGCGGCAGGGTCGCCCGGGAGCAGCCCGCGTACGCCATGGTGTGGTGGGGCCGCAGGCCCATGCCGAGCACGGCCGAGACGGTGCTCATGGCGACCGAGATCTCCACCTCGGCCCTGGAGAACCAGACAGCGGTGGGTGTGCCACTGGTCCCCGTGGTGAGCGCCATCAGCGCAGGGGCGGAGGCGGCTGACACGAAGGCGGCCGGCAGAGCGCGCAGGGCCTCCTTGGGGGTGACCGGTACGCGGTCCCAGGTCTCGGGGGTGAGACTGCTCGGGTCGATTCCCAGAGCGTCGAAGGTCCGCCGGTAGTGGGCCGTGTGCCGGGTGGCGGCCCGTGCCGTGGCCCGTAGGCTGCGCTCCGTGACGGTCCGTCGTACGGCGGGGTCGACGGCCCCCGCCTGGCCGGGGAGCAGGGCCGAGTCCGCCCCGGGCTCGCCGAACTCGGCCAGGGTCGCGATGAGGTCGCGGGCTATGCGCTCCAGATCCTGCGGACGGATGCGACGGTTGCGCAAGATCGCCATGCCGTAGCGGAGTTGGCTGAGGGCGGTACCGAACAAGGGGTCTCCTGATGCCTGGACCGGGTTGTCTTCCCGGTCCAGGCCGGGGCCGAGCGTCAGACCATGCTGGCGAACATCGCCGCGGTGAGCGTGCTGAAGGCGTACTTGACGTAGTGCTTGACCATGACGGGTCTCCCTTGTTCCGCGCCGCCCGGGGGCGGCTGGGCTCCTGGTGGTGCACTCGCGGCCGGGAACGGCCATTCGATTAACGCGACCTTAGAGTAGGGAAATTGAGCGATCAATGGTTTCTCACGACGAACTGAATCCCCGGTATTCGCTTCGCCGCCTCCTCGCTCCCGCGCCGTCTCCTGACATGGGTCCGTGGCTGCGCGTATGGGCCAGGCCCTGCCACCGCTCCGCTATGTCCGCGGTGCCCACGGGCAGATCGAACTGGTCGAGGATCCGCATGACGATGTGGTCCACGAGGTCGCTGATGCCGTTCGGAATGTCGTAGAAGGCCGGCATCGGAGGGACGATGCGGACTCCCATGCGGGAGAGGGCGAGCATGTTCTCCAGATGGATCTCGCTGAGCGGTGTCTCCCGGGGCACGAGGACCAGCGGGCGGCGTTCCTTGAGCGTGACATCGGCTGCGCGGGCGATGAGGTTGTCGGCCAGGCCGTGCCGTACCGCCGCAAGCGTCTTCATGCTGCACGGGACGATGACCATGCCCGCGACCGGAAAGGAGCCGGAGGAGATCGTGGCGCCCAGATCGCCGAACTTGTGTGTCACATCGGCGAGTTCGGCGCAGTGCCTGCTGGTGTGCGGCGTCTCCACCTCGATGGTGGAGCGGGCCCAGGTGCTCAGCACGAGATGGGTCTCCACCTGCGGTACCTCCCGCAGGATCTCCAGTAGGCGAACAGCGAGCGGGGCACCGGTGGCACCGGTGACTCCGACGATGAGGCGGGTGGGGGAAGAGGGGGTCACAGCGGGCTCCTGGCGCGGCGGGGAGGGGAGGGGGAGGGAAGAGGAGCAGGGGACGGACCGGCGGGGAGGGGACAGCCTTGCGAGGGAGAGGGCGTGCTGCGCTGCCCCTCCCCGCGGTGCTGCGCCGCCCCCTCCCGCGCAGTGCGGGGCTACATCGCCAGGAGCCCCGCCCAGCGCTTGCGCAGCTCGTCGCGGGTCGCCTCGTCGACACGGTTGGCCGCCGGGTACTGGTCCTTCCACGCGAACGGCTTGCACGCGTCGATCAGCACGATGCCCATCGACAGGTCGCCGGCGGCGCGCTTGGCGGGCGACAACCGCGGGTCGATGGCGGTGGTGGGCGCGCGCAGCACCTGGAGGGACTCGGCCGGGTCGACGCGGGTGAACATCGCCCACAGGACGTGGTTGACGTCGGTGATGTCGATGTCCTCGTCGACCACGACGAAGTACCGCTCCATGCCGCCGGTGCGCTTGCGCCCGGCCGCCGCGAGCAGTGCGTGCATGGCGTCGCCCGCGCCGGTCTGCTCGATGGAGACGACCATCATGAGCTGGCGGGCGTACGCCCACACGCCCTTGATGTTCTGGACGCCGGAGGCCTCCAGGTGGTCCCACGTCACCGATGCCGAGTACAGCGGGACGGCCTGGTCACCGGCCGGGACGGTCGGGAGCATCGGCGGTGCGCCCAGGATGATCGGGTCGTTCCGGTGCATGATCCGGTCGACCCGGACCACGGTCTCCTGGCCCGAGTGCGTGTAGTAGCCGGTCCACTCCCCGAAGGGTCCCTCCAGCACGGACTCCTCCTCGACCGGAGGCAGTTCGCCCTCGATCACGATCTCCGCGTACGCCGGGACCGGAAGGTCGCTGCCCGGTGCGTACAGGACCTCGACGCCCTGCCCGCGGAGTCCGCCCGCCAGGTCGTACTCCGACATCCCGGACGGCGCGGCGATAGCCGCGGCGGTCGACAGGATCGGGTCCTGGCCCACCACCACCGCGATCGGGCAGCTCCGGCCGCGCTCCCAGTACTTCTCGGCGATCGCCTTGGCGTGCCGGTTGCCGAGCATCCACAGCGAGAGCCGGTCCGGGCCCTGGACGCAGGCCCGGTAGGTGCCGACGTTGACCCAGCCGCTGTCGGGGTCGCGGGTGATGACCATGCAGGCCGTGCCGATGTAGCGGCCGCCGTCCCCGTCGTGCCACTGCGGCGTGGGGAAGATGTTGAGATCCACGTCATCGCCGACCAGGACGTTCTCCAGGACCGGACCCGAGGCGACCTCCACCGGAGGGACGGGTTCGAGCCGCCTGCTCAGGTCCTTCCAGGCCCGCACGATGTCGAGCTTCGAGGTGTCCGCCGGCAGTCCGAGCGCCACTGCGGTCCGGGCGGCGGTCCCCATGAAATTGGTGAACACGCGGTGCCCCGCCGGGAAGCCGGGGATGTTGTCGAACATCAGTGCGGGGCCTTCCTTCTCCGCCATCAGTTCGGTGATCCCGCCGATGTCCAGGTCCCGGTCCGCGCCGTCGATCCGGAGGACCTCGTCCTTCCCGAGCGTCTCCGTCATGTGATCGATGTAGTGCCGAAGGTCACGGAATGCGTTCATGTGTCGTCGGGGAGCCGGGCAGTACGTCCGGGCCTCCCGTCCTCCTCTTCTTCTCTTTCCTGACGGCGGCTTCCTGACGGCGGCGGCCGCGCCCGGAGCAGTTGCCCGCAGGGGAGGTGGCTTCGCGAGGACAGCCACCGCACGGGCCTGTGCCGCCAGGATCCGGACCGGCCGGGAGGAGGGGCAACGAGTCCGGACGCGTATGCCGGATACTGCGCGCGATAGACTCGGGATACGTGGAATGCATCGATCTCCAGCTCATTCATGCACTACAGATTGATGGCCGCGCACCACTGCGCCGGATTGCCTCAGTGCTGGGCGTCTCCGACCAGATGGTCGCCCGCCGCTACGCCCGGCTGCGCGAGACGGCCGGGCTCCGTGTCGTCGGCCGGCTCAACCCCCGGCCCGTCGGGCAGACCGTGTGGGCACTGCGGCTGCAGTGCGTCCCCAGCGCCTCGCTCGGTCTGGCCCAGTCACTGGCCGAGCGCGAGGACACACGATGGGTCCAACTCGCCTCCGGCGGAACCGAGATCATCTGCCATCTCGCCGTGCACAGTGACAGCGACCGGGACGCGCTGCTGATGGACAGGCTCCCTTCGAGCCGCCGGGTCACCTCGATCACCGCGCACCGCATGCTGCGGCTCTTCAAGGGCGGCCCGACCACCTGGGACGGTCCCACCGCCGCGTTGAGCCGGGAACAGATGGACGCCCTCGCGCCCTCGTACCCGCCCCCTCACGCCCAGGCGGCTCCGGTGCGGCTCACGGATCTCGACCACATCCTGCTCGCCGCGCTGAACCGCGACGGCCGCGCCTCGCACGCCGCGCTGGCCGTCGAGGCCCGCTGTCACGAGTCGACGGTGCGCCGCCGCATCGCGCACCTGCGCACGGCCGGAGCACTCTTCTTCGTCCTGGACGTGGACGAGCGTCTGCTGGGTGACCCGTCCGGCACGGCCATCTGGATGTCGGTGCAGCCCTCGCGGCTCGCTGCCACCGGCGCCGCGCTGGCAGGCCACCCCGAAGTGGCCTACGCCGCCGCCACCACCGGGCGGACCAACCTCCTGGCCCATGTCCTCTGCTCCGACGACGAGTCCCTCTACGCGTACCTCTCCGACCGCATCGGTACCCTCCTGGGCATCGACACGGTCGAGACCGCCCCGATCATCCGCACGCTCAAGCGCGACGGCGCAGTCGCACGCAACCACAGCCCCGGGACGGGTGAGCGCCGTTGACCGAGTGGCGGGGAACCGCCGCCCGCGACACACCGCCGACACTCGAACGCATCGCGGAGGAGCATCAGGGCGCCGTTCACGCCGCAGTTCTTGATCTCGGCGAGGAGGTACATCCAGTGCTCGGCACGGACGGGCGCGTCGCGTCGCGCGGGCCCGATGCCTTTGTCTCTTCCGGCGGCTCGGCGTTCGCAGAGCCGGGCCGCCGACTCATGACGGCGACGGCCTGAACATCCCTGGCTGTATTTGATCGTTGAAGACTCTGATCGAACCGCCCCTTCGGCCAAAACTGGCCGTTTCATGGGCGGGCAACAACTCATACACGTATCGGCGCCACACTGATGAACCATGCCCCACTCAAGCACCTCAGCCAACAGCATCAGCCGCCGGTATCTGCTGGCCGCCACGGGCGCACTCGCACTCACGGCCGCCTGCGGTTCCAACACCGGCCGTGCCGGCGGAGCGGGCGATCGCCCCGCTCTCGACCAGTGGTACCACCAGTACGGTGAGGCCGGGACCGAGCAGGCGGTGAAACGCTATGCGGCCGCGTACCGCAGGGCGGAGATCACGATCGAATGGCGGCCCGGCAACTATGACCAGCAGACGGCCGCGGCACTGCTGACCAAGAACGCACCGGACGTCTTCGAGGGCAGTCCGACCCTGGACCAGATCCAGGGTGGTCAGGTCGCCGATCTCACCGACCTCCTGGACGGGGTACGTGAGGACTTCAACCCCGCGGTCCTCACCCCCAAGACGTACAAGGGCAAGGTCTACGGCATCCCCCAGGCCATCGACATGCAGATGCTCTATTACCGAAAGAGTCTGCTGGACAAGGCCGGAGTCCGGCCACCGCAGACCCTCGACGAACTGGTCGACGCGGCAAGGGCCCTGACGACCAAGGACGTCAAGGGCCTCTTCCTCGGCAACGACGGGGGAGCCGGCGTGCTCGGCGCCACCCCGCTGCGCGCCGCGGGCCTGGAACTCGTGACCTCCGACGGAGCGGTCGGATTCGACGACCCGCAAGCCGCCAGGACCCTCGGCAAACTGCATCGGTTCCACAAGGACGATTCCCTGCTGCTCGGAGCCCCCACCGACTGGTCCGACCCGTCCGCGTTCCTCCAGGGCCTGACCGCCATGCAGTGGACGGGACTGTGGGCCCTCCCGCAGATCGAGAAGGCGCTGGGCGACGACTTCGGCGTCCTGCCCTTCCCCCGCGACGGGGCACGGGGCAGGCCTTCGGTACCGGTCGGCGCCTACGGGTCGGCCGTCAGCGCGCACAGCGGCCACATCGACGCGGCGAAGGCGTATGTGAAGTGGCTGTGGGTGGAACGGACCGACTACCAGGAAGACTTCGCGCTCTCCTACGGCTTCCACATTCCCGCCCGGATCTCGCTGGCGAAGAAGGCAGCCGCACTCGCCAAGGGCGCGGCGGCCGAAGCCGTCCGCTTCACGACCGAACACGGCTACGCACAACCCCTGTTGTGGACCGCCCGGAGCCAGACCGCCTACCAGGACGCCCTGAGCCGGATCATCACCGAAGGCGCCGACCCGGAGGCCCAGATCAGGGCGGTCGTCGCGACGGCGAACGCCGAGCTGAAGCGGGTGCGGTCATAGCCACGCAGACGACCGAAGGCGCCAGAAGGCCGCTGGGACGGCGACTGCTGGGCCCTCAGAACCGCTACCTGTGGTTCTGGGTCTTCGTCGGCCCCTTCGCCGCCGGGCTCGCCCTCTTCACGTACGTACCGCTGCTGTGGAGCGTGTGGCTCAGCTTCTTCGACGCCCACAACACGGTGACACCGATCGACTTCGTGGGCCTGGACAACTACTCCGAGATCCTTGGCGACCCGTCCTTCATCTCCAGCCTCGTCACCTTCGTCGTCTTCTCGCTCTTCATCGTTCCGGCAACCTACGGGCTCTCGCTCGCCCTCGCTCTGATGGTCGCCAGACTGCGCTTCGCCCAGGCGTTCTTCCGGTCGGTCTTCTTCCTGCCGACCGCCTGCTCGTACGTCGTCGCCGCGATGATCTGGAAGCTGTCGATCTTCAACGGGGTACGGTTCGGGCTGGCGAACACGGTGCTGGGATGGTTCGGCGGCTCGGACACCGCCTGGCTGTCGACCACCAGCCCGCCCTGGTACTGGCTGGTCATCGTGACCGTGCGCCTGTGGCTCCAGGCAGGCTTCTACATGGTGATCCTGCTGGCCGGACTCCAGCGCATCCCACGCACCCTCTACGAGGCGGCGGCCGTCGACGGCGCCCGCCCCGGCTGGCAGGTCTTCAGGTACATCACCTTCCCGCAACTGCGGGCGACCTCCGTCGCCGTCGTCCTGCTCCTGGTGATCAACGCCTTCCAGGCCTTCGACGAGTTCTACAACCTGCTGTCGACGGCACGCGGCTACCCGCCCTACGCCAGGCCGCCCCTGGTCTACCTGTACTACGTGGCGCTGGGGCAGGGACAGAACCTGGGCCTCGGCAGCGCGGGCGCGGTGATCCTCGCACTGATCATCGCGGTCGTGGCGGTGGTACAGGCACGCTGGTTCGGTCTCGGACGCCAGGAGGACTGACGTATGCGACAGCGCTCGACGGATCAACCGACGGATCGACGGATGGATCTACCGACGGGGCTCTCCACGGCCCATGCCTTCCGGCGGCTCGCGCGCGGACTGCGGCTCGTGCTGCTCATCGCGCTCGCCGTGCTCTTCCTCGTCCCGTTCTACCTGCTGGTGCGCAACGGCCTGGCCACCGAAGCGGACATCACCGGGGCGGACTGGACGTTCTTCCCGCGCAGCCTCCAGTGGGGCAACCTGCGGGAACTGTTCGACGACAGCAGTGTCCCCATGCTGCACGCCCTGTGGAATTCGGCCGTGATCGCCGTCCTCACGACCGCCGGCACCCTGCTGCTCGCCTCGATGGCCGGATACGGGCTGGCCCGCATCGCGTATCCGTATGCGAGCCAGGTCTTCTACGCGTTCCTGGTCACCCTGATGATCCCGTCCGCCGTCACTTTCGTCCCGAGCTTCGTCCTCGTGTCGTCGCTGGGCTGGATCTCCACCCTGCGCGGACTGATCGTCCCCACCCTCTTCAGCGCGTTCGCGGCCTTCCTCTTCCGGCAGTACTTCCTCGGCTTTCCCCGGGAGCTGGAGGACGCGGCCAGGGTGGACGGGCTCGGCCACTGGCGTACGTACTGGCGGATCGTCGTCCCCAACACACGGCCGGTCTTCGCCGCCGTCGGGGCGATCGTCTTCATCGGCTCGTGGAACTCGTTCCTCTGGCCCCTGGTGATCGGCCAGCAGCGCGACGCCTGGACCGTGCAGGTGGCCCTCGCCACCTTCACCACGGCGCAGACGGTCAACCTGCACGAGCTGTTCATCGCGGCCGCCGTGTCGATCCTGCCCCTGCTGGTGGTCTTCCTGGTACTCCAGCGCCACATCGTCGCGGGCGCGGAGCGCTCCGGCATCGATGAATGATCAGGAGTCAGAGGAGCCGGTGCGGACCACCGTCCGCACCGGCATCAGCGGTCGGCGATGTCCTCGCGGAGGCCGTCGGAGAATTCCCACCACGACAGCGGTAGCCAGTCGCCGTTGATGAAGGCATCGACAGTCGCGCCGCGACCGCGGACAGTCACCGTCGTTCCCGGCGGGTACGTGGTGCCGGACAGGCCGGGCACGGGGACGAGCAGGGTCCCGAGGCGTTGTGCAGCCACTGTGCGCTCTCCCTTTTCGATTTCGGTGCGATGCCAGGGCAGTGGATATTCATCCATTCATCGCGATATTACCGGGTTGTCCATCGGTTCAAGCCGGAGAATCATGAGAGATGGGTCACGCGAAATACAGCAGTCGGGGGCGGGTGGAAAAGCGTGCAGCGCCGAGCGGAGGTGGCAGCCATGAAGGCCGTCGTATACAAAGAGGTGGCAGCCATGAAGGCCGTCGTATACAAAGAACCGTTCACCGTGGCGGTCGAAGACGTCGAAAAGCCCAGGATCCAGCATCCGAACGACGTGATCGTAAAGATCACGTCCACCGCGATATGCGGCTCGGACCTGCACATGTACGAGGGCCGCACCGCAGCCGAACCAGGCATCGTCTTCGGCCACGAGAACATGGGGATCATCGAGGAAACCGGTCAGGGCGTCACCTCGCTCAAGGCGGGCGACCGCGTGGTCATGCCCTTCAACGTCGCCTGCGGGTTCTGCGACAATTGCGTCGAGGGATTCACTGGATTCTGTCAGACCGTCAATCCTGGCTTTGCGGGAGGTGCATACGGATATGTCGCCATGGGGCCCTGGCCAGGCGGCCAGGCAGAATACCTGCGCGTTCCGTACGCCGACTTCAACTGTCTGAAGCTGCCGCCAGGAAAAGAGCACGAGACCGACTTCATGCTGCTTGCCGACATCTTCCCCACCGGCTACCACGGCTGTGAACTCGCCGGGGTCCGACCAGGTGAGAGCGTCGCCGTGTACGGTGGCGGGCCGGTCGGACTCATGGCCGCCTACTCGGCCCTGTTGCGCGGCGCGAAGAAGGTCTTCGTCGTGGACCGGGTCCCCGAGCGGCTGGAAAAGGCCCGGGAGATCGGTGCGATTCCGGTCAACTTCGCCGAGGGCGACCCCGTGGAGCAGATCAAGGAGCAGACCGAAGGCATCGGCACGGACAAGGGCATCGACGCCGTCGGCTACCAGGCGTCGGCGCGCGGCACCGACCACGAGGAACCGGCGACAGTCCTGAACTCGCTCGTCGGCACGGTCCGGGCCACCGGAGCGCTCGGCGTGCCGGGCCTCTACGTTCCGTCCGACCCCGGCGGCCCCGACGAGCAGGCCAAGCACGGCATGCTGCTCGTCTCGATCGGCAAGCTCTTCGAGAAGGGCCTGCGCATGGGTACGGGGCAGTGCAACGTGAAGCGCTACAACCGGTACCTGCGCGACATGATCATCGAGGGCCGGGCTCAGCCGAGCTTCGTCGTCTCGCACGAACTGCCCCTGGACCAGGCGCCGTCGGCGTACGACAAGTTCGACAAGCGGATCGAGGGTTTCACGAAGGTCGTGCTGCACCCGTAGCAGGGGACCCGGCGGTGCGCCATCGACCAGCCGTAGCGCCACCAGCTCCAGCGCCGCACCACCACACTGGAGCAGGAGCTCGCAGACAAGCGTCCCGGCCGGCCGGCCGCGAACTCACCCGAGCCCCGAACCACTGCGGATGATCGGCGGCTCCACGCTGGAGCGGAGACCGTATCCCCCGGGGCGGCGGCATCTCACGACGACCGTGCCGGGGAGCCCGGCCACCTCCGCCAGGTGGGCGCGCAGCACCCGGGGATGGTGCAGCGGCTCGATGCGCTCGATGGTGGCCCGGGCGCCGACGGAGGCCGTGAGCAGTGCCTCGATCTCGGCGGATGCGGGAAGGGGGACGTCCAGAGGTGAGGGCATCGGCGGATCCTCGCACGGTGGGGCCGAGAACATGCGGAGTTCTGCGCCGAGCCGCGTTCCGCCCACGCAAAGCCGTTGTGAACACCCCGGCAACGCTCGGCCTCGTCGTCCTGCCGACGAGGACATCGCGACCTCTGTCAGGCGCGGCCGTCGGTGCGGCACAGCTAACCTGCGCGGATGAGGCAGATGAGGCGGATTCAGCGGGTCGCCGGCGTGGTCGTCGGCTCAGCGGTGGGTGACGCCTTGGGCGGCCCCTTCGAGTTCGGTCCCCAGGGTGCGTTCTCCGCACGGTTTCCGGCGCCTGGTGCCGGTGGTGAGATGTGCGGAGGTGGTGGCTGGGACCCCGGCGAGGCCACTGACGACACGCAGATGGCCGTCCTGGTCGCGCAGTCGTTGCTGGAGCGGGGCGAACTGGATCTGCCGGACATCTTCACCCGCTTCCAGCGGTGGGCAGCATCGGAGCCGAAGGACATCGGCCTGCAGACCGAAGACGTCCTGACCAACGGCATGCCCTGGGACCTCGCCGCCGCGATCCATTTCCAGGTCAACCAACGAGCGGCGGGGAACGGCTCCTTGATGCGGGCATCGACCTCTGCGGCCCACTTCGCTGCCGCCGGCCAGGAAGCCACCATGGACGCTGCCCGCCGCATCGCCGCCCTCACCCACGGTGACCGCGCGGCCTGGGAGGGCACCGCGATCTTCCACGAACTCATCCGCGTCACGTTCGAGGGCACCGACCCTCTCCCCACGCTCCCGGACATCCTGGCTCTCGTCCACCCCGAGCACCGCGCCCGCTACGCCACCGTCCTCGCGCCCGACTGGCATCCCGATCGGGCGACCGAGTTCAACGGTGCCGTCTGGCCCTGCCTGGGCTCCGCCGTCTGGGCCCTGCGCACCACTACCAGCTTCGAAGACGCGATACGCGCGGCAATCGACCTCGGCGGTGACACGGACACAGTCGCCGCGGTGACCGGAGGCCTCGCGGGGGCGTACTACGGGCTGGACGCCATACCCGCCCACTGGACCCAGCCGCTCCATGTCCCCCTCCCGGGCTTCGACGGACGCGTGCTGCACCTGGCAGATCTCCTCCACCTCGCACACCGCCTCGGAAGCTGAACCAGGTCCTGCTCCGCGAGGGCGCCCTTCCCGAACTCCGTCCCTCAGCCGCAGTCACCGCGGAAGGCTGATGGCAGTCCCCGTCCACAGGATCACGGCATGCCTGATGCCTCCACTGTCTTGTGGAGCCATGACACGTGCCGTGCCCTGCGCAAGGCGGGCCGCGTGGGTGAGCGGCCCCCGGTTGCCTTCCATGGCGTCCATTCCTCCCTGTCCGCATGGACGGGTGCCCGTGCCGGGGACGAGGCTGCGACGCCATGGCGGTGCACGTGGACGCGACGCCCGTACGCGGGCGCAGCGAGGAGCCTGGCTGTCGGAAAAAGGTTCTCCGGCACACCGAACCTCCCTGGGGCGTTGCGCATCTTCAGGTGCGTAGGCGCGCGCTGACTTCGCGCGCCGATTCGTATGCGAGGGGAACGCGAAACTTCATGAAGAGCAAGCTGACTGCTGTGGCCCTTGCGGCCGTCGTCGTCGCCGGTACTGCCGCTACCGCCATCCCGGCCTCGGCCGCTTCCGCCAAAGCCGGGCCGACCCGCTGCCACACCGCCGACCTGAAGGCCGGCTTCGCCATGGGGGATGACGCGAAGCCGGAGATGGAGCAGACCGAGAAGCAGACCCAGGCGTACATCTGGTTCACCAACCGGAGCAAGCGCACCTGCACCCTGTCCGGCTTCGCCGGTGTCGACATGATCGGCGCTCAGAAGACCGACGGCACCTGGTCGCTGGCACGCTCCTCCAAGAAGCCCGTGAAGATGATCCTGGAGCAGGGGGACACGGTGGACTTCAGCATCACCCTGCTCCCGGTGGCCAGGTCCACGCCGCAGAAGGAGAAGTTCGTTCCGGCGAAGTTCCTGGTCACCCCGCCGAACGAGACGAAGCACTTCACCCTGAAGTGGCCGTTCGGCGGCCAGATCCTCAAGCAGGACGGCGCCACCCACCCGGCCACCTACCTCAACCCGGTCGGGCTCTGACCGACCGGACAGCCACTGGCTTCCCTTCGGCTCGCTGGTGGCCACCGCAGGACTCCCGGAATGAGCTGAAGCCTCAGGGAGGCGTGGTGGCCACATCGGATCGACTCCGTCTTCGCCCCGAACCGCGCTCCGAAGCCGCTACCGAGGTGTTGCCCGCATCCGGAGTTCGCCCGGTCCGAATGACGCTCCCAGGACGGGGCGGACCTGTTGCCGGCCGGGCAGGTGCTTCAGGCTCCAGCGGGCGGTGATGGTGGCGAGGGCGAGGGCGGCCTCGGTGATGGCGAAGGTGTCGCCGATGCACTTGCGGGCGCCGGTGGCGAAGGGGATGAAGGCGCTGCGGGGAGGTTGGGGGCGCCTGGGGTCCCACCGGTCGGGGTCGAAGGTTTCGGGATCGGTGTAGAGGTCGGGGCGGTGGTGGATGAGGTAGGGGCTGTAGACGAGGCTGGTGCCGGTGGGGAGCGGGTGCCTGCCCAGGTGGGTGTCGTGCGTGACCGTGCGGGTGAGGAACCAGGCCTGGGGGTACAGCCGGAGGGTTTCGGTGATGATGCGTTCGGTCAGTTGCAGGCGGGGCAGATCGGCGTGCGCGGCAGGGTTTCCGCGCAGGACGGTGTCGACCTCGTTGTGCAGTCTCTGTTCGATCTCGGGGTGGCGGGCCAGCAGGTCCAGTGCCCAGGCGAGGGTGCAGGCCGTCGTCTCCGTCCCGGCCAGGAAGACGGTGAGGATCGTGTCGCTGACTTCCGCGTCCGTCATGCCGCGGCCGCCGTCCTCAAGATCGCGCGCTGCGACCAGGGCGGAGAGCAGGTCGCCGCGGTCGGTGCCGTCGGCGCGCCGCTCGGCGATGATCAGGTCACAGGTGTGACGCAGGCGCCTGCGTGCGCGCAGATGGGCACGGTTGCCCGGAGTGGGGAGCCGGTCCAGCGGCGGGACCAGGAGCATGCGCCGGAAGACCCCGCCCGCGATGGTCTTGACGTCGCCGATGAGCTGTCCGAGCTCGGCTGCGGGCAGGGATTCGGAGAACAGGGTGGCGGCCGTGACCCGGGAGGTGATCGACATCATCTCGGTGGGCACGTCCAGGGTCCGTCCGGGCGTCCAGGAACCGGTCACCTCCTGGATGCAGGCGGTCATGGTCCGTGCGTAGCGGGGAAGACGGTCAGGATGAAAGGCAGGCTGGGCCAGTCGGCGCAGTCGACGGTGAGCATGGTGCGGACAGCTGCTGAGGCCGTCGCCCAAGACGTCCCGGAAGCGGTCGAACACCGGGCCGCCCTTGTCGAAGACGCGGTCGTCCACCAGGGCCTGACGGGTCAGCTCCGGATCACAGATCACGACCAGCGGCACAGGGCCCATGCGGACGCGGACCAACGCCCCGTGCACGGGAAGCGACTTCAGGAAGGCCAACGGGTCCCGTACCAAAGGCACAAGGTGGCCCATCAGAGGCCACGCGCGGGGGGCCGGGGGGACCGGCCGCAGATCAGACATCCGTTTGTTCTCCGGACGCTGCCCTTGGGGATGGTCTTCGTTCATGGCACATGTCCTCCGTGGAACGGCCGGCATCCTTCTTGGTCACGGCAGGCGGCGTCGGCTGGGGGCGTGGTCCCGGTCCTGCGGTGTCAGGACGGTGACGATTCCGTCGATCAGCCGGCTGCACGGGCCGAT
Organism: Streptomyces sp. DvalAA-43; assembly: GCF_900091725.1. Lineage (GTDB taxonomy): Bacteria > Actinomycetota > Actinomycetes > Streptomycetales > Streptomycetaceae > Streptomyces > Streptomyces pulveraceus. Next base: position 63,981 of record NZ_FMBW01000063.1, on the reverse strand, counting down.
TCCACTGAGTTCCACGCTGCTGGTCAGCGTGCCGATGAACGCTCGGCGGATGCGGATTCCCTGCCGGGGCGGCAGGGAGTAGCTGTCCCAGACAGCCTGGTAGGTGTCGATCGACAGGACGGCGTCGGCGTTGCCGGGCGGGCTGGGAGCGATTCCGGGGCCGGTGATGACGTGCTCCCAGATGCGGGCCGTCAGGTCGGCGAGTCGGGTGACGACATCGTCGGTGGTGGTGTCGGTGGTGGTGTCGACGGTGAGGGCGGCAGCGGTCAGGAACAGCTCACGCCAAAGGGATGCCAGTTGCGGCAGCCTGTCGGGCGTGGTCGTGGCACAGGCACTGATGGCCTTGTGCGCCGCGGTGGCACAGGCGCGTGCGGTGCCGGTGCCGGTGGTGACGACGCGGCGTGCGGCACGTTCGGCAAGTTGATCGGCCCAGTGCGTTTCGGGTGTGCCGTCTTCGTGCCACAGCGGTTCCCAGCCGGGGCCGTGGAGCATGTCTCCGTCGGCCAGCCTGGTCCGCGCGATCGAGCCGAACTGTGACCCTGCCGTGTTCAGGGAGAACGCCCGCTGAAAGTCGCCTCCGGCGGTGGACAGCGCGCTCAGCTGGGCGCGGACGCCGTAGCGCGGGGTCACCAGATACCAGGCCAGCGCGCCCATGGCCGTCTCGGCCACCTCCTCGTGACCGTCTTCGCCGCAGTCGCACACCAGGACGTCATCGACGACTCGGGCGCACGCCGTGGCGTATCCGGTGAGCGCCCGGACTCCTCCCGCGGCGACGGCCAGCAACGCCTCGTTGCAGGTTTCCTCCTGGGCGTAGTCGGTGAGGATGCCGATGATCTCGTTGTAACGGTAGGAGTTGTCGATCGCACGGCGGATCCGGTGGCAGCGGAAAGCGGCGTCGAAGGTTCCGGTGCCGTCGTCGTCGAGCATCCGGTACGACGGTGAGCCGAAGCCCAGACGGAAATAGGGCAGCATGGCCGCGTCCCACCACCGGGCCCACCGGTACTCGTGCGGGGTCGGCGCACCGCCCGCGTCGGCCAGATACCGGTGGGGGTCGGGGAGCGGGTCGGCGACATCGCGCAGGGCGTCCTTGGCGAGCATCACCCCACACGTCAGGACGGTCTCCTGGAACGCGAGGTCGGCGGCGCGGCCGGCCACGGCAACGGTCCCCTCGCCAGCGGCCTTGACATGCAGGTCGCGCCCGCCCGCCCCGGAGTCGTCGGAGGCACCGGCGTAGTCGATGGCGCTGGCGAGGATGAACACGGCGCCGAACAGGTCCAGGAACTCACCGGCTCCCCGGGGGAGCCAGAACGTGTTGATGCTGCCCCAATAGTCACGAACCGCCATCAACGCGGCCTGGGTGGCGTCCATGGCGTGCCGCGCGACGTACTCGGCGATGACCGGCCCGGCCTCGCCGCCCTTGGCGGGAATGGCGGCGGCGAGCGCGGCCAGCCGGTTCCCCACGGGATTGCCGGGGCGGGCCAGAATCTGCCGGACGGCGTCCGTGGCGGCCAGGATCGCCATCGGGCCGCTCTCCTGAACGCTCTTGGTGACCTCGTCGCTGAACAGCGCGTCCATGAACTCCGCGCAGAGACGGTCGCCCTCCGGCGAGCTGGGGATCCCCGGTGACTCGTACGGCCGGTAATCGGTGGCGGTCACGACCTGTGCCCCGTCCAGGCCGGGGTGTCCGGGCGGTCCCATGGTCAGCCGCGCCAGCCTCTGCCGGCACGCCTGGTCGGCGAGGCCGTCGGCCAGCCGTACGAGGCTGTCCGGCACCGGGCCCCGTCGCTGCCGGACCACAACAGGGTCAGGGAACCGATCCGCCCACACCCGCGCCTCTTCCTGAACACCCATGATCACCCTCCAGAAGTGTTGTGGTTCCATACGTGACTGGACATGTTGTTCTGATCGCAGTCAGGGTTCGTATGCGTATGCGTAGGCGTATGCGTATGCGTATGCGATGAGAGAGCGTCCGATGGCAGCCGGCGTGCTGGGTGAGCCGGTGCGGTCGGGTGCGTACCGGTGTACCGGTCGGGGGACGGCAGTGTTGTCGAGGGCGCTCTGGGCCTGCCGGTGACCGGTCCCGATCATGTCCTCGACCTGATTGCGGGCGCCGCTGATGTACTGGCCATTCCTTTATGGAATCGCCCCAGAGAACCGGGGACTGCCGATCTTCGTTTCTGGTGACGGAAAAGCCGCCGAATGAGCGCTTGTGACCAATCGGGCCCTACCTCGGTGGCGGTCTCATGACCGACGCGCCCGACTTCGGTCAGCGCGTGAAATCCGAGCCCTACGCCGAAGCAGGGTGTCTGGGAGCGACCCGCCGGGCGGCACGACATGTGGGCTGACGAGAACAGAGGCCACTCTGACCGTCAGGAACGGATATGCGCGTGGGATCAGCAGGACAGGGCGAGCAGTTCGTCGATCACCGGCTCTGGACCGTCATAGGTGAGATGCGCGATGGCTGCCATTGGTGCGATCACTCGGCTCCAGGCATACAACCGGTCCCCATCGAGCCCGCACGCGGTCGCCACCCGCTGGCAACGGGCCTCGACCCCCTCTTGTCCGGCGCCGGCCACCACGTAGTCGACGGCGTCGAAACACGGGTCGCCCATGCATGCCTTGGGGTCGATCGCGATCAGACCGCGCGACGGGCCGCCGTCCAGGACGTTGCCGAGGTGCAGATCGCCGTGCAGCAACACGCGCCTGGCCTGACTGTCCAGCAACGTCTCGCAGCGCCGTATCGCCCGCTGCCACGCGGCCTGGTCGATCCGTGCGCCGATGGCCGGCTCGGACAGTCGCCGGCCGATCCGGACGAAGGCCTCGTCACACCGACCGCGCAGATCCAGTGGCCAGTGCGCGGGTGGGGCCACGGCGTGCAGTGCGGCAAGCAACTCTCCCCACTGCTGCGGCAACGACGTCTGCGGCATGACCTCGGCCTCGGTGCCGGGCAGAACCTCCTCCAGCACCATCGCCCCGGCCTCCGCGTCGGCAGACAGTACGGCCGGCACCCGGCCCGACGGCGCGAACACGCGCAACATCTCCACCTGCTTGGTCAACAGCGCCCGATCCGGGCTGAGTTTGAGAACCGCTGGCGTTCCGTCCCGCCATTGACAGCGGAAGACGACAGAGGAGGCTCCACTCTCGAACAGCTCACCGAGCACGAAACCCCACTGCGCGGCCAGCCGCGCAGCGAGGCTCGGAACCTCAGCGAGCCAACCCTCGGCCTCGGGGCCGAATCGAGCCACCAACCGCGCGTCAACCTCTTCCCTATTCACCCCGGTAGCTTGCACCCCGAACTGCCGCCACGCACACACAACCGGGCCGTCGGCCTCCTGAACTACGGGCGAGCCGGATTCGAGCTGCTCCGAGAAATGATCGTGCTTCAGTGACACGCCCCCCCTTCGTCGACCGGTCTACCGTTGAGCCGTGACATGGAACGAAGCCGAGTATCTCGACTGCCTGCTGTCCGAGCGGCGTGATTACGCATGGGTGATGCAGCATCATGGCGGGCTGGCGCCGAAGGAGGCCGAGGAGGCCGCCCTGGAGCGATACCCGTACCAACCGGCCGAGGCGCCGTACCGCGGGCTGGTCTTTCACGACGAGGCGTGGCACTGGGCGATGCTGGCGATCCACGGCGAGCGGTACGTAAGGGAACACCCCGAGCTTGTTCATCCGTCAGCTGACTACCGAGCCCTTGAGTAGCCGATCAACGAGCGCATTCGAGCACCGAGGTAACAGCCACCGCCAGGACCAGCTCACCAGTCCGGCGCCGTCACCGACTTGCGGCCGCCCTGGACGCGCACCGCTCGGCGATGTTCCATCGGGAGTGTCCGGCCCTGACCGAGGCAGCCACCGAGCACCAACTGGAGGCCCGGACGAGATCCCACGACACCCGGGCGGCCATCACCGTTCCCCACATCCGCCTCAAGGTCCTGGTCCCCCCGAGCCGGCCGGCCCTGCCCGGCAGGCAGGCCGCGGACGTCACGTACGCGCTGCGCAAGGCCGCCACCGACCGGACCGAGCCGACCACCGGCCGGCCTTCGACCGGACGGCAGTACCACAGGAACCGCACACGCTTTCTTCACGTCTAAGGCGATAGCCAAGGCAACAGCGCCTCCGGCCATGGCGGCTTCGGAGCCGCCGTTCCAGACCACTACCGCTACCGCACCCACTCTCAGCCCCGGCTCCGGCCCGGCCTTTTGGAGGAGAGCAGAAGATTGCCTCCTTGCTGTGCGGTCAGCAGCACGCAAGCCGTGAGAGGCCCCGTCACACGATGAGCCATACCACAAGCACGTCGACGCACCACACGACCGGCGCACCGAGCCGGCGCAACACCGAGTTGGCGCTGCTGGTGTTCGCCGTCGCCATCACAGCGTTCGCCTACGCCAACGTGGGCCTGGCCATCGACGGCCAGGTGCCGACGGGCCTGCTGAGCTACAGCCTGGGCCTGGGCCTGCTGGCCGGCGTCGCCCATCTCGTCGTACGGAAGGCCGCGCCGTACGCGGACCCGCTGCTGCTGCCGCTGGCCACGCTGCTGAACGGACTCGGCCTGGTCGTCATCTGGCGGCTGGACCAGTCCAAGCTGCTGCAGTCGATCAAGCAGGCGGGAACAGCCGCGCCACGGCAGCTGATGTACACGACGATGGGCATCGCCCTCTTCATCGTCGTCCTGATCTTCCTCAAGGACCACCGCGTCCTGCAGCGCTACACCTACATCTCCATGGTGGGCGCCCTGGTCCTTCTACTGCTGCCGCTGGTCCCGGGCCTGGGCGCCGACGTCTACGGCGCCAAGATCTGGATCCACGTCGGCAGCTTCAGCATCCAGCCGGGTGAGTTCGCGAAAATCGTGCTCGCGGTCTTCTTCGCCGGCTATCTGATGGTCAAGCGCGACGCGCTGGCCCTGGCCAGCCGCCGCTTCATGGGCCTGTACCTGCCGCGCGGCCGCGACCTCGGCCCGATCCTGGTCATCTGGTTCCTCTCGATCCTGATCCTGGTCTTCGAGACCGACCTCGGTACATCACTGCTGTTCTTCGGAATGTTCGTCATCATGCTGTACGTCGCCACCGAACGGACCAGCTGGATCGTCTTCGGTCTGCTGATGTCCGCGGCCGGCGCCGTCGGCGTCGCCTCCTTCGAGCCGCATGTCCAGCAGCGTGTCCAGGCCTGGCTCGACCCCATGCACGAATACATGCTCAGCCGGGAGGGCGTGGGCGGTCACTCGGAGCAGTCGATGCAGGCACTGTGGGCGTTCGGCTCCGGCGGCACCCTCGGCACCGGCCTCGGCCAGGGCCACTCCGAACTCATCCGGTTCGCCGCCAACTCCGACTTCGTCCTCGCCACCTTCGGCGAGGAACTGGGCCTGGCGGGCATCATGGCCATCCTGCTGATCTACGGCCTGATCGTGGAGCGCGGCATACGCACCGCCCTCGCCGCCCGCGACCCCTTCGGCAAACTCCTCGCCATCGGCCTGTCAGGCGCATGTGCCCTGCAGGTCTTCGTCGTTGCCGGCGGCGTGATGGGCCTGATCCCGCTGACCGGTATGACGATGCCGTTCCTGGCGTACGGCGGTTCCTCCGTCATCGCCAACTGGGTCCTCATCGGCATCCTGATCCGCATCAGCGACACCGCACGCCGCCCCGCGCCGTAGCGTGCACCCACGACGTTCACGTACGTACCGCCGGTTCCGGTGGAAAGGAAGGCGAGGTGCTTCGGAGGCGTCGGCTGCGGCCCGGAACGGTGCATCGGGCCGAACGGCCGAACTGCCGCACGGCCGGCGGCAGCAGGTCCGGATCTCAGGGTCAGACCCGCACCGTTCGATCCGAACAGTGCAAAGTCTCCGTGCAGTGGGAAGTCTCCGAGCAGCGCGAAGTCCGACCCGGCAGGGTGTGCAGATGCGGTGAGGGAGGCGCGGCGTTTCGAGGGTCAGGACGGAACCTGGCGGCGGCGAAGGCGCAGCAGTACGCCGCCCACCGCCAGTGTCGCCACGGCGCCCGACGCGACACCGATGGCCAATCCGCCACCGAAGCCCGGCCCTTCGTTCGATGCGGCGGTCTCGTCCTGACCCGAGACCGTCACTTTCGAGCGGAGGATGATCGCGGGGTAGTCGCACACATAGTCGCGGTCCTTCTCCGTCACGCAGTCGACGTCCTTGTGTCGTAGCGTGAATTTCACCGGATATGTTCCGGGCTTCACCGACTTCTTGATCCGGCCCGCGCCCACCCAGGCTCTCTTGGTGTCACCGAGGGCGGTGTCGTCGGTCAGCGCAGGGCTTGAGACCTCGACTGCCGTCGGGTGCGGGTTGCCGGGGCGTTCCTTGACCGTGAGGTCCACTACCGCGCCCGGCGCCGCGGGGCCACCGACGGAGCCGTACCCCTGCTCGGGGAAGGGGAGCTGATCGGCGTGGGCCGCTCCGGCCTGCCCGAGCAGCATCAACGGCAGGGAAATCGCGGCAAGTCCGCAGCGGATGGACGAACGTGTGAAGTGGATCATATGTGCTTCCCCGTGCCAGTAGTGGTCATACGATCTTGACTGACCTTGACGCAGCCACGCCAGGCGGCGTGGCATGCGTCTCTTTTCGTGTGGGGGAACAACCATGAGATTACGCAGAGCGCTGGGTACTGCGGCGGGCGCCGCAGCACTCATGCTACTGCCGGGCTTTCCGGCGATTGCCGACCAAGGCGATCCGACTCCCTCGGGGAGCGCCGTCCCGAGCACCCCGGCGGAGCAGTCCTCCGCTTCGCCGCCCGCCGTCCCGGAGCGGCCTTCTGTTCCGCCGGCCTCGGTCCCACCGACGGAGTCCTCCGTTCCGTCGGCCCCTGTTCGGGAGAAGCGGTCTTCCGTTTCGCCGACCGCCGCCCCGGAGGAGCAGCCCTCCGTTCCGTCGACCCCTGTCCCGGCCGGCGGGGACGACGACGCGCGCGGGTTCACGCCGGCTGACGCCGACGACTACTGGACCCCGGAGCGCATGCGGGCCGCGAAGCCCGTCAAGGAGCAGGAGGCCAAGCACTTTCCCGCTCCGACCAGGATGGATCGCGCCGCCAGCCAGCCGTTCGAAGGGTTGCCCATCGTCGGCACCTTCTTCTGGAACGACGGCACCGAGACCGGCCGCTTCTGCGGTGGCACGGTCGTCAAGAGCCCCGGCAAGAACATCGTGATGAGCGCCGGTCACTGCTTCGACGACCAGGACGCGCGCAAGAACCTCGCGTTCGTCCCGCAGTACGACGACGGGAAGAAGCCGCACGGCTCCTTCACCGTCAAGCCCGGACGTATCTACGTCGACAAGCGGTACCTGGCCAAGGGCCCGGACGCCGCGGCCGACCTCGACTTCAACTTCCTGCAGCTCGAACCGCGCGGCGGCAAGAACGTCGAGGATGTCGTCGGCGGTGCCGAGCTGATGATCAACGCCGGGTACGACCACAACCCCACCCGCCTCATCGGCTACCCGGCCAACCAGAAGCGCCCGCTGGACTGCACGGACAAGACCGTCCGTTACGACAGCACCGACCCCAAGATCCCGGGCAGCTTCCTGCGCATCGCCTGTGACAAGTACTCGGGTGGTGCCTCCGGTGGGCCGTTCCTCATCAAGCGGGGCAGCGAGTGGGGCGTCATCGGCGTCATCGGCGGCTGGAAGACGGGCGGCGACAAGGACGACATCTCCTACAGCTCCTACCTCGACGGTGACGCCAAGGCGCTGTACGACGACGCGGTCAACAACCGTCAGCCGGCGGGCCGTGGTGTCCTGGGCAAGGCCGAGACCTGGCAGCATGCCGAGGTCATGGCGGGTGGCTACTTCACCGACGGCAATCCGGGATCCTGGGACTACTCCGACCTGATCGTGCGCTGGTCCGACGGGGAGCTGACCCTGTACCGCGGTGCCGGGGAGGAAGCCGACAACTTCGACAAGGAGATCCGTCTCGTCGCGCCCAACGACACCTGGAAGCACGCCGCGACCATGGCCGCGGGCGACTTCACCGGGGCCGACCGCGACGACCTCATCGTCCGGTGGACGGACGGCGAACTGACGCTCTATCCCGATGTCGACGAGAAGGGGCTCCACGGCGAGGTACAGCTGCAGAAGCCCAACGACCTGTGGAAGCACGCCACGTCCATAACCGGTGGTCGCTACACGACCACCAACAAGTGGGCCGACGATCTCCTGGTCCGCTGGAGCGACGGCGAAGTCACCCTGTACACCGACGTCAACCGCGACGGCTTCCACGGTGAGAAGAAACTCGCCGCGCCCAACGGTACCTGGACGCACGCCTCGACGATCACGTCGGGCGACTTCACCGGCAACGACCAGCACGACCTCATCGTGCGCTGGACGGACGGCGAGCTGACCCTCTACAAGGACATCGACCAGAACGGTTTCCACGGCGAGGTCCAGGTCAAGAAACCCAACCGGCTCTGGACGCACGCCACCGTCCTGGGCGCCGGCGACTACACGGACAACCGCCACCCGGACGACTTCCTGGTGCGCTGGTCCGACGGTGAGGTGTCCATGTACCCGGATGCCGACGAGACCGGCCTGAACCGCGAGATCACGCTGGTGTACCCGCCTGCGTAGGCCTCCTGCCGACTGGAGAAGGGCTTTCCCCCTGGGGAGAGCCCTTCTCTCGTCGGATCGCCGCCCTCCTCACATCCGGGAGGGCTTCTTCCTGTCGAAGAGCCAGGTGTTGAAGAGCGCGGTCAGGTCCTTCCCCGACTCTCTCTCGCACAGGGCGATGAACTGCCGGGTGTCGGCATTGCCGTGCCGGTGCTGCTCGGTCCAGGTACGAAGGATGTCGAAGAAGGTCTCGTCCCCGACGGCCCCGCGCACCTTGTGCACGACCATGGCACCGCGTCCGTAGACGGGCGGGTCGGAGACGCGCCCCGCGCTGGGCGGATCCGCCGGCGGGAACGCCCAGATGCCCTCGCTCTCGGCGTCCGTGCCGTCGTAGAAGTCCTCGAAGATCTCCGTGGTGCTCCTGCTGCCCCGCTCCTCCTCCCAGAGCCACTCCGCGTAGGTGGCCAGACCCTCGCTGAGCCACATGTCCTGCCACCTGCGCGGGGTGACGGAGTTGCCGAACCACTGGTGTGCCAGCTCGTGCACGAGCAGCGTCTCTTCGGGCGCCTCGCCGAAGTAGGGCCTGGTCTGGGTCTCCAGGGCGTAGTCGAGTCCGGGCAGATGGTCGACGATGGCACCGGCCGAGGAGAAGGGGTAGGGGCCGAAGCGTTTGCCTGCCCAGTCGACGATCTCGGGCACCAGGTCCGCGACATCGGCGGAGCCCTCGGCCTCGTCGGGGTCGATGGCGACGTAGACGGGCACGTCATCGTCCGTCCGGCCCTTGTGGATCTCGAAGTAACCGACGGAGACGTGTGCGAGGTAGCTGGCCATGGGCTCCTCGGTGCGCCAGTGCCGGGTCACCGTTCTGCCCGTGTCCTCCTCCGTGATCAGCTCACCGTTGCTGATCACGTCGTAGGGGTCGCCATCCGCGTCCTTGGGCACGGTGACCGTGACGTCGTACGTGGCCTTGTCCGACGGGTGATGGTTGCCCGGGAACCAGGTCATGGAGCCGGACGGCTGCCCCAGGGCCGTCGAGCCGTCGTCGGTCTCGATCCAGCCTTCCATGCCTCCGTCGTCGTCCTTGAGTGCGCGCGGTGTGCCGTCGTAGGTGACGACTGTCCTGAAGACTTCGCGCTTCCTCACCGTCTTCGCCGGAGTCACGATCAACTCGTCTCCAGAGCGGGCGACGTGGGCCCTGGCTCCTTGCACCGTGGTGGTGCGTACCCGCAGTCCTGACAGGTCGAGGTTGAAGCGGCTCAGGTCCTGCGTCGCCCGTGCTGTGATGACCGCCGTGCCCTTCAGATGGTTGGTCTCGGGCACGTAATCCAGCGTCAGCCCGTAGTGCCCCACGTCATAGCCGCCATTGCCGAGCGCCGGGAACAGCCGATCCCCCACTCCGGCCGTGCCGGGCTTTCCGACGACGGCACCGTTTTCCGGTGCGGAGCCGGTGCAGGATGCCGTCACGGCCAGGAGGAGCGCGGTGGCCGGAGCCCAGCCGGACAGCCGGCCCGCGACCGCCGACCGGGGCCGGCTGCCCTTCGCCCTATGTGGTTGCATCTCGTGTCTCCCATCGATCGCAGGACGCGAGACGTCAGAAAGCCGGCATCGTCCATTGGTTGCTTCAGGACGGGCAAAAGTTCTCTACGCGCCTTTCGGCTGACATGGCGACGTTCATGATCCATGATCAAGATCAGCGCGGGCCGCGCGGACCACCCACCGCCCGGTCGGTACCTGTTGCCAAGCTGGCGGTTCTGGGTTTCATACCTCTGATCTCATACCTCTGCTCTCGGATCTCTGTGGGCGATCGCTGTTCTGCCGCCGTTCTCGTGTCCGGAGGCAGAGCCCGCCGCCTACGGAACCGGTCCTGGTCTCCGCAGGTTCGGAAGCGCGGCCGACTACCTCTTCGGCGGCACTGACTAGTGGGAACTGCTGCGCCGTCTCTGGTCCAGCTGATGTCCGTCGGACTGGCAGGGCATGGGCTCCATGTACGCCCAGGCCCTGCTCGATGCGTGCCCGGCCCGGCACCTCCACGCCTTCGCGCTGCATCCCGGCCGCGGAACTTCACCGCCGGCTACGGGCCCGAGGGGGCCGCACCTTCGTCGACCGCTCGATGAGACGGTTGCCGTGCTCTTGAAGGCCGTCAAGGAAATCGCCGCAGAAGCAGGCCGGGACCTCGACGCCCCGGCCCGCTCGACGAGCGCACTCCGCCCGGATCCGCACTCGATCCGGCCAGAACGAAATTGCGCTGGAGGACTAGCCGGCCCCGCCCGCCCAGGCGTGGGCCCATGCCTGGAGCTCCGGTTCAGCCAGAGTGCGCAGCCACAGATCGGCCCGGTCAGCTCCCTCTTCAGCCGGTCGAGGTCCCACGCCGAGCACGCGCATGCCTGCTCTCCGGGCCGACTCGACGCCGGTGACCGAGTCCTCCACTGCCATCGCCTCCTCCGGCCGCACGCTGCACAGCCGGACTGCGGTGGCGTAGACGTCCGGATGGGGTTTCGGCAGCAGTCCGTCACCCGCGACGACGACATGAGCGAAGTAGCTGCGCAGGCCGACCCGTGCAAGGCAGAACTCGACCACGTCCAAAGGGCAGTTGCTGGCGACCGCGAGTGGGACATGGCCGGCGGCGAGACGGACCAGTGCCGCCGCGCCCGGCATGGTCACGGGGTCTTCGGCGACGAGCGCCATGAAGTGTCGCAGGAGCGCCTGCGCCATGTCGTCGGCGAGTTGCGGCTTTCCGGACTCTCTGGCCATGAGGCTGCCGCACTCGGTGTAGTGCACGCCCTTGGCCCGCTCGGCGAAGCCTGGGCGCGGTTTCAGTCCGAACTCTCGGAAGACCCGGCTGCGAGCGTCCTGCCAGTGCCGTTCGGTGTCCATCAGGGTTCCGTCACAGTCGAAGACGATGGCAGCCGGGGACCAGGTGAGGATGTGACGAGTTGTCATTTGCCTGCCGTTCTCGAAGAGCGCGCCACCCCGCTTGGTCAGTGCTCGCAGTACGAAGCAGGGGACTGCGGAGAGGCCCGCTCGGCCGCAGAAGGTACGCCGTCGAACGAACCCCGCTCGACCACGCATGAAGGCCGATGCTTCTCCTCCGGGCCCTCCAGCGATGGAAATCATCCGATCTTCTCCGGATGACCCCAGAAACATCGTGATAACTACGTTAATTTCCCGATGGAGAGGCCGCAATCATCATTTTGAGTGTTTGACGGCCCGTCGTTTTTCAAGTACTCGCGGCGCGCGCGCAACGGTCGACGACAGGTGAACGAGGCACTTCACCCCTGCAACTCCGTTGTAGGTAACGGGACTTGGGTGCACGCGCCGGGCCCCGGGGAAGGTGCCCGTGCTCAGCGGCGCGCCGGGGGAGCGTGATTTTCCGCCATTGGCCGTACTCACCCACAACCTAAGAACAATAATAATCTCCACGCATTAACGGCGCGGAGCGCCGTCAGTGCGCCGCGGCGCACGACTTTTCCCGATCGAAAAATGCGAACTGATGAACGAAGGTGAAACACGTATGCAGGACAGGGCGCGCGCGACCCGAAGGGCTCTGCTGGAAGCCGCAGCACGCCTTTTCGTTGAACAGGGGTACGTACGGACGAGCATCAATGAGATCAGCGACCTTTCGGGTCGCACCAGCGGAGCCGTCTACTTCCATTACTCCAGCAAGGAAAAGCTCGCACTGGCGGTCGTGCGCGAACAGTTCGCGGCTTGGCCGTCGCTGACCGACCGCTATGCCGCCCCCGGGATCCCGCCGTTGGAGAAGCTGGTCGCCCTCAGCTTCGATATCGCCAAGGCGCTGCGCGACGACGTCATGACCCGCGCCGGCGCGCGTCTGTGGGCTGAGCGCCGCACCATCGACATCGCCATACCCACGCCCTTCGCCGTCTGGACGGCTGCCGTCACGCGCCTTCTGGCCGAGGCGCGTGCCGACGGCGAACTGGCGGACGAGGTCGAGCCGTCGGACACCGCCACGACCTTGGTGTGCGCGTTCTTCGGGCTGTACGACCTCACCGAGGAGATGGCGGGTCACGAGGACCTCTCCGACCGGCTGCACCGGTGGTGGCTGCTGATCCTGAAGGCGTTGCAGGCACGCCCCGAGCCCGCCGCTCTGGTGGCACGGGCCCTGGCACACCGCCGGCCGACGCCCACCGGATGAACCTGACGCAGCTGCGGTCCGATCTCCTCGACGGCCGCACAGATGGTGTCGACCTCGTGGGCCTGCACGGCCCGGATGCAGGCGAACGCGTCGGAGACATCGTTCGGGTGCATCGGAGTGAACGGCGCGGTGGCGGTGGTGGCCTTGCGCATGACGGCTCCTCCGGTATGGGCGCCATCTTGCTGATCGGGGTGGCCTCGGGACCGACGTTCGGAGCGCTGCCTTGAGGGCAGAGTCCGCCGTCAGGTGGGGGAGCGATCTCCTCCACCGCAACTTCGTTGATCACCCAGGACGAGTTCTCCGGTGTCCTGCCCATCCCGGTCGGGCGGCACCTGACAGTTCATGTGAACACGCAGATCGCGGCCGTCGAGCTCGATGTCCACGACGGACCCGATCGGAGCGTTGTCCCGGTCGACGAAGTGGTGCCGCAGGGGTGTGACCCCGGCGGTCAGCCGGGCCCGGGTGGCGGTCTTCGCATACAGGTGGTCCGCGCTGCTGACACCACGGGCCCGTTGCCCGCACTGAGGCCGCACCCCGTCAGGATCGGGAACGTGGGCGAAGTGGCAGACACGCGGGTCGCGCCGCCTCGTCATCAGCCGCCCAACAGCACACCGCACCAGAACGACTTGTCGGTGCTCTCCAGACGAAAACGTATCCAGTTCGACCGGATCCGTGGGGCAGATCAGAGGCTCATCCGATTCCGGACCCCCTTGCACCGCCGTCCGAATCTGCCGGAGCACCCGTCCGCATAAGATGCGCTCCACGAACTGGTCGTACGGGCGAGGGGTTGGGGACTGAAGGTGTTCGGGGGCAGAAAAAAGGAGGGCGGGCTGCCGAGGATCCCGCGGAGCGTGGATCCACGGCGAGCCCGTGTCCTGCCGGTTCCGGCCGAGGCGCAGACCGACGCGCGGATGTTCATGCTGGGTGGCGACACCCTCCGGGCGCTCAAGGTGATCGTGGACACGACGGGCTACGACCTACGCCAGGCCCGGGACATCGTGTATGCGCTGGTCTACGACATCGAGGTGCCGAGGGGGAGCTGAGCCGCGACGCGACGCACGCGGATCCGGATGTCCTCCGTGATCGGCGAGGGCGGTGACGGTCCTCCTGGTGATCACGAGGCGTTCGAGGTGGGTCTCGACCTCCCACAGCAGACCCCGTAGTTCGCCGATCCGCGTGCGGAGTTCGTCGGCCAGGGTCCGGGCGGAGTCTTCCCGGAGGCCGAGCGCGTCGAGCGGTGCCGTTCGGCTGCCTCCGCCGGGCCGGTCGGCACCCGGGAGAACGCCTCGGCCGACTGCCCCGCGCGCCCTCGCGGCCCACCGGCAGGTCGCGCACCAGCGCCGAACCGAGTGTGACTGAGCCCTCCACTTGGCGGTTCTCGCCAAGTTGGTGGAGCGCTCATGAGGTGCTAGGCGTGGTTCCTCGTGACGGCCCGGACTTCGGGCCCTCGTCCGACGGCGACCTCATGGACGGGCCTCGGCGTCGCCCCGCCGACTACCGTCACCTGGGTCGGGCCCACCGGCCGACGATTCATTCCGAGACGAGGGCTCAACGGAACATGGACGATACACAGCTCGTAGCGGCGGTCCGGCGAGGGGACGCGGATGCCGTGACCGCGTTGCTGGAGGGCGGAGCGGTCCCCGACACGGTCACGGACGACGGCCTGCCGGTGCTGTGCCTGGCGGTCGCCGCCTATGACGTTGCCGTCGCGGAGGCACTTGTCGAGGGTGGCGCGGATCCGGACCGGAAGCTGCCGGACGGAACGACTCCGCTGATACGGGCCATCGACGGCGGCTCTCCAGCGGTGGTGGAAGCCGTGCTGGGCCGGGAGCCCCGGCTGCGCCTCTCGGAGGCCGGAAGGGAACAACTGCTCGCCCTGGCCCGGCGCTGGTACGAGCGGAGCGCGGAGGACGAACTCCGCGGCAGGGCGGGTGGGTCCGGCCCCGTGCGTCGGTCTCTGGTGATGGACGACGAGTACAACCATGTGTCGCAGCTGACGCTCGGTGGCCTGACGGTCCGCGGCGGGCACGGCGCGATCCTCACAGACCTGGAATGGGCCTTCCGCGTTCTGACGCCCGTGGACGAGCTGGTGGTCAGGGCCGTGGCACGGCGCGACCCGGACCACGTCGACTGGTCGTCCGCCCGGTGGGTCCTCAGTGAACGCCGCAGCAAGGAGACGTGGTCGGCCGTCACGGCGTACCGCCACGACCCGGATCCGGAGCACCGCCGGTTCGTCCTCGACGTCCTCCACTCGTACCTCCTGTCACCGTCGAGCTGGCGGAACTCCTACGAGAAGGAGACGGCGGAACTGCTCGTCGCCTGGGCGACAGAGGGGGAGGACGACCCCGGCGTCCTCGCCGAGGTGCTCCACGCCCTGGGCGAGACGGAACACCGGAAGTCGAAGGCCGCGGGACTGCGGTACGCCGACCACCCGGACGCGCGTGTCCGTACCAAGGTCCCCGACCTCCTGCGCAGCCCGAATACCCCGCCCCCTCCCCTCGGCGCGGCAGCTCGCGCCGCCCTGTTGTCGCTCGCCGGGGACGAGGACGGGGGAGTGCGTGCCGAAGCCGGCCGGGCACTGATCGAGGCCCACGACGGCAGCCCCGACTTCACGGACGTCATCGTCGGGCTGCTCCGGGATCCGGTGGCCGATGTGCGGGCCCGTACCGCGGAGGCCGTCGCGGACAGCACGGACCGTACCGCGGCGGTCGCCGACGCCCTTGTGGATCTGCTCGACGAGGACGACTTCAGGACACGGCTCAACGCCGCCTACGGTCTCCTGCGACGGGACCACCCGCGCACCGGGGAGGCGATCGAACGAGTGGGCCCGCTCTCCCGCCCCGGCTTCGAGCACGACCACCGTCTCTCCGCGTTCTGGAGGTGGAAGTGGGACCGAGAGGACCACTCCACCGCCGAATGACGCCGACGCCCCGACGCCGAACGGTCAGCCGTACGCCCTGCTGTTCGCCGAAGTCCTCGACGCCCTGGCCGAGGGCGACATGCGGGTCATCGCATGGCCCAGAACCCGCCTCGCCGAACTGCTCGCCCGTCCCTCTTGGGCGTCACCAGAGAACCTCTCCTGGGCCTCAGAGCATCACCGCTCCGGCCACGGCCGTCGCCACGAGCACGACGATCGCCAGGACGTGGAACGTCATCTGCCGCTTCTCCGAGCGGTGTTCGGCCGCACGGTCCAGCGTGAACTCGGCCGGGTCGGCGGACGTGTAGTGAACCGTGACGTCACGGCCGTACGCGCCGGCGGGGTGCGGCAGGTTCGCCGTGCAGTAGGCCGTGACGGCCGTGCCCTCACGGGTGGTGAACGACACGACCGGGGTGATGGTGGTCGAGGTGTGGCCGTCGTCGTCGACGCTGACGTCCTTCAGGACCGCGACGACCCGTCCCCGCGCGCTGTCCATCGCGGCCAGTCGCTCGATGCGCCGGTTCCTGGCGCGTACTGCCCCGGGCAGATGAACGGCGCCGGAGACCGCCCACGGCCCGCCGAAGCCGATCAGCGCCCACGGCCACCCTCGGTCGACCGCCGCGAGGACCACCAGCCCGACGTAGACCAGGAAGACCGCGAAACTCGGCCAGCCCAGCCCACGACTGGGCTCCTCCGGTGTGTTGGAGAACCGGTAGGCGTGCGGTCTGCCTCGCGGGTGGCTGACCCCGATCTCCCGGCCCTCCCACGCACAGCTGATGATCGTATCGCCCCGCTCACCGTCGTTCGTCACGGTGACCTCCTGCCCGGAGACCGGGTCGCTGTAGGAGACGACCACCGATATCCCGCCCTTCCGGGACCCGCCGTGCCGGGGCTCCCGCACCCGCTCGATCCGCCCGGTGAGCCGGACCGTCCGCTGCGCCTTGGTCACTCCGGCCAGCGACATGCCGTACCCGACCAGCGCCACCACTCCCCACACCGCACACCACAGCACCAGAGACTCGTCCCACCCCATGTGCCCCTCCTCCTGCCGATCCGGTCAATTGCCGCTACGCCGCAGCACTTTGCCCCGCTCGTCCGCCTCCAGCGTTCCCGTGCCCTCGCCGCCGGTGACCACCACCCTGAGCGTGAGCGAGCCGGTGACGCCGTCGACGGTGAGCTGCCAGCTCCGCGGGGACCCGACGCCGAGGGCGGTCCTGGCCTCCTCGACCAGGCCGGGGACGCGGTCGTAGGGCAGGGACCGCGGGTCGAACGCGGCGCTCTTCACGCCGGTGGGGGAGAAGACGACCGTCAGCAGGTGGTCCTGTACGACGACGGTGAGCGCCTGACGCCGGTCCGCGTCCCGCGTCAACGACTCCACGGCCTTGCGTAGTTCGCCCTTGTCGAGCATCGACTGGCCAGGCCCCAGGGTGACCGTGCCCGTCGCCGACGTCACAGTGGTCGTGGACGACGAGGAGGAGACGGACGGCTTGGGGATGCCGCTGTCGGCCTCGTGGGAGTCGAACAGGTCGGCACGGAACAGCAGGAGTACGGCGGCCGCGCCGAGCACCAGCCCGAGGAGAGTGAGAAGGGCGCCGAAACAGCCCTCCGAGGTCTCGCTCTTCATGGCCGGACCGGGCACCGAGTCCACCTGGGCCACGGCCGCCCGCTCCTCCCACTGCGGCGTCGGACGCTTCACGATCCGCGCCTTCCACGGCCGGTCCGGCGGATACTCCACCACCAGGACCCCGCGCGGCCGGTAGTCGGGCAGCTCGACAAGATTGACGTCCTGCTGTATCTCGACACGGAACGCGGGCGCCTCGTCCGGCACCACCGACAGATCGAACCGCACCGGCACGTCGCTGGTCTCACCCCCGATGGCCTCCAGGCTCTCGATCACCGCGAGCGCCGTGCGCGGCACGACGGCCGCTTCCCGGGCACGGCGCGGCAGTGTGGCGAGGAAGAAGAGAAGCCCGTAGACCGCGGGCAGGACCAGCCCCGTGAGGATCAGCGGCGCCCTCTCGACGACACAGCCACCGATGAAGGCGGTCAGCGACGCCCCGATCACCCCGCCCGTCAGGAACCCCAGAGCGAGGCCGACAGGCCTGTTGTGCGTGGGCGGCGCGCCCGCGGTCATCGTCATATGGCCGATTGTGCACGTCATGGGTAACGGCCGACAGACCTGTGGATGGGCCCTGGTGTCCTCTCTCTGAACCACGGTGCAGAGTACGGACTCGGCCATCGAAGTGCTGTGCCCGGGAACGCTCGCCGGGTTGGTGGTCGTGACGGTTGGACGTGCGGTGACGTCCGAGCCGACCGCTGGGGGTGCCCCGCCGTCGTACGGCCGATCAGTCCGGCAAGGTCGGGTCGGTCAGCTGTACGGGGCAGTCTCCTTCGGACCGTAGAGGGCAGCGGTCTCTCCCGTGACCAACGCCCAGTAGCGGTCCCCGAACGACCAGTGCCACCATTCCGTCGGGTAGTTCACCAGCCCCACAGCCGTGAGCGCAGTGCCCAGCAGCTTCCGGTTGGCGCGGGCCTCCTCGCTGATGTTGGCGGCATGGGTGTAGCAGGCGCCCCCGCTCTCCTCCGGATCCGCGTTCATACGTGTGCCCAGGTCCAGTTCGTGCCCGTCGGCGTCGGCCAGGGTGAGGTCGACGGCCGCGCCAGCGCTGTGCGGAGCGATGTCGGGTGGTGACACGTACCGGCTCGCCGCCGAGTGGATCTGATCGGTGGACCAATCGAGGTGGGCGGCTCGCAGATGTTCGGCGTACTCCTCGAAGTACTCCCGCTGAAGAGAAGGAGGCCGGTACCCCTCGACGAACAGCAGCCGCAAGCCCCGCGGAAGGATTGCCTGGGCCTTGACCAGGCGTTCCAGCACGCCTTCCCGCAGGTACGCGAAGGCGTCTGCCGGGCCCTGCTCGCGCGTATCGACCAACAGCGAACCGCCTCGGCGGACGTCCACAAGACGTTCACCGCACTCAGCAACAGGTATGGCAGCGATTTCCGGGTCCGACATCAACACGATCTCAGTCATGACGCGATCATCCCGCAGCACTCACCCCTGCGAACCCTCCCGGTCACAGCACTGGCACAGGCGGTCGGCCCGGCGGCGGGGACGAACAGACTCCCGACCGGCACGCGCCGGGACCCGCCCGCAGGCGGGTCCCGGCGGCGGGATCCGGGCCATGTTTCAGAGAAGGGTCCTAACGCGACTGCGCCCATTCGTAGAGGCGGTGGGCGCTGTCACCGAGGCGCGTTGCGTAGAGCGTGGGGTTCTGCCCGCCCGCGAGTTCCTCGTCGGTGGTGGTGACGCCCACGACGGTACCGGTGCCGGTGCGGGTATCGAAGTGGGCCAGGTGAGGGCCACCGCTCGACCCGGCCGACATGTCGCAGGCCTCACCCCACAGCAAGGGGGCCTTGGGACCGGGATGGCTGGTGCCCGCGCAGTGGATCATGCGGGATCCGACGTACTTGTCCCCGGGGTCGTTGAGCCCGTAGTTCGGGTACCCGAAGGCGTGGACGAACTCGTCCTCGACGGGCTGGCCGAACCCGATTTTCTGGCTTCCGGTGACGTCCGCGATCGGACGCCCCCCGGCAGCGGGGTTCGCCACGAGAAGTCCCGTGTCGTAGCCGGCGGCAGCGACGTCCGACGACTCCGTGGTGTCCGGATCGGCGTCCCAGCGGGAAGAAGTGGCCATGGTCCTGACGCTGAAGCCGCCGAGCGGTTTCGTTCCGTTGCGATAGCCGGGTACGAAGTAGAAGTTGTGGTTCCAGGTGTCGTCGGCGGAAGGCGACCCGACGCCTCTCAGGCAGTGTGCTGCCGTGATGACGGTACTGCGGTTGGCGCTGGTGACGACCGTCGCGGTGCAACTGCCGTCGTAGCCGTCGGAGAAGGTGAAGAACAGGCGGCCTACGTTCTTCTCCACCGCCCCGCGGTGTGTCCACACGGCTCCGGAGTCCGGCGTGTTCACGGGAAGCGGCCGTGGGTCGTCCGGCGTGTTGTCGTCCTCGGGCACGGGGGTGATCTCGGGGACCAGAGCGCCGGCCAGTTTCATCCGCTCGGGGGTCCAGTAGGCGTTGATCCGGCTGCGCTCTTGTGCGGTCGTGGCGCCGGCGTGGGTGGTGGCGGTGTCCGGTTCCGCCGCGCTGCCGCTGGTGGAAGACGGGCTGTGCGGTGCGGCGTTGGCGGCCGCGGTCGGCGTGACCAGTGCGACGACGGCCGCCGACACCGCGACGGTGGCGCCGATGGCGTGCCGGAGGGCCCTGCGGGTGCTGTCCTGGTGACCGCATGGGCGGTGAGGAGGTGTGCGCATGCGCGGGACAGTAGTCACGCGATGTCAGGAAGCGGTCAGAGGAGTGTGAAAGCGGTGTCGGCACGGCCGGTCGGCGGTCCCGGCCCTGCCCGACGGACCGGGCTGGTGGTACGAGCCGAAGCTGGACGGCCACCGGACTGCGCTCCTCCCCCCATCAGCGTTTCAGGCTCGGCCGCAGCCTGAAACGAGCGGCGAGGCTTCCTCATGCGCTCCATGACGGACATCCTCCCGGGGCTGAACCCCTGATCTCGAATGTCCGTCAAAGCGGATCAAGCCCAGGGCCCGAAGCCGATCTCGCGAACACATATCAAGGTGTTCGATCCGGCCGCGCAGAGAGTGAGCAGAGAGCCTTCCGCGACAGCTACGGTTACGACAACGCCACGTGGACCGGCCTGCCCGTGTTCACACAGATCCGCTACATGCACACCCCCGGCGCCTCCATCGAACGCGCCGACCGAGACGATCCTCAGGCCACGCAGGAGCTGAACTTCCGCATCAGCGCGACAAGCAAATCCTGTGGTCAGCTTGCTGACCAGGCCCATGACAAGGAACAAGGTTGCACATGAACAACAGCCCCGAACTCGAAGCCCGGATCCAAAGCGGCATACCCCACTCGGCCCGAGTCTGGAACTACTGGATCGGAGGCAAGGACCACTACCCGGTGGACCAGGCCCTGGGAGACCAGGTCATCGCGAGCTACCCCCAGACACGAGACCTCGCCCTGGCCTCACGCGCCTTCCAGACCCGGGCCGTCCAGTACCTGGCAGGCGAAGCGGGAATCACTCAGTTCCTCGACATCGGGACCGGGCTCCCCGTCCAGAACAGCACCCACGAGGTCGCACAGAGCATTCAGCCGAAAGCACGCATCGTCTACGTCGACAACGACCCCCTGGTCCTGGCCCACGCCCGCGCCCTCCTGACGAGCGCACCGGACGGCATGACGAACTACGTGCACGCGAACATGCTTGACGCCGAACAGGTTCTCCAGGAAGCCGCACAGACCCTGGACATGACACAGCCGGTCGCCGTCATGGTGCTGTCCACACTGGGACACGTCGCTCCCCAGGCCGGCATCGACCTCATGCACCGATACATGGCCGGCGTGGCCGATGGCAGCCATCTGGTTCTCTGCGACACGATCGCCACGGAAGAGACGCTGGCCGCACAGGAGGCGTATGCCTCCGGGGACACCCCGCCCTATTTGGTGCGCCGGCCCGAGGAGATCCTCGCGAGCGCGGATGGGATGGAACTGGTTTCTCCGGGGTTCGGCTCCATCTCCCTGTGGCGTCCGAATCCGGGTGAGGCGAGTGGTGAGGTGAGCACTGAGCCCGTTGACCAGTGGGGGTTCGTCGCCCGCAAGTGATACGGCCTCGCGGTCCGGGGCGTTGGTGGACGCCCCGGACCATGTGTCTGGCAGGACGGCAAGGACGAGCAGCGTCAAGGACTCGAAACGAGGCCGCCCAGCGTCGGATCAGCACGTGCCGCACCGTCGCCTTCTTCCGCCGCTGTCCCGCGGCTCCGCTGTCCGCATAGATGAGGATCCGTCAGGGATTGGCCGGCCTCGTCGGAATCTCGCGGTTCAGTGGGCGTTGCGTTGCCGGTGTGCGTGGGCGCGGCGGCCCAGGGCGAACTTGATGGGGATCAGTGCCAGCCAGGTCCACAGCGCCGCTCTTGGAGAGGCGAAGGCGATCGGCACCGTGGCACCGAAGACGGCCACGGTCACCGTCAGGTCCATGACGATGTCCCGGTCGCCGGACCGCGCCTCGGCCACCCCGTCGGCCCTGGCTGCCGATGTCCGCCGCTCGCGTCGGAGGGTGTGGAGTACCGCGAGCTGGAGCAGGTCGATGACGATGACGGTGGCCGCGTAGAGGGCTACCGCGAGCGGCCTGGAGGCGTACTCGGACAGCAACGTGGTCGGGAACGGCAGAAGCGCGATGGCACCCAGCCCGGCGAGTTCGAGCCGAAGCGACAGCCCCTCTACCCGGTGGGCGAGTTGCAAGATGCGCCGATGATCCCGCCAGAAGCCGGCGAGGATGGCGAAGCTCAGCGCGTAGGCACCGATGTGCGGCAGCAACTCGTGCAGCATGCGGTGGAAACCGGCCGTGTCCAGGTCGCCGGTGACGTGAATGTCGAGTACCAGCAGCGTCATCGCGATGGCGAAGATGCCGTCGGACAGCGCGATCAGCCGGGCCAGGTTCCGCGCGTCCGGACCATCCTCGCTCGCGTTCACGTGTACAGCCTGGCCGACCGCCGCTGCACGGCCCGCCCATTAAGCCTTCTGCGGGCACGCCGCCGGACCCTGCGGGAACGCCGGGGATACGACCGGCCCGCGCGGGGGCATGGGCCGGTCGTATCGAGAGGCGGACTGGGGGAGCACCCGCCGGCCCGCCCCTCGGTGACGCCGGGCAGACCGGGACCGAGGGCGGTGAGGGTGCGATCCAGGATCCCAGCAGCACCAGCCGATCGCGGCGCGCCTGCGCACAGCACTCGGCAACCAGCCCTCACACCGGGGCGCGATGGGCCGGCCGAAGGCCCCGTAGCTCGAACCAAGAACATCTCCTGACCGCTGTCGGCAGCACCCACCACGTGCCGCCCTCGCCCTCGGCCGGCTCCCGGGAGCCCGGTGCCGTCCGACTTCGACAGTGACCATCCGGCTCCCCATGCGCTGGGACCGCCCAAGACGAACTCTTCTCTGAACTACTGCCCCTCAAAGCGTGGTGCCGTAGACATCTTCCGCTGTCGCGAGCTCCGCTCCGGAGCCGGGTTGACCCTCGACCTTGTGCAGGGTCCAGAGTGCTGGATGTGGAGAACGACATGCGCAGCATTGGCGAGATGGCCCGCGACAGCGGTCTGGGTGTGAGCGCCCTGCGGTTCTACGACCGTGCCGGTGTGCTGGTCCCGGCCTGGGTGGATCCGGTGAGCGGTTATCGCTGGTACGAACCCGAACAGCTCGAAGAGGCCCTGCTGCTGGCCCGCTTGCGCCGGGCCGGGATGCCGCTGGCGGACATCCGGCTGATGCTGGCCAGCTGGTCCGGCGCGGACACCGATCTGGTCCGGAAACTGCTCAAGGCGCATCTGCGCCGCCTCGAACAGGGGCTGTCCGATGCCCGCAGCGAGTTCTCCACACTCCGAGTACTGCTCGATCACAGGGAGAACGCCATGACTTCGCTCCGCATCGCCACCGTCCGGCTGTCCGTCACCGGGCCCGAGCTGGCAGCCGCGCTGGACACGGTTCGTTTCGCGGCCAGCACCGACCCGGAACTGCCGATGCTCGGCGGGGTCCTGTTCGACATCGAGGGCGAGAGCCTCCACGTCGTGACCACCGACCGGTACCGCATGGCTGTCGCGCAGGTCGGAACCGCCGGTTACGACGGGGGCCGGGTGCAGGTCATCGTGCCCACCCCGCTCGCCGACGCGATGCGGGCGCTCTTGGACGGCGTGGGACCCGTGCGACTCTCTGTCGACGGTGACCGCGTGACGCTGGAGGCCGGGGACAGGCAGGCGGCAGGTCAGTGCCTCGACCACGACTTCCCCGACTACCGCCGCCTCCTGCCCCAGGCCACAGGGCACCGCACCGTCGTCGAGGTGGCGGCCTTCCGTAAGGCCCTGCAGACCGGCCCTGTCCGTTCCGGAGAATCCGGAGACCTCAGCGTGCTCCGGGTGGAGGATGGCGGCACGGTGACCTTCTGCGCTGACGGCGCCGAAGACCCGGACCGCGTCGCCGTCAACCGTGCGTTCCTGCTGGACGCGCTGACCGCCCAGGCCCGGGACCGGCTGATTCTGGAGCTCGGCACTCCCACAGCGCCGATCGCGATCCGTCGGCCCGACGACGAGGGCACCTTCTCGATCCTGATGCCGGTCCGCCTGGAGGACTGACGGCACGTTCACCCTGATCCGGCCCGCCCAGACCCATCGGAGGCGGCGGGACCAGGGTGCTGGTGGCCCATCAGCGGGAGGCCGGGGGAGGCTGGGGAGTCCAGGGGAGTACGAGGCCCTGGGCCCGGCCGAAGTCCAGCGTCTGGTCCTTGCCGTCGGCACCCCGGCCCTCACTCACCCACATGCCCGGCCCATCGAGCTGTTCCATCCACCCGGCATCCACACTCCTCCGCCTTGTGGAACTTCCGCTGCCGGCACGACCACTCCCGGCCCCGTTCTCCTGAAGCCCCATCAACCCGGACACGCCGCACGCACGCCGCACGCACGGTGCAGTCCTGGCTATTGCTCCATTCAGAAGGGCCGGTGGATCCCTTCGGGATCATCGTGGGCCGATGCTGCGAGCTCCTCGCGGCGGGTGACGACGGGCGACGTTCTCATGAATCCTTCTTCTCGGTGACGATCGGTGAGCCGTGCCGTGACTGTCTCATGGACCGTCTGTCACGTCCCATGGGACCGGCGTACCACCTGGGTGTCGACTGCGTGGCCTGGCCGTAAGAGCCCTCCGGTGAGCTGACACACCAACCGTGCCGTCGGCCTCCGCCACCACGCCCGCGACGAATCGGGGCCTTGCCATCTCGGCGTCACGTGGTCAAGTCGGACCGGCTCACCGGACGACGCCGCCCTGGGCTCTGCCCTCGGCTGGGTTGGTTGCTGTGACGATCAGGCGTTTGGCGGTGCAAACAGTGCCTGGACGGTTTCGGTGGCCAGGTCGCGCAGCCAGGTGTGGGCGCGGTCGTCGTCATAGCGCTGGTGCCACAGCAGGTACAAGGGGATATCGGGCAACTGGAGCGGCGGCCGCAGTGCGATCAGACCGAGTCGGTCCCGGGCCGCGCGGGTGACCGCGTCGGGAAGGGTGACCAACAGGTCGGTGTCGAGGGCGAGTTGCAGCACGAAGGCGGTGGTCGGCCCGGCGGCGACGACGCGTCGTTCGAGGCCGTGCACGGTCAGGGCGTCGTCGACCGAGTCGCGCAGGTTCCCGCGCCGCCGGGGTCGCCCCGCGGATCGCCTTCGCCGACCAGCGCACCACCGCCCGCAGCGCGGACATCGTGATCAACGCGACACCCGGCGACAGCTCCCTGGCCCGCCTCACCGACCTGCGCACCGAGCTCACCGGAAAGATCCTCATCGATGTCTCCAACGCCACCCGCGACGCCGATGACGGCCTGCCCCACGACCTGTGCTATCCCGGCAGCGGCCTCGCCGAGAAACTCCAGGCCGCGCTCCCCGACACCCACGTGGTCAAGACCCTCAACACCATGCTGTTCATGGTCATGACCGCTCCCGAAACCCTGGCCACCCCACCGACCGTCCATGTGTCGGGCGACGACGAGAACGCGAAGAAGACCGTCACCGGTCTGCTCGCCGTCCTGGGCTGGCAGCCCGCATGGGTCGAGGACCTCGGCGACATCAGCACCGCCCGCGCCACCGAGGCCATGATCCTGGTCGTGCCCCACATCCTGCGCCGACACGGCTTGAAGCCCTTCGCCGTCCCCCTCTCCCGCTGACCTCACCTGCTGGACTGAAAGAACCGCGTGCCGCTCCGGGCCACGTACGCGGCCGGGCCCGGAGTCCGGGTGTCACGCCGGGGCTGCGGCCGCCTCGCCCTGCGGGATGCGCGGGCCAGGCACCGTTGCCCGGATGGACAGGTCCAGCTCGTGGGTCGAGTAGTCGAGTACTCGCCGAACCGCGTGATCTTCTCGGTGAGGCAGGCGAGACCTCGGCCGGGTTCTCCGGGTCGCCCTTCCAGCCCTGGGCCTGCAGCTCGCGCACCGCAGCATGGGCGATGTCCAGCAGCCGCCACCGCGAGGAACCGCATGAGGCTCCAGGCACTTCCACCAGGCCGTCGAGGAGTGGCACGTCCGCCATCGTCATCTCGGCCGACGAAGAGGATTCGCGCACCTCTTGAACCGCAGTCGTCAACGTACATCTGTATGTGCTCGGGGAGGTACAAAGCGCCCAGCCTCCCTCCCCCTTCGAGGCTCGTCGGCGCGTGAACGCCCGGCGTAATCGGGAGGCGGTACGGGCGAGGGACGCGGAACACTTCCCGGATGATCGTGATGCAGCCCGTCCTGGAGATCTACCCCCCTGACGGCTTCGCCCTCTGGCCCGTCGCCGAGATCGAGGCGTTCGGCTACCTGCCACTCAGCGGTGAGCTCGCCCCCGCCGAGGTCGGGACAGCGGTGATGCGCATCGCCCGCTGCAACGACATCGACCCTGAACATGACGACCGGCCGCCTCGGCCCGCCGACCCGCTCGGATCGTTCCTGCACGGACTACTGACCTTCGACAACCTCTTCGCGGCCGGTGGCATGCGAGTCACGGACAGCTCCACAGGCATCACCTTCCTGCCCGGCTGCTGCAATGGGCTGGAGGACTGGCGTGACTGGCACGAGGCCGTCGACGGCAGCGGCTACGCCTCCTTCGGCCACGACCCCGATCCACTTGCCGAGCGCTTCGCCGACACCGTCCGGTTGACCGTCGACGCCGAGCAGAGCGACAGCCGGGTGATCGAGCTCTCCAGCACCGACCTCCGCCACCTGCTCGACGGCGCCGAGAACGACCTGGCCGACTTCCTTGCGGTAGCCACCGGCTGGGCGTCGCAGTACCTGCCCGACCACTTCACCCCCGTCACCGCCGCCCTCGCGCGCGTCCTCGCCCTGCCCGCGACGGCCGTGCCGCCGAAACCATAGGGCCCGGAGGGCGCATGAGGGAACGCCACCGCCGACTTTCGGGGCGATTCGTGTTCTCTGCGCAGAGTGGCGTGCAGCACCTTTGAGGCCGTCAGGTGTGTGCTGGGTTCGTGTCCGTGATCAGTCGAACCAGACCACGAGTCGCACGTGCTCTGGCCCGTGCACCTCGGCCAGCGTCCGCATCACGTCCCAGACCGGCGCCCAATGGGTCCCTGCCCCGGCAACGGTGCTTCGGCTGAGCGTGCCGGACCGGTCGGTCTCGTCCCAGTCGGCGGCTGCCAGTTCGGCCCAGCCGATCCAGGTCGCTCCGTGAGAGTGCTGCGCGCCCCAGGTGGCGAACGAGTCCCGCAGCCCGTCGGAGGCGTCCACCGGCAGACCGCGGCCTTCGGCCAGTGGCCGGAACCCGAAGGAGTTGCGGGTGCCGAAGAGGCAGGCGAAGGCGCCATAGGCATTACCGGTGTTGAGGAGGGAGAGGTCAATGGCGGCGTGCCATACCGCGTCTTCGTCGTCCTCTCCCCAGATCCGGGCCAAGGGCCTGCACTCGATCATTCCGCTCGCGTCGGTGGACATGTCCGCAGTCTGCCGAGGGTGGACGCGTCTCGTCGCCTCGATTTCGTGACGCCTACCAGATGGGGTGCCTGCCACCCCGCCTGGCGGCACCTGTCTCGCAATGCTTTGTTCGTGGGAGTCTCCGGTTCGGCGTCCGGTCCTGGGTGCTGTGGACCGGGCTGATTCGGTGTGTTTCATGGGGTGTTGTGTGTTGATGGCCGGGCGCCGACGTTGGACAAGCCGTGGGGATTACCTGGTCAGGGGAGTGAGAGCCCACTGGTGGACCGTACGGGCGCGCCTTGGCGGACCGTGAGGTCAATACGCCTGTGACAGAACGAAGACGTCGCGGAGGACCGCCTGTGACTCGGTGCGAGATACAAATACTTCCGACCACATGCACCGCGCTACTCCTGGGGGAACACCGTGAAGTACACCCGCATCACTGCTCTCGCCGCCATCGGCGTCGCCGCCACCCTCTCGCTCACCGCCTGTGGCAGCGACAGCTCCGGGAAGGACTCGTCCTCCAAGGGCTCCTCGTCCTTGTCCTCGTCTTCTTCGTCCCCCGACAGTGGTTCGAAGCCGGAGGGCGGCTCGGGCTCCGGCGGCCCGGAGGCCGGCAACGCGAAGCCGGGCTCCGGTGAGGACACCGAGGCAGAGGCAGCCGCGAACGGCGCGACGGAGACCGGCGGCAAGGTCACGTTCTGCAAGACGGAGGACCTGGCCATCGACGCCACGGACGCCGCGCCCGACAAGGACTCCGGCAGGATCGACATCACCATGATCAACCGGGGTTCGACCACCTGCTCGGCGACGGGCTTCGCGGGCGTCGACATCAAGGACGCCGACAACACCTCGAACCCCATCGAGCGTGGCCACGCCCAGCCGCGTGTCACCACCCTGAAGCCCGGTGACGCCGCCGTCTTCGACCTCGCCTACGACATCGACAACACCGGCGGCAGCCTCGCGTCCCCGACCAACATCCTGGTGACGCCCCCGAACGAGACCCACACCGTGAGCCTGAAGTGGCCCGCGGGCGCGGGCGACATCAAGGGCGCCTACACCGACGTCGAGGTCTACCCCACGCACACGACCGAGTAGGGGCCCGTGCGCGCGGCCTGCCCTTGTCAATGACGGTCTCGGGGCCGAGCTGGTGGGGTAGAAGCCGGCCGATCGTGCGACGGCGATGCTGGGGTGGTTGTCGGGTTCGATCTCCAGGATCACCCTCGGCAGGGCGATGGTGGTGTACGCGAACTCGGTCATCGTTCGAAGAGCGCGCACTGCCGGCCGTTGACCCCGGTGGGCGGCGCCGACGATGCTGCCGGTGGCACAGTTGAGCAGGACTTCTCCCAGTGCCTGATGCCCATCAGCGGAGATGGCCAGGTTGAACCGGTCGTCTGCGTGCCGGGCCTGTTGTGCGCTGTGCAGGTATGGTCGATCGGAGCGCTTCGATCCTCGGCCGCGAGCCGGAGATCGTCCGTAAAGCGCCTGATCAGCGAGGCTTTCAGGTCCAGCCCAAGCGCTGGGCCGTTGAGCGGACGTTCGCCTGGATGACCGCGCGCCGGCAGCTTGCCCGTGACTGCGAGGCCGATCCCGCCCGGTCCGAGACCATGATCCGGTGGACAGCCCCGTAGTAGACGACAGGCACCCGCGACGCGTCAGGAATTCTGGACGGCGCCTACGAACCGCTCGACCTTGCTCCGCAGGTCTGGCGAGAGGTCGGAGAGGCCGCCGACGATGAAGGTCAGTTGCCTCGCAAGTTCCGGATAAGCGCTCCAGACAGCTGAGTTCCTGGTCAGGACCGCGCGCAGCAGGTCGCCCTCGTACATGTCGCCTTCGGCCAGCGGGTTGTCACGAAGCATCTCCACCGCGAGCGGAAGAAGCACCGGCAGTCCAACGTCCTGCCCGATCAGCAGGCGCAGGTCCTCAGCGGTCAGAGTCCCGACCGGCCGACTCCGCAGGGCATGCGCCGTCGCAATGAGACGGGTGGCGTCAGCCGGGGGCGCCTGCCAGCGATCACGTTCAAGCTCCTCAAGGGAACGACTACGGTCGATAGATACAGTCACCAGACGATTCTCTCGTGGATGCGTGTGGTCGGGTAGCCGGAGACCATTGCTGCGCTCCGGCCGCCCGATCACAACGCGAGATCTCGAACACGGTCTGAGATAGCAAGATCGTGTTACGGGTTTCTGCGAGTGAATGGCCGAACCGCGAATGCATCTCGAACTGGTGCGTGCCTGATATCTCAGCGCATTCATGAATACCGCCAGCTTACCGATTGTTGGCGTTCCGGTGCGCGAGAGCTGCGAAGCCTACGCGTACGGCACGACCACGACCTGCACGTCGTCCTCATAGATGACTCGACCCGGATCCGTGGAACGCAGCAGTCGGCAATCGACGCCGTGGGCTGCGAGAATCACAAGATAGCCAGGGACCCGTGCAAGGAGATGCTCGGCCGACGGCTTGAACCATGCTGCTGCACCGGGGTTGATCTCGTGGTCATAAATGCCGGGATCAACGGTCGAAGGGTCGGTGTACGCGGCGTTGTACCAACTGTTGTTGGTGCGACGGAAGAGTTCCTGTTCCTCCGACAGTTTCCCCTCCCGCGCCAGCGTGTTGATGAGACCGAAGACGCCGGTGAAGTGGCCTCGCTTGTTCCGGTGCGGCGACTGAAAGCGTACGTAATGGATGGTTTCGCTTTCGTCGTCAGTCAACCTCATGGGGCCATCCTCGCACTACGCTTCTCACGGGTCTCCGCTGGCATCCCCCGCCTGTCAGCGGAGAGCCCGCAAGCGCTGACACACCCTTACCAGCGGCACCAACCATGGATATGCGGATGAAACGCTCTTTTGGTGGTCGGCTTCGGGAGTCTTTGGGGGTGACATGCGGTCTGGTCGATGGGATGGGTTGCGACGAGGTGCAGACCGCACGTGCAGTCCAGTGCGTGCTCGGGGGAACCGTCGAAGCTGATGGTGGGCGGTCGGCTGGCCTGGGGTGGGTGTGGCTGCAGACAGATGCCGAACGGGAGGTCGTGCGAGGTGGGCATGTGCCGATCGGAGTAATCCCTGTCTTCCCTGGACGAGCGAGGAAACACTATGCATGATCAACTGGTGACCACCCCAGAGACCATCGTCGAACGCCAACTCGCCGCCTACAACAGCCATGACCTCGAAGCCTTCGCGGCGACGTACGCCTCCGACGTCTGCATCAACCGCCGCGGCGGCGACCGCCTGCTCGGGCGCGACGCCGTGCGGGAGGCGTACGCCGACATGTTCGCCAAGGGCCGCTGCCGGGCCGAGATCGTCGGCCGGCTCACCGAGGGCGACTGGGTGGTGGACCACGAGATCGCCCACGGCATCGCGGACGACCCCCTCCGTGTGCTGGTCGCCTACCGGGTCCGCGACGGCCTGATCGACCACGTCGACTTCCTCGGCTGAGCCGAAGCGGCGGTAGCCAGTGGGAGAGGAAGGGCTGTCGTGCGCTCCCCGGACGGCGCACAGCGGAACGGCAAGCCGACTTCGTCCGGGCCTTCCCCTGACACCCTTGGCGTCGTGACACACGCCGGCTACCTCAGCATCGGGCTGGACGGCAGCCCCGCCGACTCCTTCCATCCCGCGCCCTTCCGTTGGTGCTGCGCCAACCATGTCCTCATACTGCCGCTGGAGACAGACCTGCAAGGCCCCGCGGCGCACGAGCTGGGCACCTGGTCACCGCGTTCCTGGCCGGCATGCATATCGTCGACGTCACCCTCACTCCCGAGCACGACGCCTGCCTGACGATGCTCGCCGCGGGAGAAGCGGCCCATCGGCGTGGGGTGTTGGAGTCAGGCCTCCGCACACCCGACAGAACGAGGGCTGGACATGCTCGACGGACCGGCCACCGTCGGACTCCGGCCCGCGGTACTGGTCGCGGACACCGGCTACGGGGCGAACGCCGACTTCCGCCACGGCCCGGAGGACCGCGGCCCGGCCTACGCACTGCAGGCCAAGGGCGAGATGACCGCCCGGAGCGAGACAGCCGAACCCTATGAGCTGCCGTACGGCGGACTCGGCCCCAGGTCGCTGCCCGCTATCGCACCCGGCCTCCCGGCCTGCGCGAACACGTCCTGGCCCAACGACGCGACAGCGCGGTCGCGGTCACCTGGCGCAAGGGCTCGAAAGCCGCCATGTCCGCCCGCTTCGTGTTCTTGCGTGTCCGCCTGGCCGACCGTCGCCCGAAGCCCGCCCCGGACGGTGTCCTTCCACTGCGGTGGCTGATCGCCCGGTGTCCGGAAGGGGAGGACGAGCCGGTCAGGCACTGGATCTCCAACCTGCCCGCCGACATTCCCGCCCGCGATCTCGTCCGAAAGACCACCCTCGGACTGGACCACTTCGAGGGCTGCTTGTTCACCGACCGCCTGACCGAACAGCGGACCTGCCCAAAAGCCCCTGCCAGGGCCTGACCCCCGACCAGGCCCTGACACTCTTCCAACACCTCCTGGCCACCTGGACCGGAACCTGCCCCACCCGCCGACAACCCACCCCATGGCAGCCCTACGACACCACCTGACAAAGCCCTACTGGGGGGCTCCAACAGGTCGGTCGGCTCGCCGTGCCCTTCGCGGGCGCCACGCCTCTCTGGCAGGAGCCGGCCCAGGTCGCGGCGGTCGTACGGCAGCAGGAGGTCCGCCGCGGCCTCGGCGCCCGTGCCTCCCGGCTGCCGGGCGGGAGGCACGGCGGGGCGAGCGTACGGGTCCGGCTGGCCCCTGCCGCTCTCCTCAGAACCCCTTGAGGCTCCATTCCTGGACGTTCGCGCGGTTGTTCGTCCACAGGGTCAGCCAGACGCCGTCGGCGAGCGAGTTGCCCTTGGGGGTGACGGCCTTGCCGAGCCTGTTCGTGATGGTGGCGCCGTCCCGGTAGAACAACTGGGAGAGGGCCGAGGGATTGCAGGTCCACAAGGTCAGCACGGTTCCGTCGGTGCCTTCCGCGTCGCCCTGCGGGGTCAGACACTTGCCGCTCGCCTTGTGGACGAGACGGCCGTCGACGAAGGCCCAGCGCTGGCTCTCGGCCCCCGTGCAGTGGTACACCGTGACGACGGTGCCGTTTGCGGTGCTTTCGCCCGCAGGTGTGGCGCACACGGAGCCCGGCTTGTTGAAGTTGGAGATCCAGCTCCAGCCGTCGACCTCCCTGCCTGCCGAGGGATCGAGGGAGAACACCACGCGGTGCGGACCGGCGGAGTCCTCCAGCGCCTCGTTCAGGCCCCACAGGCGCTTGGCGTTCGGGTCCCACGACAGGCCCTGCGTCAGCCACGCCGACTGCGTGAGGACTCGGGGAGCCTGACCCGAGGCGGCCACGTGGACGCAGGAGAAGCCCTTGGGCCACGAGGTGGGGCAGTCGCCGCTCATGTAGAAGTTCGTGCCGTCGGTGGCCGTACCCTGCACGTTGAACACGGGCGTGGTGTACCCCGTGGGGCGGGAGTTCACCACGGCACTGTCGGCGGCGAGCTCGCCCAGGGGCCAGCGGACGATACGGGCTCCCCCCTCCCTCCGGTTCTCGACCGAGACCAAGGACGAGGTCGACCGGTCGACGCTCAGACTGCTCAGGCACACAACCCCGTTCGTGGGTCCGCAGCTGCGCGGGTTGCCCGCGTAGGTGTCGGTGGAATCGGGGAACGGCTGGTTCTTCTTGAGGGATCCGGGCTCGGTTTTGTCGGGAACGTCGGTGTCGGGAGCGTCGGCGACGTACTCCGGCTTCGTGGTGTAGCGCGCCACCAGCGGCAACGCCCAGGAGTGATAGCGCGCCGAGGTAGTCACGTTGCCCTGAGCGTCCTTGCCCAGACCCGTAGCTCCCTTGGTGCCGGGGCCGGCGTCGGTCATCCTCCACAGGTGCCTGAGGTCGTACACCTGCAGTTCGACGCCGTTCGCCACGTACAGGCGATCGCCGTACCAGGCAAGGCCGTCCGCGTGCGAGAGGTAAATCGGCTTCTTGAAGTCGCCGTTGGTGGGCTCCACGAGTGCCACGTGCCCGTACGTCACCGTGTCGCCGGTCGACTTGATCAGGGAGATCCGGGAGTACTGCTCGTTCGCCTTGCTGTTCTCGTAGTTTCCGAAGTACCAGGACGCGGCGTACAGGTGTTGTCCGGCGTACAGGCCACTGTCCGTCGCGTCGTGCGACCCGGAGAAGCCCTGAGGCATCCAGCCGCCGTTGAGCGCGGGGTCGCTGTACTTGTCGGTGTACCCGGTCCGGTCGTCGGCGTCGTCCCAGCAGAATCCGTCGTATCTCAACGCGCCGTTCATCCCGGTGCCGTGACACAGGGACGGGCGACCGGTCCGGGCGCCGAGCACATCGGCGATGGATGCCTTCGCCACGCCGGCACTTTCGGCGGAGGAGACGAGTGCCGACTTGTCACCGTCAATGCGGGTCAACGTGTAATTGGTCGGGACAGGATCCAGCGCGGTGGCCGCCTGCGCGGACTGGACCGGAAGCAGCAGGGTCGCGGTCAGGGTGGCTCCGACAACCGGAAGAAGACGGCGCTTCATGCGCTCGAACGTTTGTTTCACGCAATGCATGGTAGTGACTCAGTGAACCTCTGGAGAAAGGGTTATGGCGAGGGGAACCCATCGGTTCACCGGCCGTCCGCGAGGCTGCGTCGACCCAGGCGAGAGACGTGGCGAGTCGTGGGCCTACGCAGATCGATATCCGCACGGCGGAGGATTCCCGCGCACACTGAGACGTCGCCTCATTGCCGGTGGCACGCCCTGCGGAATGCCGAGAGCCCGGGACCATCGCAAGCTCATCAGGGTTGCCCAACGGAGTACCGGGCCTGCGCCCAGGGCCGCTTCGGGCAACCGTCAGCCGACCCAGCCCGTGCACGTCAGTCGAACGCCCTTGACATTCACGCAGGCGCGCTGCCAGGTGCCGTCCGGTCAGTACTGCGTCGGCGTGTACGCCTCGCCCCGTCACGGTGCTGGTATCCACGCGTCCCGTCCCACCTCCTGCCGCCGTCCGTGGACCGGTCGATCCACACCCCGTACTTGGAGTACTGCGTGGCCGTCTTCGCCCAGCCGTACCATCGGCCGTCCTTCTTGCCCGAGCGCCGTGCCACGGTGGCGTACCCGGTGACGGTGGCCGTCGCGTACGTGTCCGGGCCGGAGTCCCAGCTGACCGGGCCCGGGTGCGGCGCATCCGGGCCTCCGGCCGATGGGGCAAGAGTGTGCTCGGTGCCCAACGGAGCCTCGACGCGCCGCCAACACGGCCCCCGCCAGGCCAGGTACGGGCAGGGCGGAGCGAACGGCCTCGTGATCGCGCGCCGCGTCTGCGGCGGATGTCGGAGGCGATGGCGCGGTCATGGCCGGACGGCCCGCCGGGGTGAGACCAGCCCACCCTTGGATGGGTGACGAGACCTGATCGGCGCTGCCGGTTGCTCCCCGCGCCGCGTCGACGTTCGGTCGAGGGCCGGTGATTGTGCGGAAGCCGGAGACGCGTAAGGCGGCAGCGGAATCCGGTGGGAGAGCCATCGACAACCGAGGTACGTGCCGACGTGCCTCCCGCTTGCCATTCCTAGGAACCCTAGGTTAAACCTAGAATCCCTAGGATGATGTGGAGGGTGCATGGTGCGGGCAGGGCTGACGGCGGAGCGAGTTACGGTCGCGGGCGCCGAGTTGGCGGACGAGGTCGGACTCGACCATGTGACCATGTCGCAGGTGGCGCGGCGGCTCGGCGTGAGGGACGCGAGTCTCTACACGCACGTCCGCGGTCTGGAGGATCTGCGCGGACGGATCGCTTTGCTGGCGGCGGACGAGAAAACCATCCATATCGCGGAGGCGACCGCTGGACGGGCGGGCAAGGACGCGCTGGTCGCCTTTGCGAACGCCTGGCGGGAGTACGCCCACGAGCATCCGGGCCGCTACATGGCGACGCAGACCCCGATCCGGATCGACCCCGAGCCGGCCGCCAAAGCGCCCGGACCGCGGCGCGCGGTCGAGCTGACCTACGCCATGCTGCGCGGCTACGGACTGGCCGAGCCGGACCTGACCGATGTGGTCCGGCTGCTGCGCAGCACGTTCCACGGGTTCGTCGCCCTGGAAGCCGCGGGCGGGTTCGCACACCAGCGTTCGCCGCAACAGTCCTGGCTCCGGGCCCTCGACGCCCTGCACATCCTCCTGGAGCACTGGCCCCCATCCCGAGAAGGAGACTCCTCATGACCGAACCGACCACCGGCAGCTTGCGCGTGAACGGCGCGACTCTGCACTACGAAGTGCGCGGACACGGCCCGCTCCTGCTCCTGATCCCCGGAGGGACGGGCGGCGCGGCCTCCTTCGATGACATCGCCGACGACCTCGCGACCGAATACACGGTCGCCACCTACGACCCGCGCGGGATGTCCCGAAGCACGCTGGACGACCCCGAGGCCGAGCAGAGCGTGGCCGAACACGCCGACGACGCGTTCCGCATGCTGGAACTGCTGTCGCCCGGTGAGCCCGCCCGGGTGTTCGGCGCCAGTTCGGGCGCGATCGCCGCCCTGCACCTGCTCACCGCTCATCCCGAACGCGTCGAACGCGTCGTGGTGCACGAGCCCCCGGCGGTAATGGTCCTGCCGGACGCCGCCGCTCATCGAGAGCTCATCGCACGTGTGCAGGAAACGTTCCGCACGCAAGGACTCATGCCGGCGATGGCTGTGTTCGCCGAGGGTCTGAAGAAGGACGGCGACACCAACGAGCCGAAAGCCGAGATCGAGCTTCCGCCACAGGCGGCGGCGAGGGCCGAACAGACGATGGCCAACCTGCCGTACTTCGTCGGGCGCATTGTTCCCAGCTTCATGTCCTACATCCCGGACATGGACCGGCTGGAGGCGCTGTCGGATCAGCTCGTCCTCGCCGGCGGACAGGACTCGAGCGGCGAGCTGGCCTATCGCCCGGCCGCTCTCCTGGCCGTGCGCCTCGGCATACAGCTCCTGCACTTCCCCGGCGGGCACATCGGCCTGACCACGCATCCCGCTGAGTTCGGTGAACTCCTCCGCAAGGCGTTCCGCGTCTAGAACCGAATCCGCCTCGCCCTGGTCGACCGCACCGGAGAGGGTCGCTGAAGGCCGCATCCGCAGCTGCCATCCTGGAGTACGTAGTCATGACTATTGCCACTTATGGCATATGGC
This sequence comes from Streptomyces sp. DvalAA-43, assembly GCF_900091725.1. Taxonomy (GTDB): domain Bacteria; phylum Actinomycetota; class Actinomycetes; order Streptomycetales; family Streptomycetaceae; genus Streptomyces; species Streptomyces pulveraceus. Next base: position 27,755 of record NZ_FMBW01000063.1, on the reverse strand, counting down.
GGGTACGAGCTGGTGTCACGTCACCAAGGCACTTCGGCGAGCTCAGCGAAGGAATGGTCCGCCTACGAGGGCGGCGGACCATGGACCATCGGATCTAGTGCAGAGGTCAGCCGGTCCTGGCAGGCTCTTCGGCGCGGGCCAGTGCGGAGCCGGCGGCCTCCGCCGGCGGTCAGTGCCTGCGTCAGCCCGGTCGGACACTCCCGGCCCCTGGCGGTGCGGCCGACTTCGTCGGGGAGGTGGTCCCAGCCGTGATCCGGGGAGTGCGGCATCAGCGCGGTGTGGATCACGTTCCGGCAGGTGGTGTCCCTACGTGGCCGCACGCCAGCCTCGTGACCTGCGACGGCAGGTTGGGGAATTCCCGCTCGCCGACCGTCTCTGGTGGCGGTCCTGCTCCGGCGAGAGTTGGGCACTCTCACGGTCGGTTGAGCTGTTGGAACGAGTGACGCGGCCGGGACTGTGGGGCCCGGTCGCGTCAGGTTCGCGTGCGTCACTGGTCGTCGACGGGGAGGAGCCCGCGTTCGGCGAACACCTTCTTGGCGACGAAGGTGGCGTTGAGTGCCTTGGGCATGCCGCAGTAGACGGCGGAGTGGAGCACAGTCTCTACGATCTCTTCGGGTGTGAGGCCCACGTTGAGGGAGGTGTTGATGTGCACATCGAGCTGCGGTTCGCATCCGCCGAGGGCGGTGAGTATGCCGAGGGTGACCAGCTGGCGGTCGCGCGGGGCCAGGCCGGGACGGTCGTAGATCTCACCGAGGGCCCAAGCAACGACCTGGTGGCCGAGTTCGGCTGATGGTGGGGGGAATCGGCGGCCTTCTGGCGGGCATTGCCGTCGACGCGGGTGAGGATCTCCAGGCCGTGCTGGAAACGGTCTTGGTGGGCCTTGGCGGTGGGGGCGGTGCTCATGCGGTGGTGTCCGTTTCCGGGTGCTGGTTGAGCAGCGTCTCGTAGTGCTTGATCTTGTTGTCCGGCGCGACGGCTTAGCGGGGCGAGTGATCCGGGGCGCTTCGACGGCATCGTCGGGGAAGTCCCACATCGTGTGCCTCGGCATGTTGCGCCACCGTCGCAGCAGCACGCCCCGGTAGACGCCGGCCTGGTGGTTCGGCTCCTCCTATGCGGCCGGGCTGCGAGGGCCGCTTGATGGTACAGCCGCTCGCGGCGGTGCGGCCCGAAGGGCACATCGGCCCCCAGTGTCATCTCCCGGTGCGGTACGCTCTCGCGGCCCACGGCCGGCGACGGCGTCCGCGAGGGTCGCAGTCAGGTCTCCGTCGTATGTAGTGTGCGGAAATGACAAGAAGCGAGCGGCTCGCGGAGCAGTTGGACTGGCACTGGCGGAAGAACCTGCGGCCACGGCTGGACGGTCTTACCGACGAGGAGTACTTCTGGGAGCCGGTGCGCGGCTGCTGGAGCATCCGCTCGCGTGGCACGTCGGCCGCATCGATGTCGGCAGGTTCGGGGGAATGGATGGTGGACTACGCGTCCCCTGACCTGGTGCCGGTGCCGGCACCGGTGACCACGATTGCCTGGCGGCTGGCGCACATCATCGTCTCCTGCCTGGGCTATCGGGTCGGATGGCACTTCGGCGGCCAGGACGTCGACTCCCAGACATTCGCCTATGCGGGGACCGCTGACGAGGCGCTGAAACAGCTCGATGAGATGTATGGGAGATGGAACGCGGGGGTCCGCGAGCTCTCGGACGCTGACCTGGACAATCCGCCCACGGTGGGTCCCGAGCGGTTTCCCATGGAGGGCATCGTCCTGCACGTCAACAGGGAGCTGATCCATCACGGCGCCGAGATTTCCCTGCTGCGCGACCTCTACCGCTGGCAGGACGGAGCCGCACCGCGCCGAATATGACTTTTCGGTAACCGGCGATCGAGCTTCGGAAACCTACGTGGACTCCGTGACGCTCCGCGGCTGCGAGCTTCAGTGCACTCAGCACCGAGCCGGCGGCTGCCAGCGGCGCACTCGTTCGCCAGCAGCCCGACGAGCCGTGCAGCGCGCCTCGTCGCAAGCCTCGGCGCCTACCAGGGCAAGGGGCCCGACATATCGAAGTAGCCGCCAGTCGGCCCGTCCGGCCATAGCTGAGCCATCCGAACGATGATCTCGGCACCCTGCTCGACGGTCTGCGTGCCCTCGCGCTGGTTGAGGTCCGTAGCGGTGTAGCCGGGCTCCACCGCGTTGATCCGCATTCGCGGGAACGCCTTGGCGAACTGCACGGTCAGCATGTTGACCGCGGTCTTGGAGGTCGGGTACGCGACCCCCGGGTACCCCTTGCCGGCGTGGGCCAGCGAGGCCAGGCTGCTGCTGACATTGACGACGACCGGGGCGGCAGAGCGTTCCAGCAGCGGCAGGAAGGCGTGGGTCACCCGGACCAGGCCGAAGACGTTGGTCTCGAACACCTCCCGCATCACGTCGGCGGTCAGCTCCGCAGCACCGATGATGGCGCCCTCCGGTGAACGCACCTCGATTCCGGCGTTGTTGACCAGGACGTCCAGTCCACCGTCGGCCTCAATGGTGGCCACCGCAGCGGCGACCGAGGCATCCTCGGTGACATCGAGTTGTACGAACCGGGCGCCGAGCGAAGCCGCGGCCGCCGCGCCCCGCTCGACGTTGCGCGCTCCGAGATAGACGGTATGGCCCAAGGCGGTCAAGCGGCGCGCGGTCTCATGGCCGAGGCCCTTGTTGGCCCCGGTGATCAAGGTTGTCGTCATGGGCACAGTTTCCCTTCGAGATGATGCGATCGACCAGTGGTTGACGACGCGGCCCGCCATGTGGCTCCACCGGAAGGCATCGGAACGGAGGTCGCGTGGTGTGGTTACGTAGATGGCGCGGAAGGCCTGGCCGAACGCGGCCCCGACAGGGATCGATCCGAGACCGGTGGTGCCGGAGAGAGGGCGGGAGAGCAGCCGAGTCAGCCGCCGGTCCGGCAGCGGCATGGCCGACTTCTTGGACACCTGGTGCACGAACACCTCGACCTCGTGTCCGTCCACGCCCGAATTCGACTCGTAGGGGTACGAGGCGCCCCACAGCACCATGTCTCCGGCCCGTACCCCGGCTTCGCGATCGTCCTGGGTGAAGCGGATGGTTCCGGCGGTCACCAGTCCCATCTGGATCCTCCGGGTCCCCCGGGCGGATCAGCCGCCAGGTACGCCGTGACCTGAGCGGGGAGTAGGCGAACCGCGACAACTGCGCGCCGCCCAGGTCGAGCAGGGTCCCCTCCGCGTGGAAGCCGGAGACCGTCTGCGGGATGAAGGCCGACGCCATCAGTTTCCGTGACGCCGTATCGGCGAACCAGCCGAACCTGCCCGGGAGCGCGACCAAGCTCGCGGACCCACCCATCCACGTCACTCGAATCCCCGTACCGCCAGGGCGGCCATGGCCATAATGTGGCTGCTCAGGAGTGCACATCACAGCCATCCGGCTCCGCCCCACAGGGAGCGTCCTCCAGACGCGTCCCAGAGTCACCCCGGCCCGCGTCCCAGAGTCCCGGGTCACATTGGTGGGATGAGCGCGCGTATCCCCAACTGCTCTGAGCCCGCCATACGGCGGGTCGTAGGGTCCAGCGCGAGTGGCCACTTAGGCTGGTGGCGCTCACCCTCGGGGATCCGGCGGCGGGCCCGCCGCCGGCGGCCTCGGTCCCGTCCCAGCCACTGGGACACACCGCCCTTCGCCGCCTACTGCAACCGAATCTCTGACTCAGGTCACTGGATGAACAATTCCAAGGGATGCCTGCGGAGGGTGTGGGGTGGGCGGCGGCCGTAGCCACCGCGAGACGGTCGGGCGGCGGGCTGTCGGCTCTGGTTGTCGAGGTGGCGGCGGGCGGTCAGGCGTCAGGGTCGACTTCGGGGTGCGTGAACCGCACGGGCTTGCCCAGCGATCGGGCGTAGGCGATTTCGGCCCGGGTGCTGTCTCCGATGTAGTCGCCGACTACGAGCACCTCATCAGCGAGCCGGATCTTCGCCCGGTGCAGATCGTCGAGTCGGACCTTCAGCGCCTCGGCCTCGACAGGATCGGACCAGAGTTCGTGCGGTGACTTCATGTCACAGCCCGGTTTGACGACGATCTTTCCGGCTTTGGTCTCCCGCAGATCGGCCTCGTTCATCTCGGTCATGAAGCGGGTGGAGCCGCAGATCACGACGATACGCGGGAGGCTCAACAGCTTCTTCGCGTCGGCGAGCTTCTCCTCGGGGGTGAGCAGTTGCGAGTACGACACTGGTTCCTCCTGGTGGTGTGGTCCAAGGGTTGCCTGCGGAGACGAGAACGAGGGTGTCCAAGATCGTTCTGTGACGAACGACGTGCACACCCTCGCGACAGCACTCCATGTGACGACCGACGACATCCTGAAGGAGCATCCCGACCTGGCGCCGTGGCGCCCGCCGGTCGGCACTACACCCCGCCTGAGCGATGCCGAACTGGTCACCCTCGCCACGATGCAGGCCATACTCGGCTACACCTCCGAGGCCAAATGGCTCCGCCATGCCCGTGCCCACCTGCGCCACCTCTTCCTCTACCTGCCCCAGCAGCCCGGCCACAACAAGCGGCTGCGCAAGGCCGCCGGTCTGATGCGAAGCGTCAACCGGATCCTGGCTACCACTGGTTCGTGGACTCCACTCCGGTGGAATGCGGACGCTCCCGCGAGACCGTCAAACGCTCCGACCTGGCAGGCTGAGCCGAATACGGCTACTGCGCCAGCCACAGCCGCTTCTTCTGGGGCCTGCGCCTGCACCTCGTCTGCACCCTTCAGGGCCTGCCCGTCGCCTTCGCCCTGACCGGGGCCGACCAACGAGAGCCTCTCCTTGACCTCCTGGCAGCCGAATGCGAGCTTCTGCGAGAACGCCCCCGACAGACTCTCATCGGCGACAAGAACTACTTCGGCCGTGGTTCCGAACGCGAACTGTCCGCGCATGGGGCCCGGTTGCTGCGGCCTGCCCGTAACGGTGAACGGGAACGGCCTGGCGCAGCCCTGTTCGAGCCGCTGCGACAGGTCATCGAATCGATCAACTAGACCCTCAAAGGACAGCTTGACCTCGAACGGCACCGAGGGCGCACACCCGGAGGTGTCATAGTCCGCGTCATGCAACGCATCCTCGCGCTGACCGCCGCGATCCGGCACAACGACGCCACCGGACAAACCGTCCTACGCTCACTGATCGCCTACGATCACTGACCCCTTGGTATAGATCATCTGGGCGCCGGCCGAGTTTGGCATGCTCTTCCACGGTGACCTTCTGCTTCTTTGCCATCAACCGATCTCTCTCACAGGATTTCGTCGCCTTCCGTACTTGGCTCCGACCATGAACGCCTGCCATCAGGACTGCACCATGTCGACGAACCGCCCGTAGTGCCCTTGGAACGCGGTAGTGATCACGCAGGTCGGGCCCTGCCTGTGCTTGGCGATGTAGAAGTCGGCCTCGCCGGCCCGCGGCGTGTCCTTCTCGTAGGCATCCTCCCGGTGCAGCAGCAGAATGGTGTCTGCCGCGAACGTGATTGCCCCGGACTCGCGGAGGTCATCCAACATCGGCAGCCGGTTGTACCGCTGCTCCGGATTTCGGTTCAGCTGGCTGGTGGCGACGACCGGAACGCTGAGTTCCCGGGCGAGGGTCTTCAGATCGCGGACGACGTCGCCGACTTCGCGTTCGCGGAGGTCGCTGCGCTTGGCCGGCCGGATGTCCTGGATCCCGTCGACGGCGAGGAGCGCGACTCCGTGTTCCTCGACGAGTTCCCGCGCTTCGGCTTCGAGGGTGGCCATGGTCAGCCGGCCGGGAGTCTTCACGTGGAGCGGAGCCGCGGACACATCCGGGACGCGGCGGGCCAGCCGGGTCCAGTCCTCGTCAGTCATGGTGCCGCAGATGATGTGATGCCGGGCCACACGTGCTTCGGCGGCCAGGACCCGCATGAGGAAGAGCTCCCCGCTTTCCTCCAGGGAGTACACCGCAGTGGGCACGTTGTTCTTGATCGCGGTGTTCCGGCAGATGTCGGTGAGGAGTGTCGTACGGCCCACTTGAGGGCGGGACGCGATGACAGTGAGAGAGCCGGGGGTCAGACCTCCGGTCACCCGGTCGAGGTCGCGGAAGCCGGTGGGGAGTCCATGGAGGGATGTGTACGCGGTGGGGTTCTCAACGATGCTCACTGTGTCGTCGAGCAGATTTCCGAGGAGGTCGCTGATCACGCCGGGCTTGTCGGATGCGGCCTCATTCGTGGTGGTGTCGGTCATGATCTCCCCTGGGGTTGTGATGGTGCGCTGAGCATGAACTACATGATCAGGCCTGATGCGGCACGGCCTTCGGGGAGTTCCGGTAGTAGGCGCGGTACGCGGCAGCACCTCTCAGGCGACGGTTGTGGTCTCGGTCGGCCCGCGCTTGCTGCGCCATGTGGAACGGTGTCTCGCCGCCCGGTTCCCAAGGCAGGGCCAGAACCGCGAAGCGCTTGCGGCCAAGCGCCACGTCGAGGACTTCGTCCAGGGCCGGCCAGGGAGTCGGCGGACGCTTCGCACGTTCGCACCGGCCGCGTGCGGGTGGGCCGGAGGCCGCCTTGTCCGCCGTCACCGCAGGGCGGAAAGATCGGCACAGACCACGGACGTCACCAACGACGGGGAAGAAAACACGGTGAGCAACAAGCTGCTGCAACCGGACGGTTGGCTCGTGCTGGGGCTGCCCTGGCCGGAGCAGGCCCAAGACGGCTGGGGAGAGTGCGCGTTGGCCATCGCCCCGCAGACGAGCCCCCGCAGACTCGTCAGCAAGGAGGCCGGCACCGCGCTCGACCTCGCGGGCGACCTGGCCCGCGAACCCGGCGACGGGCCGGGCAAGGCCGTCTTCTTCTCCGACGTCACCCTCTGGCTCGACAAGCAGGGCAAGAGCTGGGGCGCGCTCGGCATCGACCACGAGGCCGTCATCGACGAACTCGTGAAGGCCCAGGTCCCGCAGCTCTACATGACGCTGTCGCGGAAGGCCCACGCCATCCTGTGCGACGCCAGCCGCGAGGGCCTGCGCCTGCACTACGCGGGCGGCGACGTCGAACACGTCACCCCGCAGGTACGCGCCGATGTCCACGCCGCCGTCGCCATGATCCTGGAGCGGGACTGGCCGGTCCATATCCAGGACCTCGTCGACCGAGGCGCCACCCAGATCAAGTAGCCCCGCACCGCGCGGCAGGGGGTACGGCCACAGCCACGGCCAGGGCTGCGACGACCCCAACCCCGGCCCGCTCCCGTACCAGACGTACGCCGCACTTGTCGGCGGACCGCTGGAGCGACTACTGCTCGGCATCATGGGCTGGCGGCCGGAAGAAGTAGACGACGGTGCCGCCCTGACCACGGCATAGCGGCTGCCGGGGGCAGGGCGCTTCCGCATCGTATCCATGGAGCTTCACACCAGCCGTCGCAGGAACGTACGGCACCACGGCTGCGGGGCCGACGGCTGAGCCGCTGCAGCATCGGGTCAGGTCGGCCAGTGTGCCTCCAGCCGCTTCCCGACACCCCGTCTCGCCGGTCCACCGCCTCACCCTGCCGAGCGCCCCGCCACCACGGCTGCTCTGCCACCCCGCATATCGCGGTTGATCCAGAAATCTGGAACGGTGCGCCGCGGCGGAGCCGCCGCCCCGGGGCGCACGTGTCAGACCAACTGCCCCACCTGGCTCTCGCGGAACGCGTTCCGGCCGAAGCGCCTGACCGGTCCGCGACCTTCGTTCCGGCCGAACCGACTTGGCCGGATACGCGAACGCATCCGACGCCCGGCCGGAGATCGGCGTGTCTGAAAGGAAAGGACGCTGGGATTCCCGAGCGCCCCCTCCTGCCGTGGAACGCTCCCATTTCATGCAGGAGGCACACCCATGCACGTCCTGCGCTCCAGCGCCGCTATAAAAGCCGACGCAGCCGACGCCCTCGGCGCACTGCTCGCCACCGGAGCAGCCTCCGGAACCTCCGCCGCCTCAAAGACCGCGGCCCCGCGGACGGCCCGCCGCCTCAAAGACCGCGGGCCGTCCACAAGGCCCTGCTGCGCACCGTCTTCACCGCTGGCGCAGGGTCCACGCTCCCGCACGGGTGGCCTCGGGAGTCTCCTCGGCGCGGCTCTCAGACGGCGCGCGACACCCAGCGCCGGTCCGCCAGCACGGAGCCGAGTGCGCAGACCACCGCGCAGCCCGCGCTCACCACCGGACGCGCCGGAACGTGCAGAGCAGTGACGGAGGACACCGAGGCGCCGAGCCAGCCCGTCGTCGCGCCCATGCACAGGACAGACAGGCGGTCGAACCGGGCGGGCCGGCGGGCCCTTCCGTCCGCCCGCCGCCAGCGCATCAACTGAACGGGCAGCAGCAGCGCGAGCACGGACAGCCAGGTGATCAACGGCGCGTGCAGCGAACCCGGCAACGGCAGTTCGTAGGAGAGGGTCTGCACCGCGGCCAGCGCCGTCAGCAGCGACCCGAGTACCGCCCCCTGAACGACGGTCGTGCGTTGTTGGAGGAGCGCCAGTCGCTGCCGCACGATCGACTCGGTCGTCCGGGAGATCTCGTCTGCCTCGCGCTTGACGGATTCGGCATGAGCGATGTCGTCGTCGATCAGGGCGAGGAGCGAGCGCCCCAGGATCTGGTCCGGGTCGGCGCCCGCTCCCGCGGCGGACGGCAGCAGCTCCGCCAGGGAGTCCAAGGTGATCCGCACCGACTGGCGCATGTCGCGAAGGTCTCTCAGCGATTGGTTGAGCCCTTGGTCGCCGACGTACAGGGCGGCGATGGACGCATCCGCGGCGATCAGTTCGTCCGGCCCGGAACCGGCGGCCAGCACCTGGCCGCACAGCCCGGCCAACCGTTCCGAAGCGGCCGAGAGACGCCGACACAGGGAGTGGAGAGCCGGTTGGTGCGCGCGGTGCACGGACGCGTGGTGCCGCAGCCGCGCCGCCCCCTCCAGACAGCGGAGGAAGGGCGCGACAGCACCCGACGGACCGATGTGCCACAGCCAGGCGTCGAAGTCCGCCTCGCGCGATGCGGGCCCCACGACCACGGCCGTACTGACCGCTCCCGGACCTGCGGAGCGCGCGAGCCGAACCAGGTATCCGTCGGGCGACCGCCGCCAATTCCCCTCCGGCGGTGCCGACACCCCGGCCGCCGGCACCGAGGTGAGCAGACGGTCCAGCCGTCCTGCGCCGGGCGGCGTCCGCCCACTGACGAGCACGCGGTGGACGTACGTGGTCGAGGAACCCAGCCGTTCGGGCAACGGCGCCACCCCTTCCCAGCGGCGGCACAGATCCCCCCAGGAGACGCCAGGGCCCGGGAACAGCACGACCGTGATGCCGATGGCATCGCCACGGCGGTACGCGAAGGCCTGCGCGGGCGACGGCCCCGTGCACTGGCCCGCCGCGAGCAACGCGTGGCCGGCGGCGCTGCCCGCCGCGGTCGGCGGCGCCAGGGCGGGCAGTTCGGCGGGGCCGAAGCCGGAGACCGGATCGGTCACGCCCAACCGGTCACCCAGCCGCTCCCACAACCGGCGCACGGAAAGCTCCCCGCCCACCTCGTCCCGTACCGCCGCGGCCAGCGGAACGAAGGTGTGGACGATCAGGGCGCGGCCCTCGAAGCGGCTACGTGGCACGGTCGTCCGGGCCGCCCGCCGACTCGGTGGAGTCCACCGGAACCGAGGCGTCCTCGTCGTCCGCGACAGCTCCCCGGATACGGTTCACGAGCCGTTCGACCCGGTCGGCGAGCCCGGCCGGTGGCGGGACCGGAGCACCTGCCCCGCCGAGCATCCGCATGCGCCCCGACGGCAGGGAGTCCTCCAACGCGTGCAACGCGCGTCGCAGGGCTGCGGCGTCCCCGCCGTCCAGGGCGGTGTCCACCTCGTCGAGCGCCAGGCCCACCCGAGCCCAGACGCGGGGACTCGCCGACTCGATCGCGCCCACGGCGGCCAGTAGCGGGTCCACTTCTTCACAGGCGTCCGGCCAGCCGGTCACACAACCCCCAACCATTCTTCCGAACCTCAACAGCATGTCATCATAAGGAGGTTACGGCCGATCGCGCACTCATCCACCAGTGGGGGCAAGCGTTCATGACGGGCTCGGCGGACGTTCCCATGACGATACGTCAGATGGTCGAGGCCGGCTCCGAGAGCTACCGCAGTTGGCAGGAGCGCCAGGACCCCGAAGCATTGCGGACCTCGCTGCGGATGTGGTCGACGCTCAGAGAGGTCGTACCGCGCGGATCGGCCCTCCGGCCCCCGGTCCTCACCGAGTTCGGCCGGGCGCTGCGCGGCTGGGCCCGGCTCACCGGCGACCGGAAATGGCTCGACCGCGCCGTGGAGGCCAGCACCGAGGCGGTACGGGAGGGCGAGGAGCAGAACCACCCCTACCTGGACGAGCAGTTGTCCAACCTGGGCCTTGTTCTCTGGGAGCGGTTCGGGGGCGCGGGCCACCTGCCCGATGTGGAGCAGGCGATCGCCGCGGCCCGGCGCAGCGTCGCCCTCACCGCCCTTGATTCGGAGCGGCGCCCCAGCCGCCTCGACAACCTCGCCCAGATGCTCCTGAACCGCTTCGACCACACCGGGTCGGACGCGCACCACGCGGAGGCGTTCGCCGCGACACGCGAAGCCGCCGCGGCCATGCCGCCGGGACACCCACAGGCTCAGGTGACCCACTTCCATCTCAGCGAGCTCGCGAGGGTGGGTTACGGAAGGACACACGACCCCGGCGATCTCGACCTGTCGATCGAGGCTGCCCGCCGTGTGATCGGCCTGACCCGACCGGAGGAACCCCGCCACCCCTTGGCCTGGGCGGGACTGGCCAGGGCGCTGCTGATCAGGCTGCGGTTGCGGCGACGCTCCGGGGACGCCGTCCCCGCGGATGACGTGGACGACACGGTCCGGGCGGCACGCCGGGCCGTCGAACTGGGCACCCCCGGCGACCCGGAGCTCGGAAGCTGCTGGCTGCTACTCGCCCAGAGTCTGCTGTTCCGCGCCGAACCCACCCTGGAACTGGCGGACTTGGACGAGGCGAGGGCCCTGTACGAGCGGCTTCTTACGGGGTCCTCCGGGATCGGCCAGGAGGTATCGGTGCGTGTGGAGCTCGCCCTGTGCCTCGTCCTGCGCCACCACCGGACCGGTGACGTACGCGACGTCCGAGCCGCCCTCGACCTCCTCCGCTCCGCCGTCCGCGAACCGTCCGGCACGGACGAGGAGACGGAGGCCCTACTGCTTCTCGGGCCGAGCCTCCACACGCTCTACGACGACCACACCGCGAGCGTCACGGATCTGGACGAGGCGATCGAGGCCGTGCGGCGGGGCGCGGCGCTGAGCGGCGACGGTGCGGAGGGCAGCCTCGCCCTGGCGACGCTCGGCGAGCTGCTGTGCCGCCGTTTCGAGGACTTCGGGGACCGTGGAGACCTGGACGAGGCGGTGACGGCCGGCCTCCGGGCCGAGCGGCGCGCGCCCGCCGGGAGCTCCCACCGCCCGCTCGTCCTGCATGCGATGAGTACCGTTCTGCGGGTGCGTGCCCTGCACACGGGCGATCGGACGGATTTCGACAGCGCCGTCGACGCCGCCGCGGCGTGCGTGGCGGGCACGCCCGCCGAGGGCCGGGAGAGAGCTGTCGCGCTGAGCGGTCTGGGCAGCACTCTGCAGGCGAGGTACGAGCATCGCGGCGGCTTCGAGGATCTGCGGGCCGCGGTGGACGCCAAGCGCGAGGCCGTGCGGATGAGCGGAGACCACGCGGCACTCCGGGCCGCGTGCCTCAACGGACTCGGATTCGCCCTGCAGGCCCGGTTCGAGCACACCGGGGACGGCACCGACCTGGCGGCCGCTGTGGACGCCTGCGACGAGGCGGTGCGGACCGTCCCGCCCGGCCACCCCCTCCAGGACCGGTATCTGGCCAATCTGGGCCTGGCACTGCTGAGTGCCCACCGGCACCGCGGACGACCCGGTGACCTGGACCGGGCCGTCGAGGCCGCACGGCTCGCGGTCGCCGCGACCCTGCCCGGTTCGCACCGGCGGGCGATGAACGTGTCCAACCTCGGTATCGCCCTGCTGAATCGCTTCGACGAAGTGGGGAACGAGGAGGACCTGAACACCGCGATCCGGGCCATGAGGGAGGCGTCGGAGGCTGCCCCGGACGACCATCCCGACCAGGTGAAGTTCCTGTCGAACCTGACCGGGATGCTCCGCCGCCGGTCCCGGCACCCCGGCCGGGAACACGACCTGCGCGAGGCGCTGGACCTGGGCCGCCACGCGGTCGCGCGCTGCCCCACCGACCACGCGAGCAGAGCCGGGTGCCTGCTCGACCTCGGGTACACGCTTCGCGAGGCGGGACTGTCGGCCGAGGCGATGGACGCCTTCCGCGAGGCCGCACGGCTTCTCACCGGACCGATGTGGGTACGGCTGGGGGCAGCCCTGCGCTGGGGCGAACTCGCCGCGGCGGACCGGCGGTGGACCGAAGCCCGCCAGGGCTACGGATACGCCGTCGAACTGCTGCCCCAGGCAGCCTGGCACGGTCTGGACCGGGACGACAGGGCCCAGTTCCTGGCGGATGCCAATGGCCTCGCCCCGGACGCCGCGGCCGTCGCCATCGAGCAGGGCGACCTCGTCTCCGCGGTGGAACTACTGGAACTGGGGCGTGGCGTCCTGCTGGCACAGGCCCTCGACGCCCGCACCGAACTCGACGAACTCCGGGAACGGGACACCGACCTCGCCGACCGCATGGAGGAGGTCCGGCATCTGCTCGACCGGGCGGGCACGACCACCGACGTACGGGAGGCCCCGGCAGCCGCGCCAGCATCGGAGGCGCAGGGAAGACGCGAAGCCGCCGCCGAATGGGACCGTCTGCTGGTACGGGCCAGGGCGCTGATCCCGGATTTCCTGCTGCCGCCCCCGTACCAACGTCTGCGGGAGGCCGCGTGCGACGGCCCGGTCGTGATCGTCAACGTCGGACGGCACCGCTGCGACGCCCTGATCGTGACCGCCGAGGACGACGCGCCGCCCCGACTCGTCCCGCTGGAGAGGATCACGCGCGAGGTGGTCGACAGCCGGGCCCGGGAACTGATCAAGGTCTTCAGCAGCGACGCGGACACCACCGCGCAGGAGCAGAACGAGGTTCTGGGATCACTTCTCGCGTGGCTCTGGACCGACATCGCCGAGCCGGTCCTTACCGCACTCGACTGGCCGGCGCACCCGGAGCAGGGACGGGAACCTCGCCTGTGGTGGTGTCCGACCGGTGCGCTCACCCTGCTCCCGCTCCACGCCGCAGGCGCATACCCGCCCGCCGGGGGCGGCCCCGCCCCGGACGCCTCCGGCCTTCTCGACCGTGCCGTCTGCTCGTACGCCCCGACCCTGCGCGCCCTCGTGGCCGCGCGGGACCGACCGGCCTCCGGCGTCGGAAGAGTGCTCGGGGTCGCCGTGCCGAGTGCCCCGGGCATGACGGCGCTGCGTCACGCGGTGCCGGAAGTCGGTTCGCTGCGCGAAGAGTTCCCCACCATGACCGCGTTGGTCGGCCCCCTGGCCACCCGTGCGTCGGTCCTCGAACAGCTCCAGTGCCACAGCCGGCTTCATTTCGCCGGCCACGGTTCGCAGTACTCGCTCGCCGGTGGCGCACTGCACTGCACGGACGCATCGATCAGTCTGCGCGATGTGACCGCACTCCGGCTCTCCGGCGCCGAACTCGCCTTCCTCTCCGCATGCGAGACGGCCCGCGGCATCACTGGTCTGGCCGATGAATTCGCCCACCTGGCCGGGGGACTCAACATCGCCGGCTTCAGCCATGTGATCGCGACCCAGTGGCCCATCAGCGACCTGCGCGCCCCGCAGATAGCACGGGACTTCTACCGCGCGCTCCGCCACGAACCGTCCCCCGGCGACTGCCGACTGCCCGCCGCCGCGGCCCTGCGCACCGCAGTCCTCCGGCTCCGCGCCGCCCGCCCGGAGTCCCCGGTGCTCTGGGCGCCGTACATCCACACCGGCCCCTGACCCCCATTCCTGCCCGTTGCATTTCTTCGTAGCCGATGGGGACCGAGTGCTCGTGCGGGACGATTTCGCCGGGCGGTCATCATCCCCGGCTCCGCCCGCGAGGTCGTCGTCGAACCGCACGATCACCTCCGGCTCGGCGACCGTCCCGTCGTCGAGTTCGATCGCCCGCAGGCCACGGGGCATCGCGCGGGCGGCGTCCGCGATGACGAACGCGTCGCGGACGTCGGTCCTGGCCTCGCCCGGGTAGAGGTCGACGATCCGGCGCATCGTGAGACGCCGGGAAACCGCCGGGTGGTGCTCGGGTTCACCGGCCCCGGCTCAGACCGCACCATCTGGTCCTGGCAGTGGGGGACGAGTTGCGGGTCGGCCCGGATGTCCGCCCGCCTGAAGCCTGTCCTCGCGGCCCGCAACGGCTCACGGAGCTCTCCACACGCGCCCAGCGCAGACAACTCGCGCTCGTGGGGGAGATAGCGGAGAGGGAAGCGCAGAGGGCGGTGTGAGGCGCGGCCCCGGGGGCGGGTGAGCCGATCGGGCCCGTCCGTCCCCCCCACCTCCGCTCGGGGCACGCGGTGGCGCGCGTGTGCCGCGTGTGCTCAGGGCTTGTCCAGGGGCTGCTCAGTGGCGTCCACCAGGGGCGGAGGGGGCCTGTGCGATGTTTGACTACATCAGGTGGCAGGCGAGAAGGGCGGATTCCCATGGCTGAACAGCCCGCTGTGAGCGTCGGCGGCGTCACGTACCGGGTGACTCCCGAGTACTTGGCCAACGCCTCCAGTAACACGGCCCGCACCGCGACCGAGATCGCGGGGCAACTCGCGGAACTCAAGGCGTACGTGACGAGCCTGGAGGCGAGCTGGCAGGGCATCGCCCACACCCAGTTCCAGACCCTCATGGCCGAGTACGACGTCTACGCGCGGATGCTCCACGACGCGCTGGAGGGCATCTCCAAGGGCCTCCAGGGCAACTACGTGAACTACAAGGAATCCGAGCAGCAGAACCTCAACAACCTCGCCGCGCTCGGCCAGGACGTGCCGAAGATCCCGTCAGGGACCAACTTCAACTGATTCGCCGCCCCGGCCGGTTCGCGCACACCGCCCCCGGCGGTCCGCGCGCGGCCACCGGGCCGGGCGCATCCGAGGAGGAGCCATGGCCGATATCGACGGCACACCGATCTACGTCGGTGAGGGACTCGCCGCCGCGGGCGGCACGCTCAACGCCAGGGCCGGGGAGATCTCCGGTGAACTCCAGGCGCTCAAGTCGCAGCTCGCGCCGCTCGCCGACGCCTGGCGCGAGAGCCAGGCCGCGACGTACTACCAGGATCTCCAGAACGAGTGGGACCTGGCCGCCGACGGCCTCTTCGGGCCCGACGGCGTGCTCGGCCGCATCGCGCAGGCCATGCATGTCAACTGGAACAACTACAGTGACGCCGAGTGGTCGAACATGTCGACCTGGCGGCACTGAACCCACCGCGGCCCGCGGGCCGGTGGCCTCGTACGCCCACACCGAGGCGGCCTCGTACGCCCCACACCGAAGGAAACGTCCGTGCCCGATGAACGCTGCCGGGTTACCGTGGTCGGCGAGCGCAGGCGCGTCGACCTCGCGCTTCCCGCGCAGGCCCCCATCGCCGAGTACACCCCCCGGCTCGCCACCCTGTGCGGCCAGCCCGAGCCCGAGAACCTGGCTCCGGTCTGGTCGCTCGCCGAGTCGGGCGGTCTGCCCCTCGCCCCTGGCGTCTCACTGGCGGCGGCGGGCATCCTCGACGGCGCCGTGCTCTACCTGCGCGACCAGCGCGCCTCCGAAAGCGAGGAGTTGAGCGTCACCGACCTCGACGAGCAGGTCGCGGAGGCCCGGGGGGACGGCTCGCTGTGGAGCGCCCGCCGCCGTGCCCAGAGCGTCGTGCTCGCCGGGCTGTTCGTCATGTTCGCCTCGGCGGTGTGGCTCGGCGCGTACCGGCTCTCCGGCGCCTCCGCCGCCCTCGTCGCGGTCGCGGCGCTGGGCAGCGCGCTCCTCGCCTGGTACGCCACCCGCAAGAACTGGCCGCTGCCGCTCGCCGTGCGGCGGCTCGTCGCGCTCGCCGCCTGCCCGTTGATGGCCTGCGCGGGGCTCGGCGCCCCGGTGCACGGGCCCGTCGCGACACCCGTGCTCGTCGCGGGTACGGCCGTGATCGGCGCGCTCGCCGGGCTCCTCGCGCTGCCCTCGGCCGCCACCGTGCTGCTCCAGCTGTTCACGCTCGTCGCCGCGGCGTTCGTGGTCCCGCTGACCGTCCTGCACGCCGGCCTCGCCGGTTCCGCCGCCGTGGTCGCGACGGTGCTGTTCCTGCTCGCCGGGCTCCTGCCCCGGGTCACCAGCCAGATCGCGGTGCTCGTCCCCTCGGGGCGGGACACCGGCGCCGCCGTGATCGACTCCACCGACGTCGCGGACATCGTCCGCCGCGGCAACCGGCTGCTGACCACGCTCAGCGCCGTGTCCGCCGCCGGTCTGGCCGCCGCGCTGCTCGTCCTCGCCGCACACGACGACGTCTACGGCCTCACGCTCGCCGCTTGCGTGAGCCTCGGCCTGCTTCTCCACGCTGGGACCGTCCGGGTGCTCAGCGCCGTCGCCCCCCAGCTCGCGGCCGGTGTCGTGGGACTGCTGGCGCTCGCCGTGCGCGTCCCCGAGTACGCCCTCGACTCGCGGACGGCCGGGCCGCTGGCCGCCTTCCTCGCCGGGCTCGTCCTGCTCGCCTGCGGTCTCTTCCTCGCCTTCGGCGCGGCCCTGCGCCCCGTCGAGCAGGAGCGCCCGAGCTGGCCGGGCGGCCTCGCGACCTTCCTCGCGGTCGTCTGCGTGCCGCTCGCCGCCGGGGTCTTCGGCCTCTTCGACAAGCTGGCCAACCTCGGGAGCAGCCTGTGACGGGCCGTCAGGGACACGGCTTTCCCGTACCTTCCCCGTCAGCCGCCCCGTCCGGCGGCCACTGGACGGGGGCCCGGCGGAGGCAGGCGCGGTGAGGCTCGCCGCGGAGCGCGTGGCGCCCGGGAGCTGGGGCGGCCACCGCACGATCGGGGCGGCGGTACGGGCGGCGAAGCCCGGCGCCGTGATCACCGTCCAGGCCGGTACCTACACCGAGAGCCTGGTGCTCGACAAGGACGTCAGCCTCGTCGCCAAGGGCACCGTGCGGCTCGTCGCCGCCCGGGGGCCCGCCCTCACCGTGCACGCGGGCCGCGCCGAGGTGCGGGGCTTCGCCCTCGAATCCGACGTTCCCCGGGACCCCGTCGTCCTGCTGCGCGGCGGCGAGCCGGTGCTGCGCGACTGCGAGATCACCGGCGGGCGCGTCGAGATCGCCGGGACGACGACCGCCCGGCTCGGCGGCTGCACCGTGCGGCGCGCCGGGGCGGCGGCGGTCCGCCTGACCGGCACCGGCCACGCCGTCCTGGAGGACGTGACGCTCGCCGGGTGCACCGGTGAGGGCCTGCGCGTGGAGGACGAGGCACGGGCCGAGGTCTCCGACTCCCTGATCGACGGAGTCACCGGGCACGGTGTCCTGGTGAGCGGCGGGGCGCACGTACGCCTGAGCCGCTGCGAGGTGCGCGCCAGCGGCGAGTCGGCCGTCCTCGTCGGCGGCCACGCCACCGCGAGCCTCGACGAGTGCCGCCTCCACGGGGCAGGCGGCCAGGGCCTGTGGACGCGCGGCACGGCGGGCCGTCGCGCCCCCGCGGCAGAGGGCGCCGCGCACGAGGCCGGGGACCCGGGCCACGGGGTGCGGCTGCGGGACTGCGAGATCTTCCGCACCGCCGGTGCCGGGGTCCTCGCGGAGGACGGCAGCGCGGTCCGCCTCCACGGCTGCCACGTGCACCACACCGAGGGCGCCGCCGTGCTCGTCACGGGCGAGGCCGGTGGCGAACTCGTCTCCGTACGGGCCGTCGACTGCGCCGACAGCGCCCTCGTCGTGAGCGCCGCCGGGCAGGTCACCGCGCGGGACTGCACCTTCGCCCGTACCGGCGCCAACGGCGTCTACGCGGTGGGCGAGCCGGACCTCGCACTGACCGGCTGCACCGTGCGCGACACCGCCTACACGGCCGTCCACCTGGGCGGCTCGGCACGCCTGAGCGCCGGCGACTGCACCGTCACCGGCACCCCCGAGTACGGTCTGCGGGTCACCGCGCGCGCCGAACTCCTCGCGACGGGCTGCGAGGTGAGCGGCGCCGAACTCGCCGGGGTGGTGGTCGAGGACGGCGACGCCGCCCTGCGCGACTGCCGAGTCTCCGGCGGCCGGGACGGCGTCCGGCTGCGCACCAGCCACCGCCCGCTGCTCGCGCGGTGCGCGATCGAGGGCAGCGCCGAGACGGGCGTCAGGGTCGGCCCGGGGACCGGTGCCCGGCTGGAGAACGTGACCGTCACCGGCAGCGGCGGCGCGGGCCTGCTCCTCGAGGAGGACAGCACGGCCGTGATCGAGGACGGCACCGTGGCCGCCCCGGGCGGCAGCGGCGTCGTCGTCCGCGCCGGTGCCAAGGCCGAGGTGCGCGGCCTCACCGTCGAGGGGGCGGCGAAGAACGCGCTCTACGTCGACGTGGGCGGCGCGGGCCGCTACGAGGACTGCCGGCTCACCGGCAGCCGCTTCCCCGCCGTCTACGCCGCCGCCCGCTCCCGCGTCCTGCTGCGCCGCTGCGCCGTCACCGGCACCGAGACCGATCTGCTGCGCGCCGAGGGCGCCGAGGTGCGCGCCGAGGACTGCCACGTCGAGGACGTCGCGGAGCCGCTGCTGCCCTCGCTCGCGTCGCCGGGCGAGGCGCGCGCCGTCCTCACGGCCGTGCCCGCGCACCGCGCCCCCGCGAGGACCGGGCCGGGCGAGGACGAGGAGGGCGCTCGCGACCCCGAGGAGGCCGCGGCCGAACTCGCCGGACTCCACGCCGAACTCGACCGCCTGGTCGGGCTCGACGGCGTCAAGCGCGAGGTGCTGACGCTGACCAGGCTCATGCGGATGGTCAAGGTGCGCCAGGACGCCGGGCTCGCCCCGCCGCCGCTCAGCCGCCACCTCGTCTTCGCGGGGAACGCCGGTACCGGCAAGACCACCGTCGCCCGGCTCTACGGCGGCTTCCTCGCCGCCCTCGGCCTGCTGAGCCGCGGTCACCTCGTGGAGACCGACCGCGGCGACCTCGTCGGCGAGTACGTGGGCCACACGGCGCCCCGTACGACCGCCGTCTTCAAGCGCGCCCTCGGCGGGGTCCTCTTCATCGACGAGGCGTACTCCCTCGTCCCGCAGGGGCAGATGACGGACTTCGGCTCCGAGGCCGTCGCGACGCTCGTCAAGCTCATGGAGGACCACAGGGACGAGGTCGTCGTCATCGTCGCGGGCTACCCGAGCGAGATGGACCGGCTCCTCGGCTCCAACGCGGGCCTCGCCTCGCGCTTCACCCGCACCCTCCACTTCGACGACTACTCCCCGCCCGAACTGGTGCGCATCGTGCAGTACCAGGCCGCGCGGCACGAGTACACCTGCGCGCCCGAGACCGTGGAAGCGTTGCACGACTACTTCGAGACCCTGCCGCGCGGCGAGCGCTTCGGCAACGGGCGCAGCGCTCGGCAGGTCTTCCAGCGGATGACCGAGCGGCACGCCGCGCGCGTCGCGGAACTCGATCTCAGCCCCGCCGGACTGGCCGCCGCCGAGCCCGACCTGCTCACGACGCTGCGGACGGCCGACCTCCCGCCCGAGGGCGCGCTGTGACCGGCGCGCCCCTTCCCCCCGCGCGCGTCCCGTACGCCGCGCCGCGACCGCAGACCCCGGAGGACCGGGGGAGAGGCAGGTGTGCCACGGATGGCTGAGGAGATCACGTTCGAGGAGTTCAAGGCGGACCTCGCCGAACTGAGGGACACGCTCGGCTACGTGCGCATGGCGTCCGGGCTGGTCACCGAACTCATGCAGGAGATCGACCACGTCATGAAGGGCGTCGGCGAGCACTGGAACACCCCGGCCTACGGGACCTTCGACGAGATCGAGTCCTGGTTCCACAAGTGCCAGCACGACCTGAAGCGGGTCCTCGCCGACATCATCGTCAAGATGCAGACCAGCTACGACAACTACCACGCCGCCGAGGAACAGAACGAGAAGAACCTGCACGGCGAGGGCTCCCATGGCTGAGCGCTCGCACCGCGCCGCCGGTACGGCCGTGCCGCGCGGGGCGCTCGCCGCGCCCGGGGCGCCGCTGCCCGTACGGCCGCGAGCGGGCGCCTTGCCGCGCCGCCGCCCCGCGCGGCACGCGGGGCGGGGCGGGGCCGGGCACGCGCCCCGCTCAACCGGCGGGCGGCGGCGGGAAGCGCGACTCGCGGTCGGTGTGCGCGTACACCTGCCCGGAGTGGTTGAGCAGGGCGATGTACTCGCCGAACTTCTCCAGCGCCGAGCCCACCTGAAGCAGCGCGCGCTCCATCGCCGGGTTCATCTCGGCGGCGAACTCCCGGGCGGCCGGGGCGAAGGGGTTGTCCGAGTCCTCTTGCGGCGGCTTGTAGCCGCTGGCCAGGCTCGTGTGCCCCTCACCGGTGTCGGCCTTGTCCTTCGCGGTCTGGCCGAAGACGGTGTCCTTGACCGAGGCGACGTGCGCGCGCACCTCCTCGTACTTCGCGACCGCCTCGCGCGCCTCGACGAGCATGGACTTCTCCGCCGTGCGCAGCGAGGCGAGGTCCACGCGCAGGTTTCCGGAGGGCGGTCCCGGCTTCGGCTCGGGGGGATTGGAGCCGCTGCTGTTGACGTCCTTCGGGTCGAGATTGAAGGAGGGCGGGGTGTCCCAGGCGACCTTGTCCTCCGGGACCAGGCCGCTGAGGTCCTTTCCGTTGTCGGCACTCGGCTCCGGGTCCTTGCCGTCGGCCGGTTCCTCCGGCTCGGGCAGGGGCGTCGTGTCGTACTTGGAATCTATCGGGCCGCTCACGGTCTCTCCCTCGTCTGTCCGGCACCGTCCCGGTGGCACGCCGGCCGGGGACCGGTCCCCGGGAACTCTGCCAGGTTTATCACTTGTGTGCGGAATTGTCAGTGCGGACGCGGTGGCGAGTACGGGAACAAGTCCCGTACCGGGCACCGGGTTTCGCCGGAAAGGTGCGTCATGGCCGACAACGGCAAGACCGACTACGACACCTCCCTCCTGGACGTCTCCCCCCAGGGGATGGCGTCCTCGGCCAAGCGGCTCCTCGACCTGAGCAAGGAGGTCTCGGAGACCACCCAGGCCATCGGCGACCGGATCTTCGGACTGCGCCTGCGCTGGGAAGGCAAGGCAGCCGCCGACGCCCAGGCCGTCGTGGACGAGTGGAACCGCGTGATGCGCGAGCTGTTCGGCTTCAAGGACGACCCGACGCCCGCCGTCCTGCCCACCCTCGCCGACGGCGTCGGGACCGCCGAGCACAACTACAGCCTCGCCGAGGACGGCATCACCGGCGCCTTCGGCAAGTTCCACGACGCGCTGACCGGCGGCGGGGACGGGGAGGACCCCAAGGACACCCCGCCCGGCGCGGAGACCGACACCAACAAGACCGCGATCACCATGACCTTCCCCCACTGAGCCGCGGCGCCCGCGCCCCCACGACCGCGCGGGGGCCCCGCGTCCGCCCCCGCGCGCACCCGTGCCCCCGCCAGGGCCGCACCCGTGCCCGCGCCCCGCTCCGTCCGCCGACAGCCCGCTAGGCAGCCACCGTGAGTCGAATCCCCTTCCACCGCCCCGTCCGTATGACGCCGCCCCCCGTGCCGGAGGGCGGGACGACCCTCGCCGCCCCGCCCCAGCGACCCCAGCCGCAGGGCGCGGCGGGCTGGCTCATGCTCCTGCTGCCGCTGCTCTCCAGCGTCAGCATGGCGGCCTACATGGTCGCCTACGGGCGGGCCTGGATGATCCTGCTCGGCATGGCCTTCGTCGTGGTCTCCATCGGCATCACCATCGGCGTCCGGATGCAGTTGCGCGGCAGCCGCCGCCGCAACCAGTTCCGCCAGCGCGAGCGGTACATGGAGTACCTGTCGGGGATGCGCAAGCAGGCGCTGCACTCGCGCGCCGAGCAGCGCGCCGCCGACGCCTGGCGGCACCCGCACCCCGACCGGCTGTGGGCGCTGGCAACGCGCCGCCGCCGGGTGTGGGAACGCCGCCCCGGCGACGACGACTTCCTCCGCCTGCGCCTCGGCACCGGCACCGTGCCGCCCGCCGCGCCGCTGCGCCTGCCCGAGCAGAGCGACCCGACCGTCGAGCTCGACACCGCCTGCCGCCACGCCGCCGTCGAACTCGTCGGCCAGCACGCCGCCGTCGACGACCAGGCCGCCTGGCTCGACCTCGGCAACTCCGGCGTCGTCAGCCTCCTCGGCCCCCGCGCCCGGGGCCGGGAACTCGCCCAGGCACTCCTGCTCCAACTCTCCGTGCTGCACGCCCCCGACGACGTACGCGTCGCCGTCGTCACCGGCGGGCACTCCGCCTGGGACTGGGCGAAGTGGCTGCCGCACGCGCAACCGGCCGAGCAGGAGGGCGGGGCGCGCGAGCAGGAGGTCGTGCCGATGCTCGCCGACGACCTCACCGGACTCAACGACCACCTCCGCGCCGTCCTCGACCAGGCCGTCACGGCCCGTGCCGAGCGCGGCAACCGGCTGCTCACCCAGCGCGGTGCCGCCGCGCGACGGCACCTCGTCGTCTTCATCGACGACTACGAGCCCGAGGCCGTCTGGGCCCGCTCCGCGCTCCTCAACGAACTCCTCACCGAGGCCGGACCCGAGATCGGCCTGCACCTCGTGTGCCTCGTGGACGAGGAAGGCTCGGAGCCGGGCCGCGTCGACGTCCGCGCCCGTACGAACGCGCGGGGCGGACTCGTCCTGCAGGGCCGGGACCCGGTCCTGCACGCGAGCGTCGAGAAGGCGAGCGCCGACGAGATCGCCCCCGGCGTCCTGGAGGCCGCCGCCCGCGCCCTCGCCCCGCTCCAGCTCTCCGGCGAGCGCGAGCAGGTCCTCTCCGCGCACGTCTCCCTCTCCGGAATGCTCGGCATCCCCGACATCGCCTCCTTCGACCCGGCCGACCGGCGCCGGGCCCCCGACGACCGGGACCTGCTCAGCGTCCCCATCGGCGTCACCGGCACCGGCGAACCCCTCGTCCTGGACGTCAAGGAGTCCGCGCAGGGCGGTGTCGGGCCGCACGGCCTCGTCGTCGGCGCCACCGGCTCCGGCAAGAGCGAACTGCTGCGCACCCTCGTCACGGGGCTCGCGCTGGTGCACTCCCCGGAACACCTCGCCTTCGTCCTGGTCGATTTCAAGGGCGGCGCGACCTTCGCCGGGGTCACCGAACTCCCGCACGTCTCCGGTCTCATCACCAACCTCGCCGACGACCTCGCCCTCGTGGACCGGATGCGCCAGGCGCTCCAGGGCGAACAGCAGCGCCGCCAGCGGATGCTGCGCGAGGCCGGGAACGCCGACTCGGTGCGCGAGTACCAGCTGCGCCAGGCGGCGGGCGGCACCGACTCCGAGGGCAGGCCGCTCGAACCGCTGCCGTACCTGCTGATCGTCGTCGACGAGTTCGGTGAACTCCTCTCCCAGCGACCCGACTTCATCGACCTGTTCGTCCAGATCGGGCGCGTGGGCCGCTCGCTCGGTATGCACCTGCTGCTCGCCACCCAGCGCCTGGAGGAGGGGCGCCTGAGGGGCCTTGAGTCCCACCTCTCGTACCGGATCGGGCTGCGCACCTTCAGCGCCGCCGAGTCCCGGGCCGTCCTCGGCACTCCGGACGCCTACAGCCTGCCCGCCATCCCCGGCTCGGCCTACCTCAAGGTGGACGAGACGGTGTACGAGCGTTTCCGCGTCGCCCACGTCTCCGCGCCCTACCGGGGCTTCGACCCCGACGCGTCCCCCGCGGCCCTCGCCCCGGTGCCCTTCGCCGTGCACGGCGAACTCGCGCCGCTCGCGCCCGAGGAGGAGGAGAAGCCCGCCTGGGAGTGGACCGGGACGGGCGGTACGACCGAACTCGCCCTCGCCGTCGAGCGCGTGCTCACCAAGGACACCCCCGGCCACCAGGTGTGGCTGCCCCCGCTCCCCGCGCACTTCGGTCTGCTGCCGCTGCTCGGTGAGCCCGAGGAGGACCCGGAGCGCGGGCTCGTCGGGCCGCTGTGGCCGCTCCCGGGGAGCCTCAAGTTCCCGGCCGGTGTCATCGACGTACCGGCACGCCAGGAACAGCGCCCCATCGGCATCGACCTCACGGGCCGCCAGGGGCACCTCGCCCTCGTCGGCGCCCCGCAGAGCGGGAAGTCCACCTTCCTGCGCACCGCGATGCTGAGCGCGATGCTCACCCACACCCCCGACGAACTCCAGTTCTACGCGATCGACATGGGCGGCGGCACTCTCCACGGGCTCGCCGACGCCCCGCACGTCGCGGGCATCGCCGGACGCCGCGACGAGGAACGCGTACGCCGGGTGCTCGCCGAGGTCGGCCGGATCGTCACCGCCCGCGAGACGATGTTCCGCGACCTGCGCATCCAGTCCGCCGCCGACCTGCGTGCCCGCCGCGTGAGCGGCGAACTGCCGGAGGGCGTGC
The DNA here is from genome assembly GCF_900091725.1 of Streptomyces sp. DvalAA-43. GTDB lineage: Bacteria > Actinomycetota > Actinomycetes > Streptomycetales > Streptomycetaceae > Streptomyces > Streptomyces pulveraceus. The sequence continues at coordinate 3,326 of NZ_FMBW01000063.1, read as the reverse complement.
GGGCCGCCGACGTCGTCCTCGTGGTCGACAACTGGGCCGCGCTGCACGCCGCGGAGGATGAGGCCGCCGCCACACTCACCGACATCGCCGCGCGCGGTCTCGGCGTCGGCGTCCACCTGTGGCTCACCGCGAACCGCTGGGCCGAGATCCGTGTCGGGCTGCGCGACAGCATCCCCGGCCGCCTCGAACTGCGCCTCAACGACCCCGCCGAGTCCGAGATCAACCGCCAGGCCGCCCGCGCGCTCGGCCAGAGCGTCCCGGGCCGGGGCATCCTGCCGCCCGGCCTCACCCACCACGTCGCGCTGCCCCGTCTCGACGGCGTCGACTCCGTGGACGGACTCGCGGAGGCGGAACGCGAGCTCGTCGCCCGGATCGCCGCGAGCTGGAAGCGGCCCTCGGCCCCGGCGCTGCGCGTCCTGCCGCAGCGGGTCACCGTCCGCGAACTGGCCGCCGCCGCCGTGCCCGCGCCCGCCGAGCACTGGGAGGGCCACGGCCCGGCCCTCACCGGCCGCGAGGTGCCCATCGGGCTGCGCGAGTCCGACCTCACCCCCGTCGGCCTCGATCTCACCTCCGGCGAGCCGCACTTCGTGGTCCTCGGTGACTCCGGCTCCGGCAAGACCGCCTTCCTGCGCGCCTGGATGCGCGGCCTCGCCGCCCGCCACTCCGCGCGCGACGCCCGCTTCATGGTGGTCGACTACCGGCACAGCCTCCTCGACGTCGTCCCGCCCGAGTACATCGGCGCGCGCGGCGGCAACGCCGACCTCGTCGCCGGACAGGCCCAGGCCCTTGTGGAGACCCTGCGCAGCCGGATGCCCCCGCCGGACGTCACGGCCACCGAACTGGCCGGGCGCACCTGGTGGCAGGGGCCCGAACTGTACGTCGTCGCCGACGACTACGACCTCGCCACCGGCGGCATGGGGCAGGGCCCGCTGGCCCCGCTCGCCCCGTTCATCCCGCAGGCCGAGGAGCTTGGCTTCCACCTCGTCCTGGCCCGCAGGGTCGGCGGCGCGGGGCGTGCCCTCCTCTCCGACCCGCTGCTGAGCAAGCTGAAGGAGAACGGCACGAGCGGGCTGCTGCTTTCCGGCGACCACCGCGAGGGCGTCCTCATCGGTGAGCAGCGCGCCCGGCGCGGCGAGCCGGGACGCGGTCTCCTCGTCCGCCGGGGCCAGGGCCCCACCGTCGTCCAGATCGCCCTCGACGAGCGCGACCTGCCGGAGGAGGCCGCCGGGGACCCGGCCGCCGCCCCCCGGGAGGACGGCCCGCCGCACCACGAACCCGTCGCCGCCCGCAGCTGACCGCGCCGGTCGCGGGGCCGCCGGCCCCGCGACCGTCCTCGCCCCGACGTCCGATCCCCAGCAGTACGCCCGAGGAGGGCGCTCCCATGGCTTCCGCGGAATCCGTACTCAACACCATCAAGCTTGAGGACATCTACGCCCTGGGCAACGCCTGGATCCAGCTCGGAGACGAGCTCCACGAGCGCCGGGTCGCCGTCAACGGGCACGTGGAGGGCATCGAGTGGAAGGGCGCGGCGGGCAACGCGGCCCGTCTCGCCTGGTCCGACGCGGCCGCCAAGAACCTCGACGACGCGATCGAGACCGCCTGGACCATCGGCCAGTCGATCAACCGGTACGCGGACAAGCTCCACGAGGCGGCGGAGGAGTACGCGAAGAAGCTCAACGCCATGATGTGGGCGGACATCCTCGGCGCGATCCTCAGCGCCGTCTTCTTCTACCTCGGGCCGCTCCTCGAAGGTCTGCTCGCCATGATCGGGCAGCTCATCGCCCGGCTCATCCCGGTGATCGCCTCGATGGTGGGGCGGCTCGGCCCCATCGGCAGCGCGGTGGTCGGCTCGATCGGCGGGGCCGTCATCGGCTCCGCCTCGGGCCTCGCCTTCGACCTCGGCATCGGCGCGGCGGGCGCGGCCATCGCGCACACGGACTACGACATCGACTGGGGCGCCGAGGCGCTGACCCTCGGCATCGGCGGCGGTTTCGGCGGCATCGCCGGAGGGCTCGGCGGTTACCACGGCGTCCCGAAGGGCATCACGCCCGACGGGGTACCGAAGGCGGGCAGCCCGCCGCCGCACTCGCCGCCGGTGACGAAGCCGGGCGGCTCGGATGGGTTCGCGCCCATCGGCGGCAGCGGCGGCAAGAACACCTTCACGCCGCCGCCCGCCCAGACCCGCCACGGCGGCGACCACACCGTGCCTGTCCCCGGCGGCCCGGGGAAGGGCGAGGGCGCGCCCCCCGTCACGGGCGGCGTCTCCGCCAAGGAGAACCACCCCACGAGCAGTGGCCCGGCCGGCGGCCGTCCGGGCGACGTCGGTATGCCGCCGGAGCCGGCGCGCGGCGAGGGCTCCGGCACCCACACCCCCACCGGGGCCCCGGTCCCGCTCAGCGGCAGGCCGAACCCGCAGGGCGGCTCGCACCCCACACCGTCCGACCGACCCGCCAGTGGCGACGATTCTCGTACGGCCCCGCCGCCCACCCCGGCCCCGCAGCCGGGAAAGCCCCACACCGTCACGGCGGGTGAGATCCCCGGCAAGCCCGTCCCGGGCACGCAGGGCGGCGGCGATCGCGCCGGTTCGGACGCACCCCCGCGCGGGGAGAGTTCCCGCACCGGCTCAGCGACACCCAACCCGCCGGTACGGGGCGAGGGCCCGCGTACGGAGGCCGCGCCGAACCCGCCTGTACGGGACCAGGGTTCGCGGTCGGTGCCGCCGCCCGCCCCGGAGTCGGGGAAGCCGCATGTGGTGGGTGGTTCGGAGACGCCGGGTCGGCCGGTTCCGGGGGGTCCTGGCGGGGATCGTGCGGAGTCGCAGGGGCCGCGTGGCGAATCGGCGGCGCCGAATCCGCCTGTGCGGGACCAGGGTTCGCGGTCCACGCCGGTTCCCCGTGGCGAGGCTCCCGACCAGACACCGCAGGCCGGCACGCCCGCGCGGCCGGGGCCCGGGCGGTCCGAGGGGACGGACGCGGGCGGTCCCGTTCCGCACGGCGACGGCGGAAGGCGTACGGAGACGGGCGGTTCCGTGCCGCCCCCCGTGGGGGAACGGTCCGAGGGGCCCGGTTCGCGTGTCACCGACACGGGGAGCCATGGCGGCGACGGGAACCGGGGGACGGGACGGCCGCCCGCGGGCGGGCGCTCCGAGGCGGTCGGCGGCGAGGGCGTGCAGAAGCCGCCCGCGAGCGGGAGTCCGGCCGAGGGCGTGACCGGTGGCGTACGGCCCGGGTCCGGCACGGATCACGTCGCCGCCGCCCCCCGCCGGGCGTCCCGGTGGCGACCACGCCACCACGGGCGACCCGGCGCGGCAGCCCGCCGCGCCCGGC
>NZ_FMBW01000085.1 GCF_900091725.1 Streptomyces sp. DvalAA-43 | reverse complement strand
CCGAGGGCGCGCAGGGCGGCGGCCGCCCGCAGCGTGGCCAGACCGTGCCGCCGCAGGGCGTTCCGGCCGAGGGGCAGATGCCCGGTGCCCCCGGGCGGTCACCGCGCGCGTCAGGGCGGCGAGAACCAGCTGGCCCTGCCGTCCGCCCCGGCTCCGGCCGCCGGTCCCGAGGGGCCCGGTGACGGCGCCGCGCCCGGATCGCCGCAGGCGGCCCAGCCGACCGGACGGCGGGCCCGGCGGGCGCTTTCGGCCGGTCAGGAGCGGACCGACCGGGCCGAGCCCGCAGGACCCCGTACCGCGTTCGCCCTGCCGCCGGCGGAGGCCGACCGGTCCCCGGCCCCGGCCGCCGAGCCGGACGCCTCGCTGCCCGGACGCCATGACGCCGTACGCGTCGCGCCGGGCGACGACCACACACCGCCGCAGGCGCATCCCGTGCCGACCGGCCGCCGCCGGGCCCGGCACGCCGAGGCCGCCCAGCAGCCCGGCCGGCCCGAGGCGCCCGCCGTTCCCGGCGAGGGGGCCGAGGAGCCGCCCGGCGACGGTGCGGAGCGGTCCACGGCCGGAGGGACCACGCACGCCACCGGCACCACGGCCGTCGCGGGCTCCCCGGAGAGCACGGAGGAGCACCCGCAGAGCCTCGCGCCCGTGCCGGACTCGCGCAGGCAGCCGCTGCCCGCGGAGGCCCCGGTGCCCGGCGACGCGTCGGACTCGACGCAGGGGCGCGCGTTCAGCGTGCGGACGCTCGGGCAGGGCGTGCCCTTCGCCCAGCACATCGCGCACCAGCAGAACCAGACGCTCGGCGGTGCCGGACGGCGCCGCAAGCTCGCCGCACCGCCGGAGGACGAGCGCACCCCGTCGCCGCCGTCCCCGGCCGTCCCCGGGCAGCTGCGCTCCGCGCCGGAGGCCGAGGGGCGGGCGTACGCGATAGGAGCGCCCGACGAGGGCGCCGAGGGTCCGGAGCCGCTGGACGGTCCGGGCGGCGCGGTCGAGGTCGCCAACCGTCCGTCGCCACGGCCGGTCGACGACGAGCTGCCCCCGGAGCCGCTGGACAACCCGCGCCGGCTGCTCGTCTGGCCCGCGCCCGATGTCTCCACCCAGCAGGCGCTGAGCGACCGCGGCTACCGGCCGGTGATCGTGCACTCGCGCGAGGAGGTCGACGCGCAGATCGCGGCGTTCCCCGCCGCGCTCTTCGTCGATCCGCTGACCGGGCCCATCACCCGCAAGGCCCTGCAGTCGCTGCGCCAGGCGGCGGTGGCGGCGGAGGTTCCGGTGCTGGTGACGGCCGGTCTGGGGCAGGCCTCGCGGGAGGCGGCGTACGGTGCCGACCCCGCCGTCCTCCTCAAGGCGCTCGCCCCGCGCGACAGCGAACAGCATCCGCCCCGGGTGCTGTTGATCGAGGAGCACGAGGAGATCGCGCTGGCGCTGACGGAGACCCTGGAGCGCCGCGGCATGCAGGTGGCGCGGGCCGCCACCGACAGCGAGGCGGTGTCGCTCGCCACCCGGACGCGGCCCAATCTGGTGGTGATGGACCTGATGCAGGTACGCCGCCGCCGGGCCGGCATCATCGACTGGCTGCGCGCCAACGGCCAGTTGAACCGGACCCCGCTGGTCGTCTACACCTCCGCCGGTATGAGCGGGGCGGAGCTGCCGAAGCTCGGCTCGGGCGAGACCGTTCTCTTCCTGGCCGAGCGGTCCACCAGCGAAGAGGTCCAGTCGCGCATCGTCGATCTGCTCGCGAAGATCGGTACGAACTGAGCGGCGCCGGGGCGGCACGGAGCAACGGCGTGGGCGGTACGGGAGGTTCCGTACCGCCCCCGGCGTGTTCCATGGGCCAGGTCAGAGCCGGGTGATGTCCAGCTCGCCCTCCGCGTACTGCCTGCGGATCACCTTCTTGTCGAACTTGCCGACGCTGGTCTTCGGCACGGCCGGAATGATCGTCCAGCGCTCCGGCAGCTGCCACTTGGCGATGCCGGACGTGGCGAGGAAGTCCTTCAGCGCCTCGTAGTCGGCGCTCGCGCCGTCCCTGAGGACCACGGTCGCCAGCGGGCGCTCGCCCCACCGCTCGTCCGGGACGGCGACGACCGCCGCCTCGGCCACATCGGGGTGCGCCATCAGGGCGTTCTCCAGTTCGACGCTGGAGATCCACTCGCCGCCGGACTTGATGACGTCCTTGGCCCGGTCGGTGAGCGTGAGGAAGCCGTCCTCGCTGATCACGCCGACGTCACCGGTCTTCAGCCAGCCGTCCTCGCTGAACTTGTCCTCGGGGCGCAGGTCCTCGCCGTCCGCGCCCCCGTAGTAGGCCCCGGCGATCCAGGGGCCGCGTACCTCCAGCTCACCGGCCGACTCGTTGTCCCACGGCAGGTGCTCGCCGCCGGGGCCGACCAGCCGCGCCTCGACGCCGGCCGGGAAGCGGCCCTGGGTGACGCGGTAGGGCCATTCCTCCTCCCCGGTCAGTCCGGCGGGCGGGTTGGCCATCGTGCCGAGCGGCGAGGTCTCCGTCATGCCCCAGGCGTGGCAGAGGCGGACGCCGAGCTTGTCGTACGCCTCCATGAGAGAGGGCGGACAGGCGGCGCCGCCGATGGTGACGCGGGCCATGGAGGTGAGGTCGCGCGGGCGGGCGGTGACCTCGGCCAGCAGTCCCTGCCAGATGGTGGGGACGGCGGCGGCGTGGGTGGGCCGCTCGCGCTCGATCATCTCGGCGAGCGGGGCGGGCTGGAGGAAACGGTCCGGCATGAGCATGTTGACGCCGGACATGAAGGTGGAGTGCGGCAAACCCCAGGCATTTACATGGAATTGGGGCACTACGACCAGAGTCGTGTCCTTGTCCGTCAAACCCATCGACTCGGACATGTTGACCTGCATGGAGTGCAGGTAGATGGAGCGGTGGGAGTAGACGACACCCTTGGGGTCGCCGGTGGTGCCGGAGGTGTAGCACATGGCGGCGGCCTGGCGTTCGTCCAGCTCGGGCCAGTCGTAGTGGGTCGGGCGGCCGGCTATCAGCTCCTCGTACTCGTGCACCCGGGGCGCCGCCCCGGCCAGGAGCGAGCGGTCGCCCGGCCCCGTGACGACCACGTGCTCGACCGAGGTCAGATGAGGGAGGAGCGGTGCGAGCAGCGGAAGCAGGGAGCCGTTGACGATGACGACCTTGTCGTCGGCGTGCCCGACGATCCAGATCAGCTGCTCGGCGGGGAGCCGGAGGTTGAGGGTGTGGAGCACCGCGCCCATCGAGGGGATCGCGAGGTACGCCTCGACGTGCTCGGCGTTGTTCCAGAGAAGGGTGGCCACCCGCTGGTCGCCGACGACGCCGAGCTCGTCGCGCAGCGCGTTGGCCAGCCGCGTCGCCCGCCGGCCGATCTCGGCGAAGCTGCGCCGCTGCGGCTCGGGTTCGCCGGTCCAGGTCGTGACCTGTGACTTCCCGTGAATGGTCATCCCATGGGTGAGGATGCGGGTGACAGTCAGCGGTACGTCCTGCATGGTGCTCAGCACGGCGTCCTCCCGGTGGGCGCTACGCGGCAGTAAGGTTCCGCCGATTCTGCGCGCATACCGCTTGGTATGTCACTAGTTCCGGGAGTACGAATCGGTCTCGCTCGGCAAAATCAGGTCGGCCGGCGCACCTCGGCCGCCCGGGGTCACCGCACCGGAGCGAGCTCCGGGTCCTCCCTGAGCTTGCCGAGCGCCCGCGACACCGCGCTCTTCACGGTGCCGACGGAGACCCCGAGCACCTCGGCCGTCTGGGCCTCGCTCAGGTCCTCGTAGTAACGCAGGACCACCATCGCCCGCTGCCGGTCCGGCAGCTTGAGCACGGCCCGCCACATCGCGTCGTGCAGCGACTGCCGCTCGGCCGGGTCGGGCCCCGGGACGGCCTCCTGCTCGGGCAGTTCGTCGCAGGCGAACTCGTCGACCTTGCGCTTGCGCCACTGCGAGGTCCGGGTGTTCAGCAGGGCCCGGCGGACATAGCCGTCGAGCGCCCGGTGGTCCTCGATCCGCTCCCAGGCGACGTACGTCTTGGTCAGCGCGGTCTGCAGCAGGTCCTCGGCGTCGCTCGGGTTGGCGGTGAGCGAGCGCGCGGCACGCAGCAGCACCGGCCCCCTCGCCCGGACGAAGGAGGAGAACGACGGATACGGGGCGTACGGGGTCCGCGGGGTGCGTGTGGTGCGCGGCGCGTACGTGCCCTGCGGTCCGTGCTGGCTGTGGGCGCCGTGCCCGGGGCCGTGCAGGGTGTGCGACAGGTGGGCCGGGTACGGCGTGTGTCCGGTGGCGGCGGCTCCCCCGGAGCTGCCCGTACAGACTGGCGTGGTCATGGCTCCACGCTAGAAGCGGGCGCCGCTCCGGGGATCGGCCCCAGGTCCCGAAACCGGGTCCGCCTCAGGGTGTAGGGGTGGGGCCTGCTCCACCTCCTGTAGGTGGAGTCGTCGTACCCGGGGCTCAGGGGCGTTCCCTGAGGTCCCGCCCGGCCCCGGACGCCGTTCCCGGGGCCGGGCACCCGACGGGCTCTCAGTCGTCCGTACCGAGGATCAGCCCCGAGGTGGGCACGCCGGTGCCCGCCGTGACCAGGGTCCTGGCCGCCCCGGAGACCTGGTTCACCGAGGAGCCGCGGATCTGCCGGACCGCCTCCGCGATGCCGTTCATGCCGTGCAGATACGCCTCCCCCAGCTGGCCCCCGTGCGTGTTCAGGGGCAGCGCGTCCGCCGCGACGAAGGCGGCCGCCTCGCCCGGGGCGCAGAAGCCGAACTCCTCCAGCTGCATCAGGACGAACGGGGTGAAGTGGTCGTAGAGGATGCCCACATCGATGTCGGAGGGGGCGAGGCCCGAGCTGCGCCACAGCTGCCGGGCGACCACCCCCATCTCCGGCAGGCCGGTCAGGTCGTCGCGGTAGAAGCTCGTCATCTGCTCCTGCGCCCGCCCGGCGCCCTGCGCGGCGGCCACGATCACGGCGGGCGGCCGCCGCAGGTCCCGGGCCCGCTCGGCGCTCGTGACGACGATCGCCTGTCCGCCGTCGGTCTCCTGGCAGCAGTCGAGCAGCCGCAGCGGTTCGACGATCCACCGCGACGCCGCGTGGTCGGCCAGGGTGATCGGCTTCCCGTAGAAGTACGCGGCGGGGTTCCTGGCCGCATGGCGCCGGTCGGTGACCGCGACATGACCGAAGGCGTCCGGCGTCAGCCCGTGGGCGTCCAGGTAGCGCTGGGCGGCCATGGCGACCCAGGAAGCCGGGGTGAGCAGCCCGAAGGGCAGGTTCCAGCCGAGCGCCGCGCCTTCCGCGGTGGGCTCCCGCTGCTGCACACCGGACCCGAATCTGCGCCCGGAGCGCTCGTTGAACGCGCGGTAGCAGACGACGACGTCGGCCACCCCGCACGCCACGGCCAGGGCCGCCTGCTGCACGGTGGCACAGGCCGCCCCGCCGCCGTAGTGGACGCGGGAGAAGAACGACAGCTCACCGATCCCGGCCGCCTGCGCGACGGTGATCTCCGGGCTGGTGTCCATGGTGAAGGTGACCAGGCCGTCCACATCGGCGGGGGTCAGCCCGGCGTCGTCGAGGGCGGCCCGTACCGCTTCGACGGCCAGCTTCAGTTCGCTGCGGCCGGAGTCCTTGGAGAACTCGGTGGCGCCGATCCCCACGACCGCCGCCCGGCCGCCGAGCGCATCGGCCCTGCGCACACTCATGCCGCCCCCTCCGCGTCGTGTTCCGTGCCTTCCGCGGTGTACTCCGCCCTTTCCACGACGTACTCCGCCCCTTCCGCGACGCCGACGGTCACCGTGCCGGTGACATGCCTGCCGAGGCCGTTGGACCCGACGACGGCCACCTCGGCCGTCCCGTCGTCCGCGACAGCGGTGACCGTGCCGGTCAGGACCATGGTGTCCCCGGGGTAGTTGGGCGCGCCCAGTCTGATGGCGACCCTGCGGAGCACGGCGGACGGGCCGAGACGGTCGGTGACGTACCTGCCGACCAGGCCGTTGGTCGTCAGGATGTTCATGAAGATGTCCGGGGAGCCCTTCTCCCGGGCGAGCTCCGCGTCATGGTGCACGTCCTGGTAGTCGCGGGAGGCGATCGCGCCCGCCACGATCAGGGTGCGGGTCACCGCGATCTCCAGCGGCGCCAGTGCGTCACCGGCCTTCACCTTCACTCCGTGCCCTCCTTCACCCATTCCGTGCCCTCCTTCACCAGCGACTCACCGAGTTCCTGAAGCACTTCGCCGCCGCATCCCAGATAGGCGTCGAGCTGCCGCCCCCAGAGGAAGTGGCGGTGCACGGGGTGGTCGAGGTCCGCGCCGGTGCCGCCGTGCAGATGCTGTCCGGCGTGCACCACCCGCTTTCCCGCCTCCGAAGCCCACCAGGCCGCGGTCAGCGCCTGGGGCCCGTACGGCAGCCCCGCGTCATGGCGCCAGGCGGCCTCGTACGCGGTGACCCGGATCGCCTCGGTGTCCATATGGGCGTCGGCGGCGCGCAGCAGGACGCCCTGTTTGGTGGCGAGCGGGCGCCCGAACTGCTCCCGGGTGTTCGCATGGGCGACGGCGCGCGCCAACGAGCCGGCGCACACCCCGGCCTGCAGTCCGGCGAACGCCGTCCGGCCCGCGGCCAGCACCGCCCCGTACGCCCCGGCGCCGCCGAGCCGCTCCGCGGGCGCCCCGTCCAGGACGAGCCGCGCCGCCGACCACGGCGCCGTGGTCTCCACCGGCTCGGTCAGCACACCGGGGTCGCCGGTGCGGACGATCCACAGCCGCCGCTCCCGGTCCGGGACGAGGACGAGGGACGCGTCCCGCAGCCACGGCACGTACGGCACACCGCCGCTCAGCCGCCCGCCGCCGTCGGCCCGGATCCCGCCGCGGGACGGGAAGGCCCCGGTGGCGACGGCCGTGCCGTCCCTCAACGACGGGAGCAGCCGCTCCCGCTGCTCGTCGCTGCCGTGCCGGGCGACGGCCAGCAGCCCGTACACACAGCTCGCCGCGAAGGGCACCTGCGCCGTCGTGCGCCCCTGCTCCTCCAGCAGGAGCACCAGGCCGAGCAGCCCGGTCTCCTCGACGGCGGCGGTCAGTCCGGCCGCGCAGAGCTCCTTCCACAACTCGGCGTCCGTCCCCGTGCCGGCCACGGCCAGGCGTTCGGGCGTCGACAGATCGCCGAAGATCCGCGCCGCGAGCCCCTGCGCCGCGGCCTGCTCCTCGGTGGGTGCGAAATCCATGTCAGCCCTCGCCTCCCCGGAAGACCGGAAGCTCCAGATCGGGGTCCGTGCGCAGGAATTCCAGCCGCACCGGCATGCCCGTCCGCACCTTGTCGTACGGTACGCCGATGACGTTGCTGACCATCCGCACCCCTTCGGCCAGCTCGATCAGCGCCACCGCGTACGGCCCCCGGCCCCGTCGGCGCCGAAGGCCGGGAAGGGCGGGTGGTGCATCACCACATGGCTGAAGACGGTGCCCTCGCCGCTCGCCTCGACCGTGTCCCACTCCTGACAGCCGCAGGCGTTGCAGCCGGGCAGCCAGGGGAAGCGCAGCGTGGCGCAGTCGCCGCAGCGCTGGATCAGCAGCCGGTGTTCGGCGACGCCCTGCCAGAACCCGGCGTTGTCCCGGTTGATCACCGGTCGCGGGCGCAGCCTCCGCCCTTCGCCGCGCGCCGCCCGTTCCGGCCCCGTCCTCCTCGGCTCCGGCCTTCTCGGCGCCGCCGGTGTGTACTTGAGGATCCGGAAGCGGTGTGTCCCGGCGCGTACGCCGTCCGCCCGGACGTCCATGCGCGTGGTGACGAAGTAGCCCGTCCCCAGCTTGGTGGTCTTCCACTCGGAGACCGACTCGATGACCGCGTCGAACGTGATCCGGTCCCCGGGCCGCAGCGGCCGCAGGTACTCCTGCTCGCAGTCGGTGGCGACCACCGAGGTGTACCCCGCGCCGTCGAGCAGGCCGAAGAGTTCCTCGTACGCCGCGGAGCGGTCGGTGTGCCCCGAGAGGCCGCCCATCGTCCACGCCTGGAGCATGGTCGGCGGTGCGATCGCCTCCGGCCCCGAGTACGCCGGGTTCGTGTCCCCCATCGCCTCGCACCAGTGCCTGATCATCGGCTCGTTGACCGGGTCCTTGCCGGTGCCCGCGGTGGCGGCGGCCCGCCCCTCGAAGGCCTTGAGCCGCTCATACAACTTGTCGGGTTCCCCGGTCACCTGCCGCCCCTCGGGCATCTGCTCTCCCTCCCGCACGGCCGTCACCGCCTGCCCCTCCGCATGCCGAGCCGCATCGTCGCGACGATCTCCCGCTGCACCTCGCTCACCCCGCCCCCGAAGGTGTTGATCTGCGCCGCCCGGTTCATCCGTTCCAGCTCCCCGTCCCCGAAGGATCCGGGCGAACCGCCCCGTACGGTGCCCGCCTCCCCGGTGATCTCCTGGCACATCCGGTACACCTCGACGGCGCTCTCGGTCCCCGCGAACTTCACGCCGCTCGCCTCGCCCGGGGCCGGCGAACCCGCCCCGACGTCCCCCACCAGACGCCAGTTGAGCAGGCGCGTCGCCGCCAGCCGGGCGTACGCCTCGGCCAGCCGGGCGCGTACCCACGGCTCGTCGGCCGGGCGTGCGCCGGTCACCGGGTCGGGGGTACGGGCATGGGCGAGCGCCGCCTCGTAGAAGTCCTCGGCCTGCATCCCGATCGCCGCGAGGGCCACCCGTTCGTGGTTCAGCTGGTTGGTGATCAGCCCCCAGCCGCCGTTCTCCGGACCCACCAGGTTGGAGGCGGGCACCCGGATCCCGTCGTAATAGGTGGCTGTCGTGGTCAGCCCGCCCACGGTCTCGATCGGTGTCCAGGAGAAGCCGGGGGCGTCGGTCGGAACGAGGACGATCGAGATGCCCTGGTGCTTGGGCGCGTCCGGATCCGTGCGGCAGGCGAGCCAGATCCAGTCCGCGTTCTGGGCGTTGCTGGTGAAGATCTTCTGCCCGTCGATCACCCAGTGGCCGTCACCCCCGGCACCGTCCGGGCCTGCGGCACCGCCGCGCTCCCGCACCGCCCTGGTGCGCATCGCGGCGAGGTCCGTACCGGCCTCGGGCTCGCTGTAGCCGATGGCGAAGACCAGCTCGCCGCTGAGGATCCTGGGCAGGAAGTACGCCTTCTGCTCGTCGGTCCCGTACTTCATCAGCGTCGGGCCGACGGTGTTGAGGGTGACCATCGAGACGGGCGCGCCCGCCCGGTACGCCTCGTCGAAGAAGATGAACTGCTCGTCGGCGCCGCGCCCCTGGCCGCCGTACTCGACGGGCCAGCCCAGTCCGAGCATCCCGTCGGCGCCGATCCTGCGCAGCACGCGCCGCTGTCCGGCCGGGTCCCCGTCCCCCGGGGCCGTACCGGCGTCCCTGCCGGGCATCACCTCGCGGAAGTACGTGCGGAGTTCGGCGCGCAGCTGTCGCTGACGTTCCGTCTGGGCGAGGTGCACGGCGGCTGCCTCCCGGACACGGGCGTACGGATCAGGGTTTCTGACTGTCCGTCAGATACGTGTCGGCTGTCAAGGTCGGCGACGCCCCGCAGACCGCGCACATCCCGCGCATCCCGCGCATCCCGCGCATCCCGCCCCCGAAACGCGAAACGGCCCGTACGAGATGCCGTAGCACCTCGCGCGGACCGCGGCGGCAAGAAGGCCCTAACTCGCGCTGCTGAGCTCCCAGAACCGGAAGACGGTCGAGGTGTCCAGGCAGTTCTGCAGGCCCCGGACGTTCTCGTTGGCGACCGCGTACTGCTTTCCCTGCCAGAGCGGCAGGAGCGGCAGCTGATGCGCCACGATGTCCTGCAGCTTGATGAACGGCGTCCGGGTGTTCGAGCGGTCGGTCATGGACGAGGTCTGCGGGATGATCTGCTTGGTTATGTCGCTGTTCTCGTAATTGTTCGACAGGACATTGCCCTCGCCGAAGAACGGCTGGGTGAAGTTGTCGGGGTCGGGATAGTCCGGCACCCAGCCCTTCACGTAGATGCCGTACTTGCCGTCGGCGATGCCCTTCTCGTACTCGCCGAACGGGACCGACCTCATGGTGGCGTCGAAGAGCCCGCTCTCGTTCAGCTGGTCGGCGATGGTCTGGAGTTCGTCGTCGGTGGCGGGGCCGTAACGGCTCGGGGTGGACCAGAGGGTGAGCCGCACCTTGTCGCTGATGCCGGCGTCCCGCAGGACCTCCTTCGCCTTCTGTGGCTGAGGGCTGTCGCCGTAGGTGTTGAAGAAGGAGTTGCCGTGCCCGGTGATCCCGACCGGGACGATCGAGTAGAGCGGTGTCGCCGTGGACTGGTAGACCTTGCTGACCAGGGCGTAACGGTCGACGAGATAGGCGATGGCCTTGCGCACGGCGAGCTTGCCGACCACCGGGTCGGCGACGTTGAAGACCATGTGCTGGACTTCCGCGCTGTTCCCCTGCACCACGTCGATGCCGTCCTTCTCCGCGGTGGGCGAGGTGTCCAGGGCGGCGATCGTCTTGGCGGTGAGACCGCGGTAGGCGACATCGACGTCGCCCTTCTCCAGCGCGGTCTTGAGCTCCTGCTGGTTGCCCCGGTAGAGCTTCATCGTCACACCGGCGTTCTTCACCTCGGCGGTGCCGTGGTAGCCGGAGTAGACCGAGAAGTCGGCCTGCGACTTGTCTATGGACTCCAGCTTGTAGGGGCCGGAGCCGACCGTCTTGCCGCCCTTGAGCAGGCTGTCCTTGGGATACACCCGGCGGTCCACGATGGAGCCGGCGCCCGAGGCGATCTTGCTGGGGAACGTCGCGTCGGGCACCTTGAGCCGGAATACGACGGTCTTGTCGTCCGGGGTGCTGATCGACGAGATGGTGGAGAGCAAGGGGGCGGGGCCCGCCGGGTCGTTGATCTTGATCGCCCGGTCGAAGGAGTACTTGACGTCCGCCGAGGTGAGGCTGTGGCCGTTGCTGAACTTCAGCCCGTCGCGCAGGGTGCAGGTGTAGGTCTTGCTGCCGTCCGAGAAACCGCACTCGTCGGCGGCCTCCGGCACCGGGGTGGAACCCCCGGGCGGGAAACTCAGCAGCGACTGGAAGACGTTGTTGAACAGCAGCCAGGATCCCGGGTCGTACCCCGCGGCCGGATCCGTCGCCAGGATGCCGTCGGACATGCCGACGACCATCTTTTCCTTGCTCTCGAATGGCCAGATCTGGTCCTCGGAGCCGCAACCCGCCAACAGCACCGCCGCCAGTCCCACGGAGATCAGGGTGGCCGACCGCCTCGTACGAACCTTCACAGAACGTGCCTCAAACTCTCGGCCGGGAACGTGGGGGTCCCCGGACAACCGGATCAGGTCAGGAACAACTGCGAACGTCGCGACCGTCCAGCACTGTCAGCACGGCCGTGCGCGGTGGTGCGGACCGACAGCCTGCCGGGACATGGTGTTCACCAGGATTCTTCGTAGTGACCGGCTGCCGAATGACAGCTGATGAACGATGTAGAGCAGAACATGATCGGTCTCGTGGTGCTTTGACAATCTAGTAGGAGGGAGCGCTGCGTGGTGCCACATCATCCGACAAACATCATCACCGTCAGTCAGTACCGATGGCACAATTGGCTGGTTTCGAACTGTCCCGATCCACCACCCCGACCACCCGCCGCCCCTACCCCCCTGGTCAGGGAACTCCCCCCGAATAAACATGACTTACCCCACCCCACCACGGCCTCCGCACCCGCCCGTAGTACGTCCGGAACCCCCCGTACCACAGCCACGCCCGACCGAATGACCAACTCCCGGAAACAGCGGGCATTCAGGACAGTCGGCGGCAGGGACCGAGGGGCACGCACAGTCAACACACAGGCACAGCACAGGACGGCACGCGCTTGCCCGTGAGGTCCTGGAGAGGACCGGCGAATCGTCCGGACCTGGCTGAGCGACTCAGGGGCCTCGCAGATCCCGAACCCAGGAACGGGCACCACGAGCATCCTGAGGACGGCATCAATCCCGACGAGGGCTCGGTCGGTCCGGTCCTGGCCCGAGACGAAGCGCTATAGGGCCCTCGCCGCCCCAGCGCCATAGGCGTGTCCAACGCAACCAAGCCGTACCCGAGCACTTGGTCACCGCACGACGGACAAGCCGCGTACGACGGACGGGAAGGCGGAGCCGGCCGGATTCGAACCGGCGTCCTCGCAATTTTGGAGACCGCGCGCGACGACCTCTGCGCTACGGCTCCGCCCCGTCCGCCATCGTACGAACTCCCGCTGCCGCCCAAGTGCCCGCGCCGCTTCCCTGCCCGATCGGGCAGGGACGTGACGGGGAACCACGGTGATCGGCGGACAGCCCGCAAGCGAACAGCCCCCGACCGATTCGCCTGGTCAGGGGCCGTTCATCTGCGGTGGGTGTGGGATTTGAACCCACGGTGACATCGCTGCCACGACGGTTTTCAAGACCGACTGGCATGCAGTGGTCGTTCCCGCTCTGACCTGCACGTTCCCCGATCCGAGATCGCAATGTGGCGGTCCTGGCCCACACATGGCCCACGAGACCCGGAAACGGCGCCCTCTCGGGGCTTCACCCGCTGTCCGCTCGCGACCTGCATCCGAGGCCGGGCGATCCCCGGAGAAGAGGTTCACATGGCCCAGTCATCCGCTCTACTCCCCCGATACGCTGGCTACCACCAGCCGACGATCCGGGAGAGTGCGCAAAGGATGGGACCCAAGACGCAGAGGGTCTACGAGACAATTCGATCCTGGATCGAGTCGGGCCGATACGGCCCCGGCGACAAGCTGCCGTCCGAGCGGACGCTGACCGCCGAGCTTGAGATCGGCCGTACCGCGCTGCGTCAGGTACTCGCGCGTCTGGCGAACGAGCACTTCATCAAGGCTCACGACCGCAGCTCCTACCGGATCCTCGGCAGCGAGAGCGTTCCGACGCCGGCGGATATGGAGCCGTGGAAGATCCACGGCTCCCGCCACGTATACGAGAACCGCTGGGTGAATCTGGACCTGGTAGACGTCGAGCCTCCCGGCGTCGAGCGCTTCGAGCATCACGTCGTCAGGCTCTTCCGCGTGGCCATCACCGCCGTGATCGATGACCAAGACCGCGTGCTCATGCTGTGGCGCTACCGCTTCGTGCCGGAGCAGTGGGGTTGGGAGCTGCCGGGCGGAATCGTGGACGCGGGCGAGGATGCCGCCACCACTGCGGCCCGCGAGACCGAGGAAGAGACGGGGTGGCGTCCCGGCCCTGTCGAGCACGTCGTGAGCTACCAGCCGATGATCGGCATGGTCGACTCGCCGCACGAGATCTTTGTAGCCCGTGGCGCCGAGAAGGTCGGCGAGCCGACCGACGCCGAGGAGGCGGGCGAGATTGCCTGGATCCCCCTCGCCGACATCCCGCGCCTCATGTCGGAGGGCAAGCTCATGGGGTCGGGCACGCTCGTGGCCCTGCTCCACATCCTGGCATCCCGAGCTAGAGGCGACCGGTAAGGAGTTCCACCCGCTGGCGGAACCGCACGGAGCCCGTGCGGTTCGCCAGCAGCCTGGCCTTCTGGAGATGCGACCGCGCGTCGTCCAGCTCTCCCCGAGCCAGGTGCGCCTGGGTGAGGTCGCAGTACAGGCCGGAGTTCGCGCGCACGAAGGACTCGTCGGCACCGTCGAGCGACGCGTACAGCTCCTCCATCGCTGAAGGGTCGCCGAGCTTGGCGAGGACGTTCCCGCGCCACCTCGCCAGGTGGCCGCTGTTGAGGAAGATGCTCAGCATGTCGGCGTCACGCGTCTCGCCGTCATCGGGGAGGAGCGCGGTCGCCCTCTCAAGTGCCGACCGCGCTGCCGACTCCATCTCGGGTCCGGCGGCGGCGCACAGCTCGGCCTCAGCAGCGGCGAGCCACGCCCGCAGCCGAGGAGATTGCCGCTCGGGCTGGGTGCGCTGTGCGTCTCGCACGAGCTCGACTGCCAGCTGAGGTCGGCCCGCGTCCGCGAGGACGTACGCCTGCTCGCCCATGGCGTGCGCCAGGTAGAGCGGGGACTCAGCGTCTTGGGCAGCCTTCTTGGCAAGCTCGTACCTTCGCCACGCCCGATCCACGGCACCGGCGTCCAGCGCCTGCCACGCGGCGAGGGTGGACGCTCCCGCGAGTGCTGTCGCGATGGGCCTCCGCATCCCCGGCAGTACGGCGAAGGTGAGCGCCTCCTCCATGGCCGCCAGGTGGCCGTTCATCTGGTCGACCAAGCCGGTCGCACCCATCTGCCGATCCATGGTGCGAAGCAGCTCGGTCTGGGCCAGGAACGACGGGACCATTGACTCACTCAGAGTGCCCGCCGCGTCGATTCGGCTCAACAAGTCCGCGTATCCGTCCGCCTGTGGCTCGGCAGGCTCGGCCTCGCCCCGCAGCTCGGCATCCGTGGCGCCTAGGAGCGGCCGAAGGATCGCGGCGTATCGATCCGTGATGGTGCGTCGACCGTTCTCCCACTCAGAGATGTAGGTCTTGAGACTGGCCGGCGCGGCGATGTCGAGCAGCCGTTGTTCCGCGAACCGTCGCATCTCGTGAACCAGTCGATCCTGCGACCAACCTCGCGCGGTCCGGATCGCCCTTAACCCCTTAGCCACGCCGCCTCCTGTAAAGCCCCAGGTGAGAGCTGGTTAACCCTCCTGAGGTTAACCCCAGTTGGCTACCGAGACACCCAACTCAGGCCGTTCTCTGGAGGAGCACACCGACACGCAACCCGAAGGAGGGGTTGCATCTGGTGCGCACCAGATGTCAATCTATTGGTGCGCACCAGATAAGCCGAAAGGCCCGGGTCCGGTGTGCCCCAACTCAACAGCGTGATCCACCGCAGCACGACGGCCGTGACAGCACCGGCCGAGGCGAGTGGAGATCAGTCGGCCGAGAAGGGGCCCCCGTCACACCGGGGCCCGACACCTCAGATGAGGGACACGCCACCGACTTGAAAGAACCGCACGGCACACCTTGAAGCTGCCCCCTCAGACATCCGGAATCTCGGATCTCCCCGGATCGAGCAGCGCCGTGCGAACAGGAGAACCGAACTCCGCCCCTGCCCCTTTGGCCTACGGAGTCCTGATGTTCCTTCGAAGAATTTGGGCACCGCTCGCGCTGGACCGCCGCGACCGGTGACGCCCATCGCGTCCACCTGATCTGCCGCTGAAGCGCACCGGGATAGCCGGTGATTCGCGGACTCAGGCCACCTCGCAGCCGATGGCTGCGCCGGTTGCCTCCCCTGCTCGTCCGGGCTCCTTTTCGGGACGCGGACGAGCAGGGCTGAGGGGAGCCGGAACACCTCTTCCTGCTTCACCCGCAGACGGCGCGCGACCCCGGTGGTGAGACACCGGGGCCGCATTTCGGGCCGTCCCACCGCTAGGAGAAAACGACCCATGAAAATCATCGTCGCAGGTCGCGAACCCGTTACCGCGAACGAATTCATCGAGCTGGCACTCGGCATCGACGTCCAGCTCTTCACCGGTCCGGCCGTCGAGTCCGCGATGGAGCGGGCAGCGCGGCTGGACGTCGCCCACGAGGTCCTCGCGGAGCTCCGCGAGAGTGACCCGGAGGTCGCGGCCTACGCGGAGTCGCTGCTGCGGACGCTGCCGCTGAAGCGGCGTCCGGACGGCCGTCGCCCGCGCCGCACGGTCCGCCTGGTGAAGGGCTGCGCGGCCGGTTCGGCGGTGGCGGCATGAGCGTGTCGACGATGGGCCGCATGTCTGCTGCGATCAGGGTCTTGGCGACGCTGGCGGACCGGTTCCCTGACCTGCCGGCCGCCGACGCGGCGGTCTCCAGGATCTACGACACCCGGGTGGAGCTGTCCATCCACGACGGCCTCGGTCAGTTCGAGGCATGGCGTGCCGCCCTGGGCGTCGCCCCTGCCCAGGTGGTCCGGGGGACGCAGTGCGGAGGCGGACCCCTGATGTGGCTGCACGCCGACACCGTCGTGGACGGTGTCACCATCCACCTGGTCGGCTACGGGTACGTCCTGGCGGACCGTGCCGACAATCCGGCGGAGGTGGCGTGATGCTGCCTCAGGCGCGCATGGCAACAGGCGTGTACGGCACCTGGGAGCTGTACGTCCTCCTCGACGCCCCGACATGGG
>NZ_FMBW01000062.1 GCF_900091725.1 Streptomyces sp. DvalAA-43 | reverse complement strand
CTGTCAGGCGGGTACGACGTCCGCGGTCGCGGGGGCGCACTGGGCCGCGTGCATCGGCATCTCGGTCAGACCGGGGTAGTAGATGTGCAGGCTGACGGCCGGTTCGAGGGAGTCGTTGACCACGTCGTGCGCGTAGCCGGGCGCGAAGACCCGCTGCGCGCCTGCGTCCAGGGCCCGGGTGGTGCGCTCGGTGCGCTCGGTCAGCCGGCCTTCCAGGACGGTCAGTACCCCGGAGGACGGGCCGTGGTCGTGGAGACCGCTGCCCTGGCCGGGCACCCAGCTGAGCAGCCAGATCTCGTAACCGGGTCCTGTACGCAGGCGGTGGTACCAGCGGGTGGTGGTGTCGTAGCGGACGAGCGGCGCCCACTGGGTGCGGTCGGTGGCGATGGAGCGGGCGAGTCCGGCGAACTCGGCCACGGTGGCGGGATGCTCGCGGGCCGGCTGGAGGAGGTGCTGGACCTCAAGGATGTCGCCGGCGATCTGCAGGTCGCTGTCGCTGTTCATGGGTGAGGTGGTTCCTCGGCATGGGGGGTGCGTGTGCGGGGTGTCTCGGGGACCGGAGAAGCCTCGGCCGCGCGGAGGGCGCAGAGAAGAAGTCCTGCGGAAGCGCTGCGGAGAGGTTCTGCGAGAGGAGCTGGATCAGAGCCGGTGCCCTGGGGGCATCAACAGCTGTGACAGCTGGAACAGCAGCAGCGGGCCTGGACAGCGGTGCGGAACCCACGGACATGGGTGGCGTACATCGCGGCGGTCGCTGGCATGCATCAAAGGTGACCGGCTGGTCCGTCGCTGTCAACCTGATGCCCGATTTGGGGGTAATGTTTCACCTCATCCGGTTACAGGCGGCGGGGAGGGGTTTATTCAGCCACCGTGGCGGAGATGTGGCGCATCAACCGCACCCCCAAACGTTGTTGAGGCTCCGTGACCCGAATGTGATCCTGATCGCTTCGGTGATCGAATCGAAACATCGGGCTGATCCTGCTCGTCTCAATCAGTGAGAAGCGGGGCGCGGTGAGACCCATGGCATATGTCAGGTTTTTGGTGATTTGCACACTTTCTGCATAGGCTTGGTTCCGCAGAGTGAATACCAGGGCCAATAGCAGATCTTCGCTTGACTGGCCTTGAGCTACACACTTGTAATTTCACTCGTGTCGTTCGGCCGCAATCAGCAACGGCTGCATCACGGGGACGCAAGAGACAGACGAGGGGCGCACATGACCGAGCTGTTCCAGCAACTGCTGGTCGAGGACGCGGACGAGGAACTCGGCTGGCAGGAGCGCGCACTGTGCGCCCAGACCGATCCCGAGTCCTTCTTTCCCGAGAAGGGCGGATCCACCCGCGAGGCCAAGAAGGTCTGTCTCGCCTGTGAGGTGCGGTCCGAATGCCTTGAATACGCCCTTTCCAATGACGAACGCTTCGGAATCTGGGGCGGCCTCTCGGAACGGGAGCGCCGCCGCCTGAAGAAGGCCGCCGTCTGACCGCGGAACCCCGCGACGACGGAACGCCTCATCGCCGGAACATCCCGGCAACCGAACATCCCGGCCACCGGATCCCCGACCACCGGACATCCGGACATCCGGACCGCGACCGACCATGGCCCGCCGCCTGCGCCCTGCCCGCAGACGACGGGCCATCGCCGTGTCCGCGCCGCGGCTCCACCACCGCCCGGCCGTCGTCCCGTTGGAGCGCTCGGCGTCGCCGCGGTGGTCCGTACCGTTAGTGTGGGGCCCCGTCCGAGACGCGCCAACGCCCCGACAGGGCGTGCGTGTACACCGATGCAGCCCCCGGGGAGACGCCCCCGGACCCGGCCGGAGGGCCCGTACCTCGATGTCCGTGCACAGCCAATCGGCGGCGCCGTACGCGGCCGCCACCGCCCCAGAGTTCCCCCGGCATGTCGTCACCGCCGTGCTCGTCTCCCACGACGGAGCCCGCTGGCTGCCCGACGCGCTCGCCGGGCTGCTCGGGCAGGAACGCCCCGTACAGAACGCCGTCGCCGCCGACACCGGCAGCGCCGACGACTCCGCGCGGCTGGTCACCGAGGCGCTCGGCGCCGAGAGGGTCCTGCACCTCGCGCGCCGTACGAGCTTCGGCACCGCCGTCGACGAGGCGACCCGCACGGCCGGCGTCCTCACCCCCGAGGAGCTGCCGTACCTGAAGCGCCCCAGCGGCTGGGACCCCGTCAGCAGGAGCTGGCGCGACGACGCCTACGACCAGCCCGAACTGCCGCACGGCGAACCGGTGCAGTGGCTCTGGCTGCTCCACGACGACTGCGCACCCGAGCCCGACGCCCTCGCCGAACTGCTGCGCGTCGCCGACGCCGACCCGCACGCCACGATCGTCGGCCCCAAGCTCCGCGGCTGGTACGACCGCAAGCAGCTGCTGGAGGTCGGCGTCTCCATCGCCAACAGCGGCCGCCGCTGGACCGGACTGGACCGCCGCGAGCAGGACCAGGGCCAGCACGACCAGGTCCGTACCGTGCTCTCCGTCTCCACCGCCGGCATGCTGATCCGCCGTGACATCTGGGAGGAGCTCGGCGGGTTCGACCGCAGGCTCCCCCTGATGCGTGACGACGTCGACCTGTGCTGGCGCGCGCATGTCGCGGGACACCGGGTGCTCGTCGCCCCCGACGCCGTCCTCAGGCACGCCGAGGCCTCCGCCCGCGAGCGGCGCCCCATCGACTGCGCGGGGCGCTCGGTCGCCTCCCCGCACCGCGTCGACAAGGCCGGAGCCGTCTACACGATGCTGGCCAACGCCCGTGCCAAGGTGCTGCCCTGGGTGCTGCTCCGGCTCGTCGTCGGCACCCTGCTGCGCACCCTCGCCTATCTCGTCGGCAAGGTGCCCGGCCAGGCCCTCGACGAGGTCGCCGGGCTCTTCGGCACCCTGCTGCGCCCCGGCAGGATCCTCGCCGCCCGGCGCAGCCGCGGCAAGGGAGCCGTCGACCAGGCCGAGTTGCGCGGCCTCTTCCCGCCGCCCGGTGCCACCGTCCGCGCCACCGTGGACCAGGTCGCCGGGAACTTCGGCAACGGCTCGGACGCCGACGCGGGCGGCTCCCGGCACGGCGCCGTGGAGTCCGGTCCCGGCGGCGACGACGCCGACTTCCTGGAGATCGAGCAGTTCGCGCGGCTCAAGCGGATCGGGCGCAAGCCGGGCCCGGTGCTCTTCGCCGTTCTGCTCCTGGTCTCGCTCGTCGCCTGCCGCGGCCTCCTCGGCGGCGGCGCGCTGGCCGGCGGCGCACTGCTGCCCGCCCCCGGCGATGTCTCCGACCTGTGGAGCAAGTACGCGGACGGCTGGCACACGGTCGGCACCGGCGGCACGCAGACCGCGCCGCCCTACCTCGCCGTGCTTTCGGCCCTGTCCGGGCTGTTCCTCGGCTCGACCGGCTTCGCGCTCACCCTGCTGCTGGTCTGTTCCGTGCCGCTCGCCGGGCTCACCGCGTACTTCGCCTCCCGGCCGCTGCTCGAATCGAGGCTGCTGCGGGCGTGGGCGAGCATCGCGTACGCCTTCCTGCCCGCCGCGACCGGAGCCCTGGCGACCGGCCGCCTCGGCACCGCCGTCCTGGCCGTCCTGCTCCCGCTGATCGCCCGTGCCGCCGTCTCCGCGTACGGCATGCGGGCCGGCGGCGACGCCCGCGGCAGCTGGCGCGCCACCTGGGCGTACACCCTGCTCCTCACCTTCGTGATGGCGTTCACGCCGATCGTCTGGCCGCTCGCGGTGGTCCTCGGCATCGGTGTGCTCGCCCTGCGCCGCGGCGACATCGCCGCGTACGGGCTCCGCTTCCTCGCCGCGATCGGCACCCCCCTGCTCGTCCTCGCGCCCTGGTCGCTCTCGCTCCTCACCAGCCCGTCCGGCTTCCTGAAGGAGGCGGGCCTGGACATCGGTACGGGTACGGCCTCCGCGCTCGACCTGCTCTCCCTCAGCCCCGGCGGCCCCAAGGCCGCGGGCAGTGTGCTGCTGCTCGGCATCGTGCTCGCCGCACTGGCCGCGCTGCTGCGCGGGGAGCGGCAGTTCGCCGTGCGCACCGCGTGGGCGGTCGCGCTCGTGGCCCTGGCCTTCGCCGCGCTGGCCAACGGTTCGGGCTGGGCGGGCCCCGCCACTCTCGTCTACGGCATGGCGCTGATCGCCGCCGCGCTGGTCGGCGCGGACGGTGCCCGGGTGCGCGTCGCCGAGCTCAGCTTCGGCTGGCGGCAGCCGGTCGCCGTGCTGATCGCTCTCGCCGCGGGGCTCGCCCCGGCGCTGGCCGCCATCGGCTGGATGATCGGTGGCGCCGCGGGCCCGCTGGAGCGCCGCGACCCGGTGCAGGTGCCCGCGTTCGTGGCTGAGGAGAGCACCACCCGCGACCAGCCGCGCACCCTGGTCCTCGGCGGCACCTCACCGGCCACCGTCGCGTACACCCTGGTACGCGGCTCCGGCGCGCGGCTCGGTGACGCCGAACTGATCGAGGCGGGCGGCAGCAACAGCCACCTCGACAAGGTCGTCGCCAACCTGGTCGCGGGCTCGGGGGCCGACCAGGGCGGCCAGCTCAGCGGCTTCGCGATCCGCTACGTACTGGTCCGCGACGGCGCTCCGAAGGAGATGAGCCGGGTCCTGGACTCGACCCCGGGGCTCAGCCGGCTGAGCCAGCTGGACGGCAGCGCGTTGTGGCGGGTCGACCGCCAGGTCGCCCGAGTCATGATCATTCCGTCCGGCGCCGAGGGGGAGCCGCTGCCCGTCGGCTCGCTCCCCGTCGAGGCGCACTCCAAGGTCCCGGCGGGCGGCCCCGGCCGCGTGCTGCGGATCGCGGACGCCGCCGACCCCGGCTGGCGGGCCACGCTCGACGGCCGGACGCTGACCCCGAAGACCGTCGACGGCTGGGCCCAGGGCTTCGAGCTCCCCGCCGAGGGCGGCACGCTGGACCTCACGTACGACACCCCGCTCACCCACACCGCCTGGATCTGGGCCCAGTCCGCCCTGGCCGTGGTCCTGCTGGTCCTCGCCCTGCCCGGCCGCCGCCGGGAGATCGACGACGACCTTCCCGAGGAGGCCGTGACGGTCCCCGCGGAGCCGGTCGCGGGCGAGGGCCGCCGGGCCCGCAGGCTGCGCGCGGCAGCCCAGGCGGAGGCGGAGGCCGGGCAGGCCGGGGACGAGCGGGCCGAAGGGGCGCCGGAGGAGGCGGGGCAGTACATCCCCGCCCAGCAGACGGGCGAGTACCCGCCCGCCGACCAGCCCACCGAGCCACAACCGCACGGAAGCGACGACCAGACCGGCTACGCCCCGCAGTCCGACGACCAGACCGGCTACGCCCCGCAGTCCGACGACCAGACCGGCTACGCCCCGCAGAGCGGCGACCAGACCGGCTACGCCCCGCAGAGCGGCGACCAGAACGCCTACACCCCGCAGGCCGACCACGACCAGACCGGCTACGCCCCGCAGGCCGACCACGACCAGTACGCGGCGGTGCCGCAGCAGCAGTACGGCGAATGGGACGCGCAGCAGTACCAGGACGCCGGCTACCAGCAGTACCAGGGCGAGCAGTACCAGGACGGTCAGTACGGCACGCAGCAGGACCACCTCGCCGCCGACCCGTACCAGCAGAACGCCTACGACCCGTACGGCTACGCCGCACAGCAGCAGTACGACCCGCAGGCCCAGGCCCAGGCCGCGTACGACCCGCAGGCCGCGTACGACCCCCAGGCCCACTACGGGCAGCAGGGCACACAACAGGGCACGCAGCAGGGCCCGTACGACCCGCAGAACCCCGACGAGAACCCCGCCCCGGGCCAGCACCCGTGGCCGACCGGTAACGCATCGCGAGGCGAGTCCGAGTGAAGTCCAGCAGCCTGTCCCTCATCGCGGGCACCGTCGCCCTCGCCGCCGTCACCGGATTCGCCGCGCTCACCGCGCCCGGCGACGGGGAGGTGGCGCAGGCGAAGGCCGCCACACGGCTGCCGGTGGAACGCTCCAGCCTGCTCTGCCCGGCCCCCGGCCTCTCGGACCTCGCGGAGACGACGTACACCTCGGTCACCCCGGCGGGCGGCAGCGGCGGTGAGGCCGGAACGGCCGAACTGCAGAACTCCACCGCCACCACGGCCGACGGCGGGAAGAAGACCGAGAAGGACCAGAAGGGCAAGAAGAAGGCGGACCCCGGAAAGCCGGTCCTCTCGCTCAAGGAGCCCGGCAAACCGGTCACCGCCGAGGCATCCGGCTCCGACGCCCCCGCGCTGGTCGGCACCGCCACCGGCCGCCTGGCCCCCGGCTGGGCCACCCAGCAGACCACCATGGTCGAGGCGGGCGGCGCCCGCGGCCTGCTCGGCGTCAGCTGCACCCGGCCCGGCACGAACTACTGGTTCCCGGCCGCGAGTACCGCGAAGTCCCGCGAGGACTACGTCCACCTGACCAACCCGGACGACACCGCGGCCGTCGCCGACATCGAGCTGTACGGCCCGGACGGCTCCCTCAAGTCCGATGTCGGCGAGGGCATCACGGTGCCCGCCCACTCCAGCGTGCCGGTCCTGATCTCCACGCTGACGAGCGAGGCCGCCGAGAACGTGACCGTGCACGTCACCACCCGTACCGGACGCGTCGGCGCGGTCGTCAGGTCCGCGGAGGACGGGGTCGGCAGCGACTGGCTGGCCGCCTCCGTCGACCCGTCGGGCACCGTGGTGCTCCCCGGCATCCCCGCGGACGCCACCTCGGTCCGGCTGGTGGCCTTCGCGCCGGGCGACGGCGATGCCGACCTGAAGGTGAAGCTGCTCGGCAAGACCGGTGCGATCTCCCCGGTCGGCCACGAGGACATCCATGTGAAGTCGCGGATGACCGCGGGCATCGACCTGAAGGACATCACCAAGGGCGAACCCGGTTCTCTCCTGCTGACCCCGGCCGGGGGCGGGAAGGGCACCCCGGTGGTCGCCGCACTGCGCGTGGTCCGCGGCACCGGCGACAAGCAGGAGGTCGCCTACATCCCGGCGACCGGCCCGGTGGGCGCGCGGGCGACCGTGGCCGACAACCGGGACAAGGGCTCGGTCCTCTCGCTCACCGCGCCGGTGGCCACCGCCACGGTGAAGGTCACCGCGTCGGCGGGCAGCGGGGGCGGCGAACAGTCCGTCAAGGAGTACACGGTCAAGGGCGGTACGACGCTGGCGGTCACCCCGCCCGTGCCGTCCGGCCTCAAGGGCGGCTACGCCCTGACGGTCGAGACGGAGTCGGGCGGCCCGGTCCACGCCGCACGTACGCTCACCGTCACGCAGAACGGCGTCCAGATGTTCACCGTGCAGACCCTGCCGGACGATCACGGCACGGTCGAGGTGCCCGCGGCCGAACAGGACCTGTCGGTCCTCGGCGACTGAGCGGGCGGTACGGGGCGGGGGCCGGAACACCGGCCTCCCCGCCCCGTACGGCTCCCGCTACTCCTGCCCGTACCGCGGATCCACGGACTCCGGCGCGAGCCCGAGCAGCTCCGCGACCTGCTCCACCACGACCTCGTGCACCAACAGGGCGCGCTCGTCGCGGTTCTTGGTACGGATCTCGACGGGCCGCCGGTAGACCACGATCTGCGCGGGCCGGCCCTTCTCCGCGGAGACCGCCCGCCCGAGCGGCACGGTCTCCTCCTGCGTACCCGGCACGTCGAGCACCATGAAGTCGACCTCGGCCAGCTGCGGCCAGCGCCGCTCCAGCCGCTCCACCGAGTCCTGCACGAGATCGCGGAAGTTCTCCGCCCTGCTGACCGAGAGCGGAACCTGGGGCGGGGCGACGGGCCCCCGCATGCCGCGGCCATGGCGGTCACGACGGCGTGGGCGCGGCTCGGGCGGGTGGGGAGGTACGGGACTGTCCATCACTGACGCAGGGTAACCCTCCACGAGGCGGGCGGATCGCCGCTCCCTGACGGAGTATCTGCATGTCCAATCCTGAACAATCCGGCCATTCAGGGGCCCGATTCAGGCCCTGCTCCTGACCGTTGATCTCTTGCTGTATGACAGCTTTTGTGTCGAGTGGTGACCGGAATCGTTGCCGGTAGAGCCTGCATTTATCCGTTCCCCCGCAGGTCAGAAGGAGTGTCCGGAAGGCGCTCGTGCCGGAGTTCACGAGGCGACACGGTGGGGTGACCTGAGGAAGAGTCGTCGCAGCCCGCTCAAGAGTGCGGTACCGTCCAACATCGTGAGCCCTGTACGTCGCTGTTCGCGCACCGCGTGCGGCCGCCCTGCCGTCGCGACACTGACGTACGTCTATGCCGACTCGACTGCGGTCCTCGGCCCGCTCGCCACCTACGCCGAGCCCCACTGCTACGACCTCTGCGCCGAGCACAGTGAGCGGCTGACGGCACCACGCGGCTGGGAGGTCGTCCGGCTCGCCGACCCCTCCGCCCCCACCCGCCCCAGCGGTGACGATCTCGAAGCGCTCGCCAATGCGGTACGGGAGGCGGCGCGGCCGCAGGACCGCGGCGCCGACGTGCGGGGCGGCGGTCCGCACGCCGCCGATCCGATGGAGGTCGCGCGCCGCGGCCACCTGAGGGTGCTGCGTTCACCGGACTCCTGAGTACGGCTGCCGCGTCTCCGGACTGCCTGAGTAGGGCTGCCGCCTCTCCGGGCTCTCGCGTACAAGCCTGCGGTCGGTCCCGGCCCGATCCGCTCCGCCGTTCCATGGTCCTGGTCCGGATGCCGCCCCGAGCACGGCGTACGAGACCGCCGGGTAGTTTGGGCGGTCCGAAGAAATCTCAGGAGGACCGGCCCGTGGCTGCTGATCTGTCGCAGATCGTGAAGGCGTACGACGTGCGCGGAGTGGTGCCCGACCAGTGGGACGAATCGCTGGCCGAACAGTTCGGTGCGGCGTTCGTCGAGGTGACGGACGCGGACGCGATCGTGATCGGGCACGACATGCGGCCCTCGTCCCCCGGCCTCTCGGGAGCCTTCGCGCGCGGAGCCGCGGCGCGCGGCGCGGACGTCACGCTCATCGGCCTCTGCTCGACCGACCAGCTGTACTTCGCCTCGGGCAGCCTGGGCCTCCCGGGCGCGATGTTCACCGCCTCGCACAACCCGGCCCAGTACAACGGCATCAAGCTCTGCCGGGCCGGCGCCGCTCCGGTGGGCCAGGACACGGGGCTCTCCGAGATCCGCGCCCTGGTCGAGCAGTGGTCCGGGACCGGAGCCCCGCAGCCGGTCGCCGCCCCCGGCACCGTGACCCGGCGCGACACCCTCACCGACTACGCGGCCCACCTGCTGTCCCTGGTCGACGTCACCTCGATCCGCCCGCTGAAGGTCGTCGTCGACGCGGGCAACGGCATGGGCGGCCACACCGTCCCCACCGTCTTCGCGGACCTGCCCGTCGACCTCGTGCCGATGTACTTCGAACTCGACGGCACCTTCCCCAACCACGAGGCCAACCCCCTCGACCCGAAGAACCTCGTCGATCTCCAGGCCCGGGTCGTGTCCGAGGGCGCCGACCTCGGCCTCGCCTTCGACGGGGACGCGGACCGCTGCTTCGTCGTCGACGAGCGGGGCGAGGGCGTCTCGCCGTCCGCGATCACCGCGCTGGTCGCGGCGAGGGAACTCGCCCGCAACGGCGGCCGGGGCACCATCATCCACAACCTGATCACCTCCCTCTCGGTCCCCGAGGTCGTCCGCGAGAACGGCGGCACCCCGGTCCGCACCCGCGTGGGCCACTCCTTCATCAAGGCGGAGATGGCCGAGCACGGCGCGATCTTCGGCGGCGAACACTCCGCGCACTACTACTTCCGCGACTTCTGGAACGCCGATACGGGCATGCTGGCCGCACTCCACGTACTGGCCGCGCTGGGCGGTCAGCCGGGCCCCCTCTCGGAGCTGGTCGCCCAGTACGACCGCTACGCCGGCTCCGGCGAGATCAACTCCACGGTCGCCGACCAGCAGGCCCGGACGGCAGCGGTACGCGCGTCCTTCGCGACCCGCGCCGGGGTCACGACCGACGACCTGGACGGCCTGACGGTCACGGCCCCGGACTGGTGGTTCAACCTCCGGGCCTCCAACACGGAACCCCTGCTCCGCCTGAACGTCGAGGCCCGCGACGAACGGACGATGACAGCGGTACGGGACGAAGTGCTGGCCCTGGTCCGAGCCCCGGAACCCCCGGCCACCTCCTGAGCCACCACCCAGCCCGCCCGGCATTCTTTTCCGGCTCCTCCGGCTCCTCCGGCTCCTCCGGCTCCTCCGGCTCCTCCGGCTCCTCCGGCTCCTCCGGCTCCTCCGGCTCCTCCGGCTCCTCCGGCTCCTCCGGCTCCTCCGGGACCCACGCCCCTGCCCCGCCCGATCGCCCCTGCCTTGCCCCGGCCGCCGAGTCCCGCCCCGGGTGTTCATTTCCAGCCCCTCCGGCGCTTGAGGAGCGGGGTCCGGGGCAGAGCCCCGGTTACGGGAAGGGGCGGGTAGGGGAACATCCCCGCCGCAGGCGCCCCACCCGCACCCTTGCTCCCCTCCACCGCACCGCACCCGACCCCCCACCCGCGGGCCCCCGGCCCGCCCCGCGCACCCCGCCCCCCGGCGGTAGGCTGACGTCGCCTGATCCGTTGTCTGAAGGGACCCGCCCCATGCCGCTCGAAGCCGGCCTCCTGGAGATCCTCGCCTGCCCGGCGTGCCACTCCCCGCTCGACGACCGGTCGGCAGCCGACAGCCCCGAGCTGGTCTGCACCGGCAAGGACTGCGGCCTGGCCTACCCGGTACGGGACGGCATCCCCGTCCTCCTCGTCGACGAGGCCCGCCGCCCCGCGTAGCGGCGCCCGCCACCCGCGTAACGGCGCCCAGGTCCGCAACGGCACCCGCCGCCCACACCCCGCACGGTGATCAGCACGTGATCGGAGGACCGCTCCCATGCTCGACGAGTCGCTGCTCGACGCCCCGGAAGCCCTGGCCCGAGCAGACCGCCGCGGCCTGCTCCGCGGCGCCGCCGAGGCCGGGGCCCGGGTCCGTACCGCCGCCCGGCACGCCGCCGAGGCGGGGGTCGCCGAACTGAACCCCGAGGGCCGCCCCCGTGCCGTACTGGTCGCGGGCTCCGGCACCGCCGCGTCCGGCGTCGCCGACCTGATCACCGCACTGGCAGGCGCCTCCGCGCCCGTCACCCGCATCCACCCCACCGGGGTCGCTCCCGCGGCGGGCGCCATGCGCTGGACGCTGCCCGGCTGGGCCGGCTCCGTGGACCTGCTGCTGATCGTCACGGCGGACGGCTCCGAGCCGGGCCTCGCCCTCCTCGCCGAACAGGCGTACCGCCGGGGCTGCAGCGTCGTCGCCGTCACCCCCCGCCAGTCACCGCTGCGCGAGGCGATCGACGGTGCGCACGGACTCGTCGTACCGATGGCCTCCGCCCCGCACGGCGAGTACGACGCCGAGACATCGGCCGCGGGACCGGGCACGCTCTGGGCCCTGTTCACCCCGCTGCTCGCGCTGCTGGACCGGGTCGGCCTGCTCACCGCGTCCGCCGAGGCGCTGCAGAGCGTCGCCGACCGCCTGGACCGCACCGCGGAACGCTGCGGTCCGGCCATCGCCACGTACAGCAACCCGGCCAAGACCCTCGCGGCCGAACTCGCCGACAGCCTGCCCCTCATCTGGACGGAGGGCGAAGCCGCCGCCCCGGTCGGCCGCCGGTTCGCCGCCGTCCTGGCCGAGCTGGCCGGCCGCCCCGCCCTGGCCGCCGAACTGCCCGAGGCGCTTCCCGCCCACGGCACACTGCTGGCGGGCACCTTCGCCGCCGGGGCCGACCCCGACGACTTCTTCCGCGACCGGGTCGACGAGCCGGAGCCGCTGCACGCCCGCGTCGTACTCCTCCGCGACCGCCCCACCGGCGGCCTGAGCGCGGCCCCCGCCGCCCGCGAACTGGCCCTCGGCCACGACACGGCGATCAGCGAACTCGAACCCGACGAGGGCACCGAGCTCGAAGCCCTCGCCGAACTGCTCGCGGTCACCGACTTCGCCGCCGTCTACCTGGCACTCGCATCGGCAGCAGGAGCCTGACCCGCCGATCCGCCTGACCCGCCGCACCGCCCGACCAGGAGCACCCGCACCCGGGACCCACACCAGAGCCCCACCCCCGAGCATCCCCCCTTGAGCACAGCATCCCCGATCCACGCATCTCACAAGGACGAACACCATGGACCGGCTCTCCAACACCGTGCGCCCTTACGCCTGGGGCTCCACCACCGCCATCCCCGAACTGCTCGGCACCGCCCCCACCGGCGAGCCCCAGGCCGAGATGTGGATGGGCGCCCACCCCGGCGCCCCCTCGCGCCTCACCCGCATAACCGGCACCGGGGAGGCCGGCACCGAACAGCCCCTCACCGAGGTCATCGCCGCCGACCCCGAGCGCGAACTGGGCCGGGCCACCGTCGAGAAGTTCGGCCCCCGCCTCCCCTTCCTCCTCAAACTCCTCGCCGCCGGCGCCCCCCTCTCCCTCCAGGTCCACCCCGATCTCGCCCAGGCCAAGCGGGGGTACGAGGACGAGGAGCGCCGGTCCGTCCCGATCGACGCGCCCCACCGCACGTACAAGGACGCCAACCACAAGCCCGAGCTGATCTGCGCGCTCACCCCCTTCGCCGGCCTGTGCGGCTTCCGCCGGCCCACCGAGGCGGCCGAGGCGATGGCCGCACTCGGCGTCGACTCCCTCAAGCCGTACGTCGACCTGCTCGGCGCCCACCCCGAAGAGGCCGCCCTGCGCGAGGTCCTCACCGCGATCCTCGGCGCCGACCCCGCGGAGATGGCCGGAACGGTCGACCTGGCCGCGGCCGCCGCCGAACGCCTCGGCGGTGCCCACGCCCCGTACGCCCGGATCGCCCACCACTTCCCCGGCGACCCCGGCGTCATCGCGGCGATGCTGCTGAACTACGTGGAACTCCAGCCCGGCGAAGCCCTGTTCCTCGGCGCGGGCGTCCCGCACGCCTATCTCGACGGCCTCGGCGTCGAGATCATGGCCAACTCGGACAACGTGCTGCGCTGCGGACTCACGCCCAAGCACATCGACGTACCCGAACTGCTGCGCATCGTCCGCTTCGAGGCCACCGAGCCCGGGGTCCTGCGCCCCGAAGCGTCCCCGTCCGGCGAGGAGCTGTACGAGGCGCCCGTGGACGAATTCCGCCTCTCGCGCTTCGACCTCTCGCCCGGCGCCGCCCCCGTCGACCTGACCCGGGACACCCCCCAGATCCTGCTCTGCACCGGGGGAGCCCCCAAGGCGGGCGGACTCGATCTCGCCCCCGGCGACTCCGTCTTCGTACCCTCCGGCGAAAAGGCCGAAGTGTCCGGTACGGGAACCCTGTTCCGCGCCACAGTGGTGGCCTGACGTACCGTCCGCCCCAGCGACTGCAACAATGTCCGGCCGTACCGCGGCGCCAGGGCCGCAGCACCGAAGAAGGGACACCAGGCACCCATGAGTGCGTCAGGCGGAACCAAGGCGATCGTGGCGGCACTCGGCGCCAACCTCGCGATCGCAGTGGCCAAATTCGTGGCGTTCCTGTTCAGTGGCTCGTCATCGATGCTCGCGGAGAGCGTCCACTCGGTCGCCGACTCGGGCAACCAGGGCCTCCTGCTGCTCGGCGGCAAGAAGGCCCAGCGCGAGGCCACCCCCCAGCACCCCTTCGGCTACGGCCGCGAGCGCTACATCTACGCATTCCTCGTCTCCATCGTGCTCTTCTCGGTCGGTGGCATGTTCGCGGTGTACGAGGGCTACGAGAAGATCAAGCACCCGCACGAGATCGAAGCCTGGTACTGGCCGGTCGGCGTGCTGGTCTTCGCGATCATCGCCGAGGGCTTCTCCTTCCGTACGGCCATCAAGGAGTCCAACGAGACCCGCGGATCGCTCTCCTGGCGGGAGTTCATCCGCCGTGCGAAGGCCCCCGAGCTCCCCGTCGTGCTCCTGGAGGACTTCGGCGCGCTGATCGGTCTGGTGCTCGCCCTCGCGGGCGTCGGCCTGGCCCTCGCGACCGGCGACGGCGTCTGGGACGGCATCGGCACCCTCTGCATCGGTGTCCTGCTGATCATCATTGCGATCGTGCTCGCCGCCGAGACCAAGTCCCTCCTGCTCGGCGAGGCAGCCGGTGCCGACCAGGTCGAGAAGATCAAGGCCGCGGTCGTCGACGGCGACACCGTCACCGGCGTGATCCACATGCGCACGCTCCACCTCGGCCCGGAGGAACTGCTCGTCGCCGCCAAGATCGCGGTGCAGCACGACGACACGGCCACCGAGGTCGCCAACGCCATCAACGCCGCCGAGAACCGGATCCGTGCGGCGGTCCCGATCGCCCGGGTCATCTATCTGGAACCGGACATCTACAGCGAGGCCGCCGCCGCAGCCGGCACCAACCCGGGCAAGGCCCCCGGCGACACCCCGGACGGGACCGACACCACCGACGGGACCGACGACGGCACTCCGGACACCCCGACGAAATCCGGCCACTGACCACCCCGCCCCACGACCCCCTCCACCCACGGCATCCCTCCCGTAATCCTTCCCGCAATCCCTCCCGCTTCCGGTCCCGAGGCAGACTGGGAGCGGCTGGGCCGATCGGTGTAGATTCGAGGGCAGTGTCAGACGTCGCTGCTGATGGCGGTCGATCGGTCCGTATGCGCGGACCGGCCGAGGGAGAGAGGGCCTCCGACGGACTGCGCTGCGAGTGTCCGGGCATTCGTGTGCCCGCCGCCGCAGCCATCCGTGCCCCACCTCGACCCATTACGAGGAGCAGCCCGTTATGACGACGGTCGCCAATCGACAGGACTTCAAGGTCGCCGACCTCTCCCTCGCGGCGTTCGGCCGTAAGGAGATCACCCTCGCCGAGCACGAGATGCCCGGCCTGATGTCGATCCGCAAGGAGTACGCCGCAGCGCAGCCGCTGGCCGGCGCCCGCATCACCGGTTCGCTGCACATGACCGTGCAGACGGCCGTGCTGATCGAGACCCTGGTCGCCCTCGGCGCCGAGGTCCGCTGGGCCTCCTGCAACATCTTCTCCACCCAGGACCACGCCGCCGCGGCCATCGCCGTCGGCCCCGAGGGCACCCCGGAGGCCCCGGCGGGCGTCCCGGTCTTCGCCTGGAAGGGCGAGACGCTGGAGGAATACTGGTGGTGCACGGAGCAGGCCTTGACCTGGCCGAACACCCCCACCGGCGGCCCGAACATGATCCTCGACGACGGTGGTGACGCCACCCTCCTCGTCCACAAGGGCGTCGAGTTCGAGAAGGCCGGCGCCGCCCCGGACCCGTCGACCGCGGACAGCGAGGAGTACGCGTACATCCTCACGCTGCTGAACCGCACCCTCGGCGAGTCCCCGCAGAAGTGGACCCAGCTGGCGTCCGACATCCGCGGCGTCACCGAAGAGACCACGACCGGTGTGCACCGGCTTTACGAGATGCACCGCGACGGCACCCTCCTCTTCCCGGCGATCAACGTCAACGACGCCGTCACCAAGTCCAAGTTCGACAACAAGTACGGCTGCCGCCACTCGCTGATCGACGGCATCAACCGCGCCACGGACGTCCTGATCGGTGGCAAGACCGCCGTCGTCTGCGGCTACGGTGACGTGGGCAAGGGCTGCGCGGAGTCCCTGCGCGGCCAGGGCGCCCGGGTGATCGTCACGGAGATCGACCCGATCTGCGCCCTGCAGGCGGCGATGGACGGCTACCAGGTCGCCACCCTCGACGACGTCGTCGGCCAGGCCGACATCTTCGTCACCACCACGGGCAACAAGGACATCATCATGGCCGCCGACATGGCCAAGATGAAGCACCAGGCCATCGTCGGGAACATCGGCCACTTCGACAACGAGATCGACATGGCCGGCCTGGCGCAGATCGACGGCATCGTCA
The DNA here is from genome assembly GCF_900091725.1 of Streptomyces sp. DvalAA-43. Taxonomy (GTDB): domain Bacteria; phylum Actinomycetota; class Actinomycetes; order Streptomycetales; family Streptomycetaceae; genus Streptomyces; species Streptomyces pulveraceus. Next base: position 3,431 of record NZ_FMBW01000062.1, on the reverse strand, counting down.
AGGACGAGGTCAAGCCGCAGGTCCACACCTGGACGTTCCCCGACGGCAAGGTCCTCATCGTGCTGTCCGAGGGCCGCCTGCTGAACCTGGGCAACGCCACCGGCCACCCCTCGTTCGTCATGTCCAACTCGTTCGCGGACCAGACCCTGGCCCAGATCGAGCTGTTCACCAAGCCCGAGGAGTACCCGACCGACGTCTACGTGCTGCCCAAGCACCTGGACGAGAAGGTCGCCCGCCTCCACCTCGACGCGCTCGGCGTGAAGCTCACGACGCTCCGCCCCGAGCAGGCCGCGTACATCGGCGTCGAGGTCGACGGCCCGTACAAGCCCGACCACTACCGCTACTGATCCCGCCCATCAGCGACCGAGCACGTCACCACCGGTCAGTGACGACCGGCCGCTGACAGACGGAACAGCCTCAGCAGCAGCTACGAGCGCAGGCCCCCGCACCCCCGTGTCGGGGGCCTGCCCCGTACCGCGCCCGCTCAGCCCGAGGAACCCCGAAGGACCCCATGCCCCGCGGCCGATATTCGCTCCACGATCTCCACGATCACACCCCCCTCGGCGACGAACACTTCCAGTGCGCACCCGGTCCCTCCGGCTGGCGCTACCTCTCCCGGACCACCACCCCTTCCGGTGACCACCTCGGCTCGGTCGACCTCACCCTCGACGAACTCGGCCGTCCCATCCGCCTCGAACTCCATGCCGCGAGCTGGCAGGTCCGCGGTGCCGCCCTCGAAGGCGTCACCTGGGTCCGTACCGATCCGACCGGCACACATGCCACCGAAGGCAATGTCCGCGCCCACGCCTTCACCGGCACATCCCCCGCGTTCCTCGTCGCGACCGCACGACTGCTGCGCCTCACCCCCGATTCCCCCGCGACGCGCGTCCGCCTGGTCGCCTTCACCGACCCGGTCCTCGCACCCCGCACCGTCGACCAGTCCTGGGCCCTGGTGAACAGTGAAGCGCACGCCACTGACAACGGCCCCCTGAACGTGGACGAGTACCAGGTCAGCGCCCTGGACACCGGCGAGCAGCACACCGTTCACATCGCCGGAGACGTGGTCCTCTCGGCCCCTGGCATCGAGCTCGAAGACCTGGATTCCCCGCCCTCGTCGTTCTAGGCGGGCGGCGCGAACCCCGTGGGGGCAGGAGGCACCTGACCGTCGTCCGTCCCCGCAGGCGGCACGGGCGCACCCGCCCCGACAGCCTCCGCGGAAGGCACGGCCGCGACCGGCACCCAAGCCCCGGCCCCCTTTACCGGAGCTCCGCCCACCGGTTGCCCCGCCGACCCCTCGAAACCACCGCGAGCTGCCCCGTCCCGGGCGGCGGCGAACACCTTCCGGGCATCCCGCGCCTGCCGCTCGTTCACCACCGCCGCCAGATACGCCCCGGCCGGCACCCCAGCCGGAACGGGGACCCCGGTCCGCTCGGCCAACTCCCCGGCCAGCCGCTCCGCCATCGACCGGCCCACCTGCGCATCGAGCTGATGCATACGGGTCAGGTACTGCCGCACGGCCAGCCACAGCGAGTCCGGCACCGCCGACAGATCCAGCCCGGCGAACCGCCCGACCAGCCACGGCGGCGGAGGCGGCACGGCGACCGCCCGTCCCGCGGGCACCCGTTCCCGTACGACGAGCGTCCCCGCGAACACATCCCCGAGGCGCCGCCCCCGCGCCGACACCAGCGAGGCGATGCACGCGACGACCCCGAGCGTCATCAGGATCTCGACGACCCCCATCGCCCCGCGCACCAGCGCATGCCGGAACCGGATCGGCCCCCCGTCGTCCCGGACCACCCGCAGCCCGCACGCCAGCTTCCCCGGCGAACGCCCGTGGCTGAGCGTCTCCACCGCGATGGGCCCGCCCACCAGCACCAGCAGAAAGGCCGCCACGGACACCGCCGCGAACGCCGCGTCGTCCAGGCTCGCCGTCGCGAACGCCAGCCCGATCGACACCAGGACGAACATCGCCCCCACCACGGCGAGATCGATGGCCAGCGCCAGCGCCCGACTCGGCAGCTTCGCCGGCCTCAGCCCCAGCACGACCGCGTCCCCGGTCACCAGCTCACTCATCGCCGCCCCACCCTTCGCCGACCATCCCTGCCCCTCGGGGCCTCAGTCTGCCAAGCTGACCCGCAGCGCGCCGCCGTAGTACGAACCCGTACGCACCCATGCCTGGAGCAGCAGCCGATCATGGATCTCGATGTCTTCGTGACGACCCACCGCACCGAGTGGGACCGCCTGGACCATCTCCTGCACCGCGGGCGCCGACTCACCGGCACGGAAGCGGACGAACTCGTCGAGCTCTACCAGCGCACGGCCACCCATCTCTCGCTCCTCCAGTCCAGCGCTCCGGACCCGATGCTCACGGCACGCCTCACCCAGCTCGTGGCCCGCGCCCGAGCCACGGTCACCGGCACCCGCCGAGCCTCCTGGCGCGACGCCACACGCTTTCTCACCGCCGGTTTCCCCGCCGCCGTCTACCGGTCGAGGCACTGGTGGATACCCACCGCGGTTCTCTCCACCGTGCTGGCGGCAGTCATCGGCTGGTGGATCGGTACGCATCCGGAAGTCCAGTCGGCCATCGCAGCTCCGGACGATCTCCGTCGCCTGACCAGTCCGGGCGGGGAGTACGAGACGTATTACTCCAGCCACCCGGCCGCCTCGTTCGCCGCCCAGGTGTGGACGAACAACGCCCAGGCCGCAGCCATGTGCCTGGTCCTGGGAGCGTTCCTCGGCATCCCGGTGATCTGGATCCTGTTCCTCAACGTGCTCAACGTCGGGGTCGGCATCGGCCTGATGTCGTCGGTCGGCCGGCTCGACACCTTCCTCGGGCTGATCCTCCCCCACGGCCTGCTCGAACTCACCGCCGTCTTCGTCGCCGCGGGCACGGGCCTGCGCCTCGGCTGGACGGTCATCGACCCGGGCCCGCTGAGCCGGCGCTCAGCCCTCGCACAGCAGGGCCGGGCCGCGATCGGCATGGCCGTCGGTCTCGCGCTGGTCCTCTTCGTCTCCGGCGTCATCGAAGGCTTCGTCACTCCCTCCGGCCTTCCCACCTGGGGACGCATCACCATCGGCATCGTGGCCGAGCTGGTCTTCCTCGGCTATGTCTACGTCCTGGGCGGCCGAGCCGCGCGAGCCGGTGACGGCGGCGACATCGATCCCATGGAGCGCAGCGCCGAGCTCCCGGTCGCGGCCTGATGTGCATACGACCCCGCTGACCTGCTAGTCTCCTCCTCGCCCCAAAAAGCCATTGACATGGCTTGCGCGGGGAGGTAGATTTTAACGGTTGCCTCGGACTGGACAAGTTCGGGCCCAGCAGTTAGTGTCTACCTCGCTCTCAACGGAAATGAATTTCCGCAGAGCCATCGATTCCTTACTCTGAATCAAGAAGCCGATTTTTCGGCCGAATGTTTCTGATAAAGTCGAAT
>NZ_FMBW01000060.1 GCF_900091725.1 Streptomyces sp. DvalAA-43 | reverse complement strand
CTTGGACTCAAGCGGTCGTCGCAACACCAGCCCTGACCGGCGTCGTCCGCCTCAACGTCCGTCCCGATCCCCCGTTTGGCCACTGCTCGGATGCTGGTACATCCGAGCCCGCCAGGAACGACCTCTACTCCTCTGATGCACGATTTTCCTCCACGACAGCCGCAGCCGCCGCGTACGGCTGCGACACGTCCGGGGCCGGTACGGCTCGCACCACTGCAAGGCGAGACGAACCTGTCGTACCTGGACAGGCTGGCCGACCGCCACCGGCTCGGCGTCCGAGACCTCATCCCGGCACTCCTGCAGGTCGGCGGAGGTCTGTTCAAGGGCTACCGCACGGACGGCGAGATCTACCTCAACACCGAAGCCCGCGCCCGCGTCTCCGCGTTCAGCCGCGTACCCGAGGAGATCCTTCAGCGGGCCCTGCCCGCCTGGACCGCCCAAGAACCCATCTCGCCGGACGGGTCGGGTGCAGCCGGGCGGTTCCGCTTCGGGGCCGTGGTGCCGGCCGCGGGAGAAGGCTGCCGGCTGTGCACGGCCGCACGCACCGGACGGGCCAGGCCTGCCCGGGTGTACCTGCAGCCGCACACCCGCATCTGTCCGCGCCACCGGCGCTGGATGCTCGGCACCCACTGGATCGACGGCGCACCGGCCGACACCGAGCAGGTGGATCTGGCGGGGCTGGTGGAGGTGGTCGGGGCGCACCGGCGGCATCTGGATCTGCTGCGCCATCGGCCGGACGCCGTTCGTGCGTTCGAGGTCTCGCATGCCGTGGTCGTCATCTAGTTGCTCCCTTCGGGGTTCTGGTAGATGCTGGCGGCCATTGATCCCAATTGCTTGTTGGCCTTTAGCGCCAGGTCGATCGCGTCGCTGACGCTGTTGCTGGGGACCGGGACGTTGTTCACGTAGATCGCGAAGACGAGACGGTGACCATTCTTCGTGTCAACGTATCCTGCAAGCGCCTTGGTGGTGAGAGCCAGCTTGCCCTTGAAAGCGCCGACCAGGGTGCCGGTCTTCGCGCGAATGTGTCCTGCGGCAGGGTCGGTGTGCGCGATGACATCCGCGAGTGATCCATCGACGCCCAGGCTCGGCATAGAGTCGTAGAAGGTGCTGAAGTCGCGACTGCGGGAAAGATGTCGCAGCAACTCCGTCTGTGCGGCTGGTGTGGCCTTGTCCCCGGTCAAGCCTTGGGCATCGACGAGAGTGAACGAATTCGGGTCAATACCTGCTTCGGCGAGAAAGTTCCGCTCGATCTGCATTCCGTCGGCATAGGTGTGATTGCCGTGATGCACTGCCATCAGTGGCGGCAAGAGGTTGGCGCCGAGATTGTGGCTGACCTTATTGATCAACTTGGCGTATCCCCTGAAGGGCGGTGACGTGTACGTCGCCGAGACAGGCAAGGCCTTCACCTCCTCCGATGACGGAAGGTCGGAGCCGGGGTTGAATCCGAGCGTCGGGGCGCTGACGGTGACACTATTCCGCTCAAGAGCCTCGATGAGTACGGTGCGGGCAAATGCTGCGGGGTCGGGTACTTGGAATGTCACCACGAATGGTGCGGTGGCGTCAGTGAGGTTCCCCCGGCGTGCGGGAGGTGCTGATCAGCTGGTCAGGGCGGGTTGACGGGGTTTCAGGTTCGTTCGTTCGGCCGTTGCCTGGTCGGCGTAGTGCTTCTCCTCGGACTCGATCGGACTGAGGTGGCCGAGCCGTTTCTGGATGCGCCGGGAGTTATAGAACCCATCGATGTACTCGAACAGCGCCAGGTTCGTCTCGGCCCGGGTGACGAAGACGCGGCCGCGGATGCACTCCGTCCTGGTGATCATCCACAGGTTCTCCGCGAGGGCGTTGTCGTACGAGTCTCCGACCGAGCCCATGGACTCCTGAACTCCCGATCGCAGCATGCGAGTTGTTAGCCTGATCGACGTATATTGACAGCCGTGATCCGCGTGATGAATGAGCTGGCCGGGCTCGACCTCGCGGGAAGCGAGGGCGTACTCGAGCGTGGACGGCACCAGGTCGGCGTCCGCACGGGCGGAGGTCTCCCAGGCCACCACCCGGCGGGAGAACGCGTCCCGGATCGCGGACAGCCACAACGGGCCCTCGCCGGTCGCGATCATCGTCAGGTCGGTGACCCACGGCCGGTTCGGTGCACTCGCGGTGAAGTCGCGCTGGACCAGGTCCGGGGCCAGGGTGGCCTTGGGGTCCCGGCGCGTGAAACCCTTGCGACGCGGGCTGATCCCAGCGAGGTCGGCCTCGCGCATCAGGCGCTCGACCCGCTTGCGGCCCACGTGGACGCCCTCACGCTTGAGCACGGCACGCACGCGCGGCGAGCCGTAGATCCCGCCCGAGCCGGCGTGGATCTCCTTGATCTGCTCGGTGAGTTCCGCGTCCCGGCGCACGCGTTCGCACGGCTCGCGCTCGGCACGGCGCCAGCGGTAGTAGGTGGAGGAAGGGATGGACAGTTCCCGGAGTACGGGCTCGACCCCCAGGTGCGGGTGCTCGTCGAGGAGCGCCGTCACCTGGGCCGGGTCGGGTCGAGCTGGGCCACGAAAAAAGCCGAGGCCGTCCGCAGGACCTCGTTCGCCCGCTTGAGCTGGGCGTTCTCCTTGCGCAGCGCGGTGAGCTCGGCGTGTTCGTCGGTGGTCAGCCGGTCATCGCGCTCGCCGGCGTCGGCCTCGGCCTGCCGGATCCAACCGCGCAGGGCCTCCGGATGCACGCCGAGATCGACGGCCGGTTTCTTGATCTGCGGCTTCGGATCGGCGGTGCGGTACATCCGTACCGCACGCTCACGCAACTCGAGCGAGTATTTCCTGGGGGCAGCCATGGTCGATGTTCCTCTCATGAAAACCATCTGACCCTCTGTCACCACACTCCGCATCTCGGGGAAACCTCAGTCAAGATCAAGGGCGAGTAGAAGTACCTCTGGCGGGCTGTCGACCAGGACGGCATGGTGCTGGACATCCTCGTACAGAACCGGCGGGACAAGACCACGGCCAGGCGATTCTTCCGTCGTCTGGTGAAGACGACCCGTACGGTGCCGCAGGTGGTCGTCACGGACGAGCTCCGCTCCTACGGCGCCGCTCACCGCGAGGTCATGCCCTCGGTCGAGCACCGCTCTCACAAGGGGCTGAACAACCGGGCGGAGAGCAGCCACCAGCCCACCCGGCAGCGTGAACGCGCGATGAAAGGCTTCCGCTCCGCCGGCGGGGCGCAGCGGTTCCTGTCCGCGTTCAGCGGTATCACACCGCACTTCCGGCCCCGCCGCCATCTGATGACCGCCCCCGACCACCGCACCGAGGTGCAGCACCGCTTCACCACCTGGGAGCAGGCCACCGGCACCGCCGGTCTGTCCACCGCGGCCTGAGCACAGGCCCCGAACCAGGCCCCACCATGCCCCGACACACCATCAGACACCCACACACCCAACAACGTGACAGCGCCCTCACAAATGGTCGTTTGTGAGAGACGCGTAGCGTCGCTGCGGAACCCGCCAACTCCTCCACGCACCTTGGATGCGATGCCGTGGGTCTGCTCGCTTACTTGTGACCCCGGAGGAAAGCCGGGATATCGGCTCGGGTCGGGTAGTCGGGCAGCGGTGCGGGCTTGTCTTGGAGGAACGCGGTGATGGCGGCGGCTGCTCGTTGGTCGTTGTCATCCAGGCCGTTCCACATGTGGTGACCGACTCCGGGCATGTACTGGGTGCGCTGGATCGCGGGGTTGTCCGCGAGGATGGTTGTTTGCCACTGCCGGACCTGGGAGGAGCACTCGGCGATCATCAGCATCGCGGGTGTCCGGGAGCGCCTGAGCTGCGGGGCGATGGAGGGGGAGTCTTTGATCGTTTGCTGGATGCGGAGGCTGGCGGCGGCACTGAAGGAGAAGTTCTCCGCAGTGTCCTCGACCGGGATGCGGTGCGCGTCCCGCGCGCAGTAGGCGGACGCGGTGTCGCTGCCGAGATCGGCAGCGGTGAAGGCATTGTCGCCCTCCGCCTGCCCTACCAGCCCGTTGTCCGGGCTGAGCAGTCCGAGCCGCATGAGGCCGAACGCGACCGCGTACCGCGGGACATGTGTGGAGCGCGGCCCGGTCATGGCCGGCGCGAGGTCGCGGGCCGACGGCCGACCCTTCTGCTCGGCCATCCGGGCGGTGGGGCCGTCCATCGGGCCCGGCTCGGCGATGACCGCCCGGCGCAGGTGGCCGGCGATGGCCGGGTCGGCCATCGCGCGGGTGAGCACGACCGCGCCTGAGGAGAATCCCAGTACGTCGGCGCGGCCCTTGCCGAGTTTGCTGACGAAGGCACCGAGGTCATGGACGGACCGGGTGATCGAGTACTGGCCCATGGGCAGCAGGTTGCTGCGTCCACCACCGGCCTGTTCGTAGGCGTACACGTCGTAGCCCTGTCCCGCGAGCCGTTGCAGGAAGCGGTGGTCGAGCACCGAGATGCCGCGCACCGGGCCGCCGTTGAGGTAGACGAGCGGGACACGCTGCCGGGGGTTGTTGCCGGTGGGCGGGTAGTGGTAGACCGCGACCCGGCTGCCGGTGGACAGGCGCCAGTGCTCGGCGGTCACGAACGGCAGGGCGGGCGGGTAGTGGCGCGTCGTGGGGACGGTGGGGACGCACACCGACAGTGTCAGGGCCACTGCGACGAGCACCGGCAGGAATGGCACCAGCCGTCCCCGCCAAGAGCGGCGGCGACCCCACCACAGCGCTGCGGAAACCGCGATGCCGACAGTCGCGGACCATGCGACGAATCCCGAGCCCGCGCCGTCGGTGGCGACGATCAGCGCCAGGAAGAAGGCGACGAGCCCCACCACCGCGGTGGTGGCCGCCAGCAGGCGGCCGACAAGGCGCAGAGGTCGTATGGCGGACGGTGGCATGTTGAGCTCCCCAGAGTTTTGGAACGCCGTTTTGAAACGATGTTATCAGCATGGGTAAACTGCTTCCCATGGGAAGGCCGAGAACGAACGACGCCGCCGTCAGAGAACGGCTTGTGGCATGCGCGACCGAGATGTTCGCCACCCATCCCCAGGAGTCGGTCACAGTCCGCGCGCTGGCCACTGCCGCCGGAACGTCGACGGCTGCGGTGTACACCCTGTTCCAGGGCAAGGACGGACTGATCCGCGAGGTGCGCAACCAGGCGGTCGCTGGCCTGTTCCAGGACCTGACGGCCGTTCCCGGCTCGGAGGCCGCCCTGGAGGATCTGTACGCGTTGGCCGTGGCGTATCGCCATTGGGGACGCGAACACCGCCACCTGTACGCGGTGTTGTTCGGCGGCGTTCAGTCCTTCGTACCGTCGACCTGGGTCGGCGACCGAGACCCGGTGCGACCGCTTGTCACGGCGATCGACCGTGCCGTGGCGGACCGGATCCTCGCGGGCGACACCACACTGATCGCCGTCTCGCTGTGGGTCGCCCTGCACGGGCTCGTGACCCTTGAACTGGCCGGCGGCCTCGACGGCACCGCAGCCGAGACCGCGTTCTGGTCAACGATTGATGCCGTACTGCGCGGCTGGGCAACCCCCGCCGCCTCCCCTGGCCTTCGACGCCCAGACCCGGCGCCGTGACGCGGTTGCTCCGTGGCCACACGAACACGACCGGGCAGAGGGCCGAGCCGATACCCACGCGCCCCGGCTGACACAGAGCGGTTCACGGCTATCGCTACCAGCCATATCAACGGCCGCCGACTCACCAAGCGAAACGACGTCTATAAGACTGATCTTGGGTCCGGCGCCGCAGGCAGAGCGGCGACCGAGGAAGTTGACGCCGTCGTCCGGGAGCAGGGAGAGCCGGATGGCCAGGCCTGGAGGCTTCAGGCCGACCCTGCCCAGCCACTCGCTGGCGGGGCAGACGGCCGCTGGCACACGGGCGACGGCTCCGACACCCTCTACTGCCCCACCGGCTACAGCGCCGCCTACACCAAGGTCAATAACAACAACTGAACTCGGGCACGGGGCTGGAGGCCCACCGCCCAAAGAGGCTGGCGGTAGCCCGTAGGGGTGTCATACCCGGGTATTCAGGGGCTGGTTGTCCCTCTGGCACGACCGCCGCGGTCCGTCCCCCGCACGTAGCGTCTCCTGCGTAACAGCTCGCGAGCGGGAGACATCATGGGCAATCCGGGACGGGCCGTGGCGGCGGTGGGCGGCGACGACGGCGCTCGGCATCGCGCTGGATCGCTCACTCGCACACCGACCCGCCGCCCAGTGGGGACCACTTGCGCGCGGGTCCGGCCGCGTAGCCGCACGGTCAGGCCGGCCTGACCTTCGGCTGAGTTCCGTGGCGCTGCTGCCACCTTCTCGTGTCCGTGGTGCCTCGGTCCTGGCCTTGTCGTTTATGGTCCGGCGTCGAACGGGGCTCGAACTTGATCGGCATCTCCGCAGGCTGGCAGGTGCAGACGTGCGAGGCTGCCTTTGCGGACCACGCCGAGAGCTGGTCTTCCGGAACGATCAGCCTTCGAGGCGAACCGAGCAACTCGGAGCCCGTCGTGGTGCTGTCGTCCCCTGGTCGAGCGCGGCGCGCTCGGCGGGCTCCAGTTCGGTGGTGCGGAGGTAGTCCGCGAGTGCCCGGCATGTCGAGGGTGATCGGTAGCTCCGGGGTGGGGGCGTCCTCCTCGCTGGCGGTGTGGTCGGGCAGGAGGACGGCGACGGCGGTACGGATCGCGCCGCGGCTGACCCGGTGGTCGCGGGCGAGGGCGGCGATGGAGCGGCCTCTCAGGTACGCGGTGCGTACGTCGGCGGTCCGGGCGGCCGCCACGGCGGGGCGGCGCCCGCCCTTCGCGCCCTTGGCCTCGGCGGCGCGCAGCCCGTCGTAGGTCAGCTCGCGCTGGAGGTCGCGCTGGAGTTCGCCGGCGGCGGCCAGGGTCTGCACCATGAACTTCACGGTGGACAGCGCCTGCCGGTGCGCGGGTGGCGGGCGGTGAGGTCCATCGCGGAGAACGCCCCGTCGTGGATGCGCAGGGCGAGGCGGTCGCGGTGCAGGACGTCGAGCACGTCGAGGATGTGCTGGTTGCCGCGCACGAGGCGGAACATCTCGGAGATGTGCACGGTCTCGCCCGGCCGCCCGTACGTCAGCAGCTCGCCGAACTTCGGGCGCTGGAGCGGGTGGAGGCGGCTGGAGGTGCCCGGGTCCTCCTCAAAGACGACCGGGTCCTCGATCCCGGCCTCCTCCAGGACGAGGTCCTGCCGGGCTCCGCGAACCCCCTGCAGTGCTGGGCGGCGGCGTACGAATTCCAGCCCTTGGATCAGGCTGGTCGATCGGAAGCGTATCGGGCGAGCGTGGTCTCCACCGCCTGCTCGACGGCGTAGCGGATGTCAGAGGCTGAGGGGTCCCAGTCGGTCAGCAGCATGCGGGGCCACAGGACGTAGTTGGCGATCATCCCGAGGAACTGGTTGGCGGCGCTCTCGGCGTCCGGGACGTCGGCGTTGCCGGCCTCGTGCTCCGACTCCAGGTAGTGCTGGACCGAGGTGAAGTAGGGCAGCTTGCCGAGCTGGAACTGCATCTGCCCCAGTTCGGGGAAGCGGGGCAGCTCGGCAATGACGATGCGGAACAGGGCCGTCATACCGGGCCGGCCGATCAGGTCGGCGTAGCGGTGGCCGATGGAGGTCAGGCCGCAACGCAGGTCTCCGGCCTGAGGCCGCGCGACAGTGTCCGCGGTGTCACGCTGCCAGGACTCGGTGACGATGGCCTCGAAGAGGGCTGCCTTGGTGGGGAACTGCTTGAACAGGGTGGACTTCGAGACGGCCGCCCCTTCGGCGATGCGGGCGAGGGAGGTTCCGTCGTAGCCGCGGTCCAGGAAGAGGTCCGTGGCTGCGGAGATGATCGCCTCACGCTTCTGCTGGGCGAGACGGCGGTGGTGTGCGGAGAGCTCTGCTGCCATGCGTGCAGTATGCCCCAGATCCGAGGCGAGTCACTTGACTCGCCTCTTTTGGCGTGCCTACGCTGCAATGGAAAGGCGAGTCAACCGACTCGTATCTGATGACGGTGCCCGATGTCTCTCTGGTGCCGTGCGACGAGGGAGCAGCTGATGACAGCCGACAGGATCGCTTTGGTGACCGGTGCGAACCGTGGCCTGGGCCGGAGTACAGCTCTCGCGCTGGCGGCGCGCGGGGTGCGGGTCGTGGTCACTCATCGCGGTGATGTGGCTGAGGTAGAGGAGACTGTGCGGCAAGTGCACGCCGCGGGTGGGACTGCCGCTGTCATGCGTCTCGATATCAGCGACATCTCCTCTTTCGGAGCCCTCGCTTCCGAGCTGAGCGCACTGCTTGAGCGCTGGGGGGCCTCGCGGCTCGATATCGTGGTCAACAACGCGGGGGTTGGCGTTTTCGGCCCGCTGGAAGCTGTCACGGCCGACGACTTCGACACGGTGTTCGGCACGAACGTGCGGGGCACGTTTTTCCTCACCCAGTCGCTTGTGCCGCTGCTGGCGCAGGGTGCCCGGGTCATCAATGTCTCGTCGTCGTTGACTCGCCACACCAGTCCCGCGACGTCGGTCTACTCCGCTTCGAAGGCCGCCGTCGAGGCTCTGAGCCGCACTCTGGCCGCAGAGCTTGGCCCCCGAGGTATCCGGGTCAACTCCATTGCCCCGGGGCCGACCGCCACCGACTTCAACGGCGGTGCCATGCGGGATGACATCGGTATGCGCCAGGGTCTGGCCGGGCAGACCGCGCTCGGCCGTGTCGGCGAACCCGAGGAGATCGGTGACGCCATCGCCACGCTGGCGTCGGAGGGCCTGCGCTGGATGACGGCCCAGCGCATCGAGGTCTCCGGCGGCGTCCTCCTCTGACCGGTGGACCAGGGAGCACAAAAGGAGGCAGGGGCCGACACGGATGACACGTGTCGGCCCCTGCCCTTGCTTCTTTAGACTCCGCCGTCCCGGCGGGCGGCTTCTTCCATCGCCTGGGCCAGCTCTCGGGTGACGCGCTCCTGCTCTTCGAGCTCGCGGCGCAGCTGTTCCTGGATTTCCTGGGCGTCCATTTCTCCATTCTCAAAGAAGCGTCGGATTGCGGGTGAGGGGGACTTCAGCTGAAGACCCCAGGCCCGGCGTCTCCGGCGGGCGGCTGGATCGTTGACTCGTACTACGGGGCTGTGAGGGTGTCGAGCCGAGCGGCGAGGTCGGGGTGTGCGGCGGCCAGGTGGGGGCGGGTGGCGGTCAGCGGGGCAATGAGGTCGGCGGGGTCGTCGTGGGCGAGGGCCGCGTGGAGTTCGCTGAGCGGGCGGCGGGCCGCTGCGGGTAGGTCGGCGAGTGCGGTGATCTGGCCGGCAAGACGGCGCAGGTCGGCGGCGTTGCGGCGGGCCCAGGCGGCGGTGGTGCGGTCGGCGGCACGGGCCTGGCGGGTGGCCGTCACACGCTGTTCGCCGGTAGTCCCGGCAGGGCCGGGGCGGCCGCGCAGGTAGCGGCGCTCGGCGGCCTGGCGGCTGGCGACGCCGAGGGGCAGGGCGAGGTCGGCCCAGCTGGCGCCCGTGTCGCGGGCGGTTTCGATCAGGCCAGTCTCCCATCCGGCGAGCTGCTCGCGGACTTGCCGCAACAGCATCAGTGAGGCCAGGGCCTGCTCCGGGTCCGGCCCGGCATCGGAAGCGTTCGGGGCCTCCTGCTGGGCTTCGCGCAAGGCGTCGTCTATGGCGTTGAGGGCCGCCGCGGCGGCGAGGAACGACGCCGGGCTGTGGGCGTCGGTGCCGGTCGTGGACGGCTGGTCGGCCGGGGTCACGGACACCTCCCCAGGGTTGTCATCGAGCTGACGACATCATGTTTGTCATCCATTGGATGACATGTTACAACAGTGTCAGTGAGGCGCATTGGCAGTAACTGCCTGAACCTGTTGGAGGTGTTTTCACGATGTTGATGCGCACTGACCCCTTCCGTGAACTGGACCGGCTGACGCAGCAGCTGCTGGGCCCGGGGACCTGGTCGAGGCCGTCGGCGATGCCGATGGACGCCTACCGCGAGGGCGACCGGTACGTGGTGGCCTTCGACCTTCCCGGCGTCACCGCAGACGCGATCGACATCGACGTCGAGCGGAACATGCTCACCGTCAAGGCCGAGCGCCGGCCGGTGACGAAGGCCGACGACGTGCAGATGGAACTGTCCGAGCGGCCGCTGGGCGTCTTCTCCCGCCAGATCGTGCTCGCCGACACCCTTGACACCGAGCGCATCCAGGCCGACTACGACGCGGGCGTGCTCACCCTGCGCATCCCGATCGCCGAGCGCGCCAAGCCCCGCAAGATCTCCATCGGCGTCGGGACCGGCCACAAGGAGATCTCCGGCTGACCCGGCCGGACAGGTGCGGAGGACGGGCACCTGATCTCCCCCTCACCCCGTCCTCCGCACCCCTGTGGGCAGTTTGAAGAACAAGAAGGGGTGGCGGCCGAGATGACACTGCGACGCGAAGCGTTTCTCGACCACGTCAAGGAACGCGGCGAGTACGGCACTGTGGAGGAAGCCGAGCGCGCGGCCCGTGTGGTACTCGCCCTGCTCGGCGCACACCTGGTCGGCGAGGTCCGCGCCCTGCTCGCGGCACGCCTGCCGGAGGAATTCGCCCTGATCCTGCTCAACCCGCTGCAGAGCGCCGAGCCGCTGCCGCCGGAGCGGTTCGTGCGGGCGACCGCGGCCTGGATCGAGGGCGCCACCGAGCAGACCGCGACCTGGGACGTCAGCGCCGTGCTGTCCACGGCCGCCGACACCGCCGACGACGACCTACTGGGGCAGATCCTGCTCCAGCTCCCCGCCGGCTACGACCTCCTCTTCGGCCGCCCCCAACCCACCTGACCACCGGTGCCGCACACCGGCACCCACCCGACCCTGGCTTGACGAAGGGCATTCACCGCAGTGATCACCGACGTGCGCGTACCGCTTGAGCGCAAGCAGCCGTACTCGACGGCGTATGAGCAGCTGCTGGAGAAGGTCCGCTACGAAGGCGCCTACCCCAACCGCGAGCGAGCGGACGAAGTCGTCCGCTTGGTCCTGGCAGGGCTGGGACGCCAGCTGACCGGCGACGAACGCGTCGACCTGGCCGCCTGCCTGCCCTTGGAGGCCGCCCGCGTCCTGACCACGCAGATCCCCGGCCTCCAGCCGCTGGGAGGCTGGGGCTTCGTCAAGGACCTAGCCGCCCGCTCCGGCGCCTCCCTGGCCACCACCCGCTGGGACACCGGATCCGTCTTCGCCGCCGTCACCGCCCACGCCGGCCCCAACCTGATCACCCGCATTCTCCACCAGCTCCCCACCGGCTGGGCCCTGCTGTTCGGCCAAGCCGAACTCAACCCGACCGCGTAAATCGGATACCCGGCACCCAGTGCCGCAACAGGGCCCACCCCGATCCCCCGGGCTGGCTCGCTTGGTGAAGTCCCCCGATCCTCGCGATCGAGGGACTCCCGCCTTTGCTGCTCACCCTCCCGGCCCGTCGGCCATTCCTCGTCCCACCCTCGCACAAGCCGGATGCGCCAGCCTGGGAAAGATCACTCACTGCCGCCCCTACCGACGTCTACTGACTTCGGCTCGTCAGGGTGAACTTTCCCGAGGTTCCCGATGGACTTGGTGTGGTGGCTGTATTCGATGGTGTGTGAAGTATTCGGATGGGGGCGGGCTGACCGTTGCGGGACGGGTGCGTCGGAAGTCGGTGCGGATGCAGGCGGCCGAGCTTTTCGAGCAGGAGGTCAAGCCTCCGGAAGTGGCACGGCGTCTGCGGGTGACTCTGAAGTCGGCTTAGCCTCGATCCGCCGACGTGGTCTGGAAGTGATCTTCTGACGGGCTTCTGAGCCGGTTTTGGGGTCGACCGATGGGCATGGGCGTGCTGCATCCGCTGGTCTGCCCAGCTTTTCCACGGTTTTGGTTCCGGTCGAGCCCTGGCGGGCGGGGTGGGCAGAGGCTGTCAGGCGGGTTCGGGTGGGCGGTGGACGGTGTCGAACAGGTGCGTCCAGGCTTTTTGCCAGCGCCAGTTGCGCGGAAGGTGCAGGGTGACGCGCCGTGCGGAGCGGGCGATCCGGGCCGGGTCCTGGACCAGGTGGGAGCGGAGGGTGGCCTTGGCGTGGAAGGCGGATGTCAGTGCCCCGGCGGCCCGCAGCAGGTTGTAGGCCATCGCCCACAGGATCAGCCAGGCGGCATTGGCGTGGAAGTGTCCCGACGCCAGGTGGGCCAGGGCGGAGGCTTTGCTGTCGGCGATGACCTGCCCGACGACGGCGTGGTGGCGGTGCTCCCGCTCGGCTTTGAGCGTCGGCGCGGGGGTGTCGGTGAAGAACGGGTGGTAGCGCCAGACTGGGAACAACTCGCCCTGCTCGCCGACGACGGCGGGTTTGGCCAGGTCACGGACCCGGCGCACGATCAGCCGGGCCGTGACCCGGTCGCCTTTCTTGCGGCTGGCGAAGGCGGTGTAGGCGGGTATCTCGGCGACCTCGGCGTCCGAGATGAGCTTGCCGGTCTCAGGGTCGGGTACCGCGGTCGGGTAGGTGATCTGCTGCCACGCGGTGTCGGGGATGCTGTGGATGGCCCGTTTGATGGAGGGGTTCATCCCGGTGGTGAGGGAGAAGCGGGCGCCGGACCGGCGGCAGGCAGCGATGACACCGGCGTTGTAGAACTGCGAGTCCGCGCGCAAGATGCGCATGCCGGTGCAGCCGGCCTCGACGGCGGTGGCCAGCGCCTCGCTGACGAATTTCGGGGAGCCCCGGGAGTCGGCTGCTTTGCCGCGGCGCATCCGCACGGTGGCGATCACCGGTCGGGAGGTGGGGGTGCAGATCGTGGCGAGCAGAGGGTGCAGGGTGCGGATGCCCTTGAACCGGCCGTACTCGCCACCCTGCTTGGTGCGGCCGTAGACGCGTTTGTGGGTGGAGTCGACGTCGATGAACGCCTTCTCGCCGGAGCCGGGCAGCAACGGGGTGTGCGGCCAGTTCGCCGAGGAACCTGCGGTGTACCGCGTGCAGTTGGAGGGCGTGACCATGGGTGAAGGAGCGGAGGAAGGTGCCCAGGGTGGACGGGGCACGGACCTCTTCGAACACGGCCGACATCGCACCGTGGCGCAGAACGTCGAGGTCGTCGATGCTGTCCGCTCCTGCGGCCATGCCGCCCACGATGCCGGTGACCTTGGCGTCCTCCGAGGCACCCGCGCCGTTCTTCGCCCCGGTCAGCCTCACGTTCTCCCTCACCAGCCGGGGCAGACCGCATCGCTCGGCCAGCCGCATCACCGGAACCAGCCCGGCATGCGCGATCAGGTTCGTGTCATCGAAGGCAGCGGAGACCGCCGCCCGCGTGTGAGAAACTTGCATCTCGGAAGTGCCTTGCTGATTGTGCGTGCTGGAAGCCTGAAGAACTCCCATCATCGCGGGTCACAAGGCACTTCTTCGTTTTCCGAGACGTTATCCACAAGGCACGGGTCGGTGGATCGAGGCTAGGCGCATTCGGCTCAAGCAGACCGCTGTGGGCGGCAGTTGTTTCGATTCTCATGGTTCCCGGCATGGAGCTGCCGATGGCAGCCGGCGTGCAGGAGTTCGAGGTTCTTCCAAGCGGAGCCAACGGCACCTGCGTCCGTCTTCTGGTGAACGCTGAGCGTGTGGGAGCCGTATTCGAACCATCTCGCCCATTCTCGGCCGTTGTCCAGCTCGTATTCCGCCCCCGCAACCAGATCCAGCCCGCACTGGGCACACAATCCCCTCTGCCGCGCCGCCAGCCAGACATGCGACTTCTTGTCCGCCTGTGGGAACCCGCGTTTTTGGTTCCGTGCCGCCCAGTACTCGGTCAGCGTTGGATCATCGTGTCCCGGCGGCTCTGCACCAGGATGTCCAGCACGTTGCCGTTCTGGTCGACAGCCCGCCACAGGTACTTCTGCTCACCGTTGATCTTGATGAAGACCTCGTCCAGATGCCACTTGCCGCCGGGCCGGGGCCGCCGGCGGCGCAGTCCGTTGGCGTACTGCAGACCGAACGCCAGGCACCAGCGGCGGACCGTCTCGTACGAGACGATCACGCCGCGCTCCAGCATCAACTCCTCGACCTCACGGAAACTGAGCGGGAACCGGAAGTACAGACACACACAGTGCGAGATCACCTCGACCGGATACCGGTGCCCCTTGTACGACGGCGACATGCCCTCCACGGACAACCCCCTCCACCGTGATCACCCCGAGGATCCTCCCACCCTGTCAGCCAACGTGACAGCGCCCTCACAGACCATCACCGGATACCACATCCGCCGCCCGACAGGGACGCTCTCCGTCATCGGCCACACCACTCAAGGCGTGAGCGGTCCCACCAACTTCGTCATCGACACCAGCGGACAATGGCTATACGTCAACAACAGCACTGCCGACAACATCGCCCAGTTCGCCGTCGCCCTCGAGACGGGCGAGCTGAAGCCCACCGGCCGGACGACGCCCGTGCCCATCCCCCTGATGATGGCACTGCATCGCTCGGACCGACACGGCATGCCGAGTCGGCGGCACCTCCATGCCGTGCGAGCACGCAGTTGTCCCACCATGGGCTCGGCCGGGATCGCAACGGGGCCCAGTTGCAGGCCGGCCCAGACGCCTCATGGGAAGCGCAGATCGGCGGGAGCCGATCTGCGCTTCCCATGAGGCGTCTGGGGGTAGTTACCTCTTTTGCCCGTTGCCGGGGGTGTCGCACAGCGCGTGGTCGACGAGGATACTGGCGGCTTGCTCCTGTCGGAGTGCGTTGTCGGGTGAGTCACCCAGGGCGGTGGACATGGAGACGGTCACGATGCGCCTGCCGCCGTCGGTGGCGCCGTTCAGAGTGATGTAGCCGCCGTTGCCTCCTTCGTGGCTCCAGTAGCTGCCGCCGCAGGACAGGGGCCGTTCGACCAGGCCGAGGCCGTAGCGTCCGTACGGCCAGAACGCCTGGATCTCCTTGTTGACCGGGACGGTGTCCCGCATCTCGGCCAGCCGTGCCCGGGGCAGCACCTTGCCGCCGAGCAGGGCCTGGAAGAAGCGGTTGACATCCTCAGTGGTGGAGACGTAGCTGCCCGGGTCGGGGAAGATCACCTCGGTGACGTCGACTCGTTCTCCGGAGGGGAAAACCTGGTAGCCGTTGGCGTGTGGAGGCCGGAGTGCAGGGGTGCTGCCCGGCAGGTAGGTGTGCTCCATGCCGAGCGGTTTCAGGATCCGGTCCTCGGTCTCCTTGTGCCAAGGGCGTTCTGTGACCTTCTCGATGATCAAGTCGAGCAGGACGTAGCCGGTGTTGGAGTAGTTCCACCCGGTGCCGGGTGGGAAGTCCGGGCGGTGCCTCATCGCCAGCGCGACGATCTGTTGGGGTGTGTAGGTGTCGTACCGGCGCTCGTAGTACTCCTGCGGGGTGGTGTAGCCAGGGAGGTCGTCGTCGTGGATGCCGCTGGTGTGCTGGAGGAGTTGACGGATGGTGATCCGGCGTCCGTCATTGCCGTTGCCGTCCACCAAGCCGGGCAGCCAGTGGTCCACCGTGTCGTCGAGCGCCAGCTTGCCCTCGTCCACCAGTTGCAGGACCACGGTGGCCACGAGCGCCTTGCCGGTACTGGCCATCCGGAAGCGGCCGTCGCGGGGCACCGGACGGTTCGTGCCCGCCTCGGCGACGCCGCTGGTGGCGACCAGGTCCCTGCCAGGGCCGGTGGTCACGCGTGCCTGGACTCCGGTGACCCCCAGCGCCTCGATGGCGTCGGTGTCCCGGCGCAGATCCTCTTGCCCGTATCCGGGCGCGGCCGAGTCGCGTGCGTCGGCCGACAATTGGACAGCAACGGCCGTGCCTGCAATGACGAGGATGGCCGCAACGGCAGCCAGCCACTGTTTGCCGGTGGGGCGGTGCTGCCGATCGGGCTGGTCGGACACGGAAGTGTCCGGGCGCGGCACGGCACTCGGGCTTGTGAATCTCATGCCCACACGCTAGATAGGCATCCGATGGAGGGTCGCTACCGCAGGCGCCCGGACGAAAGGTACAGCTGCCTGTAGTGCCGCAGGGTCGACTGGTTGTCTAGGGTCGATCGGGTGGGGCTTCCCACGGTCCTCCTGCACGACAAAGGGAAAGCGAGACAAGTGCTCGGCATACCCGGCGCGGCCCGCGCATGGTGGTTCAAGGCATGGCGCAGCGGGCGTTACCTGCTGGCCACTTTGGTGTCCGCGGCGGTGGCGCTCGCTGCGGCACCCCTGCTGTGCCTTCCGTCGTTGACGCAGTCCTGGACGGAGCAGCATCGCCGGCGCGCCGGGGCGCTGCTGGGACGGTCGGTCGAGCCCCGCCCGCGCGCCGCCCGCCGCAACCTTGCGTGGCTCATGACGCAGGTGGTCACCGGCTTGCCAGCGGGCGCGCTTGCCCTGGTCTGTCTGGGCTGCCTGTCTCTCACTCCCGTCATTACGCTGTTGTGGTGGGCCTTTCCCACAGCGCCGTGGCTGCCCGTGGTCAGCGTTCGCATAACCGGCTGGGGCACCGCGTTGCTGCTCGGGCTGGTGAATCTCGTGGTTCTGGCGGTACTGGCCGCCATCGCCCTCCCGCCGCTTGCCCGAGCGCACGCCCGGTGCTGCCTCGCGGTCCTGGCGCCATCGCCCGCGGAGCAACTGGGCGAACGCGTCACCGAGCTCACCCGAACACGTACGGACGTCCTGCAGGCACACGGTGCGGAACTCCGGCGGATTGAACGCGATCTGCACGACGGCACTCAGGCCCGGCTCGTGGCCATTGCGATGCGGCTCGCCGTGGCCGGCGAGAGCCTCTCCGACCAACCCGACGGGGCCGCCGCTCTGGTGCGACAGGCTCATGCCGAGACCGAGGACGCGATGACCGAGCTGCGCTCCGTCATCCGCACCATCTATCCCCCGGTGCTGGCTGACCAGGGCCTCTCCGGCGCGCTCAGCACCCTGTCCACCAGGGCCGGAGTGCCGACCCGCATCGACGTCGGCCCGCTCGGTGAGATCCCCGCAGCAGTCGAAGCAGTCGTCTACTTCGCCGTCACCGAGGCACTGGCGAACATCTCCCGACACAGCCGGGCCACCCATGCCTCAGTTCGCGTGACCCGCAACAGCGCGTTGCTCTGCGCGCAGATCGCAGACAACGGGACCGGCGAAGCGGACGCCGCCCGAGGGTCCGGCCTGGACGGAATGCGCCGCCGCGCCGCCGCTCTGGACGGCACCATGAAGATCAGCAGCCCACCAGGCGGGCCGACCACCATCACCGTGGAGCTTCCGTGCGCGTAGTCATCACCGAGGACAACGTCCTGCTGTCATCCGGGCTCGAGCTCCTGCTCAACTCGCAGGGCTTCGAGGTCGTCGCGATCACGGCCGACGCCCCCGGCTTCCTCACCGCCGTCGAGATCCACCGGCCGGACGTCACCATCGTGGACGTGCGGCTGCCCCCGACCTTCCGCGACGAGGGCATCCGGGCCGCAGTCCAGGCCCGCCGCGACCATCCCGGACTTCCCGTCCTGGTCCTGTCGCAGTACGTGGAGCAGGAATACGCGGGCCGCCTCCTCGCCGACGCCCAAGGCGGCATCGGATACCTGCTCAAAGACCGCGTGAGCCGCATCGCGGAGTTCACCGACGCGCTGCGCCGTGTGGCAGGCGGCGGCACCGCCATGGACCCCGAAGTCATCGCCCAACTCCTGGCACACGGTGATCCCGTCGATGCCCTGACCGCACGGGAGCGCGAGGTCCT
Source organism: Streptomyces sp. DvalAA-43 (assembly GCF_900091725.1). Taxonomy (GTDB): domain Bacteria; phylum Actinomycetota; class Actinomycetes; order Streptomycetales; family Streptomycetaceae; genus Streptomyces; species Streptomyces pulveraceus. The sequence goes on along the minus strand of NZ_FMBW01000060.1, from coordinate 74,122 downwards.
TGCGCTGATGGCCGAGGGTCACGACAACGCGACCATCGCCCAACGGCTCGTGATCACTGACAACGCCGTCCACAAACACATCGGCAACGTCTTCCTCAAACTCGGCCTGTCGGTCGGCGACGGCGGCCACCGCCGCGTGCGCGCCGTCCTGGCCTACCTCCGCCGCCATGGCGGTACCGCGCTGAACGCGACGACATCACACCCACCGACATGAACAGCGCAGTGCCCCCATGGAACGACCGCATCGCCCCTTCCGAAGCAGCTCGATGGGCGCCCCGCGAGTTCGTGGCCGCCCGCGCGTTGACATCGAGCTGGCTCCGGAAGCGCCTCTTTCCCCGAGAGGTCACGCAGTTGTCGGCGTACTCCTCCTCAATGTGCTCAGGCACGTACGGACGAACGTGCTCAGCTTGAATAGTGACCGCATGCGCGGGACCGCATCGGGGGTTTGAGGCATCATGCCCAGGTGAGCAGACTGGTGAAGTTATTCGTAGCGCCTGTTGACGTCGTGGCGGCACTTGCGGTTCGAGGCGGGCCAGGCCGCGCTCTGGAGTCGGTGTCTTGCGGGAACTTCGATCCCGAAGAGGCAGCGATCGAGTGGGAGTGCCAACTTCGAGGAGCTCATGGAAGCCGACGAGCCTCGTATTGTCGCTGGCCAGGACAACGACGACTGTGTGGTTTTTGCCTTCTCGGACCGTTTGGTCTCAGCCTTGTGTGCCGTCAGGGGGCCCAGGCTCAGCAAGGTGGCAGGGCTCTGGTCTCAGCTGCGAGAGCGGGAGGCAGAGGTCCTCGACGCGGAAGTAGCCGACGAGATTCTGGGCGATCTGACCCGCCTTGCCCGTGCTGCCGAATGGCAGGGAAGCGGTGTCTATCGCTGGGTTGCATTAGTCACGACCGCTGCCGATTCAGACCACGCGGCCGTGACCGAGCCATGCACGATGGGCCCGACGAGATCGATGTTGATCAAGCCGCTGTGGAATCCCTTTCGATGGCTGCGAGTGGGTTCTTGAGCCGGTGGCTGGGGCCGTTGATGGAGACGACTTCGCAGTGGTGGAGGAGCCGGTCGAGGACAGCGATGGCGAGGCGAGGAACGTCAGTACCTGCGCCGGGTTGTGTCGAGTTCCTGGACGGAAAAGCCGAGGCGGCTTTGAGGATCTCGTTTGCCCGCTTGAGCTGGGCGTTCTCCCTGCACAGGGCCGTGAGTCCCGCGCGTTCGGCGGTGGTCAGCCGGTCGTCGCGCTGGTCATGGTCGGCCTAGTACTCCAGCAGGTTTTTGCAGTCTGACCTGCGAGTTTCGCTGGGCGGCTGGAGTGTAGCGGGCTGTGGAGTGGTCAGGGGCGGCTTCACGGTGTCCGCCCCTCGATCGTGCGACAACGCCGCACGTAATGACATTGGCGGGCGACTGCCTGGCGTCGTCGGCGCCAGTTCGACCAGCTCACCGCGTGGTGCCGGCCTCGACGTCCGTGCAGGTGCGGGAGCCGGGGCCGACAAGCTGCCAGGAGTCGCCGAACCTCCGCCACTGTGAGCTCGATGGTCCCGGCTGCCTCACCCGTCCTGCCCCCCTTTCCCGGTCCTGGTGTGCCGTGGCTGCCAGGAAGGCGTGCGCGAGCATCGCCAGGGTGATGTGCCGGTACCAACCCGGATAACGGCGGACTTCGTACTGGTCCAGGCCACACTCGTTCTTCGCTGCCTGGAAACCCTCCTCGATCGCCCACCGCGTCCCGGCGATTCGCACCAGTTCCTGGGCGGTGGTCTCCAAAGGGGCGTAGGCGAGGCAGTAGGCGATCTCGTCGGGCTTGCGGATGCTGCGACGGGCCAGCGCCCACCGCATCCGGTGAAGGACCTCGCCCTGGTGGTCGGACTCGGCGACGGCCGGCAGTCGCACCGTCGCCCCGTGGTAGACGCGCGGTCCCTTCGCCCCGTTGCCGCATGAGATCTTCTCCCACGCCTCGTCCGGGGCCTGCGCGAACAGGCCCTCGATGCGGGGACAACCCACGGTGAACTGGGACTTGGGCACGGCCAGCACGTAGCCGACGCCCGACTGCTCCAGCAGCCGGCGGAAGCGGCTCTCCTGTCCGTAGGCGGAATCCGCGGTGACCCAGGTGATGGGCAGCGGCGAGCCGAGGGCACGCAGCACCATGTGCCGGGCCAGATCGCCCTTGGTGGCGAACTCCCAATCGTCGGGGACCTTGGCCGCGCGGCAGCGTTCGCGGTCCTCGGTCCAGGACTTGGGGATATACAGCTCGCGGTCGGCCAAGGCCCGGCCGCGGGCGGTGGCATAGGTGGCGAAGACGCCGCTCTGGCAGTTCTCGGTGCGACCTGCGGTCCCGGAGTATTGGCGCTGGACCCCGGCGGAGGCGGTGCCCTTCTTGATGAACCCGGTGTCGTCGATGATGAGGACTCCGTCGTCCTCGCCAAACTTGTGGGCGACGTATTCCTGCAGTTCATCGCGGATGTCGTCGGGCTCCCACTTCGCGCCGGCAAGCAGATGCTGCAGACCGTCGGGGGTGGCGTGGCCTGGTCACAGGTCCTCTCATGAGTCCTGTCTGACCTACTGCCAACTGACCGGCATCCCGGGAAATCTCAGAACGAGTCCTGGCCGACATCAGTTCGCCGCGTCGGCGACGCGAACCGGGCCCGAGCCCCACACCACCCAGAAGAATGGCACGAGAGAGCTCTACCAGCGCCTCCGGCGCGACGCTGAAACAGCAGGGCGGTCGACAAAATCCCCGGCCAGGCGATGCAACGTCACCCGGCGAACCATCCAAGCCGCTCTGGACGACTTCGAACCCCGCACACGCAGGCCCCTGCCTCGCCGACCGACCGCCATGGATCCTGTCCAGCACCTCATCGACTCCATGATCGAAACTGGCCACGGCCCAGAGATATCTGGGCGAAGCTCATGGACAAGGACGAAACCTCAGTCTCATACGGCACCATCAGGCTCTACGTCCAGATCCAAATACCGCCGCACCCCCGTCGCCCCACTTCTTTGCCAACCAACCAAGTCCGCCCTGGTCACCGACACTCAGCCGACGGACTTCGTTGTCAAAGGACACCTGACCCCAACTGCGTGATCCGAATCTCGAACAGCTCCTGGAGATCGTTGCAACACCCCAGCTCAAGGGGGTGCGATGTTCGAGATGCGGAAGGACCGGACGGTGGCTCAGGGGCGAAGGATCCTGGTCCGTGAGCGGGAGGAGTACTTCTGGCTCTGGCCGCCCACGCAGAGCGCTCGACTGGGAAGCCCCAGCCGAGCGCCTGCATAGCCTTTTCGAGGCCTGATCAAACCGACCACGTCTTGCAACTACCCCTAGAAACCACCGAGTGTGCGGGGCCTTCCGCGGTCTTCATCCGGCGCAGGCCACCGGGGCGGCGAGCCGGTAGCGTCCGGACTCGCGGGCCAGGAGTCCGTTGTCGACGAGGGCGCGCCGCAGCGAGACGGCGTCCAGCACGCCGCCCTCGCACCACGGCTGCAGGCGGTCGGTCACCGTCCACTCGTCGTAGTCGTCGCCGACGGCGAAGGTGCTCCTGGCGACGTGCCCGAGGACCGCGCGACGGGCGGCGGCGTCCTGCTCCGGCACGTTGACCAGGATGCCGCCGCGGATGTGGCCGCGCAGTTGCGGGTCGGGCTGGTCGGCCGCCGTCTCCTCCGCCACACGCCGGGCGGCGCTCTGCGCGGCTGCGGCGAGGGCGTCGTCGTCCAGGGCCAGCGAGCCGCGCCCTTGGACGAGCAGTCCGCTGCGGACGAGTCGGCCGATGGCCGGGGCGGCCTGCGGTGCGCCGAGCCCCGAGACGGAGAGGATCTCCGAGGAGGTCGACGCGCCGAGGGCGGCCGCCGAGAAGACCCGGCGCAGCACCGGATCGGCCAGCTCGATGGCGAGTTGTTCGGGTGTCATGAGAGGGAATGCATCCTTTCTGAAGCCTGCCCGGCCCGTGTGCCTGGCAGGGGCCGGTTCCGTCAGGAGCTCAGCGCCCCTTCCGCTTGTCCTTGATCTTGGACAGGTCGGTGGAGACCGACCGGAGGTCGCGGTACTCGCCCCCGAGCTTGCGGATGGCGGCCGCGGCCAGTTCCTCGGCCTGGCCCAGCACGAGGTCCTCTGTGTCCTCCTCGGTTGCCGGGATGAGGACGCGGAAGGTGAAGGTGAGCAGGGCCGGCTCGTAGGTGACGGTGCCCTCCTCGGTGAACCCGGCCTTGAACAGGTCGTGTTCGCCAGCCTGGGCGATCAGGGGCGCACGCTGCCCATCCGTGAGCTCGCCGAACTTACCGTGTGTGATGACCTGGTAGGTTGTATCGCTCATAACTGTGTTCTCCAGGTGTGGATTCGGTCATCGGCCCGCGTTCCACGGGCATGGAGTTGACCGCGCGTCAGTCGATAACAGGGCAGCAGGGCGGCTCGGCAGCCGGGGGCGAACACGCCTTCGTCCGCCGAGGCTCACTTCTGCTCCGGCCGGTGCGTCCGGTGCGGCAGGAGGAACAGCAGGCCGGTGACGAGCACCAGGCCGCCGGCCGCCCAGTACAGAGCCTCGCTGTAGGTGGCGATGAAGGTATTGGCGCGGATATCGCCGAGGGTGGTGTCGATCGTCTTGACGTCGGCGCCGGAGTCCTGACTGGTGCCCGGGGTGCTCGCGAGCAGCGTGGTGCAGCTCTCCGGCACCTTGGTCGGGTCGGCCTGACCGAGCGAGTCGGTCGCGCAGCTGCGGATCGCCCCGGCCTGGGCCGGTGCCACCGCCTGGACGGTCGGGATGACCTTGTCGGCTTGCGGGCCCGCGTTGCTCGCCAGGGCGGAGAAGAAGACCCCGCCGATGATCGCCACGCCGAGGGCCGCGCCGAGCTGACCGGTCGCGTTGATGATGCCGGACGCTGCGCCCGCCTCCTGCGGCTTGACTTCGCGCAGGATCAGGCCGGTCAGCGGGGCCATCAGCAGACCCATGCCGGAGCCGAGCAGGAGCATGGACGGGACGGCGTGCCAGGAGGTTATGTCGCTCCCGGCGCGGTTCGCGACCCAGGCGTAGGAGGCGATGCCGAGCATCATCATCAGGGCGCCCGCCACCAGGGTGTACCGCCCGTACCGGGGGAAGAGCGTGCGCACCGCGATTGTGCCGACGATCGGGACCCCGAGCGAGAACGGGATCGCGGTCAGACCGGTGTGCAGCGCCGACCAGCCCAGGCCGCCCTGAAGGTACAGCGTCCAGCTGAGGAAGAAGCCCGCCGGGACGGCGCTGAAGAGCATCTGCGCCGCGACGCCGGCGCCGAACGCGCGGACCTGGAACAGGGAGAGGATCACCAGCGGGGATCCGTCCTTGCGGGTCTTGTACCGCTCGTAGAAGACGAAGCCCACGATGACGGGCGCGGCGCCGAACAGGCAGGTGATGCTCCAGGCGGGCCAGTCGAGTTCACGGCCGAGCATGAGCGGCAGCATCAGCAGGAGCAGCCCGACGATCGCGAGCAGCATGCCGATCAGGTCCAGCCGCATAGCGTGCGGGGACTTCGACTCCTTCATCCACTTCGCGGCCCCGAACAGGGCTGCCGCGCCGACCGGCAGGTTGACCACGAAGATGCTCCGCCAGCCGAGGTCGAGCGGGCTCCAGTCGACCAGGGCTCCGCCGAGGATGGGGGCGGAGACGATGGCCAGGCCGATCATGCCCGCGTACAGACTGACGACGCGGCCGATCTCCTGCGGGGCGAACGTGACGTGGATGATCGCCAGGACCTGCGGGACCATGATCGCGGCGGCCACACCCTGGAGGATGCGGGAAGCGACCAGCATCTCGGAGTTCTGCGCGGCCGCGCACAGGGCGGAGGCCACGACGAACCCTGCGACACCGGTCATGAACATCCGCTTGCGGCCGAAGATGTCGCCGAGCCTGCCACCGGTGATCAGGATGGCCGCAAAGGAGAGTGTGTAGCCGGCAGTCACCGCCTGGATGACGACGGCCGACGCACCGAGGTCGCCCTGGATGGCCGGGATCGCCACGGTCACGATGTTGACGTCCAACAGGTCCATGAAGGTGGCGACCAGCAGAACGGCCAGCGCGAGCCACCGCTTCGGGTCAGGCGCGGGGGCCTCGGAGGCGACAGGCGGTCCGGCGGTCGGCTGCTTCGCCTGCGCTGCCTTGCTGCTCATGGGTTCTTCTCCGGCTTCTCGATCGATGGCGTCCGGCCCTTGGAGGTCGGACGCCCGGGGGACGGGAGGGAGGCTTCCTCGGCGGGCGCGGGGTTCCGGGAGAGCGCGCTCCACGAGCGCATAAGCAGCTCGATGGCGTTCGCGACCGTGTCGATGTCGCTGTCCTCGGGGGAGAGCACGCGCTGGATGGACAGGCCGTCGCCCAGCGAGTACATGACGAGGGCCAGGAACTCGACCGGGGCCGGGGGTGCCACCGAGCGGGCGGCGAAGCCCTGCTCCAGCGCCTGGGCGAGTGCGGCGCGCGAACGCCGCTCGCGGCCCGCGAGCACCGGCAGCAGCTCCGGGTCGCGCAGGCCGTAGAGCCAGAGCTCGGTGCGCAGGGCGAGCCAGCTGCCGAGGGTCTCGTCGCGCTGGCGGTACCAGGACCTCAGGTGCTCCATCAGGCTGTCGAACGACCCGGCGTCGCGGCTGATCTCCTGCATCTCCTCCAGCTCGTGCTGGGTGCGCTGCTCCAGCAGGGCCAGGACGAGTTCGTGCTTGCCGTCGAAGTTGCCGTAAAACGCGCCGCGGGTGTAGCCGGCGCGCTCGACGATCTGCTCGACCGAGGTGCCGTTGACGCCGTGCTCGGCGAAGAGTTCGGCCGCGGCCTGCAGCAGCTGCTCGCGGGTGAGTTCCCGGCTCTGCTGCCGGGTGAGTCGCCTGGTGATGGTGATCGTCTCCTGATGCGTCGTTGGATACGAGACTGTATCCAAATACGGATCTGTATCTGAAATGGTTTTCCGCACTACGACGGGCCGCCGCCGGCTCTCAAGGGAGGCGGCGGCAGCCCGGGGAAGGTCGCCGGGGTGAATCCCGAGGTCAGTGCGCGTAGCGGCGCTTCAGCCGGTCCAGTTCCGCGGCCGGGTCGGCGGTGATCCCGCCGTGAACCGACCGCAACGGGGTGGAACGCGACAACGGCCATGTATGCCGACATCGCCGCTGACGCGAAGACGTCCCGGCCGGAGCTCGACCCCGTCATTGCAGTTGCCGCGTGAGGGCGACACCCTGAGGGTGACTCGCCTCGACCGATTGTCCCGCCCGGTGCCGCACCCGGTGACTCCCGGCGCCGAGTTGACACACCCCCCGCGTCCTCGGTGTGCCGCGCCGGCCCTGCACCACGCGCGGCGATCAACGTCCGGTTGGTACGTTATGTTCCACCGCTGGAGCGGCGAGTTCGGGCCCTGGCCTCCACGCCGGGGCCACCGCGCCGCGCCCGGCCATCAGGGCTGCTACCGGCTACGTGGCCGCGACGACGACCATCAGCAGAAGCGGGGCCCGCCAACCGGAGCTGAGCAAGTGGAGGAGGCCGGGGACCACCGGCCCGACGGCCGCCAGCAGGTAGCCGACGGACTGCGCCATCGCGGACAGCCCGCCGGCCAAGGCCGCGTCCTGGGTGGCAGCAGCGGCTGGACGAACTCCCGCTCGCGATCGGACAGTTCGTTCGGGAGGATTGTGCGGACTGCCCAGGCCAAGGCAGACACGGCGGGCAACATCAATTGGCTGGTGTCGGTCGACTCCACGATCGTCTGAGTCCATGAGCATGCCGCCGGGGCTCAAAAAGTGCCCCTATGGTTTTGGTCAAGCAGCGGCGGTGGGTGCGGGGTCGTAGAACGTGCCGTCTCGGAGCATCGCGAAGAGCACGTCGATGCGGCGCCGGGCCAGGCAGACGATGGCTGCGACATGGTGTTTGCCTTCCCGGCGTATCTTGTCGTGGTAGGCGCGTGAGTCCGGCTGCGACAGCGACGCGAAGGCGGCGAAGCAGAAGGCTCTCTTGAGCTGATTGCTGCCTCGTCGGGAGGGATGTTCACCGCGGATGGACGAGCCGGATCTGCGGGCGGCAGGAACCAGGCCTGCGTAGGCGGCCAGGTGTCCGGCGGTCTTGAAGTTGCTGCCGTCGCCGACGTCGATGAGGATCCGGGCTGCGGTCCTGGCCCCGATGCCGGGCATGGAGATCAGGACCTGGGAAAGAGGGTGGGCCTCCAGCAGTTCCTCGATCTTGGTAGCGAGGATCTTCCACTGGTCGAGTACGGACCGGAGGGAGCCGGTGAGGCTGGGCACGATCAGTGCGGCAGCGTCGGTGCCCGGGACGACCACGGTCTGTTCGTCCAGTGCGGCGAAGATGTCTTCGACGAGACGTTCGGCGATGCGCGGGGCCTTGGGCGGCAGCAGGGATACCAGCCGTCGCCGGCCGGCCTTTCTCAACTGAGCTGGTAAGCCCTAGCGTTCAAGGAGAACCAGCACGGCCGGACGGTCGAGCCGCGATCCCAGGACCCGCTCAAGTGAGGGGTGAACCTGGGTGAGGAGCCCGCGCAGGCGGTTCTTGGTACGTGTCACCTCACCGGCCAGGTCGTCGTCGAAGCCCACGATCATCACCAGCTCTGCGATCGTCTCGTCGTTCGGTGCCAGATCGCGCAGGGTGTGCGGCATGGTGCGGGCGGCGTCCGCGATGATCGCCGCGGGGGCGAGCGGATGCCCAACTCATGAATCTGACGTCAGTAGATGTCGTGGTCGTAGCCGCGGTTGGCGTAGAGCACGTAAGGACGGCGGCGGGGTCGACCGCGCTTGCCGCAGATCGGCGGCACGGCGTGGATCAGCAGTAGGAGCTGGGTGACGTCGTTGCGGTTGCCGCCGGTCACGGTAGCGGCCAGCGGGATGCCGTTGGCATCAACGATGACGTGGTGCTTGCTGCCCATCTTGCCCTGGTCCACCGGCGAGGGCCCAGTAGCGTCTCCGCCCTTCCAAGCCCGCAGGTGGGAGCTGTCGACGGAGACGCGCGACAGGTCAAGCACGTCACTGGCGCGCAGTTCGGCCAGCAGGAGTTCGTGCAGCTGCTGCCACACGCCCGCCTCGTTCCAGTCCCGCGGCCGCCGCCAGCACCTCATCCCCGAACCGAAGCCCAGCTCCTGCGGCAGGAACTCCCAGCGGATCCCGGTGTACAGCACGAACAGGATCCCGTTGAGCACCCGCCGGTCATCCAGCCGCTTGCGCCCCGGATAACGGGTGCGACGCTCGACCACCGGCAGCAGCGGAGCGATCCGCTCCCACAGCCCGTCATCAACCTCCCACGGCCTCTGCTGACCCATGTCCACCCCGATCCATCGGGTGTAGGCACAAGTCCGGCTGACGGCCTGCCGTTCAGGAGAAAACCGTTCATTTCGCTAGGTTTCTGGGTATGAGCAGTTGCGGTACAGAAAGTTCCGCTGAGATTGATCATGTTGAGATTGGCTCACCTCGTCGGCGCTCCGAGCTGACGGGGCACGGCGCCAGCGCGCAGCTCGCGCAGGTCCGGGATGTGGTTGTAGAGGGTGCCTGGGGAGACGCCCAGCAGCTTGGCGATCGAGGTGATCGAGCGGCCGGGGTCAGGCAGCAGATCGCGTGCGGCGCGGATGACTTTCTCGGTGGCGACGCTCGGGCGCCCGCCGACCCGGCCGCGCTCGCGGGCAGCGGCCAGGCCCTCGTTGGTGCCGATGACGATGAGCTCGCGGATGAGCTCGGCCAGCGCGGCGAAGACGTGGAAGACGAGCCGGCCGCCGGGGATAGTGTCCAGGTTCTCGTGCAGCGAGGTGAAGCCGATCCCACACTCGCGCAGTTCGGCGACCATGTTGCTGAGATCCTGAAGGCTGCGGCCGTAGCGGTCCAGACTCGGGACGACGAGGGTGTCGCCGGGGTCGAGGAAGGCGTGGCACGCCTTCAGTTCGGGGCGGAGTGCGTTCTTGCCGGACTTCTTGTCCGCGAAGATCTTCCGGCACTCGGCGGCGGTGAGCGCGTCGAGCTGCCGCTCCAGCTTCTGCCCGCTGGTCGAGACTCGCGCGTACCCGATCTTGGTCTCGGTGCGGACGAGTGGTTCGGCGACGAGGAGGCCCGGCTCGGCCGGTTCGAGGGCGGTCATGGCCCCGGATCGTGTCAGAAAGCGGCGGTTCGGAGTTATTGAATGACCCAGGTTCCTGAAGGGGTTTTTGAAGGCTCCGCGGGATCTGGGCGGCCTCCCAGAGCGATCGGCTTCTTGAAGATCGTCACGCGAATGGGGTCGTGCCGATCGGCGTGGTGGCCCCCGGGATGGCTTCAGCGGTGCCGCGTGCCTGCCAACTGCCGACTCTGGCAACGCGGGAACCGTCCGACCGCCCCCACCTCACGCTCCACTCGCACGGGTTCGCGTCAGCGCCGCGAACCCGTGCGAGTGGGGCGTGCTACTCGTCCGCCAGGTCGCGCTGCAGGCGGGCAACCAGCGCCTGCAGCCGCCGGCGCATGTCGCCCGGTTCGAGCGTCGGGCTCATCGTGCCGTGGGTGGGAACGACCCGTGCGAAATCGAAGCCGTCGAGCCGCTGGAGTGAGCCGACCTGGGCGGGCCAGGAGTACCAGCACACAGACGGTTCCGCGCTGAGGTCATGACGATAGGGGTCCCAGCCGAGCGAGTCGCCGGTGAACAGGGTGCCGTCGTCATTCAGGTACATGACGTGTCCCTCGGTGTGCCCGGGGGTGGGGATCGCCAGCACGCCGGCGGCAACCTCGCAGGTCTCGGCACTACTCAGGATCCGGCCTGCGAATGGGGCGGCGTCAGCGTCGGCGGCATGGACGACCACGTCAGAGCCGAATGCACCGGCATAGCGCTCGGCGTCGCCGACGTCGTCGCGGTGCGTCAGCAAGATCGCCGTGATTCCACCGAGCGATTCCATCCAGGCGCAGAGTGACGGGGTGAAGCGCGGCGCGTCGACGAGGAGGTTGCCCTCGGTGCGCTGCACGAGGAAGGCGTTGCCGCCTGCGGTTTTGGGCGAGTTCGAGCCCGTCCGCCAGGTGCCGGGAGTGATCTCCAAGGGGTGGTGTCGCCGCCACGTCACGCCGGATTCGGTGCCGATCGACCGGGACGGGCACACCTCGGCGGCGAGCTGTGCCTGCAGGATCTCGTCTTCGGTGGCCGGCTGGCGGGTCATGACGAAATGCTCGCCGTCGGTTGCCAGCCCGAACAGCGTCGGCGCGAGCGAGACCGAACCTCCGCAGCCGATACAGCGGTCGTCGACGAACCAGTCTCCGGCCACGTTCTCAGGGTGACGCCGGTCTCCGCGGGCCATCGCCGTTCCTCCTCTGAGCAAAGGTCACCAGGGGGACAAACGTATCACCTAATGGAACACTGATGTTCCATTAATGACCAGCGATGTAACTTATTGGGGTCTGGTAGTACAGTGACCAGCATGAAGGAGTCTGGACCCGAGGCCGCGGGAGCACGAACGCGGAGTCGTACACGCCGCGCCATCCTCAGCGCGGCCGCCTCTGTGCTCGGCCGTGACTATCACGCCACGCTGGCGGATATCGCAGACGCCGCCGGCGTCGGCCGCACGACACTGCACCGCTACTTCTCCGACCGCACCGGGCTCATCAGCGCAGCCATCGAGGACTCCATCGCGGCGATCGATGAGTCGGTGGCCGACGCGGCCATCGACCAGGGCTCCCCCATCGAGGCGATGCGCAGGCTGGTCACGGCGATGGTGGCGGTCGGCGACCGGCTGGTATTCCTCTTCGGCGATCCACGCGTTCTGGAAGGCCGCGGCGCAGCAAAGACACCGGAGCCTCTCGATGACCCGGTGCTCACTCTCATCAAGCGCGGGCAAGCCGAAGGCGCCTTCGACCCGGACGTCACTCCCACCTGGATCCAACGTGTGCTCTGGTCGCTGGTGTACACCGGGTACCAGGACGCCGAGGCCTGTGGGCTGCCGAGGCACGGCATCGTCTCCACTGTCATCCGCACGCTCGAAAACGGTATCCATACGTCGAATCCGGAACACCGTCAGGCATGAGCCGCGAGCTCAGGCAGAGACTGTCAGGCGGGTTCGGGTGGGCGGTGGACGGTGTCGAACAGGTGCGTCCAGGCTTTTTGCCAGCGCCAGTTGCGCGGAAGGTGCAGGGTGACGCGCCGTGCGGAGCGGGCGATCCGGGCCGGGTCCTGGACCAGCTGGGAGCGGAGGGTGGCCTTGGCGTGGAAGGCGGATGTCAGTGCCCCGGCGGCCCGCAGCAGGTTGTAGGCCATCGCCCACAGGATCAGCCAGGCGGCATTGGCGTGGAAGTGTCCCGACGGCAGGTGGGCCAGGGCGGAGGCTTTGCTGTCGGCGATGACCTGCTCGACGACGGCGTGGTGGCGGTGCTCCCGCTCGGTGTTCGTGGGCCGCGGCCGGGGTGCAGGGCTGTGCGTCTTCGGGTTGCGCGGTGGTCGTGGTCGAGATGCCCACCGCGTAGTCGAGACCGCGTTCTTCCAGGCCGAGCCGGAAGGCGGCGGTGTCGCCATAGCCGCCGTCGGCGATGTCCTGGGGCACCTCGATGCCCCAGGACCGCGTCTCGTCGATCATGTCGAGGGCCAGCTGCCACTTCTCGACATGGCCCACCTGGGCAGGGATGGCACACTTGTCACGACGGACCACTTTGACCGGGTCGGCCTTCGGCGAGGCGGGATCAGCTCTCGGGCAGGAACAGACGCCAGTTCACCGCCGTCGAGGCGCCGTTGGAAGCCAGGTGCAGCGAGACCCCGGCCTGGCAGTTGGTGACCTTGCCCGCGGTGCCGGTGTACTGCCGGGTCACACACGCCGACGCATCCCCGTCCTTGAGGAACCCGGTGTCATCGATGACCAGTGCGGTGGGCTTGATGACCGGCTGCATGCGCCAGGCCAACCGGGCCCGCACATGCGCCGCATCCCACCGACTGGAGGTAACGAAGCGGGCCAGGGCCTGCCGGTTCCCGTCCTCACCCAGGCGTGCGGCCATCGGCTCCACCGACTTTACGCCCGCCGTCCAGCAACAGGCCCTGCAGATAGGCCCCACCCCTAGCCACCCCACCGATGCTGATCCGCCCGCGCGAACGGCTCGAACATCTCCGCCGCGAAGTCCTCCAGATCACACCGGACCGCAGCCAACTCCCCACTCAGCACATCCTGTCAACGACACGACCCATCAAGAAGACACGCCGTCGCAGAGCGCGTATGACCAAGCACTACTAGAACCCAAGTCGGATCCCGGGCCCCTCCCATGTCCTGTGCTCCGGCCGTCTACCAGCGCATGCCGAGCTGATCGAGGTCCGCACGGCGCTGCTCGGCGAGCTTCCCGGGCCCGCTTGCGGACGCGTGCTGGAGTGCTGGGCTTCCAACACCCGTGCGCAGCGTTTCTACGCCCGAAACGGGTGGCGGCCGGATGGAGCGCGCCGTCCAGGACCGCTGGACCATGACTACGTCCGGCTGCGGCTGAAGCCCGTATCGCACAGCTTCTGAGCGACCGACACAATGTCAGCGACGGGTGGCACGATCGGGAGATGTGACTGTTGCCCTGGATCGTTCCGCCCTGTCCCATACTGCCTTCACCGGTGTGACACGCCGACACTTCGCCGAGCTGGTTGTCGAGTTAACGCCCACGATGGCCTGTCGGGCGGCGAGTGCCTGCGCGGTGCCGCCCCTGAGGGCTTCCAGGACCCGGTGCAGGCGACCGGGCGCCAGGCCGATGAGGCAGCGGGTCGCCGTGACGGCGAGCAGCGCGACGATGCGTTCGCGGCGGGTCAGCGGCACCGGGGTTTCGGGAGCGGAGAACATGGTCACGAGGTCACCAGCGGGGTATCGCGCAGGCGTTCGAGGAGAGCGATGACGTCGCGGTGGGCCTGCCCGGGGTCGAGCGCGGGATACCGGTTGACGGGGCCGGCGGCCGCGTTGTGTGGGGGCGCCGTCGAGGAGGGCGCGCAGGATAAGTGCGCCGCTGGGGTTGAGCTGCCAGTAGCGGCCGGATTGCTCGTCGAGCAGCACCATGCCGGTTTCGGTGGCGGTGGCGTGCACGGTCGGGGCCAGTGCCAGGGTCGTCATCGATGTCCTTCCGCGGGGACGGCTCGGGAGCGGGCCGGGAGGCGGGACCGGGAGCGCGGCCACACCTTGCAGCCGAGTGTCGCGAGGTAGAGCAGCACACCCGGACACGGGTCGTGGGCCGTGAGCTCGCGTACGAACGGCTGCTGGCGCGGCATTGCGGTGCTGGTCGCCGCGTTCCCCGTGCCCGGGAGAGGACCGTCGACAGCCATGTCGCTCCGGTCCCCAGGTTCTGTCATCGGCGACACTGCACGGTGTGACGGAAACGCACGGAAGTCCACGCGCAGGGCCGGAAGGCCCACCCGGCCCTGCTGCTCAGCTACCGGGACTGGACACACAGCAGTTGCGCGTGCTGCGCCGGGTGGGGCGGGAGTGGGGGCGGGTGACGGCCGCCCCGGAGGTGTGGCGCCACGCTCTGCCGGTGGATCCCGATCTGGGAAGGTTCCCGCCGGCGGCGCAGATCCGGCCAGCCAAGTTCGGGCGTCTGGTGCCCATCTCCCTGCTGAGGCAACACCCGGCAGGAGAACAGATCGATATGGAGGAGCCGCCCGCAGGGCGGCTGGGGCGTGCGGAGTTACGGTTTCGGCGGATTCTGTTGGGGACGGCGCTGAGGAGCTCCGCCGTCGTGACTGAACGGATGCGCAAGCTTGTGGCCCTGCCGGTCCTCTCTGCCGACGCTCTGTCCTCAGTCGCATACGGGCCCGAGGCAATGCTCGCGATCCTTGTCCCGGCCGGTACGGCTGGACTTGCGTACTCGTTACCGGTTGCCGGGGTGATCGTCCTCCTGATGCTGGCGGTTGGCCTGTCGTACCGTCAGACGATCCGGGCCTATCCGCACGGCGGCGGCTCCTACATCGTCGCCGGCGACAACCTGGGACGGGTACCCGGCCTGGTGGCCGCGGCCGGACTGATGATCGACTACGTCCTCACCGTCGCCGTCTCCATCGCCTCGGGGGTAGCGGCGATCACTTCCGCGATTCCCTCACTGGCCTCGGACACGGTGCCCATCGGTGTCGCGGTGATTGTGCTTCTCCTGGCCGGAAATCTGCGCGGAATCCGTCAGGCCGGTGTACTGTTCGCGGCCCCGACCTATGCCTTCATCGCTGCCATGTTCGCCCTCATCGCCTTCGGCCTGGCGGACGCGGCCGACCACGGATTCCAGCCGCGCCCGGCACCACCGGTCGCCGTCACCGAGACAGTCGGCCTGCTCCTGATCATGCGGGCCTTCTCCTCCGGCGCCACCGCTATGACCGGCATCGAGGCGATCTCCAACGCCGTACCGGCGTTCAGGCCCGTCGAGTGGCGCAACGCACGCACCACGCTGACCTGGATGGTCGGCCTCCTCATCGCCATGTTCACCGGAACCATCATCCTCATCCACCTCAGCGGGGTGGTGCCCGGCACTCGGGAGACCGTGCTCTCTCAACTGGCACACCTCAGCTTCGGCTCAGGCGGTATGTACGTCTTCATCCAGGCGGCCACGGCCGCCGTCCTGCTCCTGGCCGCCAACACCGCGTACAACGACTTTCCCCGGGTGCTGTCCCTGCTGGCCCGCGACGACTACGCACCACGGCTCTTCATGCGCCTCGGGGACCGCCTGGCCTACAGCAACGGGATCCTCCTGCTCTCGCTGGCAGCGGCCCTGGTCTTCATCGCGTTCGACGGCCTGACATCGTCGCTGATCCCCCTCTACGCGGTCGGGGTATTCCTCGCCTTCGCCCTCTCGCAGGCCGGGATGGTCGTGCACTGGTGGCGGCTGCGAGACCGCCACTGGCGCAAGAGCCTGCTCTTCAACGCCGCCGGTTGCCTGCTCTCGGCCGTGGTCTTCATCACTGCAGGCATCAGCAAGTTCACCGCGGGAGCATGGGTGGCCATTGTCGCCGTCGTCCTGTTTCTCGTGGTCACACTGAGGATCCGGCACCACTACGAGACAGCCCGCGCAGCGCTGCGACTGCGTGCCCACACAGTCGAGCTGCCCACACACATCACGGAAGGACCACTGCCCGCACAGCGGCCGTCATTCACACACCCGAGGCCCGGCGTGGCAGAGGAGAACGAAGAGCTTCCCGAAGAAGTCCGCCACCTGTCGGTCGTCACGATCGCGACACTCGACCTCGCGGGTATGCGAGCCCTCGCCTACGCGGCGTCATTCCAGCAGCCTGTCCTCGCCCTCCACATCAGTGTCACCGAGGAAGAAGCCGAGCGTTTCCGCAACTACTGGACCCTGTGGGGCGACCGCTTGCCTCTGGAGATCGTCGTCTCTCCCTACCGCGCGACCGTCGCCCCACTCGTCCATTACATCGAAGCACTCCACCAGCAGCACCCGGACCTCACCCTCACCGTGATCCTCCCGGAAATCATCACCCGTCACCGCAGACACCAATTCCTCCACAGCCGCACCGCCACACGACTACGACGCGCGCTCCGCCCCCTCCCCAAAATCGTCATCACCACCGTGCCCTTCCACCTGTAGATCCCACTCACCGAGCCACTGCACGCGGCTCACGGCAACTGTTTCCAGCTGGCTGGAACCCCGCTGCGCGGGGCTCTTCAGCTGGGTGAGCGGTCGGAGTGGCGGTTGAGCTGGGCCATGGGCGTTGTCACGTTGTTGGGTGTGTGGGTGTCTGACTGTGCGTCGAGGTGTGGTGGGGCCGGGTGCCGGCCTGGGCTCAGGCCGCGGTAGGTCGGCCCGTGACGCCGGTGCTGCTCCCAGGTGGTGAAGCGGATGGTCATTTCGGCTCGGTGTTCGGGTGCGGTCATCAGGTGGCGTCGGGGCCGGAAGTGGGGTGAGATGCCGCTGAACGCGGACAGGAACCGCTGGGCCCCGCCCACGCTGCGGAAGCCCTTCATGGACCGTTCGCGTTGCCTCGTCGGCTGGTGACTGTTCTCGGCCCGGTTGTTCAATCCCTTGTGGGGGCGGTGCTCGTCGGTGACGACCACTCGCGGCACCCCGCCCTCGTCGTCATCAGCCTGCGGAAGAAGCGCCTGGCCGCGGCCGCGTCCCGCCGGTTCTGCACCAGGATGTCCAGAACATCGCCGTCCTGGTCGACAACCCGCCACAGATACTTCTGCTCACAGTTGATCTTGATGAAGACCTCGTCCAGATGCCACTTGTCCCCCGGCCGTGGCTGTCGGCGGCGCAGCGCGTCGGCGTACGCCTGCCCGAACTTCGGACACCAGCGGCGCACGGTCTCGCGGGACACGATGACACGGCGCTCGAGCATCAGCTCCTCGACCTCACGGAAACTGAGCGGGAACCGGAAGCACAGCCACACACAGTGCGCGATGATCTCGACCGGGTACCGGTGCCCCCTGTACGACGGCGACACGCTCCCCACGGACGATCCCCCTCCACCGTGATCAACCCGAGGATCCTCCCACGCCACCCGCCAGCGTGACAGCGCCTTACCAACCGCATCCGGCTCAAGCAAACCACCGGGGCTTCGCAGGTCGGCAGAGTTGTGTGGCCCGCGAAGAGCCCGCCTGAACGAACTCGTACATCCGCGTGTCCGGACGGGCCGGTGACAGGCGGGACCGGGCCGCACGACGAAGCTCCTGGCAGACGGGGTCTCGACCGAGATCATCCATGCCTGCCAGGAGCTTCGTGTACTGCCCGACCACTTCCGGCTGATCTGTCGAGCCGAACCTCGCGGTTCATGACCGGACAGGTGTCAGCGCGACATCCGGTGTCAGTTGAGGGTCAGGAAGGTGCCCGCACCGTTCGCGTATTCGATCCAGGCGGTGGACCGGGCTGTCGCAGGGACGCCGGACCAGGTGGCGGTCAGGTCGGTCGGCGTGCCGGGGGTGACACGGGCGCGGTCGGGTGTGACGGTGACCTTGCCGGTGACCGGGCTGTTCTCGGAGATGTGGTTCACCTGATAGGTGTACGGGGTGACGGTGTCATCGCTGCTGCCGAGTGCGACCACGGCTACGAAGATCGTCCCGGCGTTCGGCTGCCCCAGGGAGATGGTCGAGGTGCCGTTACTGTCGGGATCGGCATACTCGGCTGACTGCGGAACGCCGTCGACCATAACTCCCCAGACGACGCCGACGATGGTGTCTGCCGCTGCATCGAAGTGCACCGAGATCTGAGCGGCCTTGGCGCCGGCCGGGATGTTCGTCTCGTAGTGGGTCTCAGCAGCGGTTCCGGTCAGGGTGGCCTTGGTGAGGGGCGAGGAGACGGGTCCGCGTGCGGTGGCCGTGAAGGTGCTGGTGGCCGGAGTGACGGAGAAGGCGGTCTCGCCGCTGGTGCCGGTGCCCTTGACCTCGGCAGGGGCGTGGACGCTCTGCGGGGTGACGGCGATCGGGCTGCGGACCGTGGTGCGGCCGGAGGTCCACGTGAGGGAACCTGTGTCGAGGATTCCCGAACGCGCGGTGGTCACATCGAACTTGATGGTGAAGGTGCGCTTCTGCCCGGCGTGACCGAAGTGCAGGACGGAAGGCGAGACGGTGGCCTTGACGCCGGGCAGATCGACCTTGGCCCGGTAGGTGCCGGCCGAGGTAGCGGTGACGGTACGGGTGACTGTCTGGGTACCGAAGAGCTCGCCGACCGCGATGGAGGGGTAGTTGAGGTCGCTGGGATCGATGGCCTCGGTTCCGGTCCGGGTGTCGATGCCGACACCTTCGAGGTACCCCAGCCAGTCCTGCTCGCTGGAGTCGTAGACGAGCCCCGGCCGCAGCATCGCGCGGGCCTCGACCTCTCCGGCGCCCTGGGCGAAGAGATCGCCGTTGTTCTTGCCGTCAGCGGTCTTGGTGGGGGAAGCGGTGGTCATCATGGCCGACTTGATGCTCATCGGGGACCAGGTGGGGTGCTCGGAGAGGTAGAGGGCGGCGAGGCCGGCGATGTGCGGGGTCGCCATGGAGGTGCCGGAGAGGTAGTCGAAGTCGCGGCCTTGGTTACCGGGCGGGGCGACGGCGGCGAGGATGGTGGCGCCGGGCGCGGTGATGTCGGGCTTGAGGAGATCGCCCTTGCCGACGAGGGAGGGGCCGCGGGACGAGAAGCCGGCGACCTGCGGGTAGGTGGCGCCCTTGCCGCCGCTGGTGAGGGTGGCGGTGGCGCCGTCCGTGGCGGCGTAGTCGCGTACGGCGGTGGCCTCCGGGCCGTTCAGGTGCACGGTCGGTATGGAGTGCAGGTCGCCGTCACTGCTCTCGTTCCGCGTGTTGACCAGGACCATGGCGGTGCCGCCGGCCCTCTTGACCTCGGCGGACTTGTCCACGCGCGCGGTGACACCCCGGTCGCAGACGACCGTCTTCCCAACGGTGCGTGCGGGGTCCAGCGTTCCTGCGGCACAGAGGTCGGCGTCGGCGGCGTCGGCCTCGGCGGTCTTGACGGCGGCGGCACGGACGAGCGGTGCGGAGCCGACGGTTTCGTGCACGCTGGTGCTGATACCGGTGTAGCTCTTCCCGTTGCCGAGCGTGACCGTGCCGGTGTGCGAGGCGATGGTTCCGGCGGCTACGGTGGTGGTCCAGGGAGCCGTGTTGTCGAGGCTGGCGGACTCGGGGCCGGCGTTGCCCCCGGCGGTGGCGACGAAGACACCCGCTGCGGCGGCGTTACGGAGCGCGGTCTGGGACGGGTCGTCGTACGCGCTCTCGAACATGCCGCCGAGGGAGTAGTTGATGACGTCCACACCGTCGGCGACGGCTTGGTCGATGGCGGCGACCAGGTCGCTGGTCAGGCCACCGTCCTGCTTGCCGTCCTTGCTCTGCCACAGGGCCTTGTAGACGGCGATGGTGGCGGCGGGGGCGACGCCGGAGACGGTGCCGAGGTCGTGGCCGTCGACGGTGGCCCGGACGCCCGCGTTACCGGCCGCGGTCGATGCGGTGTGGGTGCCGTGGCCCTGGCTGTCTCGCGGGGAGATGTAGCCGGCCCGGTTGGATTCGGGGACCTGCTGGAGCCAGCCGTCGGCGAAGTAGCGGGCGCTGACGATCTTCTGGTTGCAGTCGGCGGCGGCGAAGCTCTCGCCGGTCTGGCAGGTGCCGGTGAAGGTGGTCCCGTCGGCCTTGTGCATGACGGTGGTGGTGCCGTCGAGGTAAGGCCGGTAGAGGTCGTCCTTGGACGGCTTCTTGCCGTGCTTGCCGCCGGGCTTCCTGCTCGTGAGCGCCGGGGCCTTGAACGAGGCGCTCTCGGGCCAGATACCGGTGTCGATGTCGCCGATGACGATACCGCGGCCTGCCTTGGCCGTACCGCCGAGGGCGGCCCACAGACCCTTGTGGCCGGAGAGGCCGAGGAAGTCGGAGGAGTTCCTGTCGTCGGTGGCTTGGTGAATCCGGTCAGGGGAGATGTTGGTGACGCCCTTGGTGCGGGCCAGCTGGACGAGCTGGGCTGCGTTGAGCCGGGCGCTGAAGGTGTTGGTGGTGACGGCGTAGTGCTGGCGGACGGTCGCGCCGACCTTCCTGGCGACATGGCGCTGCTCGGCGATCAGGTGCGTCCGGTAGCGCTTGGCGTCCGAAGCGGTGACGTCGAGCTTCCGGCCCTCGGCGGGGCGGGTGGCGGGGAGGTCGTCGACGTTGCCGTCGTACGTGACGAGGGGCTGGTCAGCCAGCGTGATCAGGTAGTTGCCGACAGCCAGGGGCTCGGCGGGGCCCGTCGCGACGGCTGGGGTGGCGAGCGGCAGGCTGAGTGCGGCGAGGGTGGTGGTGAGCAGGGCACCGATGGTGCCGCGACGGATTCGGGACGCTCTTCGTGGCTGAGGTGTCACAGGATTCCTCACGGATGTTCGGGCGGGCCGGACAGGCGAGCGGGGGTACTCGCCCTGGGTGTGAGTCGGCGACTTGAGTGGCGAACCGCCGTTCACGCAGGGTGATCGATAGGCGATTCGAGAGAAGTGAACGCTGTGCGATCACTTGGTGTCCAGATAACCTGATGGCGTGTTTGGCGCGGTGACCAAAAGCGCCACCTGCGGGGGGACGATCGGCTGGTGACCTGCACTGTTCGCACCTGCCCCAGGCGCCCCGACGCGACGTGTGAGAGCGGAGGCCGGTTGTGCTGGAAGCAGTGGGCGTGAGCGCGTTCGACGAGGGCGTATACCGAGCGGTGCTGACAGGTCCTCAGAGCTCAGTACCTGATCTCGCGGAGAGCGTGGACGCCGGCGCGGCCCGTACCGGGCAGGCGTTGAAACGCCTCGCCGCTCTGGGACTAGTGCGGCGGGTGGGGCGGGGCCGGTGGGAGGCGGTGAGTCCGCGCTCGGCCCTGTCCGCGTTGCTGCACCGCCGCCGGTCGGAGGCGGAGACGGTGTTCGCGGGGGTGGAGACGGAGTTCGCCGATCTGCAGCGCCTGCACCGGGCTGGGCAGTTGCGGTCGGATCCCGGCGCCTTGGTGGAGGTGCTGACGGGCCATGAGGTGATGGCTCGAAAGGTCGAGGAGCTGAGCCGGGCAGTCACCACGCATCTGTGGACGCTGGACAAGCCGCCATATCTGGAGCCGGTGGGAGAGCCGCACCACAACGAGCGGGAAACGGCGACGACTACGGAGTGGCTGGAGCGTGGTGTGGACATCCGGGGCGTGTACTGCCTGGAGTCGATCGAACCGCCAGGGCGGCTGGAGTCGATTCTCAACCTGGCGGCCCTCGGGGAGAAGTCCCGGTTGCTGCCGCATCTTCCCTTCAAGGCCCGGATCGTGGACCGGCGGGTAGCGGTGGTGCCGTTGACCGGGGGGAGCAAGGACTCCATCGTGGTGGTTCATCCGTCTGGGCTGCTGGACGGGTTGATGGAGTTGTTCGAGGCGTACTGGGAGCGGGCCGAGCCGTTGCTCTCCGACGGGCTGGAGGTGGTGGAGGGACCCAGCGAGGAGGAGCTGATGCTGGTCCGCCTACTGCACGCCGGATTCAAGGACCAGGCCATTGCCCGGCAGTTGGGGGTCAGCGTGCGCACGGCGACGCGTCGGGTGGCGGCGTTGATGCGGAGGCTGGACGCGGGGACCCGGTTTCAGGCCGGAGTGAAGGCGCGGGAGCGTGGCTGGGTGTGACAGCTAACGGTGGCTTTTTAAACCGGGGAGTAGAGATCAGGTGGATGGCCTGCGCCGACGGCGTTGACCATGCGGCGCGACCCCGCTGACCGCAGCGCCTCGACGTGCTCGTGCCCAAGGCACGCGCCTGGCTCACCTGCTGTCCTCGCCTCGGTGGTGGGGCCTGCCCAGGCAAGATCGCGGGCCACACCGGTCCGGCGTCGAACTCGGCATCTGGACCAGCCGCCACGTCCGCAAAAGCGGGCTGTTCCTGTCGTGCCGGTTCCGCGAGAGCGAGCCCGACAGCTGGTTCTGCGACGGCGGCCACTGCCGCAACTTCATCCGGCTCCTGCACCTCCTCACCGGAGCGCAGGATCCGAAGCAGGCCGTCAAGCGTCGTTGTCCGTCCCGGCATGCGAGCCCGGGCCCACGTGTGCGACATCGACGCCGCCGTGGCCCCGCTCAAGGCGGAGGGCGGACGAGGACATCGCCCGCCTCTCGCCGCTCTAGCATCGAGACTTGAACGTCTTGGGCAGGTTCGAGCTGGAGATAGCCGCGCACCTCGACATCACGCTGTCCCACCGCGCCCGGCCCCCGCGCCGCTCAGGATGCCGCAACCGGTGCCGGACAACCGGCACCGGACCATACGGAGACGTGGCTCACCGGGGCAGGCGCAAGTTTCAGCAGCTGGTGCCCCGGGCGCCGTCGTAGCGGACGAGAGCCGGGGCGTACGTCTCGGGGGCCGGGCGCCCCGGCCTATCCGCCGCCCGGCCGACAGGTCGTCACGGACTGAACTCGGGATTTGTATCGGGCGGGTATCAGGAAACGCTTCATTGCCCATCGAATCAGCCGGTGAGCCCGGCCGCGGCGAGGGGAGGCCGCGAGCCGACACGCCGTGGACCCGGCATCTGCCGGAGCCGTTCCACCCCATCCGGCCTGGAGGTTTACGGGTGGAAGGGGTGGTGAGGGTGCGACGCGGGTCCGCCGTGTGACGCGGTTGCCGGGTCTGGTGTCTGCCTTATCGTTCCTTTCAGGTCGCCGATCGCGCGTTCAGTGCGTACGGGACCGATGCCTCACCTGAACCGTCTGAAGTGTCTGAGCAGGAGTGATCCGCCCGTGTCCTCGTCCGCCCCGGCTCCGGCCTCTTCGCGCCCTGTCCGTGTGTTGCTGGTGGAGGACGACGACTTGATGCGCCGGTCCTTCACCGTCGCGTTGGAGCGCTACGGCTACGAGATGGCGGCTGCGGCCGACGGTCTCGCGGGCCTTGAGCTCTTCCGCGAGGAGAGCTTCGACCTGCTGATTCTGGACGTGATGCTGCCCGGTCTGGACGGGATCGGTCTGTGCCGCAGAGTCCGGGAGACCAGCCTGGTGCCCGTCTTGATGATGTCCGCTCGCGGCGACGGGCTCGACGTCGTCGCCGGTTTGGAGGCCGGAGCGGACGACTATGTGGTCAAGCCGGTGGAGACCGGCGTGCTCGTGGCCCGCATCCGGTCGCTGCTGCGGCGGGCGGCCTACGCACCACCCGCACCGGAGCCCGGGCGGGCCAGAGGCGACGAGCTGCCACCGGCTGAGGAGGAGGTGCTGGTTTTCGGGGACCTGACCATCG
The DNA here is from genome assembly GCF_900091725.1 of Streptomyces sp. DvalAA-43. Taxonomy (GTDB): domain Bacteria; phylum Actinomycetota; class Actinomycetes; order Streptomycetales; family Streptomycetaceae; genus Streptomyces; species Streptomyces pulveraceus. The sequence goes on along the minus strand of NZ_FMBW01000060.1, from coordinate 50,587 downwards.
ACACCGGCGGCCTGGAGGTGTCCGTCTCGGGAAGCCCAGTGGCGCTGACCCCGACCGAGCTGAAGCTGCTCCTGAAGTTCGCCGCCCACCCGGGAATCGTCCTTGAGCGGCACACCCTGCTACGGGACGTGTGGGAGTACGGCTGGGACGGCGACAGCCGGGTCGTGGACCTGTGTGTGCAGCGGCTGCGCCGGAAGCTGGGCCGGAACCGGATCGAGACGGTCCGCGGCTTCGGCTACAAGCTCAGGCGCTGAGGCCGGTGCATCCCCACCGGCTGCGTCCGGCCCGTGCGTCCCTGCGCTGGAAGATCGCGGGGCTGGCCGCGGCCACGGCCTGCCTGGTAGCGGCGGCTGTGGGCGTGCTCGTGCACATGTGGATCGCGCGGGACATCCACGACCGGGCCGAAGCACAGGCCACCAACAGCGTGTACGCGGCCATGGACGCCTACCGGCGCACCGGAACCCTCACCGACGGTGCCGAGCTCGATCCGGCCGACCTTCCCGCCGCGCTGCGGCACCCGGCCGACAGCAATCGGCACACGGCCTACGACGGGGTCGTCGACGGGAATGTGGGCCCGAGCGTCTGGGGCGCCCAGCGGGTCGACGGTCCGGGCAACCGGGTGCTGGCCGTCCGGGTCAACATGAGCTCGGAGCTCCACACACTGCGCCGGCTCGACGCGGTCATGGTGGCGGCCTCGCTGATCGCCCTCGCGGCGGCCGTACCCCTGGCGGTCTACGGAGCCGGGCTGCTGGGGCGTCGGCTGCGGAGGGTCTCCGAGACCGCCGTCCGGATCTCCGCCGGGGATCTGGATGCCCGCACCGGGCGTACCAAGGGCCGTGACGAGGTGGCGGACATCGCCGCAACCGTCGACCTCATGGCGGACAGTCTCGGCCGACGGCTGCGCACCGAGCGGCAGTTCACTGCGGACGTGGCCCATGAGCTGCGTACCCCCGTCGGCGGTCTGCTGGCCGCCGCCGACCTGCTGCCGCCCGGTGAGACGGAGGATCTGCTCCGGGCCCGGGTGCGCGACCTGCGCGGCCTGGTCCAGGACCTCTTGGAGATCTCCCGGCTCGACGCCGGGGCTGAGCAGCCGGTCCGCGCCCGTGTCCCGCTCGGGGCGGTCGTGTCCGAGGCCGTGACGCGCATAGGCCTCGACACCGAAGTCACCGTCGCCGACGCACTGGGCGAAGAGGCCGCGCGGACCGTGGAGACCGACCCACGCCGCCTCGAACGGATCGTCAGCAACCTCGTCGTCAACGCCCACCGGCATGGGGGCACCCCGGTACAGGTCACGGTCGAGGGCCGTACCGTCGTCGTCCGCGACCACGGCCCCGGCTTCCCCCCGGACCTGCTGCGCGACGGCCCGCGCCGCTTCCACACGGGCGCGACGGAGCGCGGCTCGGGCCACGGCCTGGGCCTGACCATCGCCTTGGGCCAGGCCCGGCTCCTCGGCGCCGAACTGCGCCTGGACAACGCCCCGGACGGCGGTGCCGTCGCCACCCTGCGCCTGCCGACCTGACCGCCCGGTCCCTGCTACAGAGCCGATACGAAGAGGAGTGGCTGCCGATACGCGGTGGCCCAGACCCCGATACGTTCCCCGGACACCCTTCGAAGTGCACCTTCCGCACCCGAAGAGGAGTCCCCTGTGACCACCCACTCCCTTGCCCCGCACGAGCTGCGTACGACGACCGGGATCGCGGCCGCCACCACCGACCTGTCGAAGGTCTATGGCAGCGGTGACACCCGTGTCGTCGCCCTGGACCGGGTCAGCATCGCCTTCCGGGAGGGCGAGTTCACCGCGATCATGGGTCCGTCGGGCTGCGGCAAGTCCACCCTGATGCACTGCGCCGCCGGGCTCGACTCGCCCAGCTCCGGCTCGGTGTGCGTCGGCACCACCGAACTGAGCACGCTGGGCGACCGACAGCTCACCGCGCTGCGCCGCGACCGGATCGGCTTCATCTTCCAGGCGTTCAACCTGCTGCCGACGCTGACCGCCCTGGAGAACATCACGCTGCCGCCGACCATCGCCGGTCGTCGCCCCGACCAGCAGTGGCTGGACCGTGTGATCTCCATGGTCGGCCTCTCCCAGCGCCTTGACCACCGGCCCGCGCAGCTGTCCGGCGGGCAGCAGCAGCGCGTAGCGGTGGCCCGCGCCCTGGCCTCACGGCCCGCGATCATCTTCGGCGACGAGCCCACCGGAAACCTCGACTCCCGCTCCGGCGCCGAGGTCCTCGGCTTCCTGCGCGACTCGGTGCGCGAACTGGGCCAGACCGTGGTCATGGTCACCCACGACCCGGTCGCCGCCGGCTACGCGGACCGCGTGGTCTTCCTCGCCGACGGCCGCCTGGTCGACGAGATGGCACAGCCCACCCCGGACCGGGTCCTGGACCGGATGAAGGACTTCGACACCCGTTCGCGCACCAGCTGACGACCAGCTCGTACGCGACGGCCGCCTGGTCGACGAGATGGCACAGCCCACCCCGGACCGGGTCCTGGACCGGATGAAGGACTTCGACACCCGTTCGCGCACCAGCTGACGACCAGCTCGTACACCGGCACCGCACCAGCCAGCCCATCCGCTCGGCCTCCGTCGAGCCGGCCTCCCAGGATCCGCACCCATGCTCCGTACCGCCCTACGCAACGTGTTCGCGCACAAGGCCCGCCTACTGATGACCGCATTCGCGGTCATGCTCGGCGTCACCTTCATCACCGGCAGCCTCGTCTACGGCGACAGCCTGAACCAGGCCACCACCGCCAAGGCGACCGACGGCTACGAGCGCATCGCCGTCAACGTCTCCGCCGATGCCGGCCCCGCAAGCCGCGGCCGACCGGGCGACCTCGACGCCCGCACCGCGACCGCTCTGGCCAAGCTCCCCGGCGTCGCCGCCGCCGCGGGCCGGGTCGACGGCTTCGCCGCCGTCGCCGACCGCGACGGCAAGCCCCTCGGCAACGGCAAGGACGCCCAGGGCGGCAACTTCGCCCCGGCGGCGGACGGCAAGGACCCCGCGTACCGCTTCACCGAGGGTTCCGGCCCGACCGGCAAGGACACGATCGCCCTCGACGAGGCCACCGCCGCCAAGGGCGGCTACCGCGTCGGTGACACCGTGCGCGTCGGCACGAACAAGGGCGCCTCCTCCTACACCCTCAGCGGTATCTTCCGCACCGACGGGACCAAGCTCCCCGCCGGGGGCAGCCTGACGCTGTTCGCCGGCGCCACCGCCCAGAAGTTCTTCCTCGAACCTGGCCGCTACAAGAACGTCGAACTCACGGCCACACCCGGCACTGACGTGACGCAGCTCCTCAGCCGCGTCGAATCGGTGCTGCCCAAGGGCACCAGCGCGGTCACCGGGGCCCGGCTCGCCCGGATCAAGGCGAACCTCGCCACCAGCGGCACCGACACCATGAGCCAGATTCTGGTCGGTTTCGCCGCGGTCGCCCTGTTCGTCGCCACCTTCCTCATCTCCAACACCTTCACCATGCTGGTCGCCCGGCGCACCAGGGAGCTGGCCCTGATGCGGGCCGTCGGAGCCACACGCGAGCAGGTGCGGCGCATCCTGCTCACCGAGTCCCTCCTCGTCGGCGCGATCGCCTCCGTGGCCGGCCTCACCGTCGGCACCGGGGTCGCCGCCCTGCTCCAGACGCTCTTCGCCGACACCCCGGCCGCGCCGCTCGTCCTCACCCCGACCACCGTGATCATCTCCATGCTGGTCGGCACCCTCCTGCCCATCGTCGCCGCATGGCTCCCGATCCGCCGGGCCGTGGCCATCCCGCCCGTCGCCGCGCTCAGCGCCGCCGAGTGCACGGCCCCCGCACGCCCCGGCTCCCTGCGTACCGGCCTCGGCGCCGCACTGGTGCTCACCGGCACCGCCGCCGTCGTGTACGGAGCCCTCACGACTGGGAAGGACGCCCGGACCGTCATCGGCCTCGGCGCGGCCATCGCGCTGACCGGGACGATCGGCCTCATCCCGCTGCTGTCCCGGCCGGTCGTCACCCTGTTCCGGCCGCTGCTGACCCGCCTGGCCCCGGTGCACGGCGACCTCGCCGTCCGTAACACCATGCGCGACCCGCGCCGCACCGGCGCCACCGCTGCCGCGCTCGCCATCGCCTTCACCCTCGCCTCGGGCCTGTCCGTCCTGGGGGCCTCGGCCACCCAGTACCTCGACCGCGCGACCACCCACGCCCTCAGCGCCGACTACGTGGTGAGGTCCGTGGGCGGCCGACGGATGACCCCCACCACCGCCGCGCCCCTGAAGAAGCTGGCCAGCGCAACGTACAGCCCGCTCGACCAGTCCACCGGATACCGCCTGGGCGGCAGCGAGTCCGTCCTGACCGGCGTCGACCCCGCCACCATCGGCAAACTGCTGCGGTACGACGTGATCGAAGGCTCCCTCGACAGCCTTGTCCAGGGCCAGATCGCCGTGGCCGACTTCAAGGCCGAGCAGACGGGCTGGCACGTCGGGCAGACCCTGCCCCTGGAGAGGCGGAACGGCCAGCGCGGCAGCCTCACCATCGGCGCCATCTACCAGGCGGACGAGCAGAGCGACCTGATGCCCAGCATCACCGCACCCGACTCCCTCATAGCCCGCTACGACTCCACCCCGAGCACCGCCGGGATCCTCGTCGCCACGGACGGCGGACCCAGCCGGGCCGCGCTCGCAGGCGTCACCCACACCCTCGGCGACAACCCCACGCTGAGCGTCCTCGACCAGGCAGACATCCGCGCCCAGGACAGCCGTGGCATCGGCGACCAGCTCAACGTCTTCTACGCCCTGTTGAGCATGGCCCTGGTGATCGCCGCACTGGGCATCGCCAACACCCTCGCCATGTCCGTCCTCGAACGCCGCAAGGAGCTCGGCACGCTGCGCGCCCTCGGTCTGGACCGCGCCGGAGTGACCCGGATGATCCGCCTGGAAGCCCTGCTCCTCGGCGCGCTCGGCGCGACCCTCGGCACACTCATGGGCGTCTTCCTCGGCTGGGCACTGGGACGCACCCTCCAAGCGAACGTGGCGGGCTACGAGTTGGTCCTGCCCTGGGGCCGCCTCGCCCTCACCGTCCTGATCGCCCTGGCTGGCTCGCTGCTCGCCTCGTTCTGGCCGGCCCGCAGGGCCGCCCGCGTCGACATCCCCGCCGCGACAGCAGCCCAGTAAACCCCGCCAGCGGCCTGCCCCGCAGGGAGGAAACCGAGCGTCCGGAGCGGTCCAGACGTGGATCGCTCTTGGCCTCAAGCCATGTTGAGGTTTCAGACTTCCGCCCAAGGGGCGTCCCGACCGATGCGCCGACAGCAAGGAGAACAGCATAAATGCTGACCGCGGTTTCTACTCGATCATCGACTACACCATCGACTGCCGTGAGACTCAGGCCGCGCTGGTGAAGGTCTTCGCCGAGATCCAGGATCAGTGGGTGAGCTTCTACCCTGGCTATTGCTCGGCCCGATTCCATGTGAGCACGGACGGCACCCGCGTCTACAACATCGTGCACTGGGCGAGCGAGGCTGACTACCGCAATTTCGTCGAGAGCTCCGACACCGAGGGCCGGATGGCGGCCATCGAGAAAGCGCTGGAAGGGCTCGTCGGCAAAGCCGAACCCCGCATGGGCGGAGTCCCCACCTACACGGTCGTGCGTGAAGTGGGACCGCGGACGCGTGACTAGTTCCGGTCGCAGCTCCGGATCGCGTCGCCTCCGGGCGAGAGACTCACTCAGCGACCGCCGACGAGAGGGAGGAAGTCCGTGAGGGTCGAGGTTTTCGGGGATGCGCTCTGTCCGTGGTGCTACATAGGGAAGAGGCGCATCGAAGCGGCCGCGAGCCAGGTCACCGAAGCAGGCCGAGTGCAGATCGTATGGCGAAGTCATGAACTTGATCCGGGTGCAGGGCGAATCCTCGGCCCGACGGCGGCCGAGGCGATGTCGACGTGGTGAGGAGAGAAAGCGCCGGAGCGGATCGCCCAAATCCAGACGGAAGGCAGACTCGAGGGACTGGAGCTCACCCTGCATGCTGCGCGTCCGGTGAGTTCGTTCGACGCACACCGTCTGATCCACTTGGCCGCCGAGCACGATCTGGCCGGCGCAGTAATGGAAAGTCTGCTGCACGCCTACCACACTGAGGGCCAGAACATCGCCGATCCGCAGGTCTTGGAACAACTGGGCGTGAAGGCCGGATTGCGTACGGTCGATGTTCGGGACGTACTGGGTGGTGAGGCCCACGCCCTGAGCGTGAAGGCGGATGAGCGCCGTGCCGCGGCACTGCGCGTCACCAGCGTCCCTTCGGTAGTCATTGATGGCGGCCCCCCTACCTCGGGGACTCAGCCGTCGGCTCGGCTTCGTCTGCTGCTGGAAGAGGCGCTGTCCGTGTCTCATGGCCCGGGGCGCTGATTCATCGGTCAGTCAGGGCTTGCCGGTGGTCGGAGCCCGCCAGCCTCGGGCTGCGACCACCGGCTGCTGTCGCATCTCCGTGTCAGAAGCTGGAGACAATGAGGCCGATGCGCTTGCTGTCGAGGCGGAAGGTGCCGTGCGGGTTGCCGTTCGACCAGAACAGGGCCGTCAGCCCGCACCGGTCTCGTCCATGACCTTCATGATGCCGATCCGCCCGAGGCCGGCTCAGGCGGCTTGGCCGAGACCGGCGGCGGTCGGTCCTGGTCTCGGAGCTGGGTGAAGTCGACGCCCAGCTCCGGGTCGTACGCATCGGGCTGGATGCCGAGTTCGTGCGTGCTGTACTCGCCGAACCGGTTGATGTGCTCGGTCAGGTAGGGCGAGATGTGGGCCAGGTCCTCGGGGTCGATCTCCCGTCTTTCTTCCAGTAGTTGCCGCACGATCTCCGCGATGTCCAGGACATTGTGGAAGATCACCGCGTTCGTGAGCAGCGCGTTGAACTTCATCGCCTTCTCCTGCTCGATGGGGTCGTTGTCGGCGATGACGCCACGGTTGCCGAGGCCGGTCCACTGGGAGAGCGCGTTGAACGACTCCGTCCTGTCCGTCGCCGCGGTCACCCGTCGGCGAAGCGCCGGATCGGAGAGGTAGCGCAGCAGCTGCACGGTGCGGATCACGCGGCCAACCTCTCGGAGGGCGGCTTAGGTGGCGTTCTTCCTGGAGCCCGAGCGCAGCCGCTTGAGCGGCGTGGACGAGGAGATTGCTCCCTACCGTACGGAGACCGCGACCTTCATCAGGTGCCGGAACCGGGACTCGATCAGGTCGAAGTCGATGACGTTCTTGCCCGGCTCGCCGAACAGTGCGTCGATGTGCGCGTACTCGGTGGTCTTGCTGGGCCGGCAGAAGGTCAGTTCCTCCCAGTTCATGAGTCTGGGCATGAGATCGAAGCCCAACAGCTGCGCGAGCGTGAACACCGGCTGGGACTGGCCTTGGGCGTCCGCGTGCACCGTGGTCGGCTTCGCCTCGGAGGAGTTCTTCAGCAGGCCCTCGATGATGCAGACGGCTTCCCACACCCCGCACGGGATGAAGTGCGTGAACAGCGCGATGTAGGTGTCGGAGATGTGGTGGCGGGCGACGCCACCCGGCTTTCCGTACCGGACGCTCGTCTCGGACAGCAGGTTGTCGAGGTAGGTGTCCATGTGGGTGCCGTCGGCGGCCACGGCGGTGCCATCGCCCCACGCCTGCGAGATGTCGAGGCGGGCGTGCGCGTTGACCAGGTCGGCGATCGCCTCGTTCAGCAGCACGATGGAGAAGTGCTGGTTCGCCGTGTACGACAGCTCGTACCCCTGCCTCAGACGATCTTGGGATGCGGCACTCAGCCTTCTCCAACCTGAAATTGCAGGTCACGGGGCTGGAGTGGGACGGGAGCGGGGTGCTCGGGCTGGTCGGGTCCTTGATCGACAGCATGTGATGGTCCGCCAGCGGGAGGATTGCGCTGACACGCGGATCGTGCTGCTCTTTCGCGTGCCCTACCAGTACGTGGCCGGTCCCGTGAGGACCCGGCCGGCGTCGGTGGGCCTGACCCGGAAGCCCAATGCCACTCGATTACCTGCGCGCGGTAGGTGATCTCGACGTAGAAATTGCTGCCGGTGTGGCCCCAGTGGAAGTCCGCGAGATTGATTTCGCCGAGCCAGGACAGGTCCTGCTCCCACTCGTCGGCAGCAGGGCTGCCGCTCGCCTCGCCCTCATCTGCACTCGCTTCGACGGAACCGGTCCACAGCGACTTGAGCACATGTCGGACCGGGTGGTCATCGATGAGCTGTTCGGCCTCAGGGATCCTCCCGGCCCGAACCAGGCTGAAGTAGCCGTGAACGACCGCTTCGACGTCGGTCTCAGCAGGGTGCTCCGACCAGATCTTCACCGCGAGATCGTACGAGTACGGTGACGCCACTGAGCGGTTTCACCCTGGACATCGCGGGCGGCGGGGCTGGGGTGCTTCCCCGAGCACCCCAGCCCCCGTCCCACGCCAGCCCCCGAGTTCTGGCACCACTTGGGGGCTGGCTGCCCCGTCGGGCTGTATCTCGGCTGCCCTCTGTCCCTGTTGTCTCATACACTCAGCCGATGGAGACAGCACTGATACTCGGCGGCAGCGGGGTCGCACTGCTCTTCTTGACCATCTTCGCCGTGGTGCTGCTGTGCGGGCGCCGAGTGCGGCGCGGCCGGAAACTCGGCCGCTACCCATACCGTGCCAAGCCCAACGGCACCTACGACAACTGGTGGTAGATGAGTTTTCGACTAGTAGTGCTTCGTTACCTTGGGTGATCTTGCCTGGCGGTGGGCATCTTCAGGGTGTGAAGCTGGGGGATGTCGAGCGGCTCCGGGGTGAGTTGGCGGAGTTCGTGGGTGATGTGTTCGGGTCGCTGCCGCGGCGGGATCAGCGACGGGGAGTGCATATTGTCTGCGGGGCCTGATGCTGGACGGTCGGCGTAAGCCGGTCCAGCCGATGGCTGGGCGACTGCCGGACGGGAACGTGCAGGCCCTGCAGCAGTTCGTGAATCAGTCGCCGTGGGATCCGTTGCCGGTGCGGCGGCGGATCGCCCGACGGCTGTCCGAGGCGATCACGACACAGGTGTGGGTGATCGACGATGTGTCGTTTCCCAAGTGTGGACGGAGCTCGGCCGGTGTGGCCCGTCAGTGCTGCGGAGCCCTTGGGAAACGGACGAACTGCCAGGTCGCGGTCAGTGTCCACGCCGCGACCGATGCTGCGTCCGGTCCTGGACCGGCAGTTGTATCTGCCCCGAGAATGGACGGACGAGCCGGGCCGTTGCCGCCGGGCCGGTATCCGGGACGGCACCGTCCATCAGGAGAAATGGCGGCTCGCGCTCGGGCCGCTGGACAACGTGACCGAGTGGGGCCCGAGAGCCCCGGTGGTGGTCGCCGACGCGGGTTACGGCGTCAGCGCTCCCTTCCGCCATGGCCTGGAGGAGCGGGGCCTGTCCTATGTGCTGGCTCCGAACGGGAAAGAAGTCGCGCCCACGAGCTGGACATCGCGAGCCCCGGCAGCCGGATTACGCAGGACTGGGTCCACCGACGCCGGCCCGGTACCGAACGGCGCCGCGGTCTCTTTCTCTTCACGCTGCCGATGTCGATGCCGCTGCCCCGGCCGCTTTGCCGAGGTGGCCTGGCGGCAGGGCGGCCAGGGCGGCCAGGGCCAAGATCTCGCGGTTCGCGGTCCTGACCCTTCGGACAGCGGGAATGCAGTCGCTGGCCGCCACGCAGGCGGCGTCGGAGGTGCCGAGCACGGCCGGCGTGACCGGCCCGGCCTGGACGGTGACCGACTCGTCGGCCGGCCAGTCGCCGAGGATCCAGGGACGCCCGCTGGGGCGGTGTGGGGCACGGCACTCGGCCGTGCCCCACACCGCGGCCGTCGCGGACCCGGCTTCGGTGTCCGGAAGGCCCACGAACCAGGTCCGCCGGTGACCGCTCATTGGCCCGGTTCCTCAGGGGGCGAGGTAGTAGCCGTGGGCGTCGGACTGGTTGCCGATGTCGAAGCCCCGGGTGAGGTCCCCGAAGTCACCGAGTTCGATCAGCATCGGGGGCTCGTACACGTCGGTCATGACGATGTCCTCTCGTTCACAGGGGAGTTGAACGGAATCATCGGCCGGTCGTGTACAACTGTTCTCTGCCGACTCCCTGATGGACAAACGGTGCCGGAGGCTTCGGCCGGAACCTGATGGTCTCCCACCTGGGGGGCCGGTGCCGCTCCCGGGGCTGCCGGGCACGTGAGTGCCGGTCCACGCGGACGGAGGGCGGAGGGGCTGGATCCGGCCAGAGGGGAACGCGGGAGGACGAGGCCCCCGGTGGCCGCGGCCGCCGGCGGGCGCCGCAAGGCCCTCGGAGCCCCGGACGTCACCAGACGACCGGCAGGCTCCGCAGGCCGAACACGATGTCGTTGTGCTTGAAGGCGGACTCCGCCAACGGCTCGGCCAGCCGTAGCCCCGGCACGCGGCGCAGCAGGGTGGTCAGCGCGACCTGCAGCTCGATCCGGGCCAGTTGCTGGCCGATGCACTGGTGCGGACCGAAACCGAACGCCAGGTGCGTGCGGGGCGGTCGGCGCAGGTCGATGGTGTCGGGGGCCGTGAACACGGCCTCGTCCCGGTTGCCGGACGGGATCGCGGCGACCAGCCAGCTTCCCGCCGCCACCGCGGTGGCGCCGACGGTGACGTCTTCGGTGGCGTACCGCAGCAGCCCGAACTGGATCACGGACAGGTAGCGCAGCAGTTCCTCCACGGAGGTGCCGATGGTGTCCGGGGCGGCGCGTAGCGCGGCCGTCCGTTCCTGGTCCGCCATCAGTACGAGGGCGCTGAGCGCGATCATGTTGGCGGTCGACTCGTGCCCGGCGACCAGGAGCAGTACGCCGAGCGTGGCCAGCTCCGGTACGGTCAGCGGCCGGTCGGTCGCCTTGCCGCGGACGATCAGCCGGCTCAGCAGGTCGTCCTGCGGCTCGGCCAGGCGTCGGGTGATCAGTTCGCCGAGGTAGCCCTCCAGCCGCCGGGTGGCCGCGTCGCGGGTGGCCTCGTCGGCGTCGAAGCCGATCAGCACCTCGCTGTCGCGCTGGAAGGCCCCGTGGTCGTCGTAGGGCACGCCGAGCAGCTCGCAGATCACCAGCGACGGGATAGGCAGCGCGAAGTCCCGTACCAGGTCGGCGCTCGACCCGGCGAGCATCGCGTCGATGTGCCGGTCGGTGATCCGCTGGACGGACGGTCGCAGCGCCTCCATCCGTCGCATGGTGAACTCGCCGATCAGGAGCCGTCGCAGCCGTGCGTGCTCTTCGCCGTCCAGCTGGATCATCGAGCCCGGGGACGGGTCGCGCCCGTCGTAGGAGGGCAGCATGTGCATCGATCCCGCGCCGCGGGAGCTCAGCCGGGGATCCGTGAGCACACTCCGGATGTCCTCGTAGCGGCTGACCAGCCATGCGTCCATCCCGGCCGGGCAGCGCACCGGGGACACGGGCGAGTGGGCGCGCAGCCGGGCGTAGGTCTCGTCGGGGTCGAAGGTGCGGGAATCCGGCCGGGTGACCGGGAATTCGGGGACTTCGGATGCCGGGTCAGGGCGGGGTTTCGTCATGGGTGACGGCTCCAGGATGACGGAGGGAGGGCTCATCGCGCCGACGCGTACGGGGCCGGCTCTCCTCGTGGACCGAGACGGGTCCGGCGCGACGGCCGCGCGGCCGACTGAAGCGTCGGACCGCCGGACGTTCGACCAGCGTGTAGAGGGCCGCCGCGAGGGCGAGGCTGATTGCGGCGGTGAGCAGGATGTGCACCGACCTCGTCGACGGGGTGGCGGTCACCACTTCGCCCGTGGCGTGCACGCCGTCGATCGGGCCGTACTGGATGACGAGGTAGTGCACGAGGTAGAGGGCGAACGAGATCTCGCCGAGCCACACCATGGTCCGACCGCTGAAGGGCGTGCGCGCGGTGCGTACGTCGGCGGCGGCGCCCGCCGCGATCAGCAGGGCGAGTGCGGACGCGGTCGGTCCGGCGCAGAGTCGGAACACGCCGGGCAGGTGGGACTGGACCACCACGCAGGCGATCGTGAGGAGGAACGCCGGCGTCATGCCCAGGCGGATCCACCTCCCCGAGATCACGATGCGCGCCATCAGGATGCCGAGGACGAATTCGAGAATCCTGGTGAAGGGCAGGCTGTAGGCGAACCAGGACTGCAACTCGGCGATCGCCGGGTCCCATGAGGTGGCCGGCCGCGTCGGTAGCGCCTGGGCGGCGAACGGGACAGCGATGATCGCGAGAGCGACGCCCGCCGCCCACGACCACAACCTCGGTGGCCGGATGCGCCCGATGAGGCGGATGAGCCAGGGGAACGCGAGATAGAAGACCAACTCGCAGCCGAGGGTCCAACTCGGCACGTTGATTCCGGTCAGCCCGCCGAGGGCGTCGAAGTCGGGGATCCAGGGCTCGATCAGCAGCAGCGGCGGAATCGTGTTGATCGCCGTGATCCGCACGCCCGCGGCGGCCATCAGCGCCACGGTGGCCGCGAAGGTCACCAGGTGATTCGGAAAGATCTTCACCAGGCGTCGGCGCCAGAACAGTCCGGCGGTGTCGTTCGGGTCGGCGACCCAGGTGAGGATGAAGCCGCTGAGCACGAAGAAGAACGCCACCCCGACCGGTCCGAGGGTCGTGATCAGGTACGGCAGACCGGGGTGTATCGATCCGACGATCTGACCGGCCAGATGGGATACCAGCACGGCGAACGCCGCGATGAACCGCATACCGGTCAACGACGGCAGGCGGCGCGGACGAGCGGACGGTTCCGGCGCCTGCATCACCGCTCCCCTGTCGACGACGACATCCACGCCACCAAGGCTTCTCGGGTGGCGTTCAAACATGTGCGTAGACCGTTGGGCCACTCTCGGATGGCCCCGTCGGAACGGTCAAGTAGTGTCTCTCCGGAGCATTAGGAAGCGGCCGGTGGTTCCACCCGGGCGTACGTCTCCGGCGGCACCGGGAAGCGCCTCACCAACTCCTCCATCCAGGCAGCCGGATGGGTGGCCAGCGCCGCACCGCCGGGGAGGGCACGCGCTTTGCGGATGCCCTCGATCTGTGCCTCGACGGCGGCCTGGGTGGTGTACCGGTCGGCGACCCACTGACGGCCCGCCTGCCGCACCTCGTCCTGGCCGGGCAGGTCGAGCAGCTCAAGGGCCTTGTCCGCCAACCGATCCGTTTCGAGCTCCGGAATCCGCCACGCAGACGGCGAGTCGAACAGTTCCGCTCCGCCGCCACCGGCGTAACCGGTCACCAGACAGCCGCTGGCCATCGCCTCGGCCGGCGGCAATCCGAAGCCTTCGCCCTCGGGCGCTCCCAACGCGATGAACACCGACGTGTCGGACAGGACGCGAGCGACCTCCTCGTGGGGAACCGCGTGGATGTCGTGCAGGTCGACGCCCTTGGACCGCGGGTCGGCGTGGAACAGACGGCGGAGCAGCGTGCTTTCGATCGGGCGTTTGCGGGACATCCACGCGATGCGCCGAACCCGCTCGGTCGATGCCGGTCGGAACAAATCGGTGTCAATGACGTTCGGCACCAGGTGCGGTTCGAACTCAGGCAGGGCGCGGCGGAACATGTCGACGCCCGCCTTCGAGATCGTCCACAGAGCCGGCCGGACCGACCAGCCCGGATACGGGCCGGGGTCGGGGCAGGTCAGGAAGTTGACGTAGTGCCCCTGCGAGTAGATGACCTTGTGGCCGCCGGGTGCCGGGTCGTGGTCGGGGACCACGCTGACCTCGTGCAGCACGAGCACGTCCTCGGGCCCGAGGTCCAAGGTCATGCCGGACAGCGTCGGCACGTCGTCGTCGAACCACGTGTAGCGGAATCCCGGCGTGGGCGTCCAGCGGAACGCCTCGACGCCGACGGCCCGCAGCAGCGAGACCTGTTGGTTCAGCACGCGAATGCCGCCCAGCGGGAACTGGAACTCGAACGACGCGTAGATCACTCGGCCGGTCATCGTGCCTCCCTGAGAATCTACGATCGGTGAGACCAGACCACGGGGGTTAAGGGCGTGGGTAGTTGGGCCAGGGAGGTGGCGTCGCCTTCCTGGAGCCGTGGAGCAACGTCCGTACTCAGAAGCTGGGCCTTCCCCGTACTCATACGCTCAGGGTGGCAGCAATGTCCTCCTGTGTCACCGGCCCGACGCGGTCGAGGGGCGTCATCCGGCTACCAGGGCGTTCTCCAGGCTGCCGCCCGCGCCAAGGAGTGGGACGCAATCACCGGCCGGTCGAGTACAACCGTTCTCTGCCGACTCCCTCATGGACAAGCGCCACAGCGGGTTTCGGCCGAAACCTGGCGGTCTCCCACCTGGCGGGCCGGTGCCGCTTCCGGGGCTGCCGGGCACGTGAGTCCGGTCCACGCGGACGGAGGACAGAGTGGCTGCACGCGGGCACCGAACCCCGTCGCGGCCAGGACCGGAAGGCGACGCCGTCGAAACGCCCTACGGCCCGGAAACACCTATGCCCTGTTCCCTTCCGACCTTCGCGCACTCGCCGATGATGCCCTCGCCCGCATCGCCGACGACGAGGATGGGCCCAGCCTCGGACTGGGTCGGCCCGGAGGGCTGGAAGCAGTGGCGAGCCGTACTCACGCCCTTCGCGCGGTGCTTGCCCCGCCGCCCCCTTCCATCGCTCTCTTCGATGTCCAGCTGTAACGGAGCGTCACTCAGCCCGAAGTTGAGCCAGAACCCATCGATATGTACAGAGCCACTGGCTCGCCCCGACACCGCCGGGCCGCGGATCGCCACCTCAGCCGGACCGGACGGCACGATCGGCCGCACCGTTGTCCGGGAACGGGAGCACACCCCGCCGAGATCAGCAATCTCCAGCAGAAGATCATCGCCCGGGACGCGGAAGCTGTCGCCCGCCACATGGAGCAGTGCGAGGGCCGAGCTTGTCCTCTTTGGTCCCACCCGATCACGGGGTGACGGTCTCGGGTCGCCTGATGTTCTTCCCGGCGGCGTGGCGGATGGCGAGGTGCCGACAGTACGCCTTACGAAAGCCCGGGCGACCGTAACGAACGAGCTCAGGGCTGTCGGCGGTAGATCCCGAATGTGTCGTTGAACAGCACCACAGTCGCGGCCACATCCGCGACGAACCGGGCGACCTGCTGCTGTGCCTGCCCGGCCCGCTCCTCCCGGCCCGCCGTCAGCGCGGCGGCCCGGCTGTCGAGTTCCGCTGTCCGCTGCTCCAGCCGCGCCCCGCCCCAGCGGGTGCGGGCCCGGCCCCGTAGCTCATTGGCCCGGCCGGGCAAGCCCGCCAGCTCGGAGGCGTCGGGCAGCGCGCTGTCCACAGCGTTGACGGCAGACATCTGGGCCCGGTACAAGGCCGGCCGCACCGGACCGACCGCCAGCAGAAACGCGTCGCTCCCGAGCTGGTGTCCCTGTGCCCGGGAATCCCTGGCGATCCGTACGTCCTGCTCGAAGGAGGTGATGTGCGGATTGCGGTTGTCCTCGAACGTCAGCTTCGTCCGCAGGATCCGCCCGGCCAGCTCGACATCGGGCGGAGTGCCGGCGACCGCGTCGGCGACCAGATCCCAGTTCCGGGATCCGGTCTGCAGGAGGTCGGCGAACGTCCGGACACAGCTCTCGTCCGCCAGGACCGCCGGATCGTAGCCCTGTCGCCGTATGTCGGCGATCGCCGCTTCCAGTAGTTCGGCCACAGACATCAAGGCCCTCCAGACCGGTACACGGGTGCGACGGACGGCGAGCCCACCGGCCCTGCCGCACGTTCGGCACTGCGCCCGCACCGCCCCAATGGGCCTAGTTTGCCTTCCAGTTGCGAAAAGACCAGCCCGCGAGCCTGTTTGCTCCCCTTACGCTTCTGGTCCTAGAGGGCTTTCGACCGTGCCGGGCCCGGGACGGCCGCTTTCGACGCCATCGGCGGAAGTGCCAGGCCGAACCCGTGAGTAGCACATCCGGCCATCCCTTCCGGTCGTATCCCTGCTGGCTCTCCATACGAGAGAGTCCGAGGTCCGCCACGAGCGGGCCGCGCGCCGACTACTCACCTGCACAGGGGGCTGCGCGCGGCCCGACCCGTCACCGCCGTCCGATACAGCAGCCGCCCGAACCAAGCCGGCCCGACCGGCGCCCTGCTCCTGGCCGCCACCGCGGCAGGAGAACAACGGTGCGCGACTGCTCCGGGGTACGCCTCCCAGGGCCCCCAGCTCCCCCACTGCAGCGTGCTCACCTGGGACAACGCCCCCTCAATCCCCTAGACGGATCAGACATTCGACGACATCGAGCCTTGCCGGGTCCCGGATCACCTGAGGGCATCTGGGAGCCTGGGAAGTCACTCGGAGTGATCTCCCGGGGCAAGGCGACCCACATGCCGAAGTGCTCTACGACATCTGCCGCCGCACCTGCGCAGGCCCGCGCTACAGGACATCACCGTGCCAGTGGTGTCCCACGAGCAATTGTCGAATCCTGTGGATTGGCGCCCCATGGCAATAGATCTCGACCGTTTGCCAAGTGATCTTGACTGGTCTCAGGCTTCTGCCACTTGATTTTGACTGGCCTCCCGGCGTCGTCTGGCAGCCGTCCGAATTTCTGCCAGGGCGCGCTCACGGTCGACCGGTGGAGGCTGGAACTGGCCCGGGGCCGGCCGGACGTGCTCCTGCCAGGAGTCCCGCCAGAACTCCACAGTCCAGTCGGGCCATCGCTCTGGCATCTCGTATGCTTCGGCCGACGCCCCGAGCACCCACCAGCCGACCCGGCGCTGCAGCGGATCGATGTGGATTCCGGCATCGGCGGATACTCGGCACATTCCGTGCTCGAGGCCGCCCGACAACCGGTGGAGCAGTGCGGCTCCCTCCAGGATCGGGTGGTCGGCGACATTCGCCACTACGTAGCAGCGGTCCGAGCCGACGGTCACCACTGCAGCCATCGGCTCGGGGCCGACCAGCTCCTCGCATCAAGAACTCGGCCTACGTCGACTCCTCTTCACGTTCAGGACACACCAAGCGCCAGATGTACGGCCGGGCGAAGCCGGACTTCCACCGCTGCCAGGTCCTGTACGCCTTATATCGCCACCACGGTCAGTTATCGGTGCACGCTTGCCGTGCCAGAGCCTCGGGACGTCAGCGGAGCCTGCCACTGGATGTCAGCGGTTCTGCCATGAGGTGTGTCAGTAAGTGCAGGCGTCGTCGTTGGTGAGGCGGAGGCTGTACCGGATGTCGTCGGCCAGTACGGCGGTGCCGCTGTCGGCGCGGGGCGGGAGCCCGGTGTCGAGCAGGCCCGGGACGGTGGCCGCGGTCGGCTCCTCAGGGTCGGCCGCAGCCCCCAGGACCCGGTGAACATGGTCGCCGAGCTGCGCAAGCGAGAGATCGGCTTCATCTCCCTGCATGAGCGGCTCGACACCACCACCCCGAGCGGCAGGCTGATCTTCCGTATCCTCGCCGCCTTGACGGAGTTCGTCCGGGAGCTCATCGTGCAGGGCATGAACGAGGGCCTGGCCGCCGCACGGACCTGCGGCCGCGTCGGCGGCCGGCCCAACGTCGTCAACGACAAGCTGCCGCGCACCGCCCGCGACATGCTGCCCGGCCCGGAGAACAGCATCGAGACCAACGCGGCTCCGCTCGGCGTCTCGGTCGGCACCCTCTACAACCACATCCCCGACCTCAAGGAACTGCGGGCATCCCGCGTTCCGCATCAGCTCGAAAGCGGTCAGCGGTAGCTATCGGGCAGCAGGTGACACCGGCCTGCTACTGGATCAGGGACTTGCCCGTCTCGGTGGACGCGTCACGCAGCCCCAGGCGCAGGTGCTCGACATGGAAGAGGGCCTGTTCCAGGAGTTCGGCGACGTGGTTGTCGTAGAGGGCGTAGACGATGGAACGGCCCCGGCGTTCTCCGGTGACGAGCCCGAGATTGCGCAGCAAGCGGAGCTGGTGGGAGCAGGCGGAGGCTTCCATGCCCACGGCCTCGGCGAGGTCGCCGACCGCGCAAGGGCCTTCCTGGAGGCGGGCCAGGATGTACAGCCGCGAAGGGGTCGCGAGGGCCTGGAGGGTGGCGGCGACGTCGGTGGCCCCCGCCGCGTCCAGGCGCTCGCGGGGGGTGGCGTGGTTCTTGTCGGCTCCGTGACCCATGGCTCCCATCCTACCGGTCACATATGAAGACCTGTTCATGTGTTCCTGTACGGTGGATGTGTTGCCTCGCTTCCGCCCTGAAGGGTTGTTCTGTCATGCCTTCTGACCTGCTTCAGCGGCCCGGACGGGCCGCTCCGGCCGATTCCCGTACGGCGCCGAAGCGCCGTACGCGGGTGTTCGCCCTGGCAGAGGCGCGCTGGGCCGCCGCGGCGTTGGTGCTGTTCCTGATCGCGCTGCCGCTCCAGCTGACCGGCGCACCCGCCTGGGCGTGGGGGCCGCTGTACGCCGCCGCCTACGTCACCGGTGGGTGGGAGCCGGCCTGGGCGGGGCTGACGGCGCTGCGGGAGAAGACCCTGGATGTGGACCTGCTGATGATCGTGGCCGCGATCGGCGCGGCCACGATCGGGCAGGTGATGGACGGCGCGCTGCTGATCGTCATCTTCGCCACCTCCGGCGCGCTGGAGGCGCTGGCCACCGCCCGCACCCAGGACGCGGTGCGCGGTCTGCTCGACCTCGCACCCACCACGGCCACCCGCCTGGCCGACGACGGGAGCGAGGCGACGGTCCCCACCGAGGACCTGGTGGTCGGGGACACCATCCTGGTCCGCCCCGGTGAGCGGGTCGGCGCGGACGGCCGCGTCCTTGCCGGAGCCAGCGAGGTGGACCAGGCCACCATCACCGGCGAGCCGCTGCCGGTCACGAAGGAGACCGGTGACGAGGTCTTCGCCGGCACCCTCAACGGCACCGGCGCGCTGCGGGTGAAGGTCGAGCGGGACGCCTCGGACACGGTGATCGCCCGGATCGTGGCCATGGTCGAGGAGGCTTCCGGGACCAAGGCGCCCACCCAGCTGTTCATCGAGAAGGTCGAGCAGCGCTACAGCCTGGGCATGGTCTTCGCAACCCTGGCCGTCTTCCTGATCCCCCTCGCGTTCGGCGCGGACCTGACCGGCTCACTGCTGCGGGCGATGACGTTCATGATCGTGGCCTCCCCGTGCGCCGTGGTCCTGGCGACGATGCCGCCTCTGCTGTCGGCGATCGCGAACGCAGGACGTCACGGCGTCCTGGTGAAGTCTGCCGTGGTGATGGAGCGGCTCGGGCAGGTCGACGCGGTCGCACTCGACAAGACCGGCACCCTGACCGAGGGCACCCCCCGCGTCACCGACATCCACCCCTTGGTTGGCTCCGGCCTGACCGAGGACACCCTGCTGGCGCTGGCGGCCGCCGCCGAGCATCCCAGCGAACACCCCCTGGCCCGTGCTGTCGTCGACGCCGCCCGCACCCGCGGCCTGGCCAACGCCGACATGCGGGACTTCACTTCTGCTCCCGGCGTCGGTGTCAGTGCCACCGTTGACGGCCGCACGGTAGTGGTCGGCGCACCGGTCCGCCTCCTCGATGGCGACGACGGCACCGACGCGGCGCCCGCCGCCACGGTTGCGGCCGACCTGGAGGACGGAGGCCGCACGGCCGTCCTGCTCCTGCGCGACGACGTCCCGGTCGGAGTGCTGGGCATCGCCGACCGGCTGCGTCCCGATGCCACCGCGACTGTCGCCGCCCTGACCACGCTGACCGGCAGCACCCCGATACTGGTGACGGGCGACAACCCGCGCGCCGCCACCCGCCTGGCCGCCGAGGTCGGCATCACCGGCGACGAGGTCCATGCCGGTCTCCTGCCCGAGGACAAGGTCGAAGCCGTACGGCGCCTGGAGGCCCGGGGGCGCAAGGTACTGTTCATCGGCGACGGCGTCAACGATGCCCCGGCATTGGCCGCCGCCCACACCAGCATCGCCATGGGCCGCGTCGGCTCCGACCTTGCTCTGGAGACCGCTGACGCCGTCGTCGTCCGCGACGAACTCGCCACCGTCCCCACCGTGATCGCCCTCTCGCGGGCGGCCCGGCGTCTGGTGGTCCAGAACCTGGTGATCGCCGGAGTGTTCATCTCCGGCCTGGTCATCTGGGACCTGGTGGGCCACCTGCCGCTGCCGCTCGGTGTGCTCGGCCACGAGGGTTCGACCGTCATCGTCGGCCTCAACGGGCTGCGTCTGCTGCGCGACGCCGCCTGGGCCCGCGCCGCGAAGGACATGCGGTGAGCCGCCGTACCAGGAAGGCCGCCTCTCATCCGGGGCGGCCCGGCGCACCGTCACCGTCTGCCGCGGCTGCTGCGGCACCCCGGCCAAGCGCACGGTTCGGCTGAGGCGGACGGCGGCTGCCGTGGCGGCGAAGGTGAACGAGGGAACGATCACCTCGTCGCCGGGCCCGATACCCAGGGCGAGGAGGGTCAGCCAGAGGGCCGAGGTCCCCGAGCCGACCGCGATGCAGTGACGGCCGTCGACCAGGTCTGCGAACTCGTCCTCGAAAGCGGCGACCTCGGGGCCCTGGACGAGCCGGCCGGATTCGAGGACGCGGACCGCGGTGGCGATGTCGGCGGCGTCCAGGCATGGCGCGGCGACGGGGATCGTTGGTGTGCTCACGAAGAGGGGTCCCTTCCGATGGACGCCAGGCGCCGGTGCCGGAAGGGCCGGCGGGCGTCAGGTGTGGTGTCGGGTGGGGTCGAATCCGTGGTGCAGGTAGAGGGTGGTGTCGTGGGTCAAGGCTCGGGCGCAGGCGTGAAGGCGGCGGGCCGTGTGCGGTGGGAGGAGGGTGTCCCACTCATCGGGTGCTGCCAGCGTCCACTCGGTCAGTTCGTCGGTGTCGAGGTGTACCTGCTGCTGGGCCTTTTCCTTGGTGGTCAGGCCGCCGTCGAAGATGAAGTTGCACAGCGGGGGGCGGCCGTCGGGCTGTTCGGGTACCCAGTCGACGACCAGCAGCCTGCCTGGGGGGAGGTTGAGTCCCAGCTCCTCCTTGATCTCGCGCTGGAACGCTTGCCTCGGGTCCTCCCCCAGGTCCACCCCGCCGCCCGGGACCTCCCAGTAGTCGCGGTAGGACGGCTTCACCAGGAGGAACCGGCCGGCGGTGTCGCGGATGACCCCTCCTGCCCCACTGATGATCTTGGGGAGGGTGGCGTAGTACTCGGCGGGAGGCATATGCGTGGCGCTCATGGGGCGGGACGCTATCCACACCCCCTGCGAGGACCGACACACATCCTCCGGTCTGGCACAGAACAGTGACAAACCGGTGTGATTCTCACTCCAGATGCGGATCCTGCTTCTCGGCCAGTCCGTCCCCATCGTGCCAGCAGGTACGCCGGCAGGTGGTGCAGCGCAGTGCCGCGTCCAGGGTGCGGCCGTACCGGCATACCCAGCCGACCTGCCGGGCGGGGTTTCCGATCACCAGGCCGTGGGCGGGGACGTCGCGCAGGACGCCCACGCCGACCACAGCCAGGCTCTGAGCCTGCGAAGCGTTGGGCTCGTACCACCAACCCGGCCCCTCCGGCAGGACCGGGATGGCCTGGGCCAGTGCCACCTTGATCGGGAACTCCACGGAACCGACCCTGCGAGCCCTGCGCCCCTGGAGCGCGCCGGGCGGTCCGAACGGCCCTACCCGCCGGCCGGCCCCGTCTGCGGATTGCAGATCTGGCACGGCTCGATATCCGGCTCGGCCAGCGCGATCAACGCGTCCCGCGCGCTGGGGCTGGATCTTCCACGACTGCTCGGCCTGGGGAACCTGCGCGCGGATATCGGCAGCTCTGCTCGCACATGGCGAACAGGTCCCCGAGTGGATCCTTGTGGCCCAGGAGGAAATCGGAGTTCCCGGACCGTCGTTTCGCGCCCGCTTGTCCAGCGCCCGCTGAGTGTTCCGCCTCACCACCATCACCCGTTCCGCTTCGCTCTACGCGGCCGCCCCGTGTCTCACCTGCGCCGCAGCGTGGCCGAGTACGTCTCGGTCCGGCCGCGCCAGATCGCGCAGCCCCGGGAACGTCACCCTGACTGAGGCCGTCTCACTGCCCGCGGACGGCACCACTTCGCTCACCGCCCTGCGCGACAAGGCCGGTCTGCGGGCGGAGGAACCCCCGCTCGTGCGTGGGGCGTCCGGCGGCGTCGGCAGCGTCGCCGTCCAGCTCGGCAGGGCCCTCGGTGCGCATGTCACCGATCTCGCGAGCGCGAGGAACCTCGTATCCGAAGCACAACCTGTTCGCCGAGTTGACCGCGTGGAACAAGGCAACCTGCGTCCCGTCGTGGACGCGGTTCATCCGCGGTCGGAAATCACCGCCGCCCACCGCGTCTTGGAGGCGGGTGGGGTGCGGGGCAAGCACGTGATGCAACTGATGTGACACGGCCTTCCGCGTGCGCGTTCCCGCTGCGCGGTCATGCGCCGGACCGTCAGATGATGCGCGGGATGACCTCGTTGCGCTTGGTGGACCAGTTGGTGACGATCGGCTTGTCCACGGTGGGCGCGTCGGGGAGCTCGACCTCGGCGGGGTTGGGGTCGTCCTCGCTGGTGGCGATGGTAACGAACTCGAACTGCGTGCCGCCTTCGCCCTCGGTGGTCTTGACGTTGATACCGGCATACGCGACGGAGGAACCGGAGAGCTTGATGGGGTCTTCACCGCCCTGCCCGACGGGCGAGGCGACGCCGTCGGCGCGGGATCCGAAGGAGACGCTCGGGGTGTTGACGTCCAGGTAGCAGGTGATGCCGGACTTGGCCTTGGCGGTGACGAGGTAGTAGCTGATCGGCTGGGCTTCCCAGGTGACCGTGAAGTCCAGGTCGTCGGTGCCGCAGGACTGCCCGTAGCCGCTCTTGTCGCCGTTGCTGGACTCGCCCTTGTCACCGGTGCCGCCGCTGGTGGAACTGTTGGCGGACAGGCTGTTGCCGACCGTGGCCCTGCCGTCGGAGGGAGCCTCGCTCTTGCCGCCCTCGGCGGAGGAGGAAGCAGCGGAGGGCACCGCGGAGGCGCCGGTCTCCGTGGCGTCTGCGGTGCCGCAGGCGGTGGTGCCGGCGAGGGCTGTCACGGCGGCGGCGGCCAGGACGAGACGCGTAGAACGGGCGGCGAGACGCGAGCGCATCATGATCTCCAACGGTGTCGTTTGCGGTGCTTCCTGCTGACAACGACGACGTTAAGGCCGAGTCGATCCTGAAATGATTGCGCGATTGTCCAGGTTGTGTCCCAGCGATTCCGTTCCAAGACGGAGGTGCTGAGTTTGCGCCAAGTACCAGCCCACGGGGCTTGTTCGGAGCCAGAAACCAGAATTGAGGCATCGAAGGACCGGCCGACTTCGCGATGTGCGCCCCGTCCACCTCTCCTGAGAACACTGACTGACGCAGAGGGGCAGGAGCGCGGCTGAGCACCGGACGGCGGTATGGGTGGTTCGCCCGGTGCTGCCGGCCGGTGCTTCACACGGTGACCGGTGGCGACGTCGGCGACGAGCGCACCGCGAGGGCACGCGGCGGGTACGCCGGCTCTAGCCGGAGATCCCCATCGTGGGCGAGGACTTCGACCGTATCCGGCCCTGAGTGCGTGGGTACCCCAGCCGACCTGCCGCGCATCACCGAGCCGCTGACGGGCCGCGTCCACGGTGTCGAGGACACCGCCAAGGTCCTCGGCGAGAATCTGGTCCGGTCCCTGGCGGAGGTCTGGGACTCCGGAGCGTGAGCGTGCGTCGTCCGATCAGTGAGACGGTCGTCGGGGCCGGGCCGCGCGGCACCGCCGTACTCGAACGGCTGATAGCCAACCTCGGGCCACACGGGCCCTGGCGGGTCCCCGGCCGGGCTGCACGTCGTGGAGGACCACACGCCAGGCGCGGGTCGGGTCTGGGAACCGCGCGGCCCGAGCGATGGCGGTCGCTCACCCCTGAACCGCAAAGAGTTCTTCACAAAGAGACCTTTGCGAAGAACTCTTTGCGGACTACGGTATGCCGCATCAGCTGATGCTGTGGAGAGGCCGCATGGCCCGAGCACTGAGGATGACTCGGTTGTTCTGGATGCCAAGGGGCTGCGTGCCCTGGCTCATCAGGTGCGCGTGCAGGTGGTGGGGCTGCTGCGGAAGTACGGCCCGTCGACGACCACCTGCCTCGCGGAGCGGCCGGGTGTGAATTCCGGTACGGCCAGCTACCACCTCCGGCAGATCGGCGCGGCCGGTTTCGTCGGGGAGGACACCGAACGCAGTAACGCGCGAGAGCGCTGGTGGCGTTCGGTGCACCGGACGATCTGGTTCAACGATCCGGAGCCGACCGGGCGGGAGCCCGAGGCCGCGCCGGCCTACGAGCAGTCCGTCGCCGCCATCTACACCCTGCGCACGCAGCAGACCCTGAACGGGCTTCAGACGATGCCCCGCGTATGGCGGAACACCTTCGACATGGGCGACTGGGCCCATCTGCTGGTTCTGGCCGCGCTGATCGGCGCGGCCCGGGGGCCCGGCGACCTGGCCAAGGAGGTGACGGTTCCGGAGGCGGCCGAGCGCGGCCGGGTGCCGCTGGAACGGGCCACCGGTCTGTCCGGCGTGACCGAGCGGCTCGCCGCCACCGTCGGCCTGGCGGCCGGCGGATCCCTGGTGGCGCTGCTCGACCCCCTGACCGGACTCGCCGTCAACGCGGGCCGCTTCGCCCTCGGATCAGTGATCGTCCAACTCGCATTTCCTCGCGGCACGGGGCACGCCACCGAGGAAGCCCCCTCGCAGACCGGGGAGACGGGACCGGGCTACTGGCGGCGGTTCGGCGAGGGCTTCACCCTCCTACGCCGCGAGCCACTGCTGCTCACCGTCATCGTCATGGTCGGCATCACCAACCTGCTCGACGCGGCATTCACCTCGGTGCTCGTACCCGTCTGGGCCAGGGAACCCGGCAATGGGCCGACCGCATCGGCCTGACAGGCAGCGGCATGGGGCCGCAGCGGCAAGCGGGAGTCTGATCGCCGCAGTGGTCGCACACCGGCTGCGGCGGACGGTGGTTCTCACCGGGTTCCTGCCGGCCGGGGCACCGAGGTTCCTGATCCTCGCCCTCGACGCCCCGCTGTGGACGGTACTGCCCGTCCTCGCGGTCAGCGGGTTCGTGGCCAGCCGCCGCATGGTCAGCCGGTCCACGCCTTCCTCGGTCACGATCCGGCGGGCCGTCCCGATGGCCTCCTCGCGGGAGATACGGGAAGGTCGGCCAGGGGATTTGCGCGGTGCGGACGGCTGCGGCATGCCCCCATCTTTCCTCAGGTGTCGACAACGGCGATCCCCTGACGCTAGTTTCTTTACGTGTATAAAAACTTACGGGGGCGACCCGGGGTGGTGCTGGCAGCGGCGGCTGTCGCCCAGTTCGTCTTCGCCCTGGACATGTCGGTGGTCAATGTCGCGCTGCCCACAATCCGCATCGCGTTGGGATTCGCGCCGCTCGATCTGTCGTGGATCGTGCACGTCTACGCGCTCATCTTCGGCGGACTCCTGCTCCTGGGGGGCCGCGCTTGTGACCTGTACGGTCATCGTCGGCTGTTCGTGGGGGGCCTGGCCGTCTTCGGGTTGTGCTCGCTGGTGGGCGGGCTGGCCGAGGCGCCCTGGCAGCTGATCGCTGCCCGCGCCGGTCAGGGGCTGGGTGCTGCCGCGGCCGCCCCAGCCGCGCTGGGAATGCTCACCACCACTTTCCCTGAGGGCCCTCGGCGTGTCCGGGCGCTCGGGGTGTGGAGCGCGGTGAACGCGGCAGGGGGAGCCCTGGGCGTGCTGGCAGGTGGTCTGCTTACTCAGTACGCGGGGTGGCGCTGGGTGATGCTGGTCAACCTGCCCATCGTGGCGGCGGCTCTCGCGCTGGTTCTGGCAGGCGTGCCCGCCGGAGCACGGCCCGATCGGCGCGAGAGGCTGGACGTGCCCGGCGCCGTCCTGGCGACTGGAGGAGTCGGGCTGCTGGTGTTCGGTGTCGTCCGTACCGACGCCCGAGGATGGGGATCCCTGGCCACCGTGGCGACCCTCGCCGCTGCGGTCGCGCTCTTGGCCGCCTTTGCCTTCGCCGAATCCAGGGCCCCCGAACCGCTGCTGCGCCTCGGCCTGTTGCGCAGTCGCTGGGTGGCCGGTGCCAACGTTCTGGTGTTCTTGGCCGCGGCTGGGCAGTTCACGGCGTTCTACTTCGTGTCCCTGTACATGCAGCAGGTCCTGGGCATGAGTGCCGCCGCGACCGACGCCGCGTTCCTGCCGTTCTCCGTGAGCCTGGTCGCGGGCACCGTCATCGCGACCCGCCTCACCGCGGCTCGCACCCCCCGAGCCGCCCTGGTGCCCGGCGCTCTGCTGGCCGCCGTGGGCCTGGCCTGGCTGGCCTTCATCAGCCCCGGCGGCGGCTTCCTCACCGACGTGCTCGGTCCCTGCATCGTCTCCGGCGTCGGCGTCGGACTGGTTCTGGCCCCGGTCGCCGCCGCCGCGACCACCGGCGTCGCCTCCCGCGAGGCCGGCATGGCCTCCGGCCTTTTCAACAGCTCCCGCCAACTCGGCGGCTGTGTCGGCCTGGCCGCCCTGGCCACCATCGCCGCACTCCGCACCGGCACAGCCACCGACGCCGCCGCCCTCAACGACGGCTATGCCCTGGGTCTGGCCGTCACCGCCGGCCTCTTCGTACTCGCGGCAGTCGTGGCGATCGGGGTGTTGCCCCGACGCCAGGCCACCGTGCCTGACCCGCGACCCGCCGTCCCCACAAAGAACCGACTGGAAGGCACGCCATCATGACGACGACCCCCATCGACCTGTTCGCCTCCGCGCTGCAGTTCCGCCCCGACGGCGATGTCCGAGCCGCCGACCGGCAGATGACGAGCAGCGACTCCGGCGCCTGGCAAATCGCGACCTTCCACGTGGAGACCGACGCCGACGTCCACGCCGACCACTGGGAGATGCACCCGGAGGCCGAAGAGGCAGTGTGCTGCCTGACCGGCGGCGTCCGCCTCTACTTCCGTGCCACCACGCCCGGCGGCGCCGAGGACATGGTGCAGTTGCAGGCAGGCACCGCAGTGATCGTCCCCCGCGGCCGCTGGCACCGCCTGGAGCTGAACGCCCCCAGCGACCTGATATCGATCACCCTTCGCCACGGCACTCGCCTCGAAAAGCGCACCGACACTCACTGAGCGGGAGGTGGCACGACAGACTCGCTGCCGGGCCACCACGAGCCTCGCCCAGCCCTCACGGAGTTCCAACAGTGCGCCGTTTCACAGCCCTCGACGACTGCACAGGGATCCCACACCGAGAAGCTCGCGTATTCAACTGTCGCCGGTTCCCCTGTCTGGCGGACCTGGACATGACCGCCATGCGCAGGGGTGCCACGGGCAAGGCCACTGGGCATCCAGTCATCGCCTGAACGGATCGTCCGACGTCGCTACCGGGCCCGCCACCCCGCCGGACTGCTTCGTCGATGTTCGTGCGCCGTATACAGCTGTGCTTCTACCGTCCAGCCCCCGTACCGATCACGGGGCATGCGGAAGAGGCCGCCAGTGGGGCGGGATCCGGGTCTGGCCACCACGACCACCGCACCGGAACCGCGCCAGATCCGAGAAATGATGTCGCTCGTGTCAGAGAACGCCCATCGCGAAGCGGCGACAGACGTGCACGCGGGCGAACTGCTCGCGCATGAGCTGTTCGTCCTCCAGGCCGGCGTGGAGGAAGGAAGCCATCGGCCTCAGCCCCGGCCGACGTTCGCTGATGGCCCGGTCCGGTTCGCTGGGGTCAGCGTAATAGTTGGCGTAGACATGGAGGTAGTGCTGGCTCTCGGCGAAGCCCATCACCCGATACCAGCGCAGCGTCGCGGGGTCGTCCCTCGTCCAGGCATCCAACGTCGGCACACCCAGCGCGCTGACACGGGCGCGTGCCTCGGTGAGGAGAGTACGGCCAAGGCCCTGGCGCTGGTAGTCGGGGTGGACAGCGATGGTGTCGATGGTCGCCAGTTCGTCGTCGACAGAGACGTCAATGATCCCGGTGACGGTTTCCTGCCCGGCCGTTGCGACCAGTGCGAAGCCCGGGGCGGGTGTCTCGGGCTTGGCTGTCAGGACGTCATCGAAGTAGGGGGTGTCCAAGAACGAGAGCACCCGGCAGCGCAGCCAGGAAACCTCGTCGGCAGGGCGGTACTCACGTATGACGTGGTTCACGGCGGTGATCCTCAATGTGCGTGGCGAAGTTCGGACGACGGTGGTCACGGCATTGAAGAACGGCTGGAGGTTCAGACGCCAATTCGACGCACTCACCTGGGGAGTTCCTGGGGGCACGAAGGGATTGTTGAGCGTGCGGTCAAGTACGCGTTCGTGTACGGCACCGATCACTGCGCTCAGCTCACATCGTGCCTTGGACCTCAGAGCATGGAGTGTGATCTCCAGCAGAGCGCGGACGTGGTAGTCGCCGTTGCGGAGGTCTGTGCAATCGCGCGCTCGTAGAAAGGATCGAGGTCTCCGCGTGGCCGGCGGACAGACGTATTCCGGCGGCGGAACGAGAGTGCGACTTCACCCGCGGGGAGGCCGTGGCCTCGTTCGAAGACGGCGATCTGCCTGTTCGCCGAGGTGGGCAATCCGCGGATCACAGGTGCCCGCCGATGGCGCGTTCGGCGTTGCGGAGCTGCATCCTGATCTCGCCCGGTGACCGGCGAGGCATGAACACTTCGAAGAGGTCGAGGGCGAAATGACCGTCCACCACGTCCTGGAACGCTGGCCCGACGGCAGCTGATGGCTGTTTTCGGCTCCGCGAATGAACCCCGACGGCAACCGACCGCTGACCACGCACGCCTACCGGGGCCGGCTCGCCATCTGGCTGGAACAGTGCCAGGTAGGCGACGAGCATGGCCGGCCCCGTTCACCTGACGCCCCATCAATGGCGCCGCACTTTTGGAACCGGGCTGATCAACCGGGACGTCCCGCAGGAAGTCGTACGCGTTCTGCTCGATCACTCCTCAGGCGAGATGACCGCGCACTACACCCGGCTGCACGACACCACGGTCCGCCCGCACTGGGAAAGGGCCCACAAGGTCAACATCAAGGGCGAGAACGTCACCTTCGACCCTGCCGGGCCGCCGGCCGAGGCCACCTGGGCCAAGCAGCGGCTCGGCCGCGTGACCCAGGCCCTGCCCAATGGCCAATGCGGCCTGCCGGTGCGGAAGACCTGTCCGCACGCCAACGCCTGCCTGGCCTGCCCGCTGTTCATCACCACCCCCGAGTTCCTGCCGCAGCACCGCGAACAGCGCCAGCAGTTGCTGCAGATCGTCTCCGCCGCCGAGGCCCGCGGCCAGGCACGGGTGGTGAAGATGAACCAGCACGTCCTGGGCAACCTGGATGGGATCATCACCCCGCTGGAAGCCGACCCCGAAGAGCCGGAGACCACCGCTGATGCGAGCTGGCAACAGCCAACACATCGTCGAGGCCGCCCGCCGCCGCAGCGAGTACACGCGCTCCAAGGACATCCGGGCACTACGTTCCCTCGACGCGGCCGGAGAGCCGGTCACCTTCGATGCCGTCGCCAGGCAGGCGGGCATCTCCCGGTCCTGACTATTCTGGCTCGTTGCCTGGCGTGGTGTCGCCTGCCAGGTCGCCCACTCCGAGCTCTTCAACGCGGGGCGGCAGCCGGAGGGCTGCGGATCACGACGCCCCGGGCTGAGGCTCCTCGCCGTCGTAGGCCGCCAGCGCAGCCTGGCGGCATTCCAGCAGGTCGCCAAGGTCCTCGTGGGTCACGTGCTCCTGAGTCAGCGCCACCATGGCCCTGGCCTCGACCGAGGCCCATGCGTGCCGGGCGCGTTTGTTGGCGCGGCGCCTGGTGTCGCTGCGCAGGAAGCCCGCTCCCGCCGCGAACCCGGCAGAGGCCAGAGCGGCGAGGGCGGCGGGAACGCGCACGTCCGCCGAGGCCAGCCCTGCCGCTCCCGCCGTGCCCGCGAGCAGGGCCGCGGGGAAACCGAGGGCGATGTCCGTCTTGGTCCAGAACTCGGCCCGGCGGTGGGCGAGTTTCCTCTGGCGCGTCGCCTCGTCTCTCATCCGCTCGATCTCGGCACGCAGGCGGTGCGCGAACTCGTCCGGGCTCAGGCGCGTGGTTCCGTCAGCGGAAGTGACCATAAAGGCATTCCAACACGCCTGCGTCAGAAGGTATTTGGCGATCCCGGACAGCCTTCGGGCGCGGTGGACGTGAGCTTCCCACAATGGTGTGCCGCCAAGGCGTGCAGCCGATCTTGCCGGTGCGGTGGCAGGCCATCACCGAACGCGGCATCCGTATCCATCACCACACCTACGACCATGATCTGCTGGGCCCCTACCGGGGCCAGGACTCCGAAGTAGCAGCCCGGGGAGGGAAAAGGGAAACAGGAAGTCCACATCAACCCTCACGACGTCCGCCAAATCTGGGTCCGGCTCCCCGACGAGGAGCTCGCCGGGATCCCGTGGATCCACCGCGAGCACTCCCCCATCCGTTCAACGACCGCACCTGGCAGTACCTCCAGACCATCACCTCTCATCGTACGGACCACGACCAGTACGAGGCGGACCTCGCCGAGCCGTCGACCAGCTCATGCGCCGCGCCGTCTGCAGCCCATGTCGTCTCGGAGAGCTGTCATTTCCTCCTTCGCGATCACGGCGTCACGCGGGCGCGGCTGGTCCCCTAGGAAGCGATCGACGACCGCGATCGCGTCCAAAAGCTGCCCCCGTAGCGGTCGGCCCGGACGGCGAGGCCAGTCGGCGAGGTCCGTGCGCCCCACGGCCCTCACCCGGGGGCGCACCGCCACCACTACGTCATCGACCACCACCGCCGCTGGCCCGACCAAGCCCTCACCGACACCACCCCGCACGCAGCCACCGGCGCCCGGCCACATCGTTGACACCGGCTCGATAGCCCCATCCGCCTCCCGCTCAGCTTCCGTGAGGTCGAGGAGCTGATGCTCGAGCGCGGTGTCATCGTGTCCCACGAGACCGTCCGCCGCTGGTGTGCGAAGTCCGGGCAGTCCTATGCCAACGCGCTGCGCCGCCGGCGTGTGCAGCTGGGTGACAAGTGGTACCTGGACGAGGTCTTCATCAAGATCGACGGAGAGCGGAAGTACCTGTGGCGGGTCATCGACGCCGACGGCACCGTGCTCGACATCCTGGTCCAGAACCGGCGGGACAAAGCCGCAGCCCGGCGTTTCTTCCGCCGCCTGCTGAAGACGACCTGCTCGGTGCCGCGGGTGATCGTCACCGACAAACTCCGCTCCTACGCGCGGCCCACCGCGAGGTGATGCCCTCGGTCGAGCACCGCTCCCACAAGGGCCTCAACAACCGGGCCGAGAACAGCCATCAGCCAACCGGCAGCGCGAACGCGCCATGAAAGGCTTCCGCGGCGTCGGCGGAGCCCAGCGGTTCCCGGCCGCGTTCAGCGGCATCCCACCCCACTTCCGGCCCCCGCCGCCACCTGATGACCGCCCCCGGCTACCGCGCCGAGACAACCACCCGCTTCGCCGTCCGGGAGCAGATCACCGGCGCCGTCGGCCTGCCTGCCGCGGCCTGAGCACGGAACCGGAACCCGCCCCCTCCACACCCGGCACACCATCAGGCACTCACTCCCTCAACAACGTGACAGCACCCGCCCGGCGTGAGGCTCGGCGCCGGGCGACCATTTCTACCCGTCTGCGGTGCCGAAGGTCGCCAAGAAGGTGCGGATGGCGGCGCGGGCGAGCTGATGCAGCTCAGCGTCGTCGATCTGACGGGTGCCCATCCGGGAGCGCGCCTCCAGTGGACCGGTGAGCAGGGCGATGAGTTGTTCGGCCGCCTGGTCAGGGTCGTTGGCGCGGAGGCGGCCGGCGAGAGTGAGGCGCGCCAGCCGGTCGGCGAGAGCCTGCGTTAGGCGGTGCGGTCCGTTCTCAACGACGATGTCGATGAGGTCGGGGAACTGGGTGATCTCCGCGTAGAGCAGCCGCCGCAGCGCGCATGAGCGGTCGTCGGTGTGCAGT
This sequence comes from Streptomyces sp. DvalAA-43, assembly GCF_900091725.1. Classification (GTDB taxonomy): domain Bacteria; phylum Actinomycetota; class Actinomycetes; order Streptomycetales; family Streptomycetaceae; genus Streptomyces; species Streptomyces pulveraceus. The sequence continues at coordinate 18,816 of NZ_FMBW01000060.1, read as the reverse complement.
TGCAGCAGTCGGTGACCGACGTCCTCCAAGGTGGCATGTAGATCGTCGGGTTCTTTGAGCGGTTCGAGCGCGGCAAGCCGCTCGTCCAGCACAACTTGGGCTGCGGCCTGCACGGACTGCCGGAACAGCGTCGCCTTGTCGTTGAGGTGGTTGTAGACGGTGGGCTTGGCCACCCCCGCCTCGGCGGCGACCTCCTTGACGCATGCCTGGGCGTAACCACGGCGAGCGAACACGGTGAACGCGCCCTCCAGGATCGCCTGCCGCCGATCGGCCTGTCCTCGCGTGATGGTCATGGATTCGATTGTACTCATAGGTCCAGGTTCCTGAACGCATTGGTTGCATGTGGCCGCATGGGGCCAATAGCTTGTACCCATGAGTTCAATCATCGATGACCGTCTCGACCGCCGGTTATTGGCAACGATCGGCGTGGTGCTGCTCGGCGGGTTGCTGGGCATCCTCAACAGCTCGATGGCCGCGGTCGCCACCGACACACTGGCCGCCGCCTTCCACACCACCCTGAGCACGGCCGGGTGGGCCTCCACCGGGTTCCTCCTCGCCGTCACCGCCACTATCCCGTTCACCACCTGGGCCGTTGACCGGTTCGGCGGCAAACGGCTGTGGCTGATCGGGCTGACGGTGTTCACAGGAGGCGCGCTCGCGGCGGGGGCCGCCTGGAACGTCGGCAGCCTCAGCGCCTTCCGCAGCCTCCAGGGCGTCGGCGCTGGGATCCTCGACCCGCTCGTGCTGATCCTGCTGGCCCGCGCCGCCGGTCCACAACGCGCCGGACGCGTCATGGGCCTGATGGGAGTCGTGCTGTCCCTGGGCCCCGTCCTCGGACCGATCGCCGGCGGCGCTGTTCTGAACGGCCTGTCCTGGCGCTGGATGTTCCTACTCAGCGTGCCGCTGGGTGCCCTCGCCTACCTCCTCGCGATGCGCATGATCCCGGCCGATCCCCCCGCCGATCCGCAGGCGCACCGACAGCGCCTCGACGTCCTCGGCCTGGCCCTGCTCGCTCCGGGTTTCGCCGCGCTGGTCCTGGCTCTGTCACAGACGGCCGAGCACGCCGCGTTCACCGCCTGGCAGGCGCTGACTCCACTGGCTGCGGGCATCGTGCTGCTGATCGCCTACTGGCTCCAGGCCCGACGCGCCCGACGCGTCCCGCCCCTGATCGATTTGAGGTTGTTCACCAGCCGCAGCTTCACCGCCAGCGTCGCCATCATGGGCCTGGGCGGCCTGGCCAACTTCGCTGCCCTGTTCGTGCTCCCGCTGTACTACCAGCAGGCCCGTGGGCACGGTGTGCTGCCCTCCGGGCTCCTGATCGCCCCCGCCGGACTCGGCGGCGCCATCGCCATGCCGCTGGCCGGACGGCTGTCAGACCGGCTCGGCACACGTGGCCTGGCCTGCGGCGGCGCGATATTGGCCCTGCTCAGCGCACTGGCCTTCACCTTCGTCGAAGCCCACACCCCCGAGACGGCGCTGGTCCTCGCGGCCCTGGCTCTCGGCCTGGGCATGGGCTGCTTCAGCGCGCCCACCATGGGCTCGCTGTACCGCACCCTGCCCGCCCCAATGGTCGCGCAGGGCAGCTCGGTGCTCTACGTCCTCAACCAGCTCGGCGCGGCCGTGGGTATCGCCCTGGTCACCCTCATTCTGCAAATCTCCAGTGGCCCGGTCTCCGGCCTCCATGGCGTGTTCTGGCTGGTCGTCGCGATGCTCGCGATCGTGCTGGCCGCCACCCTGCTGCTGCCCGACCACCGCTCAGCCCCCGCTGCCCAGGAAGAACCCGCTCTGCTCGGAAAGGCATCCTCATGACCACGATCGTGATCACCGGTGGCACCGACGGGATGGGCCGAGCCTTGGCCCGCACCTACCTCGACCGCGGCGACACCGTCGTCATCGTCGGCCGCGACCCCGCCAAGGCCGCCACCCTCCCCCAAGCGCACTTCATCGCCGCCGACCTGAGCCTGGTCGCCGAAAACCGGCGCGTCACCGAGGAGATCAACGACCGCTACCCCGCCGTGCACGCGCTGGTGCTGTGCGCTCGGTACTTCCGTTCCACTCGGTTCGTCACAACCGAAGGCCTGGAAGGCACCTTCGCGCTGGAATACCTCAGCCGGTTCCTGCTCAGCCACGGTCTGGACCGGCCGCGCGTCATTGTCAACGTGTCAGGGCCTGTGCCTGGCGTCCCCATCGGCCGTATCCACTGGGACGACCTCATGCTCGAACACGGCTACGACGGCGTCGCAGCTCAGATGCAGGCGGGCCGCGCCAACAACCTGCTCGGCCTCGCGTTCGCCAACCAGCACGCCGACGGCCCCACCCGCTATGTGCTGATCAACCCCGGCCCCGTCTCGACCAGCTTCGCCGGCCAGTACGACCCGGCCACCGCGGCCCACGTCTCGGCTCTTAAGAGGCACGGTGTCCCCGTCGAGGAAGGCATCAATCCGATCATCGCCCGCATCGACACCCCGCTCACCGAACCGCTCAGCGCCTTCCTCCCGGCCGACCGAATCAGCCTGGACAACCCGTCGTTCGCCCCCGGCGACGCCGCCCGCCTCGATGACCTCACCCGCCGTCTGCTGCACTCCCAGGAGCAATGAACCCATATCCAAGGCATGGACCACCGCCTTCCGATCCGCCCCGTCAGCCCATATGAGCCCACGCCGCTTGTCTACCCCTCCTGCGGCTTCGACGACCAGGCCCTCCGCCATGTCGTTCGCGTCCGTGGCGGCGGCGACCGCCTACGGATACGGCTGAGCAATCTGTACGGTAAGGAACCGCTCACCATCGCGCGCACCCGATGCGCGCTCCACACCACCGGATCCACTTGCCCCCGGCACCGACGCCCCAGTCACCTCGGTGGTACCACCGAGGTGAGCGTCAACGCCGGGCACGAGGCCGTCAGCGACCCGGTCGACCTCGCCACGACCACCGGGACCGACCTGGTGATCAGCACCTACCACGCGACGCCGTGCGAACCGGCCACCTGCACCAAACCCGTTCAGTCCTCGGTCCGGTGAGTGACCGGTGCGTCGGTGCGATCGCCGGGGAACTCGTACCAGCGGCGCCGCAGACACACGAACTCCACGTCGGCGCGCACCAGCCGCATGAACCCGCAGATGATCTCGGCGAGCCGCTCCTGGGAGCCGGGGTGGGCGAGTCGGCCGTCCTCGGTGAAGCCCTCGTGCGCGCGGGGCAGGCTGAACATGTCGGGGTAGACCCGTGTCCCCAGGTGCTCCAGCGGGACCCTCAGCGCCCACAGGCCGCGGTTGCCGCCGATCATCGACGGGGAGGACGAGAGCAGCAGCGCGTGCTTGGTCTTGAAAGGCTGCGGCCGTACCCGGGAGACCCAGTCGATGGCGTTCTTCAGCAGTCCTGGGACGGAGGCGTTGTACTCGGGCGACGAGATCACGAACGCATCGCAGCGCTTGATCCTTTCGCACAGGGCCAGGGCACCAGCAGGCAGCCCCTCGGAGTTCTCCACATCCCCGTCGTACAGCGGCATGTCGAAATCCCGCATCCTGGCCAGGTCGACCTCGGCACCGATTTCGGCGATCAGGTTCGACGCCAGCGAGGCGAGCTGCGCGTTGGTGGACCCGGCGCGCAGTGCAGCGCCGAATACCAGGACCCGAACGGGAGCCGGCTGAGCATCGGTGTTCATCGTGTGGTCCCTTTCGCCGGGCGGTCGTCCCCGGCATCCAGTCTCTTTCCCAGCCCGGTCTGCCGCATGAGACGACACACTGCGACTCGTGAGCAGTGCCACAGGGAGCCGAGCAGCACATGCTCTGCTGGCGGCGCGCGACGGTGGTGTCGGTACCGGTGACAGTGGGAGTTCTCGCTTCCGTATCCGGGATGGTTCTCAGTTTGATGGCGGCCTTGGGCACTGTCGGCCGGGCCGATTCGGGTGACATGGTGCCCTTATCCTCTATTGTCAATAATCAGAAGATGACTGATGGGACATGTGATGGCGCAGCGAGTCGGCGAGGGCCCGGTCGCCCGGTGGAGGGGCTTCTTCGAACGGCCGACCGTCGGGAAGGCCGTTGGGGTGACCGTTGCCTATCTGGCCTACTACCTGCTGGTCGGCCGTGTCGTCGCCGCCGTCTTCGGTGACGAAGTGGACAAGGACGACCTGCTGTCGACCGGCGCCAGCATCTTCTTCGGCCTGGTGCTGCCGATCGCGGTCGGCGCCGTGACCCTGGTCGGCTTCACCGCCTCCATCGGCTGGCTGCGCCGCGTCTTCGGCCGGCAGGACGTGGCGGGGCGCCAGCCCTGGATGTGGGTCGGTCCCGCGCTCGTGATCATCGCGATCATCAGTCATGCGGCGGCCACCGACTGGAGCAGCTGGCAGCCGCAGCAGATCGCTCTCATCGCTCTGCTCGGCGTCTGCGTGGGCCTGGCCGAGGAACTCGTGACGCGCGGCCTGGTGGTTCAGATGCTGCGCGGCGCCGGCCGCTCCGAACGGTTCGTGATGGGGGTGTCCTCGCTCCTGTTCGCCCTCATGCACATGACCAACATGCTGTCCGGGATGAAGGCGGGCACGGTACTCGTCACCATCGTCTACACCTTCGGCTTCGGCGTCTGCATGTACCTCACCATGCGGGTCACCGGCACCATCTGGGCGGCGATCGCCCTGCACGCCTTCACCGACCCGACGACGTTCTTGGCCAGCGGCGGGGTGGACGAAGCCGTCACCGGGCAGACCGGCGCATGGTCGCTCCTCGCCTCGATGGCCACGATCCTCATGATCGTCTTCTCGTTCGTCGCCGTCTTCCTGGTCCGCGGCAACCGCCGGTCCCCTGCGGTCGACTGACCGCCAAGGCCCCAGGGCGGCCCCCTCTCACCGTCGTTCATCCGCCCTCGGCAGAGCCGCGCCGGGATCCGCCGAGCTTCGGCCGGACCCGGCGCGACTTCGCCGTCGACGGCCGTGAGTACGCCTCGGCTTGACTCTGGCGGGGATCTTGGAGTTTCCCGGTGCGCTGGCACGATCAGCGGGCGTGCTCGGGGCTGTTCCGAAGGCCGATGCAGCAACCGAGGTGTCCGTTGTCCCTCCACCCCCGTCCCGGTGAGCAAGTCCCTTCTCCGACCACGCAAATCGCACGGGCGAGCAACCCAGGCGGTACGACGCCGATGTGGGAGAGAGACCGGCTGGACGGGCTGTGGTGCGACAAGGACTTCGTGGACTGGTACCCGCGCGACGGACGCCCCGGCGTTTCACCGGCCCAACTGGCCACCGTCTGCGTTCTGCAGTTCCTGCTGGGCATGTCGGACCGGCAGGCGGCGGAGACGGTCCGCCGCCGCATCGATTTCACGTACGCCATGCACGGCCCCGGGGCTCGGACGATGCCCGAACCTGGAACGACGCCGTCGACACGAGCCAACTGCTCGCCTCACCGGCTTCGCCCCCCGCCCGCACCGTGACTTCGACGCCGTCACCGCCGGGCTCACTCTGGAACGGAGCTCCGGCCGCCGAAGGCTCCGTGAACCGCATCAAGAAGATCAAGAGGCAGCTCCACGGGCGAGCCGGATTCGAACTCCTCCGCAAGATGGTCCTGCTTCAGCAGCCCACTACGACGACCGCACCGGAACTGCGCCAGAACCACTACTGCTCGATGAAGCCATGGGTCCTCTCGCGTGTGCCCGTCAGTCCATTCCAGGGGTGCTGGGCGGGTGCCATGGCGCTCTGTGCGCCACGTCGTCGCGGTGAACACCGAGGCAGTGGCGCACGGCGCCGCCTCGGCCGCCGTTACGGATCTGCGTCTGGGATCAGGTCTGCCGGATGTGGTGGAGGGCGGTCCGGAGCCGGTGGCCGTCGGCCGTGTCCGGAATCTTGAGCCCGTCCGGATTCATCGTCGAGAGCTTCGCGACAGGGTCTTCCAGGCCGCGCCCCCGCAGGTGTGCGACGTGCAGGCGGTACAGCGCTCTGTAGCGCGGGGTCGAGATCCCGAAGAACGACGTGATGACGAATGGAGGGAGCGTGGTCGGCAGGTCCGGTACGGGTTCCGCCGCCCGGCCGGCGGCTCGCCGTCCGCACGCCTTCTGCCGACAGGCGGCGGCGTTGTACGCGGAATCGGCACGCCCAGTCGTCACGGGCACGTGAGGTCACCGCGCCCTGACGTTCAGGACATGCGGAGGGCCGGGGCGTACGTGCCGCTCTGGCGCGCGGTGCCCCGGGCGGCGTGGCCATGGACTGCTTCTTCGGCACGGTCGGCCCCGGCCTGGCAAGCTCCCACGCTCCCGCCGGCACGGACAAGGCCGGACGGTCTTCTGCGCTACTGCGCCGTCCCGCAGGGCCTTGGCCGACTGTGCCCCGGGCGGCGTGGGTGTTCGGGGCGGCAGCGAACCGCGGTAGACGTCTGGCCGTGGTGGTGGCGCTGCTGGGGGCCGTGCCGGACAAGTACGCAGTCCTGGCCGCCCATGCCTGGGTGGCCCAGGCTTGAGTTGTCGGCCCGGCAGACCCCCGCAGTGGCCGCCGATGGGCGGCCACTGCGGGGGTCTGCCGGGCCGAATTCGCGTACAGAGAGGTCGAGCACCTATACGGCAGCCGGCAGTGCGCCGAGTTGCTGCATCAGCGAGAACAGGTTCGCGACGCCCCAGTGCTCGGTGATCTTTCCGTCGCGCACCCTCATGGCATCCACGGTTTCGAAGCTGATTTGCTTGCCGGTCGGCGCGATGCCGAAGAACTCGCCCTTGTGGGTGCCGTGATACGTCTTGTACGTGGTGACGAGGTCGCCGTCGGCGGACTGCCAGTGGATGACGGCGTGGAAGTCGCGGAAGGCTTCGCGGAGCACCTGGTACAGCTGGCGTGTGCCCGCCTTGTCGGCCGTACGTCCCGGCTGCGGTGTGTGGTCGAGGAAGTCGTCGGCGAACAGTTCATCGAAGAGGGCGAAGTCCCCGCCGCTCTGTACCTCCTCGGTGTTGCGACGGACGACTGCCTTGGCGGCTTCGCTCGGATTGTTCTCGCTCATGGGACTCCTTCGTGGAAGGTGCTGTTGGTTGGTTCGTCTCACACCGGTCTGGAACAGGTGTCAGATCATCGAGATCGGGCCACCGTCGACGACGAGGGCGGTTCCGGTCGCACAGGTCGGCAGATGCGATCCGAGGTAAGTCACGGCGTCACTGCTCTCGGACGGCTGCCCAGGACGCAGTAGCGGCGCGGTTGTCCGGCCGGCGCACGGGTGAGTGCTGAGCTGTCTTCGAGCAGGCGGGCACCGGAATCCAGGTCGCCGACGAAGGCGGGGTCGTAGCCGGCGTCCCGGAGTACTCCGGGAACCACGTGCCGCTGACGGCCCGGCACTGGCCGTCCTGGTCCACGCCCTGGACCACGGCCTCACGGGTGTCGCAGGTGCTGTACTGGGTGATCCAGTGCGGGAACTTCGCCCTGCTGTAGCCAGGGACGTCGTCCTCGTCGGCCACGACCAGGTCCCCGAGCAGCTCACGCGCCTTGACCGCATCCGGCGGTTCGGAAAGCTCGCGCAGGGACGGGACCTGACCCACGGATGCCTGACGGGCGGGGGCGTGAGAAGAGGCCCAGGTAGCGGTGGCAGGTGCGGCAGTCGGCGCGATCCCGGCAACAGCCGAAACAGCCGTGAAGAGCGCGGGACGGCGCAGATGATGACGAGTCATGCCGCTCATGCTCCGGGCCCGGCCGGCGAAGAACCATTGCTGCCTGGCAAGAGTCACCCTGGTGGGTGGGAAGTCGTACCGGGTGCCGCAGCAAGGCGTCGTGACAGTGGCGTCGGGGCCCGTCCCCGCGCGCCTTCGCGTAGCCGGTTCCGGACCCGGATCGTCGTACGTGGGTGGCGCACGGGCTCCGGGGCGCCTCGGCGTGGTGGGCCGGGCGCGCGGCCACGACGGGTGGAGGTGAGCCGCGCGATGGTGCACGGCGGGCCCTTCCACGTCCGACGGGCGCACCACCTCGGTGGGGGACGCTGGCGATGCGCAGGTTCCTGCGCCCCGTCTGCTACCAGAACCTGCCCGCTGGGGCTCCTCCCGCCGGAGCTCTCCGACGACAATCCCTACGGCCTGTCCCGGAGGACGGATGGCATCAGGGGGACCATGCCACCTGAACGGTGCCGGGTGTCGGACCGATACGGCGGCACTCGCCGGGACAGGGCCCGCTGCGGCCCATGCCGGGTGGCGGGCGGTGACGACTGTGGGGTCGGGAGGCAAACCTGGTCCGGTGACGCGCGTGCCACAACGCGCCGATCCACGCGACCTGCTCGGCCGCGCGCCACGCACTCCGTGATGGCCGGCGAACTCTCACCGCCGAGACTACGACCGCTCGGCTCCCGCTCGCCGCCGCGTCGACTCCCGCTCCAGCAACTTCGCTGGGACCAGGCGGTGTTCGGGGGTCGCGCCGGGCTCCGGGAGGTTGCCGATGACGTTCATGAGGAGTTCGGCGGCCTGGCGGCCGATGGATTCCGGGGCGAGGTCCAGGGCGGTCAGCGCGGGGCGGGAGCCGCGGGCGAACTCGCCGTCGGCGCCGACCACGATCTGGACGTCCTCCGGGACGGACAGGCCCAATTCGCGGCAGACGGCAAGCGTCGCGAAGCCGAACTTCTCCATCACGACGTAGAGCGCGTCGGGCCGGCCGGGGCGGGTGAGCAGGCGACGGGCGGCGGCCGTCGAGTCAGTGCCCGGCTCGGCGCGGTCGAGCAGCACCGGACGGCCGGTGCGCGCGCACCAGTCGCGGTAGGCGCGGGCCGCATCCTCGTCGTAGGACTGGCCGGTGGAGCCCGTGAGGAGGCCGACGCGCTGCGCGCCGGTCGCCGCCAGGTGGTCCAGGGCGGCCTGGGCACAGGTGGAGAGTTCGTTGTCCACCCAGGGGAAGGCGTCCTTGCGGGACAGGTCGCGGCCGGTGGTGACGACGGGGACACCCATCGCGGACAGGCGCGTGAGCAGCGGGTCGTCGGTGAGCGGGTCGATGACGATCGTGCCGTCGAGCGGGAGTGACTCGAAGGGGCGGCCGTCGAGCGAAGGCGGGACGAGGACGAGGGAGTAGTCGCGGTCCAGCGCGGTCCAGGTCGCCGCGTTGACGATCTTGACGAAGTACTCGATGTCGGTGATGCCGCCCTCGACGGAGGTGCGGTGCGTGATGCCGAGGAGTCCGGTGCGGGCGCCGCGCAGGCCGCGGGCGTTGGGGTTGGCGCGGTAGCCGAGGTCGCGGGCGACGGCGAGGACGCGTTCGCGGGTGTCGGCGCCGACCCGGCCGACGCCGTTGAGCGCGTGCGAGGCGGTGGTGACGGAGACACCGGCCCGGCGGGCGACCTCGCGCAGGCCACCACCGCCGCCCGCACCCCGTCGGCCTGGCTTCCGGTCGACCCCGTGCGGTCCGTGCGGCTCTGTGACGTCTGACATGACTGTGAGCTTACAGATTGACTGCCAAAACGTTTAGGCAGTACCTTCCGGACCATCGCCAAAACGTTTGGGCAATGACGCCCGGCCCGATGCCAAAACGTTTAGGCACCCCGCTCACCCCGCAAAGGACGCCTGCCGACCATGGCCGAGGCCACCCGCTCCGCCCCACCCGCATCCCCCGAGCCCGCCGACCCCCCGAAGACCCCGGAGGGCTCCGCCTCCGTCTTCACGGTCGAGCGTCGAGGCATCGACGCCGTCCCCGACGCCGAACGGCAGGGCGGCCCGAGCCGCCTGTTCGGACTGTGGGCCGGCACCAACACCACCGTGTTCACCGTGGTCTACGGAGCGCTCGTCGTCTCCTTCGGCCTGTCGTTCTGGTACGCGGTCGCGCTCATCGTCGTCGGCAACATCCTGGGCTTCGCCGTCACCGGCCTCACCAGCCTGCAGGGCCCGCGCACAGGCACGTCCACCCACTCCGTCTCGCGCGCCGCGTTCGGCCCGCGCGGCGGCAAGCTGCCCGCGCTGCTCAGCTGGGTCATGCTCGTCGGCTTCGAGGCCGGCGGCATGGTGCTGATCGTGCTCGCCGGGCTCGCCCTGCTCGACCAGGCCGGCATCACCACCGGCACACCGGTGAAACTGCTGGTCATCGCGGTCGCCGCCGGGCTGCAGATGCTGCTGCCGCTGTCCGGCTACCACCTGATCATGAAGGTCCAGAAGTACTTCGCCTGGATCTTCGCCGCGATGTTCGCCATCATGGCATTCCTCGTCGTCCCCAAGGCCGACTTCGGTACCCACGGCGACGCGCCGTCCCTCGTGACGGTCTCCCTCGTGCTCGCCATGGTCACCGCGTCCGGCGGCCTGTCCTGGGCCGACATGGGCAGCGACTACTCGCGCTACCTGCCCGCCGACTCCGCGCCCCGCAAGGTCTTCGCCTGCGCCGCGCTCGGCGGCATGGTGCCCAACATCCTGCTCCAGGTCCTCGGCGCCGCCGTCGCCACAGCGACCACCAACGCCGCCGACCCCGTCTCCGGGCTCCCGGATATCCTGCCCGGCTGGTTCACCACCCCGTACCTGCTGCTCGCGATCGTCTCGCTGCTCGCCGTGAACACCACGGACATGTACTCCTCAGGCCTGAACCTGCTCGCCGTCGGCATCCCGATCAAGCGCTGGATGGTCGTCTTCGTCGACCTCACGCTGTGCACGGCCATCACCCTGTGGGCCGTCTTCTCCGCCGACTTCTACACGCTGCTCTCGAACTTCCTCAGCCTCATCGTGCTGTGGCTCGGCCCTTGGGCCGCCGTCTACCTGACCGACTGGGCGCTGCGCCGCGGCCGCTACCACGTGCCGTCCCTCTTCCCGAAGGAGAGCGGCAGCGAAGGCATCTACTGGCACAAGGGCGGCATCCGCCCCGCCGGTCTGATCGCCGTCCTGCTCGGCTTCGCGGCCGCCGTGCTCTGGGTCGACTCGACCGTCTTCACCGGACCGCTGTCCGACGCCGCAGGCGGCCTGGACCTGTCCGTCTTCGCGGGCGCGCTCGTCGCCGGCGTCACCTATTGGCTGCTGGCACGGCGCACCGTGCGCGCCGAGGCCGAGCTGACCGCCACACTCTGACCTCCCCGACTTCCTCACCCACGTACGCCCACTGGAGCCGAAACACCATGAACCAGCCCAGCCTCCGCCAGCTCATCGATGCCGGTGAGGGAGTCGTCAAGGCCGACCGGATCATCCGCGGCGGGCAACTCGTCAACGTCTGCACCGGCGAGATCTACCCGGCCGACGTAGCCATCACCGGCGACCGCATCGCTGCCACCGGCGATGTCGCCGCGTACGAGGGCCCGGACACGGAGATCGTCGACGCGACCGGCAAGTACCTCACCCCCGGTCTCATCGACGGCCATCTTCACCTGGAGTGCTCCAAGCTGTCGGTGACGATGTTCGCCGACGCCGTCGTCCGCTACGGCACCACCTCGGTGATCTCCGGACTTGACCAGTTCCTTGTCGTCGCCGGGCTCGACGGGGTGCGTGAGGCGCTGCGCGAGGCCGACGCGTCGCCGATGAAGATCTTCTGGGGCGCGCCGTTCAAGACCCCGTACACGCTGCCCGAGACGACGGTCGGTTTCTCCTTCGGGCCCGACGAGCACGCCGAGACCCAGGAGTGGGCGGAGTGCTTCGGCGTGTGGGAGACCGTCGCCGAGTTCGTCCTCAACCGCGACGAGAAGGTGCTGCGCGCCCTCGAACTCGCCCACCGGAACCGCCTGCCGATCTTCGGCTGCGCCCCGATGGCCGCCCCCACCACCATCAACGCCCTGGCCGCCGCCGGTGTCCGTCTCGATCACGAGAGCTACACCGCCGAGGAGGCCCTGATGAAGCTGCGGGCCGGCATGTCGCTGCTGATCCGCGAGTCCTCCGTCGCGCACTTCATGAACGAGAACGTGCGTACTGTCACCGAGTTCGGCGCCCAGTCCCGCCGCGTCGGCTTCTGCACCGACGACATGCACGTCGCCGACATCCTGCGCGAGGGCCACCTCGACAAGCTGGTCCGCATGGCGATCAAGGCGGGTGTACGACCCGTCGAGGCGATCCAGATGGCCACCCTCAACTGCGCCGAGATGTACCGCATCGACCACCTCGTCGGTTCCCTCACGCCCGGCCGCTACGCCGACGTGCTGATCGTCGACTCCCCCGAGTCCTTCCAGGTCGAGCGGGTCTTCGCGCGCGGCGAGCTCGTTGCCGAGGGCGGCCGCACGCTGAACGCCCCGCAGGCCCCCGAGCGCTCCGCCGCCCTCTCCCCGGCCTTCCAGGTCGCCCCGGTCACCGCGGACGGCATCGGCGTGCGCGCCGAGGGCGACAGCGCGGACGTGCTGGTGGTCGAGATGGACCGCACCGTTCCGTTCGTCCGCAAGGGCGTGCCGATGACGCTGCCCGTCGTCGACTGCACGGTCCGCGCCGACACCGACCACGACGCCCTCTATGTCACGGTCTCCGAGCGCTACGGCAAGAAGGACGGCGCCACCGTCACCGCGATGATCAACGGCTTCGGGCTGCGCTCCGGCGCCATCGCCTCCTCCGCCGCGCCCGACGACAACAACATCATCTGCGTCGGCGCCGACCGCACCGACATCGCGCTCGCCGTCAACCATCTCTCCCAGCACGGCGGCGGCCAGGTCGTCGTCGAGAACGGAGAGATCAAGGAGTTCCTGCCGCTGCCCGTGGCCGGCATCGTCTCGGACCTCGCGCCCGAGGAGATGGCCGCGGCCGAGGACCGCCTGGAGGCCGCCGCCCGCGCGCTCGGCTGCGAACTCCCCTCCGCCTTCGGCTTCCTGATCTTCCTGGAGATCACCGCGATCCCCGAGTACGCGGTCACCGACCTCGGCGTCGTCAACTACCACACGCAGGACGTCGTCGACATCCTCGCCCCGGCCGCCGGCTGACCTAGAGAACCCAGGAGTTGAGGACCTCATGACCACGACCATCGACGCGTTCATCGCCGGGCTGCCCAAGTGCGAGCTGCACCTGCACATCGAGGGCACCCTGGAGCCCGGTCTCAAGTTCGCGCTCGCCGAGCGCAACGGCATCGAGCTGCCGTACACCGACGAGGCCGCGCTGCAGGCCGCGTACGACTTCGACGACCTGCCCGGCTTCCTCGCCGTCTACTACGAGGGCATGTCCGTGCTCCGTACCGAGCAGGACTTCTACGACCTGGCGGCGGCCTACGCGGCCAAGGCCCACTCCCAGAACGTGCGCTACGCGGAGATCTTCTTCGACCCGCAGGCGCACACCGCGCGCGGCGTCTCCTTCGACACCGTGATCCGCGGCCTGACGCGCGCCCTGGACGACGCCGGGCGCGCGACCGGCTTCACCGGCCGGCTCGTGATGTGCTTCCTGCGGGACTTCCAGGCCGAGTTCGCGATGGCGACCCTGGTGCAGTCCCTGCCGTACAAGGACTGGATCGTTGGCGTCGGCCTCGACTCGGACGAGGCGGGCAACCCGCCGGTCAAGTTCCGCGAGGTGTTCGCGCGGGCCCGCGCCGAGGGCTACCGCATGACGATGCACTGCGACGTGGACCAGAAGAACTCCACCGAACACATTCGCCAGGTGATCGAGGAGATCGGCGTCGACCGCATCGACCACGGCGTCAACGCCCTGGAGGACCCGGCGCTGATCGCCGCCATCCGCGAGAAGGGCCTCGGCCTCACGGTCTGCCCGATATCCAACTCGCATGTCACGGACGGTCCGAAGGCCGCCGAGATCCGGGCCTTGCTCGACCAGGGCGTCAAGGTCACGGTCAACTCCGACGACCCGGCCTACTTCCCCGGCTACGTCGCCGAGAACCTGGCCGTCCTGCGCCCGGCCCCGGCCTCCCTCACGGACGCCGACCTGGTCCGCCTCCAGCGCAACGCGATCGACATCTCCTGGGCGGCCCCGGCGATCCGCGACCGCTTCCTGGCGGAGCTCGACGCTTACGCGAACCGCTAGGACCGGCTCCCCCTGGAGCCGGTTCACCCCCAGACCCCGGCAAGGGCCTTCCTTGCCGGGGTCTTCGCGTCGCCGGAACCTTCGCACAGCCCGAGCGGACCATGCCCGGCGCACGGTAGGCACAGAAGCCGCCTCATGGTGGGCGACGCTGCCTCCGACGATCACCAAGCGGGTTCTCCGCCAAGGCGGATGCGCATCATCAGGAGCGTGGTGAGCAGGATGGCGCGGACGCGCTGCTTCATCGGGTCGGTCTTCCTGTCGGCTGGGCGGGGGCGGTGGGGCGTGGGGCAGTGCGTGAGCCGGCCGCAGTCGCGGCCCGGCACGGTCGAGGAGAGAGGGACCAGCCGCCCGCCGGGTGCTCCTGATGGTGCCGCGCATCGTCGTGCCGACGGTCTCCGGGGCCGAGGCGGCGCATCGGCAGCGAGTCATGTCGAACCTTGAAAGGCCGGGACCGTTCACGTTACATACCGACCGCCCCACGCCGCATAGGTCAGGCCATGGAGGCGGGGCCGGGCGGCAGGTGGACGGTCATGATCAGGTGGCAGGTTTCGGTGCCGACGCCGCGGTAGGCGCGGGGGGAGTCGCCGTCGAAGGCAGCGGTCTGCCCGGCTTCGACGGAGTGCTCGGCGCCGTCGACCACCAGGGTCATCCCGCCGGAGTGACACTGACGGTCTCGACGGCCCCGGCCTGGTGGGGATGGCTGGGATATTCCTCGCCCGGCCGAAGCTGCCGCCACCACACCTCGACCGGGGCCGCGCCGGATGTCGTCAGCATCAGCCGGGCTTCGCCGCCTTGCTCGCCGGTCCACAACGGCATCACGGTGTGGGCGGAGACGACGCGGACGCTGTCCGCGGCCGGCTGGTCGGGCTCGGCACCGTTGCCGTTGCCGTTGCCGTTGCCGTCAGCCTCCTCGCCCTGCCCTGCCACAGCCCACCCTCATCGATCGCGCAAGGGGGGCCTGACCCCGGACGTTGGACACGGGGTTATGCGGTTTCGGGAAGTGTAGTTGGGGGTGCGAAGAGCGCGTTCTCGTAGGCGATCGGGGAGCGTTGTCCGAGGCGGGAGTGCCGGCGTCGGGTGTTGTAGCGGCTGGCCCAGTGGAACGCCGCGAGCCGCGCGTGGCGAGCGGTGGGCCATGCCTTCGCGCCCTTGAGCGTCTCCCTCTTCATGGACGCGTTCCAGCTCTCCGCGGCGGCGTTGTCCGCGCTGCTACCGACCGCGCTCATACTCCTTCTCACGCCGGCTCGTTCGCAGGCGTCAGCGAACACGGCACTCGTATATTGCGAACCGTGGTCGCAGTGAAAGATCGCGCCGTCGAGACTGCCGCGGGTCCACGCGGCTGCGGCCAGGGCGTCGACGACGAGTTCGGCCCGCATATGGTCGGCGATCGCCCATCCCGCCAGGCGGCGTGAGCACAGATCGATAACCGTCGCCAGGTAGAGCGGCTTCGCGCCGCTCACTGGCAAGTACGTGATGTCACCGACGTACTTGGTGTTCGGATGCTCGGCGGTGGAGTCCCGTCCGATCAGGTCCGCGGCCTTCACGGCAGCCGGGATCGTGGTGCGGTGCTTCTTGCGCAGGCGCAGGCCGGCGAGCCCGATGGTCCGCATGACGCGGGCGACACTCTTGTGGTTCACGCGTTCGCCGTCCTCGCGGAGTTCGGCGGTGACACGCGGGACCCCGTAGGTGCCGTCCGACTCGGTGTGCACGGCCCGTATCCGCCGCGCGAGCTGGTGGTCGGCGGCCTGCCGGGCGGCCCGCGCGGGCGCGGTCCTGCGCCAGTAGTAGAAGCTGGACCGGGCGATCCCGATGATGGTGCACAGCCGCTTGACGCCGTAACGGCGCTGGTGGTCGGCGACGAACTGGCAGCGGGTCACCAGCGCGTCTCCCCGGCGAAATACCGGGCAGCCTTGCGGAGAATATCGCGTTCCTCCTCCAGCACGCGGATCCTCTTGCGGGCGGCGGCGAGCTCTGCTTCCACCGGGCCCGGGACCTGGGTCGGAGCCTGGGCACGCGGCGCAGAGTGCGCTCCGGGGCGCCGTCCCTCAGCGGCCCGGATCCAGTTGCGCAGTGTCTCGGTGTTCACGCCGAGATCGGTGGCGACCGACTTGATCGTCGCTCCCGGCCTCGAGCGGTACAACGTGACCGCGTCCGCCTTGAACCCGGCGGGGTAGTGCTTCATAGCCATCTGTGCGGGACTCCATATCCACCCGGACCATCAAGATCCAAGTGTCTCTGGTGTCCAAAACCCGGGGTCAGGGCCCAAGGTCTCGACGAAGTCGAAGATGTCGGTGCGGACGGTGGCCCGGTCGGGCCAGAAGCGGGTGCCGATCTCCTCTTTGAGCACGGCCCAGAAACTCTCCGCGGCGGCGGCGTCGTCGAAGCAGCTGCCGGTCCGCCCCATGCTTCTCCGACACTCCAACTCGCCGATTGTCATGCGGAGTTGGACGGAGGTGTGTTCCGATCCGCGGTCGCTGTGGATCACGCAGCCGGGCTCCAGGCGGCCCAGCGCGGCAGCCATGTCCAGGGCATCGACAACGAGTTCGGCACGATGGTGGTCGGCCATCGAGTAGCCGATCACCTCCCGGGTCGCCAGGTCCAGCCACGCGGCGAGGCAGAGCCAGCCCTCGGCGGTGGGGATGTAGGTGATGCCCCCGACGATCTCCGTACCGGGGCGGGTCGCGGTGAAGTCCCGGCCGATCAGATCCGGCGACGGGGCGGCCCTGGTGTCGGCCTTGGTCAGGCCGCGGCGTCCGGTGCGCCGGCTGTGCCCGGCGATGCCGTGCTCCCACATGACCCGCTCCACCCGCTTGCGGTTGATCAGTCGGCCCTGTCGGCGCAGTTCGGCGGTGACGCCGTAGTTCCGCCGGGAAGCCAGTTGGATCACCGTGATCTCGTGGGCCAGGGCCTCATCCGCCCGCCGCCGCGCTTCGCGGACCTGCCGCCCGGCCACCCACGCGTAGTACGTGGAGCGGGCGGTCCTCATCACCTTGCACAGCAGCGTGACCGCATAGTTCGCCTTCTCCGCGTGGATGAACCGGCATATCTTGCTCACCGGTCGCTCTCCTTCACGAAGAAGGCAGTCGCCTTTTTCAGGATCTCGATCGTCTTCGCCTGCTCGGCGGTCAGCTTCCGCAGCCGCTTCAGCTCCTCGTCCCGATCGTCGGCGGCCCGCCCCGCTCGCACGGAACCAGGTCCCGATCCGGTGTCCTGGGCAGCGCGGTCCTTCTTCACCCAGCCCCGCAGTGACTCCGAACTGACCCCGAGCTCCCGGGCGACCTCGGTCACCGTCCGTCCCAACGACCGCACGCGTTCGATCGCGTCCCGCTTGTACTCCTCTGAGTACCGCTTCGTGTACTTGCTTCCCACCTGGCACTGCTTCCTCTGGGCTCTCACGTCCCAGGCTCCAGGTGTCCACGATCAAGGGGAGGGTTCAGCCTCACCCTGCCCCACCACAACGGCCGGACAGAAGGCGTCAATACCCGAACCAAGAAGATCATGCGGCAGATGCACGGCCGAGCAGGATTCGACCTCCTCCGTCACCGCATCCTCCTGCAATAAGGAGAACGCACCGTCACCACCGACTACTGAACAGAGCCGAACGATTTACAGTCCCGGCCGGCCCAGGGGGGCGTCGGACGCCGGGCGGTCCGGATCGTGCACTGATGCCCACTCCCGGCCGGTACTCAGCCGGGGTCCTCAGGCCCTCGTGCCGCGGCGCCGGTGGGGTTGCGCCCGTCCGGGTGGTCACGGGCGCGTCCGGTTCCGCTGTGCTCATCGCGTGGCTACGTTGCTGGCAGGGGGCCCGGCTTTCGTGAAGGACACTGATGACCATTCCCGCCCTGGACCATGCGACGACCCGTTACTCCCTGCCGCACGCCTACTGGATGGGCCGTGCGGCCGGGCTGGCCTCGCTGGACCGGGACGGCATCGAGGCCCAGGCAAACGCTTGGGGTTTCGACCGGGTCCGGTACTTCGAGTCGACGCACAAGATGCCGTTCCCGATCGAGGACACCCAGGCATACGTCATGGCCAGCGACCGGATGATCGTCACGGGCTTCCGCGGTACCGAGGTGGCCAAGATCCGCGACTGGCTCACCGACGTCGACACCCCGCCCGTCCCCGGACCAGGCAACAAGGGCTTCGTCCACTACGGATTCCACCAGGCCCTGCAGTCCGTCTACCCCCAGATCCTCGACACCATCGCGGAGTTCCGCGACCAGGGGCAGAGCATTTGGTTCACCGGCCACAGCCTCGGCGCGGCACTGGCGATGCTGGCCGGGACCCGCCTGTACTTCGAGCAGCCGCGGCTGCTCGCCGACGGGGTCTACACCTTCGGCCAGCCCCGCACCTGCGAACGGCTCCTGGCCGCCGCACACAACAAGGCGTTCGCCGACCGCTGCTACCGCTTCGTCAACAACAACGACATCGTCCCGCACCTGCCGCCCGAGCCCGCCTACACGCACGTCGACGCGCTACGCTACTTCGACGCGGCCGGCCGGCTCCACCAGACCATGCCGCTGATCGCAGCACTGAAGGACCGGGCCAAGGGCGTCGGGGCCGACCTATTCGCCCCCGAGACCGACGCCATCAGAGACCACCACCTGTCCAACTACATCGCCGCGTTCGAGAAAAACCTCATTACCACCAGCTGAGCACCCCGGCTGGGAGGAGCGTGGTCGGGGTGCTGACATCCCCTCTGCGCACCCCCTGCCGCCTACCGAACGAGAAAAGGTGAGGGAGGACGGGCGGGCGGGAGCGCCTCGGAAATCGGTGGCCGGCCAGTCCCCTCTCGCGCGTCGGCGGGGCCGCGGGCGCCGGTGCCTTGGACGGCAACGCGACGCGGGTGCTTTCCGCTGTCACCTATGCAGCCGCCACCACCGACCCCAATCCGAGAGGCCGTACTCAGGGGGTGCCGGTCGCCCATACGAGGAATGCCCCCCCGCCGGGACGGCGGGGGGGGTGAGGTGGCTTGTGGCTTCTGCG
>NZ_FMBW01000037.1 GCF_900091725.1 Streptomyces sp. DvalAA-43 | reverse complement strand
CCAGCGACGGGGCGTCGAGGAGGACGTACAGCTCCCAGGTGCCGTACACGCCCGTTGCCATGCGCGCCTGAGGCAGCATCACGCCACCTCCGCCGGATTGTCGGCACGGTCCGCCAGGACGTACCCATAGCCGACCAGGTGGATGGTGACACCGTCCACGATGGTGTCGGCGCGCAGCCACATCAGAGGGCCACCTCCGCACTGCGTCCCCCGGACCACCTGAGCAGGGGCGACGCCCAGGGCGGCACGCCATGCCTCGAACTGACCGAGGCCGTCGTGGATGGACAGCTCCACCCGGGTGTCGTAGATCCTGGAGACCGCCGCGTCGGCGGCCGGCAGGTCAGGGAACCGGTCCGCCAGCGTCGCCAAGACCCTGATCGCAGCAGACATGCGGCCCATCGTCGACACGCTCATGCCGCCACCGCCGAACCGGCCGCGCAGCCCTTCACCAGGCGGACCGTGCGGCGCGGGCGACGGCCGTCCGGACGCCGCTTCAGCGGCAGCGTCCGCAGCAGCGACTCCGCGTAGGCCGCGACCTCCGGGTCACTCTCGCGGAGTTCCGCGAGAACCTCGCGCGCCACGTCCAGCCGCGCCGCCCGCTCCATCGCGGACTCGACGGCCGGACCGGTGAAGAGCTGGACGTCGATGCCGAGTGCCAGCTCGATGAATTCGTTCGCGGTAACGGGTTCGCGACCTGCGACGATGATTCTCATGGGTCGTTTTCTCCTAGCGGTGGGACGGCCCGAAACTGCGGCCCCGGTGTGTCAGCACCGGGGCCGCGGGCCGTTCAGTGGTTCCGCCCGACGATGCGAGCGGTCCGGCCGCCATTGGCGGCCGTAGTGCCCCGGGCCGGATTTGATCCGGCGCCCTCACGGCGGAATGCCGGGGCTGTGGGGGTCAGTCGAGGTCGAGGCAGTCGGGGATCTCGCCGTCGCGGAGTGCGGCGGCGATGTCCCGGTAGTCGGCGGCGTTGGACCTGGCGACCTGGGCGCACTTGGCAGCCACGGCCCGGGTGCGGGGGCCGTTGGTCATGTCGGCTGCGGCGCGGTCGCCATCGAGCGCGGCCTCCTCGGAGCGCTTGGCGGACGCGGTGAAGTAGTCGGCTTCGTCATTGAGGCGGGCACGGCTGAAGCGGGACATGCGGATCTCCTTTGGGATCAGACGCAGGTGGGAGGTAAGGAACGGAGAACCAGGGCTTCGCTGATCGGCCGTTGCGATGGCCGACCAGTCCCGAGCCTGTAAATCGGTGCGCCATGTCTCTGCCTGGCGCTCAGCAGGGCAGTTCGCTGCGGGTGGCACCCGGGGGTGTTCTCCAGGGCCGCAGGATTGTGCGTACAGCGCCGACGCGCCGCACTACTGCCGACGGCATCACCCGGCCGCCACGGGAGCGAGGGATCTCACCTCGCCTGAGTTCACTGTTCAGTTTTCAAGGAGCACGGCTTCCTTCGGGCTCGCTCCGTTACCGGACCCTCCGGGCACACCTGTACAGCAAGTTTGTACGTGACACCCCATCCGACTTGTCTGGAGGAGTGCCTTGGCATGAGACTGCCCGACCCGGGGTTGGAGAGTCAAGCCCCCTGGTCTAACTTGTATGGAGGAGTCGGACTGGAAGGGGTGTGGTGCTGATGCGACGCGGCATGACGAAGGCTCAGGAGATCGCCTATGACCTGCGTGAACGGATTTCGTCTGGTGCCCTGGCCGGAGGCGCGGCACTTCCCAGCGAGTCCAAGATGATGAGCGAATACGGCTACAGCAGGGAGACCATTCGCGCCGGAGTCCGCCTTCTCATCGACGAGGGCCTGGTCGTCGCTGGGCAAGGGCAGGGCAAGTACGTCCGCGAGGACTACCCCCCCGTTGTGTGGAACTGGTCGACCCTGGAAAGCCGAAGTCGGCACGCCAATGCAGTGGAGGGGCAGACCGCCGGCGACCAGTGGGCGAGCGCGGTCACGGAAGAAGGGAAAACCCCGCGACAGGAAATCACCGTGTCGATCGTGGAGCCGCCAGCTCACGTTCGCGAGTGCTTGGAACTTCCGTCGGCTGGCCTGGCTGTCGCGCGAAAGCGGGTCCGGTACGTCGATAACCGGCCTTACGCCCTTGCGGACTCGTACTTCCCTCAAGAACTCGTCACGGGCACACCCTTGATGGAGCCCCGCGACGTCTCCGCGCCCGGCGGAGTGCTTGCTTCGGTCGGGCTAGTGCAGGCCAAGTACCGAGATGAGATTTCGGTTCGCATGCCGACTCGGCAGGAGGCTGAGACCCTTGCGCTACCAGCAGCAACCCCCGTCGCGGAGCACACAAGAACGGGCTACGACGCGACTGGTCGACCCCTTCGTTGCATGGTCACTATTCTCCCCGGAGACAGGCACAAGATCCTCTATGAAGTCACCACAGACTGAGTACATCCGCCCCGCCGCGTCCGGTGACGTCCCTGATCTGATGTCCCTTCGGACGGAGGCGGAATTTTGGTTGCGAACCAAAGGAACTGACCAGTGGAGCGACCCCGAAACCGGTGAACGCGCTATTGCGAAATGGCGTACGAATATCGATGAAGGGCGGGCATGGGTTGTCGTTGGTGAGCGGAACCAGGTGCTGGCGACGGTCAGTCGTGGTGCAGTCGACCGTGATTTCTGGACGGACGCCGACCTTCCTGAAACGGCTCTCTACCTCTACAAACTGATCGTCTCGCGAGACGCGGCTGGGCGGCACCTAGGGGTGCGGATCATCGACTGGATGTCTCGCCTCGCGGCGCTGGAAGGGCGAGAGTGGGTACGCGTTGACACGTGGCGCACGAACATCGGCCTGCACGCCTACTACGAGCGTCTGGGCTTCAAGCACGTACGTACGGAGGCACCGTCGCACAGGCTCTCGGGCTGGCTTGCTCAGCGGCCGGCCGGGGACCTCTCGATGCCTCACAAGCTCTTGGCGGTGGGAACCAGTGATGCCCCCGACTGAGGAGACCGGCGTTCGCTTCTCCGCGCTTGGCCCGGCGGGTCAGGTGCCCCTAGGATCTCCCCCAGACGTTCCCCAGCGAGACAGGTGTCAGCGAAAGTGGCTGGTCAGAGGGGCAAGGACTAGCCCGCTGTAAATCTGCCGGCTCAGCCTACCCAGGTTCGAACCCTGGCGCCGCCACAAGGTAAGGCCCCTGTCTCAGACAGGGGCCTTCTTTGTTTTCCGCCGATTTTCCGCCGCGTTTGCCTCGTCGCTGCTACGAGAGGGCCGTGAACATGGAATCCGTACTGGTCAGTGCCTGTCTGCAGGGCGTGCCCTGCCGGTTCGACGGCCGCGCCAAGGCCTCCGACGAGATGACCGCGGCCATCGGTGACCGCCGCCCCGTCGCCTTCTGCCCCGAGGTCTCCGCCGGACTGCCCACCCCGCGCCGCCCCGCCGAGATCGTCGGCGGTGACGGCCACGACGTGCTGGACGGCCGAGCCCGCGTCGTCGACGACACCGGGCACGACGTCACGGAGGCGTTCGTGGACGGCGCGGGACGGGCGCTGGAGGCCGCGCGCCGGGCCGGGTGCACCGAGGCGCTGCTGATGGCCCGCAGCCCTTCCTGCGGGCGTGGAGCGGTTTATGACGGTACGTTCACCGGCGAGCTCCGCGCGGGCGACGGCGTCACCGCCGCACTGCTGGAGCGCCACGGCATCACCGTCCGCCCGGCACCGTCCGCCTGATCCGGGGCAGAGGCCGCCCCGTCAGTTCCCCGCGACGTCCTTCACCGCGACCGCCACCGGCACGTTCCCCGAGATGAGCTCCAGCGTCAGCCCCGCCGTCGCCGGGGTCTCCAGCAGCTCCAGCAGCGCCGCCGCCACGTCGTCGCGCGGCACCGGCCCCCGGCCGGTCGAGGCGGTCAGCAGGACCGTCCCCTTGCCCGCGTCGTTCGTCAGCATCCCGGGGCGCAGGATCGTCCAGTCGAGCGCGCTCCTGGAGCGCACGTACGCGTCCGCCGCACCCTTGGCCCGCAGATACGCGTCGAAGACCTCGTCGCCCGTGCGGTCGGGGTCGGCGCCCATCGACGAGACCACGACGTAGCGCCGCACGCCCGCCCGTTCCGCCGCGTCGGCGAAGAGCACCGCCGCCCCGCGGTCCACCGTCTCCTTGCGTGCCGCGCCGCTGTCCGGGCCCGCACCGGCCGCGAAGACCACCGCGTCGGCCCCGCGCAGCACCTGCGCCACCTCCTCCACGGAGGCGGATTCGAGATCCAGGACGACCGGCTCGGCACCCGCCGCCCGGAGATCCTCGCCCTGGTCCGGATTGCGGATGATGCCCACGGCTTCGTCCCCGCGCGCGGCGAGCAGCCGCTCCAGCCGCAGCGCGATCTGACCATGTCCACCTGCGATGACAATGCGCATGGTCACGACCGTACGCCGCGACGGCCCGCCGCGCTCAGGGCCCGCCGCAGGGACCCGGATCCGGTCTCCCCTGGCGGGGCAGATCGAGGGCGACGACGGTCTCGGAGTCGCAGTACTCGCGCACCGCACTCGTCCGCGCCACCACCCGGCCGCGATGCACCACGATCCGGCTGTAGGCGAGCGAGAGCACGCCCGCGAGCCGCTCCCCGCGCACGGCGAGCAGCTCGGCCGGGAAGCCCGCCTCGACCCTGACTCCGGGCAGTCCCATCGCCGCCCTGGCCACCGAGGACACCGCCTCGTACGCCTCCGCGGCCGGCAGCCCGTGCTGCGAGGCGAGCAGGTAGGCGGCCTCCAGGGGGTCACCGCGGCCCACGGGGTTCGCGACGTCCCGCAGCGCCCCGCTGCCCGCCGCGACCCGTACCCCGGCCGCCCGGAGCAGCCGTACGGGGGCGCTGCCCCGGTCCTCCGCGCCGCAGCAGCCGCCCTGGGGGAGGCAGATCACCGTCACCCCGGCCGCGGCCAGCTGGTCGGCGGCGCGGCCCGCGGCCTGCGGAGGGAGCCGGGAGAGGCCGGCGCACGGGCCGAGGGAGACGCCGGGCCGCAGCCCTCCGGCCATGGCGGCCAGCCGGCCGAGCCGGGCCGGATCGTCGCCGTCCGTGTGCAGATCGACCGGGCAGCCCTGTTCGGCGGCGACCTCCAGGACGGCTTCCGCGTACCCCGCCGGGTCCGGATCGAGGTCCGGGCAGCCGCCGATGGCACCGGCCCCCATCTTCACCGCGTCGCGCAGCATGGCCAGGTTGCCGGCGCCCGCGACGCCGGTGAGCAGCCGGGGCACGGCGACCGGGGCCAGGTCGGTCAGCCCGCGCAGCGAACGGCGTGCCTGCAGCGCGGCTTCGAGCGGGGCGAGGCCCTGGACGTCCCCGATCCGCACGTGCGAGCGCAGCGCCGTGGCGCCGTGGCCGAGCTGGAGCAGGGCGGCCTCGGTGGCGCGGCGCCGGATGTCCTCCGGACGGTGCGACGCCGGTCCCGGGAGGCCGGGGCCCGCACCGTCGGCGGTGAGCGCGGTGTCGCTGTGGGCGTGGGGTTCGACGGGGGCGGGGAGCAGCAGATAGCCGCGCAGGTCCAGCCGGGGACCGGACGTGGCCAGACTGCCCGCCGTGCCGACGGCCTCGATGCGGCCGCCGCCGAGCCGTACGTCCACGACGCGGCCGTCGGCGAGGCGGGCGCCGCAGAGCACCGGGCCGGCCTCGGCCGGGGGGACGGTGCCGGGGCCGTCGGTCGCGTCGGCGTCGTGGTCGTCCGGCTGCCACGGCTGGCTGTCGGGCATCGCGCTCCCGGGAGAGGGGACACGATCACGCGGAGTGAGTCGAGCCCAGGGTCTTCTGTCGGATCGGGCCGGGCCCGTGTGCCCCGGTGTCCCGGACGCACGACCCTAGGGGCGTGTTCGGCCGGGTTCGAGGAGGAGCGAAATAGTCGTACCGGCGTGGTCCCGGGGGGCGCGTGGGACGGGGGTGCACGGCTGTGACGGCGGTGCACCACGGGACCGCCGAGGCGCTGCTCAGGCGGCCGACGGGCGGTCTCCGGGGCCGTCGCCCACGGGATCGGCGGGGTGTCGATCAAGGCCGCCGGAAGGGGCCCCGAAACGGATTTGGGCGATCGGCGACAGACCGTGTAATGTCTTCATCGCTCGCCCCAATAGCTCAGTCGGTAGAGCGTCTCCATGGTAAGGAGAAGGTCTGCGGTTCGATTCCGCATTGGGGCTCTGGTGATCGGGAAACCCCGCTTCGGCGGGGGGACTCGTCATCAAAGCGGTGTAGCTCAGTCGGTAGAGCAAGCGGCTCATAATCGCTGTGTCACCGGTTCAAGTCCGGTCACCGCTACTTACGGTAGCCGATTGCGGGGTCGGTCCTTCGATCGGCTACTCTTTTTTGCGTTCATCCGTCCATCCGTCCGTCCAAGGAGCACTCACGTGGCTGCCACCGACGTCCGCCCGAAGATCACGCTGGCCTGCGTGGAGTGCAAGGAGCGGAACTACATCACCAAGAAGAACCGGCGTAACAACCCGGACCGTCTTGAGATGAAGAAGCACTGCCCGCGCTGCAACTCGCACACCGCGCACCGCGAAACGCGCTAGAAACAGGCTCGTACACGAGGCCGTCCCCATTGGGGGCGGCCTCGTGTCGTTGTATGAAGGCTGTTCTTCGGCCTGTTCATCTTTCATCCAGGAGGTAGCGAGCTCATGGCGCTCGACCAGTCCTTCGTGGGGCGGACCTATCCGCCCACCCCGCCGTACGAGGTCGGCCGGGAGAAGATCCGAGAGTTCGCCGAGGCGGTGGGCGACACCAATCCGGTGTACGTCGACCCCGAGGCCGCGAAGGCATTCGGTCACAGTGATGTGATCGCGCCGCCGACGTTCGTCTTCTCGATCACCTTCAAGGCCGCCGGGCAGGTGGTCCGGGACCCGCAGCTGGGCCTGGACTACAGCCGGGTGGTGCACGGCGACCAGAAGTTCGCCTATGCGCGCCCCGTCCGGGCGGGGGACCGGCTGACGGTCACCTCGACGATCGAGGCCATCAAGTCCCTGGCGGGCAACGACATCGTGGATGTCCGTGGCGAGGTCCACGACGAGTCCGGCGAGCATGTGGTGACCGCGTGGACGAAGCTGGTGGCGCGCGCCGCCGAGGAGGCGTGATGACGGCGAAGGTCGCATACGAGTCGGTCGAGGTCGGTACGGAGCTGCCGGCGCAGTCCTTCCCGGTGACCCGGGCGACGCTGGTGCAGTACGCGGGCGCTTCCGGCGACTTCAACCCGATCCACTGGAACGAGAAGTTCGCCCGCGAGGTCGGGCTGCCGGATGTGATCGCGCACGGCATGTTCACCATGGCCGAGGCGATCCGGGTGGTCACGGACTGGCTCGGCGACCCGGGCGCGGTCGTCGAGTACGGGGTGCGGTTCACCAAGCCGGTCATCGTGCCGAACGACGACGACGGCGCCCTGATCGAGGTCAGCGCCAAGGTTGCCGCCCTGCTGGACGACAAGCAGGTGCGGGTGGACCTCACGGCCATGAGCGAGGGCAAGAAGGTGCTGGGCATGTCCCGCGCCGTGGTGCGGCTCGGCTGAGCCCGTACCGGGCAGCACGGGTGAGGGGCACGGTCCACGGGGCCGTGCCCCTCACCCGTGTCCGGGGCGGCCGCTTGACCAAGTTAGTGATTGAGCACTAACTTTCTCGCATGGTCAGGATGAGTGCAGAAGAGCGGCGCGAGAGCGTCATCCGTGCGGCGATCGTCGAATTCGCCCGGGGCGGGTACAGCGGCACCTCCACCGAGGCGATCGCCAAGCGCGTCGGCGTCTCGCAGCCGTATCTCTTCCGTCTCTTCCCCAACAAGCAGGCCATGTTCCTCGCGGCCGTCGAGCGGTGCCTCGCGGACACCCGCACGGTCTTCGCGGAGGCCGCCGAAGGGCTTGAGGGCGAGGAGGCGGTGCGGGCGATGGCCACCGCGTACCAGCGGCTCATCGTCGACGACCCCGACAAGCTCCAGATGCAGATGCAGACCTACGCCGCCGTCGCGAGCGCCGAGGCGTCCGGGGACCGGGAGTTCGTCGACGCGGCACGTGCCGCCTGGCTGGAGATGTGGGACGAGACCCATCTCGCCCTGGGGGGCGACGTCAAGGAAACGACGACGTTCTGGGCGTTCGGCATGCTCATCAACACGTTGACCTCGTTCGGCTTCCCGGCCGGGCACCGGGTCTGGTCGGGGTTCTACGACGAGGCCAGGCCGATCGCCTGAACAGCGCGACCCGGG
Source organism: Streptomyces sp. DvalAA-43 (assembly GCF_900091725.1). Taxonomy (GTDB): domain Bacteria; phylum Actinomycetota; class Actinomycetes; order Streptomycetales; family Streptomycetaceae; genus Streptomyces; species Streptomyces pulveraceus. The sequence continues at coordinate 138,716 of NZ_FMBW01000037.1, read as the reverse complement.
TCTCCGCCCGGTTTTCTGCCCAGAGAAGTTAGTCATTGATAACTAATCCACAGGGGGAGCAGTGAACCAGCCCATGACAGGCCGCTCGGGAGCGGTCTGGGCCCTCGTCATCACCAGCGTCGCCGGATTCATGGCGGCCCTCGACAACCTCGTCGTCACCACCGCCCTGCCCTCCATCCGCAAGAGCCTCGGCGGTGAACTGGCCGAGCTGGAATGGACGGTGAACGCCTACACCCTCACCTTCGCCGTGCTGCTGATGCTCGGCGCGTCCCTCGGCGACAGGTTCGGCCGCCGCCGGCTCTTCCTCACCGGACTCACCGTCTTCACCGGCGCCTCCGCCGCGGCCGCCCTCTCGCCCGGGATCAACGAACTGATCGCCTTCCGGGCGGTCCAGGGCGTGGGTGCCGCGATCATGATGCCGCTGACGCTCACCCTGCTCACGGCCGCCGTACCGCCCGCCCGCCGGGGCGCCGCGCTCGGCATCTTCAGCGCCGTCACCGGACTGGCCGTGGCCAGCGGACCCCTGATCGGCGGCAGCCTCACCGAGCACCTGTCCTGGCAGTGGATCTTCTGGCTGAACGTCCCGGTCGGCCTGGTCCTGCTGCCGCTGGCACGGCTGCGCCTGAAGGAGTCGTACGCGCCGGACGCACGGCTCGACATCCCCGGCACGCTCCTGGTCAGCGGCGGGCTGTTCGGCATCGTCTACGGCCTGGTCAACGCCAACTCCGACGGCTGGACCAGCCCCACCGTCCTCGGCGCGCTGATCGTGGGCGCGGCGCTCCTGGCCGGCTTCATCCGCCACGGTTTCCGCGCGAAGCGCCCCATGCTGCCCATGCGGCTCTTCCGGGACCGCGCGTTCTTCGGGATCAACATGGCGAGCATGCTGATGTTCCTGGGCATGTTCGGGTCGATATTCCTGCTCAGCCAGTACTTCCAGGGCGTGCTGGGGTACTCGCCCACCGAGGCCGGCCTGCGGATGCTGCCCTGGACCGGAATGCCGATGCTCGTCGCCCCCGTCGCGGGGATACTCTCCGACCGGTTCGGCGGCCGACCGGTGGTCGTGGCCGGACTCGCCCTCCAGGCGGCCGGCCTCGCGTACTTCGCGACGATCATCGCGCCCGACGCCTCGTACGTCTCGCAGCTGCCCGGACTGATCGTCGGCGGGGTCGGCATGGCCCTGTACTTCGCACCCGCCGCCAGTCTCGTGATGTCCAGCGTCCGCCCCGAGGAGCAGGGCATCGCCTCCGGCGCCAACAACGCCCTGCGCGAGGTCGGCGGAGCCCTCGGGGTCGCCGTGCTCGCCACGGTCTTCTCCTCGCAGGGCGGTTACGACTCCGCGGCGTCCTTCACGGACGGGACCGTTCCGGCGGTCTGGATCGGTGCCGCGGCGGTGGGCCTGGCCGCCCTCGCCGCCCTGCTGATCCCGGGCCGCCGCGCTCCCCGGGCCCCGGAGCCCGCGGTGGCCACCGAGCGCACCCCCGTCGCCGCCTGAGAGCCTGTCGGGCCGTGGCCCCGCGCGTACGGTCCGTGCCCCGCCCGAGCGGCGGGGGCGCGGACCGTACCCTTGTTTCCGTGCAGGAACTCCATGACGCGCCCCTCGCCCCCCTGACCACCTTCCGGCTGGGCGGCCCCGCCACCCGCCTCCTCACGGCGACCACCGACGCCGAGGTGATCGAAGCCGTCCGCGAGGCCGACGCGAGCGGCACCCCGCTCCTCGTCATCGGCGGCGGCAGCAACCTGGTCATCGGCGACAAGGGCTTCGACGGCACCGCCCTGCGCATCGCGACCGAGGGCTTCGCGCTGAACGGCACGACGCTGGAGCTCGCCGCGGGCGAGATCTGGACGGACGTGGTGGCCCGCACCGTCGAAGCCGGCCTCGCGGGCATCGAGTGCCTGGCCGGAATCCCGGGCTCCGCGGGCGCGACACCGATCCAGAACGTCGGCGCGTACGGTCAGGAGGTCTCCTCCACCATCACGGAGGTCGTCGCCTACGACCGGCACGCCGGGGAAACGGTCACCATCCCGAACGCCGACTGCGCGTTCTCGTACCGGCACAGTCGTTTCAAGGCCGAACCCGACCGTTTCGTGGTGCTGCGGGTCCGCTTCGAGCTGGAGGACGCGGGCGGTCTGTCCGCGCCGCTGCGGTACGCCGAGACGGCCCGCGCCATGGGCGTCGAGCAGGGCGAGCGCGTGCCCGCCGCGGCCGCCCGCGCGACGGTGCTCGGGCTCCGCGCCGGCAAGGGCATGGTGCTGGACCCGGAGGACCACGACTCCTGGTCGGCGGGCTCCTTCTTCACCAACCCGATCCTGGAGGAGGCCGAGTACGCGGCGTTCCTCGCCCGCGCCGAGGACCGGCTCGGCCCCGGGACGACGCCCCCCGCCTTCCCCGCGGACGGGGGACGCGTCAAGACCTCGGCGGCCTGGCTCATCGACAAGGCCGGTTTCACCAAGGGGTACGGCACCGGCCCGGCCCGCATCTCCACCAAGCACACCCTCGCCCTCACCAACCGGGGCGAGGCGACCACCGAGGACCTCCTCGCCCTCGCCCGCGAGGTCGTCGCCGGGGTCCACGAGGCGTTCGGCGTCACGCTCGTCAACGAACCGGTGACGGTCGGCGTGAGCCTCTAGGGCCTGTCCGGCCCTGATACGCCGGACCGGCCCCGGGGCCGGTCCCGCTCAGTACGCCACGCCCACGCCCTGCTTCACCGACGCCGGATCGTCGACCAGCGCCAGCATCGCGTGTGCCACATCGGCGCGGGAGAGGGTGCGGCCGCTGCGCGGGGTGCCGCCGACGGCCGTGCGGTACGTCCCCGTCAGCGGCCCGTCGGTGAGCTTCGGCGGCCGTACGGACGTCCAGTCCGCCGTGCTCCGGGCCAGCGCGGCCTCCATCCGGGTCAGATCCGCGTAGACCTCCTTGAGGACCGCCCCGATCACCCTGCGGACCAGCCGGTCCAGCGGCGGGTCGTCGGCCGGGCGGGGGCCGACCGGGGCCGCGCTGACCACCAGCAGCCGCCGCACCCTCTCGGCCTCCATCGCCGTCAGCACCGACCCGGTGAGCCGCTCGGCGACCCCGTCCGCCTTCCGGCCGCGCGAGCCGAGCGCGGAGAGCACCGCGTCCCGGCCCGCCACCGCCTCGCGCAGCGCCTCCGGCTCGTCCAGCCGCGCGGCCGTGTGGACCTGTACGTCGGAGAGCGGGACGGGCAGCCGCGCCGGGTCGCGGACCACCGCCGTCACCTCATGGCCCGCCGACACCGCCTGGCGGACGATCTCCTGACCGACGCCCCCCGTGGCGCCGAACACCGTGATCCTCATTGCGCACCCTCCCAGGGTGAGTAAGTATTCACTCACCCATAGAGTGAGTGGGTACTCACCACCTCGTCAAGCTTCGTTGGAGTGCGCATGGAGCAGAAGCCGGCCCGCGTCCGCATCATCGACGCCGCCCATCAGCTGATGCTCACCATCGGCCTGGCCCGCGCCACCACCAAGGAGATCGCCCGAGCCGCAGGCTGCTCCGAGGCCGCGCTCTACAAGCACTTCGCGAGCAAGGAGGAGCTGTTCGTGGCCGTGCTCAAGGAACGGCTGCCCCGGCTCAACCCGCTGCTGAAACGGCTCATCGCGTCCCCGGGGGCGGGGGAGCGCACCGTCGAGCAGAACCTCACCGAGATCGCCCGCCAGGCCGCGCTCTTCTACGAGCAGAGCTTCCCGATCGCCGCCTCGCTGTACGCCGAGCCCAGGCTCAAGGAGCGCCACAACGAGGCGATGAGGGAGCTCGGCACCGGCCCGCACATGCCCATCCGCGGCCTCGACGCCTATCTGCGCTCCGAACGGGCAGCAGGCCGGGTGCGGGCCGACGCGGACACCTACGCGGCCGCCTCGCTGCTGCTGGGAGCCTGCGCGCAGCGGGCGTTCGCCTACGAGGCCACGGCGGACGGGACCCCGCCGCAGCCCCTCGCCGAGTTCGCCGCGTCCCTGGCGAGGACGCTGATGCGGGGCGTCGGCGCGTAACCCCTCGCCCTACCCCGCGGGCTTCGCCAGCCAGTCGTCGACGCCCGCCAGGAGCTCCGCCCGGACCGGGGCCGGCGCGGCGGAGCCCCGGACCGACTGCCGTGCCAGCTCCGCCAGCTCCGCGTCCGTGAACCCGTGATGGCGCCGTACGAGGTCGTACTGCGCGGCCAGCCTGGAACCGAAGAGCAGCGGGTCGTCCGCGCCCAGCGCCATCGGCACCCCGGCCTCGAAGAGCGTGCGCAGGGGCACGTCGGCGGGCTTCTCGTAGACACCCAGGGCCACGTTCGACGACGGGCAGACCTCGCAGGTCACCCCGCGCTCCGCCAGCGTGCGCAGCAGCCGGGGATCCTCGGCCGCCCGGACACCGTGCCCGATCCGGGCCGCGTCGAGATCGTCCAGGCAGTCCCGCACGCTGGCCGGGCCGGACAGCTCACCGCCGTGCGGCGCCGCCAGCAGACCGCCCTCGCGGGCGATGGCGAAGGCCCGGTCGAAGTCCCGGGCCATTCCGCGCCGCTCGTCGTTGGAGAGCCCGAAACCGACCACGCCCCGGTCCACGTACCGCACCGCGAGCCGGGCGAGCGTGCGGGCGTCCAGCGGGTGCTTCATCCGGTTCGCCGCGATCACCACCCGGATCGGCAGCCCCGTCTCGCGCGAGGCGCTGTCCACCGCGTCCAGGATGATCTCGATCGCCGGGATCAGCCCGCCGAGCAGCGGCGCGTACGACGTGGGGTCGACCTGGATCTCCATCCAGCCGGAGCCGTCCGCGACGTCCTCCTGGGCCGCCTCGCGCACCAGCCGCTGGATGTCCTCGGGGGCCCGGAGACAGGACCGGGCGATGTCGTAGAGCCGCTGGAAGCGGAACCATCCGCGCTCGTCCGTGGCCCGTAGTTTCGGCGGCTCGCCGCCGGTCAGGGCGTCCGGCAGGTGCACGCCGTACTTGTCGGCGAGTTCGAGCAGGGTCGTCGGCCGCATCGACCCGGTGAAATGCAGGTGCAGGTGGGCCTTGGGCAACAGCCGTACATCACGCTCCATCCCAAGATCCTGCCGCACACGTGGGGTCGAGCGGTAGCCGCTTTCCCGATCGAGTTGAACCCCGAACGGAGAAGCGACCCCCGGCCGGAGCCGGGGGTCGCTTCCGACCGGCGGGACGTCCTACGCCTTGGCCTCGCCCAGCAGCTTCTGGAGCCGCGAGACGCCCTCGACCAGGTCGTCGTCGCCCAGGGCGTACGAGAGGCGGAGGTAGCCCGGCGTACCGAAGGCCTCGCCCGGTACGACCGCGACCTCGGCCTCGTCCAGGATCAGCGCAGCCAGCTCGACCGAGGTGGCCGGGCGTCGGCCGCGGATCTCCTTGCCGAGCAGCTCCTTCACCGACGGGTACGCGTAGAACGCGCCCTCGGGCTCCGGGCACAGCACCCCGTCGATCTCGTTGAGCATCCGGACGATGGTCCGGCGGCGCCGGTCGAAGGCCGTGCGCATCTCGGCGACCGCGTCCAGCTTCCCGGAGACGGCGGCCAGCGCGGCGACCTGGGCCACGTTGGAGACGTTGGACGTGGCGTGCGACTGGAGGTTGGTCGCGGCCTTGACGACGTCCTTCGGGCCGATGAGCCAGCCCACCCGCCAGCCGGTCATCGCGTACGTCTTGGCGACGCCGTTGACCACGATGCACCTGTCGCGCAGCTCGGGCACGATCGCGGGCAGCGAGGTGAACTTCGCGTCGCCGTAGACCAGGTGCTCGTAGATCTCGTCGGTCAGCACCCACAGGCCGTGCTCGACGGCCCAGCGGCCGATCGCCTCGGCGTCGGCCTCGCTGTACACGGCGCCGGTGGGGTTCGACGGCGAGACGAACAGGACGACCTTCGTGCGCTCGGTGCGCGCCGCCTCCAGCTGCTCGACGGAGACCCGGTAGCCGGTGGTCTCGTCGGCCACGACCTCCACCGGGACCCCGCCGGCCAGCCGGATCGACTCGGGGTAGGTGGTCCAGTACGGGGCGGGGACGATGACCTCGTCGCCCGGGTCGAGGATCGCGGCGAACGCCTCGTAGATGGCCTGCTTGCCGCCGTTGGTCACGAGGATCTGCGAGGCGTCGACCGCGTAGCCGGAGTCGCGCAGCGTCTTCTCCGCGATGGCGGCCTTGAGCTCCGGGAGCCCTCCTGCCGGGGTGTAGCGGTGGTACTTCGGGTTGCGGCAGGCCTCGACCGCGGCGTCGACGATGTAGCCGGGGGTCGGGAAGTCGGGCTCACCGGCACCGAAGCCGATCACCGGACGACCGGCGGCCTTGAGGGCCTTGGCCTTGGCGTCGACGGCGAGAGTGGCGGATTCGGAGATCGCACCGATGCGGGCGGAGACCCGGCGCTCGGAGGGGGGGATTGCAGCGCTCATGACCCCCATGGTCCCAGAACGTCCCCCCTGCCGGCGCAGGGGTTTCAGGGACCGGACACGACTCGGACAGCATGCGGACAAGATGCGACCAGGAGTTGTCGGGAGCTATCTGTTCGACGCCGGGCCGCTGAACACGTACACTCACCTGTCGTTGGCCTTCACCAGCCGCACCGTTCCCGCACCGGGACCATCCGGGAAGATGCGGTAGGTTGGTGGAAACCACAAAGGGTCGTAGCTCAATTGGTAGAGCACTGGTCTCCAAAACCAGCGGTTGGGGGTTCAAGTCCCTCCGGCCCTGCTACACACTCCTTCGCCAGGATGTGTGCGCATGTACGTACTTCAATGCACCGCCGTGCGGCTCCACCGGGCGCGGCACGGCCATGACCCGGAATCAGGTGAGAAGCGTGACGGACGCCGTGGGCTCCATCGACATGCCTGATGCCGAGGATGAAGTACCCGAGTCGAAGAAGAAGACCCGGAAGGGCGGCAAGCGCGGAAAGAAGGGCCCTCTGGGCCGTCTCGCGCTGTTCTACCGCCAGATCGTCGCCGAGTTGCGCAAGGTCGTCTGGCCTACTCGCAGCCAGCTGACGACTTACACCACAGTGGTGATTGTCTTCGTCGTCGTCATGATCGGTCTGGTTACCGTGATTGACTTCGGATTCCAGCGGGTCATCAAGTACGTCTTCGGCTGATCCCGCGGAGGGCGCCTCATGGGCGCCCCTTTCGCATGTTCCACCCATTTGTATCCAGGAAGAAGCAGCCACCGTGTCTGACCCGAACCTGAACGACGCCGTCGAGCCGACGGCGGGCGCCTTCGAGTCCGCCGAGGACGAGCTCGACATCGTCGAGGCGGCGGACACCGAGGAGCCGGACCAGGCCGAAGCTGCCGACGCCGCCGCAGGTGAGCCCGCCGAGCAGGCCGCCGTGCACGCCGAGGACGAGAACGAGGAAGAGGCCGCTGAGGCCGACGCCGAATCCGAGAGCGACGAGGACGACGAGGAAGAGGCCGAGCCGGCCGCCCCCGTCGACGCCGTCACCGCCCTCCGCGACGAGCTGCGCGGGCTTCCCGGCGAGTGGTACGTCATCCACACGTACGCCGGCTACGAGAAGCGCGTGAAGGCCAACCTGGAGCAGCGCGCCGTCTCGCTCAACGTCGAGGACTTCATCTACCAGGCCGAAGTGCCCGAGGAAGAGATCGTCCAGATCAAGAACGGCGAGCGCAAGAACGTCCGCCAGAACAAGCTCCCGGGCTACGTCCTGGTGCGCATGGACCTGACGAACGAGTCCTGGGGCGTCGTCCGCAACACCCCCGGCGTCACCGGCTTCGTGGGCAACGCCTACGACCCGTACCCGCTGACCCTGGACGAGATCGTCAAGATGCTCGCCCCGGAGGCCGAGGAGAAGGCCGCCCGCGAGGCCGCCGAGGCCGAGGGCAAGCCGGCTCCGGCCCGCAAGGTCGAGGTCCAGGTGCTCGACTTCGAGGTGGGCGACTCGGTCACCGTCACCGACGGCCCGTTCGCCACGCTGCAGGCGACGATCAACGAGATCAACGCCGACTCGAAGAAGGTCAAGGGCCTCGTCGAGATCTTCGGCCGCGAGACCCCGGTCGAGCTCAGCTTCGACCAGATCCAGAAGAACTAGCGGCTTCCCGCCAGTTTCTGGACACATGCCTACCGAGCAGGTCAGACCGGCTGAGAAGCCCGTCTGACCTGCTCGGTTTTTGGTCGCGCAGCTATACCCGTTATCGTTGTGCGGTATGCCTCCATCCGGATGATCGGACGGCGGCGAAACACTCTCACTAGGACCCGGAGAGAGCAATGCCTCCCAAGAAGAAGAAGGTCACGGGGCTTATCAAGCTCCAGATCAACGCCGGCGCGGCCAACCCGGCCCCGCCGGTCGGCCCCGCGCTCGGCCAGCACGGCGTCAACATCATGGAATTCTGCAAGGCCTACAACGCCGCGACCGAGTCGCAGCGTGGCATGGTCGTGCCGGTGGAGATCACGGTCTACGAAGACCGTTCCTTCACCTTCGTCACCAAGACTCCGCCGGCCGCGAAGCTGATCCTCAAGGCCGCGGGCGTGGAGAAGGGCTCCGGCGAGCCGCACAAGACCAAGGTCGCCAAGCTGACGGCTGCCCAGGTCCGTGAGATCGCCACGACGAAGCTCCCCGACCTGAACGCCAACGACCTCGACGCCGCGTCGAAGATCATCGCTGGCACCGCTCGTTCCATGGGCATCACGGTCGAAGGCTGATTCAGCCCCTCACACCCCCAGTGGTAGGGCCAAGCGCTGGCCCGCACCACGACTCCACACCCTGAAACCAACAGGAGTAGAAGTGAAGCGCAGCAAGAACCTCCGCGCTGCGGACGCCAAGGTCGACCGGTCGCGCAACTACGCGCCGCTCGAGGCCGTCCGTCTCGCCAAGGACACCGCCTCCACCAAGTTCGACGGCACCGTCGAGGTCGCGTTCTGCCTGGGTGTCGACCCGCGCAAGGCCGACCAGATGGTCCGTGGCACCGTGAACCTCCCGCACGGCACCGGCAAGACCGCCCGGGTCCTGGTCTTCGCGACCGGTGACCGTGCTGCGGCCGCGGAAGCCGCTGGAGCCGACATCGTCGGCGCCGACGAGCTCATCGACGAGGTGGCGAAGGGCCGTCTGGACTTCGACGCCGTCGTCGCCACTCCGGACCTCATGGGCAAGGTCGGCCGCCTCGGCCGTGTGCTCGGTCCGCGTGGTCTGATGCCGAACCCGAAGACCGGCACCGTCACCCCCGACGTCGTGAAGGCTGTCAACGACATCAAGGGCGGCAAGATCGAGTTCCGCGTCGACAAGCACTCGAACCTGCACTTCATCATCGGCAAGACGTCGTTCGACGACACCAAGCTGGTGGAGAACTACGCAGCGGCGCTGGAGGAGATCCTCCGTCTGAAGCCGTCCGCCGCCAAGGGCCGCTACATCAAGAAGGCCACCCTGGCCACCACGATGGGCCCCGGCATCCCGCTGGACGCCAACCGCACCCGTAACCTCCTCGTCGAGGAGGACCCGGCCGCCGTCTGAGCCTCCGCGCTCGGCAGCAAGCCGCGTCACGTGTGACATGAACGGGCCCCGCAACCTTTCGAGGTGCGGGGCCCGTCCTTGTATCCGTATTGCCGGGGGGTGTCAGAGCCGTGCGTTAGCGTGAGGCCCCGACAGAGCCGAACGAGGGGTGGAAGCTGATATGAGGACCAGTACCGTGCGACGCGTGAGTCTGTCGGTCGCGGTGGCGGCGGCGCTGACGTCGGTCGCGGCCTGCGGCGGATCGGACGGCGGCAAGAGCGACAACCGCGGCGGCGACGTCGTGAAGGCCGACCCGATCGCCGCGCTGCTCAGCGTGCAGAAGAAGACCGGTGGGGAGAAGTCGGCGAAGGTCGAGGGCACCACCCAGATGGGCACCACCATGTCCATGAAGCAGACCGGCACCATCGACTGGACCGACGGTCTCACCGGCGCCATGGAGATCACGTATACCGGCGGCAGCATGGCGGACGCCATGAAGCAGACCGGCGGCACCGGCACCATGCAGGCCCGCTACTTCAAGGACGGCTACGTCGTCAACATGGGCGACGGCTTCGCGAAGCAGGCCGGCGGCAAGCACTGGATCAGCTACGGCTACGCCGACCTCGCCAAGCTGGCGGGCGCCTCCGGCGAGGCGATGAAGCAGCAGATGCAGAACACCACCCCCGACCAGGGCGTGAAGTCACTTCTGGCCTCCGGCGACGTGAAGAAGGTCGGCAAGGAGGACGTACGGGGCGTCTCCGCCACGCACTACTCCGGCACCGTCGATGTCGCCGCCCTGACCGCGAAGAACTCCGAGCTCGACGCCGCCCAGCTGGAGCAGCTGAAGAAGCAGCTCAGCGACGCCGGCATCACCACGGAGACGGTCGACCTCTGGGTCGACGACAACGACCTGCTCGTCAAGAAGACCGAGCGCGGCGAGATGAAGACCGGCGAGCTCAACTCGACGGTGTACTACAGCGACTACGGGACGAAGGTCTCGGTCGAGCAGCCCCCGGCCGACGACACGGTCGACTTCGCCGAGCTGCTGAAGCAGCAGCAGGCAGCGGGTGCGGGCGCGTCCTGACCTCCCGCTCCGCCCCGAGCTGGACGGATTTGCTCGGCGCGACCCCGGTCGCGTACTCTCCTACAGAAGCCAAAGACCGCTGGTCGTTGCTGCGCTCTCGCAAGAGGGACAGTGACCGAAGGATCCGTTGAGTACGGGCGACCTGCGCAGGTGACTGTGGAAAGCTCCCGGACTTCGTTCGGTCGAGCTACGCCCTGGCGCCTGCGCCGGGGCGTTTCGTCTTTCCGGGCCCCTTCTGAGCGGTCCTCATCACCCGGAAGGAGGCCGACGCTCATGGCAAGGCCCGACAAGGCTGCCGCGGTAGCCGAGCTCGCGGACCAGTTCCGCAGCTCGAACGCCGCTGTGCTGACCGAGTACCGGGGTCTCACCGTGGCGCAGCTCAAGACGCTGCGTCGTTCGCTCGGTGAGAACGCCCAGTACGCCGTGGTGAAGAACACGCTGACCAAGATTGCGGCCAACGAGGCCGGGATCACTTCGCTGGACGACCAGTTCACTGGTCCGACGGCGGTTGCCTTCATCACCGGTGACCCGGTGGAGTCGGCGAAGGGTCTTCGTGACTTCGCCAAGGAGAACCCGAACCTGATCATCAAGGGCGGTGTCCTTGATGGTAAGGCGCTGTCCGCCGATGAGATCAAGAAGCTTGCGGACCTCGAGTCCCGCGAGGTTCTGCTCAGCAAGCTGGCCGGTGCCTTCAAGGGCAAGCAGTCTCAGGCTGCTTCGCTCTTCCAGGCGCTGCCGTCGAAGTTCGTCCGCACCGCGGAGGCGCTTCGCGTCAAGCTCGAAGAGCAGGGCGGTGCCGAGTAATTCGGCTCGCGCAATGACCGCCGCCCACTAGGGAGACGGTCGCAGCGGGCCGAACGTACGCCCGCCTACATGTACATCCGGCACCTGCCGAATTAGTGGAAGGACGCCATCATGGCGAAGCTGTCCCAGGACGACCTGCTCGCGCAGTTCGAAGAGATGACCCTCATCGAGCTCTCCGAGTTCGTGAAGGCCTTCGAGGAGAAGTTCGACGTCACCGCCGCCGCGGCCGTCGCCGTTGCCGGTCCCGCCGCCGGTGGCGCTGCCCCCGAGGCCGCCGAGGAGCAGGACGAGTTCGACGTCATCCTCACCGGCGCCGGCGAGAAGAAGATCCAGGTCATCAAGGTCGTGCGTGAGCTGACCTCGCTGGGTCTGAAGGAGGCCAAGGACCTCGTCGACGGCACCCCGAAGCCGGTCCTCGAGAAGGTCGCCAAGGAGGCCGCCGAGAAGGCTGCCGAGTCCCTCAAGGCCGCCGGCGCTTCCGTCGAGGTCAAGTGACTCAGGGAGTCTGCTGACTCCTCCTGGCGCCCCGTGCCGCACGGCACGGACGTCATCTGACGAAGGGCGATCACCCATCCGGGTGGTCGCCCTTCGGCGTACCCGAGGCGGCTGCCTTGCTCTTCCTGCGGCGACGAGTATGGTGATCATCGCCGTTGCCTCTCAGGGGCGGCCGACCGGCGCCGGGAGGCGGTCGGGCGAGGACCTCGGGGCGTTGTCCCCGCAGGGGGGCCTTGACGAACCGCACGCGGCGCGCAATTCTCAGGACGCGTCGTCACATCGATCCGAATCCGAGGCATGGATCGTGGGCGAAGCGGGCAGTAAAGAAGAGCGCACCGCGCGCAAGGGCTAGCCATGGGTGTTGAGAAGAGCTGTTGAGAGCAACGTGGGTCTCTGAGAACCCCGACTGGACATCAGTGTGCCGTTTGGCTACACTGACCCTTTGCGCTGCCTGTTAGCTGCCTCCTGCCCGTCACCAGGGGCATGCCCTCGCTTGAGCACCGATGACTGATCGTCTCTGACCTGGCCTTTTCCGGTCGAATCAGGAACCGACTGTCACCGTGTCCGGCTTGGGACCGGTACGCGCGTAGTGAGTCCGAGCCCTCGGAAGGACCCCCTCTTGGCCGCCTCGCGCAACGCCTCGACCGCGAATACGAACAACGGTGCCAGCACCGCCCCGCTGCGCATCTCCTTTGCAAAGATCAAGGAGCCCCTCGAGGTTCCGAACCTCCTCGCGCTGCAGACCGAGAGCTTTGACTGGCTCCTCGGCAATGCCGCATGGAAGGCTCGCGTCGAGGCTGCTCTGGACAGCGGGCAAAACGTCCCGACCAAGTCCGGCCTGGAAGAGATCTTCGAGGAGATCTCGCCGATCGAGGACTTCTCCGGGTCGATGTCGCTGACTTTCCGCGACCACCGCTTCGAGCCCCCGAAGAACTCGATCGACGAGTGCAAGGAGCGCGACTTCACGTTCGCCGCCCCGCTCTTCGTCACCGCCGAGTTCACCAACAACGAGACCGGCGAGATCAAGTCCCAGACGGTCTTCATGGGCGACTTCCCGCTCATGACCAACAAGGGCACCTTCGTCATCAACGGCACCGAGCGTGTCGTCGTGTCGCAGCTGGTCCGCTCGCCGGGTGTCTACTTCGACTCCTCCATCGACAAGACGTCCGACAAGGACATCTTCTCCGCCAAGATCATCCCGTCCCGGGGTGCCTGGCTGGAGATGGAGATCGACAAGCGCGACATGGTCGGTGTACGCATCGACCGCAAGCGCAAGCAGTCCGTCACCGTTCTCCTGAAGGCTCTCGGCTGGACGACCGAGCAGATCCTGGAGGAGTTCGGCGAGTACGAGTCCATGCGCGCCACCCTGGAGAAGGACCACACCCAGGGCCAGGACGACGCGCTGCTCGACATCTACCGCAAGCTGCGTCCGGGCGAGCCGCCGACCCGCGAGGCCGCTCAGACGCTCCTCGAGAACCTCTACTTCAACCCGAAGCGCTACGACCTCGCGAAGGTCGGCCGCTACAAGGTGAACAAGAAGCTCGGCGCCGACGAGCCGCTGGACGCCGGTGTGCTCACCAGCGACGACGTCATCGCGACGATCAAGTACCTGGTCAAGCTGCACGCCGGCGAGACCGAGACGGTCGGCGAGTCCGGCCGCTCGATCATGGTCGAGACCGATGACATCGACCACTTCGGCAACCGTCGTATCCGTAACGTCGGCGAGCTCATCCAGAACCAGGTCCGTACGGGTCTCGCCCGTATGGAACGTGTCGTGCGCGAGCGCATGACCACCCAGGACGTCGAGGCGATCACGCCGCAGACCCTGATCAACATCCGGCCGGTCGTCGCCTCCATCAAGGAGTTCTTCGGCACCAGCCAGCTGTCCCAGTTCATGGACCAGAACAACCCGCTGTCCGGCCTGACGCACAAGCGTCGTCTCAACGCGCTGGGCCCGGGTGGTCTCTCCCGTGAGCGGGCCGGCTTCGAAGTCCGTGACGTGCACCCGTCGCACTACGGCCGCATGTGCCCGATCGAGACGCCCGAAGGCCCGAACATCGGTCTGATCGGCTCGCTGGCCTCCTACGGCCGGATCAACGCGTTCGGCTTCATCGAGACGCCGTACCGCAAGGTCGTCGACGACCAGGTCACCGACGAGGTCGACTACCTGACCGCCGACGAGGAGGACCGCTTCGTCATCGCGCAGGCCAACGCGCCGCTGACCGACGATCTCCGGTTCGCCGAGTCCCGCGTGCTGGTCCGCCGCCGTGGCGGCGAGGTCGACTACGTGCCCGGCACCGACGTCGACTACATGGACGTCTCGCCGCGCCAGATGGTGTCCGTCGCGACCGCGATGATCCCCTTCCTGGAGCACGACGACGCCAACCGTGCCCTCATGGGCGCGAACATGATGAGGCAGGCGGTGCCGCTGATCAAGTCGGAGGCCCCGCTCGTCGGCACCGGCATGGAGTACCGCTGCGCCACCGACGCCGGTGACGTGCTCAAGGCCGAGAAGGACGGTGTGGTCCAGGAGGTCTCCGCGGACTACATCACGGTCACGAACGACGACGGCACGTACACCACGTACCGCATCGCCAAGTTCATGCGCTCCAACCAGGGCACCTCGGTCAACCAGAAGGTCGTCGTCTCCGAGGGCGACCGGGTCGTCGCCGACCAGGTCCTCGCCGACGGTCCGGCCACCGAGTTCGGTGAGATGGCCCTCGGCAAGAACCTGCTCGTGGCGTTCATGCCGTGGGAGGGTCACAACTACGAGGACGCGATCATCCTGTCGCAGCGCCTCGTGCAGGACGACGTCCTCTCCTCGATCCACATCGAGGAGCACGAGGTCGACGCCCGTGACACCAAGCTCGGCCCGGAGGAGATCACCCGGGACATCCCGAACGTCTCCGAAGAGGTCCTCGCCGACCTCGACGAGCGCGGCATCATCCGTATCGGTGCCGAGGTCGTCGCCGGTGACATCCTCGTCGGCAAGGTCACGCCCAAGGGTGAGACCGAGCTGACCCCCGAGGAGCGCCTGCTCCGCGCGATCTTCGGTGAGAAGGCGCGCGAGGTGCGCGACACCTCGCTGAAGGTGCCGCACGGTGAGATCGGCAAGGTCATCGGCGTCCGCGTCTTCGACCGCGAAGAGGGCGACGAGCTGCCGCCGGGCGTGAACCAGCTGGTCCGCGTCTACGTCGCGCAGAAGCGCAAGATCACCGACGGTGACAAGCTCGCCGGCCGTCACGGCAACAAGGGCGTCATCTCGAAGATCCTGCCGATCGAGGACATGCCGTTCCTGGAGGACGGCACCCCGGTCGACATCATCCTCAACCCGCTGGGTGTCCCGTCCCGAATGAACCCGGGACAGGTCCTGGAGATCCACCTCGGCTGGCTCGCCAGCCGCGGTTGGGACGTCTCCGGCCTCGGTGACGAGTGGGCCAAGCGCCTGCAGGCCATCGGCGCCGACCAGGTCGCCCCCGGCACCAACGTCGCCACCCCCGTCTTCGACGGTGCGCGCGAGGACGAGATCTCCGGTCTCTTCGAGGCCACGATCCCGAACCGCGACGGCGACCGCCTGGTGCAGCCCTCCGGCAAGGCCCAGCTGTTCGACGGCCGCTCCGGCGAGCCGTTCCCGGACCCGGTCTCGGTCGGCTACATGTACATCCTCAAGCTGCACCACCTCGTCGACGACAAGCTGCACGCTCGTTCGACGGGTCCGTACTCCATGATCACCCAGCAGCCGCTGGGTGGTAAGGCTCAGTTCGGTGGTCAGCGATTCGGTGAGATGGAGGTGTGGGCCCTTGAGGCTTATGGCGCCGCATACGCCCTCCAGGAGCTTCTGACGATCAAGTCCGACGACGTGACCGGCCGCGTGAAGGTCTACGAGGCCATCGTCAAGGGCGAGAACATCCCCGAGCCGGGCATCCCCGAGTCCTTCAAGGTGCTCATCAAGGAAATGCAGTCGCTCTGCCTCAACGTGGAGGTGCTGTCCTCGGACGGCATGTCCATCGAGATGCGCGACACGGACGAGGACGTCTTCCGCGCGGCGGAGGAGCTCGGTATCGACCTGTCCCGGCGCGAGCCGAGCAGCGTCGAAGAGGTCTGACGGGTTGGCCGGCCGGATCCCTGTGATCCGGCCGGCTCTCCCCGGACCCGTTCAGACCATTGCTGAAGTGCCCCGATTTCTCGCCTGACGCGAGGGGGCTCGAACCCCCGAAAGAGGGATTGACGACCAGTGCTCGACGTCAACTTCTTCGACGAGCTGCGGATCGGCCTTGCCACCGCGGACGACATCCGGACCTGGTCCCACGGCGAAGTGAAGAAGCCGGAGACCATCAACTACCGCACGCTCAAGCCCGAAAAGGACGGACTCTTCTGCGAGAAGATCTTCGGTCCGACCCGGGACTGGGAGTGCTACTGCGGCAAGTACAAGCGTGTCCGCTTCAAGGGCATCATCTGTGAGCGCTGTGGCGTCGAGGTCACGCGCGCCAAGGTGCGCCGTGAGCGCATGGGTCACATCGAGCTTGCCGCTCCCGTCACCCACATCTGGTACTTCAAGGGCGTCCCGTCGCGCCTGGGCTACCTCCTCGACCTCGCGCCGAAGGACCTCGAAAAGGTCATCTACTTCGCCGCGTACATGATCACGTTCGTGGACGAGGAGCGCCGTACGCGCGACCTGCCGTCGCTGGAGGCGCACGTCTCCGTCGAGCGTCAGCAGATCGAGAACCGCCGCGACGCCGACCTCGAAGCCCGCGCCAAGAAGCTCGAGACCGACCTGGCCGAGCTGGAGGCCGAGGGCGCCAAGGCCGATGTGCGCCGCAAGGTGCGCGAAGGCGCCGAGCGCGAGATGAAGCAGCTGCGCGACCGTGCGCAGCGCGAGATCGACCGTCTCGACGAGGTGTGGAGCCGCTTCAAGAACCTCAAGGTCCAGGACCTGGAGGGCGACGAGCTGCTCTACCGCGAGCTGCGTGACCGCTTCGGCACGTACTTCGACGGCTGCATGGGCGCCGCCGCCCTGCAGAAGCGCCTGGAGTCCTTCGACCTCGACGAGGAGGCCGAGCGCCTCCGCGAGATCATCCGCACCGGCAAGGGCCAGAAGAAGACCCGCGCGCTCAAGCGCCTCAAGGTCGTCTCCGCGTTCCTGCAGACCAGCAACAAGCCCAAGGGCATGGTGCTCGACTGCGTGCCGGTCATCCCGCCGGACCTGCGTCCGATGGTGCAGCTGGACGGTGGCCGCTTCGCGACCTCCGACCTGAACGACCTGTACCGCCGTGTGATCAACCGCAACAACCGCCTCAAGCGTCTCCTTGACCTCGGTGCCCCCGAGATCATCGTGAACAACGAGAAGCGGATGCTGCAGGAGGCCGTCGACGCGCTGTTCGACAACGGCCGCCGCGGTCGCCCGGTCACCGGTCCCGGCAACCGCCCGCTCAAGTCCCTCAGCGACATGCTGAAGGGCAAGCAGGGCCGATTCCGTCAGAACCTTCTCGGCAAGCGTGTGGACTACTCCGCGCGTTCCGTGATCGTCGTCGGCCCGCAGCTCAAGCTGCACCAGTGCGGTCTGCCGAAGGCCATGGCGCTGGAGCTCTTCAAGCCGTTCGTGATGAAGCGCCTGGTGGACCTGAACCACGCGCAGAACATCAAGTCGGCCAAGCGCATGGTCGAGCGCGGCCGCACGGTCGTGTACGACGTCCTGGAAGAGGTCATCGCCGAGCACCCGGTTCTGCTGAACCGTGCGCCGACGCTGCACCGCCTCGGCATCCAGGCCTTCGAGCCCCAGCTGGTCGAGGGCAAGGCCATCCAGATCCACCCGCTCGTCTGCACCGCGTTCAACGCGGACTTCGACGGTGACCAGATGGCCGTCCACCTGCCGCTCTCCGCGGAGGCGCAGGCCGAGGCCCGCATCCTGATGCTGTCCTCGAACAACATCCTGAAGCCGGCCGACGGTCGTCCCGTCACCATGCCGACCCAGGACATGGTGCTGGGCCTGTTCTTCCTCACCACGGACGAGGAGGAGCGCAAGGTCATCGGCCAGGGCCGTTCCTTCGGCTCCACGGCCGAGGCGATCATGGCCTTCGACGCCCGCGAGCTGTCGCTCCAGGCGAAGGTCGACATCCGCTTCCCGGTGGGCACCATCCCGCCGCGCGGCTGGGTGCCGCCGGTCGCCGAGGAAGGCGAGCAGGAGTACCAGCAGGGCGACACGTTCCGGCTGCGTACGTCCCTGGGCCGCGCGCTCTTCAACGAGCTGCTGCCCGAGGACTACCCGTTCGTCGACTACTCGGTCGGCAAGAAGCAGCTCTCCGAGATCGTCAACGACCTCGCCGAGCGCTACCCCAAGGTCATCGTGGCGGCGACGCTCGACAACCTGAAGGCGGCGGGCTTCCACTGGGCGACCCGTTCCGGTGTCACCGTGGCCATCTCCGACGTCGTGGTCCCCGAGGCCAAGAAGGCGATCGTCGCCGGCTACGAGGCGCAGGACGAGAAGGTCCAGAAGCAGTACGAGCGCGGTCTGATCACCAAGGACGAGCGCACGCAGGAGCTCATCGCGATCTGGACCAAGGCGACCAATGAGGTCGCCGAGGCGATGAACGCGAACTTCCCCAAGACGAACCCCATCTTCATGATGGTTGACTCGGGTGCCCGAGGAAACATGATGCAGATGCGTCAGATCGCCGGTATGCGTGGTCTGGTGTCCAACGCCAAGAATGAGACGATCCCGCGTCCCATCAAGGCGTCCTTCCGTGAGGGCCTCACCGTTCTGGAGTACTTCATCTCCACGCACGGTGCCCGTAAGGGTCTGGCGGACACCGCCCTGCGTACCGCCGACTCGGGTTACCTGACCCGTCGTCTGGTGGACGTCTCGCAGGACGTGATCATCCGCGAGGAGGACTGCGGCACCGACCGCGGCCTCAAGCTGAAGATCGCCGTCAAGGGTGCGGACGGTGTGCTCCGCAAGACGGAGGACGTCGAGACCTCGGTCTACGCCCGCATGCTCGCCGAGGACGTCGTCGTCGACGGCAAGGTCATCGCGCCTGCCAATGTCGACCTCGGTGACGTCCTGATCGACGCCCTGGTGGGCGCCGGCGTCGAGGAGGTCAAGACCCGCTCGGTCCTGACCTGTGAGTCCGCGGTCGGCACCTGTGCCTTCTGCTACGGACGCTCGCTCGCCACCGGCAAGCTGGTCGACATCGGTGAGGCGGTCGGCATCATCGCCGCCCAGTCCATCGGTGAGCCCGGTACCCAGCTGACGATGCGTACCTTCCACACCGGTGGTGTGGCCGGTGACGACATCACCCAGGGTCTGCCCCGAGTCGTCGAGCTCTTCGAGGCCCGTACGCCCAAGGGTGTCGCCCCGATCTCGGAGTCCGCGGGCCGGGTCCGGATCGAGGAGACCGAGAAGACCAAGAAGCTCGTCGTCACCCCGGACGACGGCAGCGACGAGATCCCGTTCCCGATCTCGAAGCGTGCCCGTCTGCTGGTGGGCGAGGGCGACCACGTCGAGGTGGGCCAGAAGCTCACCGTGGGTGCCACCAACCCGCACGACGTGCTGCGGATCCTCGGTCAGCGCGCGGTCCAGGTCCACCTGGTCGGCGAGGTCCAGAAGGTCTACAACTCGCAGGGCGTGTCGATCCACGACAAGCACATCGAGATCATCATCCGGCAGATGCTGCGCCGCGTGACGATCATCGAGTCCGGCGACGCGGAGCTGCTGCCGGGCGAGCTCGTCGAGCGCTCGAAGTTCGAGACCGAGAACCGTCGTGTGGTCACCGAGGGCGGTCACCCCGCCTCCGGCCGTCCGCAGCTGATGGGTATCACCAAGGCCTCGCTGGCGACGGAATCCTGGCTGTCGGCCGCCTCCTTCCAGGAGACGACCCGAGTCCTGACGGATGCGGCGATCAACGCCAAGTCCGACAGCCTCATCGGCCTCAAGGAGAACGTCATCATCGGTAAGCTCATCCCGGCCGGTACGGGTCTGTCCCGCTACCGCAACATCCGGGTCGAGCCGACCGAGGAGGCCAAGGCCGCGATGTACTCGGCCGTCGGCTACGACGACATCGACTACTCGCCGTTCGGCACCGGCTCCGGCCAGGCCGTTCCGCTGGAGGACTACGACTACGGTCCGTACAACCAGTAGGCGAGTCGCTTGACCGACCGGAGGGCGGTCACCCCGTTTCGTACGGGGTGGCCGCCCTCCGGCGTGTGATACGTCACTGCCGTGCACCGGCCGGGGCGCACCGGCTGGCCGGAAGCGGGGCCCGGAGGCCCTGTACGGGGCTGTGGAGGGCCTCTGGGGCGCGGGAAGCCATGGGTACGGGTCGGGACAAGCCGGGCACGCGGCCGGGTGTGTCCCGGTGGACAGCATTTGTTTTGACCGGAGTCGACGAGGTAGGTACGCTCAGACCTTGTGCCTGGGGTGTGCCTGGGCTCGTGTGCGTGTCCTCAACCGCACGGCGAGTCCGTCAGTGGCCACCGTGATCTGCGCTCCCTCTGCCTTGCGGCAGAAGCCTGCAGTATCCGACACACCCGACCGCGTGGGTCGGTGACGTTCCAGGTTAGTTTCACGAACGGCACACAGAAACCGGAGAAGTAGTGCCTACGATCCAGCAGCTGGTCCGGAAGGGCCGGCAGGACAAGGTCGAGAAGAACAAGACGCCCGCGCTCGAGGGTTCGCCCCAGCGCCGCGGCGTCTGCACGCGTGTGTTCACGACCACCCCGAAGAAGCCGAACTCGGCGCTCCGTAAGGTCGCGCGTGTGCGTCTGACCTCCGGTATCGAGGTCACGGCCTACATCCCGGGTGAGGGACACAACCTGCAGGAGCACTCCATCGTGCTCGTGCGTGGTGGCCGTGTGAAGGACCTGCCGGGTGTTCGTTACAAGATCATCCGCGGCTCGCTCGACACCCAGGGTGTCAAGAACCGCAAGCAGGCCCGCAGCCGCTACGGCGCCAAGAAGGAGAAGTAAGAATGCCTCGTAAGGGCCCCGCCCCGAAGCGCCCGGTCATCATCGACCCGGTCTACAGCTCTCCTCTTGTCACCTCGCTGATCAACAAGATCCTGCTGGACGGCAAGCGTTCCACCGCCGAGCGGATCGTGTACGGCGCCATGGAAGGCCTCCGCGAGAAGACCGGCAACGACCCGGTCATCACGCTGAAGCGCGCGCTTGAGAACGTCAAGCCCTCGCTCGAGGTCAAGTCCCGCCGTGTCGGTGGCGCCACCTACCAGGTGCCGATCGAGGTCAAGCCCGGTCGTGCCTCCACCCTCGCGCTGCGCTGGCTCGTGGGCTACTCCCGCGCCCGCCGCGAGAAGACCATGACCGAGCGCCTCATGAACGAGCTGCTCGACGCCTCCAACGGTCTTGGCGCTGCCGTCAAGAAGCGCGAGGACACCCACAAGATGGCCGAGTCCAACAAGGCCTTCGCGCACTACCGCTGGTAGTCGCTACCCACATCGAGACCGAGAGAAGATTGAGCCTTATGGCCACCACTTCGCTTGACCTGGCCAAGGTCCGCAACATCGGGATCATGGCCCACATCGACGCGGGCAAGACGACCACCACTGAGCGGATCCTGTTCTACACCGGCGTCTCGTACAAGATCGGTGAAGTCCACGACGGCGCTGCCACGATGGACTGGATGGAGCAGGAGCAGGAGCGCGGCATCACGATCACGTCCGCCGCGACGACCTGTCACTGGCCGCTCAATGATGTTGACCACACCATCAACATCATCGACACCCCGGGTCACGTCGACTTCACCGTCGAGGTGGAGCGTTCGCTCCGCGTCCTCGACGGCGCCGTCACCGTGTTCGACGGTGTGGCGGGCGTCGAGCCGCAGTCCGAGACCGTGTGGCGTCAGGCGGACCGCTACGGCGTGCCGCGTATCTGCTTCGTCAACAAGCTCGACCGCACCGGCGCCGACTTCCTGCGCTGCGTCCAGATGATCGTGGACCGCCTCGGCGCGACCCCGATCGTCATGCAGCTTCCGATCGGCGCGGAGGCCGACTTCACGGGCGTCGTCGACCTCGTGTCGATGCGGGCCTTCGTGTACCCGGAAGAGGCCGCCAAGGGCGAGATGTACAACATCGTCGAGATCCCGGACAACCTCAAGGAGGCCGCCGAGGAATGGCGCGGCAAGCTCCTTGAGGCCGTGGCCGAGAACGACGACGCCATGATGGAGCTGTACCTGGAGGGCAACGAGCCCACCCAGGAGCAGCTGCACGAGGCCATCCGCCGGATCACCCTCGCATCGAAGGGCGGCGCCGACTCCGTCACCGTCACCCCGGTGTTCTGTGGCACCGCGTTCAAGAACAAGGGCGTGCAGCCCCTGCTCGACGCGGTCGTCCGCTACCTGCCCTCCCCCCTGGACGTCGAGGCCATCGAAGGCCACGACCCCAAGGACCCGGAGAAGGTCATCGAGCGCAAGCCCTCGGACGACGAGCCGTTCTCCGGCCTGGCGTTCAAGATCGCGAGCGACCCGCACCTCGGCAAGCTCACCTTCGTCCGGATCTACTCCGGTCGCCTGGAGGCCGGCACCGCGGTGCTGAACTCCGTCAAGGGCAAGAAGGAGCGCATCGGCAAGATCTACCGCATGCACGCGAACAAGCGTGAGGAGATCGCGTCGGTGGGCGCCGGTGACATCATCGCCGTCATGGGCCTGAAGCAGACCACCACCGGTGAGACGCTGTGTGACGACAAGAACCCGGTCATCCTGGAGTCCATGGACTTCCCGGCGCCGGTCATTCAGGTCGCCATCGAGCCCAAGTCCAAGGGTGACCAGGAGAAGCTGGGTGTCGCCATCCAGCGCCTCTCCGAGGAGGACCCGTCCTTCCAGGTGCACTCCGACGAGGAGACCGGCCAGACCATCATCGGTGGTATGGGCGAGCTTCACCTCGAGGTGCTCGTCGACCGCATGAAGCGCGAATTCCGCGTCGAGGCGAACGTCGGCAAGCCGCAGGTCGCGTACCGCGAGACGATCCGCAAGGCCGTCGAGCGCATCGACTACACGCACAAGAAGCAGACTGGTGGTACCGGCCAGTTCGCGAAGGTGCAGATCGCCCTTGAGCCCATCGAGGGTGGCGACGCGTCCTACGAGTTCGTCAACAAGGTCACCGGTGGCCGCATCCCCCGTGAGTACATCCCCTCGGTGGACGCGGGTGCCCAGGAAGCCATGCAGTTCGGCATCCTGGCCGGTTACGAGATGGTCGGCGTCCGCGTCACCCTTCTCGACGGTGGTTACCACGAGGTCGACTCCTCCGAGCTCGCCTTCAAGATCGCCGGTTCGCAGGCGTTCAAGGAGGGTGCTCGCAAGGCGTCCCCCGTGCTCCTGGAGCCGATGATGGCCGTCGAGGTCACCACGCCCGAGGACTACATGGGCGATGTCATCGGCGACCTCAACTCCCGCCGTGGCCAGATCCAGGCCATGGAGGAGCGCAGCGGCGCTCGCGTCGTGAAGGGCCTCGTGCCCCTTTCGGAGATGTTCGGCTACGTCGGAGACCTCCGCAGCAAGACCTCGGGTCGCGCAAGCTACTCGATGCAGTTCGACTCCTACGCCGAGGTTCCGCGGAACGTCGCCGAGGAGATCATCGCGAAGGCCAAGGGCGAGTAACTCTCCCGAGCTCACGCTTTAGGCTTGTCACCGGAGCCTGGTGGGGCATTCGTCGCAGAGCGGAAGTTCTGCGCCGAATGCCCCCGGCCCCGGCATCCCAGCAAAGATCACCTGGCGCCGATGAAGCAAGGCGTACAGAACCACTCCACAGGAGGACCCAGTGGCGAAGGCGAAGTTCGAGCGGACTAAGCCGCACGTCAACATCGGCACCATCGGTCACATCGACCACGGTAAGACGACCCTCACGGCCGCCATTACCAAGGTGCTGCACGACGCGTACCCGGACCTGAACGAGGCCTCGGCCTTCGACCAGATCGACAAGGCTCCCGAGGAGCGCCAGCGCGGTATCACGATCTCGATCGCGCACGTCGAGTACCAGACGGAGTCGCGTCACTACGCGCACGTCGACTGCCCGGGTCACGCGGACTACATCAAGAACATGATCACGGGTGCCGCGCAGATGGACGGCGCCATCCTCGTGGTCGCCGCCACCGACGGCCCGATGCCGCAGACCAAGGAGCACGTGCTCCTGGCCCGCCAGGTCGGCGTTCCGTACATCGTCGTCGCCCTGAACAAGGCCGACATGGTGGACGACGAGGAGATCCTGGAGCTCGTCGAGCTCGAGGTCCGTGAGCTCCTCTCCGAGTACGAGTTCCCGGGCGACGACCTGCCGGTCGTCAAGGTCTCGGCGCTCAAGGCCCTTGAGGGCGACAAGGAGTGGGGCCAGACCGTCCTCGACCTGATGAAGGCCGTCGACGAGAACATCCCGCAGCCCGAGCGTGACGTCGACAAGCCGTTCCTGATGCCGATCGAGGACGTCTTCACGATCACCGGTCGTGGCACCGTCGTCACCGGTCGTATCGAGCGTGGTGTCCTCAAGGTCAACGAGACCGTCGACATCGTCGGTATCAAGACCGAGAAGACCACCACCACGGTCACCGGCATCGAGATGTTCCGCAAGCTGCTCGACGAGGGCCAGGCCGGTGAGAACGTCGGTCTGCTCCTCCGTGGCATCAAGCGCGAGGACGTCGAGCGCGGCCAGGTCATCATCAAGCCCGGTTCGGTCACGCCGCACACCGAGTTCGAGGCCCAGGCCTACATCCTGTCGAAGGACGAGGGTGGCCGTCACACCCCGTTCTTCAACAACTACCGCCCGCAGTTCTACTTCCGTACCACGGACGTGACGGGCGTTGTGACCCTTCCCGAGGGCACCGAGATGGTCATGCCGGGCGACAACACCGTCATGAGCGTCGCGCTGATCCAGCCGGTCGCCATGGAAGAGGGCCTGAAGTTCGCCATCCGTGAGGGTGGCCGGACCGTGGGCGCCGGCCAGGTCACCAAGATCGTCAAGTAATCACCTGACTGTCTGACCTGGTTGCTCCGCACAGAGCACCGAGAAGGGCCCCGGCCCGCCGCGCGAGCGGTGGACCGGGGCCCTTCGTCGTATACGTCGTGGTCGTGTACGTCGTGCGGTACGGGCCGGGACCTCAGGGGCGCCAGAGCCAGGGCAGGGCGTCGGGGCCCAGGGCGACCACCGTCGGCCGCCCGTCGTTGCCCATGTGCAGCGCCGGTCCGTCCAGCGCCACCGGCCCGCGCCGCCGCACGAAGTGCCCGCCGGGCGTACGGAGCTGGATGAGGCCCTCGGCGGTGCGGCCCAGCAGCACCGGTGCGGCCGGCGATCCGGCGGCGGCGACCGGACCGTACCCGTCGAAACCCGCCCGGTCCCGGATCAGGCGTCCGTACCCGTCGATGCCGGTCTCGTCCGCCGTCTCCCCGGTCCGTACGGTCGTCAGGGCGGCCTTCGCCGCCGCGCGGTAGTACAGCTCGATGCTGCCGTCCGCCCCAGCCAGCGCGGCCGGACCGTCGCCGGGCACCGCCACCCCGGTGATCTGGGTGCGCGCGGTCACGGCCTTGCCGGGCGTGTCCTGCGTCCAGTGGTGCACCGCGAAACGGCCCGCCGCGTAGACATGGACACGGCCCTCGGCGTCCACCACGGCGCTCAGCCCGTCCTGGATCTCGCCGCCGCCCATGTCCTGCCAGTCGCTCCACCGGCCGGCCGTGTCCCGTACCCGGGTGCTGAGGCCCTTCTCCGCGTTCCGGACGAAGAGGTGCACCCGCCCGTCGGGCGCGGCGACCGCGACCGGGACGCCGATCCGGCGCCCGCCGTCGTGGTCGCGCACCGGGTTGCCCAGCCCCTGCCAGGCACGGAAGGCGCCGCCGGGGGTGCGCTGCTCCAGGGCGACGATCTCGCGTTCGTTGTCCGCGCCGTGCCCGCTGAGCGCCGAGAACCGCAGGCCGAAGAGGAGATGGCGCCCGTCCGGGAGCGTCGCACAGCCCAGGACCGGGGCGAGCGGACCGCCACCGAGGTCGTCGGGCGCCTCCCACACCCCGCTGCCCGGTGCGTCCTCGCGCCGGCGTACCGCCCGCAGCCCCAGGACCTCGTAGCTGACGAGCCGGCCGTCCGGTTCGGTGGCGAGGGTGGGCCGGGGGCCGGGGTAGCGGTAGTGGGTGGACCGTACCCAGCCCTTCCGGTTGGTGAGCGGCCGGTTGCCGCCCACGTTGTAGTCCCCGCAGCCCCCCGGGTTGCCGCAGCGCCAGTCGGCCGAGCCGCCGTACGGCACCAGGTGGGAGGCCTTCTCGGCCAGCACGGCGGGTGGCAGGTTCTTCGGCCAGTGCCGGTTGTAGTAGGCCCGGAACGCGGTGGTGGCGAAGCTCGGGACCTCGCCGCCGTTCCCGGTGGTGCGGGCCACCCACCGGATCAGCGACGCCCAGGTGAACAGGGCGGCGGCGGTGTGGTCGGGGTGGTCGGAGTAGCCCTTCTGCTCGCTGTCCCGGCGGCGGACGGCCTCGCTGCTGTGCTGGATGTCGGGGTCCGGGTCCATGGTGTGCAGGATGCTCGGCCGGTACCGCTCGAAGAGCCCGGCCAGGACGTCGATCAGCCCGTCGTAGGTGTACGAACCCGCCTTCTTCAGCGGGGAGCCCTCGGCGACGACGGTCGGCAGGACCAGCCGCCGGTCCTGCCAGAGGCTGGGCAGACCCAGCCGTCCGTACGTGGTGTGCATGGCGGTGTTGATGAAGATCAGCTCGACCCTGCGGCCGCGGTGGGCGAGGGTGTTGAGCTCGGCGCGGTGGCCGCCGTGCAGCTCGATGACGGACCTGTGCCACGGGTCGAACCGGCCGAGGCCGAGCAGGGTCGCGTATGCCTGGCGGAGCCCCTGGTGACGCGCGGAGGAGTACGCGGCCTTGTCGGGCGCGGGCGCGGGGCGGCCCGGCACGAAGTTGACGCCGGTGGCCTCGCCGCCGGTCAGATAGACGCAGACCAGCGGGGTCCCGGCGTCGAGGGCCTGCTGGGTGTCCGGGTTCATGAAGTACAGGTCGTCGTCCGGGTGGGCGAGGATCTGCATCATCAGGGCCGGGTGCGAGGTGCTGATCGGCAGTCCGGGCATCGGGTCGGCGGCGGGATCGCGGCGCCGGGGCGGTGCGGGCGCCGTGCAGGCGGTGAGGGCCGCCAGGCCGGTCGCGCCGGCCGCCGCCAGTACCGTGCGCCGCGGCAGTCCCGAGCGGGCTGCGCGCAGGGCGGGTCGATCCGTCACACCGTGCTCCGTCCACTTCCCCCGCAGCGGCGAGCGGCTGTGCGGCCCTGTGCTGCGTGCCGAATCCGTGCAGGCCACGGCGGGGGACGGCCGCTGCTGCGGGGGGATAGACGGAGATTCCCGGAGGCGGGTTGCCTGGATATCCGATGATGTGACCCGGACGGCTCAACTCACCGGTGTACGCACCATGAACACATCGACCGGGTCCTGCCGCTCCTCGGTGAATCCGTGCCGTTCGTAGAGCGCGCGGGCGGCGCTGCCCCGCAGCACGTCCAGCCGGACGGTCGCGCCGTCCCGGTCGGCCCGCGCGAGCAGCGTACGGAGCACCGCGGTGCCGATGCCGCGCCCGTGGAGGGCGGGGGAGAGGTAGAAGTTCTCCAGCCACAGCCCGCCCTCGACCGGGCGCAGGGTGACGCAGCCCGCGAACTCCCCGTCCGCGAGGACGACCGTGGTGTGCTCCGGCGCGTAGACGTCCCGCAGGCGCTGTCGTACCCGGTGCTCGTCGTAACGCCCGAGCCGCTCCAGGTCGGGGCGCATCACGACGGCCCTGAGTTCGGCGATGGCCTCGACGTCCTCGGGGCGGGCGGGGCGCAGGGTCCAGGGGGTGGTGCTGGTGGTACCGGTGTCCATGGGCGGATTCTCGCCGACCGCCGTCACCGCAGGTCCGGCGCCTGCGCGCGGTCCGCCCGGCGCAGTCCCGCCTCCGGGATGCCGTGCAGCAGCCGCGCGCCGATCTCCGCGAGCCGGGCCCCGTCGGGCGGGGTGCGGCCCAGGCCGATGGCGTACTGGACATGGGAGGCGTCGGTGCCGCACGGGCGCGGCCAGGCGTGCGCGTCCGGGGAGCCCGCCTCCGCGAGCGCGGTGAGCAGGGCCAGGAGGCGGCCGCGGAAGCGCCCCTCGTCCGCGCCGTGCCGCACGGAGACGATCGCCCAGGCGGAGTGGCGCGCGTGCAGCGGTGGCGGGGCGTGGAGCAGGGCGTGCGGTACGGGGCCGGAGTCGGGGGCGGACTCCAGGATCTCCCAGGCGCGGAAGAGCTCCTCGGTGACCAGGTCGCGGCCGGCGGGGGAGACCTGCGTGGTGCAGGAGTGGACGGGGGCGGTGGGGGTCAGGACGGTGAGGGGGAGTACGACGGTGTCGGCGGTTGCGCCGGAGCCGACCGCCCGGTCGAGTCCGCCCGTCCCGCCGAGGCCGACCGCGCGGTCCCAGTCCCAGGCCGCCCAGGGGGCGAAGAAGTGCCTGAGCAGGGGGAGCGGGAGCAGGTCGCCCGACTCGTGGGCGGTGCGGGCCGCCAGCACCGACCAGGCGAGGCCGGGCAGCCCGCCGCACGGGGCGGAGTCCAGGCCGCGTGCCCGCGCCCAGCCCTTCACCTCGCGGGCGAGCCGGGTGAACGCCGCCCGGTGCGGGTCCGCCGCCGCGAGCACGGCGTCCGCGTCGCTCACCGCGCTCAGGGCCGTGGCCGCCGCCTCGCCCAGCTCGGCCCGCCGGGACACCGCCGCGGCCGGGGCGAGGTCACCCGTCGCCACGGTCACCAGGTCCACCCCGAGCCCGTCGAGCGAGAACCGCAGCCCCGGCACACGGGCACCGGTCACCTCGCGCAGGCCCTCAGCGTCCGGCAGGGCCGCGGCCAGCCGGAGACGTACCCCCGGCAGATCCACCGCACCGGGCAGCGCCGCGACCAGGTCCACGTCCGCGCCGGGCAGCGCACAGCCCATCCGGCGCGAGCCGGACAGGTGGACACGGCCTTCGGCCAGGGCGGCGGCCACCCGGCGCACGATCCCGGCCGCGCGCTCCTCCTCCGCCGGATCCGTCCCGGCCGCCTCCTCCGCCGCGTCGGCGGCCAGCTCGACCCGTACCCCGAAGTGGTCCGAGACGTACAGCCCGTCCGGTGCGGGGACATCGCCCAGCAGCGCCGCCGAGGCGGGCCGCAGCCCGTCCGGGCGGACCAGCACCCGGTCCAGCCGGGACACCCGCCCGGTCAGGGAGGAGACGGCGGCCAGCGGGTTGACCGAGGGGTCGAAGGTGGGCGTCCGGTCGTCCGGGCCGTGCACCCGGCTCCAGGCGTCCGTCATCCCCAGTCGGTCCTGCGGGGTGTCCCCGCCGTCGTTGAAGTCGCCGAGCAGCGCCACCTCGCCCTCGATCGCCGCCAGCCCCGTTGCCAGATCGGACAGTTCGGCGTCGCGGCGGCGGGCGCCGTCGGGCGAGTGGTCGCTGCTGAGGTGGGTCGCCGCGACCGTGACCGGTCCGCCCGGACCGTCCACGACCACGGCCGCGACCGCCTTGTGCGGGCCGAGGGCGTGCAGGCCCGCCTCGCGCACCGGGACCCTGCTGAGCAGCAGCAGCCCGCAGTCGGCGACGTCCCGGCCGGCCGGATCGGCCCAGAGCGTGTAGCCCTCGCGGACCCAGGGCGCCGCCAACAGCAGGGCGAGCAGGGCCGGTTCGGCCTCCTGGAGGGCGATGACATCGGCGTCGGCGGCGCGCAGGGCATCGAGCAGGAGCGGCCGGCGCCGGGCGGTGTCGATACGGTCGCTGTCGTAGCGGTCCCAGAGCGTGTTCCAGGTCAGCAGCGTCAGGGGACCGGAGGACGGCGTGGGCGCCGGAGCGTCCTCGGGCACGGGCGCCCAGGCGGCGTCGGGTGCCGAGAACGCGTGCGGGGTGCGGGAGACGAAGTACGGGGACGGCAGCCGGCGCGGGGCGCGCACCCGCCCGGCGTCCGTGGCGTCGATCCGGTCCACGCCCGAGGACCGGTCCCACACCACCTCGCCGTCCGCCTCGATGAACAGCACCCGGTGCCAGGGGATGTCCCCGCCGGGCGTGAAGCGGGGCAGCGGCACCCGCTTGGGCACGGTGCCGCGCTGCGCCACGCCCAGCACGAAGCGCGCCGGATCGAACCGGGTGTCCCAGCGGACCCGGTGGTAGATCTCCTCGCTGGTACGCATCTACGCCCTGTCCTCCACGGTCCCGCTCGCGCCGATGTACCAGGTGCGGTGGGCCTGGCCGGGGTACGGGGGCACGAATCTGCGCAGCTGCGAGGCCAGCACCCCGGGCGGCACGGGGTGGCTGCGGCGTCCGTTGCGCCGGATCAGCTCCGCCTCGTCCACCAGGGCCACGGCGTGGGTGAGCAGCGCGTCCCGGCGCCGGGCGACCGCGTGCACCAGGGAGCGCTGGTGCGCGTTGAGCGAGGTGGCGTCCCAGACCACCGTGGAGCCCGCCGTGAGCGCGGCGTCCAGCCGGTCGAGACCCTCGCGCAGCACGTCCCCGTTGGCCTTCTGGTCGGCGCGCGAACCCCGTGCGGAGCGCAGGTCGTCGAGCGAGAGACAGGTGTCGACGCCGGGCAGGGCGCGCCCGAAGGTGCTCTTGCCGCTGCCGGACGGGCCGACCAGCTGGACCAGGCGCGGGAACTCCCCGCCCCGCCAGCGCCAGGTCGCGGCGACCGCCTCCTCGGCGGTGGTGACCCGGCCCAGCGCGTACGCCTCCCGGGCCTGCGCCAGGCAGCGGTCGGCGGCGTCCGGCTCCAGATCCGCGAACGCCTCCCGCAGCCCGGCCGGTTCGCTCACGTCCTCCGCGTACAGCGCCGACCACTCCACCTGCTCCCGCGCCCCGGCGGTCTCCGCCACCGTGGCGGCCAGCGCGTGCAGCAGCGGCAGATCGGCGGCGAACGACATCCGGACCAGTCCGGTGCGGCGCTCCTCGTCCGGATACGGGCGGTGCAGCCCGGGGTGCAGCCCGACCAGGTCCGCGACGCGGCGGGCGAGCGGCATCCCGAGCGCGGGGGCCAGCGCGGGGGCGAGCGCGGCGCGGCGGGACCGGTGCAGCAGCGCGGCCACCACCCCGGCCAGCCGGTCCTCGCCCGTCCGGCCCAGTGCGTCCACGGCGTCGCCCATCGCGGCGGCGGCCCCGGCGTCCCCCGCGTCCGTGCCCGCGGCGGCGGCCAGCGCCGCCGCGTCGACCGGCGCCCCGGACCGTACGGCCCACAGGGCGGCGGCCGGGCCGAGCCCGTTCGGTACGACGGCGGCGTGCATCCAGTGCGTATCGGTCCGTACGTGACCCGGCCGCACCCACTTGGCCACCAGCCGCCCGAAGTCCGCCGCCCCGAAGCCGTCCGCGGGCCGTACGACGTATCCCTCCTGCCGTGCGGTGTCGAGCTTCAGCGCCCGCAGCGCCGTCTCGGCACGGGCGTCGAACACTCCCCGCCACAGCACGGGCGGCACCGGTATCCCCAGATCCCGCAGGAACTCCGCGGTCCGGTCCCAGCCCAGACAGCGCTCCCCGTCCCAGACGGAGAAGCCGTAGAAGAAGCTCTCCAGACCGTCGTACGGGAGCGAGTGGCGGGCGAACATGTTCTCGCCGCAGACCCGCCACCCGTCGGGGACGCGCGCCCCGACCCGGCCCTGGAGCGCCTTCACCCAGCCCCGCGAGGGGTGGTGCGCGGAATCGAGGGAGCGGGCGTGGAGCCCGTCGGCGTAGAGCGTGGTGTTCTCGCCGTCCAGCTTCTCGGTGACGACGACCTCGCGGCCGGTCAGCGCGGCGAGATCCGCGATGCGTACGTCGTCCGAGGTGGCCCCGGGTGACCAGGGCAGATGGGCGGTGCGTGGATAGTGCGTACGCATGATCGATGCCCCTGGTGACGACGGTTCTGCCCGGCCGGTCACTCTAGGTGGGGCCGTGCGCACCGCTCGACCCGATTACGATGGGGGTGCCCGGCACGGCGCCCGCTGCGCGCCCGCGTTTGACCGAACGAGCACGAGGGGTAAGATCCTCCGCCCGATTGGCCAGGCTCACGCCCCGTATGGCACACTGACCAGGTTGCTCGGTTGAGTGTCAATGCTGCGCGCCTCCCGCCGGGAGGACCGGAAGCGAGTCCCACAGTACTCGTCGACCCCTCGTGGGTCGGACGTACGGGAATCTTCCGGGAAGCGTCAGTGGGGCACCGGCCAGGCGCCCGGTGGGTGTTTCGCCCCCGGTCCTGCGGTCCTCGGGCCCGCACCCCCTTGGTTGGGAAATCCTTCGGGAGATCTGCGTAGAGGGGATGCGACACGCCCGACCGCGTGGGTCGGAGGTGGAGTCGTCAGAGCCCCCGGGTTCCAGAGCGTTACGAGAGACAGGACTACTAGTAGCCATGGCGGGACAGAAGATCCGCATCCGGCTCAAGGCCTACGACCACGAGGTCATCGACTCCTCGGCGAAGAAGATCGTCGAGACGGTGACCCGCACTGGTGCGTCGGTCGCGGGCCCGGTGCCGCTGCCCACTGAGAAGAACGTGTACTGCGTCATCAAGTCGCCGCACAAGTACAAGGACTCGCGCGAGCACTTCGAGATGCGCACGCACAAGCGCCTCATCGACATCCTCGACCCCACGCCGAAGACGGTTGACTCGCTGATGCGTCTCGACCTGCCGGCCGGCGTCGACATCGAGATCAAGCTCTGAGGTGACGCGCGAGATGGCTAAGAACATTAAGGGCGTCCTGGGCGAGAAGCTCGGCATGACCCAGGTCTGGGACGAGAACAACCGGGTCGTCCCGGTGACCGTCGTCAAGGCCGGGCCCTGCGTCGTCACCCAGGTCCGCACGAACGACAACGACGGCTACGAGGCAGTCCAGATCGCCTTCGGCGAGATCGACCCCCGCAAGGTGAACAAGCCCCTCAAGGGCCACTTCGCCAAGGCCGACGTGACCCCGCGCCGCCACCTGGTGGAGCTCCGCACCCCTGACGCCAGCGAGTACACGCTGGGCCAGGAAGTCACTGCCGAGGTGTTCGAGTCCGGCGTCAAGGTCGACGTCACGGGCAAGAGCAAGGGCAAGGGCTTCGCCGGTGTGATGAAGCGTCACAACTTCAAGGGTGGCAAGGCGTCCCACGGTGCCCACCGTGTGCACCGTATGCCTGGCTCCATCGGTGGCTGTGCCACCCCCGGCCGTGTCTTCAAGGGCATGCGCATGGCGGGTCGCATGGGCAACGAGCGTGTCACCACCCAGAACCTGACCATCCACGCGGTTGACGCGGAGAAGGGTCTGCTCCTCATCAAGGGCGCAGTCCCCGGTCCGAACGGCGGCCTCGTCCTGGTCCGTACCGCGGCCAAGGGGGCTTGAGGTAATGAGCACCATTGACATCCTTTCGCCGGCAGGCGACAAGGCCGGTACCGTCGAGCTCCCCGCGGAGATCTTCGACGCGAAGACCAGCGTTCCGCTGATCCACCAGGTCGTCGTCGCACAGCTGGCAGCTGCCCGTCAGGGCACGCACAAGACCAAGACCCGCGGCGAAGTCCGTGGCGGTGGCCGCAAGCCGTACCGCCAGAAGGGCACCGGCCGCGCGCGCCAGGGTTCGACCCGTGCGCCGCAGTTCGCCGGCGGTGGCGTCGTCCACGGCCCGCAGCCGCGTGACTACTCGCAGCGGACCCCGAAGAAGATGAAGGCCGCCGCCCTGCGCGGTGCCCTCTCGGACCGGGCACGCCACTCCCGCATCCACGTCGTCACCGGCGTGGTCGACGGTGCAGTCTCCACGAAGGCCGCCAAGACGCTGTTCGGCAAGATCTCGGAGCGCAAGAACCTGCTCCTGGTCGTCGACCGTGCCGACGAGGCCGCGTGGCTGTCCGCCCGCAACCTGCCCCAGGTGCACATCCTGGAGCCGGGCCAGCTGAACACGTACGACGTGATCGTCTCTGACGACGTGGTCTTCACCCAGGCCGCCTTCGAGTCCTTCGTGTCTGGCCCCCAGACCGCTGAGACCGAAGGGAGCGACGCCTGATGAGCGAGGCGACCGTTACCAGCAAGACCTACTCGGACCCGCGCGACGTTCTCGTCAAGCCGGTCGTGTCCGAGAAGAGCTACGCGCTGCTCGACGAGAACAAGTACACGTTCATCGTCGCGCCCGGCTCCAACAAGACCCAGATCAAGCAGGCCGTGGAAGCGGTCTTCTCGGTCAAGGTCACCGGGGTCAACACGATCAACCGTCAGGGTAAGCGCAAGCGCACCAAGACCGGTTTCGGCAAGCGCGCCGACACGAAGCGCGCCATCGTGACCCTCGCCGAGGGCGACCGTATCGACATCTTCGGCGGCCCGACCTCCTGACGGAGGTCGAGTCGTCCGGAATCGGACGAGGACTGAGAAATGGGTATCCGCAAGTACAAGCCGACGACCCCGGGCCGTCGTGGCTCCAGCGTCGCCGACTTTGTCGAGATCACGCGGTCCACGCCGGAGAAGTCGCTGGTCCGCCCCCTGCACAGCAAGGGCGGCCGTAACAACGCCGGTCGTGTGACCGTTCGCCACCAGGGCGGTGGCCACAAGCGCGCCTACCGAGTGATCGACTTCCGTCGTCACGACAAGGACGGCGTGCCGGCCAAGGTCGCGCACATCGAGTACGACCCCAACCGCACCGCGCGCATCGCGCTCCTGCACTACGCGGACGGCGAGAAGCGCTACATCATCGCGCCGCGTGGCCTGACGCAGGGCGACCGTGTCGAGAACGGCCCGACCGCCGACATCAAGCCCGGCAACAACCTGGCGCTGCGCAACATCCCGGTCGGTACGACCATCCACGCCATCGAGCTGCGGCCCGGCGGCGGCGCGAAGTTCGCCCGTTCCGCGGGTGCCTCCGTGCAGCTGCTGGCGAAGGAGGGCACCATGGCCCACCTTCGTATGCCGTCGGGTGAGATCCGCCTGGTCGACGCCCGCTGCCGCGCCACCATCGGCGAGGTCGGCAACGCCGAGCAGTCGAACATCAACTGGGGCAAGGCCGGCCGCATGCGCTGGAAGGGCGTCCGCCCGACCGTCCGCGGTGTCGCGATGAACCCGGTTGACCACCCGCACGGTGGTGGTGAAGGCAAGACCTCCGGTGGTCGCCACCCGGTCTCGCCGTGGGGTCAGAAGGAGGGTCGTACTCGTTCGCCGAAGAAGGCATCGAACAAGTACATCGTCCGCCGCCGCAAGACGAACAAGAAGCGCTAGGAGCGGGTTTAGATGCCGCGCAGTCTCAAGAAGGGGCCCTTCGTCGACGGCCACCTCATCAAGAAGGTGGAAGTTCAGAACGAGGCAGGCACCAAGAACGTCATCAAGACCTGGTCCCGTCGCTCGATGATCGTCCCGGCCATGCTGGGTCACACCATCGCGGTGCACAACGGCAAGATCCACGTCCCGGTGTTCGTCACCGAGTCGATGGTCGGCCACAAGCTCGGCGAGTTCTCGCCGACTCGCACCTTCCGCGGCCACGTCAAGGACGACCGGAAGTCGAAGCGCCGCTAACCGCGGGGTGGAAACGACTATGACTTACACCGAAGGGACAACCATGGAAGCCAGGGCCCAGGCGCGGTACATCCGCGTCACGCCCATGAAGGCCCGCCGCGTGGTGGACCTCATCCGTGGCATGGATGCCACGGAGGCTCAGGCGGTCCTGCGTTTCGCCCCGCAGGCCGCGAGCGTGCCGGTTGGCAAGGTGCTGGACAGCGCCATTGCCAACGCCGCACACAACTACGACCACACCGACGCCTCTTCGCTGGTCATCAGCGAGGCGTATGTGGACGAGGGCCCGACCCTGAAGCGGTTCCGTCCGCGTGCTCAGGGCCGTGCCTACCGGATCCGTAAGCGGACCAGCCACATCACCGTGGTCGTCAGCAGCAAGGAAGGAACCCGGTAATGGGCCAGAAGGTAAACCCGCACGGGTTCCGGCTCGGCATTACCACGGACTTCAAGTCCCGTTGGTACGCCGACAAGCTGTACAAGGACTACGTCAAGGAAGACGTCGCCATTCGTCGCATGATGACGAAGGGCATGGAGCGGGCCGGCATCTCGAAGGTCGAGATCGAGCGCACCCGCGACCGCGTCCGCGTTGACATCCACACCGCCCGTCCGGGCATCGTCATCGGTCGCCGTGGCGCCGAGGCCGACCGCATCCGTGGCGAGCTGGAGAAGCTGACCGGCAAGCAGGTCCAGCTGAACATCCTCGAGGTCAAGAACCCCGAGGTGGACGCTCAGCTGGTGGCCCAGGCCGTCGCCGAGCAGCTCTCCTCCCGCGTCTCCTTCCGTCGGGCCATGCGCAAGAGCATGCAGTCCTCGATGAAGGCCGGCGCCAAGGGCATCAAGATCCAGTGCGGTGGCCGCCTCGGCGGCGCCGAGATGTCCCGCTCGGAGTTCTACCGCGAGGGCCGTGTGCCCCTGCACACGCTCCGCGCGAACGTCGACTACGGCTTCTTCGAGGCCAAGACGACCTTCGGCCGCATCGGCGTGAAGGTCTGGATCTACAAGGGCGACGTCAAGAACATCGCCGAGGTCCGCGCCGAGAACGCCGCTGCCCGCGCCGGCAACCGCCCGGCCCGTGGCGGCGCTGACCGCCCGGCCGGCCGTGGTGGCCGCGGTGGCGAGCGTGGCGGTCGCGGTCGCAAGCCGCAGCAGCAGTCGGCTCCGGCTGCCGAGGCCCCCAAGGCCGAGGCTCCCGCCGCTGCCGCTCCGGCTGCCGAGAGCACCGGAACGGAGGCCTGACCGAAATGCTGATCCCCCGTAGGGTCAAGCACCGCAAGCAGCACCACCCGAAGCGCAGCGGTATGTCCAAGGGTGGCACGCAGGTTGCGTTCGGCGAGTACGGCATCCAGGCGCTGACCCCGGCGTACGTGACGAACCGCCAGATCGAGGCAGCTCGTATCGCGATGACCCGCCACATCAAGCGTGGCGGCAAGGTCTGGATCAACATCTACCCGGACCGTCCCCTGACGAAGAAGCCGGCCGAGACCCGCATGGGTTCCGGTAAGGGTTCTCCCGAGTGGTGGATCGCGAACGTCAAGCCGGGTCGGGTGATGTTCGAGCTGTCCTACCCGAACGAGAAGATTGCTCGTGAGGCGCTTACCCGCGCTGCTCACAAGCTTCCGATGAAGTGCCGGATCGTTCGGCGCGAGGCAGGTGAGTCGTGATGTCGGCCGGTACCAAGGCGTCCGAGCTGCGCGAGCTGGGCAACGAGGAGCTCCTCAACAAGCTCCGCGAGGCCAAGGAAGAGCTGTTCAACCTCCGCTTCCAGGCGGCGACCGGGCAGCTCGAGAACCACGGCCGGCTCAAGTCCGTCCGTAAGGACATCGCCCGGATCTACACCCTGATGCGCGAGCGCGAGCTGGGCATCGAGACGGTGGAGAGCGCCTGATGAGCGAGAAGACTGTGACTGAGACGAACACCGACCGCGGTTTCCGCAAGACCCGTGAGGGTCTGGTCGTCAGCGACAAGATGGACAAGACCGTCGTCGTCGCTGTCGAGGACCGTGTCAAGCACGCGCTGTACGGCAAGGTCATCCGCCGTACGAACAAGCTCAAGGCGCACGACGAGCAGAACGCCGCCGGCGTCGGCGACCGCGTCCTCCTGATGGAGACCCGGCCGCTGTCCGCCACGAAGCGGTGGCGCGTCGTCGAGATCCTCGAGAAGGCCAAGTAATTCCTGAGGGGCATTCCCCTCAGGCAAGTTCCGCCAGGCTCGGCGGGGGCTCGTTCCGGTGACGGAGCGGCCCCCGCCGGGAACCGGCAGACGATCAGGAGATAGACGTGATCCAGCAGGAGTCGCGACTTCGCGTCGCCGACAACACGGGTGCGAAGGAAATCCTCACCATCCGTGTTCTCGGTGGTTCGGGTCGCCGCTACGCGGGCATCGGTGACGTCATCGTCGCCACCGTCAAGGACGCGATCCCCGGTGGCAACGTGAAGAAGGGTGACGTCGTCAAGGCCGTCATCGTTCGCACCGTCAAGGAGCGTCGCCGTCAGGATGGCTCGTACATCCGCTTCGACGAGAACGCCGCCGTCATTCTGAAGAACGACGGTGACCCCCGCGGCACCCGCATCTTCGGCCCGGTGGGCCGGGAACTGCGCGAGAAGAAGTTCATGAAGATCATCTCGCTCGCGCCGGAGGTGCTGTAAGCATGAAGATCAAGAAGGGCGACCTGGTTCAGGTCATCACCGGTAAGGACAAGGGCAAGCAGGGCAAGGTCATCGTGGCCTACCCCGCTCAGGACCGCGTCCTCGTCGAGGGTGTCAACCGGGTCAAGAAGCACACCAAGGCCGGTCAGACCGCTCGCGGTTCGCAGACCGGTGGCATCGTCACGACCGAGGCCCCCATCCACGTGAGCAACGTTCAGCTCGTCGTGGAGAAGGACGGCAACAAGGTCGTCACGCGCGTCGGTTACCGCTTCGACGACGAAGGCAACAAGATCCGCGTTGCCAAGCGGACGGGTGAGGACATCTGATGGCTACCACCACCACTCCGCGTCTGAAGACGAAGTACCGCGAGGAAATCGCCGGCAAGCTGCGTGAGGAGTTCTCCTACGAGAACGTCATGCAGGTTCCCGGCCTGGTCAAGATCGTGGTCAACATGGGTGTGGGCGACGCCGCCCGCGACTCCAAGCTGATCGACGGCGCCGTGCGCGACCTCACCACGATCACGGGTCAGAAGCCGGCCGTCACCAAGGCCCGCAAGTCCATCGCGCAGTTCAAGCTGCGCGAGGGCCAGCCGATCGGCTGCCACGTCACCCTCCGTGGTGACCGGATGTGGGAGTTCCTGGACCGTACGCTGTCGCTCGCGCTGCCGCGTATCCGTGACTTCCGTGGTCTGTCGCCGAAGCAGTTCGACGGCCGTGGCAACTACACCTTCGGTCTCACGGAGCAGGTCATGTTCCACGAGATCGACCAGGACAAGATCGACCGGGTCCGGGGCATGGACATCACCGTGGTCACCACGGCGACCAATGACGACGAGGGTCGTGCCCTCCTTCGTCACCTCGGCTTCCCGTTCAAGGAGAACTGACCGTGGCGAAGAAGGCTCTGATCGCTAAGGCCGCCCGTAAGCCGAAGTTCGGCGTTCGCGGGTACACCCGCTGCCAGCGCTGCGGCCGGCCCCACTCCGTCTACCGCAAGTTCGGCCTGTGCCGCGTGTGCCTTCGTGAGATGGCTCACCGTGGCGAGCTGCCGGGCGTGACCAAGAGCTCCTGGTAATTCTCCTTCGCCCTCTGGGCGTTGGGAATTGACGGAAGCTCTCGGTAAGCATCTGGTCGGCAGGAGCCCGCCCTCACATGCCGTAGGCTTGTGGGGTTGGGCGCCTGCCGCCCAAGACCGACTTACTACGCCGTAGGTCCCCGCACCGCACCCGTCCCGCCTCTGAGTGGGGAGAGGGATGGCGCATACAGGAAACCCCGGCGAGAGAGGCCGAAGGCCAATTCATGACCATGACTGATCCCATCGCAGACATGCTCACGCGTCTGCGTAACGCGAACTCGGCGTACCACGACTCCGTCGTGATGCCGCACAGCAAGATCAAGTCGCACATCGCGGAGATCCTCCAGCAGGAGGGCTTCATCACCGGCTGGAAGGTCGAGGATGCCGAGGTCGGCAAGAACCTCGTCCTCGAGCTGAAGTTCGGCCCGAACCGCGAGCGCTCGATCGCCGGCATCAAGCGAATCTCGAAGCCGGGTCTGCGTGTATACGCAAAGTCCACCAACCTGCCGAAGGTCCTCGGCGGCCTGGGCGTGGCGATCATCTCCACGTCCCACGGTCTCCTGACCGGCCAGCAGGCCAGCAAGAAGGGCGTAGGTGGGGAAGTCCTCGCCTACGTCTGGTAGTCGGGAACGGAGGAATAGCTCATGTCGCGAATCGGCAAGCTCCCCATCCAGGTTCCCGCCGGTGTGGACGTCACCATCGATGGCCGCACGGTCGCGGTGAAGGGGCCCAAGGGCACCCTCTCGCACACCGTCGCGTCGCCGATCGAGGTCACCAAGGGTGAGGACGGCTTCCTCAGCGTCACCCGCCCGAACGACGAGCGTCAGAACAAGGCCCTGCACGGCCTGTCCCGCACGCTGGTGGCGAACATGATCACCGGTGTGACCCAGGGATACACCAAGGCGCTCGAGATCAGTGGTGTCGGTTACCGCGTCCAGGCGAAGGGCTCCAATCTGGAGTTCGCCCTGGGCTACAGCCACCCGATCCTGATCGAGGCCCCGGAGGGCATCACCTTCAAGGTGGAGTCCCCCACGAAGTTCTCCGTCGAGGGCATCGACAAGCAGAAGGTCGGCGAGACCGCGGCCAAGATCCGCAAGCTGCGGAAGCCTGACCCGTACAAGGCCAAGGGCGTCAAGTACGCCGGCGAGGTCATCCGCCGCAAGGTCGGAAAGGCTGGTAAGTAGCCATGGCATACGGCGTGAAGATCGCCAAGGGCGACGCCTACAAGCGTGCCGCCCTCAAGCGTCGCCACATCCGCGTCCGCAAGCACATCTCCGGTTCGCCGGAGCGTCCGCGCTTGGTCGTGACGCGGTCCAACCGCCACATGGTGGCCCAGGTCATCGACGACATCGCGGGCCACACGCTCGCGTCGGCGTCGACCCTGGACGTCTCCATCCGTGGTGGCGAGGGCGACAAGAGCACCCAGGCCAAGCAGGTCGGCGCCCTGGTCGCTGAGCGTGCCAAGGCCGCAGGCGTCGAGGCCGTCGTGTTTGACCGCGGTGGTAACCAGTACGCCGGGCGGATTGCCGCTCTGGCTGACGCCGCCCGTGAAGCCGGTCTGAAGTTCTGAGCCCGGTTCCTACGCACAGCGGACGTAACAGAGAGAGGTAAATCCAATGGCTGGACCCCAGCGCCGCGGAAGCGGTGCCGGTGGCGGCGAGCGGCGGGACCGGAAGGGCCGTGACGGCGGCGCAGCCGCCGCCGAGAAGACCGCGTACGTTGAGCGCGTTGTCGCGATCAACCGCGTCGCCAAGGTTGTGAAGGGTGGTCGTCGCTTCAGCTTCACCGCGCTGGTCGTGGTGGGCGATGGTGACGGCACCGTCGGTGTCGGTTACGGCAAGGCCAAGGAAGTTCCCGCGGCCATCGCCAAGGGTGTCGAGGAAGCCAAGAAGAACTTCTTCAAGGTTCCGCGCATCCAGGGCACCATTCCTCACCCGATCCAGGGCGAGAAGGCCGCGGGCGTCGTCCTGCTCAAGCCTGCTTCCCCCGGTACCGGTGTGATCGCCGGTGGCCCGGTGCGCGCCGTTCTGGAGTGCGCCGGCGTTCACGACATCCTGTCGAAGTCGCTCGGCTCCGACAACGCGATCAACATCGTGCACGCGACCGTGGCGGCCCTCAAGGGCCTGCAGCGTCCCGAGGAGATCGCGGCCCGCCGCGGTCTGCCCCTCGAGGACGTCGCCCCCGCGGCCCTGCTTCGTGCGCGTGCGGGAGCGGGTGCGTAATGGCTCGCCTCAAGATCACGCAGACGAAGTCGTACATCGGCAGCAAGCAGAACCACCGCGACACCCTGCGTTCGCTCGGGCTCAAGCGCCTGCACGACGTGGTTGTCAAGGAGGACCGCCCCGAGTTCCGCGGAATGGTGCACACCGTCCGCCACCTCGTGACGGTTGAGGAGGTCGACTGACATGGCGGAGAACAAGCCGCTGAAGGCCCATGACCTCCGGCCCGCCCCGGGCGCCAAGACCGCCAAGACCCGTGTGGGTCGTGGTGAGGCGTCCAAGGGTAAGACCGCCGGTCGTGGCACCAAGGGCACCAAGGCCCGTTACCAGGTTCCGGAGCGCTTCGAGGGTGGGCAGATGCCCCTCCACATGCGTCTCCCGAAGCTCAAGGGCTTCAAGAACCCGTTCCGCACCGAGTACCAGGTCGTGAACCTGGACAAGCTCGCGACGCTCTACCCCGAGGGTGGAGAGGTCACCGTGGCCGACCTGGTCGCCAAGGGTGCGGTGCGCAACAACCACCTCGTCAAGGTCCTCGGACAGGGCGAGATCTCCGTGGCACTGCAGGTTTCGGTTGACGCCGTTTCCGGCTCCGCCAAGGAGAAGATTGCCGCCGCCGGCGGCACCGTCACCGAGCTCGTCTGAGACAACTCGATGGCCTGAACATCCGACCGGGGATGCCTCTCATATGGGGCATCCCCGGTTGGTCGTTCCTAGGGGGGCATGGTCGCCGGTAAGGTGGCGTGCGTCGTTGTGTGGTAACCCCTGGGCACCCGCCCGGGGACCTTTGACTGTTTACGTATTCGTCGATCCTCAAGACCGTCACCTCTACGCTTTGCGCGGGGGTCGCAGGAGGCACCGTGCTCACCGCGTTCGCCCGGGCGTTCAAGACGCCCGACCTGCGCAAGAAGCTGCTCTTCACGCTCGGCATCATCGTGCTCTATCGG
This sequence comes from Streptomyces sp. DvalAA-43, assembly GCF_900091725.1. GTDB lineage: Bacteria > Actinomycetota > Actinomycetes > Streptomycetales > Streptomycetaceae > Streptomyces > Streptomyces pulveraceus. The sequence continues at coordinate 96,611 of NZ_FMBW01000037.1, read as the reverse complement.
CTCGGGGCACACATCCCGGTACCGGGAGTGAGCTACGAGAACGTCCAGACCTGTGTTGATCAGGCCAGCAAGGGCAACAACAGCCTCTTCGGCCTGGTGAACATGTTCAGCGGTGGTGCACTGCTGCAGATCACGATCTTCGCGCTCGGCATCATGCCGTACATCACGGCCAGCATCATTCTTCAGCTGCTGACCGTGGTGATTCCCCGACTAGAGGCGCTCAAGAAGGAGGGGCAGTCCGGCCAGGCCAAGATCACGCAGTACACGCGTTATCTGACCGTCGCGCTCGCCATCCTCCAGGGCACCGGCCTGGTGGCCACCGCCACCAGCGGCGCCCTCTTCAGCGGCTGCCCGGTCGCCGACCAGATCGTGCCGAACCAGTCGATCTTCACGACCATCGTGATGGTCATCACGATGACCGCGGGCACCGCGGCCGTGATGTGGCTCGGTGAGCTCATCACCGACCGCGGCATCGGCAACGGCATGTCGATCCTGATGTTCATCTCGATCGCCGCCAGCTTCCCCGGCGCCCTGTGGGCCATCAAGACCAGCGGCAAGCTGGCCGACGGCTGGATCGAATTCGGCACCGTCATCCTGATCGGCTTCGTTATGGTCGGCCTCGTCGTCTTCGTCGAGCAGGCCCAGCGCCGCATTCCGGTGCAGTACGCGAAGCGCATGATCGGCCGCAGGTCGTACGGCGGTACCTCGACGTACATTCCGCTGAAGGTGAATCAGGCGGGTGTGATCCCCGTCATCTTCGCTTCTTCGCTGCTCTACATCCCCGCCCTGATCGTCCAGTTCTCCAACTCCACCGCAGGCTGGGCGACCTGGATCAAGGACAACTTCGTCAAGGGCGACCACCCGTACTACATCACGGCGTACTTCCTGTTGATCGTCTTCTTCGCCTTCTTCTATGTGGCGATTTCGTTCAACCCCGAGGAAGTCGCCGACAACATGAAGAAGTATGGTGGGTTCATCCCGGGTATCCGGGCTGGTCGACCTACTGCCGAGTACCTGAGCTACGTGCTCAACAGGATCACTTGGCCGGGCTCGCTGTACTTGGGTCTGATCGCTCTTGTGCCGACGATGGCGTTGGCCGGCTTCGGTGGTGCGAACGCCAACTTCCCGTTCGGCGGGACGAGCATCCTGATCATCGTGGGTGTGGGGCTGGAGACCGTGAAGCAGATCGAGAGTCAGCTCCAGCAGCGCAATTACGAAGGGTTCCTCCGCTGATGAGAATCGTCCTCGTCGGGCCGCCCGGTGCCGGCAAGGGAACGCAGGCTGCGTACCTTGCCAAGAACCTGTCGATTCCGCAGATCTCCACGGGCGATCTCTTCCGTGCCAACATCAGCCAGGGCACCGACCTTGGCAAGCAGGCCCGCGCCTTCATGGACGCAGGTCAGTTGGTGCCGGACGAGGTCACCATCGGGATGGCCAAGGACCGCATGTCCCAGCCGGACGCCGAGAACGGCTTCCTGCTGGACGGCTTCCCGCGCAACGTGGGTCAGGCCGAGGCCCTTGACGCCATGCTCAAGGACGAGGGCACCAAGCTCGACGCGGTCCTGGACCTGGAGGTCCCCGAGGACGAGGTGGTCAAGCGCATCGCCGGCCGTCGGATCTGCCGGAACGACGGCTCGCACGTCTTCCACGTGACGTACAACCAGCCGAAGACCGAGGGCGTCTGCGACGTCTGCGGCGGCGAGCTGTACCAGCGTGATGACGACACCGAGGAGACGGTGCGTACCCGGCTGGAGGTCTACCACACGCAGACCGAGCCGATCATCGACTACTACCGGGCCCAGAACCTGGTGGTCACCATCTCCGCGCTCGGCAAGGTCGACGAAGTGACCGAGCGGGCGATGGAGGCTCTCAAGTCCGACAAGGGCTGAGCGTGTAACCCCGCAGTACTTGTGCAGTCGGCCGCGGCGTCCATGGGCGCCGCGGCCGACTGTTTGCGCCGTATCGTTGTGTGAGTACGCCGTAGACACCATCGTTTGATGCAGTCCGACGCAGAGAGGCGCCGCGCAATGGTGCAGATCAAGACCCCCGAGCAGATCGCGAAGATGCGCGAGGCGGGGCTGGTGGTCGCTGCCATTCACGCGGCCACCCGCGAGGCGGCGGTGCCCGGCGCCACCACGCTGGACCTGGACCAGGTCGCCCGCAAGGTGATCGCCGACCACGGCGCGAAGTCGAACTTCCTCGGGTACGGCGGGTTCCCCGCGACCATCTGCACCTCGGTCAACGAGGTCGTCGTCCACGGCATCCCGGACGACAAGACCGTCCTCAAGGACGGCGACATCATCTCCATCGACGCCGGCGCGATCGTCGACGGCTGGCACGGCGACGCCGCGTACACGGCCTTCGTGGGCACCGGTCACGCTCCGGAGCTGGTCGAGCTCTCCCGGGTGACCGAGGAGTCCATGTGGGCCGGTATCGCCGCGATGAAGGTGAACAACCGCCTCGTCGACATCTCCAAGGCGATCGAGTCCTACATCCGCCGCCAGCCCCGCCCCGCGACCGGCAAGTACGGGATCATCGAGGACTACGGCGGCCACGGCATCGGCACCGAGATGCACATGGACCCGCACCTGCTGAACTATGTCGCCCGCAAGCGCGGCAAGGGCATCAAGCTCGTCCCCGGCGTCTGCCTGGCCATCGAGCCGATGGTCTCGCTCGGTACGGCGCAGACCGAGGTGCTCCAGGACGACTGGACCGTCATCACGACGGACGGCACCTGGTCCTCCCACTGGGAGCACTCGATCGCCCTCACCGAGCAGGGCCCGCTGGTCCTGACCGCCCCCGACTGCGGCAGGGCGAAGCTCGCGCAGTACGGCGTGGAGGCGGCGCCCGACCCTTGCCCGAGGTCTTAAGGACCAGGGGAGACCCCATCGGCTGAGCCGGGCGGGGGATCCGGCCCGCTCGTGGAGGTCTAAGGATCTCCTCGGCTGGGCAAACTTGACGGATTCGTCTTTTGGGGTCCGCTGACGTAGACTGACTCGTCGGCTGTCGTGCATCAGTGTGTCCACATACGTTGCCGAGAGTCGATCAAGGTAGCCGATTCGAAAGGCGAAGCGTGGCCAAGAAGCAAGGTGCCATCGAAATTGAGGGCACCGTGATCGAGTCCCTCCCGAACGCCATGTTCAAGGTGGAACTCCAGAACGGTCACAAGGTCCTCGCGCACATCAGCGGCAAGATGCGGATGCACTACATCCGAATCCTTCCGGATGACCGGGTCGTCGTGGAGCTCTCCCCGTACGACCTGACGCGTGGCCGGATCGTCTACCGCTACAAGTAGATCTTGCCTCCACCTCGCTTCCGCGCGGTGACGGCACTGACCCGGAGAACCTGACATCCCATGAAGGTCAAGCCGAGCGTCAAGAAGATCTGCGACAAGTGCAAGGTGATCCGCCGTCACGGTCGGGTCATGGTCATCTGCGACAACCTGCGCCACAAGCAGCGCCAGGGCTGACGCACGACCCCCTGCATCTCGCAGTACTTCGCGCGACGCACGTAAAACGTACATACGCAGAGTCCGTCCAAGCTTCGGCTGACGACACCTCCGGTGGGGGCCGGGGACCCGGGCGTACCACCTCTCGACACGAGAGGTCGGCGGTCGGGAGCGGCACTGCGGAAGACCCCCGAATGAACAACTGGAGCCATTGAATGGCACGCGTTTCAGGTGTTGACATCCCGCGCGAAAAGCGCGTGGAGGTTGCCCTCACCTACGTCTTCGGTATCGGGCGCACCCGGTCCAAGGAGATTCTCGCCACCACGGGCGTGAACCCCAACACCCGCGTTCGCGACCTGGCCGAAGAGGACCTGGTCAAGATCCGCGAGTACGTGGACGCCAACCTCCGCACCGAGGGTGACCTCCGTCGCGAGATCCAGGCCGACATCCGCCGCAAGGTCGAGATCGGCTGCTACCAGGGTCTGCGTCACCGCCGCGGCCTGCCGGTCCACGGCCAGCGCACCAGCACGAACGCTCGTACCCGCAAGGGCCCGCGTCGCGCGATCGCCGGCAAGAAGAAGCCGGGCAAGAAGTAGTCCTCAGCGGACGCACTGCGGTTGTCCGGGCCACCGGTCATCCGCAGCAACCAGCGGTCTTCGCTGTAGGACCGATCACCTCCCCTCTCCATCTGGAGTCAAGACATGCCCCCCAAGGGTCGTCAGGGCGCAGCCAAGAAGGTGCGTCGCAAGGAAAAGAAGAACGTCGCTCACGGCCACGCGCACATCAAGAGCACGTTCAACAACACCATCGTCTCGATCACGGACCCCTCGGGCAACGTGATCTCCTGGGCCTCCGCCGGCCACGTCGGCTTCAAGGGCTCGCGCAAGTCCACCCCCTTCGCCGCGCAGATGGCCGCCGAGTCGGCCGCCCGCCGTGCGCAGGAGCACGGCATGCGCAAGGTTGACGTCTTCGTCAAGGGTCCGGGCTCCGGCCGCGAGACCGCGATCCGTTCGCTCCAGGCCACCGGCCTGGAGGTCGGTTCGATCCAGGACGTCACCCCCACCCCGCACAACGGATGCCGCCCGCCCAAGCGTCGCCGCGTCTGATTTTTGCGGGCTCTGCTTCACGCAGTAGCTCGTGGGTCCGGGCGGTACGGCCCCTTCGGGGTCGTGCCGCCCGTACCCTTGTCAGTATCTGGGGGCGTCAAATAGTGGGCGCCCACGACTGAAGGAACGCAACATGCTTATCGCTCAGCGTCCGTCGCTGACCGAAGAGGTCGTTGACGAGTTCCGCTCCCGGTTCGTCATCGAGCCGCTGGAGCCGGGCTTCGGCTACACCCTCGGCAACTCCCTCCGCCGTACGCTCCTCTCCTCGATCCCCGGTGCCGCTGTCACCAGCATCCGGATCGACGGTGTCCTGCACGAGTTCACCACCGTGCCGGGCGTCAAGGAGGACGTCACCGACCTCATCCTCAACATCAAGCAGCTGGTCGTCTCCTCGGAGCACGACGAGCCGGTCGTGATGTACCTGCGCAAGCAGGGTCCCGGCCTGGTCACCGCTGCCGACATCGCCCCGCCGGCCGGTGTCGAGGTACACAACCCGGACCTGGTCCTGGCCACGCTCAACGGCAAGGGCAAGCTGGAGATGGAGCTGACCGTCGAGCGCGGTCGCGGCTACGTCTCCGCCGTCCAGAACAAGCAGGTGGGCCAGGAGATCGGCCGGATCCCGGTCGACTCCATCTACTCGCCGGTGCTCAAGGTCACGTACAAGGTCGAGGCGACCCGTGTCGAGCAGCGCACCGACTTCGACAAGCTGATCGTCGACGTCGAGACCAAGCAGGCCATGCGTCCCCGTGACGCCATGGCGTCGGCCGGTAAGACCCTGGTCGAGCTGTTCGGTCTGGCGCGCGAGCTCAACATCGACGCCGAGGGCATCGACATGGGCCCGTCCCCGACGGACGCCGCGCTCGCCGCCGATCTGGCGCTGCCGATCGAGGAGCTGGAGCTCACGGTCCGTTCGTACAACTGCCTCAAGCGCGAGGGCATCCACTCCGTGGGTGAGCTCGTGGCTCGTTCCGAGGCCGACCTGCTCGACATCCGCAACTTCGGTGCGAAGTCGATCGACGAGGTCAAGGCGAAGCTGGCCGGTATGGGCCTCGCGCTGAAGGACTCGCCTCCCGGCTTCGACCCGACCGCCGCCGCGGACGCCTTCGGCGCCGACGACGACGCGGACGCCGGTTTCGTGGAGACCGAGCAGTACTGATTCACCTCCGGCCGGGGCGCCCGGGTTTCCTGGGCGCCCCGGACCGGGGTGAGGCTCTGTCCTCGATCGCCGGACGCGCCTGATCTTCGGGCTGGGGCTCGATGCCGGGTGCGTATGGCTGACCAAGACTTCCGCGTGGCGTCCGCCGCGTGGGAACTGACACCGGTACCTGATACGGCCGGTGCAGCACACAAGGAGAAAAACCATGCCTCAGCCCGCCAAGGGTGCCCGTCTGGGCGGCAGCGCTGCGCACGAGAAGCTTCTTCTCAACAACCTCGCGAAGTCGCTGTTCGAGCACGGCCGCATCACCACGACCGAGGCCAAGGCCCGTCGCCTGCGTCCGGTCGCCGAGCGTTTCATCACCAAGGCGAAGAAGGGCGACATCCACAACCGTCGCCTGGTGCTGCAGTCGATCACGGACAAGGGCGTCGTGCACACGCTCTTCACCGAGATCGCCCCGCGGTACGAGAACCGCCCCGGTGGTTACACCCGCATCACCAAGATCGGCAACCGTCGTGGCGACAACGCCCCGATGGCGGTCATCGAGCTGGTCGAGGCGCTGACCGTGGCCCAGCAGGCCACCGGTGAGGCCGAGGCCGCCACGAAGCGTGCGGTCAAGGAAGACGCCCTCAAGAAGGACGAGGCTCCGGCCGAGACCGTCGAGGACGCCAAGCCGGCCGACGACGCCGAGTCCAAGGACGCCTGAGCGTTCTGAGACCACTGGACGGGCCCGCATCACCCTTCGGGGCGGTGCGGGCCCGTTCCGTATGTACCTGCGAGCAGCTGCGGAAAAGGACCCTTGGGTGAGTGACGACGTGGAGCCCGGCTTCGTACGGGTGCGGCTGGACCTGGCGTACGACGGCAAGGACTTCTCGGGCTGGGCGAAGCAGACCTCCAGGCGGACCGTCCAGGGGGAGATCGAGGACGCGCTGCGGACCGTGACCCGGTCCTCGCGGACGTACGACCTGACCGTGGCCGGGCGGACCGATGCCGGGGTGCACGCCCGGGGCCAGGTCGCGCATGTCGATCTGCCGGACGAGGTGTGGGCCGAGCACGGGGACAAGCTGCTGCGGCGGATGGCCGGGCGGATGGCGCCCGATGTACGGATCTGGCGGATCGCACCGGCGCCCGCCGGTTTCAACGCGCGGTTCTCCGCGCTGTGGCGCCGTTACGCCTACCGCGTCGCCGATCGCCCCGGCGGGGTGGATCCACTGGTGCGCGGTCATGTGCTGTGGCACGACCGGCCGTTGGACCTGGACGCCATGAACGAGGCGGCCGCCCGGATGGCCGGGGAGCACGACTTCGCCGCGTACTGCAAGAAGCGCGAGGGCGCGACGACCATCCGTACGCTGCAGAAGCTGAGCTGGGTACGGGACGGGGCGACCGGGATCCTCACGGCGACCGTGCAGGCGGACGCGTTCTGCCACAACATGGTCCGCGCGCTGATCGGCGCGGCGCTCTTCGTCGGGGACGGGCGCCGGCCGGCCGAGTGGCCGGCCCAGGTGCTCGCGGCCCGGGTCCGGGACCCCGGGGTACACGTGGTGCGGCCGCACGGGCTGACGCTGGAGGAAGTGGCCTACCCGGCCGATGAGTTGCTGGCCGCCCGCGCCCGGGAGGCGCGCAATGTGCGCACGCTTCCCGGCGCGGGGGACGGCGGCGGGGGCTGCTGCTGAGGCACGGGAGCGTCCGGTCGGGGCGACGGGCGGACGCGGCCCGTCAGCCGGGCTGTGCGGTGGCCGCGGCCGAGGCCTGGAGCTCGCCGCGGCGGCGGATCTGACGGAATGTGAAGTCCGTCAGGTCGTCGCCGGTGGCGTAGACGTTCTTGTCGGCGGTGGTGACGCTCTTGCCGTTGGTGAACCCGCTGATGGCGAAGTAGGCGTAGCGGCCGTAGGAGTTGGAGGTGCGGCGGCAGACCGAGCCGGGCGGGCAGAAGGCCGGCACGCCCGCGCCGCTCAGCGTGGCGATGCTGCCGCTCGACTGCCGGGCCGCCTTCTTGGCCCGCGCCTCCGTCGGGAAGACCGCGATGCCGATGGTGACGGCGATGCCGTCCTTGCTGTACGTGGCCCGGACGACCTGGTCGCAGTCGTTGTTCACCAGGATCGAGCCGAGTGCGCCCTTCGTGGTCGCGGCGCAGTTCTTCGTCTGCTGCGTCGCGCCCTTGACGTAGACACGGTCGCCCATCGTCAGCTTCTTGCCGGGGAAGAACGCGTCGACGGTGATCGGCGCCCGGTCCTTCTTCGGGTCGGAGACGTAGTCCTTCGGGTCCGGCGGGGGCGGCGGGGCCACCGAGGAGAAGGACGGCTCGGGCTCGGCCGTCTCGTCCGGCAGGTCGGTCGGCGCGGGCAGTTCGCTCGCGTTCTTGCCGGAGTTGTCGCCGTTGTGCTTGTTGGTCGAGATGACCGCCGTGGCCACGATCGCGCCGATCGCCGCGGTGGCGAGCACACCGCCGCCGATCATCAGCCACTTCTTGCGCCGGTTGCGCGCGGCGGACTCGTCGGCCAGCGCAGCCCAGTCCGGAGTCTGTCCGCCCCCGGGCCCCCAGGAGGGCCCCCCATCCCCAAAGCTCATGCCGCGCATCCTAGAGGAGACGTAAACCGGTTGGGCCAGGGCTTCGCGGGCCGTGACAATGCTGTCATGGGACATCTTGAAGCGGGCCATCTGGAGTACTACCTACCGGACGGGCGGGTGCTGCTCGGCGATGCTTCGTTCCGGGTGGCGGACGGGGCCGTCGTCGCACTCGTGGGGGCCAACGGGGCCGGTAAGACGACGTTGCTCAGACTGCTCGCCGGGGACCTCCAGCCGCACGGCGGTTCCGTCTCGGTGAGCGGCGGGCTCGGGGTGATGCAGCAGTTCGTGGGCTCCGTGCGGGACGAACGCACGGTGCGGGACCTGCTGGTCTCCGTCTCCCAGCCGCGCATCCGGGAGGCGGCCCTGGCGGTCGACCGGGCCGAGGAGCTGATCCTCACCGTCGACGACGAGGCCGCGCAGATGAAGTACGCGCAGGCCCTGAGCGACTGGGCGGAGGCCCGCGGCTACGAGGCCGAGACGGTGTGGGACATGTGCACCACGGCCGCGCTCGGTGTCCCGTACGAGAAGGCGCAGTGGCGCGAGGTGCGCACGCTGTCCGGCGGTGAGCAGAAGCGGCTGGTGCTGGAGGCGCTGCTGCGAGGCCCCGACGAGGTGCTGCTGCTCGACGAGCCGGACAACTACCTCGACGTGCCCGGCAAGCGGTGGCTGGAGGAGAAGCTCAAGGAGACCCGCAAGACGGTCCTCTTCGTCTCCCACGACCGCGAGCTGCTGTCCAGGGCCGCCGAGAAGATCGTCAGTGTGGAGCCGAGCCCGGCGGGCAGCGACGTATGGGTGCACGGCGCCGGCTTCGACACGTACCACCAGGCTCGCAAGGACCGGTTCGCCCGGTTCGAGGAGCTGCTGCGGCGCTGGGAGGAGGAGCACGCCCGGCTGAAGGCGCTGGTCCACCGGCTGCGGCAGCAGGCGGCGATCAGCCCCGACATGGCGTCCCGCTACCGGGCGATGCAGACCCGCTTCAAGAAGTTCGAGGACGCGGGCCCGCCGCCGGAGCCGCCGCGCGAGCAGGACATCAGGATGCGGCTGCGCGGCGGCCGGACCGGGGTGCGGGCGGTGACCTGCAAGAACCTTGAGCTGACCGGGCTGATGAAGCCGTTCGACCTGGAGATCTTCTACGGCGAACGGGTCGCCGTCCTCGGCTCGAACGGCTCGGGGAAGTCGCACTTCCTGCGGCTCCTCGCGGGTGAGCCGGTCGCGCACACGGGGGAGTGGAAGCTCGGGGCACGGGTCGTCCCGGGGCACTTCGCGCAGACCCACGCCCACCCGGAGCTGCTGGGCAAGACGCTCGTCGAGATCCTCTGGACCGAGCATGCCAAGGACCGCGGCGGGGCGATGTCCGTGCTGCGCCGCTACGAGCTGGAGCGCCAGGGCGACCAGCCCTTCGAGAAGCTGTCCGGCGGGCAGCAGGCGCGGTTCCAGATCCTGCTCCTGGAGCTGGCCGGTACGACCGCTCTGCTGCTGGACGAGCCGACGGACAACCTGGACCTGGAGTCGGCCGAGGCGCTCCAGGATGGTCTGGAGGTCTACGAGGGGACCGTGATGGCCGTCACGCACGACCGCTGGTTCGCGAAGTCCTTCGACCGCTATCTGGTGTTCGGCTCGGACGGCGTCGTACGCGAGACGACGGAGCCGGTGTGGGACGAGCGGAGGGTGGAGCGGGCGCGGTGACGCGGTTGCACCCCCGCGGGGAACTCCGCTGCCGCCCGCCCGAGGGCCACGCGTTTTGACCCGTCCGGGGCAGGGCGGGTAGTCTCGTCGATTGTTATGCGTATTGGCTTCGTCGTTCTCACGCGTAGGGCCCTTACGTAGGTTCTCTGGAGCAGTTACCAGTGGCTCGCATACGGGCAGCGTCCCCGGCATTGTGAGCCCCAGCTGCATGATCGCTTCAGAGGTGCCATGTGTCTGGACCCCATCCACTGAAGAAGCGAAGGCTACGAAGTGCGTACGTACAGCCCCAAGCCCGGCGATGTGACGCGTCAGTGGCACATCATTGACGCGCAGGACATCGTCCTGGGTCGTCTGGCCACCACGGCCGCGAACCTCCTCCGCGGCAAGCACAAGGCGATCTACGCCCCCCACATGGACATGGGCGACTTCGTCATCATCATCAACGCCGAGAAGGTCCACCTCTCCGGCAACAAGAAGACCCAGAAGATGGCGTACCGCCACTCCGGGTTCCCGGGTGGTCTCCGCTCCGTCCGTTACGACGAGCTGCTCGCCAAGAGCCCCGAGAAGGCCGTCGAGAAGGCCATCAAGGGCATGATCCCCAAGAACAGCCTGGGCCGTCAGATGCTCTCGAAGCTCAAGGTCTACGCGGGCGACCAGCACCCGCACGCTGCTCAGCAGCCGGTCCCGTTCGAGATCACCCAGGTCGCGCAGTAGTTCCGGCCTCCCCCTAAGACCAAAAGAAAGATCTGAGGAGAATCGTGGCCGAGACCACTGTTGAGAACCCCATCGAGGGCACCGAGGGCGAAGAGGTCTTCGCCGAGGTGACCACCTTCGAGTCCGAGGTTCCCGTCGAGGGCGAGTACACCAGCGAGTCGCTGGCCTCCCGCTTCGGCGACCCGCAGCCCGCCGCCGGCCTTGGCCGTCGGAAGAACGCCATCGCCCGCGTCCGGATCGTTCCGGGCACCGGCAAGTGGAAGATCAACGGTCGCACCCTTGAGGACTACTTCCCCAACAAGGTGCACCAGCAGGAAGTCAACGAGCCCTTCAAGGTGCTCGAGCTCGACAACCGCTACGACGTCATCGCCCGCATCTCGGGTGGCGGCGTCTCGGGTCAGGCCGGCGCCCTGCGCCTCGGTGTGGCCCGTGCGCTGAACGAGGCGGACGTGGACAACAACCGCGCCCCGCTGAAGAAGGCCGGCTTCCTCTCGCGTGACGACCGTGCGGTCGAGCGCAAGAAGGCCGGTCTCAAGAAGGCCCGTAAGGCCCCGCAGTACAGCAAGCGCTAATCCGCCTGCTCACCTGCTGTACACGTTCGCCCCGGCGGCACTCTTCGTGCTGCCGGGGCGTTCGTCTATCGGCACCCTCAGGCGTATAACGGCATAAGACGTTCATAGGCTTGTTTATGTGGCGCTGCGCCGGTCACGTGGCGCCGTGTTGCCCGGCGCGCGGCGCGCGGTGTTGTGCGCATGGTGTGCCGTGTGGCTTTGGTTGATTTGGTTGTGCGGTTTCGGAGCATCTTCGGAGGACACCAGTGGGACGACTCTTCGGCACGGACGGTGTGCGCGGTGTCGCCAATGCGGATCTGACGGCCGAGCTGGCGCTCGGTCTCTCGGTCGCGGCGGCGCATGTTCTCGCCGAGGAAAGCACGCTCGACGGGACCCGGCCGACCGCCGTGGTGGGCCGTGACCCACGCGCGTCCGGAGAGTTCCTGGAGGCCGCCGTCGTGGCCGGTCTCGCCAGCGCCGGCGTGGACGTCCTGCGCGTCGGTGTGCTGCCCACCCCGGCGGTGGCGTACCTCACCGGCGCACTGGGCGCCGACCTCGGCGTGATGCTCTCCGCGAGCCACAACTCCATGCCGGACAACGGTGTCAAGTTCATCGCCCGCGGTGGTCACAAGCTCTCCGACGAGCTGGAGGACCGGATCGAGTCGATCTACCAGCAGCACCGCACCGGTGAGCCGTGGGAGCGCCCGACCGGTGCCGGTGTGGGACGCGTCACCGAGTACGCGGAGGGCTTCGACCGTTACGTGGCCCACCTCGTCGCGGTCCTGCCGAACCGGCTGGACGGGCTGAAGGTCGTGCTCGACGAGGCGCACGGCGCGGCCGCCCGGGTCTCGCCCGAGGCCTTCGCGCGGGCCGGTGCCGAAGTGATCACGATCGGTGCCGACCCGAACGGCCTGAACATCAACGACGGCTGCGGCTCCACCCACCTGGAGCCGCTGAAGGCCGCCGTCGTCGAGCACGGCGCCGACTTCGGCATCGCGCACGACGGCGACGCCGACCGCTGCCTGGCCGTGGACGCCACCGGCGAGGAGGTCGACGGCGACCAGATCCTGGCCGTCCTGGCCCTCGCCATGCGCGAGGCCGGTCAGCTGCGCAAGGACACCGTGGTCGGCACCGTCATGTCCAACCTCGGCTTCAAGATCGCGATGGAGCGGGAGGGCATCCAGCTCGTCCAGACCGCCGTCGGCGACCGCTACGTACTGGAGTCGATGAAGGCCGAGGGCTACGCGCTGGGCGGCGAGCAGTCCGGCCATGTCATCGTCCTGGACCACGCCACGACCGGCGACGGCACGCTGACCGGGCTGCTGCTGGCGGCCCGGGTCGCCAGCACGGGCCGTACGCTCGCCGATCTGGCCGGGGTCATGCGGCGGCTGCCGCAGCTGCTGATCAACGTCCGCGACGTCGACAAGTCCCGGGTCGCGACCTCCCCGGAGATCGCCGCGGCCGTGGCCGAGGCCGAGCGCGAACTGGGCTCCACCGGACGCGTGCTGCTGCGCCAGTCGGGTACGGAACCGCTGGTGCGGGTCATGGTCGAGGCGGCCGACATCGAGCAGGCGCGGGCGGTCGCCGGACGGCTGGCCGATGTGGTGAAGTCCGCGCTGGGATAGTCCGCGTCGGGACCGTCCGTGCCGGGCGGTCTCAGAGGCCGTCGGACGGGCCCGCGACGCGGGTCGTCCGGCGGCGGTGGCCCGCCCACAGCGCCTTCTGGACCAGCAGGGTCAGCGTCCCCGCGACCACGATCCCGCCGAGGTTCGCCAGCAGCTGGGTCGTGGAGCCCGTCATCTGGTGGTAGTCGCGGTAGCTGAACGCCACCGCCGCGTTGGCCGCGGCCGGCACCGTCGTCACCGAGATGGCGACCCCGATCAGCGCCCCGGACTTCGCCGAGGTCAGCGAGAGCGTCCCGGCGATCCCGGCGAGGAACGCCACCACGAACGACATCGCGTCGGGCTTCCAGATGAACGCCGTGTTGGGACGGTCCGCCTCGATCATCGAGCGGGTGAACAGCCCGAGGGCGTCCATCAGCCAGGCGAACCCGACCGTCAGCACCATCGCGACGGCGAAGCCGCCGATCAGCGCGTACAGCGAACGCAGCGCCAGCCGTGGCGCACGCTGCACCAGGGCCGTGGAGATCCCGGCCAGCGGCCCGAACTCCGGGCCGACCGCCATCGCGCCCACGATCAGGATCGCGTTGTCGAGCATCACACCGCAGGCGGCGAGCATCGTCGCGACGGTGAGGAACGCCACGTACGTCACGCTGAACGTCGACTCCTCGTGGGTCGCCTCCGTCAGCTCCTCCCACAGCACCGCGTCCGCGCCCTCGCCCGGTGCGGCCTCCTCGGCCCGGTCGGCGTGGGCGGAGAGCGTCAGGTCCATGTTCTCGGCGGTGATCGAACCGGACTTGTCGATGCCGAGGCGGCGCAGCGCGGAGATCAGCCCGTCACCCGCCTCACGGGCCACATCGCACAGCACCAGGTCACCCGCCGGATTGCGGGCGGCCCCGGCCAGCACGACGAGATGCGTCGTACCGACGGTGCTCTCCAGCAGGTGCACCACCTCGTCCGTACGGTCGGCGGGGACGATCAGGCGCAGATGCAGCACGTGGCCACTCCCAGAAGGCTCGCAGGCTCAGAGTTTGCGCAGGGACAGCCGCTGGACCTTGTGGTCCGGGCCTTTGCGCAGCACCAGGGTGGCACGGCCCCGGGTGGGCGCGACATTCTCCAGCAGATTGGGCTTGTTGACGGTCCGCCACATCGTCGCCGCGTACTCCATGGCCTCCTCCTCGGAGACCTGGGTGTACCTGCGGAAGTACGAGGAAGGATCCTGGAACGCGGTCGCGCGCAGCTTCCGGAACCGGTCGAGGTACCAGCTCTCGATGTCCTCGGTGCGCGCGTCCACGTACACGCTGAAGTCGAAGTAGTCGGCGAGACCGACCCTGGTCCGGCCGTCCTTGCCGGGCAGCGCGGGCTGGAGCACGTTCAGCCCCTCGACGATCAGGATGTCGGGACGGCGTACGGTGAGCCGCTCCTGGGGCACGATGTCGTAGATCAGGTGCGAGTAGACGGGCGCCGTCACCTCGTCCTTGCCGGCCTTGATGTCGGCGACGAAACGGGTCAGGGCGCGCCGGTCGTACGACTCGGGGAACCCCTTGCGCGACATCAGGCCCCGGGCCCGGAGCTCCTTCATCGGCAGCAGGAACCCGTCCGTGGTCACCAGCTCGACGCGCGGGTGCTCGGGCCAGCGGGCCAGCAGCGCCTGGAGGATGCGCGCGGTGGTGGACTTGCCGACCGCGACACTGCCCGCGACGCCTATGACGAACGGGGTGCCGCGCTGCGCGCCATGGCCGTTGCCCGCGTCGCCGAGGAAGGTGTTCAGGGCGCCGCGCAGACCCGAGGTGGCCTGGACGTAGAGGTTGAGGAGCCGGGAGAGCGGCAGGTAGACGTCCCGCACCTCGTCGAGGTCGATGACGTCCCCGAGCCCGCGCAGCCGCTCCACCTCGTCGGCGGTCAGCGGCAGCGGCGTCTTGTCGCGCAGGGCGCTCCACTCGGCGCGGGACAGATCGACGTACGGCGTCGCCGCGTGCTCGGCGCGTCGGGGGGTGCTCCGTGGCGGCGAAGTGATCACGGGGTTCATTGTCGCGGGAGTTCGGACGGAGTGGGGGGTGGGCTCGGTCACGTGGGGAGGGGTGCGGCCGGTGCCGTTCCTGACCCGGGTCCGGTGTCCGCACCCCTGTAGCGGACACCGGACCCGGGTTCATGGCCGCCCCGGTGGCGGGGCGGCCCACCGTGCGACTCAGGGCTTCTCGCCCCTGGAGTCGACGACGGCGGCTCTGATCCGGGCCTCGCTCGTGAGGATCTGCCCGGCCTTGAATGTGATGGTCTGGAGCTTCACCTCGCCGTCGGAGAGCGCGTACTCGTAGTCCTCGGCGACCACGAAGCGCAGACCGGCGTAGCCGAAGCCGTGCGGGTCGAGCAGGATCTCCCGCTGTTCATGGAGGCCGTCCTCCTTCCGGGTGATGGCGATGGCCTCGCGCCCGGCGGCGTCCTTCACCAGGTGGTCGGTGACGCGTACGCCGGGGATGGTGGCCATGGCCCGGTAGAGCCGGGCGAGGGCGGCCGGCGGGAGCGGGTACGACCCGACCATCAGCCCCATCGCCCGGAAGCTGTGCTGGGCCTCGGCCTCGGGCGGGTCCTCCGTCGTGTCGCCGGTCGGATAGATCGAGCGGATCTCTGCCAGCAGCCGCGCCGGGTCGTCGGGCAGCGCGGCGGCGGCCCGGTAGACCTGGCGGGCCGTGCGGTAGCCGGAGTCCTTGCCGTGCTTGGCCGCGGCGGAGTTGTCGTACGGAACCCACTCGTCGGGGCCGTACTCGACCCGGGTGGCGGGCGCGCCGTCCCGGCTCTCCTGCGCGGCCCGCACCGTCTTCGTGTAGATCCACTGGTCGTCGCGCGGCTCCGGACCGGCCGGCCGCCCTTCCAGCGCGTCGGCGGCCCGGTTCAGCACCTCGGCCGGGCTGTCCAGCCGCAGGGTCCCGGCGGTCGAGGCGGGCCCGGAGCGGGCGGGCCCGGCGGCGTCCCCGAGCCGGGTGCCGAGCACGGCCGCCACGGTGATCGCCGCGGCGGCGCCGACCGCGGCGATTCGCCAGTCCGCCCGCAGCCGGTGGACGCGGCGGCCCGGGGACGCGGCCTCGGTGAGCCGCTGCCGGCCCGGGGCGAGCGTGGCCCGGTCGGGCAGGGGAGCGTCCGCGCGCAGCTCGCGCAGCTGGGTCATTTCGTCCATGACGGGGTCAGCTCCATGGCGTCGGGCGTGAACGAGGGGTCCAGGCGGAGCGCCTCGCGGACCTTGCGGCGGGCGCGATTGAGCCGGGACCGCACGGTGCCGAGCGGAATGCCCAGAGCCTCGGCGACCTCCTGGTACCCGAGGTCGGCCCAGGCGACGAGGAGCAGCACATGGCGGTCGCCGGGCGAGAGCGCGGCGAGGGCCGCCGCCAGGGGCGCCTGGGCGGCGATCCGGTCGTCGGAGCGGTCGCTCCAGGAGGCGGCCACCGGGTCCTGACCGGTACGGGCCAGGGCCCGGAGCCCGCGCTCCTCGCTGCGCCGGTGCTTGCCGATGAGATGGGCCGCGATGCCGTACAGCCAGGGGCGGGCGCTGCGGTGGGAGCCGTCGTAGCGGTGCCGGGAGCGGAAGGCGATGAGGAAGGTCTCCGCCGTGATGTCGTCCGCCGCGCCCTCCCCGAGGCGGCGGGCGGCATAGCGGTGGATGTCCGGAGCGTGACGGTCGTAGAGCCCGGCGAAGATCTCGGGCTCCTCCAGCGACTGCGCGACGACCTCGGCATCGTCGTCGGTGCTGGCCGGTGGTCCGGTCACATCGGCTCCTGGGGTCGGCGGGGGAGTGCGTCACCCCTTGTTCCCCGCAGGGGCCGGAAAGGTTCACAGGCTGTGCGGGGCGGGCGTCCGGTCCGCGTGCCGGTGCCGACGGGGCGCGTGGCCCCGGCCGTGTCACCGGATCTGCCGCTGATCGCCCGATGTCCGTGGAGGTCAGGCCGGTCGCGGTGAAGTCTGTCGCAGTCCACTGACACACGGTGTCAGTGGAGCGGAAATAGCGTCCCGCTCATGGACATCGGCCTTGATACCGACCGGTTCGTCGAGTGGTACGTCGCGGTGTGGAACGACCCCGACCCGATGGCGCGCCGGCCACCCGGTACACCGCTGAACAACCGGTTCCCCCGGGGCCTGACGACTCGCGCCGCGCGGAGGCGGTCGGCAGGGAGGGCGCCGTGCTCCGGAGTGTCGGCAAAGAAAGGCCGCCGACACTCCGCACCGTGATGACGAACCCGATCAGCTCTCGACCGGCTTCACGTCCGTGCACTTGGTGAACGGCTTCCAGGGGCGCGTGCCGTCGTCCGCCGGCTTTCCGGCGTACGTCGGATTGCCGGTGATCGTCTGCTCGGTCTCCTCGTGCTCCACCGACAGGCCGAACAGCTTGAAGCCGAGGTTCACCGAGCCGGCGGCGATGCCGATGCCGATCGCGAGCGAGGCGTCCCACCAGTCCTTGTTGACGTCGTAGTCGAGGCTGGTGACCTTGGCGTCGTCGTGGAGCAGCTTCTGTACCGGGCTCGCGTCCTCGGTGAGCGGATCGGCGGCGTCGCGCGGCGAGGGGAGCGTGCCCTTCGCCGGCTGCTTCCCGCGCCCGCGCAGCCAGTCCTCGACGGCGGAGCTCTTCTCGTCCGTGTCCAGGTCCACCGAGGCGGACTCGGTGTGCAGGGTGGACGTCGAACTGCCCGCGCCGCCCTCCACGCTGAGGGTCAGTCCGCTTCCGCCCGACACCTCGACCTCCGTACCGCCGTCGCCCTTGCCGGCGACGCCGTCCTGCTGGCTCGTGGTGATCTCCATCTTCTGCGGGTGGTGCGGCTCGCCGTCGTCGTTCTCCTTGTCGTACCGCGCGGCGTCGTAGGTGACGGCCACCTGCTGCATATGGGTGCCCTCGCCCGACGCGCCGACCTTGCCCGCCGCGTCCGCCTCCAGCTTTCCGTTCATCGTGAAGGTGTAGACGAAGGTGATCTTCCCGGCGTCCTCGCCCGACTGGGCCCGGAGCACGGTCACGTCATCGCTCATCGACCCCGAGGCGCCCACGTTGGCAACGTTGTCGTCCTCGTCGGCGCCCTTGTGGGTGGAGAGCCCGAAGCCGACCTCGCCCGAGGCCTCCGTCGTGGTCCTGCTGATGTCCACGTCCGGCGCCTTCTCCGGGTCCTGGTCCGGTACGTACCAGCTCGCCGCGGCCGCGCAGGCGATCTGCCCCTCGGGGTCGGGGTCGTTGCCGCACTCGTCGTTCTTGGCGAGGAGCTTGGCGTACTTCTTGGCGTCCTCGACGTTGTGCTCCAGGTCCTCCTGGGCCGTGGCGCCCTCCTTGTGGCTGTTGAAGATCCACTGGCCGCCGCTGCCGGAGCTCCAGTTGTAGCCGCCGCTGAGCTCGGCCTCGCCGCTCCAGTTGCCGAGCTTGCCGATGCTGGCGCTGATGCCGCCCTCGACGCCGGTGCCGACGTCCACGTTCCGGGAGAGGGTGACCGAGCCGTCCGACCACTGCTCGATGGCCACCTGCTCCGAGCTGGAGATCTTGAAGAACAGGATCTGGATCCGGGTGGTGGTCTTGCGGTCGTCCGAGGACAGCAGGCACTTGTCCGGTTCGAACGGGTCCTCCCCGCCGTCCTCCGTGTCGTCGCCGGACGAGTCGCTCGCGGTCAGGGTCGGCGCGTCCGCGCCGTCGACATCGTTGTCAGAGGAGCCGTCGCCGCCTTCGCTCCCCGAAGTGCCGTCGCCCGTGCCGGACCCGGCGCAGTCCGCCGCATCGCCCGCGCCGATCGTGGCGACCGCCCGGCAGAGCCGCCCGCCGATGGCCACGCCCACTCCGGACGCCCGGCCCGCCATCAGCATCGCCAGGATCAGGGCGAGGACGACGGCGCCGATGCCCACGTACTCGACCGCAGTCTGGCCCTCGCACCCCCGGCCCCTCCCGTACCGGCGCGTCCACCACCGCGTCCGGCCACTCTTTCCCGTCATGCCGCCCCGCCCTTCGGTCAGCCCCCGTGCGTCTCCCACGAGCCTTCGAGCGTAGGAACGCGTCCGGACCGGGGACAGGGCCCGCGGACCCACCCGCGCGACCGGGTCCGGGGCCCACTCCCCGCCGCACGGTCCTCCTCGCCGTCCGCCGCCCGTCACGCCGTCCTCCCTGCCGCTCCGTTCGCCTTCTGCGACGATGCGAAGAAGAGGGGTGGATGGCCAGGAAGGGAACGGTATGTGCGGAATCGTCGGTTACGTCGGTGGGCAGTCGGCGCAGGACGTCGTCGTCGCGGGTCTCAAGCGCCTTGAGTACCGGGGCTACGACTCGGCGGGCCTCGCCGTGCTCGCGGACGGCGGTCTGGCCGCCGTCAAGAAGGCCGGCAAGCTCGTCAACCTGGAGAAGGCCCTCGTCGAGGCGCCGCTCCCGGCCGGGACCACCGGCATCGGACACACCCGCTGGGCCACCCACGGCGCCCCCACGGACACCAACGCCCACCCGCACCTCGACAACGCGGGCCGCGTCGCCGTCGTGCACAACGGGATCATCGAGAACTTCGCCGCCCTGCGCGCCGAACTCGCCGAGCGCGGCCACGAGCTGGCCTCCGACACCGACACCGAGGTCGTCGCCCATCTGCTCGCCGAGGCGTACTCCGCCTGCGCCGACCCGGCGGAGGCGATGCGGCAGGTCTGCCGCCGGCTGGAGGGCGCCTTCACCCTCGTCGCCGTGCACGCGGACGCGCCCGGCACGGTGGTCGGGGCCCGGCGCAATTCGCCGCTCGTGGTCGGAGTGGGGGAGGACGAGTCCTTCCTGGCCTCCGACGTCTCCGCGTTCATCGCGCACACCCGCTCCGCGATCGAGCTGGGGCAGGACCAGGTGGTGGAGCTGCGCCGCGAGGGGGTCACCGTCACCGACTTCGACGGGCGGCCCGCCGAGGTCCGCAAGTACCACGTGGACTGGGACGTCTCCGCCGCCGAGAAGGGCGGCCACGCCTCCTTCATGCTCAAGGAGATCGCCGAACAGCCCAGGGCCGTCGCCGACACGCTCCTCGGACGGATCGACGGCGAGGGCTCGCTCCGCCTCGACGAGGTGCGCATCCCGCCGCACGAGCTGCGCGAGGTCGACAAGGTCGTCATCGTCGCCTGCGGCACCGCCTTCCACTCCGGGATGATCGCCAAGTACGCCATCGAGCACTGGACCCGGATCCCCTGCGAGACCGAGCTGGCCAGCGAGTTCCGCTACCGCGACCCGATCCTCGACCACCGCACCCTCGTCATCGCCATCTCGCAGTCCGGAGAGACCATGGACACCCTGATGGCCCTGCGGCACGCCCGCGAGCAGGGCGCCAAGGTCCTCGCCATCTGCAACACGAACGGCTCCACCATCCCCCGGGAGTCCGACGCCGTGCTCTACACGCACGCCGGGCCCGAGGTCGCCGTCGCCTCCACCAAGGCCTTCCTCACCCAGCTGGTCGCCTGCTACCTCGTCGCCCTGTACCTCGGACAGCTCCGCGGGACGAAGTGGGGCGACGAGATCCGCACCGTCATCCGCCAGCTCTCCGAGATCTCCGGCGCGGTCGGACGGGTCCTGGAGACCATGGAGCCGGTACGCGCGCTCGCCCGCTCCCTCGCCGGTCACGGCACCGTGCTCTTCCTGGGCCGCCATGTCGGCTATCCGGTGGCCCTGGAAGGCGCGTTGAAGCTCAAGGAGCTCGCCTACATGCACGCCGAGGGCTTCGCCGCAGGGGAGCTCAAGCACGGCCCGATCGCCCTCATCGAGGAGGGCCTCCCGGTCGTCGTGGTGGTGCCCTCGCCGCGCGGCCGGTCCGTGCTGCACGACAAGATCGTGTCCAACATCCAGGAGATCAGGGCCCGCGGCGCCCGCACCGTCGTCATCGCCGAGGAGGGCGACGAGGCGGTCGTCCCGTACGCCGACCACCTGATCCGGATCCCCATCACGCCCACGCTGCTCCAGCCGCTGGTGTCGACCGTGCCCCTGCAGGTCTTCGCCTGCGAACTGGCGACGGCCCGCGGCAACGACGTGGACCAGCCGCGCAATCTGGCGAAGTCCGTGACCGTGGAGTAGCCCGCGCTCCGGCTAGCTTGCTTGCACGCACGCAAGCCAGCCAGGAATGAGGGAACACACGTGATCATCGGGGTCGGGATCGACGTGGCCGAGATCGAACGGTTCGACGAGGCACTGGAACGTACGCCGCAGCTGGCCTACCGGCTCTTCGTGGAGAAGGAGTTGCTGCTGCCCAGCGGCGAGCGGCGCGGCATCGCCTCGCTCGCCGCCAGGTTCGCCGCGAAGGAGGCCCTCGCGAAAGCGCTCGGCGCACCCGCCGGACTCCACTGGACGGACGCCGAGGTGTACGTCGAGGAGAGCGGGCAGCCCCGGCTGCGGGTCCGCGGCACGGTCGCCGCCCGCGCCGCCGAGCTGGGCGTACGGCACTGGCACGTCTCCCTCAGCCATGACGCGGGGGTGGCGTCGGCCGTGGTGATCGCGGAGGGTTGAGCACATGCGTACCGCCTACAGCGTTCAGACCGTACGGGCCGCCGAGCGGGCCCTGATGGCCAGACTGCCCGAGGGCGCGCTGATGCAGCGCGCCGCCGCCGGGCTCGCGGCGGCCTGCGCCGATGTGCTGCGACGGCGCGGCCGGGTGTACGGGTCCCGGGTCGTCCTCCTCGTCGGCAGCGGCGACAACGGGGGCGACGCGCTGTACGCGGGCGCCCGGCTCGCCCGCCGGGGCGCCGGTGTGCGCGCCGTGCTCACCGCGCCCGAGCGGGCCCACGAGGGCGGTCTCGCGGCCCTGCTCGCGGCCGGCGGGCGGATCGCGGAGGGCGCGGACGCCTGGGGCGGCCACATCGACCTGGTGGTGGACGGGATCACCGGCATCGGCGGCCGGGGCGGGCTGCGGCCGGGCGCCGCCGAGCTGGTGCGGGCCTTCGCGGCGACCGGCGCGCCGCTGCTCGCCGTGGACCTGCCCAGCGGGGTCGAGGCCGACACCGGCGAGGTGCTCGGCGACGCGGTGCGCGCCGACGCGACCGTCACCTTCGGCACGTACAAGCCGGGCCTGCTCATCGACCCGGCCGCCGAACGGGCGGGCGCGCTGCACCTCGTCGACATCGGGCTCGGGCCCGAACTGCCGGACACCCCCGACCTGGAGGTGCTCCAGTACGCGGACGTCGCCGCGCTCCTGCCCGTCCCCGGCGCGGAGAGCGACAAGTACCGGCGCGGGGTCGTCGGCGTCGTCGCCGGTTCCGCGCGGTACCCGGGCGCGGCGGTGCTGGCCGTCTCCGGGGCGCTGCGGGGCGGCGCGGGGGCCGTGCGGTACGTCGGTCCGGGCGCGGACGCGGTGATCGCCCGGCACCCGGAGACGCTGGTCCACCCGGGGCCGCCGTCGAAGGCGGGGCGGGTGCAGGCCTGGGTCGTGGGGCCCGGACTCGGTGACGGCACGGAGGCCGCCGAGGCGGTCCGGGACGTGCTGGCGGCGGAGGTCGCGGTGCTGGTGGACGCGGACGGGCTGCGGCTGCTGGACGCCGGTGCCGTCCGCGCGCGCACCGCGCCGACCGTCCTCACCCCGCACGCCGGTGAGGCCGCCGCGCTGCTCGGCGTCCCGCGCGAGGAGGTCGAGGCCGGGCGGCTCGCCGCCGTACGGGAGCTGGCCGCCCGCTACCGCGCCACGGTCCTGCTCAAGGGCTCGACGACCTTGGTCGCCGCCGACGAACCGGGCACTCCCGTACGGGTCAATCCGACCGGCACCTCCTGGCTGGCCACGGCCGGCAGCGGTGACGTGCTCTCCGGGCTGACCGGCTCGCTGCTGGCCGCGGGCCTCGCCCCGCGCGACGCCGCGTCGGCCGCCGCCCATCTGCACGGACTCGCCGCCCGCCACGCCTCCGACGGCTCGCCGGTCGCCGCACAGGACGTCGCGGAGGCGATCCCGGCGGCGTGGCGGGACGTACGGGCCTGAGTGATCCTGGGCAGCGGGGACCGACCGCAGCCGACAGGAGGGCCGACCGTGGGCAGCAGCGAGGTACGCGTACGCCGGGTGTACGAGCCGAAGGAGGACGGCGACGGCACCCGGGTCCTCGTCGACCGGCTCTGGCCGCGCGGCGAGTCCAAGGAGAAGGCCGCGATCGACAGGTGGCTCAAGGACATCACCCCGTCGAACGAGCTCCGCGACTGGTACCACCAGGACCGCACCGCCACCCGCTACGACGCGTTCGTCGAGCGCTACCGCGCCGAACTGGCCGATCCCGCCCACACGGCGGCCGTCGGCGAACTGGTCGAACTGGTCCGGGCGGGTGGCCCGGTGACCCTGGTCACCGCCGTCAAGGACGTACCGCACAGCCATGTCCCGGTCATCGTCGACCAGCTGGAACACGAGCTGCGCCATCACTGAGGCGCACACCCGGCACCGGACGGCCGCCCGCTGCGCCGGGACCCTTCCGACCCGCCGCCCGAGGGCCCTGCCGCACGCCTCTGAGAGACTGGGCGCGATGAACGAGACAGCGTCCTTGAGAGCCCGTGCCGAGATCGACCTCGACGCACTGCGCGCCAACGTGCGCGTACTGCGCGCGCGGGCGGGCGGCGCGCAGCTCATGGCCGTCGTCAAGTCCGACGCGTACGGGCACGGGGCGGTGCCCTGCGCCCGCGCCGCGCTGGAGGCCGGGGCGACCTGGCTGGGCACCGCGACACCGCAGGAGGCACTGGCCCTGCGGGCGGCCGGACTGGGCGGCCGGGTGATGTGCTGGCTGTGGACCCCCGGCGGCCCCTGGCGCGAGGCGATCGAGGCAGACATCGATGTGTCGGTGAGCGGAATGTGGGCCCTGGACGAGGTCGTCGCCGCGGCCGCGGAGGCGGGCCTCCCGGCCAGGATCCAGCTCAAGGCGGACACCGGCCTCGGGCGCAACGGCTGCCAGCCCGCCGACTGGCCGGAGCTGGTCGCCGCCGCCCGTGGCGCCGAGCGGGCGGGCACCGTCCGGATCACCGGCCTGTGGTCCCACTTCGCCTGCGCCGACGAGCCCGGCCACCCCTCCATCGCCGCCCAGCTGGCCGTGTTCCGGGACATGGTGGCGTACGCGGAGAAGGAGGGCGTCGAACCCGAGGTGCGCCACCTGGCCAACTCCCCGGCGACGCTGACGATCCCCGAGGCCCACTTCGACCTCGTACGGACCGGGATCGCGATGTACGGCATCTCGCCCAGCCCCGAGCTGGGCACCCCGGCCGATTTCGGACTGCGCCCCGTCATGCGGCTCGTCGCGTCGGTCGCCCTGGTCAAGCGGGTGCCGGCCGGCCACGGGATCAGCTACGGCCACCACTACACGACCTCCGCCGAGACGACCCTGGGCCTGGTGCCGGTCGGCTACGCGGACGGCATCCCGCGCCATGCCTCCGGCCGGGCCCCGGTCCTGGTCGGCGGCGTCACCCGGCGGATCGCCGGCCGGGTGGCGATGGACCAGTTCGTCGTCGACCTCCACGGGGACGAGGTCGAGGTGGGCAGCGAGGCGGTGCTCTTCGGCCCGGGGGACCGGGGCGAGCCGAGCGCCGAGGACTGGGCGCGGGCCGCCGACACGATCGCGTACGAGATCGTCACCCGGATCGGTGCCCGCGTACCGCGCGTGCATCTCCACGCGACCCCGGCCGAGTCCTGATCGATGGTGCGCCGCCGACCGGGCACGATCTGATCACGACCGGAACCGACCGGCCCTGACCTGACGGATACGACCGACGAGGAGCGCGGCACGGTGAGCGAGATCAGCGCGGGGGACGCGGTGACGACGGCCGCTACGGCGGTCGGCTGGCGCCGGGCGGGCATCGCCGGAGCCGCCATAGGCGTGATCGCGGCGGGCGCGGCCGCCGGTGTCGCGGTCGAGCGGCTCACCGTCGGCCGGGGCATGCGCAGACGGGCCAGGCTGGCCCTGGACGCCACCGGACCGTACGGCTCGCTGCGCGGTCTGCCGGGCCGGGCCACCGCCGACGACGGCACCGAGCTGTACTACGAGGTCGACGAGGTCGAACCGGCCGGTGGCGCGGGGGCCGCCGCGGACGGTGCGGGCGACGCCACCGGCACCGGCCCGCGCCGCCGCAGGCTCTTCGGCCGCAAGGACCCCGTGCCCGTCACTGTGGTCTTCAGCCACGGCTACTGCCTCAGCCAGGACTCCTGGCACTTCCAGCGGGCGGCGCTGCGCGGTCTGGTGCGTACCGTCCACTGGGACCAGCGCAGCCACGGCCGCTCCGAGCGGGGCCGGGCCCAGGCGGACGGGGTGACGGTCGGCATCGACCAGCTCGGCCGCGATCTGAAGGCGGTGATCGACGCGGCGGCCCCCGAGGGCCGACTGGTGCTGGTCGGGCACTCGATGGGCGGGATGACGATGATGGCGCTCGCCGACCAGTACCCCGGGCTGATCCGGGACCGGGTCGCCGCCGTCGCCTTCGTCGGCACATCGAGCGGGAAGCTCGGCGAGGTCGATTTCGGGCTGCCGGTCGCGGGCGTGAACGCGGTGCGGCGGGTGCTGCCCGGGGTGCTCCGGGCGCTCGGCTCCCAGCCGGAGCTGGTGGAGCGGGGCCGCCGGGCGACCGCGGATCTCTTCGCCGGGCTGATCAAGCGGTACTCGTTCGGTTCGCGGGACGTCGATCCGGTGGTCGAGCGGTTCGCCGAGCGGCTCATCGAGTCCACCCCGATCGATGTGGTCGCCGAGTTCTATCCGGCCTTCACCGAACACGACAAGAGCGGCGCGCTGCCCGCCTTCCGTGACGTCCCGGTGCTGATCCTGGCGGGCGACAAGGACCTGGTGACGCCCAGCTCGCACAGCGAGGCCATCGCGGACCAGCTCCCGGACGCGGAGCTGGTCATCGTGCCGGACGGCGGTCATCTGGTGATGCTGGAGCACCCCGAGACGGTCACGGACCGGCTGGCGGACCTGCTCGTACGCGTCGGAGCGGTACCGGCAACGGCTAACGTTGGCGGACATGGAAGCACCGCACAACAGCCTGACGACTGAGGCCGCCGGGGACGCCGCACCGGGCACCGTCACCGTGAGCCTGGCCGTCGAGTCCCCCGAACAGATGCAGGAGCTGGGCCGCCGGATCGCCGCGGTCCTGCTCCCCGGCGACCTCGTGATGCTCACCGGCGAGCTCGGCGCCGGGAAGACGACGCTGACCCGGGGGCTCGGCGAGGCCCTCGGCGTGCGCGGCGCGGTCACGTCCCCCACCTTCGTGATCGCCCGCGTCCACCCGTCGCTGACCGGTGGCCCGGCACTGGTCCATGTCGACGCGTACCGCCTGGGCGGCGGGCTCGACGAGATGGAGGACCTGGACCTCGACGTGTCGCTGCCCGAGTCCGTGGTGGTCGTGGAGTGGGGCGACGGCAAGGTCGAGGAGCTGTCCGACGACCGGCTGCACGTGGTGATCGACCGCGCGGTCGGCGACACGGACGACGAGCGGCGCGAGGTGACGCTGGTCGGGATCGGCGCGCGCTGGGCGGGACTGCGCGAGGTCTGAGCGCGGGACCGGGTTCCGACAGGCTGTCGGCAAATTGTTGCGCCGGGTGGCGGAGGCGTGGTCACATGGATGGCGAGAGCGGGTTAGGTCTGCCTAACCACGCCTTCCACCGGAGCCTCAGGAGGCATCCATGACGACGTCCGCCGAACGCGAAGTGCCGCCGCCGCCATCGATGAGAGACCTGCTGGCGGCCTGTGCCGCGGCCACGGCGGTCTCCACGCCGCCGCCGTCCGCGGACGGGGACAGGGATGAGGGTGTGGACGGCGAGGAAGCCCCGGCCGCCGCTCCCGCGCCCCGCTCCGGGACCGGCCCCGGACGACGGGCGGGCTGAGCGCGCGGGCCCGTGCCGGGCCCCGCGACCGCGTCCTACGGGACGACGACGACCTTCGTGTTCACCATCGCGAAGTCCCACATGGCGTCCCCGTCCTCCCGGGACATCCGCACGCCGCCCGTCTTCAGCGTCGGGTCCGGGCTCTCCATCGAGCCGTCGACCGCCGCGCTGAAGCCCACGGCCACGTTGTCCACCATCGCGAACCGCACCACGTGTTCGATCATCACGCCGTCCGAGCCCTTGGTGGGGGCGCCCTGGCGCGGGGTGTTCACCCGATAGGTGCCGGGGAGCGGATTCAGCGCGCTCGGCATGACCTCGAAGGTCCGGACGGCCTTCCCGGCCGCGTCGACGAGCCACACCCGGCGGTCGGCCAGGGCGTACACGACCCGCTTCCCGGTGCCGGAGTGCGCGGGGAGCGTGGCCGGGCGCGGCTTCTCCTTCGGCTTCGCGTGCTCGGTGGCCGTGGCGGTGGCCTTCGGCTTGGGGGCCGCGACACTGGCGGGGGCGTTCGCCGAAGCCTGGAAGGCCAGGACGCCGACCGCGACGAGCGCCGCGGCAGTGAGCCCGGCCACGATTCCCGAGCTGCCCCTAGACACCGTGCGCGCCCCTTTCGCTTCCGCATGTCGTACAAGCGTTTAGCGTGTACGTCGTACCCGCGTGTACGCGCTGACGGTAGCAGCAGGGGCCGGGCGTGCCGGGACGCCGTACGGGAGGCCGTGCCCCCGTCGGCGGAGCCGTAGGCTGTTTGCGTGCTCTTGCTCGCCGTGGATACCGCCACCCCCGCCGTCACCGTCGCCCTGCACGACGGGACCTCCGTCGTCGCCGAGTCCGGACAGGTCGACGCCCGAAGGCACGGGGAGCTGCTGCTTCCCGCCGTCGACCGGGTCCTCGCCGAGGCCGGGACGGCACTCGACGCCGTGACGGACGTGGTCGTCGGCGTCGGCCCCGGCCCGTACACCGGGCTCCGGGTCGGCCTGGTCACCGCCGCGGCCTTCGGCTCCGCCCTCTCCGTACCCGTGCACGGGCTGTGCACCCTGGACGGGCTCGCGTACGCGGCGGGCCGGGCCGGGCTGGAGGGGCCGTTCGCCGTCGCGACGGACGCCCGCCGCAAGGAGGTCTACTGGGCGAGGTACGACGACCCGCGCACCCGGGTCACCGGGCCCGCCGTCGACCGGCCCGCCGACATCGCCGGACAGCTCGCCGGGCTGCCCGTCGTCGGCGCGGGCGCGGTGCTCTACCCCGAGGCGTTCCCGGACGCCCGGGAGCCCGAGCACGTCAGCGCCGGGGCGCTGGCCGCCCTCGCCGCCGAGCGGCTCGCCGCGGGCGAGGAGCTGCTGCCGCCGCAGCCGCTCTACCTCCGCAGGCCCGACGCCCAGGTGCCGAAGAACTACAAGGTGGTCACCCCGAAGTGACGACCACGACTGCCGTTCTGCGCGAGATGCGCTGGTGGGACATCGATCCGGTGCTGGAGCTCGAACGCGAGCTGTTCCCGGACGACGCCTGGTCGGCCGGCATGTTCTGGTCCGAGCTGGCGCACTCCCGCGGCCCGCGGGCCACCCGCCGCTACGTCGTCGCCGAGGACCCCGCCACCGGCCGGATCGTCGGCTACGCGGGCCTCGCCGCTGCCGGTGACCTCGCCGATGTGCAGACGATCGGGGTCACCCGCGGCCACTGGGGAGGCGGCCTCGGCTCCGAACTCCTCACCGACCTGCTGAAGCACGCCACGGCCTTCGAGTGCGCAGAGGTGCTCCTCGAAGTCCGCGTCGACAACACCCGGGCCCAGAAGCTGTACGAACGCTTCGGCTTCGAACCGATCGGCTTCCGCCGCGGCTACTACCAGCCGGGCAACGTCGACGCACTCGTCATGCGCCTCCACGTACAAGAGCACGTGCACGAGCACGTACAGGGAACAGAGACTGACTGATGGCTGACGAACCGCTCGTACTCGGCATCGAGACCTCCTGCGACGAGACCGGCGTCGGCATCGTCCGGGGCACGACCCTGCTCGCCGACGCCGTCGCGTCCAGCGTCGACACCCACGCCCGCTTCGGCGGCGTCGTCCCGGAGATCGCCTCCCGCGCCCATCTGGAGGCGATGGTCCCCACCATCGAGCGCGCCCTGAAGGAGGCCGGGATCAGCGCCCGCGACCTCGACGGCATCTCCGTCACCGCGGGCCCCGGGCTCGCGGGCGCGCTGCTGGTCGGCGTCTCGGCGGCGAAGGCGTACGCGTACGCGCTGAACAAGCCGCTCTACGGGGTGAACCACCTCGCCTCGCACATCTGCGTGGACCAGCTGGAGCACGGCCCGCTGCCCGAGCCCACGATGGCGCTGCTGGTCAGCGGCGGTCACTCCTCGCTGCTGCTCGCGCCGGACATCACCAACGACGTACGGCCGCTGGGCGCGACCATCGACGATGCGGCGGGCGAGGCCTTCGACAAGATCGCCCGGGTGCTGAACCTGGGCTTCCCCGGCGGCCCGGTCATCGACCGGCTGGCGAAGGAGGGCGACCCGGAGGCGATCGCGTTCCCGCGCGGTCTGACCGGTTCGCGCGATCCCGCCTACGACTTCTCCTTCTCGGGCCTGAAGACCTCGGTGGCCCGCTGGATCGAGGCCAAGCGCGCGGCGGGCGAGGAGGTGCCGGTACGGGACGTGGCGGCGTCCTTCCAGGAGGCCGTGGTGGACGTGCTCACCCGAAAGGCGGTCCGGGCCTGCAAGGACGAGGGCGTCGACCACCTGATGATCGGCGGCGGGGTCGCGGCCAACTCGCGGCTGCGGGCGCTGGCCGAGGAGCGGTGCGAGCGGGCCGGAATCCGGCTGCGGGTGCCGCGTCCCGGGCTGTGCACGGACAACGGCGCGATGGTCGCGGCGCTGGGCGCGGAGATGGTGGCCCGGGGCAGGCCCGCCTCGGACCTGGAGCTGTCCGCGGACTCCTCGCTCCCGGTGACCGACCCCCATGTGCCGGGCGCCCACGCGCACGGCCACGACCACGATCACGTCCACGAGATCAGCAAGGACAACCTGTACTCATGACCGTCGCCCTCATGTGGGAGGCCCGCGCCGTGGCCGGACGGGGAGCCGAACTCCTGGAGTGGGCGCGGGCCCGTTCGGCCGAGCTGACCCGCGAGCCGCTCCGCCGCGAACTGCTGCGCGCCCCGCAGGACCGGGTCCTGGTCATCACCTGGTGGGCGGGCGGCTACGGCGACGAGCTGCCCGAACTCCCCGAACCGGACACCGGACTGGTCACCCGCCCGGTGCACCGCTGGCGCTTCGAGTCGCTGGGGGCCGACGGGACTGCTGACGGGGCTGGCGGGACCGACGGGTCCGTCGGCTGACCCGTTCCGGGCCGGGGCCGGTCCCACGGCCGGTCCCTCAGCCGACGGCGGTGCCCCGGTCGATCAGCCCCTGGACGATCGCGTCGAGTTCGTCCGCCACCTCGTAGTCGGCGGCGTACGCGCGCCAGTCGTCCTTGATCGCGGTGAGCCGGGGCAGCGTCGCCGCGTCCTCCTCGGTCACCATCTCGGGGAACCAGCGCCTGTTCGGCGGATTGTCCGCGCGGCGCCCGGCCGCCCGGCGGAAGATCAGGTCGCCGTAGACGTAGCTCCAGATCGTCCGGTACGCGCGTACCGCCTGGGCGGGGGAGAGGCCGCAGGCGAGCGCCGAGTCGATGATCTCCTCGACCATCCACAGCGCGTTCCGGTCGGTCAGCTCGCCCAGCGCCAGGATGTCCAGCACCCACGGCATCCGGGACAGGATGTCGTGCATGTGCACGGCCACGGCGAGCAGCCGCTCGCGCGGGTCCTCGGGCAGGTGGGGACGGGGGAAGGCGGCCGCGGTGCCCGACAGGGTGAGCATCAGCAACTCGTCCTTGTCCTGCACGTAGTGGTAGAGCGCCATCGGCGTGGAGCCGAGCTCCTTCGCCACCCGCCGCATGCTCAGGGCGTCCACGCCCTCTTCCTCGACGATGCGGCGCGCGGTGGCGACCATCGCGTCCGGGTCGAGCCTGCGCGGCCGCCCCACCGATCGTTTCGCAGGCGTCTGCTTCTTCGCAGACGCCTTCTTTATGGGCGCCCTCTTTGCGGGCGCCTGCTTCTTCTCTGTCCCTGCCACCTCGGCATTGTCTCCCGTACCCCGCCGTTCCCGCCCCTGCCCGGACCGTCGCGTGACTAATTTCTATACGCGTATAGTAATCATTCGACCGAATGATCCGGAGGGAAGGGAAGAGTCGTGGACGATCAGTCACGGCATACGCGTTGGCTGCTGGTGGTGGCCCTCGTCGTGCAGTTCATGGTGGCGTTGGACATGTCCGTGGTGAATGTCGCGCTGCCGGACATGCGCGGCGATCTGGGCTTCACGCCCCAGGGGCTGCTGTGGGTGGTGAACGCCTACGCGCTGGCCTTCGGCGGGCTGCTGATGCTCGGCGGCCGCCTCGCCGATCTGCTCGGCAGCCGCCGGGTCCTGACGGCGGGCCTGGTGCTGTTCGGCGCCGCGAGCCTGGCCGGCGGGCTCGCCCGGTCGCCCGGCGGGCTCATCGCCGCGCGGGCGGTGCAGGGGATCGGGGCAGCCGCGCTCGCCCCGGTCGCCTTCGCGCTGATCGCCCTGGCCTTCCCGGCCGGACCCGCCCGCTCCCGCGCCCTGGGGCTGTGGGGCATGGCGGGCGCGGCGGGCGGCGCGGTCGGCGTACTCGCGGGCGGGGTGCTCACCGACGCGGCGGGCTGGCGCGCGGTGATGCTGGTGAATGTGCCGATCGTGGGGTTCGCGCTGGTGGGGGCCGCGCGCAGCGGACTGCGGGGCGGCACGGTCCGGACCGGCGCCCGGCTCGACGTGGCGGGGGCGCTGCTGGCCACCGCGGGGACGACGCTGCTGGTCCTCGGACTCGTACGGACATCGACCGACGCCTGGGGGTCGGCCCGGACGCTGGGCACGCTGGGCGCCGCCGTGCTGCTGCTGATCGCCTTCGTCGTCGTCGAACGGCGGACCGCCGATCCGCTGCTCCGCCCCGGGCTGCTGACCCAGCGGCCGGTCCTGACCGCGAATCTCTTCTGCCTGCTGCTGAGCTCCGGGCAGTTCGCCGCGTTCTACTTCGTCTCGCTCTACATGCAGCAGGTTCTCGACTACGGGCCGACCGCCGCCGGGGTCGCCTTCCTGCCGTTCTCGGCAGGCGTCGTCACCGGCTCGGTCATCGCCACCCGTACGGTCGCTGCGCTCGGCACCGGACGGCTGCTGGCGCTCGGCGGCCTCCTGACCGCGCTCGGCATGGCCGGGTTCGCGGCGACGGCGCGGGCGGACGGCAGCTTCCTGCACTCGATCCTCGGCCCGTCCCTGGTCTGCAGCATCGGCGTCGGGATGTGCTTCGTACCGCTGGGCACGGCGGCCACGACCGATGTGGCGCCCGAGGAGACGGGCATGGCCTCCGGGCTGCTGAACAGCGCCCGCCAGGTGGGCGGCTCGCTGGGGCTCGCCGTCCTGGTCACCGTCGCCGCCCGGGTCACCGGGGACGGCGGCCGGCCCGCCGACCTGGCGGCCGGGTACGCGGCGGCGTTCTGGGTCTGCGCCGGGCTGCTCGTGGTGGCGGCGCTGGTGGCCGTGGTGCTGCTCCCGGGGCGCGGGACCGCCCCGAGGGCCGCGGGGGCGGCGGACCCGGAAGCCGCTCCGGTGGAGAACCCGGAAGCAGCTCCGGTGGCGGACCCGGAGACCGCTCCGGTGGCCGGACCGGAAAGTTCTCAGAAGAATTTCCCGGGAACTGTCGATCCGGCCGGATCCCGTTCGACGCAAGGGTGAGAGACGGGGACAGCCCCCGCCCTTTTGACCTAGGAGTCACCATGCCCCGCTTCATGTCGCTGATCCGCATCGACGAGCAGAGCCCCTTCGACGCCCCGGACCCCGAGTTCGAGAAGCGCATGGGCGCCCTGTTCGAGGAGATCACCAAGGCCGGCGTCATGCTGGAGACGGCCGGGCTCACCCCGACCTCCCAGGGGACCAGGGTCACCTGGTCCGGCGGGAAGCTCAGCCACACCGACGGGCCCTTCACCGAGACCAAGGAGGTCGTCGGCGGCTACGCCATCCTCCAGGTCAAGGACAAGGAGGAGGCCCTGGAATGGACCCGGCGCTTCCTGCGGACCCACCCGGAGAGCTGGACCGTGACCTCCGAGATCCGCCAGATCGACGAGGCCACCATGGGAGCCTGACCGGCCCCGCTTGCCCCGCCCCGGCACGGCTGCTGTGATGGGTGACCGTGACGGCAGCACGTGCGACCGGGGCGGTCGAAGCGGTCTTCAGGATCGAGTCCGCGCGGATCATCGCAGGTGTCACCCGCATCGTGCGGGACGTAGGCATCGCCGAGGAAATCGCGCAGGACGCCCTGGTGGCCGCACTGGAACAGTGGCCGGAGTCAGGTGTCCCGGACCGGCCGGGCGCCTGGCTCATGGCCACCGCCAGACACCGCGCGATCGATCTCGTACGCCGCAAGGAGACCTACGCGCGCAAGCTGGCCGAGGTGGGGCGGTCCCTGGAGGACGTGCCGCCGCCCGAGCCCCCCGAGGCGGACGGCATCGACGACGATCTGCTCCGGCTGATCTTCACCGCCTGCCATCCGGTGCTCTCCACCGAGGCCCGGATCGCCCTCACCCTGCGGCTGCTCGGCGGCCTGACCACCGACGAGATCGCCCGCGCGTTCCTGGCCCCCGAACCGACCGTCGCCCAGCGCATCGTCCGGGCGAAACGGACCCTGGGCCGCGAGGGCATCCCCTTCGAGGTGCCGTACGGACCGGAGCGCGCCGCCCGTCTCGGTCCGGTGCTCGAAGTGATCTACCTGATCTTCAACGAGGGGTACGCGGCGACCGCGGGCGACGACTGGCTGCGCCCCGCGCTCTGCGAGGACGCGCTGCGGCTGGCCCGGGTGCTCGCCGGCCTGATGGAGCGGGAGCCCGAGGCCCACGGACTGGCCGCGCTGCTGGAGCTCCAGGCCTCGCGCACCGCCGCCAGGACCGGGCCGGACGGTGCGCCGGTGCTGCTCGCCGACCAGGACCGGGCCCGCTGGGACCGTCTGCTGATCCGGCGCGGGGTCGCTGCCCTGGAGCGGGCCGTGGCGGCGACCGGGGCGGGTGCCGGGCTCGGCCCGTACACCGTGCAGGCCGCGATCGCCGCCTGCCACGCGCGGGCGGTGACGTACGAGGACACCGACTGGAACACCATCGCCGCCCTCTACGACCGCCTCGCCGCGATCGCGCCGTCCCCGGTCGTCGAGCTGAACCGGGCCGTGGCGGTCTCGATGGCGCGGGGCCCGGAGGCGGGCCTCGCCCTGGTCGACGCCCTGGCCGATGATCCGGCGCTGCGGAGCTACCACCTGCTGCCCAGCGTCCGCGGGGACCTGCTGGCCAGGACGGGGCGCATGGACGAGGCGCGGGCGGAGTTCGCGCGGGCGGCCGGACTGACCCGCAACGCACGGGAACGGGCGATGCTCCTGGACCGCGCGGAGCACCCGGCCCGCGACGGCCGCTGAGTGACCGTCACCGGGCCGGGCCGCCACGCCGCGCGACCGGAGCGGCGGGAGCCGGGCGCCGAGGCGCCGCGCCCGAACCGGCCCTCCGCGCACGGTCGGTAGGGTCTGCCCCATGTCTCGTCGCGCACCACTGCCGCCACCGCCACCGCCCGTGGAGATACGTTCCTGGCCCGACCGGGAGGCCCTGCTCGCCGACCGGGCCGCGGTGCTCGGGGCGCTGGTCCGGGAGCACGTCTCACCGGGGCGGCTGGCGCTGCTGTGGCTGTGGGGAGCGCTCTGCGCGCTCGGCTGGCTGCTGGTGGGCACGGCGCTGATCACCTTCGAGGAGTCGTACGACGTCATCAGCGCAGCGGTCGGGGTGATCATCGTCGCCATGGGCGTCGGCTGTGTGGTGCCGGCGGCCATCGTCGTCGTCATCGGCCTGCGCCGGGACCGCAGGATCCGCCGGCTGCTCGACGCCTGGGGCGGCCTGGACCGCGATCCGGCACGCGACGCGGCCCTGCGGATGCCGGGCGCCTCCCTCGCCTGGCTGCTGATGTCCTTCGCGCTCTGCGCTGCCGGGCTGTACGCGTGCTTCGCCGTCCCGGCCGGTGGCGCACTGAACGGGGAGGCCTACGGTCTGGCCGTCCTGGTCATGGGGCTCGGGCTGACCGGCTGGATCGTCGGACTCATCGGCCTGGTCAAGGCGTTCGCCCACCGGCGCTGGGTGCTGCGGGTGCTGGCCGGGGCGCCCGCGCCCGAGCCGCTGTTCTCCGTAGGGGGCGGCGCTCACCGCTGACCCCGGTCCTATCCTGACGTGACACATGGGTCACGCAGGGGGAGGACGACATGGAGTGGTACTGGTGGGTGCTCATCATCTTCTGGACGGGCGGCTTCGGCTGGGCCGTCGACAACGCCCGTACGGCACTGCGCAACCGGCACGCCCGCAGGCTCGAACTCCTTGACGCTGCCAGGCAGGAACGGCTGGCCCTCGAAGCGGCGAACCGGCCGCCGGAGCCGGTCTGCGGCTGCACGCACCATCTCGCCAAGCACGACAAGCAGGGCAAGTGCCATGAGCGCATCGAGGTGCCGACGGCCTGGGACGAGGCCAAGAAACCGGTCCGCTTCGAGTCCGGGCAGTGCAACTGCCAGCAGTACGTGGGCCCTCAGCCGCTCTCGCAGGTGTACGCGGAGGACCTGACCGACCTCGCCTGAGGGCCGCCGGTCTCAGGGCCTGTCGGAGGTCACCCGACAGGCTCTCGGGCCGGGCCGGTCAGCGGGTGGCCGAGCAGCATCGTCGGTGCTCCGGCCACCCGGGTCAGGAAGACCGTCGCGGAGTTCGGCCCGGCGAGCTTCATCCGGCGGCGCAGTTCCTCCGGTTCGACCGCCGAGCCGCGCTTCTTGACCGTCAGCACGCCCACCTTCCGCTCCCGCAGCAGCGCCTTCAGCTTCTTCATGTTGAAGGGGAGCCGGTCGGTGATCTCGTACCCGGAGACGTACGGGGACGCGTACGGCTCGTCGCTCGTGATGTACGCGATCGTCTCGTCGACCAGCCGGCCCTCGCACCGCGCCACCAGGTCGGCGACCAGATGGGCGCGGATGACGGCGCCGTCCGGCTCGTACAGATAGCGGCCGACCGGGCCGACGGGCGGGGCGGGCAGCGGAGCCCCGGCCCACAGGGTGGCCCCGGCCGGGAGCACGGTGGCGCGGTACGAACCGGCCGCGAAGCCCTCGCCGAACCAGAGCACCGCCTCCTTCACATCGCCGCCGTCCGAGATCCACTCGGCCTCCGCCTGCGCCGGGATCGCCTCGTGCGGGATGCCCGGAGCGATCTTCAGGGCGGCGCGGGGGGCCGCGAGTGCGGCGCCGGTCGCCCAGGAGAGCGGTGGCGAGTACGCCTCCGGGTCGAAGATCCGGCCCCTGCCGCCGCGCCGGGCCGGGTCGACGAAGACCGCGTCGTAGGGCGAGGTGTCGATGTCGGCGACATCGGCGCACCGCACCTCGATCAGACCGTCCAGGCCCAGCGCGACGGCGTTGGCGCGGGCCACCTCGGCGGTCAGCGGGTCACGGTCCACGGCGAGCACACCGATGCCCGCCCGCGCGAGCGCGATCGCGTCGCCGCCGATCCCGCAGCAGAGGTCGGCGACCCGGCGCACCCCGCCCGCCTCCGCGAACCGCCGCGCGCGATGGGCGGCCACCGACGTACGGGTCGCCTGCTCGACACCGTTCGGCGTGAAGAACATCCGGTACGCGTCCTCGGCGCGGAACTTCGCCACCGCCCGCTGCCGGAGCCGCGCCTGCCCCAGCGCCGCCGACACCAGGGCGGCCGGGTGGGTGCGGCGCAGCCGGGTGGCGGTGGCGAGTTCCCGGGCGGGGTCGTACGACCGCAGCTCGTCCAGGAGCGCGGCGCCCTCGGGGGTGCGCAGGGCCTGGAAGGCGGCGATGGGGTCGGGGGCGTCGGACCGGCCGGCGCCGGACGGGTCGTTCGGGGCGAGAGCGTTCACCCGCCCCATTGTGAGCCAGCCGGGTAGACCGGCGGGCCCGGCGGCGGTGTCGGGCCGTGAGGCCGATCACGTGCTGGCAGGATGCGACGCCATGCAACTTGTACGACAAAACGAAAAAAACACTATGAAGAGACGCAGATCGGGCGCGCCCCCGTCCGGGCGCGGCCGGAGTCCGGGCGGGCACCGGCCCGCCTGCGCCGTCCTGGCCGCGCTCCTGGTCGCCGCGGTCGGCTCCGGCTGCGCCTCGGGGTCCGGCGGGCAGGCGGGCGGCGAGGGCGAGCGCCGGGAGCGGCCCGTCGTCGGCTTCCCGGGCGCGGAGGCGGGCACGAACCCAGGCGCCGGACATCCGGGCGGTCCCGGGGAGCGCGCCCCCCAGGTCCGCGAACCCGGCGAGGCCCATGAGAACGCGAAGCTCAGCCCGGCCGTGCGGGCGATGCTCGCCAAGAAGTGGGGGCTGGACAGGACGCCGCTGGTCGCACCGGCGCCGCCCGTGGTGAAGCCGCGCATCACCACCCGCAAGGGCTTCGAGGTGGAGGACGGCGACGACTCGCTGCCGCCGGTCTTCACCACCGTCCCGACCAAGGACCGCGTCGTCTTCCTGACGATCGACGACGGCTCCGAGAAGGACCCCGAGCTGTTGCAGATGATGGACGAGCTGGACATCCCGTACAGCGCGTTCCTCAGCGACTACGAGGTGAGCGACAACTACGGATACTTCGGCGAGGCACAGCGGCTGGGCGTCGCCCTCAACAACCACACGCTCACCCACCCCTATCTGCCCGGCCTCCCGTACACCGAGCAGAAGCGCGAGATCTGCCACCAGCAGGACATCATCGAGAAGCAGTTCGGGAAGCGGCCCGTCCTCTTCCGCCCGCCGTACGGCAACTACAACGGGGACACGCTCCGCATCGCGCGGTCCTGCGGGATCAAGGCGGTGCCCCTCTGGAACGCCGAGGCCTTCCCTGACCACATGGAGTGGCGTGAGGAGGACGAGGACCTGCACCCGGGCGACATCATCCTCACGCACTTCCGGGGACGCGGTGAATGGGGCGGCAGCATGGCCGACCTGGTCCGGGCGGTCATGAAGACCGTCACGGACCGGGGCTACGCCGTGGCCCGGCTGGAGGACTACGTATGAGACGCGCGCACCGGCTGCTGGCCGGACTGCTGGCGGCCGGTGCGCTCCTCACCACCACCGGCTGCGCGCAGTCGGTGGACCCGATCGAACGGCTGGGCCGCAAGGCCGCCCAGCGGGTGAACCACGCGCCGCGGACGCCGGCGCGCGGCGACCACGGCGAGCCGGGCTCCCTGGTCGTGATCGCCTGCCGTCAGCCGCCGGAGTCCCGGCACTCCCGGCTGTCGCCGCCGCTGAGGCACTGGTGGCCGGTGCGGCCGGGATCGTACGAGGGGGCGGGCGCGGGCACCGGCTGCGGGCGGCCGTAGTCCTCGTGCCCGGCCCGCAGCGTCACCACGCACAGCACCAGCGCCGCCAGCACCTGGATCGCGCCCGCCCAGGGCCAGTCGGCCCGGATCAGCACGACGGCGAAGAGGCAGGCGGCCGCGGTGATCCCACCGAAGACCAGGACGGGCGTCCAGTCCGTCGTCGGAGGCCCCGTCGGCGCCGGGCCGCCCGGATCCGCCCGGGAGAGTGCCAGCTGGAGCGCGGCGACGCCGCAGATCAGCGCCTCCAGGAACACCAGCAGCAGCCCGAGCACCACATCGAGGCAGCCGTTCACGGCGCGCGATGCGTACGGCCGCCCCGGACTCGGGTCCGGCCGCGGGTACGGAGAGGGGTGCGTCATGCCCACACGGTCGTACGGAACGGTCCGGTCCATCCGTACGTTGTCCCCATGGTGTCCGGACCGTTGTCCGGACGATGCCCCGGCCGTCGCGTGCGGCGCCCCGCGGGTGGTGCGGCGGCGACGCCACGACCACTCGAATTGGCACTCCGCTTGACCGAGTGCTAATCGCGGTCATAGTCTCGGTTCTGGCACTCACCACTGGAGAGTGCCAGCAGTACTGCGCGACTGGCAGGTCCGGCACCCGCGACGACGGATCGACCTGGTCGCCACCCAAGACTGTTACCCCGTGAGATCTCCGAAGGGGGAGACCGGATCGTGTCGACCGCCAGCACCAAGGTTGCGATCAAGCCGCTCGAGGACCGCATTGTGGTCCAGCCGCTCGACGCCGAGCAGACCACGGCCTCCGGCCTGGTCATTCCGGACACCGCCAAGGAGAAGCCCCAGGAGGGCGTCGTCCTGGCCGTGGGCCCGGGTCGCTTCGAGAACGGCGAGCGCCTTCCGCTCGACGTCAAGACCGGCGACGTCGTGCTGTACAGCAAGTACGGCGGCACCGAGGTGAAGTACAACGGCGAGGAGTACCTCGTCCTCTCGGCTCGCGACGTCCTCGCGATCATCGAGAAGTAATTCACCCACGTTTTCTGTTCTGCGCCCCTGGCCCCCTGCGAACTAACCAGCCGGGCGGTCGGGGGCGCAGTTCGTTCGAGAGGAAAGCTCAGCTCCCATGGCGAAGATCCTGAAGTTCGACGAGGACGCCCGTCGCGCCCTCGAGCGCGGCGTCAACAAGCTTGCCGACACGGTCAAGGTGACGATCGGCCCCAAGGGCCGCAACGTCGTCATCGACAAGAAGTTCGGCGCTCCCACCATCACCAACGACGGTGTCACCATCGCGCGCGAGGTCGAGCTCGACGACCCGTACGAGAACCTCGGTGCCCAGCTGGTGAAGGAGGTGGCGACCAAGACCAACGACGTCGCGGGTGACGGTACGACCACCGCCACCGTGCTCGCCCAGGCGCTCGTCCGCGAGGGTCTGCGCAACGTCGCCGCCGGTGCCTCCCCGGCCGCCCTGAAGAAGGGCATCGACGCCGCGGTCAAGGCCGTGTCCGAGGAGCTCCTCGCGACCGCCCGCCCGATCGACGACAAGACCGACATCGCCGCCGTGGCCGCGCTCTCCGCGCAGGACCCGCAGGTCGGCGAGCTCATCGCGGACGCGATGGACAAGGTCGGCAAGGACGGTGTCATCACCGTCGAGGAGTCCAACACCTTCGGTCTGGACCTCGACTTCACCGAGGGCATGGCCTTCGACAAGGGCTACCTGTCCCCGTACATGGTGACCGACCAGGAGCGTATGGAGGCCGTCCTCGACGACCCGTACATCCTGATCCACCAGGGCAAGATCGGTTCGATCCAGGAGCTGCTCCCGCTGCTGGAGAAGGTCATCCAGGCCGGTGGCTCCAAGCCGCTGCTGATCATCGCCGAGGACGTCGAGGGCGAGGCGCTGTCGACCCTCGTCGTCAACAAGATCCGTGGCACCTTCAACGCCGTCGCGGTGAAGGCCCCGGGCTTCGGTGACCGCCGCAAGGCCATGCTCGGCGACATCGCCACCCTCACCGGTGCGACCGTCATCGCCGAGGAGGTCGGCCTCAAGCTCGACCAGGCCGGTCTGGACGTGCTGGGCACCGCCCGCCGCGTCACCGTCTCCAAGGACGACACGACGATCGTGGACGGCGGCGGCGAGCCCGGCGACGTCAAGGGCCGGGTCAACCAGATCAAGGCCGAGATCGACGCCACGGACTCCGACTGGGACCGCGAGAAGCTCCAGGAGCGCCTCGCGAAGCTGGCCGGCGGCGTGTGCGTGATCCGCGTCGGTGCCGCCACCGAGGTGGAGCTCAAGGAGAAGAAGCACCGTCTGGAGGACGCCATCTCCGCGACCCGCGCCGCGGTCGAGGAGGGCATCGTCTCCGGTGGTGGCTCCGCTCTGGTCCACGCCGTCAAGGTCCTGGAGGGCAACCTCGACAAGACCGGCGACGAGGCCACCGGTGTCGCGGTCGTGCGCCGCGCCGCTGTCGAGCCGCTGCGCTGGATCGCCGAGAACGCCGGCCTCGAGGGCTACGTCATCACCTCGAAGGTCTCCGAGCTCGACAAGGGCCAGGGCTTCAACGCCGCGACCGGCGAGTACGGCGACCTGGTGAAGGCCGGCGTCATCGACCCGGTCAAGGTCACCCGCTCCGCGCTGGAGAACGCCGCGTCCATCGCGTCGCTGCTGCTCACGACCGAGACCCTGGTCGTCGAGAAGCCGGCCGAGGAAGAGGCAGAGGCCGCCCACGGCGGCCACGGCCACTCGCACTGACGCGTAACCGCTCGGGGCGCACAGCCGCAGAAGGCCCCCTGTCCCACCGCTCGACGGTGGGACAGGGGGCCTTTCGGCGTACCGGGGGGCTTCGGGCGCACCTGTCAATCGTGCGTACTTGTCAATACGCAGAACTCCCCATGGGATCTCCGCCCGCCGCTCGGCAGAGTGGGGCCGCGGACAGGCTCCGCACGGAGAAGGCCGGTCGGCCCGGGGGATGCCGACCGGCCGGGACCGTTTCCGTGCTACGCCGAGCGCGTCAGCGCCCCCGCGAACACCGGGTCCGCGAAGGGCAGACCGGCCGTGAAGCGCTCCAGCTCGTCCAGCGCCTGATCGGCCATCCGGTGCAGCTCATCGCCCAGCGAACCCGCCACATGCGGAGTGAGCAGCACATTGGGCAGCGTGTACAACGGCGATTGCGCGGGCGGCAGTTCGGGGTCCGTCACATCCAGCACCGCCCGCAGCCGGCCGGTCGTCAGCTCGGCGAGCAGCGCCTCCTCGTCGACCAGCGAACCCCGGGCCGTGTTGATCAGCGTCGTCCCGGTCGCCATGGCGGACAGCTGCGCCGCACCGATCAGATGGTGCGTCTCCGGCAGCTGCGGCGCGTGCACCGAGACCACGGAGCTGCTCGCGCACAGCTCGTCGAGCGGGGCGAGCCGTACGCCGAGCCGCGCCGCCTCCGCGCCGTCCACGTACGGGTCGTACAGCAGCACGTCCAGGTCGAAGGGGCGCAGCAGTTCGATGACGCGCCGGCCGATGCGGGAGGCGCCGACGATGCCGACCGTACGGCGGTAGTTGCCGGCCCCGTCGAGCTCCGAGAGCCAGTCGTGGTCGGTGCGCAGCTCGCGGTAGCGGTGCGCGGTGTGCAGGATCCGCTTGCCGGCGAACAGGATCGTGGCGAGGGTGAATTCGGCGACCGGCAGGGCGTTGGCATTGGCCGCCGAGGTGACGGCGATGCCGCGGTCCCAGCAGGCGTCGGTGATGTGGTGCTTCACGGAGCCCGCGGCGTGCACGACGGCCCGCAGCCGGGGCGCGGCCGCCAGCACTCCCTCGGTGAGCGGCGTCGCTCCCCAGCAGGTGAACAGGACCTCGGCCTCGGCGAGCGCGGTGGCCACCTCGGGCGTCGGGTCGGCCAGGTCGTGGGCGACGAGGTGCGGGTCGGTGCGGGTGAGCTCGGCCAGCCGGGTGCGGTGGCGGTCGGCGAGGAGCCGGTCGGCGATGCCGGGCCCCATCGCGAGCAGGGCCGTCGGCCGGTTGTCAGTGGCGTGGGGCATGGTGGAACTCGTACTCCTCAGGGCTCGCGGGGGAGAGTCACTTGACGCTGCCGGCGGTCAGTCCGGCCTTCCAGTGCCGCTGAAGCGAGACGAAGGCGACGATCAGGGGGATGACGGCGAGGAGGGAGCCGGTGACGACGAGCGGATAGAAGCTCGGCTCGCCGTGGGTGTTGGTGTTCCACGAGTACAGACCGAGGCTCAGCGGGAAGAGCTTGCGGTCCGAGAGCATCACGAGGGGGAGGAAGAAGTTGTTCCAGATCGCGGTGAACTGGAAGAGGAAGACCGTCACGAAGCCCGGCATGACCATGCGCAGTCCGATGGACCAGAAGACGCGCAGCTCGCCGGCCCCGTCGATACGGGCGGCCTCCAGGGCCTCGTTCGGTATGTAGCCGGTGCTGAACACCCGGGCGAGATACACGCCGAACGGATTGACCAGCACCGGGATCAGCACCGACCAGTAGGTGTTGACCAGGCCGGTCTTGGAGGCCAGGAGGTACATCGGCAGGGCGAGTGCCGTGGTGGGCACCAGCACACCCATCAGCACCAGGGCGAACAGCTTCTCCTTGCCCCGGAATTCGTACTTGTCGAAGGCGTACCCCGCGGCGACGCAGATCAGCGAGCAGACGATCGCCCCGCCGCCCGCGTACATGAGGCTGTTGAGGTACCAGCGGAAGTAGATGCCGTCGCCGTAGGAGGCCAGGTTCGACAGGTTCTCGCCGAGGTTGAAGCCCTCGAAGGAGAAGGCGTTGCCGGCGAGCAGACCGCCGGTGTCCTTGGTGGCGGCGGTGACCAGCCAGACGAGGGGGAAGAGCATGTAGACGACGGCGAGCACGAGGAAGCCGTTGACCGCGGTCTTCGACATCCAGCGGCCGCGGGAGGCGGGGGAGTTCATGCTTTCTTGCCCTTCCGGCCGGTGAAGCGGGTGACGACGAAGGACAGCAGCGCGGCCGTGAGCGCCAGCAGGATGGAGGCGGCCGCGGCGAGCCCGTAGTCGTTGCGCTCGAAGGCCGCGGTGTACGCGTACATGTTCGGCGTCCAGGTGGAGGAGACGGCGGAGCCGGTCCCCTTGTTGAGGATCAGCGGCTCGGTGAACAGCTGGAGCGAGCCGATGACCGTGAACAGCGCGACCATCACCAGGGAGGAGCGGATCAGCGGCACCTTGATGCTGAGCGCGGTGCGCCAGGCACCGGCCCCGTCGACGGTGGCCGCTTCGAGCACGGAGCGGTCGATGGCCTGCAACGCGGCGTAGAAGATCACCATGTTGTAGCCGAGCCACTCCCACAGCGCGATGTTGACGATGGAGGGAAGGGCACCGTCGGGGGAGAAGAAGTCGAAGCCGATCCCGCCGGACTCCATGGCGCTGACCACCGGGCTGAGCTGCGGGGTGTACAGGTACACCCAGATCAGCGCGGCGATGATGCCGGGCACGGCGTGCGGCAGGAAGAGCGCGAGCTGGAAGAACCGGCGGGCGCGGGCCAGCGTGGAGTCCAGCAGCAGGGCGAGGGCGAGGGCGCCGACGAGCAGCAGCGGAATGTAGAACAGGCAGTATCCGAGGAGTACGCCGAAACCCTCGCGGAACGCCCGGTCGCCCAGGGCCGCCGTGTAGTTGTCGAGTCCGCTGAAGACGGTCTCGGTGCCGCCGAAGCCCAGGCCGGACTGCTTCTCGGTGAACAGGCTGAGCCAGACCGCGTAACCGATCGGCAGGACCATCACCAGGGTGAACAGTACGAAGAAGGGCCCCAGCAGGATGGCGGCGGCTCTGGTCGTCCGGGCGCGCTTCATCAGCCTGCGTCCTCGACCTTCAGACCGCGCTTCTTCAGCTCGGCGACGGTGGCGTCGTGCCCGGCCTTCACGGCGTCCTTGATGGTGGTGCCGCCGCTCGCGACCTTGCCGAACTGGTCCTTCATGGTGGTGTTCGTCGTGCCGGTCGTCGGGCCCCAGTTCCAGTTCGGGCCGATCGACGTCGCGGCGCCCTCGAAGACCTGGTAGATGTCCTCACCGCCGTAGAACCCGGCGTCGAAGGACTTCTTGGCCACCGGGCGCAGCGCCGCCGCGGCCGGGAAGGCGCTCGACGTGCCGGACTCGATGCGGGCCTTGATGCCTTCCTCGGTGGTCGACATCCAGGTGGCGAACTCGACCGCGGCCTTCGCCTTCTTGCTGGTCTTCGTCACCGCGAAGGTGGAGCCGCCGAGCATGCCGCTGGCGGGCTTGCCGTCCCAGCTGGGCATCGGGGCGACGGCCCACTTGCCGCTCTGCTCGGGCAGCGTGCCCTTGAGGACACCCGCGCCCCAGGCGGCGCCGAGGTAGCCCACGGTGCCGCCGTTCTTGAGGGAGTTGGTCCACTCGGGGCTGAACGAGGCGTTGGCGCGGATCAGGTCGTCGTCGAGGAGACCCTGCCAGTAGTCGGCGACCTTGTTGGTGGCCGCGTCGGCGGTGCTGACCTTCCAGGTGTCGCCCTCGGGCTTGTACCACTGGGCGCCGGCCTGCCAGGCCATCGCCTGGAAGGTGGTCGGGTCATCGGGGAAGAAGGTGCCGATCCTGGCCTTCTTGTCGGCCTTCTTGATCTTCTCGGCGGCCTTGCGGAACTCGTCCCAGGTCTTGGGGACCTCGACGCCGTACTTCTCGAACAGGTCCTTGCGGTAGTAGAAGGACTGCGGCGAGGCGTCGAAGGGGACGGCCCAGTTCTTGCCGCCGAGCGTCGTCAGCTCGACCGCCTGCGGCAGCAGCTTCTTGCGGATGTCCTCGGTGAAGTACTGGCCGATGTCCTGGAGCGCGCCCTGACTGACGTACTCCGGGAGCTGCGGGTACTCGATGGAGACCAGGTCGGGGGCGTTGCCCGCCT
Organism: Streptomyces sp. DvalAA-43; assembly: GCF_900091725.1. Taxonomy (GTDB): domain Bacteria; phylum Actinomycetota; class Actinomycetes; order Streptomycetales; family Streptomycetaceae; genus Streptomyces; species Streptomyces pulveraceus. Next base: position 51,736 of record NZ_FMBW01000037.1, on the reverse strand, counting down.
TCACCGCGTTGGAGATCTTGGCGTAGCCGCCGGCGTTGCCGGACGGGATCTCCTCGTACACCACCTTGATGTTCTTGTGCGAGGCGTTGAACGCGTCGACGACCTCCTTGGACCCCTTGGCCCAGCCCCAGAAGGTGATGCTGACGGGCTTGCCGTCGGTTCCGGTGGCGGAGTCGTCGCCGCTGCCGCCACAGGCCGTGAGGAGGGCGAGGGCGGTGGCGGTGCCGACTACGGCGAGGGACGTTCTGCTCGGACTGCGGCTCACAGCGAGGCTCCTGAACTGGCGGCGACATTGGCGTTGGCCGTGATCCTTGGACCAGTCGTGACCGAAGTCAAGAGCGAAAGATCGATTGATCGAAAAAAGATCAGATAAGTTACGTACGGAAGCGTGCGGGGCACGCTGCGGAACCGGGCGTGAAGCCCGCGGGAACATCTGCCCCGAGGGCGGCCCCGGTGCCTACCGGAGGCGCGCCCCGCACGAGTCCCTGACCCTCAGCTGCGGCAGCAGCGTCAGATGCCGCCGGGGCTCGTCCGCGCTCTGGCCCAGCCGCTCCACCAGTAGTTCCGTCGCATGGCGGCCCACCTCGCGCTTGGGCGGCGCCACCGCCGTGAGCGGGGTGTCCGCGAGCGCCGCCACCTCGTCGTCGTAGGCGATCAGGGCCAGGTCCTCCGGCACCCGCACGCCCAGTTCGGCCAGGCGCTGCACCACCTGGATCGCGTCCACGTCGTTGTGGATCAGCGCCGCCGTGGCCACCCCCGACAGGACCGCCTCGCGCAGCGCCCGTACGGCCTGCTCGAAGGCGTCCGGAGCCAGTTCGGCCGGTACGGAATCGATCACGTCCTGCGGTGCTCGCAGCCCGAGCACGGCCAGCGCCTCCGCGTACCCGGAGCGCACCGCGACGGCGGTCGGGGAGTCCGCGCGGGCCATCAGCAGCGGTGCCCCGTGCCCGAGATCCACCAGGTGACGGACCGCCAGCAGCACCCCGTGGGCATGGTCCGAGCAGACCCGGTCCAGGCCGTCCAGCGGGGAGCCCGCGGTGGGCCTGCGCTCCAGCAGGACGGTCGGCACGGGCAGCGAGGCGATCCAGCCGCCGAACGCGGCGGGGTCGCCCGGGTCCTGCCAGCCGGGCGCGACCAGCAGCCCCTCGGCGCCCGCGGAGAGCAGTCCCTCGGTGCGTGCGTGGTCCTCCTGCGGCCGGTAGTCGGAGATCCGCAGGACGAGCCTGGCCCCGGCCCGCGCGGCGGCCTCGTGGGCGCCGCGGATGACCTCGGCGAAGTAGTAGGTCGACGAGGGCGCGAGCATGCCCAGGACCAGGCCGCCGCGCGGGGAACCCGGGCCGGCGGCGCCACCGGCCCGGGCCTCCTGCGGCCACGACACCGATCCGTGGACCCGGTCGAGAAGGCCGCGGCCGGCCAGCTCCTCCACGTCCCGGCGCGCCGTGACGGCCGAGACGCCCAGCAGCGAGGCCAGATCCGAGACCCGGGCCGAACCCCGTTCCCGTACCAGCCCGAGCAGGCGGTCATGACGTTCAGCAGCACTTTCGCGCACGGCGGCAGTCCCCTCGCAGTGTGTGACCCGGCCCGCGGTCCGGCCGGTGCCGGGGCCGTCGTCCGACCCCGGGGTCCTTCGCTCGGACCGGGCCGGGCCGATCCAAACAAAGAACCCTAGACCAACGTGATCGAACGATGGGAGTTTCGATCATTCAAACGCAATCCATTGACGTTCGATCAATCCGAGTCCAGGATTCCGGCGATGCGGACTCGCCCCGCTCCGCCACCGACTGTTCGTCCCGACCTTGACCGTTCGTACGGAGGAATTGTGAGACATCGCCTCACCGCCGCTGCGCTCGCGGCCCTGACCGCCGCAGGCGGCCTGACCGTCGCAGGCCAGAGCGCCGCGCAGGCCGCACCCGCGGGCCGCACCTTCCACGTCGACTGCGCCGCGGACCCGGCCGGAGCCACCGGCAGCAAGCGACACCCCTGGACCTCGCTCGCCGAGGCCAACGCGCACACCTACGGCCCCGGCGACCGGCTCCTCTTCAAGCGCGGCGCCACCTGCACCGGCACCCTCGCCCCCACCGGCACCGGCTCCGCCCGCGCCCCGTTCACCATCGCCGACTACGGCAACGGCCCGGCCCGCGCCAGGCTCGACGGCGCGGGCGCCCACGATGTCGTCCTGCTCGCCAACACCCAGTACGTGCACCTCAAGGCGCTGGAGATCACCAACGCCGACAACCCCGGCAGCGAGCGCAACGGCGTCCGGCTCCGCCTCACCGACTACGGCGTCGCCCGCGGCTTCGACATCTCCGGCCTCTACATCCACGATGTGCGCGGCGGAGACTACAAGACGGTCTCCGGTTCCAGTGCGATCCACATCGCCGTCGAGGGCACGGCGAAGGCCAGCTGGTACGACGGTCTGGACATCGGCGACAACCGCATCGAGGACGTCGACCGCGAGGGCATCTACTTCAAGTCGACCTTCTCCAAGCGCGATCTGGTCGGCGATCAGCAGGACCCGAACGTGTACCCGGGGGAGTGGACGCCCAGCACCGGGGTCCGGATCCACCACAACACGCTGAAGTCCCTGGCCGGCGACGGCATGAAGCTCGACACCACCAGCGGCGCCCGCGTCGACCACAACCGGGTCGACGGCTTCCAGCTCCGTTCGCCCTCCGCCAACGCGGGCATCTGGACCTTCAACACCGATGACACCACCGTCGAGTACAACGAGGTCTCGGGCGGCGGCAACACCCACGACGGGATGTCCTTCGACGCCGACGGCGCCTCGCGGAACACCGTCTTCCAGTACAACTACAGCCACGACAACAAGGGTGGCTTCCTGCTGATCTGCCCGTACAGCGGCGCCAAGACCATCGGCACGGTCGCCCGCTACAACGTCAGCAGCGACGACGGCGCCCGCCTCGTCCAGAACTGCTGGGGCCCGATCCTGGGCACCGAGATCTACAACAACACCTTCCACAACAAGGAGCAGATCCCCGGCTATCTCGTCCAGGACGACGCCGGCAGCCCCGCCACCACCCAGCACGAACTGGCCATCCGCAACAACGTGTTCGTGAGCGAGGGCACCGGCGGGTACGCCTTCAAGAACCCGACCCCCGGGCTCTCCTTCGACCACAACGCCTTCTACGGCATCGACATGACCCGTCCGAACCCCGGCGGCATCACGGCCGACCCGAAGCTCCGGGCCGACTTCCGGCTCGGCGCCGGCTCGCCCGCCCTCGCCGCCGGAGCCGTCATCGAGAACAACGGCGGCAAGGACTACTTCGGCAACCGGCTCAGGCCCGGCGTCCCCAACATCGGCGCCTACGCGGGCCGCGGGGTGCGGTAACCGACCGCTCACTGGGGACCGTACTTGCGGCCTGTCTTGGAGGTGACCCCTCCGAGCAGGCCGCGCGGCGTCACCTTCACGAGCCCCATCAGCGCCTTGTACCGCGGGTCCGGGACGGAGACCGACTTCCCGCGTGCCAGGTCCGCGAGGGCCGCCTCCACCAGCTTGTCCGCGTCGAGCCACATCCAGCCCGGGATGTTGCCCGTCCCCATCCCGGCCCGCTGATGGAACTCCGTCCGTACGAACCCCGGGCACAGCGCCATCAGCCGCACCCCCGAACCGGCCAGGTCCTTCGCCGCGCCCTGGGTGAACTGCACCACCCACGCCTTGGACGCGCCGTACGTACCGCGCGGCACGAAGGCGGCCACCGATGCCACGTTGACCACGCCGCCCCGGCCGCGCTCCCGCATCCCGGCCGCGGCCGCCGAGGTCAGCCGCAGCACCGCTTCGCAGTGCACCTTCAGCATCTTCAGTTCATCGGCCATGGGCACGTCCAGATAGTGGCCCTTGTTGCCGAACCCGGCGTTGTTGACCAGTAGGTCGACCGGATGCCGACGGTCCGTCAACCGGTCCTCGACCGCGGCGATCCCCTCGTCCTCGGAGAGATCGGCCCGCAGCACCTCGGCCTCGATGCCGTGCCGGTCGTGCAGCTCCGTCGCCTGCTCGCGCAGCCGCTCGGTGTCGCGCGCCACCAGCACCAGGTTGTGCCCGTCGGCCGCGAGCCGCCGCGCGAAGGCGGCACCGATCCCCGCGGTCGCGCCCGTAATCAGTGCAGTCGTCATACGCGGCACGTTAGTGCCTGACCGGCACGCGGCGATCAGTTGTCCGCCGCCGACTTCCCGACGTACTTCAGAGCCGCACGCAGCGCCTCCGGATGCAGCGCCTCCCCGGCCGCGAGCAGTTCCGGCAGCAGGTCGCGGCGCGTCGTCGAGGCCAGGAACTCCGTCACCACGGTGACGTCGTGGTCCGGGCGGTGCACGATCTCGACCTGGTCGCCGGCCCGGATCTCACCCGGCTCGATCACCCGCAGGTAGGCACCGGGAGCCGCCGCCCGCGTGAACCGCCTGACCCAGCCCCGCTCGCCGAGGTGACCGGCGAACGTACGGCACGGAATCCGGCCCGACGTCACCTCCAGCACCAGATCGGGGCCGATCCGCCAGCGCTCGCCGATCCTGGCACCGCTCACGTCGAGCCCACGGGTCGTCAGGTTCTCGCCGAACACGCCATTGGCCAGCGAGCGGCCGAGCTCCCGCTCCCACCGGTCGAGTTCCTCGCGCGCGAAGGCGTACACCGCCTGGTCGGAGCCGCCGTGATGGCGCAGGTCGCACACCGCGTCCCCGGCCAGCCCGCTGCCGCCGGTGCCCTTGGGCCCGGGGTCGCTGACGCGTACGGGGCCCTCGACGGGCCGCTTGTCGATGCCGGTCAGGCCCCCGGGGGCGTCGGTGTGGCCGACGGACTCCGGTCGTCCCGCGTTCACGGTCAGCAGCCGCATCGGCTCGGTCGGTTCCATGGAGGTCATACGGAGACGCTAACCACTTCACCCCCAAAGATGTGCGGCAATAACGCGCAGGTGCTCCAAGACTCGCTTATGGTTGAAGGGTGATCGAAGCCCGTCATCTCCGTGTCCTGCGCGCCGTGGCCACCACCGGCTCGTTCTCCGCCGCCGCTCGCGAACTGGGCTGCACCCAGCCCGCGGTCAGCCAGCAGATGAAGGCCCTGGAGGCCTCCGCGGGCACCACGCTGCTGATCCGTACGGGGCGCGAGATGCGCCTCACCCAGGCGGGCCAGGCCCTCGTCCGGCACGCCTCCGGCATCCTCGCCGGGCTCACCGCCGCCGAGGAGGAGGTCGCCGCGATCGCCGGGCTGCGGGCCGGCCGGGTCCGGCTCGTCTCGTTCCCCAGCGGCAGCTCCACCCTGGTCCCCGGCGCCCTCGCCGCACTGCGCGAGGCCCACCCCGGCACCCGGGTCTCGCTGGTGGAGGCCGAGCCGCCGCGCTCGGTCGAGATGCTGCGGGAGGGCGACTGCGACATCGCGCTGGCGTTCCGCTACGGCGCCTCCGGCACCGAATGGGACGACCTGGTCGTACGGCCGCTGCTCACCGACCGGCTGATCGGCCTGGTCCCCGAGGGGCACCGGCTGTCGGGCTCGGCCGCCGTGGGCATCGCCGACCTGGCCGGGGAGTCGTGGATCGCGGGCTGCCCGCGCTGCCGCCGCCAGCTCGTGGAGGTCTGCGAGGAGTCGGGCTTCACCCCCCGGATCGACTTCGCCACCGACGACTACCCGGCGGTGGTCGGCCTGGTAGGCGCCGGACTCGGGGTGGCCGTGCTGCCGGAGCTGGCGATCGAGTCGGTGCGCCCGAAGGGGGCGCGCACCGTGACGGTGGAACCTGCCATCGAGCGCGAGATCGTCGCCCTGACCCTGCCCGACCTGGCCCAGGTCCCGGCGGTGGCGGCCACCCTGGACCGGCTGTCCCTGGCGGCCGCCCGCTGAGCGGCCCGCCGACGACCCGGCCCTCGCCGTGACCGGTGGCCGGGTGAGGTGCGGAAACGTTTCTCTATTGCGGTACGGGGCGAGGCCGGTTCAGCCGTGCCCCGACGGGGACGGAACGCCCGAGGGTGCCGCCGCGATCAGCCGGCTGCGGGCCCGTCCCATGAGTTCTTCGCGCTCGTCCTCGGTCAGTCCGCCCCACACTCCGTAGGGCTCTCGCACCGCCAGGGCGTGCGCCGCGCACTCGGCGCGCACCGGGCATCGCATACAGACCTCTTTCGCCGAGTTCTCGCGGGCGCTCCGGGCCGCCCCGCGCTCACCCTCCGGGTGGAAGAACAGCGAGCTGTCCACCCCGCGGCAGGCCGCCAGCAGCTGCCAGTCCCACAGATCGGCGTTGGGTCCGGGAAGGCGGGAGAAATCTGCCATTGCTTGTCCCCTCGAAACCATGCTGAGTCGGAAACGTCGTTGTCGTCCGTCATCGACCGTGCCCACGACCGTACATCTACGGTGTAAGCAGATGTAAATATGACTGATTGCGAATCTATCCACAGACACCAGCAAAAGGGAAGAAAACCCGCTAAATGGGGCATACCTTCATACGAAGTTTCGGTTGAGGATTGGATGATCCGCGCCGTTCTTCTCCGTGCACGCCCCCTCACGTAGAGTGCCGAACCCGCTTGTCCGACCCGTAACTCTTTCGAGTGACCATCGTTGAGAGGGCGGAAGCGGTTGACGAAAAAAGCGATCGGGCAGGTGTCCGAGAGTGTCAACCGCACAGGTGACGACATGTAACAGCCTGGAGGCTCAAGGTGACGCGCATCGGCTTCGGAGGACGGTCATGACATCCGTCCTCGTCTGCGACGACTCCCCGCTTGCCCGAGAAGCGCTTCGTCGCGCGGTCGCGACCGTGCCCGGCGTCGAGCGGGTGACGACGGCGGCCAACGGCGAGGAAGTCCTCCGCCGCTGGGGCGCCGACCGTTCGGATCTGATTCTGATGGACGTACGCATGCCCGGTCTCGGGGGTGTGGAGACGGTCCGGCGGCTGCTCTCCGCCGACCCCGGCGCCAGGATCATCATGCTGACCGTCGCCGAGGACCTGGACGGTGTCGCGCTCGCGGTCGCCGCCGGGGCCCGCGGCTATCTGCACAAGGACGCCTCCCGCGCGGAGCTGCGCGCCACCGTCACCCAGGCGCTGGCCGATCCGACGTGGCGGCTCGCCCCGCGTCGGCTGCGGTCGGCCGAGATGGGTGCGGCGCCGACGCTCACCGCGCGTGAGATCCAGGTGCTCGAAGGAATGAGCCACGGCCGCTCGAACGCAGAGATCGGCCGTGAGCTGTTCCTCTCGGAGGACACGGTGAAGACGCACGCCAGGCGTCTGTTCAAGAAGCTCGGCGCCTCGGACCGGGCACACGCCGTGGCGCTCGGCTTCCGCTGGGGCCTGGTCCGCTGAGGGTCGGCCGTGGCCGGCAGTCGACCGATTCCCCGTCCGCGCACCGGCGGCCGGGGTGACGTGACCGACGTCCGCGGGACGGGCTCCGCTCCACCGGCGGAGCCCGTCGCGCCGACGGTATGTGACGCTTCCCGGCCGATGCCGCATCCTTGATACGTGGAGTTCCTCGGGAACGATTCGGTCGAGCGGAAGGGGAGGGCGCAGGACATGACTTCCGGCGCACCCGCTCATAACGCTTCGGTGCACAACTACGGACGCGGCGGCACGGATGACGCGGCTCCGGGGCACCATGGTCCGATGCGCGACGACGAGACGACGGGGATCGGTGCCCTGGTGCACCGTGCCGTCGAGGGCGACGCGCAGGCCACGCACGATCTGCTGGCCCATGTCCATCCCCTCGCACTGCGCTACTGCCGGTCCCGGCTGAACCGGCTGCCCGGTGATGCCCGCCACTTCGTGGAGGACCTGGCGCAGGAGGTCTGTGTCGCGGTGCTGATGGCGCTGCCACGCTACAAGGACACCGGCAGGCCCTTCGAGGCCTTCGTCTTCGCCATCGCGGGTCACAAGGTCGCCGATCTCCAGCGGGCCGCCATGCGGCATCCGGGATCGACGGCCGTGCCGTCCGACGAGATGCCCGAGCGTCCGGACGATTCGCTCGGCCCCGAGGAACGCGCCCTGCTCAGCAGCGACGCCGCCTGGGCCAAGAAGCTCCTCGCCAACCTCCCGGACAACCAGCGTGAGCTGCTCGTTCTCCGGGTCGCCGTCGGGCTGACCGCCGAGGAGACCGGACAGATGCTGGGCATGTCACCGGGTGCGGTCAGGGTCGCCCAGCACCGCGCCCTGAGCAGGCTGAGAGCCCTCGCGGAGCAGTGAACGGACCCGGCCGGGTCCGTGCGGACGGTTCTGTACGAAGCCACAGAACCTCTGGGTGATCTTGCTCGTGGAATGAGACACCCCCGGAGGCCGTTAGCATGGACATCCGCACCGATCAAGGCCATTTGGGGAAGGTGTCATGACTGCAAACGTCGACGGAGTGCCCGAGAAATTCGCGACGCTCGGGCTGACATACGACGACGTGCTGCTGCTGCCCGGCGCATCCGAAGTGCTGCCCAACGCAGTCGACATCTCGTCCCGCATCTCCCGCAACGTACGCGTGAACATCCCGCTGCTCTCCGCGGCGATGGACAAGGTCACCGAGTCCCGCATGGCCATCGCCATGGCGCGGCAGGGTGGCGTCGGCGTACTGCACCGCAACCTGTCGATCGAGGACCAGGTCAACCAGGTCGACCTCGTGAAGCGCTCCGAGTCCGGCATGGTGACCGACCCGATCACCGTGCACCCGGACGCGACGCTGGCCGAGGCCGACGCGCTGTGTGCCAAGTTCCGCATCAGCGGCGTCCCGGTGACCGACCCGGCGGGCAAGCTGCTGGGCATCGTCACCAACCGCGACATGGCCTTCGAGTCCGACCGCACGCGCCAGGTGCGCGAGGTCATGACGCCGATGCCGCTGGTCACGGGCAAGGTCGGCATCTCCGGCGTGGACGCCATGGAGCTGCTGCGCCGCCACAAGATCGAGAAGCTTCCGCTGGTCGACGACGCGGGTGTGCTCAAGGGCCTCATCACGGTCAAGGACTTCGTGAAGGCCGAGCAGTACCCGAACGCGGCCAAGGACGCCGAGGGCCGCCTCCTGGTGGGCGCGGCCGTGGGCGCCAGCCCCGAGGCCCTGGAGCGCGCGCAGGCCCTGGCCGGGGCGGGTGTGGACTTCCTCATCGTCGACACCTCGCACGGACACAACAGCAACGCGCTGAACTGGATGGCGAAGATCAAGTCCAGCGTCGGCGTCGACGTCATCGGCGGCAACGTCGCGACGCGTGACGGCGCGCAGGCCCTGATCGACGCCGGTGTCGACGGCGTCAAGGTCGGCGTGGGCCCCGGCTCCATCTGCACCACCCGCGTGGTCGCCGGCATCGGCGTCCCGCAGGTCACCGCGATCTACGAGGCCGCCCTCGCCGCCCGCGCGGCCGGTGTCCCGGTCATCGGGGACGGCGGACTGCAGTACTCCGGCGACATCGGCAAGGCGCTCGCCGCCGGTGCCGACACGGTCATGCTGGGCAGCCTCCTCGCGGGCTGCGAGGAGTCGCCCGGCGAGCTGCTCTTCATCAACGGCAAGCAGTTCAAGTCGTACCGCGGCATGGGCTCCCTCGGGGCGATGCAGTCCCGCGGGCAGGGCCGCTCGTACTCCAAGGACCGCTACTTCCAGGCCGACGTGGCCTCGGACGACAAGCTGGTGCCCGAGGGCATCGAGGGCCAGGTGCCCTACCGCGGCCCGCTGGCCAACGTGCTGCACCAGCTCGTCGGCGGCCTCCGCCAGACCATGGGCTATGTGGGTGCCGCCTCCATCGACGAGATGGAGACCAAGGGCCGCTTCGTCCGGATCACGTCCGCGGGCCTCAAGGAGAGCCACCCGCACGACATCCAGATGACGGTCGAGGCGCCGAACTACAGCAGGAAGTAACGCGACGGCTCAGCCGAGGGGCGGTCCGGGGTTCCCGGGACCGCCCCTCAGCCGTGTGTCGGGGATACTGGACAGCGCAGACGTAGAGGGAAAGGCCACACCATCGTGACTGAGATCGAGATCGGGCGCGGCAAGCGCGGCCGCCGGGCGTACGCATTCGACGACATCGCCGTCGTTCCGAGCCGCCGTACCCGCGACCCGAAGGAGGTCTCGATCGCCTGGCAGATCGACGCCTACCGTTTCGAGCTGCCGTTCCTGGCCGCTCCCATGGACTCCGTGGTCTCCCCGCAGCACGCCATCCGCATCGGTGAGCTCGGCGGCCTCGGCGTCCTCAACCTGGAAGGCCTGTGGACCCGGCACGCCGACCCGCAGCCGCTGCTCGACGAGATCGCCGAGATGCCCGTCGAGTCGGCGACCCGCCGCCTCCAGGAGATCTACTCCGCCCCGATCCAGGAGGAGCTGATCGGGCAGCGCATCAAGGAGGTGCGCGACTCCGGTGTCGTCACCGCCGCCGCGCTCTCCCCGCAGCGCACCGCCCAGTTCTCCAAGGCCGTGGTCGACGCGGGCGTGGACATCTTCGTCATCCGCGGTACGACGGTCTCCGCCGAGCACGTCTCGGGCGCCGCCGAGCCGCTCAACCTCAAGCAGTTCATCTACGAGCTGGACGTCCCGGTGATCGTCGGCGGCTGTGCCACGTACACCGCCGCCCTGCACCTGATGCGTACCGGTGCGGCCGGTGTCCTCGTCGGCTTCGGCGGCGGCGCCGCGCACACCACGCGCAACGTCTTCGGCATCCAGGTCCCGATGGCGACCGCGGTCGCCGATGTGGCCGGCGCCCGCCGCGACTACATGGACGAGTCCGGCGGCCGGTACGTGCACGTGATCGCGGACGGCGGCGTCGGCTGGTCCGGCGACCTGCCCAAGGCCATCGCCTGCGGTGCCGACGCCGTGATGATGGGCTCCCCGCTGGCCCGTGCGACGGACGCGCCCGGTCGCGGCCGGCACTGGGGCATGGAGGCCGTCCACGAGGACGTGCCGCGCGGCAAGCTGGTGGACCTGGGCTCGGTCGGTACCACCGAGGAGGTCCTGACCGGTCCCTCGCACACCCCCGACGGTTCGATGAACATCTTCGGGGCGCTGCGCCGGGCGATGGCGACGACGGGGTACAGCGACCTCAAGGAGTTCCAGCGCGTCGAGGTCACGGTGGCGGACTCGCAGCACCGCCGCTGAACGCCTCGGGCATGACGGGAGGGCCCGGACCGCATCTGCGGTCCGGGCCCTCCCGTGTGTGCGTCCGTGACTACTCGGCGGCCTTCTTGGCGCCGGAGAACGCGGCGACGGCCGCGATGACGAAGAAGACGTACGTGAGGAAGTTGGAGTCGGCCTTCCACGCCTCGTTCAGCAGGCTGAAGTGGTCGAAGAACAGCTCGGAGACGGTGACGGGGAGCTCCTTGGCCGCGATCATGGCCTCGCCGAGCAGCTGGCCGAAGTAGACGGCGACCAGCGCGAGCACGGCGCTGACGACCGGCAGCACGGGGTTGCGGCCGCCGACCTTGCCCGAGGCGAAGCCCACGACGAAGCCGACGCCCACGGCCGCGTAGCCGATCTCGTGCTTGGTGGCGCCGATGATGGCCCCGTAGATGCCGGCGGCGACCACGGCCGCGACGACGGCGGCGACCAGGCCGAGGGCGATGTTGTCGCGCGCGGGGGCCGGCGGGGCGAACGGCGCGCCGCCGAACGGGGCGCCGGGCTGCTGGCCGGCGAAGGGGTTGCCGGTCGGGGCGCCGCCGGGCTGCTGGCCCGCGAACGGGTTGCCGCCGGACTGGGCGTTGTACGGCTGCTGCGGCTGGTCCGACGGCGGCACGGGCTGGCTCATGGTGGTATCCCCCCTGGGACGGATGCGCACGATTGTGCGAGAAGTGACGCCGCAGGCTAGCAGCAGCCTGTGACATCGCCCACCGAAATCCCGGGCGGAAGGGCCCTCACAGCCGGTGCGCGGCCCCTGCCGGGGTCGCGCCCCGGGTGTCCAGGAGGAGCTGGGCCTTCACCGCGAGGCCCTGGAGGTCGTACGTGCGGTGGTGCTGGAGCAGCACCGTGAGGTCGGCGCTGGACGCCGCCTCGTACAGCGAGTCGGCGCGCGGCACCGGGAGTTCGCGTACCCGCCAGTCCAGGACGTGCGGGTCGTGATAGCCGATCTGGGCGCCCATGTCCATCAGCCGGCTCGCGATCTCCCGGGCGGGGGAGCTCTCCTGGTCGGCGAGGTCGGGCTTGTAGGTGACCCCGAGCAGCAGCACCCGGGCGCCGCGCACGGACTTGCCGTGTTCGTTCAGCAGGGTGGCGCAGCGCTGGATCACGTACTGCGGCATCCGGTCGTTGATCTCCTGGGCGAGCGAGACCATCCGCAGGGGGTGGCCGGGGGTGCGGCTGTGGTACGGGAGGTAGCCCGGGTCGACGGGGGCGCCGTGGCCGCCGACGCCGGGGCCCGGACGGAAGGGCTGGAAGCCGAAGGGCTTGGTCTCGGCGCACCGGATGACGTCCCACAGGTCGACGCCGAGGTCGTGGCAGAGCACCGCCATCTCGTTGACCAGGGCGATGTTGACGTGCCGGAAGTTGGTCTCCAGGACCTTGGTCATCTCGGCCTCGCGCGGCCCGCGGGCCCGGACGACCTTGTCGGTGAGCCGGCCGTAGAAGGCGGCGGCCGATTCGGTGCAGGCGGGGGTGAGGCCGCCGATGACCTTGGGGGTGTTGGTGTAGACGTGGGTGCGGTTGCCGGGGTCGAGGCGGCCGGGGGAGCAGGCCAGGTGGAAGTCGCGGCCGGCCCGCAGCCCCGAGCCCTCTTCGAGCAGCGGCAGCAGGTAGTTCTCGGTGGTGCCCGGCGGCACGGCCGATTCCAGCAGGACGGTGGTGTGGGGGCGCAGCCGGGCGGCGAGTGCGCGGGCCGCGTCGCCGACGGCGGTCAGGTCGAGGGTGCGGTCGGCGCCGAGCGGGGTGGGCGCGCAGATCACCGCGGTACGGACCCGGCCCAGTTCGGCCGGGTTGGTGGTGGGCCGGAAGCCCCCCGAGAGCATCCGGCGGACGTCCGAGGCGGAGAGCGAACCCTCGACGGGGGTGCGGCCCGCGGAGAGTTCCGTGCAGGCGCGTGGGTCGGTGTCGTAGCCGACGGTCTGCACGCCTGCGGCCACGGCGGCCTGGGCGAGCGGCAGGCCGAGGTGGCCGAGTCCGATGACGGCGAGGTCTGCGGGCATGTGGAGGGGCCGTCCTTCCCGGTCGGTCTAGACCATGAGGGCAGAAAGCGCAACCGCTGTGGACAGCGCAATGTCACACTAGGCTTAAATATGACCTATATGTCGCATTGTGGGCCTCCTGTCGTCCTGGTGTTGTCCACAGGCGGTGGCCGAAGTCGTGGACGGCGGACAGAATCGAGAGGTGGGCGCGGGCCGCCCCGGCCGCCGGGCCGGAGGGCGTCCCCGTGCCGGACCACCCCGATCTACCCGGGAGGCAGCGGTGAGGACAGCGACACTGGGACCTGCGGAGCGCGCCGAGGCGCTGGCCGCGATGGCCGAGCGCGAACTGGACGTGCTGGTCGTGGGGGCGGGCGTGGTCGGCGCCGGTACGGCGCTGGACGCGGCGACGAGAGGACTCTCGACCGGCCTGGTCGAGGCCCGGGACTGGGCGTCCGGCACATCGAGCAGGTCGAGCAAGCTGATCCACGGCGGGCTGCGGTATCTGGAGATGCTCGACTTCGCGCTCGTCCGGGAGGCACTGAAGGAACGCGGGCTGCTCCTGGAGCGGCTGGCCCCGCATCTGGTGAAGCCGGTGCCGTTCCTCTATCCGTTGCAGCACAAGGGCTGGGAGCGGCTCTACGCCGGTTCCGGAGTGGCGCTCTACGACGCGATGTCGGTCTCCTCGGGCCATGGCCGCGGCCTGCCCGTGCACCGGCATCTCTCCCGCCGCCGCGCCCTGCGTGTCGCCCCGGCGCTGAAGAAGGACGCCCTGGTCGGGGCCCTGCAGTACTACGACGCGCAGATGGACGACGCCCGCTATGTGGCCACCCTGGTCCGCACCGCCGCGGGGTACGGCGCGCAGGTGGCCAACCGCGCCCGGGTGATCGGCTTTCTCCGGGAGGGCGAGCGGGTCGTCGGTGCCCGGGTGGAGGACGTCGAGGCGGGTGGGGAGTACGAGGTCAGGGCCAAGCAGGTGGTCAACGCGACCGGGGTCTGGACGGATGACACCCAGGCGCTGATCGGGGAGCGCGGGCAGTTCCACGTCCGGGCGTCCAAGGGCATCCACCTGGTGGTCCCCAAGGACCGCATCCACTCCTCGACCGGCCTGATCCTGCGGACCGAGAAGTCCGTCCTCTTCGTCATCCCGTGGGGGCGGCACTGGATCATCGGGACGACGGACACCGACTGGGACCTGGACAAGGCGCACCCGGCGGCGTCCAGCGCCGATATCGACTACCTGCTCGAACACGTCAACTCGGTCCTGGCCACGCCCCTGAGCCGGGACGACGTCCAGGGCGTCTACGCCGGGCTGCGGCCGCTGCTGGCCGGCGAGTCCGACGCCACCAGCAAGCTCTCGCGCGAGCACACGGTGGCGCATCCGCTGCCGGGCCTGGTGGTCGTGGCGGGCGGCAAGTACACGACGTACCGGGTGATGGCGAAGGACGCCGTGGACGAGGCGGTGCACGGCCTGGACCAGCGGGTGGCGGCCTGTGTCACCGAGGAGATCCCGCTGCTGGGGGCGGAGGGCTACCCGGCCCTGTGGAACGCCCGCGCGAGGATCGCGGCCCGCACCGGTCTCCATGTCGCCCGGGTGGAGCACCTGCTCAACCGGTACGGCTCGATGACCGAGCAGGTCCTTGAGCTGATCCTCGGCGATCCGACGCTGGGGGAGCCGCTGCCCGCGGCGGACGACTACCTGAAGGCCGAGATCGTCTACGCCGCCTCGCACGAGGGGGCCCGGCATCTCGACGACGTCCTGACCCGCCGGACCCGGATCTCCATCGAGACCTTCGACCGGGGCACCCGCAGCGCCAGGCTCTGCGCGGAGCTGATGGCGCCGGTGCTGGGCTGGGACGAGGGCCAGATCGACCGGGAGGTCGAGCACTACGAGAAGCGGGTGCAGGCGGAGCGGGAGTCGCAGCGCCAGCCGGATGACCTCACGGCCGACGCGGCGCGGCTCGGGGCTCCGGACATCGTGCCGATCTGAGGGCTGTCCCGCCAGGGACCACGGGGCCGCCCTCAGGGATTCCGGGGCGGGTGCGGCGCGGGGCAGAACTCCGCTTCCAGGAGCGCGGTTTCGAGGGTCTCCGTGTCGGCCAGGGTGTCCGTGTCGACGCGGTAGGTCAGGGTGTGCCGGCCGTCGCGCGTGGCGGCGGTGCGGACGTGACTGCCCGCGATGTGGCCGTTGTGACCCCAGACGGTGACGTCGCAGGAGAGCTTCTGCGGATAGACGCCCAGGCCGTAGACGCCGTGTGTGGCCCGGGTGTTCAGCAGGAGCTCCTGCTGGGCGGGCGCGAGAAGACGGCCGCCCAGCAGGGCCGCGTAGAACCGGTTCAGATCGTCGAGCGTGGAGATCAGTTCGCCGGCCGCGCCCGCCGTGCGCGGGTCGAGCGCGGTGACGTCGCGCAGGCGGCCGTCGTCCGGATCGCGGGTGTAGCCGCGGCCGTGCGGGGAGGGCAGAGCGGTACGGGCGCCCGGGAGGGAGGTTCCGGTGAGACGGAGGGGGGTGATGACGCGGTCGTGGATCTCGGCGGCGTAGCTGTGTCCGGTGACCCGTTGAACGACGAGTCCGAGTACGGCGTAGTCGGTGTTGGAGTAGGCGTAGCGGCCGGGGGCACCCGTCGGACGGTGGGCCAGGGCGACGCGGACCGCCGCGGTGGCGGAGAGGGGGTGGGCCGATGGCTCGGCGGTGTAGTCGTAGAGGCCGCTGGTGTGGTCGAGCAGTGCGCGCAGGGTGATGCGGCGGCCGTTGTTCCCGTTGCCGTGCACCAGCCCCGGCAGCAGCCGTTCGACCGTGTCCGACAGACGCAGCCTGCGTTCCCCGACGAGTTGGAGCACGACCGTGGCGACGAAGGTCTTGGTGATGCTGCCCGCCCGGAATCTGTCCGTCCGTCGGATACCGGGACCGGTCGAGCGATAGGTGTCGTACGGTGCGGAGGAGACGCGGCGGGCCAGCAGCGCCGCCGTGGGGGCACCGCCCTCGGTGACGAGCCGGGGAAGGTAGGCCGTTGCGGGGGTCGGATGTGGTTCGCTGGACAACGGCGCCGATCCCAGGCCGAACAGCGTCAGCAGCAACGGCGCGACGAGCAGTGCCCTGGGTATCGGCATGGTGGGGATTCCCTTCCTCCGGGCACATCATGACGGGCCTGTGGACCCCGCACCACGACCGGCGCCGGGGTGAGGGACAATGAACGCTCTGCCAGGGCGGGTTGATCGCAGAGGGGACGCATGTCGGAGGCGGAGCAGGCACGGGAGCCCCAACGGGACAAGGACGGACGTCTCCTTGCGGGGCGGTACCGGCTCGGGGAGGTGCTCGGCCGGGGCGGTATGGGTACGGTCTGGCGTGCCGTCGACGAGACGCTGGGCCGCACGGTCGCGGTCAAGGAACTGCGGTTCCCCTCGGCCATCGACGACGACGAGAAGCGCCGGCTCATCACGCGCACGCTGCGTGAGGCGAAGGCGATCGCCAGGATCCGCAACAACGGCGCGGTGACCGTCTACGACGTGGTCGACGAGGACGACCGGCCGTGGATCGTGATGGAGCTCATCGAGGGCAAGTCCCTCGCCGAAGCGGTGCGCGAGGACGGCGTGCTGACGCCGAAGCGCGCCGCCGAGGTCGGCCTCGCCATCCTCGACGTGCTGCGCTCGGCACACCGTGAGGGCATCCTGCACCGCGATGTGAAGCCGTCCAACGTGCTGATCGCCGAGGACGGCCGGGTCGTGCTGACCGACTTCGGCATCGCCCAGGTCGAGGGCGACCCGTCGGTCACCTCGACGGGCATGCTCGTCGGCGCCCCCTCCTACATCTCGCCCGAGCGCGCCCGCGGCCACAAGCCGGGACCGCCCGCCGACCTCTGGTCGCTCGGCGGACTGCTGTACGCGAGCGTCGAGGGCTCCCCGCCGTACGACAAGGGGTCGGCCATCGCCACCCTGACCGCGGTGATGACCGAGCCGCTCGACCCGCCGAAGAACGCCGGTCCGCTGGAGGAGGTCATCTACGGCCTGCTCGCCAGGGACCCCGAGCAGCGGCTCGACGACGCGGGCGCCCGCGCCCTGCTCAACGACGTGATCCACGCCCCCGAGAAGCCGGACCCGGTGGTGCCCCCGCCCGCCGACGCCACCCAGGTCATGGCGCTGCCCAAGACACCGGCCCCACCCGGCGCCAAGTCGGCGACGGCCTCCGCGGAACAGGGCGAGGGCACCCGGGACCGGTTGCGGGGCGCCCTGCGCTCGGTACGGAACGCGAAGACGGCACCGGCCGTCGCGGCGGCCTCGGCCACCGCGCCGCCCAAGCCCTCGGACTCCCCCTCGGCCGGTGGCGCGGGCACCCCCGCGAAGCCTTCCCGGCCCGCGGCCGCCACGGCCTCCGCCGCCGTACCGCCGCCGCGTCCGGCGACGTCCCCGGCGGCCCCGCCCCGGGCCTCCCTCACGGACGTGGTGCCGCGCCGCACCCTGGCGATCATCGCGGCCGTGATCGTGCTCGCCGTGCTCGGCACGGTCCTCGCGCTCACGCTCGACGGGGGTGATGGCGACGACGCGAGCAAGGGCGGCGGCAAGGACGACAAGTCCACCTCGGCCGGGGCGTCGACCGGCGGCAGCTCCCCGGAGACCGACAGCGGCAAGGGAAAGGGCCAGGGAGCGGAGAACGGAAAGGGCGAGGGAAAGAGCCCGAACACGCCGTCGAAACCGGCGAATTCGGCCACATCGTCCGCTGAGCAGGGGAAGGACGACGAGAAGTCCACCCGCTACGAGCACGCTCAGGGGTTCTCGATCAGTCTGCCGGAGGGGTGGAAGTACCAGTCGACCGGAGCCGCCGGGGCGCGCTTCACCGGTCCGGACGGACAGCGCCTTCTCGTGGGGTGGACCTCCACTCCCAAGAGCGACCCGGTGGCGGACTGGAAGGCCCAGGAGTCCTACATGAGGCGCGGCCACTACGAGCGCCTGCGGATCGACAAGGTCGACTACCGCGGCTGGAACACCGCCGACTGGGAGTTCACCTACGAGGACGGCGGTGTGAAGTACCGCACCGTGGACCGGGGCTTCGTGGTGAACGACCGGCTGGGCTACGGGCTCATGTACACCGCTCGCGCGGCCGATTGGGACGACGACCTGCGGCGTGCCGCCTGGAAGACCCTCGCCGACTCGTTCACGCCCAAGTCGTGAGCCGCTGATCATGACTGAGGGAGCCGGCCGTGGTGCCGCGATGGCCGCAGCGGCCGCCGCGGCAGTGGCCGTGGTGGTACTCGGCGGCTGCACGGCGGGCACGTCCGGAGAAACCGCCGTTCCGAAGCCCGCCGGGAAGAGCCCGACGCAGTCCGCGCGGCCCGGTGGGGAGGTGCCGGACGGCGACGTGCCCCCCGTGAGGCTGCCCATCGACGCCTATGCGCTCAGCGACGAGGGCATCGCGCTGGTCGCGCGGGCCGGGGCGAAGCTCACCCAGGACTGCATGAAGGGGTTCTCGCTCCGGTACGAACCGCCGGAGGTCCCGCAGGATGCCGCCGCGACGGAGAACAGGCGCTACGGAATCTCGGACGCGTCCCTGGCCGCCAGGTACGGCTACCACCTCGCGCCTCACCCCGACACGGCCCCGGCCGGCCGACTCACCGCGGCGCAGAGCATGGTGCTGTCCGGTGAGAAGGAGAACGGTGAGCGTGCGCATACGTACAACGGAAAGAAGATCCCCGAACACGGCTGTGCCGGTCAGGCGGCATATCAGACCCGGGCGCGCTACCGCGCGGAGGACGCCGCCGCTGTCGCCTCGGACATCGACACACGGAGCTTCCAGACGTCCCTGACGGACGAAAAGGCCGGGGCGGCGGTGAAGGACTGGTCCGCTTGCATGAAGGAGAAGGGCCTGACGTACGGGAGTCCGTTGGAATCCGTGGCGGATCGGGCCTTCACAGGGGCCGGCACGGCGTCCGACAAGGAGCGTGCGGTGGCCGTCGCCGACGTGAACTGCAAGGCCCGGACCGGGCTCGTCGCGCGTTGGATGTCCGCGGAGGCGGCCATTCAGCGAGATCTGATCCAGAAGAACCGCGCCGTCCTCGGGAAGCTCGAGGACGCGCAGCGGCAAGAGCTCGGCTTTGCCCGCCAGGTGCTCCGGGACTGAGGTGACATCCTTCGCCAGGAGCTTCCGGGCTGAAGTGGCGCACCGCGCCCGGTGCGGGCTCTCGCCCCCGACACGGGGCGAGAGCCGTTCACGAGGTCATCACGGCGCCGGGGTCACCACCACGACTTGCACCCGGACGGGAGCTTGGGCAGAACGTTCGGGTAGAAGCGCAGCGAGGCATTGTTGTTGTACGTCTTGGCGAGCTTCGGCGCGGACGCGACGCTGTTCTCGATTCCCCCGAAGAGGTCGCAGGGGCCCGCGTACCCGCTGTTGAAGAAGATCGCCCCGTAGCTGGCCTGCGAGCTGTTGTGAGCACGGAACTTGGCCGACGCCGCATGGTTCTTGACCGTCAGGCCCTTGCCCGCGCCCGACGTACTGAAGTTGAAATCACCCAGGTTGGGGATGTCGCCGGAGGCGATGAACGCGGAGCCGCCGTAGTTGCTGTTGTAATAAAAGACCATGCATGTCTTGTGAATGCTGCTGCAGTTGCCGGTGTCGACGGCTGCGGCGGGACCGGCGGTGGCCGCTACGCCGCCCAGGGACAGGGCGATCGTGCTCGCGGCCAGGGCGACTCGTCTGCCTGTGTTCAACGCAACTCCTGGGTCCCGTGTGCACAGATGTGCACGTCCTCGATGTCTGAAACTTCACCCTAGAGCACATGCCGACCGCTCCTACTGGGGCCCGCCGCACGGGACTTGACGCGCACGGCGCGGTACGCGCGCCGCCGAGGCGTCCGGCAGATCTCCCATCCCCGTGCCCCGTCCCTTTCGAGCACGTATCGTGAGTGGTGGCATTCCTGGCGTGTGTGCAAGGGACCGGGCACGGTGGCGAGGCGACCGATGGGTCCGTCGGGGGGAGGCGTCGTGGACGACTACGCGGGTCGGGTGCTTGCCGACCGCTACCGCCTTCCGCTGCCTCCGGCCGATGAGTACGAACCGGTCCAGACCCGGGCGTTCGACACCTACAGCGGACAGGAAGTCCTGGTCCGGCAGGTGCCGTTGCCCGAGGTGGTGGACGCCGAGGTGCTCGACGCCGACGATCCGGTCCCACCGGCCCGCCGGGCCACCGGGCGGGCGGTGCGGGCGCCCGCCGACCCGGCCGTCCTGCGCGCGGTGGAAGCGGCCCGGGCGGCGGCCCAGGTGCCCGACCACCCCAGGCTCGACCAGGTCTTCGACGTGTTCGCCGAGGCGGGATCGCTCTGGATCGTGAGCGAGTTCGTCGCGGCCCGCCCGCTTGCCGCGCTCCTCGTGGACCGCCCGCTCAACCCGTTCCGGGCCGCCGAGATCGGCTCCGACGTGCTGGCCGCGCTGCGGGTGCTGCACGCCCACGGCTGGACCCACCGGAACATCACCGTCCGCACGGTGCTGATCTGCGACGACGGTCGCGTCGTGCTGACCGGCCTGGCGGCCGGGGCGGCGGAGGAGGCGCTCTGCGGATACGTCCCGACACCGCAGCCCGATGAGGACGAGGACGAGCGCGGGGGTGGGTTCGGCGACGGGGGCGGCTTCGGCCGCCCGGCGATCGACGCGGATCCGGCGGGGGTGTTCGCACCGCCCCGGCCCGCCGCACCGCCCCCGCCGGCCATACCGCCGAGGCCCGCACCACCGGCCGAGGTACCGGCCGCACGGGTCCCGGCGGCGATCGAGACGGGCCGGGTGACCGGCGACCACCACGACGACGATCGGTACGGCGAAGGCACCCCGTACGGCGGCGGCCACCGCCCGGACGGCCACCACGGCAACGATCCGTACGGCGACGGCGACGGCGACCGCGACGACCCGGACGACCGCTACGGCGAAGGCCCCGACGACCGTCCCGACGACCGCTTCCGGCGCGATGCCCCCCGCGGCGGCACGGCGGATGCCGCACATCTGCGGGCCGAGCGCGCCGGAGCCATCGCCGCCTACCGGGCGGGCGCCCGCGCCGCCGCCCGCGTCAGCGAGGACCGGCGCCGCACCGGGGCGGGCGACGCGGAGGACACCGGCAGCCTGCCGGTCCAGCGTTCCGCGCGGCCGGAGGAGACCGGACCGGCCGCTCTCCGGGGCCACGCCACCGATGACCCGTACGCCGATGACCCGTACACCCACGCCCCGTACGCCGAGGCATCCCTCGACGATTGGGAGGACGACGGCGACGAGGACGGTCCGCCGCCCGCGCGGCGGCTGCATCTCACCGGTTCCTGGAGCGACGGCCCCGCGTCCGGGCGCCCCGTCCCCGCCGGAGGCTCGGGCGGGTACGCCCCGCAGACCGACGCCCCGGCAGTGCCCGCGCAACGGCCCGGCGGGCAGCGGCAGCCGGGCGGCTGGGACGAGGGCACCGGGAGCGGGGGCACGGACTCGGTCTATCGCGGCCCCGCCACCCCCCTCGCCGCCGAACGCGCCCGGCAGGCCCGGATCGCCGTGGTCGGCGCGGTCACCGAGCGCTGGGCGCCCGAGCAGGCCGGCCCCGTCCACGAGAACTGGCGGCTGGCGCCCCCGATCGGACCCGCCACCGACCTCTGGGCGCTGGGTGCCCTGCTCTACCGCGCGGTCCAGGGCCACGCCCCGTACCCCGAGGAGAACGCCGCCGAGCTCGTCCAGATGGTCTGTGGCGAGCCGCCCGCCTTCGCGGAGGAGTGCGGCCCGCTGCGCCCCGTCGTCGAGTCCCTGCTGCGTCAGGACCCCACCGAACGGCCGGACTTCGAGGAGCTGAGCGGCTGGCTGCGCTCCCTGGTGCGCTCGGCGCCCGAGCCCGAGGCCGGTCTGGACGTCGTACCCCTGCCGTCCGCCGACACCGCCCGGCTCCCCGTCGTACGCCGCCGGGGCGAGCTGGTCCGCAGACGGCGCGGCAGGAACGCGTCCCACGGCCGCCACCGCCACACCAAGGACCGGCAGGACCGGCCCGACCGGCAGGACCAGCCCGTCGCGGAGAGAGCCCCCCGGACAACCCAGGCCCCATCGAGGCCGCCGCGCGAGCCCAAGGGCCCCAAGGCGCTGCGCACCCCGCCCCGCCCCCGGGACGACGGCGAGCGGCAGGCGCCGCGGCGGCTCGGGCGGCTGCTCCTGGTGCTGATCCTGCTGGCCCTCGTCGCGGCCATCGCGTACGCCGTGCTGTTCCTGCCCAAGTCGGACGACCGGTCGGGCGCCCGCTCCACGGGCCCGGGTTCGTCGACGTCCGGTGAGCCGGAGCCCGGCAGCGGAGGGTCCTCGGGGTCATCCGGTGCGCAGCAGCCGCAGACCAGCCGCTCCGCCGTCGCGCTCGCCCCCGGCTACACCCTGCGCAAGGACGCGGAGGGCTTCGAGGTCGGTGTGCCCAAGGGCTGGCGGCGCACCCCCGCCAACGCGGACCATCAGATCCGCTACGGCAGCGACGGCTTCAGCCTGCTCATCGTCCCCGGGCGCGACACGGTCAAGGCCAAGGGCGACGACCCGCTGGCGTACCAGGCCGACAAGGAACTGGAGTTGCAGCAGTTCCGCGACTCCAGCTGGTCGGGATCGAGCGGGCTGCGCCGGATCGACGTGGGGCGACAGGCCATGGCGGAGGGCCAGTTCACCTGGCAGGACGCGTCGGGACGCCAGGTGTACGCCCGCAATCTCGTGATGGTCGTGGGCGGCCGCTACCACGTCATCCAGGTCATCGGCCCGGAGAACCGCCGCGACAAGGTTTCGGACATCTACGAACAAGCCATCTCTTCCTACCGCGTGACGCCCTGAACTCTCTCCGTGCACCCACTCCCGATGACGGAGCGACAAGCATCACAGTGCGGTCTCGTGGGGGGTGCGAGGTTCCGTGGCCGTGCATCCCCTCCGTAATCTGGCACCCGAGGAACGGGGCGGGGATACGTGGATCGATCACAGGGAACGGACGCGGGACTGGTGCTGGCCGGCAGGTACCGGCTGGGCGAGGTCCTCGGGCGCGGCGGCATGGGCAAGGTCTGGCGCGCCCACGACGAGGTGCTGCACCGCACGGTCGCGGTCAAGGAGTTGACCGCCGGTCTCTATGTCGCCGAGGCCGACCGGATCGTGCTGCACGCCCGCACACAGAAGGAGGCCCGCGCGGCCGCCCGGATCACACACCCGGGCGTGGTCACCGTGCACGACGTGATCGAGTACGACAACCGGCCCTGGATCGTCATGCAGTACGTCGACGGTCCCTCCCTCGCCGACGCCGCGAAGGAGTCCGGTGAGATCGAGCCGCGCGAGGCCGCCAGGATCGGCCTCCACGTGCTGAGCGCCCTGCGCGCCGCGCACGGGGCGGGGGTTCTGCACCGGGACGTGAAGCCGGGCAACGTGCTCCTCGCCAAGGACGGCCAGGTGCTGCTCACCGACTTCGGGATCGCCGCCATCGAGGGCGACTCGACCATCACCCGGACCGGCGAGCTGGTCGGCTCCATCGACTACCTGGCGCCCGAGCGGGTGCGCGGCGGCGACCCGGGGCCGGCGTCCGACCTGTGGTCGCTCGGTGCCACGCTCTACACCGCGGTCGAGGGGCGCTCGCCGTTCCGCCGTACGTCCCCGATCTCCACCATGCAGGCCGTCGTCGCCGAGGAGCCCCCGCCGCCCGTCCGGGCGGGCCCGCTGACCTCCGTGATCACCGCGCTGCTGCGCAAGGAGCCGGACGAGCGTCCGTCGGCCGCGGAGACCGAACGGATGCTGCTGGACGCCATGGAGGGCCGCGCGCCCGTGGCGGCGCAGGCGTTCGTGCCGACGCAGCGGGTCCCCGACGAGGTCCTGCGCTCCCTGGGAGCGGACGGCACGCCCGTGCCCGGGACCACCCAGCTGCCCCACCCGGCGGAACCGGCCCCGGCCCCGGCACCGGCCGCCGCACCGGCACCCGCCCCGGCGGCCCGGCGCAGCCGCTGGCGCACCGCGGTCCTGGTCATCGCGGCCGCGGCGCTGGTCGGCGGCGGCGCGGGCCTCGCCGCGATGAAGTACGGGGACCGGACGGAGGGCACCGCCGGGCGCGACGACACGGTCAGGCACACGAACACCGCCCCCGAGAAGCCCAGCGCCCCGCCCTCGGTGAAGCCGGAGGCGTCCGCGAAGGACAAGCCGGTGAAGGACGTGCCCGACGGCTGGCACCGGGTGGACGACCCCGAGGGCTTCAGCCTGGTCGTGCCCGACGGCTGGGAGCGCCGGGCGGACGGCAACCAGGTCGACTACACCCCGGACGACGGCGTGCACTACATCCGGATCAGCATCGACCCGGACCCCGACTTCGACAATCCGTACATGCACACGCTGAGCCTGGAGAAGCAGCTCGCCGAACGGCTGCCCGGCTACCAGCGCAAGACCCTGCACTCCAACACGTACCGGGACCGGCCCGGCTCGCTCTGGGAGTTCACCTGGACCGAGACCAAGAACCACCCGGGCCCGCGCCACGCCATCGACCAGATGTACTTCGGTGAGGAGAGCGGTCCGGAGTACGCGCTGTACATGACGGGACCGGCGGACGACTGGGACACGACCCGGTCGCAGTTCGACACGATGCTGCGCGGATGGCGGGCACCCGACAGCTCCGGATGAGGTCGGCCGGAGCGCTGGACGGGGTCCGGATGAGGTCCGGATGGGGTTCGCCGGTCCGGGGCGTGGATGGCAGGGCTCCTGATCAGGGGCTTTGTTGCCAGTGATCGCTGGCTCGTTTGTGGGGAGTGTGAAAACCTGTTACCCACGGGTACCCAAAGTGTGCGGCTGGACGTACTCTCGCCCTCATGACGGACTCGCAGGCCTCCACGTCCACCTCCGCAGCCCCGCTCGGCACCAACCCGGTGGCCGCCGCCCCCGCGGGGGCGCGCACCGCCGCCGATGTGGTGACTCCCGAGGTGGTCGCCCAGCTGACCCGGGGGGTGGCCGGATCGGGCCGTACGGCCAACCACACCCCCTTCACCGGGGAGAAGCTGGCCGACCTGCCGGAGTCCACCCCCGAGGACGTGGCGGGCGCCTTCGAGCGGGCCCGCGCCGCCCAGCCCGCCTGGGCCGCGACCCCCGTCCGCGCGCGGGCCGCCGTACTGCTCCGCTTCCACGACCTGGTGCTCAGCCGCCAGGCCGAGGTGCTCGACCTCATCCAGCTGGAGACCGGCAAGGCCCGGCTGCACGCCCATGAGGAGGTGCAGGCCGTCGCCGTCGCGGCCCGCCACTACGGGCGCAGGGCCGCCGCGTATCTGAAGCCGAAGCGGCACACTGGGGTCGTACCGACCCTCACCAAGGTCACCGAGCTGCGTCAGCCGCGCGGCGTCATCGGGCAGATCGCGCCGTGGAACTACCCGTTCGAGCTGTCCGTCGGCGACGCGCTGCCCGCGTTCGTCTCCGGCAACGCCGTCGTGATGAAGCCCGACACGGAGACCGCGCTGACCGCGCTCTGGGCCCGTGACCTGCTGATCGAGGCCGGACTGCCCGCCGAGGTCTTCCAGGTCGTGCTCGGCGAGGGCCCCGTCGTCGGCCCCGAGGTCGTCAGGCACGCCGACTACGTCTCGTTCACCGGCTCCACCCGCACCGGCCGCGAGGTCGCACAGGGCGCGGCGGCCCGGCTCGTCGGCGTCTCGCTGGAGCTCGGCGGCAAGAACGCCATGCTGGTCCTGAAGGACGCCGACGTGGAGAAGGCCGCCGCGGGCGCCGTCCGCGCCTGCTTCTCCTCCGCGGGCCAGCTCTGCATCTCCATCGAGCGGCTGTACGTCCACGAGTCGGTCGCCGACGACTTCGTGGCCCGCTTCGCCGCCCGCACGAAGGCCATGCGGCTCGGCAACTCCCTCGCCTACGGGGCCGACATGGGCTCACTGGTCGGCGAACGCCAGCTGGAGACCGTCACCCGGCATGTCGCGGAGGCCGTCGAGAAGGGCGCCAAGCTCGTCGCGGGCGGTGTCGCCCGCCCCGACATCGGTCCGCTGTTCTACGAGCCGACCATCCTCGACGGCGTCGAGGCGCCGATGGCCGTCTGCAACGAGGAGACCTTCGGCCCGGTCGTCTCCATCTACCGCTTCACCGACGAGGACGAGGTCGTGGACCTCGCCAACGCCACCCCGTACGGCCTGAACTCCAGCGTCTGGACCAAGGACTCCCGGCGCGGTCACCAGGTCGCCGCCCGGCTGCGGACCGGCACGGTCAACATCAACGAGGGGTACGCCCCCGCGTATGGCAGCGTGCAGTCCCCGATGGGCGGCATGAAGGACTCCGGCCTCGGCCGCCGGCACGGCTCCGAGGGCATCCTCAAGTACACCGAGGCGCAGACCGTGGCCCAGCAGCGGCTGATGCCGCTCGCCCCGTCCTTCGGCATGGACGACGAGAAGTACGCGGCGTTCATGAGCGTCAGCCTCAAGGCGATGAAGGCGTTCCGCCTGCGCTGACCCCCGGTGGTACCGCAGCACCTTCCGCCCGTTCCGCACCGAGGAGAGCCATGTCCCAGGACAGCCCTGCCCAGAACCGGCCCGCCGCGCCGGAAGGAACCGACGACGACGCCTACGACTACGACGTGCTCGTCGTCGGCTCGGGCTTCGGCGGTGCGGTGTCGGCCCTGCGGCTGAGCGAGAAGGGGTACCGGGTCGGGGTGCTGGAGGCGGGCCGCCGCTTCACCCCCGGCACCCTCCCCAAGAGCTCCTGGGACCTCAGGAACTATCTGTGGGCCCCCGCGCTCGGGCTCTTCGGCATCCAGCGGGTGCACCTGCTCGGCAAGGTGATGGTGCTCGCCGGGGCGGGCGTCGGCGGCGGCTCGCTCAACTACGCCAACACGCTGTACGTGCCCCCGGCGCCGTTCTTCGAGGACCGGCAGTGGGCGGCCATCACCGACTGGCACGACGAGCTGAAGCCCTACTACGACCAGGCCGAGCGGATGCTCGGGGTGCGGCTCAACCCGACGACGACCCCCTCCGACGTCCACCTCAAGGCCGCCGCGCAGGCCATGGGCGTCGGCGACACCTTCCACCTCGCCCCGGTCGGCGTCTTCTTCGGCGACGGCAAGGACGCCGACGGCACGGCGCGGGCGAAACCCGGCGGCACGGTCGCCGACCCGTACTTCGGCGGCGCGGGCCCCGCCCGCAAGGCCTGCACCGAGTGCGGCGAGTGCATGACGGGCTGCCGGCACGGCGCGAAGAACACCCTCAACGAGAACTACCTCCACCTCGCGGAGAAGGCCGGAGCCGTCATCCACCCGATGACCACCGTCGTCGCGGTCACCGACGACCCGGAGGGCGGCTACCGCGTCGTCACCGTCCCCACCGACCGCCGCAGGAAGGCGAAGCCCACCCGGCTGCGTGCCCGCAAGGTGGTCGTCGCGGCCGGCACGTACGGCACCCAGACCCTGCTGCACACCATGAAGGACAAGGGACTGCTGCCCCGGCTCTCGGCCCGGCTCGGCGAGCTGACCCGTACCAACTCCGAGGCGCTGGTCGGCTCGCAGACCAGCGACCGGCGCTACCGCAGGAAGCACGGCACCGCGAAGGCCGACTTCACCCGGGGCGTCGCGATCACCTCCTCGATCCACCCGGACGAGAACACCCACATCGAGCCGGTCCGCTACGGCAAGGGCTCCAACGCGATGGGTTCGATGTCCATCCTCCAGGTGCCCTACGGAGGGCGAAGGGTGCTGGGCTGGCTCGGCAACATGGCCAAGCACCCGACCCTCGCCCTGCGTTCGCTCTCCAACCACCACTGGTCGGAACGGACCATCATCGGGCTCGTCATGCAGTCGCTCGACAACTCCCTGACGACGTACCGCAAGCCGGGCGGCGTGGGCAAGGGCCTGCTCACCGCCCGGCAGGGGCACGGCACGCCCAACCCGACCCAGATCGCCGAGGCGACCCGTGCCGCCACACTGCTCGCCGAGGAGATCAACGGCTTCGCGGGCTCGAACGTCGGCGAGTTGATGGGCACCCCGCTCACCGCGCACTTCCTCGGCGGCTGCCCCATCGGCGCCACCGCCGAGGACGGGGTGATCGACCCGTACCACCGGCTCCACGGACACCCCGGCATCTCGGTGGTCGACGGCTCGGCGGTCTCCGCGAACCTCGGCGTCAACCCGTCGCTCACCATCACCGCACAGGCCGAGCGCGCCATGTCCTTCTGGCCCAACAAGGGCGAGGCGGACCCGCGTCCGGCACAGGGCGAGGCGTACGAACGGCTGGCCGCGGTCGAACCCCGGTCGCCGGCCGTGCCGAAGGACGCCTTCGGCGCGCTGAAGCTGCCGTTCCTCGGGATACCGGCCGTCCCGCCGAAGAAGAAGCCGTAAGCCGTAGGACGCCGCTGCACTCGGAAGGGGCTGCACCCCCCTCCGAGTGCAGCCCCTCCGCGTCCACGGCGGACCGACGCGTCACACGCCGACGGCACCGTTCCGGGGCGTGGCGCGGTGGGCGCCACGGGTTACGGGACGGGTCCGCCGTGGGGGACACGAGCGGGGCCGGTGGTTCCGCATGGTTGACCTGCGGTCCGCCGCAATGGTTGTCCGGATGCCGACAGGACCCTTATGTGACGCCGCTCACGCCAAAGGGCCCTGCCGACCGGATCGGGTCGGCAGGGCCGTTCGCACTTCGTCGCCGGGGCGCGGCCCGCGTCACGCGGGCCGTCCGGTACGGATCCCGTACACACACGTCGTACCGGTACGGATCCGTACACGTCGTATACGGATCCCGGATCCCGACGGATACGGACCTCAACGGAAACGGCCGGCTCCGGGCGTCCCCGGAGCCGGCCGTTTCCTGGGGTGACCGGGCTGCTGTCCCCTGCCGACCGGTCACGCACGCTGGGGCGCGGTCCCACGGCGTACCTGCAGTACGCCACACGCTCCAGCGGAGCCACGCGTGGTTTCCTTCCAGAGCCGCCCCTGGCTGGCACGGACACCGGGACCAACGAAGCCGCGCCGGACCCGGTCACGCGCCGTACGGGTGAGAGTCGGCCCGAACTGGGATACGCCGGGGGACCCCCGCCCCGTGGGTGTCAGGCCCGGCCGCGGCACAGCTCCAGCAGCGTCATGGCGAGCGAGGTGCCGGGCCTGCCGAGCGCGTCCCGGTACGAGGCGAGGATCTCCATCTCGCGGGAGAGGCTGATCCGGCGGCCGCCGGAGGTGATCCGGGCCTCCTGGATGACCGCCGAGACGGCCATCCGCTCCTGGACGAGCCCGATGATCCGGTCGTCGAGGGTGTCGATGCGGGCCCGCGCGTCGTCGATCAGCGCGGCGGCCTCCTCGGTGTGCGCGCCGGTCTTCTCGGCGGCGGTCTTCGCGGGGGCGGTCTTCGCCGGGGCGGTGCTGGTCATGGTGTGACTCCTCGTGGGGTGGGGTCCCCGAGGCCGGCCGGTCCGTAACGCCAAGGCGCCCCGGGCCTTTCGGCCCGGGGCGCCTGGAACGTTGCTTGTCAGTGGATCAAGCAGCACGACCATGGCAGCCGGCGGGCCGGATGCCATAGGTAAAGACGAAGGTCGTGTGCTGACGCATGCCCTCAGTATGGCCCCGCCGCCGGAGGCGGACCAACACGGCGCCCGGATGCTGAGACACCGTGTCCGGGGACGCCCCGGCCCGGTCCGCCCCCGGACCCCCGTACGGCCGGGACGACGGCGGACTCCGCGACCCCGGTAGAATCGACAAAACAGACCCCCCTTCACCGCCGGAAGGCCGCCCGTGCCCGCAGCACCCCCCGCCGCCCCCGACACCACCACCGACGTGGTTCTCGTTGTCGACTTCGGCGCGCAGTACGCCCAGCTCATCGCCCGACGCGTCCGTGAGGCCCGGGTCTACAGCGAGATCGTCCCGTCCACCATGCCGGTGGCCGAGATGCTGGCCAAGAACCCCCGGGCGATCATCCTGTCCGGCGGCCCCTCCTCGGTGTACGCGGAGGGAGCGCCCTCCCTCGACCGCGCGCTGTTCGAGGCCGGGGTGCCGGTCTTCGGCATGTGCTACGGCTTCCAGCTGATGGCCACCACGCTCGGCGGCACCGTCGACGACAACGGTGCCCGTGAGTACGGCCGTACCCCGCTCACCGTCTCCAAGAGCGGCTCCACGCTCTTCGAGGGCACCCCCGCCGAGCAGTCGGTCTGGATGTCGCACGGCGACGCCTGCTCCGCCGCCCCCGAGGGCTTCACCGTCACCGCGTCCACGGACGTCGTGCCGGTCGCCGCCTTCGAGAACGACGAGAAGAAGCTCTACGGCGTCCAGTACCACCCCGAGGTGCTGCACTCCACGCACGGCCAGCAGGTCCTGGAGCACTTCCTCTACCGCGGCGCGGGCATCGAGCCGACCTGGACCACGACCAATGTGGTCGAGGAGCAGATCGCGCTGATCCGCGAGCAGGTCGGCACCAAGCGCGCCATCTGCGGCCTGTCCGGCGGCGTGGACTCCGCGGTCGCCGCGGCCCTCGTGCAGAAGGCCATCGGCTCCCAGCTGACCTGCGTGTACGTCGACCACGGCCTGATGCGCAAGGGCGAGACCGAGCAGGTCGAGAAGGACTTCGTGGCCGCCACCGGCGTCCAGCTGAAGGTCGTCGACGCCGAGGAGCGCTTCCTGACCGCGCTGGCCGGGGTCTCCGACCCCGAGCAGAAGCGGAAGATCATCGGCCGCGAGTTCATCCGCGTCTTCGAGCAGGCCCAGGCCGAGCTCGTCGCCGAGGCGGGCGCGGCCGGCGAGGACGTCGCGTTCCTCGTCCAGGGCACGCTCTACCCGGACGTCGTCGAGTCCGGCGGCGGCACCGGCACCGCCAACATCAAGTCGCACCACAACGTGGGCGGCCTCCCCGACGACATCGAGTTCCAGCTCGTCGAGCCGCTGCGCCAGCTGTTCAAGGACGAGGTCCGGATGGTCGGCCAGGAACTCGGCCTGCCGGAGGAGATCGTCCAGCGCCAGCCGTTCCCCGGCCCCGGCCTCGGCATCCGCATCGTCGGCGAGGTCACCAAGGAGCGGCTCGACCTGCTCCGCGAGGCCGACGCCATCGCCCGCGAGGAGCTGACCGCGGCCGGCCTGGACCGCGACATCTGGCAGTGCCCGGTGGTGCTGCTCGCCGACGTCCGCTCGGTCGGCGTCCAGGGCGACGGCCGCACCTACGGCCACCCGATCGTCCTGCGCCCGGTCTCCTCCGAGGACGCCATGACGGCCGACTGGTCGCGCCTGCCCTACGAGACGCTCGCCCGGATCTCGACCCGCATCACCAACGAGGTCGCCGACGTCAACCGCGTCGTGCTCGACGTGACGAGCAAGCCGCCGGGCACCATCGAGTGGGAGTGACCTCCCACGAGGTCAAACGCCGATGCCGTCGCTCATTCGTTTGGGCGGCGGCATCGTCGTATGAGCTGGGTACGCTGGTTGCGGAGACGAGACTCTGCCCCATGGGAGCAATCATGAGCGCCGCACCCGAGTACGAGTTGGACGAGAAGTACAACTACCCGGTCCCCCCTCCCCAGGGCTGGACCGCAGATGATCTCGACCGGCTTCCGAACCTGCCGCGGCGCACCGAGCTGATCGACGGGAGTCTCGTCTTCATGAGTCCGCAGACCAGGTTTCACATGCGGACGATGCGTCTGCTGGAGACCTCTCTCCTCGAACAGGCGCCGGACGAACTCGATGTCTTTCGCGATTTCAGCGTCAGGCTGGACCGCCGGAACCGGCCCGAGCCGGACGTACTGGTGGTTCCCCTGGGAGCGGACACGGGCCCCAAGCAGACCTCACTCAGGCCGGAGGACGTCATCCTGGCAGTGGAGGTCGTCTCGGAGGAGTCCGCGGACAGGGATCGGGAGGTCAAGCCCCGGAAGTACGCCGCTGCCGGGGTCGTGCACTTCTGGAGGGTGGAGGCGGGCGGGGACGGTCTGCCTATCGTGTATGTCTACGAGCTCGATCCGGCGCTGAAGGCCTACACGCCGACGGGCATCCACCACAACAGGCTGAAGCTGGACGTTCCCTTCCCCGTCGACATCGATCTCACCGCGATCAACCAGCGGCGGCGATAGACGACGCGATGGGGCGGTCCCCCCCCGGCGGACCGTCCCGCATCCCTGGCCACTTGTGGCAACCGGCGGTAGCTTCCGATCCCGTGCGTCTGCGCACGTACGCCCTGGGAGCCCCGAGGAGCCGCCATGTCCGAGCCCACACCCATACCCGTGGACCAGCTCCACTTCGCGATGCCGCCCGTCCACGACACCGCGGCCGACGAGCGCGCGTACCGCAAGGAGCGGCTGGCCGGTGCGCTCCGGCTGTTCGGGGAGTACGGGTACGAGGACGGCGTCTCCGGGCACATCACCGCCCGGGACCCGGAGTTCGCCGACTGCTTCTGGGTGAACCCCTTCGGGGCCCCGTTCGACGGGCTCGCACCCGACGATCTGATCCTGGTCAACGGCGAGGGACAGGTCGTCGAGGGATACCACCACGTCAACCAGGCGGCGTTCGCCGTCCACGCGCAGGTGCACCAGGCCCGCCCGGACGTCGTCGCCGTCGCGCACACCCACTCCGTGCACGGGCGGGCCCTGTCCGCGCTCGGCGAGCTCATCGAGCCGATCACCCAGGAATCCTGTGCCTTCTACGAGGACCACGTCCTGTACGACGCGTACACCGGGGTCGTCGTCGACGAGGAGGAGGGGCGCCGGATCGCGGCCGCGCTCGGCGGGCACAAGGCGATCGTGCTGCGCAACCACGGGCTGCTGACCGTGGGCGACTCGGTGGACGCGGCCGCCTGGTGGTTCATCGCGCTGGAGCGCTCCTGCCAGGTGCAGCTGGCCGCTCGGGCCGCCGGGAAGCCGGTGCCGATCGAGCACCGGGACGCGGTCGCCACCCGCGATCAGCTGGGCAGCGACCTGGTGGCGTGGATCAGCTACCAGCCCCTGTGGCGCCGGATCAGTCGCACATTCTGACGGTACGCGCCGACGGACCGCCCCGATGCGGTCCGGAGCCCCGCCGTACGGCACAATTCGCTGAAATAGCAGACGAGTTGGCTGTACCAGGTTGGAAAGGGCGGCGTTCCCAGTGGCGTTGGACGAGGCGAGGGCGGGCAGCGCGCACGGGGGCGGCTGCACGTGCGGCGACTGCCCGCACGGAGCACGCGAGGGCCACCGGCGCGCGGTGGCCGCGTTCCTGGCCAAGCGGGACGAACTCGCCGCGGGCCAGGGGCTGCCGCCCGGCGTGGCGCGGTCCGCCTCCGCGACCCGCCAGTGGGTCTCGGACGAGCTGACCCAGTCCGCCAGGACCGTCGCCGAACGGGGGCGGGAGGCGGGCGACGCCTGGCTGTACCGGGTGTGGCGGCGCACCCTGATCGTGGTGTGGGGAAGCATCGCGCTGCTAGTCATCGGCGAGTCCGTCACCGCCATCGGCGCGGGCTGGACCCATGCCCGTACGGCGGGTCTGATCGCCGGACTCGTCACCGCGGCCCTGCTGACCGGCGCCGCCCATGTCCACCGCGCCCGGGGCGGCCTGCTCGCCCCGTTGATCGGCGAGGACAACCGGCTCTCCACCTCCCGGGCGGTCGCCGCCTCCTGGGTGCTGCTCGCCGTCTTCTCCGTACTCGTCCTGGCGCTCCAGCTGGCGGGCGCCTCCGGTCACGCCGAGCGCGACGCGCTGATCGAGGGGCTGGACCTGGCCCGGGGCGCCGGGGTGGTGACCGTGCTCGCGCTGGTGTGCGCCGTCGCCGTCGTCGTACGCCGGGTCGTGACCGTACGCTCCCTGTCCGGGCGGATCCAGAAGCTGCGGGCCGACCGGCCGCGCGCCGCCGATCTGCTCACCGACGACTCCGGGCGGGGCAGCTTCACGGATGTGCAGTACGTGCTGGTGAGCACCGTCGCCGTGCTGTTCGCCGCGGTCCGCCTGGCCCGCAGGCCCGAGCAGCTGCCGGACCTTCCCTGGGGGCTGGCGCTGCTGGTCACCGTCTCGGCGCTCGCCTACTTCGCCGGGAAGTACGCGGAGGGCGGGCGTCCGGTGATCCTCTCGGTGGTGCGGGCCCGCGAGGCCGGGGACCTGGACGCGCCGGTCCGCACCGGCGACGACATCGAGATCCGCGGCGCGGGCTTCGTGCCGCCCGGCGCCGGGACACCGGACCGGCTGGCCCGCATGGTCGTCCGGATCGGCCGGGTCCATGTCCATGTGCCGCTGATCCCGGTCACCGGCGGCTTCGCCAACCCGACGGACGGCGTCCTGACCGTGCCGGTACCGGTGGAGGTCGAACCGGGGGTGGTGGAGGTACAGGTCGTGACCGCCGCCGGAGTGGAGACGAACCCGGTCGAGATCGAGGTGACGGACTGACCGCCGCGCCGGACGACCCACCGGGTGAGCAGCGCGTTCGCCGCATACGTAAGGTCTGATGACGGGTCTACGGAAGGCGGTGCGGTCACATGCGGGGATACGGCACGAACGTGCGCGGACTGGGCGAGTCGAGAGGGCTCAAGGACGTGGCGCGGAAGCACGCCCTGCTGCCGCTGCGGATCTTCCTCGGCGTCACCTTCATCTACGCGGGGCTCGACAAGCTGACGGACAGCTCCTTCTTCCGGGCGAGCGGCACCGGCTCCATCGGCGAGACCATGCACGCGGTGCGGGACTCGTCCGCGATCCCGGCCCTCGTCGACCTCGCGCTGAAGAGCCCCGGCGCCTTCGGGTACGCCATCGCCATCGGTGAACTCGCCGTGGG
Organism: Streptomyces sp. DvalAA-43; assembly: GCF_900091725.1. Lineage (GTDB taxonomy): Bacteria > Actinomycetota > Actinomycetes > Streptomycetales > Streptomycetaceae > Streptomyces > Streptomyces pulveraceus. The sequence goes on along the minus strand of NZ_FMBW01000037.1, from coordinate 17,049 downwards.
CCTCGGCACCCTCTTCGGGCTGTGGGCCCGGCTCGCCGCGCTCGGCGGGGCGCTGATCTCGCTGAGCCTGTGGCTGACCGTGAGCTGGCAGGTCACGCCGTACTACTTCGGCAACGACCTGGCCTATCTCATGGCCTGGCTGCCGCTGGTGCTCGGCGGGGCCGCGGCGTTCTCCGCGGACGCCCTCCTCGCGTCACGGCGGCGACGGATCAGGTAGTTCACCCAGGTCGCGGTGGCGGCCAGCCAGAGGCCGCCGAAGAACAGCGGGAAGAAGAAGACCCACGGGGCGTCCCAGGCCCCCGCGGCGTCCGCCGCGTATCCCGCGGCCAGCGCGAGCATGACCACGCCCGCCACCGCCCGTCCGGGCCGGATCTCATGACGCAGCACGGGTGACCTCCACCTGTCCGATGCCGACTTCGAGTGTGAGCTCGACCGTTCCGGCCGGCCGGCTCCCCGGGGGCGGCGGAAGCGTCCTGCGCTCCCGCTGGGCGGGGTTGACGTCCACCTCGCGCGCCTTCCCGGCCTGGGCCGCCTCGCCCGGCCGGCTGACCGGCAGCGTGATGTCGCCGATGGTCGCCCGCGCGTCCACCTTCACCGTCACGTCCTCGGGCACGACGACCACCGCGCGGCCCGCCCCGACGTTCACCCCCGTCGCGACGGTCGCGCCCCGGGGGACCGTGATCCCGGTGAGGTCCAGCCGCGCCACCCCCGTACCCAGCTGGTAGTGCGGCTGGACCGCCGCCACCGAGGCGGGCCGCCAGCCCTCGCGGACCCACTGGGTGGTGATGTTCTTGGGCAGCGCGGACGCGCCCGCCAGCAGCGCGGCCGTGATCATCGCCAGCATGACCGTGCCGAACCCCGTCCGCCCCAGGAACGAACTGACCAGCATCCCGAGCCCGAACACCGCGAGCGCCCCGGCCAGGCCGAACTGCAGGCTCGTACCGAACGGCTGGGAGTCCCAGCTCAGCCCCGTGCCCAGACCGCCCGCGATCAGCGCGAACAGGAACACCACACCGCCGATCGAGGCCGGGCCCCGGGTACCGGACTCGCGCAGGGGCGGGCGGAACGGGGCGTCCGCCGTGGGACGCGCCGCATGGGCCACGGGAGCCGCGTCGGCCGGACCCCACAGATAGCCGGCGGCCACCGGCCCCGTCGTACCGTCCTTGACGATCGGGTCCCGCCACCACGACGGGCTGCCCGGCGACGGCGGCGCCTTCACCTCCGGGGGCGCGTCCGCCACCGCCTGCGCGGTCGCCGGATGCAGTGGATCCTCGGGCGCCGCGGTCCTGCGGTGCTGCGTCCACACGGCGAAGCCGACGACCGCGAGCGACAGCATCGCGGAGAACGCCAGCGTGCCGCCGTTGCCCAGCATGGAGAGGAAGAGCCCGCAGCCGATCAGCGCGAGCAGCACCGCGATCAGCGAGGCCCCCTCCACCCGGCCGGACAGCAGCCTGCGCGCCTCGTTCTCCTCCTCGCCGTCCACCGGGACCAGCAGCCAGGCGAAGCCGTAGAAGATCAGCCCGATGCCGCCGGTCACGGAGAGCACACCGAGCACGATCCGGAAGATCACCGGATCGACGTCGCAGTACCGGCCGAGCCCGCCGCACACCCCGGCCACCACCTTGTGCTGCCGACTGCGCCGCAGCAGAGGTGCCGGATCGGGGGGCGGAGCGACACCGGGGGAGGCGTCCTGGGGAACGGTCATGGCTCCATGGTGACGGGCCGGGAGCCCGACCGGGACCCGCGCCGACCCTGGCCGGTCCCTGATATTGGCCGGACGGGCCCCTGAGGCCGGGCCCGTGCGCGGGCCGGAACCGGTCGTGCCCTCGCCCCGGGGCCGGGCATCAGGGTCGACTGGGGGACCGACCCTGATGCCGCCACCCGCACGGACATGTGACGATCGGGGCATGCCAGCCGCCACGACCCGCGCCACCAGCTCCCGCAGCGCAGAACCGGAGGAGCCACCGCAGCGCAAGCTGTACCGCAGCGCCGACGGGCGACTGCTGGGCGGTGTCGCACGCGGTCTCGCCGGGCATCTCGGGCTGCCCGTCGTCTGGGTGCGGTTCGTCTTCCTCGGCCTGTTCTTCGCGGACGGCCTCGGCGCGCTGCTCTACGCCGTGTTCTGGATCGTCGTCCCGCTCGGCGTCGGCGGCGTCGAGGCGCCGCGCTCGGTCTTCGAGACCGCCCCGGACGGCCGGCGCCGACTCCGCAAGCCCGACAAGGGCCAGGTCTTCGCCCTGATCGCGCTGCTCTTCGGCGCCATGATCTTCGTCGGCAACGTCGACATGGGCAGCGGGGCCAACCGCTACATCTGGCCCACCCTGCTGATCGGCGCCGGTTCCGTACTGGTGTGGCGGCAGGCCGACAACGCCCGGCGCGCCCGCTGGATGGAGGTCGGCAGCCGCCGCCGGGTCCTGCACCTGGCCCGGGGGCTGGCCGGGGTCGCCCTGGTCGGCCTGGGCCTGGCCGTCTTCATGGTGGTACGCGGCTCCGCCGCCCAGCTCGGCAACGTCCTGACCGCGGCCATCGCCGTCCTCACCGGCATCGCGCTGCTGGCCGGTCCCTACCTCGTCCGCATGACCCAGGACCTCTCCGAGGAACGCCTGATGCGCATCCGGGCCCAGGAGCGCGCCGAGGTGGCCGCCCATGTCCATGACTCGGTGCTGCACACCCTCACCCTGATCCAGCGCAACGCGGAGGACGCGGGAGAGGTCCGCAGGCTGGCCCGCGCCCAGGAACGCGAACTGCGCAACTGGCTGTACAACCCCGAGGGCACCGGCAAGGACGAGGACGACGAACCCGAGACCCTCGCCGAGGCGGTCAAGCGCGCCGCCGCCGAGGTCGAGGACAAGCACGGCGTCCCGCTGGAGGTCGTCGTCGTGGGCGACTGCCCGCTGGACGAACGGCTGACCGCACAGATGCAGGCCGCCCGCGAAGCCATGGTCAACGCCGCCAAGTACGGTGGCGAGGGCGGCGCCGTGCAGGTCTACGCGGAGGTCGAGGGCCGCACGGTCTTCGTCTCGGTGCGCGACCGGGGTCCGGGTTTCGACCTGGATTCCGTGCCGGGCGACAGAATGGGCGTACGAGAATCAATCATCGGCCGGATGCAGCGCAACGGCGGTACGGCGCGTCTGCGTTCGGTGCCCGGCGGGGGCACGGAAGTCGAACTGGAGATGGAGAGGGCGAGCGATGACCAAGACCACTGAGGCAGCGGCCGGGGGCCCGGAGCGCCGGGTACGGGTCGTGCTCGTCGACGACCACCGGATGTTCCGCACCGGCGTCCAGGCCGAGATCGGCCGCACCGAGGAGACCGGCGTCGAAGTGATCGGCGAGGCCGCCGACGTCGACCAGGCGGTCAACGTCATCACGGCGACCCGCCCCGAGGTCGTCCTCCTCGACGTCCACCTGCCCGGCGGCGGCGGCGTCGAGGTGCTGCGCCGCTGCGCCCCACTGATGGGGGCGGTGGAGAACCCGGTGCGGTTCCTGGCGCTGTCCGTCTCGGATGCCGCGGAGGACGTCATCGGCGTCATCCGGGGCGGCGCCCGCGGCTACGTCACCAAGACGATCACCGGCGCCGACCTGGTCGACTCGGTCTTCCGGGTCCAGGACGGCGACGCGGTGTTCTCGCCCCGGCTGGCCGGCTTCGTCCTGGACGCCTTCGCCTCCACGGACGCGCCCCCTGTCGACGAGGACCTGGACCGCCTCACCCAGCGCGAGCGCGAGGTACTGCGGCTGATCGCCCGCGGCTACGCCTACAAGGAGATCGCCAAGCAGCTCTTCATCTCGGTGAAGACGGTCGAGTCGCACGTCTCGGCGGTGCTGCGCAAGCTCCAGCTCTCCAACCGCCACGAGCTGACCCGGTGGGCCACCGCGCGACGGCTGGTCTGAGCCGTCGGACCGGCCCTCGGTCCATACGGCGAGTGGGCCTCGTACCAAGGGATTTCTCGGGGTCCTCGCCGGAGAGCGCGAGTTCCGCCCGGACCGCCTTCCTCGGGGGCGTGGCGCAGGACGTGTCCCGTACCGCGAAGCCGCGAGCACCTGCGGAGCCCCTGGCCTCGGTGGCGAATGCCAGGGGCTCTGCGGTGAGCGGGGTGAAGAGCCGGGCGGCCGTCCGCCGAAGTGCGGACGGGCCGGGACCGCGGATCATTCGAGCGAGATGTTCAGCTTCTCGCCGACCCGGCGGTAGCCGATGCTCACGTAGATCCGCTCCACGTCGGCGTCGCCCGGCTCCAGCCAGACCACCCGGCAGCCCCGCTCGAAGGCGGTCGCGGTCAGATGGGCGGAGAGCGCGGCGCCGATGCCGCGTCGGCGGAACTCCTCGGCGACCGCGAGACCCGCCAGCTCGGTGAGACCGTCGACCGGCACCGAGCAGCCGCCCGCGCCGGCGGGTGTGCCGTCGATGGTCGCGAGCGCGGCGACCCCGCCACCGGCCGCCGCGTTGCGCAGCCACTCGGCCGTCCCGTCCTCGGGCTCACCGCTCCCGCCGTACCCGAGGTGCTGTACGAGGGCGGCGGCGTCGAACTCCGCGTCGGTGACGGGCTCGGCCGTCACCAGGCCGTCCACCGGCTTCGGTGTCAGCAGGTCGCCGGGTGCGCAGGCCAGGATCGGGGCCCGGTTCTCCTCGGTGAACCCGGCGGCGAGCAGCGCCGCTTCGACCGCGGGCGCCCAGCCGGGCAGATACTCCAGACGCGGTATCCGGTCCAGCTCGCGGAAGGCCGCGATCAGTTCGTCGAGCTCGCCGGGGGTCGGCTCCGCGCCCTGGTCGGGGATCGCGTAGTTGGCGTACTTCAGTGACCAGTTCGGGTTGTAGCGGATCACGAACGACCCGACCCGGACGTGGTCCGGGGAGCGGAGCGTGAGCGTACGGGCATGGGTCTGGACATCGGCGTCCATGGGCATGTGCGGTTGTCCTCCGGCCGGTTGATCGATGGCGGGTCGCTCCGACGGCGGCCCGGCCCGAAGGCGGTCGCTGCGCCGACGGGGCGATCCGGATCGGAGTCGGGAGCCTATGCCACCCGGGCGGCCCCGGCGAAGGGCATCTGGTCGATCGGCGCGATCCGCACCGGCGCTCCGGGGCGCGGGGCGTGGATCATCTGCCCGTTGCCGATGTAGAGCCCGACATGGCTGATGCCGGAGAAGAAGAACACCAGGTCGCCCGGGGCGAGTTCGGAGCGGGAGACGCGCCGCCCGGCGTTGATCTGGGTGTACGTGGTCCGGGGGAGCGAGACACCGGCGGAGCGCCAGGCGGCCTGGGTGAGCCCGGAGCAGTCGAACGAGGAGGGGCCGGTGGCGCCCCAGACGTACGGCTTGCCGAGAGCCCCGTACGCGAACGCCACGGCCGCGGCGGCGCGGGCGTTCGGCGCGCGGACGGAGCCGCGCGCGGTGGAGCGGTCGGCGCGGCCGGGCGACCCGTGGTCGGAGTCCGCGTAGGCGGTGCGCTCGGGCGGGGACAGCCGGGCGAGGAGCCGCCGTGCCTCGGCCAGCTTGGCCGTGATCGTCGCCCGGTGCTTCTTCAGCTCGGCCTGGCGGGCGGCCAGCGCGGCCTGCATCCCCTTGGCCTGGGCGCGCAGGGTGGCGATCTGGGCGACCTGGTGCCGGACCTTGTCGAGCGCGGCGGCCTGCCGGTCGCCGATCCGGTCCAGGTACGCCGCCCGTTCCAGGTACTGGTCGGGGTCGGAGGAGAGGGCCAGCTGCACGGATGTGTCGAGCCCGCCGGTGCGGTACTGCGCGGCGGCGAACGAGCCCAGCGCGGCGCGCGAGGCGTTGAGGCGCTCGGTCCTGCGGGCGGCCTCGTCGCGCAGGGTGTCGAGGGCGCCCTCCGCGGCGGTCGCCTTCTCCTTCGCGCCGTTGTACTGCTCGGTGGCGACCTCCGCGTCGTGGTACAGCCGGTCCACCTCGCTCCTGACCTGGGCGGGGGTGCGCTGCGGATCGGCGTGCGCCGGGCCGGGCAGGGCGGCGGCGGTGGCGGCCCCGGCGAAGGCGAGGGTCGCGGCGGTGCGGGCAGCAGGGCCGGTGTACGGGCGCTGCTTGGGTTTTCGGTGCGCTGCCACGAGGGCGTGCGTCCTTCCTCACGACTGCCCGCCGGGGGCTACCGGCGGGCCCGCCGGGGGCGGTGGCGGGCGCCGGCAAGGGGAGCGGCCCGCCGCCGGAACTCTCGGCGGGGCGACCGGTGTGCCGTCCGCGTACGGAACGGCGGTGAAGCCGGTCACCTGCTTAGGGACGCTAAACCCAGGGCACGGGCAGGAGTCGTAATGACGCTTATTGTCCGAACTTGGCGTGGCATTGTCGTCAAGTGACCGGAGAAATTGCCTCAGAGTCAGGCAATTGGTACGGGCGTGAGTGGGATGACCAGGAAGGTGTACCTGCCTTCCGAGTGGTGATATGACCGGGGCTAGGCTGCGGCCTCATGGACGTACTCATTCATGCCCTCGTCGCTCTGCACATCATCGGTATCGCCTCCCTGCTGGGTGGTTTCCTGACCCAGATGAAGGCGATGGGCGCGGGCACGGCCCGGTTCGTCCCGGCGATGCTGCACGGTGCGCTGACCATGCTGGTCACCGGTGTCGCGCTGGTCGGGCTGAACGAGGCCGACGGCAACCACGTCAACAACATCAAGATCGGCGTCAAGCTGCTGGTCCTGGTCGTCGTCCTCGCGCTCGTCTACATCAAGCGGGACGACGAGAAGGCCGACAAGGGCGCCTTCGCGGCGGTCGGCGGACTGACGGTCCTCAACATCTTCATCGCCACGCTCTGGACCTGATCCCGCCCGCGCCGCGCCGCCCCGGTGCGGGGGCGGCGCGACGGGTGGAGGCCCGTTACACCGGGCGCACGCTGCCGTGGATCGGCATGTAGTAGATCGATTCCTCGCGCACGTTCGCCCCGGGCTTCGGCGCGTGGATCATCATCCCGTCGCCCTTGTAGATGCCGACGTGGCTGATGTCGTCGTAGAAGAAGACGAGGTCCCCCGGTCGCAGATCCGCCGTGGCGACCCGGGTGCCGATCTTGACCTGGTCCCAGGTGGTCCGGGGGATGTCCACACCCGCGGACTTCCACGCGGCCTGGGTCAGCCCGGAGCAGTCGTACGACGCCGGGCCCGTCGCGCCCCACACGTACGGCTTGCCGATCTGGGCCCTGGCGAAGGCGAGGACCTGCCCGGCCTTGGTGGTGGCACCGCTGTCCGAGCCGGTCCCGGTGCCCGTCCCCGTACCGCCCGACCCCTTCGCGGCCTCCTCGGCCTTGCGGTCGGCCTCGGTCTTCGCGGCTGCTTGCCGCTTCGCCAGCTCCCGCGCCTTGCGCCGGGCCTCCGCCTCCTTCTTCCGCTCGATCTCCGCGAGCCGCGCCTTCTCCTCGGCGGTCAGCTTCGACAGCAGGGTGCGCGCCTCGCCCAGTTTCTTCTGGACGTTCTGCTTGCTGGTGCGCAGCGTGGTCTGCGTCGTCGTCAGCGTCTCCAGGCTCCGCACCGCCTCGGCACGCTTCTTCGCGGCCCTGGCCTGCTGGGTGCGGAAGTCCGTGACCGCCTTCTGCTGCCGGCTGGTCATCCGGTCCATCAGCTGGCTCTGGTCGACGTACGACTGCGGGTCGTCGGCCAGGAAGAACGTGGCGCTCGGCGTCAGGGAACCGCTGCGGTACTGCGCGGCCGCGTAGGTGCCCAGTGTCCTGCGCGCGTCGTTGAGCTTGTCGGCGCGCTGCGCGACATCGTCCAGCAGGGCGTCGACCTTGGCACGCTGGGCGGCCGAGGCCTCCTTCGCCTGGTTGTACCGCTGGGTCGCGGTGCCCGCCTGCCGGTAGAGGTCGTCGACCTTCTTCTGTACGTCCTCGACACCGGGCTTCGGGCCGGGCGCGGCCACGGCGCTCTGCGTGGAGAACAGGGTCACGGAGGCCAGCGCCGCCGTGGTGAGCCCGACGGCCGGTGCGGTGGTGCGCACCCGTGCGCGCGGTTTGCGATGCGATGCCAAGACCGGCATCTCCTTCCGTGGACCGCCTACCGGGTTAGCTGTCGGGTTCGGGCGGAACGGAAGGCTGCCCTACGGTCCGAGTGGGGGATGAGGACCGATTCACCCCGGTACTGCGTATGGGTCCCCGGTTCCGAACTCCCGCGTGGGAAGCCCGGATTCGGCGGGGGTGCCCGCTCGGCGTGGTTCGCCTCAAGGGGGTACGGGCCGCCCGGTCGAGCACGCTAGCCAACCCATGGTGCTGCTGTGAAGGTTGATGTTCGATATGCCCGATACATTTTCGTGACCTTGCCGGAGCGGGGTTCCGGCGGCCGGATTCCCTCACGGGGAGTGGGTGTCCGCTCTCTTTGCGTGCCGTCGGCCGTGTGCGGTTGGTCATGCGGCCTCCGGGTGTCGGTGCGGCGGCCTAGACTCGACTAGCGATGAGCAGCCTCTTTGACGACAGCTTCCTGGCCGGCCTCCAGCACTCGGAGGAAGAGCCCCCGCCGCCCCCCGAGGACTCCGTACCCGAAGCGGTGCCGGAGGACCTCTTCGCGGGCGTGTTCGACGGGCCCCCGCCGCCCAGGGAGGCCTACTACCGCGACGGCGCGCACCGCCCCGTCATCGACCCCGCGGCGCTCCTCGACGGGCTGAACACCGAGCAGCGCGCCGCCGTGGTCCACGCGGGCTCCCCGCTGCTCATCGTCGCCGGGGCGGGGTCCGGCAAGACCCGGGTGCTGACCCACCGGATCGCCCACCTCCTCGCGGAACGCGGGGTGCACCCCGGCCAGATCCTGGCGATCACCTTCACCAACAAGGCCGCGGGCGAGATGAAGGAGCGCGTCGAGCAGCTCGTCGGGCCGCGCGCCCACGCCATGTGGGTCATGACCTTCCACAGCGCGTGCGTACGCATCCTGCGCCGCGAGTCGAAGCGGCTCGGCTTCACCTCGTCGTTCTCGATCTACGACGCCGCCGACTCCAAGCGGCTGATGGCCCTGGTCTGCCGCGATCTCGACCTCGACCCGAAGCGCTTCCCGCCGAAGTCGTTCACGGCCAAGGTCTCCAACCTGAAGAACGAGCTGATCGACGAGGAGACCTTCGCGGGCCAGGCCGCGGACGGCTTCGAGAAGACCCTCGCCCAGGCGTACGCGATGTACCAGTCCCGGCTGCGCGAGGCCAACGCGCTGGACTTCGACGACATCATCATGACGACGGTCCACCTGCTCCAGGCGTTCCCGGACGTCGCCGAGCACTACCGCCGCCGCTTCCGGCACGTCCTGGTCGACGAGTACCAGGACACCAACCACGCCCAGTACACCCTGGTGCGCGAGCTGGTCGGCCCGGCGGGCGAGGGCGACGCCCCGGCCGAGCTGTGCGTCGTCGGTGACGCGGACCAGTCGATCTACGCCTTCCGCGGCGCGACCATCCGCAACATCCTCCAGTTCGAGGAGGACTACCCGAACGCGACGACGATCCTCCTGGAGCAGAACTACCGCTCCACGCAGACGATCCTGTCCGCCGCCAACGCGGTCATCGAACGCAACGAGAGCCGCCGCCCCAAGAACCTCTGGACCAACGCCGGCGCGGGCGCCCGGATCACCGGCTACGTCGCCGACACCGAACACGACGAGGCGCAGTTCGTCGCCGACGAGATCGACCGGCTGACCGACGCGGGCGACGCCAAGGCCGGCGACGTGGCGATCTTCTACCGCACGAACGCGCAGTCCCGTGTCTTCGAAGAGATCTTCATCCGCGTCGGCCTGCCCTACAAGGTCGTCGGCGGCGTGCGCTTCTACGAGCGCAAGGAGGTCCGGGACATCCTGGCCTACCTGCGCGTCCTCGCCAATCCGGAGGACACCGTCCCGCTGCGCCGCATCCTCAACGTGCCCAAGCGCGGCATCGGCGACCGCGCCGAGGCGATGATCGACGCGCTGTCCCTGCGCGAGAAGATCACCTTCCCGCAGGCGCTGCGCCGGGTCGACGAGGCGTACGGCATGGCGGCCCGCTCGGCCAACGCCGTCAAGCGGTTCAACACGCTGATGGAGGAGCTGCGCACGATCGTCGAGTCGGGCGCGGGCCCGGCGGTGGTCCTGGAAGCCGTCCTGGAGCGCACCGGCTACCTCGCCGAGCTCCAGGCCTCCACCGACCCGCAGGACGAGACCCGGATCGAGAACCTCCAGGAACTGGCCTCCGTGGCCCTGGAGTTCGAGCAGGAGCGGGCGGCGGCCGACGGGGAGGCCGCCCCGGCCACCGGCGAGGAGACCGCCCCGGCCACCGGCGCCGGTACGGGCACGCTCGCCGAGTTCCTGGAGAAGGTCGCCCTTGTCGCCGACTCCGACCAGATCCCCGACGAGGACGAGGACGGCTCCGGCGTCATCACGCTGATGACGCTGCACACCGCGAAGGGCCTCGAATTCCCGGTCGTCTTCCTGACCGGCATGGAGGACGGCGTCTTCCCGCACATGCGGGCGCTGGGGCAGGTGAAGGAGCTGGAGGAGGAGCGGCGGCTCGCCTACGTCGGTATCACCCGGGCGCGCGAGCGGCTCTATCTGACCCGGGCGGCGATGCGCAGCGCGTGGGGGCAGCCCTCGTACAACCCGCCGTCGCGGTTCCTGGAGGAGATCCCGGACCAGCACCTGGAGTGGAAGCGGACCGGGCCGATGGCGGCTCCGGCCGGTCCGACCTCGGGGATCACGTCCTCGCTGTCCTCGTCGCGTGCGCGCTCCGGCCCCTCGGGCTTCGCGACCCGGCGGAGCTCGGACAAGCCGACGATCACGCTGTCCGTCGGGGACCGGGTCACGCACGACCAGTTCGGGCTCGGCACGGTGACGGCGGTCGAGGGCATCGGCGACCAGGCGAAGGCCACGGTCGACTTCGGCGACGAGCGGCCGAAGAAGCTGCTGCTGCGGTACGCGCCGGTCGAGAAGCTGTAGGCGGAGCGAGCGGGCGGGGCCGCGGCCCCGCCCGTCCGGCTCAGGTCGGCCCGTCCGGCTCAGGTCGGGTTGACGCCGTGGCTGCGGAGCCAGGGCAGCGGGTCCACCGCCGCGCCGCCGCCGGGACGCACCTCGAAGTGCAGGTGCGGGCCGGTCGAGTTCCCGGTGTCGCCCGAGTACGCGATGACGTCACCGGCCTTGACCGGGCCCGAGCGGATCTTGGTGCTGCTGAGGTGGCAGTACCAGGTCTCGGTCCCGTCGGCCATGGTGACGATGGCCATGTTCCCGTACGCGCTGTTCAGCTGGGTGCGCACGGTGCCGTCCGTCGCGGCCATCACGGGCGTGCCCTCGAAGACGGGGAAGTCGATACCCGTGTGCACGGACATCCAGTTGACGCCCGCCTGGCCGAAGTACGCGCTGAGGCCGTGCCGCTTGACGGGCAGGACGAACTTGGGGCGCAGGGCCTCCTTGCGGGCGGCCTCTTCCTCGCGCTTCTTCTTCTCGGCGGCCTGGCGCTCCCGCAGGTCGATGCGCTCCTGGGTGCGGCTGGCCCGGTCGGCGAAGTTCTCGGCGTCGGCGCTGAGGTTGGCGAGCTGGGTGTCCAGCTTGTTGTTGGCCGCGACCGGCTTGACGGTGCCGGAGTCGGCCGCCGCCATCGTGGTGTTGTCGTCCTTCTTCGTGTCCTCGCCGCCCAGCCCGCCGACGGAGGCGGCGGCGATACCGGCCACGCTCATCACGCAGGCGGAGGGAATGGCGACGGTGAGGAGCGCGGAACGCTTCGCGGGGGAACGCCGCCGACTGCGGCCGCCGCCGTTGCGGGTGGCGGGGCGGCTGACGGTCCGGCGTGCGCCGGGCGCGGCGTCCGCGGCGTCGGTGACCCCTGCGCCGCCCGGCTCGTCCGCGTCGTCCGTGAGGTCGCTGTGGCCCGTGTGGTCGCCGTGGTCCGGGCCGTCCGGGCCGTCGTCGAGGTAGGGCTCGTAGGAGCTCAGGTCGGTGTAGGTCTCGGTCCCGTAGCTTCCGTGCGCCTCGGGCGCGGACGGCGCTTCGTGCGATACCTGTGCGAATTCCGCGGTTTCCGCGGCGTGCGCGAGGTGCTGGTCGTGCTCGGGCGTGGCGCCGGTGTTCCAGGCGGTGGCGTCGTACGCGCCGCTGTCGTATCCGGCCGTGTCGCCCGTGGCCCACTGGCCGTTCGTGTGCCAGCCGCTGGTGTCCCACTGCCCCGTGGTGTCCTGGGTGCCGCCCTGCGCCGGAATGCCGGCGAACGTGGCGGTGGCGGTGGTCGCGTCCGTGCCGTAGTCGGCCACGGGTGTCCAGGCGGCGGTCGTCCCGTACACCGGCTCCGCCGCGTACTGCTGCTGGGGCTGCTCGGCGTAGGGGGCGTAGGCGTCGTACGAGGTGGTCGGGTGCGCCCCCGTGTCCCACTGCGTGGAGTCGTACTGGCCGCTGTAACCGGACTGCCCGGCTCCGTAGCCATTGCCGTACGCGCCGTCGTGGCCGCCGGGGAGCGAGCCGAAGAGCGGATCGGCGTCGAAACTGCCGGTCGCCTCGCTGTCGTATCCGGCGTACCCGGCGTGGGGGTGCTGGTCGTTCACCAACTTCTCTCTCGCCTCGGCAGCAGGACCTGTGCTCTGGGTTCCGGCGGGGGAATCCCAGGGGGAGCAGTGGCCGCGACTGTACCCGGCGGTACGTGACGCCGACAATCTTCGGCGGCCGTGGGCGGCTCAGGAAACGGGCAATCGGCCGTCTTTCGACGGACTGCGCACACAGCCTTGGCTCTATGTTCGAAACCCGTTCTATTTGTGGGGTCTCCGCCCGGCGGTACGGCTTACGCGGCCCCTGCGGTTCCGATGGTTTCGGGCGCCGGTTCGCAGGATTCCAGCGCCTGCCGGACCGCGGCGGCGACCGCCGGATGCGCAGGCAGCGCGAGATGGCCGATCCCGGTGACGCGTACGTTCTGTGCGTTCAGGTCCGGATGGTCGATGCGGGCCGCCTCGGCCGGGACGATCACCCGGTCGAGCTCGCTCCAGAAGCTCACGAACCGGGTACGGCAGCCGGGCGCGGGCCTGCGCAGCTCCTCGATCGGCGCGGATCCTGTACGCATCTGCCGCACGATGGGGTGAGCGCTCGCCAGCGGGGCGACGGCCGTGCCCCCGTGCGGTGCGCCGAGGGTGACCAGGGTGCGGACCCGCTGGTCACCGCCGAGTCGCTGGACGTAGTAGCGGGCGATCAGGCCGCCGAGGCTGTGCCCGACGATGTCGACCTCGTGGTGTCCGGTGCGTACGCAGATCTCCTCGACATGGCGCGCGAGCAGTTCGGCCGCCGTACGGATGTCGCAGGTCAGCGGTGAGTAATTGAGCGATTCCAGGTGGCGCCAGCCGTGCCGGGCGAGGGAGCGGCGCAGCAGGACGAAGACCGAACGGTTGTCGATGAAGCCGTGCAGGAGGACGACAGGGGGGCGCTCGTCGCCCCCGGCGGGCGGGGCGGGGGTCCCGGCCGGAGCGGTGGGGGTGGCGCCGGAAGGGGCGGTGCGTGGGCCCGGCGGGGGCGGCGCGGCCCGTCGCTCCCCCGTGATGCCCGTGGGGTAGAGGAGCACATGGCCGGTGAGGACCACCAGCTCCAGCGCGGTGGCCTTCAGCAGCGAGACCGACGGCCGGGCGGGGCGCGGGCACGGCAGGCGCAGCAGCGGGGGAAGGAAAGGCAGGACCTCCATGGCCGACCTCCTGCTTCGGTGGGCGGGGAGGCGGCTCCGCGGCCACCGGCGCGCTCTCGGCCGGTGGACCGGGCAGCCCGTACCACCGCGCCGCGCGGCTGGCGGCGCGGTGGTACGGCGACCTCGTCGCGGCTCCCCTGACGGCCGGTCCCGCGCGGCAGGTGGGCCGCGTGATGCGGGAAAGGCGCCCGGTGAACATGTCCCACGTGTGATTTCCCCCTCCCCGTCCACCGCGAAACGGCGGCTTGCGGGATGCTGTAGATAACGTTCGTTCACATCCCCGGCCCTTCAGGCACGGGAGACGCATGTGGAGGCAGTGATGGGTGTGACCGGTCCGATCCGTGTGGTGGTGGCGAAGCCGGGCCTGGACGGCCATGATCGCGGGGCCAAGGTGATCGCGAGGGCGCTGCGCGATGCGGGCATGGAGGTCATCTACACCGGGCTCCACCAGACGCCCGAGCAGATCGTGGACACCGCGATCCAGGAGGACGCCGACGCGATCGGCCTCTCGATCCTCTCCGGCGCGCACAACACCCTCTTCGCCAAGGTGATCGAGCTGCTGAAGGAGCGCGAGGCGGAGGACATCAAGGTCTTCGGCGGCGGCATCATCCCGGAGGCGGACATCGCACCGCTGAAGGACCAGGGCGTCGCGGAGATCTTCACCCCGGGCGCCACGACGGCGTCGATCGTCGAGTGGGTCAACGCGAACGTCCGCCACCCCGCGGAAGCCTGAGCCTGCCTGCCTGCCTGCCTGCCTGCGTCCCCGTCCCCGACCGGTCCTCGCTCTGCGTGGCCCCGGCCGGGGCGGGGCCGTTCCGGCGTCGGTCGCGTCAGGCAGGTATCAGCTCCGCGTCCATCGCCGCGCGCAGCCGCAAGGTGGAGACCAGCCGCTGGAAGGCCTCGGACCAGTAGCCGTTGGCGCCCGGTGAGGCGTCCTCCGGTTCGTCCGGGGTGGTGGTGAGGACTTCCAGGCGGTCCGCCTCGGCCGGGTTCAGGCAGCGTTCGGCGAGGCCCATCACACCGCTGAAGCTCCAGGGGTAGCTGCCCGCGTCCCGGGCGATGTCCAGGGCGTCCACCACCGCGCGGCCCAGCGGTTCGGCCCAGGGCGTCGGGCAGACCCCCAGGAGCTGGAACGCCTCCGACAGTCCGTGCGCGGCGATGAAGTCGGCCACCCAGCCGCCCCGTTCGGCGGCGGGGAGTATGCCGAGGAGCTTCGACCGTTCGGCCAGCGAGGACGTACCGGGGCCGCTCGACGGCGGCAGGGAGGGGGCGCCGAGCAGCGCGCGGGCCCACTCGGGGTCCCGCTGCCGCACCGTTGCCCGGCACCAGGCCGCGTGCAGCTCCTCGGCCCAGCCGTCCGCGACCGGGAGGGCGACGATCTCCCGTGCCGAGCGCCCCCCGAACCGCGCCGGCCAGGTGGTGAGCGGCGTCGCCTCCACCAACTGGCCCAGCCACCACGACCGTTCCCCCCGCCCGGACGGCGGCACCGCCACCACGCCGTCGCGCTCCATCGGGGCGTCGCACTCGTGCGGTGCCTCCACGGCGACCGAGGCCTCGTCGCCGGTGAGGTCCGGACTGACACAGGACAGTGCGCGGGACGCCATCCGGCCGGCGAGCGCCGACTCGGGGAGTGCGGAGAGCAGCTCGGCGGCCGTCGAGCGGACGTTACGGCTGCGGTCGGAGAGGGCCTGCTCAAGGAAGGGCTCGTCCACCGGGGACAGCCCGGTGCGCAGCGAATCGAGGAACATCAGCCGGTCCTCGGCCCGCTCGGTGGTCCACGTGGTCGCGAGCAGGGCGAGCGCTCCGGCGGGGTCGTGCGCACGGACGGCCCCGAGCAGCGCGACCCTCTCGGCGAACAGGCCCTCCTCCCACAGCCGGGCGACCGCTTCCGGCTCCGTCGGACCGGGCAGCGGCGAGCCGCCGGACGAGCCGCGCAGAGCGAATTTCCACTCGGGGTTCAGCCCGGCCAGCCACAGCCCGCGCGGCCCGGCGAAGGCCAGGGCGTGCGGCCGCAGGTCCGTACGGGCCCTGGCCGCGTCGAGCAGGGCCGGGAGCAGCTCGGCGGGGGCCCGGAAGCCCTGCTGATTGGCGGTGGCCAGCCACTGCGGGATCAGCTCCGTGAGATCGGGGGCCGTACCGCGCCGGCCGCCCGATCCGCCCGAGGCCGACCGGTCCGCCAGCAGCCGGGCGAGTCTGTGCCGGGCGGCCGGGGGCAGCGGGGGCCGCGGGTCGGCGGGCGCCGGATCGGGCCGGGCGGCGGGGGAGGCCGGCAGGAGGCCCGCCCTGCGCCGCACGGTGTGCAGCGCCGCCGCGTCCAGCAGTCCGGCGGGCCCGCCGGCCGCCCCGGCCGGGCGCCGGTCGGTGCCGAGCAGCGCCGTGGTGACGAGCTCTTCCCACGGGACGGATGTGATGGTGCCAGGCATGGGTCCCCCTTCGGAATCTTCGGATCCTTCGGATCCGACGTCGGATGAGCGGCACGGGCCTGCCGTCAGACGGGCGGCACGGACCCGTCGTCAGATGAGCGGCACGGTCCCGTACGCCGCTTCTCCGTACGCCGATTCGCCATCGGCGCCGGTGGGCCAGGCCGCGTACGGGTCGAAGCCGCGGTGGCCGCACTCGCCGAAGACCGTGACCGGAGCGCCGCCGGAGAGCGCGACGAGCTTCCACAGCCCCGGCCGCGACAGAGCGGCCGGGGCGACGGGCAGTGCCGCGTCGCCCGCCGCGTCGATCAGTTGCCAGCCGTCCCCGCACGGCGCGGGTATGACATCGCGCAGCACCACCGGCCAGGCGTCCAGCCAGGGGTCCTCCCGCAGGGCGTGTCCGTACGCCCTGATCGCGGCCGCCGCCGTGCCGCCCGGCGGGGCGGGCGTGCCGGCCGGTGACGGCACGCCGAACTGCCGGCCCAGCTCCGCCCGCAGCCGGCCCGCGCCCGGATACGGCGTGAGCTCGGCGTCGATCGTGACGCCCACCGCCAGTGCCGGACCGGGGGAGCGCCCGGCCGCCCCGAAGGAGAGCAACAGCGCCGTGCGGCCCGAATCCCTGCCGTACAGCCAGATGCGACGCGCGACGATCCTGCCGTCCGGGGTGTCGTACTGGGCGAGGACCAGCCAGTGGTCGCGGACCGGCGGGCCATCGGCGGGAGCCGTCAGCCCCACCCGGCCGCGGACCGTGGCGGCCAGGGGCTCCGGCAACCGGTCGATCCCCAGCCAGGCACTGTCCAGGAGATGCAGCAGCGCGCACTCCTCCAGCAGCCGCACCGGCCAGCCCGGCCCGGAGGCCGGAATGGCGCCCAACTCCCGCACTCGGGCCGCCAGTCCGGGCGCCTGGGCGTCGACCATGCGGGCCGCCGTCTCCTCCCAGAGCCCGTATCCCGGCTGATCGGCCGCCGCCAGCCCCCCGCGCAGCAGATCGGCCAGCCGCTCCTCCAGCTCCTGCGCGCCACCGGTGATCCGCTCGGCACGGCGCTCGGCCCGCC
>NZ_FMBW01000058.1 GCF_900091725.1 Streptomyces sp. DvalAA-43 | reverse complement strand
CCCCCCGCGTCGCCCAGGACCCGCTCGGCGCCTGCGCCGACACCACCCGCATGCGCGCCGTCCTGGACTGGCAGCCGGCCATCGGCGTCGCGGACGGCATCGACGGCTACGTCGACTGGGTGTGCACCACCCCCAACGCCATCCCCGACTGGATGCGCGCCGAGACCAGCACCAGCCGCATCGCAGCCTGGAGCGCCCCCGCCCCCCGGTGACGCGCCCCTCGGATCTGAAGGAGAACGCCCCGTGACGAAGCTGCGTACCGGCGTGGTGGGCCTGGGCTGGGCGGGCACCGTCCACGCCCGCACCATGGCCGCCCTGCCCGGCATCGACCTGGTCGCCGTCAGCGACCTCGACCCCGCCAAGCACACCGCCGTCCCCGACATCCCCCTGTACCGCAACGTGCAGGAGATGCTGCGCCTGGAGCTGGACTACTGCGTCATCGCCACCCCGAGCGCGACCCACGAGTGCTACGCCCTCCTCCTCGCGGCGGCCGGAGTGCCCGCGCTGATCGAGAAGCCGCTGGCGCCCACGGGTGAGGCCGCCCGCCGGATCCACGATGCCTTCGCCCGCACCGGGACCTTCGCCGCCGTCGGGCACACCGAACGCCACCAGGCGCCGCTCGTGGAACTGGCCCGGCTCCTTCACGGAGGGGACTTCGGCGAGTTGTGGCAGATGGAGACCCGGCGGCAGGGCCCCTACTCCGGCCGCATCCTCGATGTCGGCGTCGCCCTGGACCTGCTGGTCCACGACGTCGACCTGGTCTCCTGGCTCGCCGGGGCGCCGATCGAGTCGGTCACCGCCGCCACCCGCACCCTGGCCGGTCCGAACGAGGACACGGCTACCGCCACTACGGTTCTGCGCGGCGGGGTCCTCGCCCACCACCACGCCGACTGGATCACCCCGTTCAAGCACCGCCAGGTCCAGGTTCACACCGCGGCGGGGGTCCTGACCGCCGACTCCGTCGCGGGCACCCTCACCCACCACCCCAACACCGCCGCTCCGGCCGCGGCCGACTCCTTCCCGGGCGTCCAGAGCGGCGAGGCCCGCCTGATCACCCTGCCCGAGCAGGAGCCCCCGTTCACCGTCGAGCACCGGCTGATGCGCGACGCCCTGCTCGGGGCCGGCCCCCGCGGCCTGGTGACCCTGGCCGAGGGCGCGCACGCCGTGACCGCGACCGAGGCACTGCTGACGGCGGCGGGTACCGGCCGGGCCACCCCGGTCGCCGCCCGCGAACTCGCCCTCACCTGACCGTCCGTCCACCCCGGAAGGGAGAGATCCTGTGCCCGCTCAGCCCGAGCTCACCTTGCGTGATTTGGCCGTCGCCCGAATGCTGCCGGACCACCAGAGGATGGACGCTGCCACCCTCGACTGGATCGCGGGCAACCCGCCCCCGCCGGTCGCCGGCACCCCCCAGCTTGCGGCGGACGACATCCCCGTGCTGACCCCCGACCCGGCATGGTTCACTCGCCGCGAGCAGGCCGAGGGCCTGCACGGCATCAGCCACGGTGCCCGCACCAGCGTCCTCGCCTTCCTCCTCGCCCGCGTCCACGACCTCGACGGGCCGCACACCGCCGCGCTGTGCACCGCAGCCGCCCTCCACGACTGCCGCCGCCACAACGACCGGACCGACCCCGAACACGGGCGGCGGGCGGCCGGCTGGTTCACCGAGCACGCCGAGGACCTTCTCGCCGCCCTCGGGCAGGACGTCCCTGCGGCCTTGCGCGAGGAGACGGCCTCGGCGATCGCCGTGCACAACCTGCCCTACGACGCCTTCAGCCCCACCCAGCACACCGCCTACCAGCGGGCCCCGCACCTGACCGACCTGCTCAAGGCCGCCGACTGCCTGGACCGCTACCGCCTGCCGCTGCAGCGCTGGTGGCCCAACCTCACCCACCTGCGCGTGATGGTTCCCGACTGGCTGTTGCCGTTCGCGCACGGCCTGGTCGTCCACAGCGAACAGGCTCGCCTCCACGGCGCCGGACACCGCGACGCGCTCGCCCACACCGTGACCACCCTCACCCGATAGAAGAGAAGGGGGACGACCCTCGTGCACGCCGCCTGGGACTCCGTCCACACCGACTACACCGCCCGCACCGCACTCCCCGGGCCCTCCGGGCTCGCCGAGAGCACCGACGAATGGCTCACCGACCACCACGGCGCACCGAACGGACATCTGCTGGCCACCGACGCCAACCAGATGCTGTCCTCCCTCACCAGCGGCCAGCCTATCCACCTGATGCACACCACCCCGTATCTGGACGCCATCCGCTCCACCGGCGAACTCCACGGGGCCGCCGGCTGCCTGGTCGGCGCCCTGTACTGCGCCCCGCTGACCGCGACCGCCGAGGGACTGCGCCCGCACAACCTCGGCTCCTACCTGCTGCGGACCAAGCCCGACACCAGGACCCTCGTCTTCGAGGTCCGCCCCGAGGTGCCCGCGCCGGCCAAGGGTCTGGACTACCTCCGCCTCGGCGGCATCCACCTGGACACCTACCTGGGCCACCGCGCCTTCCTGACCGTGGGGGAGGACGAACATCTCCGGCTGAGCGCCGTGGGAAGGGTTCGCGAGACGGCCGGCTTCCTGGACCTGCTGCTCGCCGACGCCCGCGGTCAGCGCACCGCCTCCACGACCGCGTTCTTCAACCAGCTGGCTGCGACCGTCGGGCACATGCCGTTCCTGGGCTACCTGTACTTCGAGGTTCTGTCCGAGTACCTCCTGCTGTACTCCACCAGTCCCGAGACCAAGGCGTACGCGCTGGCGGGGGAGATGAACAACCGCCTCTACAAGAACCTCGCGTTCGCCGCCGTCAAGACGATGGGGCGCCTGTTCGACCTGGCCCTGTTCAATCCCGACCGCACACAGCTCACCGAGCTGATCGACCGGGTCGACCCCGCGCTCGGCCTGGGCGCCGACGCCTACGTACGCCGACGCCTGCCGCACCGTTTCGCCTGCGCCGCACTCGGACCGGACCGGGACGCGGGCGCGGTGTCCTTCCGGTACGCGGGCGCCGACTTCGACACCCTGGCCGCCATGGCGCCGCACCTGGCCGGGCAGCTCGTCTTCCGCGAGATGCGCACGCTGCCCCGCTACCCGGCGCTCTTCCCGGTGTTCGAGCAGGCCAAGGCGACCTCCGTGTACGCGTACTGGAACAGCCAGGACATCGCCGTCCCCTTCAACGGGGTGCTGCCCAAAGGCGAGATCGGCCTCAACCTCGCCTTCCCCCGCGCCGCGTGCACCGCGTGGGTGGCCGAGACCTGCGAACGCGGGCTGCTGCACCCCACCGAACAGCTCAACCTCCTGCCCGTCCCGCGCCTGGCCGACCTGCGCGGCACAGCCCTGGGCCGCGCGGCCTTCCCCGGCCCGACCACGCCCCCGGCCGGCCCGTCCGCGAGCCCCGTACTGGTCGGCGCGACCTCCTCCGCCTGACCGCCCCCTTCTTCACGAGGAGCACCAGATGCATATCGTCCTGCTCGGCGGCGCCGGCTACCTGGGCACCGTCGCCGCCCGTCACCTCACCGAACTGGGCCACCACGTCACCGTCGTCGACGGCCTGATCTACAGCCGCGGTGACGACCCCGCCCGCCTCCTGCCGCCCGCGAGCACCTTCGTCCACGCCGACCTGCGCGACGCCGACGCGCTGCACCGTGCGGTCAGCGGCGCCGACGCCGTCGTCCACCTCGGCGGCCTGGTCGGCGAGCCCGCCTGCGCCCTCGACGAAGCCTTGGCCGTCGAGCTCAACTACGCCTCGCCCGTCCTGGCCGCGAAGGCGGCCCGCGCGGCCGGCGTGGAGCACTACGTCTTCTTCTCCTCCTGCAGCGTCTACGGCCGGCACGAGGGCACCGTCGACGAGGACACCGCCCCCAACCCGCTCGGCATCTACGCCCGCACCAAGGTCCTGGCCGAACGCACCCTGACCGGCCTGCTGGAGGACCGGGCGCTGACCGTCCTGCGGCTGGCCACCGTGCACGGCCGCTCCCCGCGCCAGCGCCTGGACTCCGTCGCCAACCGCATGACCGCCCAGGCCGTCGCCACCGGGCGCATCCCCCTCAACGGCGGCGGCCAGCGCCGCCCCCTCGTCCACGTCGAGGACGTCGCCGACGTCCTCGCCCAGGTCCTCGCCACCCCGGCCGGACACCGGATCTTCAACGTGGGCGCCGAGGCGGAGAACTACACCATCGCCCAGATCGCCGCCGCCGTGGAGCACGCCGTTCCCGGAACCCGCATCGACGCCGGACCCGAGCGCGACGAGGCGGACGCCCGGGACTACCGCACCAGCTTCGCCCGCCTGGCCGCCGCCTTCCCCGGCGCCTGCCCTACCCCCCTGGACCACGGCGTGCGCGAGGTCGCCGCCGCCGTGGAGTCCAAGGAGTTCGAGGACCCCGACCTCCCCGAGTACGACAACCTCGCCGGCCTCCAGTACTCCCTGGCCCAGGGCCGCATCCGCGCGCTTCGCAGCGCCGACTGCACCCGCCTGCACGCCGACTACACCGACGCCACCTGGAGCACGCGATGAGCCAGACCCTCGAACCGACGGCCGCCCCGCTGCCGTGGAACCGGCCGCTGATCGGCGAGGAAGAGATCGCCAGCGTCGTCGACACGCTCCGCTCCGGCTGGCTGACCCACGGCCCCAAGGCCACCCGCCTGGAGCACGCCGCGCGCGAACGCCTGGACGTCGAGGACGCCTTCGCCGTCACCTCCTGCACCGCCGCCCTCCACCTCGCCTTCCTCGCCGCCGACATCGGCGCCAGTGACGAGGTCATCACCCCGAGCCTGACCTTCTGCGCAGCCCCGAACGCCATCCGCCACATCGGCGCGCGCCCGGTGTTCGTCGACGTCGACCCCACCACGCTGTGCGTCACCCCCGAGGCGGTCGAAGCCGCGATCACCCCGCTCACCCGGGCCATCGCCGTCATGCACTACGGCGGCCAGATGTGCGACATGCGCGCCTTCCGCCGGCTCGCCGACCGCCACGGCCTGCTGCTGATCGAGGACGCCGCCCACGCCCTGCACGCCAGCCGCGACGGCCTGCCCGCCGGCAGCGCCGCCGATCTGTCGACGTTCAGCTTCTACGCCAACAAGGTCGCCGCCGCCGGGGAGGGCGGTCTGCTCGTCGGTAGCGGTGAGCTGGTTCACAAGGCCCGGCTGCTGGGCCGACACGGCATCGACTCCTCCGCCTGGCAGCGGCACGGCAAACGCAACACCGCCGACTACGAGGTCACCGTCCCCGGCCTGAAGTACGTCATGCCCGACCTCACCGCCGCCCTCGCCGTCGTCCAGTACGACCGGCTGCCCGAGTTCACCCAGCGCCGCGCCGCCATCGCCGCCTCCTACACCAGCGCCCTGGCCGACCTGCCCGGCCTGTCGACACCCGTCGTCCTGCCCGGCGTCGAGCACGGCTGGTTCCTCTACGCCGTCATCATCGACCCCGGCGCCGCACCCCTGGACCGCGACCAGGTGGCGGCTGCGCTGCTGGAGCGCCACCAGATCTCCACCAGCGTCCACTTCAAGCCCGTCCACCTCCTGGGCCCCTATCAAGACATGGTCCACCGGCCGCTGCCGGTCACCGAGACCGCCGCCGCCCGCCAACTGTCCCTGCCGTGCTACCCGGCGATGAGCGACCAGGACGTCGAACGCGTCATCCACGCCGTCCGGGAGCTGTGGGCCTGAACGGCGGGCGCACAGAGTACGCGGAGCGCCGGCGGAGCACCGGCCGACAACCTTCCGGCCGACCGGCGCCCCGACCATCGTGAACACCGGCGCAGGACACCACGCCCCGGCCTCGTCCCATCCGCCCTCCAGGAGATCACCCATGCCCGTGGCGTTTGTGTTTTCCGGAGTACGGGGTGTCGGCGGCGATGCGGTCGATCGGCAGCAGGGTGCCGTCCAGGATGACGAACGCCTTCGCCCGGATCGTCCTCATCGCCTCGGCCAGGGACGGGGCGAGGGCGGACAGGACCTCGACGGCTTCCCGTATGCAGCGGAAGACGGTTGCGATTCCGATGCCGAACCCGGCGGCGAGTTGGGCATTGGTGTCACCGCACCGCGGACGAGCCGGGGCGAGCAGGGCCTGGCGTGCAGCGGAGAGACGTCGCCACCGCGTCCCGATCTCCTACCTCCTCACGGCCAGATACCCCGTCAGGAACCACAGAGTGCGGCTGGACAGATCGATCTAG
>NZ_FMBW01000057.1 GCF_900091725.1 Streptomyces sp. DvalAA-43 | reverse complement strand
AACGACGAGGACGCGTAACACCGACGCCCCGGGGGCGGGTCCACGGACCGGCCCCCGGGGCGTTTCCCCGTTTCACCGCCGGAAGAGGCGGCGTCGTACGTGTGTACAAGTCGTCCACCCCCGTGCGGGTGATCCTTCCAAGGGGGCGCGGTATGCGTCCTGGCGCATGACTACACTTCTCCACACATACACGCGTCAGGCCCACAGTGTCGTGCGTCTTCCACGCGGCAAGCCCCTCCACCGCCTGCGGCCGTCGGGACGGCCGTCCGCACTGGACCTGTGAGGACTCACGTGAGCTCGAAACCTGTCGTACTCATCGCTGAAGAGCTGTCGCCCGCCACGGTGGACGCGCTGGGCCCGGATTTCGACATCCGGCACTGCAACGGCGCGGACCGCGCCGAGCTCCTCCCCGCGATCGCCGATGTCGACGCCATCCTGGTGCGCTCCGCCACCAAGGTCGACGCCGAGGCCATCGCCGCCGCGAAGAAGCTGAAGGTCGTCGCCCGCGCGGGCGTCGGTCTGGACAACGTCGACGTCTCCTCCGCCACCAAGGCCGGCGTGATGGTCGTCAACGCACCGACCTCCAATATCGTCACCGCCGCCGAGCTGGCCTGCGGTCTGCTGGTCGCCACCGCGCGCAACATCCCGCAGGCCAACGCCGCCCTCAAGAACGGCGAGTGGAAGCGCTCCAAGTACACCGGCGTCGAGCTCAGCGAGAAGACCCTCGGTGTCGTCGGCCTCGGCCGCATCGGCGTCCTGGTCGCGCAGCGCATGTCGGCCTTCGGCATGAAGATCGTCGCGTACGACCCCTACGTCCAGCCCGCGCGGGCCGCGCAGATGGGCGTCAAGCTCCTCACGCTGGACGAGCTGCTGGAGGTCGCCGACTTCATCACCGTGCACCTGCCCAAGACGCCCGAGACGCTCGGCCTGATCGGCGACGAGGCGCTGCACAAGGTGAAGCCCTCGGTCCGCATCGTCAACGCCGCGCGCGGCGGCATCGTCGACGAGGCGGCGCTCGCCTCCGCCCTCAAGGAGGGCCGCGTCGCCGGCGCCGGTCTCGACGTGTACGCGAAGGAGCCCTGCACGGACTCCCCGCTCTTCGAGCTCGACCAGGTCGTCTGCACCCCGCACCTCGGCGCCTCCACCGACGAGGCCCAGGAGAAGGCGGGCATCGCGGTCGCCAAGTCCGTGCGCCTGGCCCTCGCCGGTGAGCTGGTGCCGGACGCGGTCAACGTCCAGGGCGGCGTGATCGCCGAGGACGTGCGCCCGGGTCTGCCGCTCGCCGAGAAGCTCGGCCGGATCTTCACCGCGCTCGCCGGTGAGGTCGCGGTCCGCCTCGATGTCGAGGTGTACGGCGAGATCACCCAGCACGACGTCAAGGTGCTCGAACTCTCCGCGCTCAAGGGCGTCTTCGAGGACGTCGTCGACGAGACCGTTTCGTACGTCAACGCCCCGCTCTTCGCTCAGGAGCGCGGTGTCGAGGTCCGCCTCACCACCAGCTCCGAGTCGCCGGACCACCGCAATGTGGTCACCGTCCGCGGCACGCTCTCGGACGGCGAGGAGGTCGCGGTCTCCGGCACGCTGGCCGGGCCCAAGAACCTCCAGAAGATCGTCGCCGTCGGCGACTACGACGTGGACCTGGCGCTGGCCGACCACATGGTGGTGCTGCGTTACGACGACCGTCCCGGCGTCGTCGGCACGGTCGGCCGGATCCTCGGCGAGGCCGGTCTGAACATCGCGGGCATGCAGGTCTCGCGGACGGACGCGGGCGGCGAGGCGCTGGTCGTGCTCACCGTCGACGACGACGTCCCGGCGTCGGTGCTCGCCGAGATCTCCGTGGAGATCGGTGCCGCCTCGGCCCGCACGGTGAACCTCACCGACTGACGGTCCCCGGTGTCTCCCCGTACCCGGCATCTAGACGTACGTCTTACACGAACGTCTGCATGCCGGGTACGCTGCTGTCATGGGACACCGTGAGGATCTGCTCGAAGGCGCCAAGCGCTGCCTGCTGGAGAAGGGGTACGCCCGGACGACGGCACGTGACATCGTGGCCGCCTCCGGTACGAACCTCGCCTCCATCGGCTACCACTACGGCTCCAAGGAGGCCCTGCTCAACCTCGCCTTCCTCAAGGTGACGGAGGAGTGGGGCGATGTGCTCACCGAGAAGCCGGACGAGGGCGTGGACACCGGCGCCGAGGAGCGGAAGGCGCCGCTCGACCAGTTCCGCGACACCTGGCAGCGGGTGATCGACAGCTATGCGGAGACCCGGTCCGTCTGGCAGCTCCAGATGGAGGTCGTCTCCCGGATCGACCAGGACCCGGAGCTGCGGAAGGCCCTGATGGGCCCGCAGCGCGAGGGGCGTGACGGGCTCGCCGAGAACATGCTCGGCATCGACGCGGAGAAGGACCCCGAGCGGGCACGGGTGGCCGGGCTGTTCTGCCAGGCGCTGCTCGCGGGCGTGATGGTCCAGTGGATGATGGACAGCGAATCCGCCCCGTCCGCACAGGACTTGACCGATGGTCTGAAGGTCGTGCTGGAGGGCCGGATGGCTCCGGACGAGCGGCCCTAGGGCCTTGGGTCCGGACCCTGCCGGATCCAGAACAAAGGCCCTAGCTCCCGAGCCGCGCGGCCTTGAGTGTCATGTGCAGCAGCAGCCGGTCCTCGCCGTCGTTCAGGTCGAGACCGGTGAGCTGCTGGATGCGGGAGAGCCGGTAGTAGAGCGTCTGGCGGTGGACGCCCAGTGCGGCGGCCGTCCGGGACGCCTGGCCCGCGCAGTCGAGGAACACCTCGGCGGTGCGGGCCAGATCCTTGTGCGGCGGGGTGAGCAGGGTGTGGACCGCGGGGTCGGCGGCCGCCTCCGGGGGGAGCCCGGTCAGCAGCCGGTACGCACCGATCGCCGACCACTCGACGACCGGCCCGAACCGGGCCTCGGCCGTGGCCGCGCGGGCGGCCGCCACCGCCTCGTGCCAGGCCGCGGCCAGCTCCGCGAGACCCCGGCGGGGCACCGCGACCCCGGCCGTGGCGCCCCGGCCCGCGGCGGAACGCAGCCGGTCCGCGGCGGAGAGCGCCGGGTCGAGCACCTCGGTGGAGCGCAGCCGGACCAGCGCGGCCAGCGAGGGCAGCCCCCCGGTGCCGGGGATCGTGGCGAGCGCCGCCGCCGACGGCACCGTACGCACCGACGGCGGATCGTCCGGCCACGGGGTCACGCACACCACCGTGTGCAGTCCCGTCGCGTCCGGCCCCAGTGCCTCGTGCAGCGCGGCGACGGCCATGTCGCGCTGCCAGCCCCGCCCGGCGGTCAGCACCGCGCCGAACTCCCGCGACGGGTCGCCGCCCGCCCGCGCCTCCTCGGCGAACAGCGCCCCGATCCGGGCCGCCACCTCCATCGCCGCCCTGAGCTGTTCGTCGGTCGGTCCGGGGTCCGCGTCGAGCAGCCATACGTAACCGAGCACGGCCCCCCGGTGCCGTACCGGCAGGCAGATCCGGTCCCGGAAGACCCCGGCCTCCGGGGCCGCCGGGATGCGGACCGGGCCGGTGGCGCGGGTGATGCCGAAGGCCTCGAACCAGGCGCGGACGGCGGGCGTGGAGCGGCGGGTCAGGATCGAGCGGGTGCGGACCGGGTCCATCGCGGTGTCGTCGTCGCTGTCATGGGCGCCGAAGGCGACCAGGCCGAAGTCCCGGTTCTCCAGCGTCGCGGGGGCGCCGAGCAGCCCGGAGATCTCGTCGACCAGCTCCTGGTAATCGCCCTTCACCCGGCCATTCTCGCACCCCTTCAGACATATGTCTGAGAACGGGGGAGCGGATGCGTGACAGCTGTCGATGGCACAGGATCGGAGAGATCCTTAGATTTCACGGTGGTTCTCCGTGCTGTACCGATCTGTTCCCCCTGTACCGGTATGGCCTTCGTTCGTACTTTCCGTGGAGGTGCCCCGTGCTGGGTCCCGTGATTCTCGCCGCGTCCCGCAGCGACAAGATGCGCCGTTTCATCTCGGCCGCACCTGGCACCAAGCAGGTCGTCGACCGGTTCATCGCCGGTGAGACCGTCGACCAGGTCGTCCCGATCATCGAGGACGCCGCCGGCAAGGGCCTTGAGGTCACCCTCGACGTGGTGGGCGAGGACATCACCACCCCCGAGCAGGCCGCCGCCGCGCGCGACGCCTACCTCGAACTGATCGGCCGCCTCAAGGACCTGGGCCTGGGCACCAAGGCGGAGATGTCCGTCAAGCTCTCCATGTTCGGCCAGTCCCTGGACGGCGGGCACGAGCTGGCGCTCGCCAACGTCCGTCCGGTCGTCGAGGCCGCCGCCGAGATCGGCACCACGGTCACCCTGGACGCCGAGGACCACACCACCCTCGACTCGATGTTCGCCATCCACGAGGAGCTGCGGAAGGACCACCCGCAGACCGGCTGTGTGATCCAGGCCTACCTGTTCCGCACCGAGGAGGACGCCCGCCGCCTGGCCGACGCCGGCAGCCGCGTCCGCATCGTGAAGGGCGCCTACAAGGAGCCCGCCTCCGTCGCGTACCAGGACAAGGCCGAGATCGACAAGGCGTACGTCCGCATCCTGCGGATCCTCATGGAGGGCGAGGGCTACCCGATGATCGGGTCCCACGACCCCCGCCTGATAGCCATCGCCCAGGAGCTGGGCCGCAAGGCCGGGCGCAAGCTGGACGAGTACGAGTTCCAGATGCTGTACGGCATCCGCAGCGACGAACACCTCCGGCTCGCCGCCGAGGGCCACCGGATGCGCGTCTACACGGCGTACGGCACCGACTGGTACGGCTACTTCATGCGCCGCCTCGCGGAGAAGCCGGCGAACCTGCTGTTCTTCGGCCGCTCCATCCTCACCAAGGGCTGAGCCCCCCTCCACCTCTCTACCCAAGGAGCAACGGAACTCATGGACGCTGTGACCCAGGTCCCCGCGCCGGTCAACGAGCCGGTCCACTCCTACGCCCCGGGCTCCCCGGAGCGTGCCCGCCTGGAGGTGAAGCTCAAGGAGCTCGCCGAGAACCCGATCGACCTCCCGATGACCATCGGTGGCGAGAAGCGGATGGGCGGCGGCGAGCGCTTCGACGTCGTGCAGCCGCACAACCACAAGGCCGTCATCGGTACGTTCGCCCATGCCACGCAGAAGGACGCGCAGGACGCGATCGACGCCGCGCTCGCCGCCGCCCCGGCCTGGCGCGCGATGTCCTTCGACGACCGCGCCGCGATCATCCTGCGCGCCGCCGAGCTGCTCTCCGGCCCGTGGCGCGAGACGCTGGCCGCGTCCACGATGCTCGGCCAGTCCAAGACCGCGCAGCAGGCCGAGATCGACACCCCCTGCGAGCTCGTCGACTTCTGGCGCTTCAACGTGCACTACGCGCGCCAGATCCTGGCCGAGCAGCCCCCGGCCAACTCGCCGGGTGTGTGGAACCGCATGGACCACCGCCCGCTGGAGGGCTTCGTCTACGCGATCACGCCGTTCAACTTCACGGCCATCGCGGGCAACCTGCCCACCGCCCCCGCCCTCATGGGCAACGTCGTGGTGTGGAAGCCGTCCCCGACGCAGACCCACGCCGCCGTGCTGCTGATGCAGCTCCTGGAGGAGGCCGGTCTGCCCAAGGGCGTCATCAACCTGGTGACCGGTGACGGCATCGCCGTCTCCGAGGTGGCCCTGAACCACCGCGACCTGGCCGGTATCCACTTCACCGGCTCGACCCCCACCTTCCAGCACCTGTGGAAGACGGTCGGCACCAACATCGCCAACTACCGCACCTACCCGCGGCTCGTCGGTGAGACCGGTGGCAAGGACTTCGTCGTCGCCCACCCGTCGGCCGACCACGCCGTCCTGAAGACCGCGCTGACCCGTGGCTCCTTCGAGTACCAGGGCCAGAAGTGCTCGGCCTCCTCGCGTGCGTACGTCCCGGCCTCCATCTGGAACTCCGGTTTCAAGGAGAAGTTCGCCGCCGAGGTCGACTCGATCACCATGGGTGACGTCACCGATCTGTCGAACTTCATCGGCGCCGTCATCGACGAGCGCTCGTTCGCCAAGAACAAGGCCGCGATCGACCGTGCGAAGGCCGACCCGTCCTGCACGATCGTCGCGGGCGGCACGTACGACGACTCGGTGGGCTACTTCGTCCGCCCGACCGTCATCGAGTGCGCCGACCCGGCCAACGAGGTCTTCACGACCGAGTACTTCGGCCCGATCCTCGCCGTGCACGTCTACGAGGACGACACGTACGACGAGATGCTGGCGCAGATGGAGTCGGTCTCCGACTACGCGCTGACCGGCTCCGTCATCGCGAACGACCGCGCCGCGGCCGCGTACACGATGGAGAAGCTGCGGTACGCCGCGGGCAACTTCTACATCAACGACAAGTCGACCGGTGCCGTCGTCGGCCAGCAGCCCTTCGGCGGCGGCCGTGCCTCGGGCACCAACGACAAGGCGGGCGCCCCGCAGAACCTGCAGCGCTGGACCCTGACCCGGGCCATCAAGGAGACGCTGGTTCCGCCGACCGACTACACCTACCCCCACCAGGGCTGACACCCTTCGGGGCGCACCACCCCGGCGCCCCGCCACGAATTCCGCCTCCCGCCCGGTTCCCCTGCCGGCCGGGAGGCGGTTTCCATTCCGGGGCCGGCCGCGCGGGTCCGGCCGGGGTTCAGATCTCCACGAGCACCTGGTCCAGCGACTTGCGCACCAGACCGGGCACCTCGCAGTCGTCGGCCGGATATCCGACCGGGATCACCGCGAACGCCTTCTCGTTCTCCGGGCGGTCCAGCACCTCGCGCAGGAACCGCATCGGGCTCGGCGTGTGGATCAGCGCCGCCAGGCCGGACAGATGCAGGGCCGAGAGCAGCATCCCGACGGCGATCCCGACCGACTCGTCGACGTAGTAGTGCTTGCGCCGGGCGCCGTCCTCGCCCACCCAGTACCGCTGCTGGAACACCACGACCAGGGCCGGGGCGTCCGTCATATGGGTCTTGACGGCATCCGTGCCCAGCGGGCGCAGCGCCGCCAGCCACTCCTCGCCGAGCCGGCCGTCGTAACTGACGCGCTCCTCGTGCTCGGCCGCCTCACGGATACGCCGGCGCACCTCCGGGTCCTTGACCAGGACGAAGGTCCACGGCTGCTGATGCGCGCCGGACGGGGCGGTCGCGGCACAGGCGATCGCGTCCCTCACGACCTGCTCGGGAACGGGATCGGCCGAAAACCGGCGTACGGTCCTGCGCTCGCCCATCCGCTCCCGCAACCGGGCGGCACGCGCGAGCGACTCCTCCGCCGCGATGCGTGCGGGACGGTAGGGGACCGGCTGGTAGGGCGCGCCATGGGTGGGCGTCCACTGCGGGGTTACGGCTGTGGTCTCGGACATGTCGGCAGTGTGGCGGGCGACCATCGGTCCGGACCAGGGCATCCTCGGACAGAACCGGTACGCCGGCGTCGGTGTCCGGTCAGGCCCAGCCCGCGACGATCAGCGAGAGCCCCGCCGCGAACCCGCCGCCCAGCAGGACCAGGTACTGGCCGTACCGGCGGCGGTGCCGCCGCATCAGCAGCCCGAAGGCGGCGAAGCCGAGCCCCACGGTGAGCGTCCGGGATCCCCGTGCCGTCGCCGACGCGGCGAGCCAGTCGAGCGGGGGGACCCCGGCGCGGCCCGCCTCCGCCCCGTACACCTTGAACGGAATGCCGTTCCACGGCTGGTGCCGCACCGCGGAAGCGCCCTCCGCGGCGAGCTCGGAGCGGACCTCGGCCCGCATCCGCTCGGTGGTCAGCGGGGCGGGCGGATGGACGCCCGCGGCGGCCAGCTGAAGGGCGAGCAGACCACCGGCCAGGCTGCCGCACAGCGCGCCCAGCGACATCCGCAGCGCCGACCGCGGCACCGCCACACAGACCGCGGCCAGCAGCAGCTCCGGCATCAGCGGCCAGCTCAGCGCCTCCGCCAGGCCCCAGCAGAACGCCAGCGGAACACCCCAGCGGGAGGTGACGACCGAGGCCACCCGGCGCCGCGTGGCCGAATCCTTCAGCGGCTCGGCGACGGTACGCGCGTGCAGCGCGACCACCGCGTCGCGGGCCTCCCGGGGCCCGGTCGTCGACGGCAGCGGGCCGCCGATCGACACCCGCACCAGCGCCGAGCGCAGTCGGCCGTGCTTGGGCAGGAGCCGGTCCGTGCCCGCGATCCCCACCGGCACGACCGGCACCCCGGCCCGCTCGGCCAGGACCAGCGCGCCGCGGTGGAAGGAGCCCAGCTCGCCGTCCTTGCCCCGGGTCCCCTCCGGGAACAGCACGACCGCCCGGCCGGAGCGCAGCTCGTCCGCCATGGACAGCAGGTCGTCCATGCCGCCGCCGCTGCGCCGGACCGGGAATCCGGCCGCGAGCCTGCGGCAGATCCGGCGCCGCCACGGCGAGGCGAACCAGTAGTCGGCCGCCGCGCCGATCGCCGGGGTGTGCCGGGCGTCGAGCGCGGCGAGCAGCGCCGCCGTGTCCGCGTGCGAGGAGTGGTTGGCGACGACGACGCAGCCGCCGCGCGGCAGCCGGCCGCGCCGCTCCACCCCGCCGGTGAGGCTGAGGACGCCCCACCACAGGCCGCGCCGGAGCGCGGCGGCGAACCGGGACCGGGCGGGCAGCGCGATCCGGTCGCGAACGCGCGGAAGGGTGCGGGTCATGTCATCACCATCGCCAGGAGAAGGGCCACCAGCAGGGAGTCGATCCGGTCGAGGAGGCCGCCGAAGCCGGGCAGCCAGCTGCCCGCGTCCTTCACCCCCGACTCGCGCTTGACCATCGATTCGACCAGGTCACCGAGGACGCAGCCGCCGAGCACCGCGGCCCACAGCGGGAACGCGAACGCGCCGAGCACCAGCAGCGGCAGGGCCGTCGCCGCCGCCGCGCCGAGCACCCCCGCCCAGGTCTTGTTGGGAGAGAGCGGCGACAGCGGCCGGGCGAGCGGGCCCCGGCGGCCCAGCGCCGTACCGCCGCACCACGCGCCGACATCGCCGAGCGCCACCGCGAGGCCCACCACGACACCGGTGTTCCCGAGCGTCACCAGACCGGTCAGGGCGACCGGGATCCACAGCAGCCCGAAGGCGGTACGCGCGGTACGGGTGAAGCCCGTCCGGTCGTCACCGTCCAGCACCGGCACCAGCGCGGCCGCGATCAGCAGCAGTGCGGCCGCCCGGATATCGAGGACCTGCGGCGCCGCCCAGGCCAGCGCGGGGAGCGCCACCGAGGCCGCCACGAGCACCCCGAGGTCACCCCGGCGCAGCCCCGCCATCCGCGCGAACTCGCCCGCCGCCACCACCCCGAGCCCCGCGGCCAGCACGAAGGTCCCGCCGCCGCCCAGGAAGTACGCCCCCAGGAAGACCGGTGCCACCAGCGCCCAGGTCCGCCACCGCCTGCGCAGCTCGGCCCGCATCCGGACCTTCGACGGCAGTACGGCGACGGCGACACCGCCCGCCCCCAGCACCCCCGCGACCAGCGGCACGGCCCGCGCCGCGGCCTCCTCGGCGATCAGTACGGCGCTCATGCCAGCTCCCGCCACAGGCCCGCCAGCCGGAGCGCCGCGGTGAGCAGCGAACCGGCGGCGATCACGGTCAGGACGGGGACCGTCCAGCCGCTCGCCGCCGCGATCACGACCAGGAGGCAGCGCTCGGTCTTGCCGACCGGGCCGCCGTTGCGCCGGGGTGCGCCCGCCGCCGCCCCGGCCAGCGACACCCAGGACGGCAGCGTCGCGGCGAGCCCGGCCACCGCCACCAGCCAGAGCGGTGCGAGCGCCAGGAATCCGGCCAGCACGACCAGGTCCGCCACCCGGTCGCCGAGTTCGTTGAGCACCGCGCCGCGCCGGGTCGTCCGGCCGGTGTCGCGGGCCAGCGCGCCGTCCAGGTTGGCGAAGGCGAGCCGGGCCGCGAGCAGCAGGGCGACCGGCAGGGCGGCGGCCGGACCGGCGGGCAGCCAGGCCAGCGCGGCGGCGGCACCGGCCGCCGCGACCACACCGGCCGCGGTGAGGGTGTCGGGCGACACCTCGTGGCGGACCAGCGAGGCGCGGACACCGGAGAGCTGGTCCGCATACCAGGGCTTGAGAGCGTAGAGGCCGTTCATGGGGCCAACTCTCGTGCGACGCACAGTCTTTCGACACGTGGCAGCTACTCATCTACGACTGAGTAGCTGCCGGCCGTGGTGCCCATGAGGCCGGGGCGCATCAGCTGGCGGTCCTGTGTACCGGACACCGGGCGGGCGGGCGGACGGACGGCCGGGTACTGCGCGCCGGCTCCGGGACGCCTGCTCCTGGACACCGGTCCTCGTCCGTCGGGATGACGGATGTGAGGTGGACGACAACCGCTCCCAGGAAGCTCCGAAGATGGTCCGTCGGCTGTCACACCGCCTCTGACCAGGTGCGATCGCCGGAAACCGGGGTTCTTGTGCGGGGGGCGCGGGCGGGCACCGTCAAACCTCCGTCTCAGATAGTAGGAAGTCCGAGTAATTGTGGAGACAGAACGGCCGGGCTGCCCTAGCTTTGTAGAAGCCGAACGTCACGCTAGATCCAGCGACTGGCGGTCGTGAGTACGCGCCCCTGTGCAGGCAACCCCTGCGGCGCCCGCTCCCCGCCCTTCCGGCGCCTCGAAATCCCGATCTCGGAATCCCGATCTCGAAATCATCTTCACGATCTTCGATCTCGAAGTCCTCGCGATCTCAAGGAGTCGATCCATCATGGTCCAGACGACTGTCCGCCGTGTCCGTCACGCCCACCGCCCGACCGAGTCGGAGCGCCGGAATGCCGCCGCCGCCCTCCAGCGTGCCCTCGACCGCAGGGACAACGGCGGCTCCACCGGTCACTGAGGACCGGTCCGGTCAGCCCCGGCTGATCTCGAAGTGGTCGATGCGCTCGCCCGACTCGGCGAGCGCGGTGACCTTCATCCGGGCGTGCCGGCCGGGCAGCACCTCCACGGCCAGGAACGAGAAGCCGGTGTAGCGCACCCGGGACCACTCCACGGTCTCGGCCGCCTTCCCGCCGCCCTTGACCACGTGGTACGTGTTCACGCTGTCCCGGTCGACGACATGCCCCTCGTAGGTGTCCGGGGCCGGGAAGTTGTACAGCGCCTTGCCCGCGCCGCCCGCGGTGACGTACACGATGCCGTCCCGCGTGGGATCGGTGCGCTCGCCGATCGGCACCTGGCGCCGGACGGTGTTCTTCAGGATCGCGTCGGTGCGCTCGTAGACGTGGTTGTGGCCGTTGATGACCAGGTCCACCTGGTGCTTCTCGAAAAGCGGTACCCATGCGTCGCGCACCCCGCCGTCGGAGGCGTGCGCATTGGTCGTCGAGAAGGCGCAGTGGTGGAAGAAGACCACCACGAAGTCGATGTCGTGCCGGGCCCGCAGCTCACCGAGACGCCGGTCCAGCCAGCGGGTCTGCCGGCCTTCACTGATCCCGAAGTTGGCCGGGATCTCGTACGAGACGTCATTGGCGTCGAGGGCGACGACCCCCACATTGCCGTGCACGAACGAGTACGCGCCGGGCTGGTTCACCGGGTCCGGGCCGTTGTCGGGCAGCGTCCAGCGGGCGTTCTGGCCGCCGTAGCCGTCCGGCGAGTACCAGGCCTCCATGTCGTGGTTGCCGGTGGTGACCATCCACGGCACGGTCTTCGACACGGTCTCCGTCTGCGCCAGGAACTGGTCCCAGGTGCGGGCGTCGTAGCTGTCGGTGGTCTGCCCGGAGCCGGACGGGTCGGCGTAGCAGATGTCGCCCGCGTGCAGGTGGAACGCCGGGTTCTGGCCCAGGATCAGCTGGTCGTTGCCGAGCGCGTGGTAGCTGACGCCCTGGTCGCCGAAGGCGGTGAAGGTGAAGGCCTCGGCGCGCGAGGGCGCGG
Source organism: Streptomyces sp. DvalAA-43 (assembly GCF_900091725.1). Taxonomy (GTDB): domain Bacteria; phylum Actinomycetota; class Actinomycetes; order Streptomycetales; family Streptomycetaceae; genus Streptomyces; species Streptomyces pulveraceus. The sequence goes on along the minus strand of NZ_FMBW01000057.1, from coordinate 153,486 downwards.
TGGTGAAGGTGCCGAGCGTGCCCAGGTTGCGGGTGTCGGCGGGGTCGAAGCCGTCGTGGCCGACGCCGTAGTAGTACGTCGTGCCGGGCTGGAGGCGCTCCAGGCTCGCGTGCACGTAGAACTGCTCGGCGGCCGCGATCTTGCCGCCGTTCAGCTCGGGGGTGGTGAGGTGTCGCACCTCGGCGTCGATCCGGCGGCTCAGCGCCCACGGCTTGTGGCCGATCCGGATGTACGGCCGCCTCACGGCGAACGGGACCTGCCAGGAGACCGCCATCTGCGTGCGCGGGTCGGCGCCGTAGGCCAGGTGCCGGCCGAACGGCGCCACCAGCGAGCCGTCCACATGGGTGGAGGTGCGGCGCGAGGTGAGCGTGGTGGGCGCGGCGTAGGCGGGCGAGGCGGCGAGACCTGCGCCGGCGACCGCGGCGGTCGCCACGCTCGTACGCAGCACGCCGCGCCGGGTCAGCCGGGCCCGCAGATAGTCGTGCTGCTCTGCCATGCTCATGCGGTCGGCGAGCTTCTCGGGGATTCCGAAACGGGGGATGTCCATGAAGCAGAACATCCACCTGTTGCCTGACGCCGTACCGTCGAATAGGTGAACGGTACACGTACAGCTCCCCATCTGTCCGTATGGTGGACGCTGCATGTCATGGGGTGGGACGCGCAGTAGGGTGCGGACATGTCTCGCAGCATCAATCTCGCAGTGATCCCCGGTGACGGTATCGGCCAGGAGGTCGTGGCCCAGGGCCTCAAGGTCCTCAGGGCTGTTCTCCCGCAGGATGTGAAGCTGGAGACCAAGGAGTACGACCTTGGTGCCCAGCGCTGGCACCGCACCGGCGAAACCCTCCCGGACGCGGAGCTCGAAGCCCTCAAGGGGCACGACGCCATCCTGCTCGGCGCGATCGGTGACCCCTCCGTGCCGTCGGGCGTCCTGGAGCGCGGGCTCCTGCTGAAGCTGCGGTTCGCCTTCGACCACTTCATCAACCTGCGGCCGTCGAAGCTGTTCCCGAACACCGCGACCCCGCTGGCCGGCCGCCCGGACATCGATTTCGTCGTCGTCCGCGAGGGCACCGAGGGCCCGTACACGGGCAACGGCGGTTCGCTGCGCACCGGTACGCCGGCCGAGGTCGCCACCGAGGTCAGCGTCAACACCGCGTACGGCGTCGAGCGCGTCGTCCGTGACGCGTTCGAGCGGGCGAACGCCCGCCCGCGCAAGAAGCTGACGCTGGTGCACAAGAACAACGTCCTCGTGTACGCCGGCCACATGTGGAAGAACATCTTCGACAAGGTCGCGACCGAGTACCCCGAGGTCACCACCGACTATCTGCACGTCGACGCCGCGACGATCTTCTTCGTCACCCAGCCGGAGCGCTTCGACGTCATCGTCACCGACAACCTCTTCGGTGACATCCTCACCGACCTCGCCGCTGCCGTGACCGGCGGCATCGGCCTGGCCGCGTCCGGCAACATCAACCCGACGGGCACCTTCCCGTCGATGTTCGAGCCGGTCCACGGCTCCGCCCCCGACATCGCGGGCCAGGGCAAGGCCGACCCGACCGCCACGGTCCTCTCCGTCGCCCTCCTGCTGCGCCACCTCGGCCACGAGTCCGAGGCCGCGCGCATCGAGGACGCCGTCTCCGCCGACCTCGCGGAGCGCGACGGTGCGGCGCGCCGTACGACCGAACAGATCGGCGACGCGCTCGCGGTACGCGTAGCGAACTGACCCGACGACTCCGTTTCAAAGCCGCCGGGTAGCAGCCGCACCCGGCGGCTTCACCTTGTGCGGCCCCGGGTGCGACCATCGACCACTGGACCGCATACGCGTCGTTTCGTGCACGGCCACCCGAGAGCGATAATCGAACGGGGCCGTGACTCGCGACAGAACTCGGACGTCCTAGCACCTGTCTGACAGGAGCGGCGCGCGTGCGGTCCCACACACACAACGGTGAAGGACACGCACTCATGACGACGCTCACGATCGAGCTCAAGCCCTCCTCGAACCCGCTGTCCGACGCGGAGCGCGAGGCGAGCATGGTCAACCCCGGATTCGGCCGCCACTTCACCGATCACATGGTGACCATCAAGTGGACCGAGGGCCGTGGCTGGCACGACGCCCAGCTCGTGCCGTACGGACCGCTCTCGATCGACCCCGCCAACATGACCCTGCACTACGCGCAGGAGATCTTCGAGGGACTCAAGGCGTACCGCCAGCCCGACGGCTCGGTCGCCACCTTCCGCCCCGAGGCCAACGCCAAGCGCTTCCAGGGCTCCGCCCGTCGGCTGGCCATGCCCGAGCTGCCCGTCGAGACGTTCATCGCGGCCTGCGACGCACTGGTCAAGCAGGACGAGGCGTGGGTCCCGGCGCACGGCGGCGAGGAGTCCCTCTACCTGCGCCCGTTCATGATCGCGACCGAGATCGGTCTCGGGGTGCGGCCCTCCAACGAGTACCTGTTCCTGGTGATCGCCTCGCCCGCCGGCGCGTACTTCCCCGGCGGCGTGAAGCCGGTCTCGATCTGGCTCTCCGAGAACCGGGTGCGCGCCGTCCCCGGCGGCCTGGGCGACGCCAAGACCGGCGGCAACTACGCCGCGTCCCTCCTCGCCCAGGCCGAGGCCACCGAGAAGGGCTGCGACCAGGTCGCCTACCTCGACGCGGTCGAGCACAAGTGGGTCGAGGAGCTCGGCGGCATGAACCTGTACTTCGTGTACGGAAACAAGATCGTCACCCCGACCCTGACCGGCTCGCTGCTCGCCGGGGTCACCCGTGACTCGCTGCTCAAGGTCGCCCGCGACCTCGGCTACGAGTCCGAGGAGGGGCGCGTCTCCATCGACCAGTGGCGCGAGGACAGCGCGAACGGCAGCCTCACCGAGGTCTTCGCCTGCGGCACCGCCGCCGTCATCACGCCCGTCGGCACCGTCAAGTGCGAGGGCGCCGAGTGGCTCCAGGGCGACGGCACGCCCGGCGAGGTCACGATGAAGCTGCGCGAGCGCCTGCTCGACATCCAGCGCGGCGTCGCCGAGGACACCCACGGCTGGATGCACCCCCTCGGTTAAAGGTTCCTTCCTGCGGACCGGAGCCGGATCGTCGGCCCGGAACCCGTAGGTACGAAAGACCTGTAGGTACGAAAGACCCGTAGTACGAAAAGCCGCGCCCGCTCCCGCCGGGCGCGGCTTTCGTATGTCCGGACGGCGGCATCCCACCGGGACCTGCTCTCCCGCAGCCGTCCGGAGTGCGCCTTCTCACATACTTAGAGCGCCGCTCTAACCGCGGGTTAGAGTGTTGCTCCAAGTGAGAGGTCGAGAGGTGTGGAGACATGCGACTGACTCCGACGGAACGTGACCGGCTACTGCTCTTCGGCGCCGCCGAGCTGGCCAGGGCCCGCCGCGCCCGGGGACTCAAGCTCAATGTCCCCGAGGCGACCGCGCTGATCGCGGACACGGTCTGCGAGGCCGCCCGGGACGGGCGCAGGCTGGCCGAGGCCATCGAGGCCGCACGGTCCGTGCTCGGCCCCGACGACGTGCTGCCGGGCGTCGCCGACGTCGTCACCGAGGTCCATGTGGAGGCCGTCTTCGACGACGGCTCGCGGCTCGCCGTGGTCTCCCGGCCGCTCGGCGACGGGCTGGGCGACGAGGCGCCCGGGGCCGTCCTCCCCGGACCCGCCACACCCGAGCCGGAGCCCGCCGTACGGCTGACCGTCCACAACACCGCGACCGTGCCGGTCTCCGTGACCTCGCACTTCCACTTCTTCGAGGCCAACCCCCGGCTCGACTTCGACCGCGGTGCCGCCTACGGGATGCGGCTCTGCGTCCCTGCCGGGTCCTCCGTCCGGTTCGGGCCCGGCGAATCCGTCGACGTGGGTCTGGTCCCCATCGGCGGCGAGCGGATCGCGATCGGCTTCGCGGGCCTGGTCGACGGGCCGCTGGACGCCCCCGGCACGCGCGAAGAGGCCCTGCGGCGCGCCGCGGCCTGTGGATACCTGGGAGCTGAACGATGAGCATCGATCCGTACGAGTACGCCTCCGTGCACGGCCCGCGCGCCGGGGACCGGGTCAGGCTCGGCGACTCCGGGCTGACCGTCCGCGTCGAGTCCGACGCACAGCGGTACGGCGAGGAGTTCCTCGCCGGATTCGGCAAGACCGCCCGCGACGGGCTGCACCTCAAGGCCGCCGCGGTCCGCGACACCTGCGACGTCGTCATCAGCAATGTGCTGGTCATCGACGCCGTGCAGGGCATCCGCAAGGTGTCCATCGGGATCCGCGAGGGCCGGATCGCGTCGATCGGCCGGGCCGGCAACCCGGACACCCTGGACGGCGTGGACGTCGTCGTCGGCACGGGCACCACCATCGTCTCCGGCGAGGGGATGATCGCGACGGCGGGCGCCGTCGACACCCATGTCCACCTGCTCTCGCCCCGGATCATGGAGGCGTCCCTGGCCTCCGGCGTCACCACGATCATCGGCCAGGAGTTCGGCCCGGTCTGGGGCGTCGGCGTCAACTCGCCCTGGGCGCTGCGCCACGCCTTCAGCGCCTTCGACGCCTGGCCGGTCAACATCGGCTTCCTGGGCCGGGGTTCCTCCTCCCACCAGGCCCCGCTGGTCGAAGCGCTCGCGGAGGGCGGGGCCTGCGGCTTCAAGGTCCACGAGGACATGGGCGCCCACACCCGCGCCCTGGACACCGCGCTGCGGGTCGCCGAGGAGCACGACGTCCAGGTCGCCCTGCACAGCGACGGGCTGAACGAGTGCCTGTCGGTCGAGGACACCCTGCGCGTCCTGGAGGGCCGTACGATCCACGCCTTCCACATCGAGGGCTGCGGCGGCGGACACGTCCCCAACGTCCTCAAGATGGCGGGCGTCGAGAACGTCATCGGCTCGTCCACCAACCCGACGCTGCCCTTCGGCCGGGACGCGGTCGCCGAGCACTACGGGATGATCGTCTCCGTCCACGACCTCAAGACCGACCTGCCGGGCGACGCCGCCATGGCCCGCGACCGCATCCGCGCCGGGACGATGGGCGCCGAGGACGTGCTGCACGACCTGGGGGCCATCGGCATCACCTCCTCCGACGCGCAGGGCATGGGGCGGGCCGGCGAGACGGTGCGCCGCACCTTCGCCATGGCCGGGAAGATGAAGGCCGAGCTCGGCCCGATGGACGGCGACGGCCCCGCGGACGACAACGCCCGGGTGCTGCGCTACATCGCCAAGCTCACCATCAACCCCGCCATCGCCCACGGCCTCGCGCACGAGATCGGCTCCATCGAGACCGGCAAGCTCGCCGACATCGTGCTGTGGCGGCCCGAGTTCTTCGGCGCGAAGCCCCAGCTCGTCCTGAAGTCCGGCTTCCCCGCGTACGGGGTCACGGGCGACCCGAACGCCGCCACCGACACCTGCGAACCCCTCATCCTCGGACCGCAGTTCGGGGCGTACGGAGCCACCGCCGCCGACCTCTCCGTGGCCTTCGTCTCGCAGGCGGCGACCCAGCTCGGCGCGGACTCGATGCCCACCCGACGCCGCCGCGTCGGCGTGCGCGGCACCCGGGGCATCGGCCCCGGCGATCTGATCCACAACTCCCGCACCGGAGAGGTCGCCGTGGACGCCCGCAGCGGTCTGGTCACCCTGGACGGCGACCCGCTGCGCTCCGAGCCCGCCGACTCCGTCTCCCTGAACCGTCTCTACTTCCTCTGAGGACCCCCGTGACCTTCCGCATGCCGCCCGAGTGGGCCCCGCACGAACGCACCTGGATGGCCTGGCCCGGCCCCAACCCCACCTTCGGCACCGACGCCGAACTGGACGAGGCCCGCGCCGCCTGGGCCACCGTCGCCCGCGCCGTGCGCCGCTACGAACCCGTCACGATGGTCGTCGGCCCCGGCCAGGAGGACGGCGCCCGCGAACTCCTCGGCCCGGACGTCGAGCTCGCCGTCCGCCCCCTGGACGACGCCTGGATGCGGGACATCGGCCCCACCTTCGTCACCGACGGACAGCGACTGGCCGCCGTCGACTGGACGTTCAACGGCTGGGGTGCCCAGGGCTGGGCCCGCTGGGAGCACGACCAGCACATCGCCCGCTCCGTCGCCGGGCTCGCCGGCGTCCCCGTGCACAGCTCGAAGCTGGTCAACGAGGGCGGCGCCATCCATGTGGACGGCGAGGGGACCGTCCTGCTCACCGAGACCGTCCAGCTCGGCAAGGAGCGCAACCCCGACTGGACCCGCGAACAGGTCGAGGCCGAGGTCCACGCCCTGCTCGGCACCGAGAAGGTGATCTGGCTGCCGCGCGGACTGGCCGGCGACTACGGCACGTACGGCACCCTCGGCCATGTCGACATCGTCGCCGCCTTCGCCCGCCCCGGCACCGTCGTCGCCCATGTCCAGCCGGACCCGGCCCACCCCGACCACGAGATCACCCGCGAGATAGTGCGGATCCTGCGCGAGGCCACCGACGCACGGGGCCGCTCCCTGGAGGTCGTGGAGGTCCCGGCGCCCACCGTGCTGAAGGCGGACGGGGAGTGGGTCGACTACTCCTACATCAACCACTACCTCTGCAACGGCGGTGTGGTCCTCTGCGCCTTCGACGACCCGCGCGACAAGGAGGCGGCGGCCATCTTCGGCGAGCTGTTCCCCGACCGTACGGTGACGCTCGTCGATGCCCGTACGATCTTTGCCGGCGGTGGAGGCATCCACTGCATCACGCAGCAGCAGCCGAAGGTATGAACCGTGCCCCCCGCGCCACGCCGTCGTAACACCGCCCCGCCCCGCGAGGAACTGCTGGCCGCCGTCATGGCCACCATCGCCGAACGGGGGCTCGACGGCCTCACCATGGCCGGACTCGGCCGCGAGGTCGGCATGAGCAGCGGACACCTCCTCTACTACTTCCGCACCAAGGACGAGCTGCTGCTCCAGACCCTGGAGTGGAGCGAGGGACGGCTCGGCGCGGAGCGGCGCGCCCTGCTGGCCGGGCCGGGCACGGCCCGCGAACGGCTCGACGGATACATCGACCTGTACCTCCCCGACGGCCACCGCGATCCGCACTGGACGCTCTGGCTGGAGGTGTGGAACCGCGCGCGGAACGCGGACGACGACGCGCGCGCCCGCCAGGCCGCCGTCGAGGCCGCCTGGCACCGCGACCTGGTGGCCCTGCTGGCCGGGGGCGCGGCGGCCGGGGAGTTCCGCCCGGTCGACGCGGAACGGTACGCGACCCGGCTGCGCGCCCTGCTCGACGGCTTCAGCGTCCATGTCGCGGTCGGCCTCCCCGGCACCGGACGCCCCCAAGTCCTCGCGCAGGTCGGGGAGTTCATCGAGGAGTCGCTCACCGTCCGGTAGCGGGCGCGGAGCCGTGAACGAAACGCACGTAAGTACGCGCGATCGTTGCGCATTGCGCCCTTGTTCCGGTCCCGGCTGTTCGGGCACGGTGACGGACCATGGGACGAGAGCAGTGGAAGAAAATCTGGGTCGGCTCGGCCGGCAACATGGTCGAGTGGTTCGACTGGTTCGTGTACGCGACCTTCGCGGTCTACTTCGCGGATTCGTTCTTCCCCGAAGGCAATGAGACCGCCAATCTCATGAACACCATGGGCATCTTCGCCGTCGGTTTCTTCATGCGGCCGGTCGGCGGCTGGCTGCTCGGCCGGATCGGCGACCGCAAGGGCCGCAAGGCGGCACTCACCCTCACCGTCACGCTGATGTCGGCCTCCGCGATCCTCATCGCCATCGCGCCGACGTACGACGTCGCGGGGTACGGCGGCGTCGCCGTCCTGCTGGTGGCCCGGCTGCTCCAGGGCCTGTCCGTCGGCGGCGAGTACGCCGCCAGCGCCACGTACCTCACCGAGGCCTCCGCCCCCGACCGGCGCGGCTTCGCCTCCAGCTTCCAGTACGTGTCCATGACCGCGGGGCAGCTGGTCGGCCTCGGCCTCCAGATCGTCCTCCAGCGCAACATGTCCGAGGCGGCCCTGCACAGCTGGGGCTGGCGCATCCCGTTCGTCGTCGGCGCGCTCGGCGCCGCGATCGTCTTCTATCTGCGCCGCTCGATGCTGGAGACCGAGGTGTACGCGGAGTCCGGCGCCGCCGGCCAGGAGGACCGCGGCACCCTGAAGGCGCTGTGGCGGCACCGGCGCGAGGCGTTCCTGGTGATGGCGCTGACCATGGGCGGAACCGTCGCCTATTACACGTACACGACCTATCTCTCCAAGTTCCTCTCCACGAGCGCGGGCATGGACAAGCCCACCGCCTCGCTCGTCAGCTTCTGCGCGCTGTTCGTCTTCATGTGCATCCAGCCGCTGGCGGGCATGGTCTCCGACCGGATCGGCCGCCGCCCGCTGCTGATCACCTTCGCCGTCGGCTCCACCTTCCTGACCGTGCCGATCATGACGATGCTCAAGCACGCGGGCACCTTCTGGCCCGCCTTCGGCCTGGCGCTGCTCGCCCTGGTCGTCGTCACCGGGTACACCTCGATCAACGCCTGTGTGAAGGCGGAGCTCTTCCCGACCGGCATCCGCGCCCTGGGCGTCGCCCTCCCGTACGCCCTCGCCAACGCGCTCTTCGGCGGCACCGCCGAGTACGTGGCGCTCTGGTTCAAGAAGGCGGGCATCGAGTCCGGCTTCTACTGGTACGTGGCGGGCTGCGCGGCGGTCTCCCTGGTCGTCTACCTGACCATGCGCGAGACCCGCGACATCGACCTGGGCCGGGTCGGTGCCCGGGACGCGGACCGGCCGAGCGCGGAGCCGTCCGGGGCGACCAGCGTCACGCCCGCATCCTGAGACGGGGCGGGGCACGGAGGCGGCGCTGTGCAAGACTGCTTCCGTGCCCTCGTTCGCCATGATTATCGGCAGCAGGCGCGCCGGTCCGCAGTGACCGTCCCGCACCACCATGTGCGGCACGGCCATCGTGCCCCAGACCCGCGCGCAGACCTCTCGCACCCGCGAGGGGTTTTTTCGTTTTCCGGCCCTCACCTCGGCCGGAGCGAGGCGCGCACGGGATGATGGGGGCAAGTGGAGCCAGATCGTCCGGATCCGCTCATCCGACAGGAGTCAGACCAGCATGACCACCAAGGCCAAGGCCACCGACGACAGTTTCCATGTCTTCGACACCACACTGCGCGACGGGGCCCAGCGTGAAGGCATCAACCTGACGGTCGCGGACAAGCTCACCATTGCCCGGCACCTGGACAACTTCGGCGTGGGCTTCATCGAGGGCGGCTGGCCCGGTGCCAACCCCCGCGACACCGAGTTCTTCGCCCGCGCCCAGCAGGAGATCGAGTTCAAGAACGCCGAGCTGGTCGCCTTCGGCGCGACCCGCCGGGCCGGTGGCAAGGCCGCCGAGGACCCCCAGGTCAAGGCGTTGCTGGCGTCCGGCGCCCCGGTGATCACCCTGGTCGCCAAGTCCCACGACCGCCATGTGGAACTCGCGCTGCGCACCACCCTCGAAGAGAACCTGGAGATGGTCGTCGACACCGTCTCCTACCTCCGTGAGCAGGGCCGCCGGGTCTTCGTGGACTGCGAGCACTTCTTCGACGGCTACCGCGCCAACCCCGAGTACGCCAAGGCCGTCGTCCGCGCCGCCTCCGAGGCCGGCGCCGATGTCGTCATCCTCTGCGACACCAACGGCGGCATGCTCCCCGCCCAGGTCCAGGCCGTGGTCTCCACGGTGCTCGCCGACACCGGCGCCCGGCTCGGCATCCACGCCCAGGACGACACCGGCTGCGCGGTCGCCAACACCCTCGCCGCCGTCGACGCGGGTGCCACCCACGTCCAGTGCACCGCCAACGGCTACGGCGAACGGGTCGGCAACGCCAACCTCTTCCCGGTCGTCGCCGCCCTGGAGCTCAAGTACGGCAAGACCGTCCTGCCCGAGGGCGCGCTCGCCGACATGACCCGCGTCTCGCACGCCATCGCCGAGGTCGTCAATCTGACCCCCTCCACCCACCAGCCCTATGTGGGTGTCTCCGCCTTCGCCCACAAGGCCGGACTGCATGCCTCCGCGATCAAGGTCGACCCCGACCTCTACCAGCACATCGATCCCGCCCTGGTCGGCAACACCATGCGGATGCTGGTCTCCGACATGGCGGGCCGCGCCTCCATCGAGCTCAAGGGCAAGGAGCTCGGCATCGACCTCGGCGGCGACCGCGAGCTCGTCGGCCGCGTCGTCGAGCGGGTCAAGGAACGCGAGCTCAAGGGCTACACCTACGAGGCCGCCGACGCCTCCTTCGAACTGCTGCTGCGCGCCGAGGCCGAGGGCCGGGTACGCCGCTACTTCCGCACCGAGTCCTGGCGCGCCATCGTCGAGGACCGCCCCGACGGCACGCACGCCAACGAGGCGACCGTGAAGCTCTGGGCCAAGGGCGAGCGGATCGTCGCCACCGCCGAGGGCAACGGCCCGGTCAACGCCCTGGACCGGGCGCTGCGGGTCGCCCTGGAACGGATCTACCCGCAGCTCGCCAAGCTGGAGCTGATCGACTACAAGGTCCGCATCCTCGAAGGCCGCACCGGCACCGAGTCCACCACCCGCGTCCTCATCACCACCGGCGACGGCACCGGCGACTGGGCGACCGTGGGCGTCGCGGAGAACGTCATCGCCGCGTCCTGGCAGGCGCTGGAGGACGCGTACACCTACGGTCTGCTGCGGGCGGGGATCGAGCCCACGGAGTAGAGCGCGCGCGGAGCGGGCCCATCGTGCGTGCGCCGTGGGCCCGCCGCCCGGCCGTGCCGCTCAGGCGGCGGGGCGCGGAAGGGCGAGGTAGCGCACCTCCTCCACGACCCGGTAACCGGCGCTCGTGTACAGATTCATGGCCACCTCGTTGCCGCCCCACACCGTGAACATCAGCGTCGAGTCGCCGGCCGCGAGCGTCGCCCCTTCACCGGCCGCCATCGCCGCCCGGCCGTACCCCTTGCCGCGGAACCGCTCCTGGACGTGCAGCCCGTAGCCGTACGTGACCCCCGGCAGATGCCGGTGCTTCAGCCAGCCGGTGCCGATGGGTTCGCCCGCCGCCTCCAGCACCAGGAGCGTGTGGTCGGGCGTGGCCAGGCCCTCGGGGAGCAGATCCGCGAAGTCGCGGTCGGACTTGCGCAGGGCCTCCTCGTGACTCAGGGTTCCGGCCCGGATGATGTCGCCGGCGTAGGAGGCCTTCTCGGAGGCGAGCCACTCGGGGAACTCGCCCTGCGTCATCGGCCGGGCCGTGACCTCGCCGACGGGTTCCGGCGGGGAGCCGAGCAGCCGTGCCCGGACCTGGCCGCGTACGTCGTACGTGGCGAACAGCTCACCGGCGGGCTCGGTGAGCCGTACGCCGATGCGGGCCGCTCCGCGCTCCGCGCACCATCCCTCGGCCCAGTCCCGGGCGGCCCGCCCGTACCCGCCGCCGGCGTGCGGCGCGTCGATGTGCAGGTCGCCGATCCGGCCCGCGAGCAGACCGTTGTCGTCGCCCACGGCCACGGCGACGTGGCCCACCCTGGCCCCGGCGTCCGTGATCACGGCGACGGTCCAGTCGCCGATGCCCTCCCGCACACCGTCGAGCATCTGCTCCGCGGCGGGCAGCCCGATCCCGGCCGCCGCGTACGAGGCGCGTAACCGCCGCTCCAAGTCCTGCTGCCAGTCGGCCCTGTCGTCGAGAACGCTGAATTCTGTCACCTGATCACACTAGCCAGGCCGTTGAGGCGGAGCAGCTGTCGATCGAGCCGAAAGGCGAATCGCTCCCGGTGGCGCGTCACGCGGTTGTGCCTTCAGGAAATGAACGGACAATACCCTGCGCCCGCAAGGGAGATGAGGTCCGGGATGGGTACGGACCAATGTCGGCGTGAAGTATTGACGGCGGTGTTCCGGCGGGGTTAACTCACGCCGCAACGCCGGTACCGGTTCCGGAACCGGTTGCGGTACCGGTTCCAGCTGTCCCTCATGCCTTGCTCCGGAGGCCCCGATGCGTGTCACCATCGCCGATGTCGCCCGTGTGGCCGGCGTCAGCAAGACGACCGTGTCGCGCGTCGTCAACACCAAGGGCGAGGTGGACGGTTCCACGGCCGCCCGCGTTCGTGAAGTGATCGCACAGCTCGGCTACGTACCCAGCTCGGGCGCCGTCGGGCTGGCGCGCGGCAGCAGTCGTACGGTCGGCATGCTGGTGCCCTCGCTCACCTGGCCGTGGATGGGTGAAGTGCTCCAGGGTGTCGTCGACACCGTCGAGGCCGCCGACTACGGGCTGCTGCTCTTCACCTGCAACCGGGGTGCCGAGTCCGTGCGGCGCTTCACCGGCCAGGTGTCGGCGCGCGCCTTCGACGGGCTCCTGGTCGTCGAACCCGAGAACACCCTCGACCATCTCACCGCGCTGCACCGCGGCGGTCTGCCGATCGTGCTGATCGACGACCGCGGCCACCACCCCGAATTCCCCTCCGTCGTGACCACCAATCACGAAGGAGGCGCGAGTGCCGCACGTCATCTGCTCGCCGCCGGACGGACCCGGCCCCTGGTCATCACGGGTCCCCAGCACTTCGGCTGCGTACGCGACCGGCTGGACGGATTCCGTACGGTCCTGCCCACCGATCTCGTCGTCGAGGGGGACTTCACCGAACGAAGCGGCCGGCTGGCCGTGGAGCGGCTCCTCGCCTCGGGCGCGGAGTTCGACTCGGTCTTCGCGCACAACGACATCAGTGCGGCGGGCGTGCTGCGGGCGTTGCGCGCGGCCGGACGGTCGGTGCCGGGCGACATCGCCGTGGTCGGCTTCGACGACATCCCGATGGCCGAGCACACCGAACCGCCACTGACCACCGTGCGCCAGCCCGCCCGCCGGATGGGCGAGACGGCCGCACGGGTACTGCTCTCCCACCTCGGCGGCACGGCCGTGCCCGACGCACCGGTCGTGCTGCCCACCGAACTGGTCGTGCGCCACTCGGCGCCGTAGCGGTCCGGCCGGATTCCGCGGCCGACCGCTCCTCCGTACCCCCGGATCTTCCAGATCGCAGTCCCCCTTGGAGTCGCCATGTCCGTACGACGTCACGCCGTTTTGAGAGCGCTCTCGATCGCCACCGCAGCGGTGGCGCTCGCCGCTGGTTGCTCGTCCGCCAACTCGGGTGCCAACAAGGGGGGCGGCGCCTCCGGCGTACTGACCCTCGGCAAGCCGGACGGGCCGCAGACCGACAACAGCAACCCGTTCCTGAACACCTCGGCCGGCGCCACGCTCGGCTACCGCTACATGATCTACGAGCCCCTCGCCATGACGAACCAGATCCGGCCCGCCGACAAGGCGGCCCCGTGGCTGGCGACCGACTGGAAGTGGGAGTCCAACTTCACCAAGGTCACCTTCACCCTCGACTCCAGGGCCAAGTGGGCCGACGGCAAGCCGCTGACCGCCGACGACGTCGCGTACACCTTCGAGCTGCTCAAGAAGCACACGGCACTCAACTGGAACGGCATCCCGTTCGACGGGGTCACCGTGCGGGGCCAGAAGGTCGTGCTGACCTTCAAGGAGTCCCAGTACGTCAACCAGAACAAGATCATTCAGCAGTTCATCGTGCCCAAGCACATCTGGGAAGGCGTCAAGAACCCCGAGACCTGGCCCAACCGCACGCCCGTCGGCTCGGGCCCGTACAAGCTCAAGACGTTCACCCCGCAGACCACCACGCTGACCGCCACGCCCACGTACTGGAAGGGCGAGACCAAGGTCAAGGAGCTGCGCTACACCGCCTACAACGACAACAGCGCGGCGACCACGGCGCTGGCGAACGGCAAGGTCGAGTGGTCGTTCGTCTTCATGCCCAACTACAAGCAGCTGTTCATAGCCAAGGACCCCAAGAACCACAAGCTCTGGTTCCCCTCCGGGCTCGGCATCCACGGACTGTGGTTCAACACCGCGCGCAAGCCCTTCGACAACCCGGCGCTGCGCAAGGCCATGGCGATGGTCGTCGACCGCAAGGCGATCTACACCCAGGCCGAGGCCACGCTCTACCCCGAGATCACCAACCCGACCGGCATCCCGCTGCCCGCCGGTGAGTCCTTCCTCGCCCCCGCGTACAAGAGCGCCACCATCGCGCCGGACGTGGCGGGCGCCAAGAAGCTTCTCGCCGACGCCGGATTCGAGCTCGCCGGCGGTGTGCTGAAGGACCCGGACGGCAAGCCGGTGAAGCTCACCTTCACCGACCCGGCCGGCTGGAACGACTACATCACCGGTCTCGCGATCATCAAGGACAACATCAAGCAGCTCGGCATCGAGGCCAAGGTCAAGACGCAGACCGCCGAGGCCTGGGGCGCGGACGTCGCCAACGGCAACTTCGACGCCACCCTGCACTGGACCAACAGCGGGGCCACCCCGTACGACATGTACCAGAACATCATGGACGGCGCGCTGCTCCAGCCCGTCGGCAAGGCCTCCCAGCAGGGCAACTTCGGCCGCTTCAAGAACGACGAGGCCACCAAGGCGCTCAAGGACTTCGCCACCGCCACCGAGGACTCCGCCCGCACCGAGGCGATGAACACCCTCCAGAAGATCATGGTCGAGCAGGCGCCGATGATCCCGACGGCCGCCGCCCCCATCGGAGCCGAGTACTCCACGAAGAACTGGGTGGGCTGGCCCACCGAGGCCGACCCGTACGCCCCGCCGCAGCACACCCAGCCGTCCGCGCTGCAGATCGTGCTGAAGCTCCAGCCCGCCAAGTAGAGCCAGGGGATACGGGACACAGGGACCGGCCATGTCGAAACAGCCCGCACAGAACCAACGGAACGAACAGAACCAACGGAACGAACAGAACCAACGGAACGAACAGAACCAACGGAACGAACAGAACGAACAGAACGAACAGAACCACGTCGTGCTCGAAGCGCGCTCCGTCACCAAGCACTTCCCCGTGCGCCGCACCGGACGCGACCTCGTCGCGGGCCGACGCCGTACCGTCCACGCCGTCGACGACGTCTCGCTGGAACTGCGGCGCGGCACGGTCACCGCGCTGGTGGGGGAGTCGGGCTCCGGGAAGTCCACCGTGGCCAGACTGCTCGCCCGGCTCCATCCGCTGACCGGGGGCGAGATCCGGCTGGACGGCGCGGCCGTGAAGGCCGGGCGGGGCCGGTCCTTCCGCGCCTATGTACGCCGGGTCCAGCTGATCTTCCAGGACCCGTTCGCCTCGCTGAACCCGGTGCACACCGTGCGCTACCACCTCACCCGGGCCCTGCGGATCCACGGCCGGGCGGGCAGCGGGGAGGCGGAGCTGGAGGAGAACCTGACCGCGCTGCTGAACCGCGTCCAGCTGACCCCTCCTCATCAGTACCTGGACAGGTTCCCGCACGAGCTGTCGGGGGGACAGCGCCAGCGCGTGGCCATCGCCCGCGCGCTCGGCGCCGACCCCCAGGTCCTCCTCGCCGACGAGCCCGTCTCGATGCTGGACGTCTCGATCCGGCTGGGCGTGCTCAACCTGCTCAAGGACCTCAAGGACCGGCTGCGGCTCGCGATCCTCTACATCACCCACGACATCGCCTCGGCCCGCTACTTCGCGGACACCACGCTGGTGATGTACGCGGGCCGGATCGTCGAGGGCGGTGACAGCGAGACCGTCACCCAGCGCCCCGCCCACCCCTACACCCAGCTCCTCATCGCCTCGGCGCCCGACCCGGACCGGGTCGCCGCCGAGGCGGAGCAGGAGGACACCGGCAGCGGCGAACCGCCCTCGCTGATCGACCCGCCCCCGGGCTGCCGCTTCCACCCCCGCTGCCCGAAGGCCATGGAGCGCTGCCGCACCGAACTCCCGCCCCGCTTCGACCTCGAAGGCGGCCAGTGGGCGGCCTGCTGGCTGTACGCGGACGGTATGGAAGCCGGTCACGGGTCGACCAGCCACGGCTCGACCGGTCACGGGCCCCGGAAGGAGAGCGCGGCGTGAAATACCTGCTGCAACGGCTCGCCTTCTACCTGGTCACCGCCTGGGCCGCGATCACCATCAACTTCCTGATCCCGCGCATGATGCCCGGCGACCCGGTCCAGGCGCTGCTCTCCCGCTTCCAGGGCCAGCTCGACACCGGCGCCATCGACTCCCTCAAGGCGCTCTTCGGCCTCGACCAACACCGCTCGCTCTGGCAGCAGTACACCGACTACTGGGCGCATCTGCTCGACGGCGACCTCGGGCTCTCCTTCACCTTCTTCCCGACGCCGGTCGGCGAGGTGATCGCCCAGTCGCTGCCGTGGACACTGGCGCTCGTCGGCATCACCACACTGATCAGCTTCCTGCTCGGCACCGGCATCGGTGTCCTCACCGGCTGGCGGCGCGGCTCCTGGATGGACGGCCTGCTGCCCGTCACCACCTTCATCTCGGCCATCCCGTACTTCTGGCTGGGGCTCATCGCCATCGCGCTGTTCGCCGTGAAGTGGCCGGTCTTCCCGGCCGCCGGAGGCTACGACGGCTCACTCGTGCCCGCCTTCGACTGGCCGTTCATCTCCAGCGCGCTCTACCACGGGGCGCTGCCCGGCCTCACCATCGTGCTCAGCGCCGTGGCCGGCTGGATCCTCGGCATGCGGAACATGATGGTGACGGTCTCCTCCGAGGACTACGTCATGGTCGCCCAGGCCAAGGGGCTCTCCGAGCGCCGGGTGATGTTCGGGTACGCCGCCCGCAACGCGATCCTCCCCAACATCTCCGGCTTCGCCCTCTCACTGGGCTTCATCGTGGGCGGCACCCTGCTGGTGGAGATGGTCTTCTCCTACCCCGGCATCGGCTACCAGCTCTTCCAGGCCGTGGGCGCCAAGGACTACCCCCTGATGCAGGGCGTCTTCCTGATCATCACGCTCTCCGTCCTCGCGGCGAACCTGCTCGCCGACATCCTCTACATGGCCCTCGACCCCCGTACCCGAAGGGAGGCCTAGGACATGGCCGCCACCATTGCCGAGGCCGCCGTGGCCGACCCGGCCGGGACCGGTCCGGACGGGACCCCGGCCTCCGGCCGGCGCAGGCTGCGCTTCCTGCGCGGCCGCAAGACCGTCGTCGGCCTCGGGATCCTCGCCTTCTTCGTCGTGATCGCGGTCGTCGGACCCTGGATCGCCCCGTACGACCCCGACACCATGGGCGACCAGCTGCTCCAACCGCCGTCCGGTGCCCACTGGTTCGGCACCACGCAGACCGGTCAGGACGTGCTCTCGCAGATCCTGGTCGGCACCCGGGGCGTCCTGGTCGTCGGCTTCGTCGCCGGGATACTCGCGACGCTCCTCTCCGTACTGATCGGGGTCAGCGCCGGCTTCCTCGGCGGCACCGCCGACGAGCTGCTCTCGCTGCTCTCGAATGTCTTCCTGGTCATCCCGGGGCTGCCGCTGATCATCATCATCGCCAGCTTCGTCTCCGACACCGGCGACCTGCTCATCGCCGCCGTCATCGCCCTCACCTCCTGGGCGTGGGGAGCGCGGGTGCTGCGAGCCCAGACGCTCTCGCTGCGCCGCCGGGACTACGTCGAGGCGGCCCGCGCCACCGGGGAGTCGACCTGGCGGATCATCTTCTTCGAGGTCCTGCCGAATCTGACGGCCGTGATCGCCTCCGGCTTCGTCTCCACCGTCATCTTCGCGATCCTCTCCGAGATCACCCTCGCCTTCATCGGCGTGGCCGACATCTCCGACTGGAACTGGGGGACCGTCCTGTTCTGGGCGCAGTCCAACCAGGCGCTGGCCCAGGGCGCATGGTGGTGGTTCGTCCCGGCCGGGCTCTGCATCGCCCTGCTCGGCATGTCGCTCGCCCTGATCAACTTCGGCATCGACGAGTTCGTCAACCCGCGCCTGCGCACGGAGACCGGCGCGTCCGGGAAGGTCCGGATGAGGGTCGGCTTCACACCCGTGGTGCACGCGTCGGAGCCACGGGCATCCGGGCCGACCGCGTCCGAGCCGCGTGCATCCCTGGCACGCCCACCCCTGGCACCCGGTACGCACGACAAGGAGCCCCGCCCATGAGCAGCAGCGAGCCCGTTCTCACCGTCCGCGGCCTGAACGTGGACTACGGGACCGGGGACGGCGCCGTGCACGCGCTGCGCGACATCGACCTCACCCTGCACCGGGGCGAAGTCCTGGGCCTGGCGGGCGAGTCGGGCTCCGGGAAGTCGACGCTGGCGTACGCCGTGACCCGGCTGCTGTCACCGCCCGGGGTGATCACCGGCGGCGGGGTCCACTACCACCGGCGGGACGGTGGGGCGCTCGATCTGCTGGCCCTGTCTGCCACCGAGCTGAGGGCCTTCCGCTGGCAGGAGCTGTCGATCGTGTTCCAGGGCGCGATGAACTCGCTCAACCCGGTGCACACGGTCCACAGCCAGCTCACGGACGTACTCCAGGCCCACCGCCCGGAGCTGGGTCGGCCCGAACGGACCGCGCGCGCCCGGGAGCTGCTGGCGCTCGTCGGCATCTCCGCCGACCGGCTCGCCGCCTACCCGCACCAGCTCTCCGGCGGGATGCGCCAGCGCGTGATGATCGCGATGGCGCTCGCGCTGGAGCCCGAGATCGTCATCATGGACGAGCCGACGACGGCCCTGGACGTCGTCATGCAGCGCCAGATCCTGCGCCAACTGGTCAGGCTCCGCGAGGAGCTGGGCTTCTCGGTCGTCTTCATCACCCATGACATCTCGCTGCTGATCGAGTTCTCGGACCGGATCGCGATCATGTACGGCGGCCGGATCGTCGAGGAGGCGGCGGCCTCCGCGATCTACCGGGACCCCCGCCACCCCTACAGCGACGGGCTGCTGCACTCCTTCCCCGCCCTGCACGGCCCCCGCCGCGAGCTCACCGGCATCCCCGGATCGCCCCCGCACCTGTCCGCGATGCCGGCCGGCTGCGCCTTCCACCCCCGCTGCGGCAAGGCGGTCGACGCCTGCGCCACCCACGTCCCGGCGCTCGCCGCACCGGACGGGGACGCCACGCGCACGGTCGCCTGCTGGCTCCACCACCCGGCCCCGGCGACGACACCACCCCGCCCCTAGCGACACCCGCCGGGCCCGCGACGACCGTACGTACCGCCCCACGTGCCTTGGCCACACCGCCCCACGGCATCCGCCCGCAGTGACCCCACGCACACCACAGGAGACCCATGAACATCGTCACCCCCGCCGTCACCCCCACGGCCTACGCGCGCGAGATCACCGCCGCGGCCGTCCCCGGCCTGCCCGCGGACTTCCGCTGGGGCGTCGCCACCGCCGCGTACCAGATCGAGGGCGCCGCCGCCGAGGACGGCCGGACCCCGTCCATCTGGGACACGTACTGCAGGGTGCCCGGCATGGTCGTCCGCGGCGAGAACGGCGACGTGGCCTGCGACCACTACCACCGGATGCCCGAGGACGTACGCCTCATCGCGGACCTGGGCGTCGACACGTACCGCTTCTCGCTCTCCTGGCCGCGCATCCAGCCGGGCGGGCGCGGCCCGGCCAACGCGAAGGGGCTGGACTTCTACAAGCGGCTGGTCGACGAGCTGGAGGACAAGGGCATCACGCCCTGGATCACCCTCTACCACTGGGACCTCCCGCAGGAGCTGGAGGACGCCGGCGGCTGGCCGGCCCGTGACACCGCGTACCGCTTCGCCGAGTACGCCGCGCTCGCCCACGACGCGCTCGGTGACCGGGTGAAGCACTGGACGACGCTGAACGAGCCCTGGTGCTCGGCCATGCTCGGCTACGCGTACGGCAACCAGGCGCCCGGCCGGCAGGACTTCGGCGACGCGATCAGGGCCGTCCACCATCTGCTCCTGGGCCACGGCCTCGCCGCGCGGCAGCTCCGCGAGACGGCCGCCGCCCGCGGCCACGAACTCGAACTCGGCATCACCCTCAACCTCGGCACCGCCACCCCCGAGACCGACAGCCCCGAGGACGCCGAGGCCTGCCGCCGCGCCGACGGCATGGGCCGCCGTCTCTATCTGGACCCGCTGGTCAGGGGCGCCTATCCGCAGGACGTCGTCGCCGATCTCGCCCTGCACGACGCAGAGCTCCCGGTCCGGGACGGCGACCTGGACGTCATCGCCACCCCGATCGACGTCCTCGGCGTCAACTTCTACCGCGGCACCCTCTTCTCCGGGGTCACGGAGGAGGGCTCCCCGGTGGACACCGAGGGGCTGCCGGTCACGCGCGGCGTGGACCGCGACCTGCCGCGCACCGCGATGGACTGGGAGATCACCCCCACCGCCCTCACCGATCTGCTGGTGGGTCTGGAGAAGGAGTACGGCCTCCCGACGGTGATCACCGAGAACGGCGCCGCGTTCGAGGACACCGTCGCCGAGGACGGAGAGATCCACGACGCCGACCGCACCACCTATCTCGCCGACCACATCGCCGCCGTCGCCGCGGCCCGCGCCGAGGGGGCCGATGTCCGGGGCTACTTCGCCTGGTCGCTGATGGACAACTTCGAGTGGTCCTACGGCTACGACAAGCGGTTCGGCATCGTCCGCGTCGACTACGACACACAGGAGCGGACGCTCAAGGACAGCGCCAAGTGGTATCGCGACACCATCCGGCTCACCCGGGGCCGGTGAGCCGGCGCGTACGACGGCTGTCGCACGCGCCACCCATCCGGGTTAGCGTCGAACTATGCGGAACAGGCTGTTCCCGACGATGCTGGCCGGCCTGCTGCTGATGCCGGCGGCGGCCGTTCTCGGCACGGCCACGGCTGCGGGCGAGCCCGCGGCGACGGGGACGTCCGCGTCCGCCGTCGCCGCGTCCACCGTCGACGATGTCGCGCGGGCCCTGCGCAAGGGCCCGGTGTATGTCGATCCGGCGGCCTCCGGGCAGCTCTCGCCGGGCCAGGCCGCCGCCCTGGCGAAGAAGATCAAGGACGCCGACAAGCCCGTGTTCGTGGCGGTGCTGCCGCAGAGCTCCGCGTTCCCCGCGAAGACCCTGCTGAGCACCCTGCGCACCGACACCGGCATCACCGGCGTCTACGCGGTCCGCCTCGGCGACGGGTTCGACGCGGGCGCCGACCCCCAGGTGATGTCCACCCGGGCGGTCCACAACCTCACCGCCGCGGTGAAGACGCCCGGCGCGGACACCGACGCCGCCACGCAGCTGAACGCCTTCGTCGACCGGGCCGTCGAGCAGGCCCGGGGCAGCGCCCCCGCCTCCTGGGGCGGCTCGTCCGGCCGCGGGCCGTCCTCCACCACGGGGCTGATCACGGCCGGCGCGGTGCTGGCGCTGGGCGGTGGCACGGCCTACGCGCTGGTCCGCCGCAACCGCAGGCGCAAGGAGGCCGAGGAGCGGGCCGCGCTCGACAAGCTCCGGGTCGTCGTGGACGAGGACATCACCGCGTACGGCGAGACCCTGGACCGGCTCGACTTCCACCCGGCCGAACCGGGCGCCGACGACGCCATGCGCGCGGACTACGAGCGGGCCCTCGACTCCTACGAGGGCGCGAAGAACCTGATGGACCGGGCCCGGCGCCCCTCCGACGTGCGCGGGGTCACCCAGGCCCTGGAGGACGGCCGCTTCTCCCTCGCCGTCCTTGAGGCCCGCCGCTCCGGTGGCCAGCTGCCGGAGCGACGTCCGCCGTGCTTCTTCGACCCGCGCCACGGTCCCTCGGTCGCCGACATCCGGTGGTCGCCGTCCGGCGGAGCGGCGCGCGAGGTCCCGGTCTGCGCCTCGGACGAGCTCCGGCTCCGCACCGGCGACGAGCCGCTGAGCCGCACCGTCGACACCGGTGACGGCCGCCGCCCGTACTGGGAGGCGGGCCCGGCCTACGGTCCGTGGGCGGGCGGCTACTTCGGCGGCGGCCTGCTCCCCGGTCTGCTCGTCGGCACGATGCTCGGCTCCATGCTGTCGAGCCCCGCCTACGCGGCGGAGTACGGCGGCGGCGACTTCGGCTCCGGCGGGGACTGGAGCGGCGGCGACTTCTCCGGGTCCGACTTCGACTCGTCGGGCTTCGACGGCGGAGGCTTCGGAGGCGGAGACGGCCTCGGGGGCGGCGGCGGATTCGACGGCGGCGGGTTCTGAGCCGCTGATCAGCGACGTCCCGGGCAGGTGCGGATCAGCGAACTCTCGGGCAGGTGCGATTCATGCTAGACCTGAAGTTATGTCTGGTATCGGCCGATTCCGGGCGCGGCTGCGACGCTCCGTCCGGCGATCACATCGGCACGATGGAGGACGCCCGGGGCAGGCGGCCCCCGCGCCGTCCGAGCGGGACACGACCGGCCGGCCCCCGGACCGCTCACTGCGCGCCCTGTTCAGTGTGCACACCGTGGCGGGTCAGGTCTTCGTCTTCGTCCTCGGTCTCGTGCTGCTGCTCGTCCTGGCGGGGGCGGTCGCGATGGTGGTGCAGGGCCGCCGCGACAGCATGGCCGAGGCCCGCGCCCACACCCTGAGCGTCGCCGAGACCTTCGCCTACGCGCCCGGGACCGCTGCCGCGCTGGACAGCAAGAACCCCACCGCGATCCTCCAGCCGCGCGCCGAGGAGGTCCGCAAACGGGCGCAGGTCGAGTACGTCGTCGTGGCCGGCCAGGAGGGCATCCGCTACACCCACCCCAACCCCGCGCTGATCGGCGGGCACCTCACCGGCCCGTACAAGGAGGCACTGGCCGGACACGCGTACACCTGGACGTTCACCGGAGGCGGCGGGTCCTCGGTCAATTCGGTCGTGCCCGTGCCCCGGGCGGACGGCTCGATCGCCGGACTGGTCTCGGTAGGGATCACCGTCGAGTCGGTGAACGCGGTGGCGGACCGCTCCATCCCGCTCGCCGCGGGCGCCGCGCTGGCCGCCCTCGCGATCACCACGGCCGGCGCCACGCTCCTGAGCAGACGGCTGCGCCGCCAGACCCATGGCCTCGGGACCGCCGAGATGACCCGGATGTACGAACACCACGACGCGGTGCTGCACGCGGTCCGCGAGGGCGTCCTCATCGTCGAGGCCGACCGGCGGATGACCCTGGCCAACGACGAGGCCCGCCGGCTCCTCGACCTGCCCCCGGACGCCGAGGGCCGGCCGGTGGCGGAGCTGGGCCTGGACCCGGACACCGCGGAGCTGCTCGTCTCCGGCCGGACCGTCACGGACGGGGTGCTGCGGGCCGGCAACCGGCTGCTGGCCGTCAACCTCCGCCCGACCGACACGCACGGCGGCCCGCCCGGCACCGTGGTGACCCTGCGGGACACCACCGAACTCCGCGCGGTCACCGGGCAGGCGGAATTCGCGACCGAACGGCTGCTGCTCCTGTACGAGGCCGGTGCCCGGATCGGCACCACGCTCGATGTGACCCGCACGGCCCAGGAGCTGGCGGACGTGGCGATCCCCGGGTTCGCCGACGCCGCGACGGTGGACCTCGCCGACCCCGTACTGCGCGGGGACGAACCGGCCACGCCGGACGGCGCCACACTGGAGATGCGCCGCACCGCCATCGCGGCGGTCCGCTCGGACCACCCGCTCTACCCGGTCGGCCATGTGGTGGGCTTCGTCCCCGGGAGGACCCGCGCGATGCGGGTGCACAGCGACGACGCCGACCTGAAGGCCGATTTCACGAGGCTGGGCTGGCGGAACTGGGATCATGGCGTGGCCGAGCGGATCAAGGAGCAGGGGTTCCACTCGATCGTGTCGGTGCCGCTGCACGCACGCGGCGTCATCCTGGGCATGGCCAACTTCTGGCGCTCGGGCGATTCGGAACCGTTCGACGACGACGACGTGTCCTTCGCGGAGGAACTCGTGGCGCGGGGCGCGGTGGGCGTGGACAACGCCCGCCGCTACACCCGGGAGCACTCCATGGCCGTGACGCTGCAACGCAGTCTGCTGCCGCGCAGCCTGCCCGAGCAGAACGCCCTCGACGTCGCCCACCGCTATCTGCCGGCGCACGAGGGGGTCGGGGGCGACTGGTTCGATGTGATCCCGCTGTCCGGCGCCCGGGTGGCGCTGGTCGTCGGCGACGTGGTCGGGCACGGACTGCACGCCGCGGCCACCATGGGGCGGCTGCGCACCAGCGTCCACAACTTCTCCTCGCTGGACCCCACGCCCGACGAACTCCTCGGGCATCTCGACGAACTGGTCGCCCGGATCGACCGGGACGAGGCCGGGAACGGCAATGTCGAGATCGCCGGAGCCACCTGTCTGTACGCGATCTACGACGCGGTCTCCGGCAACTGCACGGTGGCGCGGGCCGGCCACCCGGGGCCCGTGCTGGTCCTGCCCGACGGCACCGTCGAGTTCCCCGAGGTCCCCACCGGACTTCCCCTCGGCATCGGCGGCATGCCCTTCGAGGCGGCCGAGTTCCACGTACCCGAGGGGAGTCGCCTGGTCCTCTACACGGACGGCCTGGTCGAGCGGCGGGACCGGGACATCGACACCGGTCTCGACCTGCTGCGCGACGCCCTCGCCGGCCGTGACCGGACACCGGAGGAGACCTGCGACGACGTGCTCGACGCGATGCTGCACGACCAGCCGATGGACGACGTCGCCCTGCTGGTGGCCCGCACCCGCACCCTCGCTCCCGACCAGGTCGCGCAGTGGGCGGTGGCCACCGACCCGGCGGCCGTCGCCGGAGTCCGCAAGAACGTCGCCGAATGGCTCACCGACCGGGGCCTGGAGGAGGAGGCGTTCGCCACCGAACTGATCCTGAGCGAGCTGGTCACCAACGCGGTGCGCTACGGCACGGCCCCCATCGAGGTCCGCCTGCTGTACGACCGCAACCTGATCTGCGAGGTGTCCGACAGCAGCAGCACCTCACCGCATCTGCGCTACGCGGCGACGACGGACGAGGGCGGCCGGGGCCTGTTCCTCGTCGCCCAGTTCGCCGAACGCTGGGGCACCCGGTACACGGAGACGGGCAAGGTCATCTGGTCGGAGCAGACGGTCGCCGAACACGAGGAGGACGCCGCGTCGGCAGGCGAGCCCGAGGAGAACGCTTCCTGAGCGACGTGCCCGACGGCGTGACACGGCCCCTCGACCGGGGCAACGCCGAGCGCCCGCCTCCCTCCCCGGCGGGGGAGGGGCAGGCGGGCGCGCGCGGGACAGGGAGTACGGCGGGCGTCAGCCCTGCGCCACGGCGGACTTGATCGCGGAGATGTCGAAGTTCAGCTTGACCTTGTCGCTGACCATCACACCGCCGGTCTCCAGCGCCGCGTTCCAGGTCAGGCCCCAGTCGGAGCGCAGGATGTCCGCGCTGCCCTCGAAGCCGACCCGCTCGTTGCCGTAGACATCGGTGGCGGAGCCGTTGAACTCCAGGTCGATGGAGAGCGGCCGCGTGACGTCCTTGATGGTCAGGTCGCCCGTGACGCGGTACGTGTCGCCGCCGAGCTGCTCGGCGCGGGTGGAGCGGAACGTCATGAGCGGGAACTGCTCGGCGTCGAAGAAGTCGCCGCTGACCAGGTGGTTGTCGCGGTCGGCGATGCCGGTGTCGACGCTGCCGATCCTGACGTCGATCGACGCGGTGGAGTTCGCCGGGTCGGAGCCGTCCAGCTTCAGGCTGCCCTCGTGCTCGCCGAAGGTGCCGCGCACATTGGTGACCATGGCGTGCCGCACGGTGAAGCCGATGCTGCTGTGGGCCGGGTCGATCGCGTAGTCGCCGGTCAGGGCGGCGAGGGCCGGGTCCACGGCGGGGGCGACGGCGGTGGCGGTGGCGGTGGCGGACGGGGCGTTGTTGTTCTTGCGGTTGAACAGAGCCATGGCTCCTCCTCGGGGGACGTGATCGAGCACGGGGTCGAGCGGCGGTCGAAGCTTTTGTTTAACCTTCAACGAGATTGACTCTAGCGCGATCTAGTTCAATGTTCAACATCAAGGTGTGGGGATGTCGTGCCCAAAGGCCGGGGATGCCACGAGTGGCGGCCGGTCGAAGACCGGGCGAGAGCTGATCCAGGCTCGATCGAAGACCGAACCGCGACCGATCGAAGGTCGATCGAAGGTCGAACCGCGACCGAACGAAGGCCGAACGGGCAACGACCGGCGGCCCAATTGCCTCCGGTCGTTGCCGCCACCCTCTGGCGGACGCGCGTAGAACTCGGGCAGTATCTCCATGCCCCTCACTTGTCATGAGCAGGAGGAATCCCCCCATGCCGTCCTCTATGAGACTGCGTCCCGTCCTGACCGCATTCGCCCTCGTCCTGGGTGTTCTCTTCGCCCCGGGCATCGGTGTCCTCGGCGGCGGCGCCACCCAGGCCCACGCCGCCACCAAGCTCACCCACGCCGACGCCGCCGCCCGGTTCAACTCCTCCGGGGTCACCTGGTCGTCCTCCGGCGGCTGCTCCGACCGCAACGTCGCCACCTGCACCTCGTTCGACCAGCTCAACCTGGCCACCGCCCAGGGCGCCCAGACCCTCAAGAGCGCCACGGGCTGCGCGCTGAACATCACCGGCGGCACCGAGACCGGGCACGCCAGCGGTACGTACTCCCACTGGAACGGCTACAAGCTCGACTTCGCCAAGTCGACCTGCCTCACCAACTACATCCACAACGTCTTCGCCT
This sequence comes from Streptomyces sp. DvalAA-43, assembly GCF_900091725.1. Lineage (GTDB taxonomy): Bacteria > Actinomycetota > Actinomycetes > Streptomycetales > Streptomycetaceae > Streptomyces > Streptomyces pulveraceus. The sequence goes on along the minus strand of NZ_FMBW01000057.1, from coordinate 127,169 downwards.
ACATCGGCCTGCGCGGCGACGGCGCCCCCCAGTACCAGGCGGGTTCCGGCAACGTCTACGCCGACGAGGGCAGCCACTGGGACGTGACGTACTACAACTGCGGCGGCTGCTGACCTCCGTACGCATCGACCCGCACGGGGTGTCCCTGTCCGCCGGACAGGGACACCCCGTGTCGCTGTCCCGGGCCGCGTCGGTCATTCGCGCTTGGAGATCTCAACGGCACGGCGCAGGGACTCATCAGCGGCTCGCCCGGCTACACCGCCGACGAGGCCGGCAAGCACCTTGAGAAGGGATCGAACCTGAGCGATGTGAAGAGGAGGCACCACCGCCCCACGTTCATGAACTCGATCGGCAAGTTCGGTGGGAAGATATGCGGTGCGCAGGCCGTCGTGTTGGCGACGGGAATCGACTTCTACTGCACCCCGTCGAAGAAGGAACTCAGTGACACCCACGTGGAATCCCCGGCAGAACCAGGAATGGTGAGTCACTGGTGACACACTCCGCAGGCCCGCCGTCGCCCGGCCGCCGCCGTCCGAACCTGTGGCACTGGCTGAGCCCCCGGGGATCACGGGCGTTCGTCCTCGGCGTCAGCATGGCCGTCGGCGGGCTCGTCGGCGGGGTGCGCTCCATGGTGGACGGAAAGGGGATCTGGACGGGCTTCGGCATCTTCGGCGTGGGAGTTCTCGGGGTCGTCTTCACTATTGCGTGGATCGTGACGTACGCGCGGGAGCGCTGAGGAGAAGGCTCGGGCACGGCACGGCGCAGCACTCCGGTCGCGGGCACGTCCGGATGCCGGGAGTCGGCCCGCCGAGCAGTGCGGCCAAGTGTCCGAACAGCGCGGCCCAGTCAACGAGTCGGTCCCACCGCCTGGGCTGCCCGGCCCGAACTCCGGCGGCGCCCTGTACGCGGCGCCCTGGAAGCGCCGCGCCCCCTGGTTCCGGCTACGGCGTCGCCGTGGTCAGCGACAGCTCATAGCGCACCTCCGGCACGGGAGTTCCGTCGATGTCGGAACTCTCCTCGTGCCCGTCGGGGCGGAAGCCCGCCCGCTCGTAGAAGCGCCGCCCCGGAGCGTTCTCCTTGAGGACCCAGAGCCTCACCCAGGGCAGCCCCCGGCGGCGCCCCTCGGCGACCACTGTCTCCATCAGCGCCCGCCCGATCCCCGTGGAGCGCTGCTCGGGCAGCACGTACATGGCGTACAACTCACCACCGCGCGGCGGCCCTTCGGGTTCCTGATGGGGGCCGAAGCAGGCCCATCCCACGACCTCGCCCCCACGTTCGGCGACCCAGTTGGCCATGGCGCCGGTGCCGCGTTCCAGGAACGCGCGGCGCTGACGGGCGTCCTCCGTCACGGACATCGAGTCCAGATACGGCTGCGGCATGAGCCCGGCGTAGGCCGTCTGCCAGCCGCGCACGCGTACTTCGGCCACGGCGTCGACATCGTCCAGTGTCATCTCGCGTATGAGAATCATGCGGCGATGTTATCGAATTCTTTCACTGTTCTACGCAAGAGAATGGGCCCTGCCCCGTGTCGGGGCCCATCGCGATTCAGGCATGGCGGTCGACGTCGCAGCAGCAGAGATATATTCTCTGGCGCAACGAGGGCAGGAGTACTCTGCGTAGTCGGAAATGACTTGGAACTCTTCGAGGTGAAAAATGGATGCCTTTTCCTTGGTGAATTCAGGCCTTAGTCATGATCTTGTGATGGAGCTTACTATCTATGATGAAGATGATGATGGATTGTCTTCCGTGGCATTCGACTGGCTTACCGAGGGAGTAGCCAAGGCTGCCATCGGCGGAGAACTGGGTAGACTTCAGGATGGTCTTCGAGTTTCGGTGGATGGGCTCTTGCGAATGCGAGACAGTATTCCGATGCAACGGGGGGTCGGGCTGTGGGGATCGATATCCGTCTCTCCTCTGGGTACTTTCGATGTGCTGTACAACCCTTATGTAGAAGAAGCCCGGCCATGGTTGAAGAGTCGTCTCGTTGAAAAGCCTGAATCGGCCGATGTCAAGATCGGTAAGTTCGCCGGAGATGGTGAGATCTCCAATTCCGTAATCCGGCTCTCGGCTTCCTTTGATGAGGAATTGCCGAATTATGTCAAACTTGTTTACCAAGTCGACGAGGCTGTGTTGGCTAATTCCGATACGGCACGAAATGAGCATTCGCGCTTGCTGTCTACGGTCCGCTGGGCGTGCGGTCGCTATAATGTGGTGTTCGGGCACTTCTCGTACGCGCATTCCGGCGGGCGTACTGAACTTGAGAGCTATCTTCGCGGGCCAGTGCGTGTTCCATCGCGTAATACGCCAAACTGGCGTGAGCGGCTCAGGGGATATTCATGGCTCACGGTCGCCCCCGACGATATTTTGCACCATCTCGGAGGCGTCGACGCGCTGCGTGATTCGGGTGCTTTCTCCTCGATCTCGGTGCTGCCGAATGGCTCCTTTCTGCTTCAGGCCACTGACTGGTTCCATGAGTACCGAGACGAACCAGTAGCGGCCGTTCATCGTGCCCTGCGCGCTAGGCTCATCGAGGGCGAATTTCGGCGGCCTTCCCCCGCGTCAGGCCAGCCCTCTACGCACATGGTTCTCTTCGACAAGGCAGGGCCTCCGGGTGGCTCGGTGGAGTGATCCCCATCCGCACAGTTTCCCGGAGGCCCTTTCACCGTTGTTGTGGGCATCTGGGCCGCCCGTCGTGTCGCCAGGGCGGGCGGCCCCGGGGGCCGTCGGCTCAGGCCCCCACGGTCACCGTGAAGCGGTGGGGGTTGCCGTCGTTGGCGGCGCCTGAGACGTCGGGCTCGCCGTCGGGGCGGACGTCGTCGTAGGGGAAGGCGTAGCCGATCGGGGTGTTGGCGTGGACGACGCGGGACCAGTGGTTGGTGGCCGGGTCCTGGTAGTAGTCGGCGGTCGAGGTGCCGTTCGGCTGGTCGGGGTGGGTGAGCATCAGGGAGCGGTTGAAGCCGGAGGCCAGGCGGGCCAGGAGGGCCTTCTTGTCGTCCGGGTCGTCCGGGTTGTTGGCGAACGGGCCGTGGTTGCAGGTGAAGACGTCCTTGGAGGCGGGCTTGGTGAAGGTGTGGCCGCCCTCGAAGGTCAGGAGGTCACCACTGACCCGGCCTGTGCGTACTCCCCGGCCGCCCTGGAGGTCGATGCGCAGGTCGGTGGAGCGGTACTTCTCCCAGACCCGGTCGATGTACGACGTGAACACGTCCCGGAACGGCATCTCGTCCGGGCGGTCGAAGAACGGTGCCATCAGGTTCTGCGGCGAGATCACCCGCAGGACGTTGCCGTCCGACCCACGGATCACCAGCTTGTCCCACGGCTGGCCGTCGGCGGCGGCCTGGGCGGTGAGGCCGTCCGCGATCCGCTGCACCGCGCCGTCCGGGAGCGGCGCCACCGTGTGCGTCGCGTCGCCGGTCAGGGTCAGGCCGATCGGCAGTGCGGTGACCAGGTCGACGTAGCTGATGTTCGCGTACAGCTGCTGAGGGTTGAAGGTGAACTCGCAGAACGACCACGTACGGCCGTAGTTGGCGTCGGTGGACGTCGCGAACGCCGGCTCGACCAGGGCGGGCCCGGGGTTGAGGTAGAACGTGAGTGTGTCGTCGCGTACGAAGTACACGCGCGCGCCGTACATCTGCGGCAGCGTGAGGACCACCGGAGCACTGCCCGCCGGGTTCAGGGGGATGGCGCAGTCGACCGGCAGCGGGGTCTGCGGGGCGGCGGGGGAGTCGGGGTGGTAGACGCTGCCGTCCGCGCGCAGCAGCACCCAGCGGTCGGTGCCCTGCTCATGGCCGGTGACATAGGCGTTGACCCTGCCCGGCAGCGAGCGGTTCTCCAGGGCGAGTTCACAGGTCGCCGGAGCGGCGGAAGCGCTCGGGCTCAGGGCGCTGCCCCAGACCGGGTAGGTGAGGGCGGTCGCGGTGGCGGCAGCGCCGCCCGTCAGAAACAGCCTGCGCGAAATCACGAGAGGACTCCCGAGGTGTGTGGGGGGATCAACCACTCTCCTGAGGGCTGCCTCAGCCGTCAATACTTATGACTGAGAGCGCTCTCAGAAACGGGAAGTCTTCACAACTCGACGTCACTCGATGGGGGTTGCGGCCCGGCGTGCCGGGCCACAGCGTCGTCAGACCGTGGCGTCCAGGAACGCGGTCCAGGCGGCGGGGGGAACCGTGAGGACGGGGCCGTCCGTCACCTTGGAGTCGCGGATGTGCACGGCGGCGGGGTGGGCGGCCACCTCCACGCAGTCACCGCCCTGGCCGCTGCTGTAGCTGGACTTGTGCCAGTCGTAGGCCACTTCGAGGCAGGCGCCGCCCTGGTCGCTGCTGTAGCTCGACTTGCGCCATTCATGGGCGACTTCGATGCAGTCACCGCCCTGGGGTCCGCTGTAGCTGGACTTGAACCAGGCGAGGGTGGTGGTGCTGGCGGCCGGGTGTGCTGCGCGGGTCATCTCTCTCCAAGCAGTTCGTCCAGTAGGCGCGCGCTCTTCTCGACGGAAAGCGCCTGCGAACGCAGCATCCCATATTTCTGCAAGAACACACTGACGACGTCGGGGTCGTCGTGCAGGTAGCTGGTCAGCTGCCCTTCTACGTAGGCGAGGTGGTCGTGGTCGGGGGTCTCCAGCAGCACCATGGGTCCCGTCAGCCCGGCGTGCTTCGGCAGGTTCATCGGCATGATCTGGAGCCCGAGGAAGGGGAGTTCCATGCAGCGGCGCAGGTGGGCGATCTGCTCCCGAAGCATGGCTGGATCGCCGATCTGGCTGCGCAGGATGCTCTCCTCCAGGATGAAGTGCAGCATCGGGCGCGGCCTGCGTTCCAACAGCCGCTGCCGGTCGAGACGGGCGGCCAGCCACTCCTCCGCCTGATCCTCTTCGAGGGGCGGGTATTCGCAGGCGAAGAGGAAGTGCGCGTACTCCTCCGTCTGGAGCAACCCCGGCACCACCCTGTCCTGGTACGAGAGCAGAGTCACCGCCTCCTGCTCGTAGTCCACGAAGTCCTGTACGAACGCCGAGAACAGCTCCTTCTTCGGCACCTTCTCCACCGCGACCCGCAACGCCCCCTTCGTGTCCAGCAGTTCGTCGAGCTTGACCGCGAAGTCCCATTGCAGCGCCCTCCGTCCCTGCTCGATCGACGCGATCGTGTCGTCGCCCACCGAGCACCGCTCCGCCAGGGCCGCTTGCGTGAGCCGGGCCGCCTTGCGGAACATCGCCAGCTGGGCGCCGATCAGGTGCCAGGACGTGACCCGCTTGCTCTTCTTCTTTGCCGGTTGCATGGAGTGCCTCTCCCCGTCATGAACCCCGGATGATCCGTCAGAAGTCGTACATCGCTGATGTACGACCCGACGCGCTGCTCAACGCTAGTGACGTTGTGTGACCTTGGAAGCGTGAACGAGACAACTCAACTCCCCCACTTCCGCGAGGTGTTCCACCGCCGGGAACGCCGGTCCGTCCCGCTCGTACGACAGTTCGTGCGCGCGGCGCTCGTCGACTGGGCGTGCGACGCCCGCGCCGACGACGTGTTGCTCTGTGTGAGCGAGCTCGTGACCAACGCACTGCTGCACGGAGTGCCGCCCGGCCGTGGATTCCGCCTCCGGCTCCACCTGGAACCGGTCGACGGCATCCTCCGCGTCGAGGTCCACGACAGCGGGGGAGGGGCGGTCCGGCTTGCCGATTCCTGGGCGGGCCGCGAGGAGGAAGGGGGCCGTGGGCTGCGGCTCGTGGCGGCGCTCGCCGACAAGTGGGGGGTGGGGGAGCGGGAGCCGGGCAAGGTGGTGTGGTGCGAGTTCGCGGTGTCGGTGGGGGCGTGCGGCCTAGCGACGAGATAGACCCCGGCGCCCAGAGACAAGATCGGCGCGGTCTACCCGTTCCGGTCGTGCGTGGGCTATCCCTGGAGGGGCGGCCCTCGACGGGCCGTTCCTGTGAAAGTGGAAGGAGCCAAGCCATGACCGACTGGTACGTGGACGACCGCTGCACCAACTGCGACGTCGCCCGGCAGTTCGCGCCCGAGCTGATCGTCGAGGAGGAACGGGCGTCGCGGATCCTGCGGCAGCCGGGCGACGAGGCGGAGAACCGGCGCTTACACGCGGCCGTCTTCGCCTGTCCCACCCGCTCGATCCGTTCCGCGTCCGGGCAGCCGGACCCCGCGCTCGACCCGTTCCCGATGGCGCTCGACGACGGCGTACTCATCTGCGGGCACAACTCCCGGCAGACCGCCGGCGCCAACTCCTATCTGCTGCGGCGCCCGTCCGGCACGGTCATGATGATCGACACCCCGCGCTGGAGCCCCGGACTGGCCGAGCGGTACGTGGCGGCGACGGGGCCCGTCACCGATGTGCTGCTCACCCACCGCGACCACGTCGCGCACGGGCGCCGGTACGCCGACCACTTCGGCGCCCGGCTGTGGATCCACGAGGGCGACCTCGACGCCGTACCGGACGCGGACCAGGTGATCCGGGGGACCGACCCGGTGGAGATCGGGGAGGGCGTCACCGCCCATCCGTTGCCCGGCCACACCCGGGGCAGTGTGCTCTACCTCGCGGACGACCGGTACTGCTTCAGCGGCGACAGCTTCTACTGGTCGCGCACGACCGACGATCTCGAAGTCGCGGAGAGCGTGACCTGGTATTCCATCGAGGAGCTGGCCGTCTCCCTGGCGAGGGCAGACGGGAAGCTGCGGTTCGAGTGGGTGCTGCCCGGCCATGGCGACCGGCGGCGCCGGGACGCCGAGGAGATGTCCCGGCGGCTGCACGCACTGGCCGAACGCACCGCGTCGGCGCGGCCCCGGCCGATCGACTTCACCGCCGTGCGCTGGTGAGGAGGCCCGGCCTCCGTCGCCCGGCGGAAACCCGCCGTCCACTTGGACTTACGCGGAGCGGTTGTTGGACTGGAGGGCTCCGAGTCGTCGCAGGTCGTTGACGGTGTCCGGTCACGGGGGCTACTCAGGGCACATGTCGCGAAGATTCACTTCGGCGGGCGCCGTCGCCGCCGCCTCAGCCGCCGTCCTGGCGCTGGTGGGGACCGCGCTCCCCGCCACCGCCGCCTCCGCTCCCTCACCCGCCGCAGTCGGACCGGCCGTACCCGCGGGCGCCACCGTCATCGGGTCGGCGCAGCTCTCGGTCGCCGTCGCCGACGACTTCCCGCGCGTCCTGGCGTACACCGACCGGGCCAGTGGCGCCCGGCTGTTCGGCAGCACCCAGCCGGTCACCGCCGTCACCCTCAACGGCACCGCGCACCCGGTGAAGCTCAAGGGCGCCCCCAAGGTCACCGCCTCGGCCGCCCGCTACACGCTGACCTTCACCGACCTGCCCGGCGTCGAGATCGACGCCTCGCTCTCGGTCTCCGGGCGCGCCACCACCTTCAAGGTGACGGCCGTCCGCGACACCGGGGCGTTCCGCGTCGGCACCATCGACATCCCCGGCCACGACCTGGTGTCCGTGGGCTCCACGGACACCGGCGGGGCCACCGCCTTCACCCGGCTGGACAACGACTCGACGAAGACCGCCGACGTCTTCTCGAAGGTCACCGCGGACACCGCCGCCGACAAGGCGCCGGTCGGTGCCTCGTACGCGATCGTCAATACTGGTGCGCTCGCCGCGGCGGTCGAGTCCAACTCCTCGTACGACAAGCCGTCCGGCGCCACCGGCGGCGACGACGCCCGGTTCTGGCACCAGACCCGCAAGGCCGACGACGGCGGCGTCCGGGTCGGCGTCTGGTCCGGCCAGTGGACCTACCGCGGCGACGGGGCACCGAAGCCGGAAAGCGGGGACGACCTGCCCTGGGCGAAGGTCGTCGTCACCCCCGACGCCAACGGGGACAAGACGGTCGACTGGCAGGACGGCGCCGTGGCGTTCCGCTCCATCGGCGTGAAGGCGCCCGGCGGCGAGGACACCCCGGACCGGGTCGTCACCCACATCCCGTTCAACTTCGCCAGCCAGGCCACCCACCCCTTCCTGCGCACCCTCGACGACGTCAAGCGGATCTCGCTGGCCACCGACGGACTCGGGCAGCTGGCACTCCTCAAGGGGTACGCCTCCGAGGGCCACGACTCCGCCCACCCCGACTACGGCGGCGACTACAACAAGCGCGCCGGCGGGCTGAAGGACCTCAACGAACTCCTGAAGGACGGCAAGAAGTGGGGGGCCACCTTCGGCGTCCACGTCAACGCCACCGAGGCGTACCCCGAGGCCAAGGCCTTCGACGAGAAGCTCGTCGACAAGACCAAGCCCGGCTGGAACTGGCTCGGCCAGAGCTACTACATCGACCAGCGCCGCGACATCAACAGCGGCGACCTGGCCAAGCGCTTCCAGCAGCTGCGCGACGAGACCGACCCGAACCTGAGCCTGCTCTACATCGACGTCTACTACACGCACGGCTGGATCGCCGACAAGACCCTGCGGTCGGTGCAGAAGCAGGGCTGGAACGTCGCCACCGAATGGGCCGACAAGTTCGAGCGGGGCTCGCTCTGGTCGCACTGGGCCAATGACCTCGACTACGGCGGCGCCACCAACAAGGGCCTCAACTCGAAGATCATCCGGTTCATCCGCAACGGCGAGAAGGACGTCTGGAACAACGATCCGGTCCTCGGCCAGGCGGCCATCGACGAGTTCGAGGGCTGGACCGGCGAGACCGACTGGAACGCCTTCTACGACAACATCTGGCAGCGCAACCTGCCCGCCAAGTACCTCCAGCAGCAGCAGATCACCCGCTGGGACGGCAACGACGTCACCCTGACCGGCGGTGTCCGGGGCACGGTGGAGAACGGCACGCGGACGTTCTACGACCACGGCCGCAAGGTCCTCAGCGGCACCGACTACCTGCTGCCGTGGGACGGCGGCAAGAAGCTGTACCACTACAGCAAGTCCGGCGGGACGAGCAGCTGGGCGGTGCCGTCGAACGGCACGTACACCGTCTACGCGCTCACCGACAACGGACGGGTCAAGACGGGCACGGTCAAGCCGGTCGACGGGAAGATCACGCTGACCGCCGAGGCCGGGCAGCCGTACGTCCTCTACCCGAAGCAGGCGCCGAAGGCCGCCGACCCCCGGTGGGGCCAGGGCACCCCGGTCGACGACCCGGGCTTCAACGACCAGGGGCTGACCTCCTGGTCGAAGACCGGAACCGTCACCCGCGACACCGACGGCCAGGGCCGCAACAGCGCCGAGCTCTCCGGCACCGGCACCGCCGCGCTCTCCCAGCGCATCGACGGCCTCACCCCCGGCAAGCGCTACACCGCCTCCGCGCTCATCGAGGTCCAGCCCGGGAAGACCCGGCACACCACCCTCTCGGCCGGCGGGAAGTCCGTCGCCGTGGACCGCTCCACCGTCAAGGACCAGGTCGCCGCGTCCGACTGGCACGGCACCTACTTCCAGCGCGCCAAGGTGAACTTCACCGCCCCCGCGAACGGCCGCACCACCCTGCGCATCGAGGCGGCCAAGGGCAGCGCCGCGAGCGTGCGGGCCGATGACGTACGCATCGTCGCCAACGCCCCGAAGACCAAGGCGAACACCCTCTCCTACGAGGACTTCGAGGCCGTCGACCAGGGCTGGGGCCCCTTCCTCAAGGGCGACGCGGGCGGCTCCACCGACCCCCGCACCGTCATCTCCCAGCTGCACGCCCCGTACACCCAGGCCGGGTGGAACGGAAAGCTGATCGACGACGTGATCGGCGGCGAGGAGTCCCTCAAGTCCCACGAGGAGAACGCCGGACTCGTCTACCGCACCGCCCCGTGGACCGTGCCGATGACCGACGGGCACCGCTACGAGATCGCGTACGACTACCAGTCCAGCCACGCGGGCGCCTACGAATGGGTCGACGGCTACGACCGGATCACCGCCGACGGGAAGCCCGACGCGGTCGAGACCCGGACCACCGCCATCGGGCAGCAGCGCACCACCGGCCACTTCGCCGAGACCGTCACCGCGGGCTGCGGCGACACCTGGACCGGACTGCGCAAGCGTGACGACGCCCCCGACGGCGCCGACTTCGTCCTCGACTCCTTCACCGTGACCGACCTCGGACCGGCCCCCGCCTCCGAGCAGGCCGCCTGCGGCACCCTCGGCGTCGAGCCGGCCGCCGAGACCCTGGAGCCGGGCACCGCCAACACCGTCAAGGTCTCGTTCACCAACTACGAGGCGACGGCCGCGACCGGCGTCGCCCTGAGCCTGTCCGTGCCCGAGGGCTGGCAGGCGGAGCCCGCGGGCGCCGTCTCCTTCGACTCGGTCGCGGCGGGCGCCGAGGCCACCGGCAGCTGGCGGGTCACCCCGCCGGTCGACGCCAAGTACCAGACGTACAGCCTGAGTTCAAAGGCGACGTACACCGTCGGCGGCGCCCGGCGCACGCTCGGCGCGCAGACCTCCGTACGGACCCTGCCGCCGCCGCCCACCACCGACAGCTGGGCCAGCGACCTGGACTGGACGGCCTCCGAGAACGGCTGGGGGCCGGTGGAGCGGGATCTCTCCAACGGTGAGACCGGCACCGGCGACGGCTCCCCGCTGACCGTCGGCGGCACCGTCTACGCCAAGGGCCTGGGCAGCCACGCACCGGCGAGGATCCGCTACTACCTGGGCGGCAAGTGCACCTCGTTCACCGCCCAGGTCGGCGTGGACGACGTACAGAAGAGCGCCGGCAGCGTGCAGTTCTCCGTCAGGGCCGACGGCACCGAGAAGGTGAAGTCGCCCGTGCTGAAGGCGGCCGACAGCGCCTGGTCGCTCACGGCCGACGTCACCGGAGCCAAGTACGTCGACCTGGTCGTCGGCGACGGCGGCGACGGCAACGGCAACGACCACGCGGACTGGGGCGACGCGCGCTTCCACTGCGGCGGCTGAACCCCGGTGAGGCGGGACGGAAGCGCCCCACGGGCGCTTCCGTCCCGCCTCACGCGTACGCGGGGGCGGAAGCCGGCGTCGGGGCCCCGTCCCACGCGTGTGCGGGCGGTCCGCGTCAGCGGGGAGCCGGCCCCGGCCAGGGCACCCCGCCTCACGCGTACGCGGGGCGGGCCCCATGGCGTGACATCCGGTGGACGCCGGGTGACCGGAGTACGTCCAGGGACTGGGTGCGGCGCCCGCTACGCGCGTATTCTCTTGCGGCATGGGGGAGTTGAAGGCGGACTGGCGGCTGCGATTACGGCAGGGCGGCGCGGACGGGCCGGTCTGCGGCGCCGGGGTGCTGCTCACCCAGGACCGGGCGCTCACCTGCGCGCACGTCGTGAAGGAGCCGGACGCCCGGATCTGGGTGGAGTTCGCGGAGAACTCCGCCATCGCGTCCGTCGGGGCACGCGTCGCCGAGGGCGGCTGGCTCCCCACGGTCGGCGCGAGAGGCGAGGACATCGCCGTACTCGCCCTGGAGAGCCCCCGCCCGCACGCCACCCCCGCCACGCTCGAACGGCGTCTGGAGCGCGGGGACGAGGTGTGGATCGGCGGCTACGCGCGGTCCTTCGCCGACGGGATGTGGCTGACCGGGCGGATCAGTGGGGCGCACGGCGCCTGGATCCAGCTCGACGCCGACCGCAACGAACAGGTGGTGAGACGCGGGTTCAGCGGGGCCGCCGTGCAGGTGCGCCGCGGACCGGCCGGATCGCCCGAGCGGGTCGTCGGCATGGTCGTCAGCTGGCGCGGCGACCTCGAACTCGCCCTGCCGGCCGACAACGACCTGGCGTTCTCGTACATGATCCCGATCGACAAGATCGCCGAACACATCCCGCTGGTCGCCGAGTTGAGCGGGCCGGACGCCTGGGACCACGGGCTGGACCGGCGGCTGCGGCGATGGTTCGCCGGGAGCGAGGAACCCGCCGTCCGCTTCAGCGTCGTCCCGCACGGCGGCGGCCGCGACCGCACCCTCGGCCACCACCTGCACCGCGCCCATCTCGTCTACCGGGGCGGCCGCACCACCCCCGAGGAATTCGCCGACGAGCTGATCACCAGGCTGCGCACCCCCCGCCACCAGGCCCATGCCTACCGCGACTGGCTGCTCGCGGGCGGCACCCCGCCCCACCGGCCGGAGGACGCGGAGCCAGGGGGCGTGGGGCCCGGGACCTTGCGCCCGGACCGGGCCGGACCCCACGGGCCCGGCGTGATCCGGGCGAAAGGCCCCAGCCTCGCCGTGATCGGACTCGACGAGGACCGGCAGCCGCTCCGCCTGGTGCCCCTGCTGGCCCGGGTGCGGGAACTCGGCTTCCGGCTGCTCGTCATCGTGCGGAGCAGCGGCGGCGAAGAGGTGACCGAAGTGGTGCGGCAGCTGCTGTTACCCGCCCTCGACGAGCGGGCCGACCTCCTGACCCGCCGCGTCGAGGGCATCGAGACGGAGTGGGCCGCACTGAACGGCCTGGTGGAATCGGCCTCCCTGAGCCCCCCGCCGCGCGCCACCGCGGCCCGCCGCCGCCACCAGCTGGCCCGGCTGCGCGCCCTCGACGACCCCTACGAGCGGCTCACCGCCCTGCGCGCCCTGCTGCGCGAACTCCGGGCGGACCTGGAGCGGCACGGCGGGGCGGGCGTACCCGGACAGCGCGGCGACCCGGGCCCGGCCGGTCGCCGATGAGGATTCCCTGCCCGCACCGCCGGTTCACCGGAGCCCCCTGCGAGGGCGCCGTGCAGACCACCGGCCACTGCGACACCTGCGGCCGCTCCGAGGACGGCCCCGGACTCCCGCCCCTGCCCGCCTCCCCCGAGAAGTGCGGGCCCAGAGGGCTGCTGGAACTGCCCCCGCTCAGCCCGAGCACCCCCGCACAGCGGCTGAGCGCGGCCGTGACCCAGGCACACGTCCGGATGAGCTGCTCGTCCAAGGACTGCGCCACGTACTTCGTCGCCCCGTACACCGCCGCCCCGCCGCCCGACGAGGGCCACTGCCCCCGATGCGGGGTGCCGTACAACTACCGCCCCGAACTCACCCGGGACGGCCCGCTCCTCCAGGACCAGTACCGGATCCTCGGGCCCATCGCCCACGGCGGCCAGGGCTGGGTCTACCTCGCCCTCGACACCCACCTCGAAGACCTCGTCGCCGTGAAGGGAATGCTGAACCGGTACGCCGAACGGGGCGCCGCCCAGGCCGCCGAGGAGCGCCGCAGCCTCGTCGCCATCCGGCACGAACGCATCGTCCAGATCCGGGACTTCGTCAGCACCAGCAACGAGGACGGCACGGTCTCCGGCGGCTACATCGTGATGCAGGACGTCGGCGACCGCACGCTCTCCGCCGTCGTCGAGGCGACCCGGCAGGGCAACTTCGTCCTCGACATCGAACACGTCATCACCTACGGCTGCCAGATCCTCGAAGCCCTCGCCCATCTGCACGGCATGGGATTCCTGTACGGGGACATGAAGCCGTCCAACGTCGTCCACCAGCACGACGGCGTCAAGGTCATCGACCTCGGCGGGGTGCGCGGGAGCCGCTCCGCCGGGCTGCCCCCCGTCATCACCCCCAGATACGCCGCGCCCGAGACGGCCGGCAACGGTGCGCTGACCATCGCCCACGACATCCACACCGTCGGCGCGACCCTGGCCGAACTGGCCGGCTGGGCGGTCGGCGACGATGTGCCCGGCCTCGGCACCAGCTCGTTCCGGCTGGTGGTGGACCGGGCCACCGACCGCGACCCGGAACGCCGGTTCGCCGACGCCGAGGAGATGGCCGGCCAACTGCGCGGAGTGCTGCGCGAGATCCGGGCGCTGCGCGGGAAGCGGGACCGGACCGAGCCGTCCACCTACTTCACCCCGTCCACCGAACTGCTCGGCGCACGGCTGGGCACCGTGCCCGACTACGCGCACTGGCTGGACCGCGCCCCGCACCGCCGCGACGAGACACGCGAGGCGCCCGCCCTGGACTCCGGGATCCCCACCCCCACCGAGATCGCCCGGCGGCTGCCCGTCCCCCGGCCCTACCCCGGGGACCCGGAGGCGGCCCGGTTCCTGGTGAGCAGCTACGACCCCGCCCGGCTGCTGGCCCAGCCCGGGTCGGGGGAGCGGTCGGTGGAGATCTGCCTGCACAACGCCCGGCTGCTGCTCGGCCAGGAGGGCGGCGAGGCGGTGGCGCTGGCGCGCGAACAGGTGGAGGCGGCGAACGCCATCCCCGGCCCGGGGCCGGTGCGGCAGTGGCGCCTCAGCTGGCACTGGGGACTCGTCGCACTGCGCAGCGCGGACGTCCTGGACGACCGGCGGCAGCTGCTGGAGGCCGCCCTGGAGCACTTCGCCGCCGTCCACCGGGCGCTGCCCGGCGAGTACGCCGCGAAGCTGGCCCTGGCCTATGTCGCGGAACAGCTCGGCCCGGACCGCCCGGCCGGTGCGATCCCTTCGGCGTACGAACTCTTCCGGGCCGTGCACGCCCGCAACCCCTCCCACGTCGGTGCCGCGCTGGGGCTGGCCAGGCTGGCCCTGGCGCGCGGCGACCGGGACGCGGCGGCCGAGGTGCTGGACCTGGTGCCGGACGAGTCGCGGGACCACGCCGTCGCCCGGATCGCCGCGCTGCGCATCCGGGCCGCCCGGCTCGCGGCGGGCGGGCGACCGCTGCCCGGGAAGCGGCGGATCGACGCCGTGCTCGCCGCGGTCCCGCTGCGCGAGGGCGGCCCCGGGCCGCATCCGGCGTCCGTGGTGACGGGCGACGAAGCGGCCCGGCTGCTCCGTACCGAGCTGTACGAGTGGAAGCTCGACGCGGTCCGGGCGGAGGCCGGTGGCGTACGGCCCGACGGCCGCTGGTGGCGGCGCGGACTGCCCCCGGCACCGGTGCCCGGGGAACCGGCCGTACGGGCGGAACTGGCGGGCTCCTACCGCTGGATGGCCCGCCAGTGCAAGGACACCGCCGACCACGAGAAGCTCATCGACCTCTCGCACGCCGTCCGCCCGCAGACCCGCTACTGGTTCCCACCCCGACGCCGTACCCCCGGAGGCAGCTGAATGGGCCGTACCCCCGCGTCGTCCGGTCTCGGCATCGGTCTGTCCGTCCAGGTCGCGAAGAGGCAGCGCCCGGACCGGGACGCCCGGATCGACGCCCATGTGAAGGTCCGGGCGGTCGCCGTGGGCCCGCGCGACCGGGTCCCCGCCGTCGACATCGCCCTGGTCATCGCGGTGGACGTGGCCGCCGTACGGCGGGACGCGGCCGTCGCGGCGCTGTCCGGGACGGTGGCGGAGCTGCCCGACGGGATCTCCTACACCGTGCTGGGCGGCGGGGCCGCGCAGTGCTACCCGCTGCGCGGCCGATGGGCGCTCGCCGGTCCCGACGACCGGCGCGACGCCGCCTTCAGCGTCGGGCGGATCGCCGCGGCCGCCGAGGGACAGGAGCCGCCCGGATACACCGGCTGGCTGGCCAGGGCGCGCGCACTCTTCGCCGAACGCGCCCTGCCCGTACGGCACCTGCTGCTGATCACCGACGGCAGCAGCCGGGGCGAGGGCGACGACACCACCCGCCCGGACAGCGCGCTGAGCATCGAACTCGACCGCTGCGAAGGGGAGTTCACCGCCGATGTCATCGCGCCCGGAGCGGGCTGGGACCCGGCCCCGCTGCTCGCCGTTGCGGACCGGCTGCACGGCGCCGCCGTGCCCTCGCCCGACTCCTTCGCCCCCGCCGTCACCGCCGCCCTGGGCAGGCTGCGCCGGGTCCGCAGCCCCGAGCTCCCCATCGAGGTGACCGTGCGCCCCGCGGTGCGGGACGTGACGCTGACCGAGACCGCACCGCATCAGCAACTGCTGGAACCGGAGCCCGTCCAGGACGCTCCGCGCCGCCTGGCCTTCCGCACCCACCAGTGGAAACCGGAATCCCGCGACTACCTCCTCACCCTCCGCGCCGACGCGGGCAACGACCCGCTGGGCGTGCCCCTCCAGTTCGCCGCCGTCACCGTCGGCGGCGCCACCGAGGCGGTCGTGGTCAGCTGGCTGCCGTCCGGAACCGCCGCGGACACCGCACGCATCTCCGGGGCCGTGGGCCGCAACATCCACACCATGAACGTCTCCACGCAGATGCGGACCGCCCTCACCCACGGGTACACCGCCCTGGACCTGGCGGACCGCGGGCGCGCCGAGGCACAGCTCGGACGCGCGGTCCGGCTCGCCACCGAGATCGCCGCCGACTGGGCCGTGGACGAGGTCCGCAAGGTCGCCCGCATCGTGGACGCCCCGCGCGGGATCGTCCGGATCGGGCCGGGCGTCGACCCGGGCGCCGTACGCCAGGGCATGCTGAGCATCACCTCCGGGCACCCCGTGGAGCTGCCCCCGGTGCCCCGGGCCGGGCCCGCGGTCCCGTGCCCGCACTGCGGCCATCCGGCCGGACCGGCGGCCGTGTACTGCATCGACTGCGGGAGGCGGCTGTGACACCGCGACGACGATCGGGCCGCGGCGCCTACCGGTCCAGGACCCGGCGGCTGCTGGAGTGGCATCTGGCCGCGATGCTGGTGGCCGCCCTCGTCTCGATGAGCGCCCTGCTCGTCTCGTACCGCGAGGTCCAGATCTCGGCGGGCGAGATGCGCAGCCGAGGCGCCCCCGCCGTGCAGGGAGTGGCCGCCACCCAGCTCGCCCTGCTGCGCGCCCACAAGGAGGCCGAGGCGTCGGTCCACAGCGGCATCGCCGACGTGGTCGGCGCCGGTGCCCGGTACGAGAACCAGCTCGCCGCCGCCGACCAGGGCCTGTCCCGGCTCTCCGACGTGCAGATCGACGGGGACCGGGGCCGCGGGGTGCTCGAAACCGTGAACGGGGTGCTCACCTCGTACAGCAGCTCCATCACCCCCGGCGCGGTGAAGTACGTGTCGGACGAGCCGATGCAGACCGAGAAGTTCACCGAGGCCGAGATGCTCCTCACCCGTGCGGGCACCGGTGTGGTGCCGCGCCTGGATGTCCTCCAGGGGCACCAGATGGCCCGGATCGACACGCTCAGCTCGCTGAACCCCTTGCAGTGGTCCGGCTGGGCGGCCGCCGAACTCGGCCTGCTGGTCCTGGTCCTGATCACCCTCTCCGCGCTGTGGGTGCTGCGCACCCGCTGCGGCCACAGCCTCGACCTCTGTCTGCTGGTCTCGCTGCTGGGCGTCGTCTTCCTGGCGACCGGCCCGCTGATCGCGACGAGCACCACCCAGGACCGGCTGGCGACCGCCCGCGACGGGCTGGTCCGGATCGAACAGCAGGCCCATGACCACCGCGATCTGGCCGCCTCCCAGCAGGCCGTCACGGACACGGCGACCCGGGTCCGCGCGGGGCTGGCCGCCCAGGGCTGGCAGAGCGGCGTCTACTACGGGGCGCTCGCGGCCGGTGCCCTGATCGTGCTGCTGCCCGCCGTCGGTATCGGCCGTCACCTGAACGCCGACTACTGGAGGACCGGATGATGCGTCGCGCCCGCGCCCTCCTGCTGGTGCTGTGCCTGGCGCTGGTGGCGGCGGGCTGCGGGCTCGCCGCGCCCGGCAGCGGTGACGAGCAGCCGAAGGTGACGATCCTCGGGCCGTGGACCGACAACCAGGAGGCCCAGTTCAAGGCGGTCCTGGACACGCTGGACACCCCGTACACCTACCAGGGCACCGCCGCGACCCGGGAGGTCCTGCTCGCCGCGGTGCAGGCGGGCAATCCGCCCGACATCGCGATCCTGCCGGGCGTCGGGGACCTCGTCGAGTACGCCGCGGAGCGGCGGCTCCGCCCGCTGGGCAAGGGCGCGGGCGCGAAGTACGGCAGGCCCTGGCAGCCGGAGGCGAAGGGCATAGAGGCCGATCTCTGGGTGCCGCTCAAGGCGGACCTCAAGAGCATCGTCTGGTACCGCGAGGACCGGCCGCCGCCCTCCTCACCCGCGCCGCTGACCTCCTGGTGCATCGGCATGGGCGACGACGGGGCCTCGGGCTGGCCGGGCAGCGACTGGATCGAGGACCTGATCCTGCAGACGGCGGGCCCGGTGCTGTACGAGCGGTGGGCGACCGGGGAACTGAAGTGGACGGACGGCCCGGTGGTCCACGCCTGGAGCCTGTGGGCCGGTCTGCTCGCCCAGGACCCGGCCGCCGCCCGCCGGGCCCTGCTGCGCGACCACCGGGGCGCGCCGGGCGGCAGCGGACTGCTCTTCGGCGGCGGCTGCGCGCTGGAGCACCAGGGCTCCTTCGCCCGGTCCTTCTACGGGGACGACCGGGACCGGGCCGCCTTCACGGACTCCGCGCCGCTGCTGCCCTCGGGCCCGAGGCTCAAGGGCCGCGAGGTGTCCGCCGACTTCGCCGCGCTCTTCGGCGGCTCCGCCGAGGCCCGCGAGCTGCTCACCCGGCTGACCTCGCGCCGGGCCCAGGAGGAATGGGGCCGCCGGGCCGGGGTATTCTCGCCGGACTCCGGGGTACCGGCCCGGGACGGCACGGTCGAGAAGCAGATCAGCGGCCGCCTCACCGACCAGCGGGTGCCGCTCTGCCTGGACGCCTCCGACGTGATGCCCGCCGCCGTGCGGGACGCGTTCTACGAGGCGGTGCTGCTGACCATCGCCCACCCCGACGCCCCGGTGCGGGACCGGCTGGACGACGTCCAACGGGTGCAGGAAGCCCAACCGGACCACACCGGAAGGCTGACAGGGGTGTGCAGCAGACCACAGTGAGTCTTTGTCGGACTCGCACAAAGACTGCCCCGTACTGGCTGGTACTTCGCCTGCATGCCGCCCGGCTTCTGTGGGGCTCCGCCAGGAAACGGGTCAGGAGACTGTACGGAGTCGACGGCAGGATTTCCTTGCCGGGCTTCGTAGGGTCGGTACATGACCGTTGTGGACGAAACCCCGGGCGAGCCGAGCGACACCCGTGGCCGTGTGGCCGAACTGCTGGCGCTGCGTGAGCAGGCCCGTCGCGGACCGAGTGACCGGGCGACCGAGGCGCAGCACGCCAAGGGCAAGCTGACGGCGCGTGAGCGCATCGCGCTGCTGCTCGACGAGGGTTCGTTCAAGGAGGTCGAGCAGCTGCGCCGGCACCGGGCGACCGGCTTCGGCCTGGAGGAGAAGAAGCCGTACACCGACGGTGTCATCACCGGCTGGGGCACGGTCGACGGCCGTACGGTCTTCGTCTACGCGCACGACTTCCGGATCTTCGGCGGCGCGCTGGGCGAGGCCCACGCGACGAAGATCCACAAGATCATGGACATGGCCATCTCGGCCGGTGCGCCGCTGGTCTCGCTGAACGACGGCGCGGGCGCCCGTATCCAGGAGGGCGTGAGCGCGCTCGCCGGATACGGCGGGATCTTCCAGCGCAACACCCGGGCGTCCGGTGTCATCCCGCAGATCAGCGTGATGCTCGGCCCGTGCGCGGGCGGCGCGGCCTACTCCCCGGCGCTGACCGACTTCGTCTTCATGGTCCGTGAGACCTCGCAGATGTTCATCACCGGACCGGACGTCGTCAAGGCGGTCACCGGCGAGGAGATCACCCAGAACGGGCTCGGCGGCGCGGATGTGCACGCCGAGACCTCGGGCGTCGCGCACTTCGCGTACGACGACGAGGAGACCTGCATCGCCGAGGTCCGCTACCTGATCGGGATGCTGCCCTCGAACAACCGCGAGAACCCGCCGACCGCCGCGAGCGACGACCCCGCCGACCGGCGCGGCGACGTCCTGCTCGACCTGGTTCCGGCCGACGGCAACCGCCCGTACGACATGCACAAGGTCATCGAGGAGCTCGTCGACGACGGCGACTACCTGGAGATCCACGAGCGCTGGGCCCGCAACATCGTCTGCGCCCTGGCCCGGATGGACGGCCAGGTCGTCGGCATCGTCGCCAACCAGCCGCAGTCCCTCGCCGGCGTCCTGGACATCGAAGCCTCCGAGAAGGCGGCTCGCTTCGTCCAGATGTGTGATGCATTCAACATTCCCATCATCACTCTTTTGGACGTACCCGGCTTTCTGCCCGGGGTCGATCAGGAGCACGGTGGAATCATTCGGCACGGTGCGAAGCTGCTCTACGCGTACTGCAACGCCACGGTGCCGAGGATCTCGCTGATCCTGCGCAAGGCGTACGGCGGTGCGTACATCGTGATGGACAGCCAGTCCATCGGTGCGGATCTGACCTACGCCTGGCCGACCAACGAGATCGCGGTGATGGGCGCCGAGGGCGCCGCCAACGTCATCTTCCGTCGGCAGATCGCCGACGCCGAGGACCCGGAAGCCATGCGCAAGCGCATGGTCAAGGAGTACAAGGCGGAACTGATGCATCCGTACTACGCAGCCGAGCGCGGCCTGGTCGACGACGTCATCGACCCCGCCGAGACCCGTGAGGTACTGATCGCCTCGCTCGCCATGCTCCGCTCCAAGCACGCCGACCTGCCGTCCCGCAAGCACGGCAACCCCCCGCAGTAGTCCGCACCCCGCGCGGCACCCCTGCCGAGCCCGCGAAGACCTGCCTGCCGAGAAGACGGAGAAACCACCCATGAGCACTGCCGCCGAGTCCGTGTTGCGTGTCGAGAAGGGTCTTGCCGACCCCGAGGAACTGGCCGCGATAACCGCGGTCCTGCTCGCCCGCGCCGCGGCCCAGCCCGCCGCGCCCCCCGCCCACCGCGGCCGCAACACGGCCGGCTGGCGCCGTCTGGAGCGCACGCCCGGCTTCCGGGCCCCGCACTCCTGGCAGGGCTGACACCCACCGCGTGAAAGGGCCCCGCACTCCTTCCGGAGTGCGGGGCCCTTTCGTACGTCCGGACCGGGAGGTCCTAGCGGAGCCGTGCCATGAGCGCGTGCTCGACGAGCGTGATCAGCGCGCTCTTGGCGTCGGCGCGGTGGCGCGCGTCCGTGGTCAGGATCGGGGTGTCGGGTCCGATCTGGAGGGCTTCGCGGACTTCGTCGGGGGTGTAGGGCTGGTGTCCGTCGAAGCCGTTGAGGGCGATGACGAAGGGGAGGCCGCTGTTCTCGAAGTAGTCGACGGCGGGGAAGCAGTCGGCGAGGCGGCGGGTGTCGACGAGGACGACGGCGCCGATGGCGCCGCGGACCAGGTCGTCCCACATGAACCAGAAACGGTCCTGCCCCGGTGTACCGAAGAGGTACAGGATCAGGTCCTGGTCCAGCGTGATGCGACCGAAGTCCATCGCCACCGTCGTGGTGGTCTTGTCCCCGGTGTGCGTCAGGTCGTCGATGCCCGCGGACGCGGACGTCATCACGGCTTCGGTGCGCAGCGGGTTGATCTCCGAGACGGCACCGACGAACGTGGTCTTACCCACGCCGAAGCCCCCTGCCACCACGATCTTCGCCGAGGTAGTGGAGCGGGCTGCTCCGCCGCTAGAGCTTGCGAAGTCCACTGAGCACCCTTTCGAGCAGTGTCACATCTGGCTGGCCGCCGGCGGACTCGTCGCCGCCGGGCTGATGAATAGCGACGAGTCCGGCCTCTGCCAGGTCGGCTACGAGGATCCGGGCAACGCCGAGCGGGATCGAGAGCAGTGCCGAAATCTCGGCGACCGACTTGATCTCGAAGCACAGCCGGCAGATCCGCTGGTGCTCGGGCAACTGCCCTTGCAGCCGGGACGGATCGGCCGTGGTACTGACCAACGCCTCAATGGCGAGTTGGTAGCGCGGTCGGGTCCGGCCGCCGGTCATGGCGTACGGACGAACCAGCGGATTGTGCGCGGAGGGCGCGGCAGGCTCGGGGGTCTGCCGCGGCTGCACCGGCTGGATACGGGGCGTCCGGGGCGGGTCGTAGCGGTGAGGACGCTGCGCGGGCCATCCGGAGCCCTGCGGGGTGCCCTGCGGCGGCTGCTGGGCCTGCCGCGGCTGCTGGTAGGGCCGGTAGAGCGGCTGGGGGCCCTGTCCGCCGGGTGCGGAGGGGAAGTAGAACCGGTTGTCCCCGTGCTCACCCGGTACGTGTCGGCCACCGTCGTAAGGGTGCCCGCCCTGGGGTGTGTCCACGATTCCTCCTCCGACTGCCGGTCCCGATCCCAGTGGGTCCGCGCCACCGCACCTTATGGCGCGGTGGCGTGAAACGCACTGTCTGTCTACTAGTTAAGAAGACTTCCCTGTAGTTCGGCACGGAGGTCCGGAGTGAGGACACTGCCCGCGCGGTCGACGAGAAGTGCCATTTCGTACCCGACCAGACCGATATCGGCATCCGGATGTGCAAGAACGGCAAGTGAGGATCCGTCGGAAATGGACATGATGAAGAGGAATCCGCGCTCCATCTCCACAACTGTCTGATTCACCGCGCCGCCCTCGAAGATCCGCGAGGCACCCGCGGTCAGCGAGGTCAGCCCGGAGGCGACGGCCGCCAGCTGGTCGGCGCGGTCACGGGGGAATCCCTCGGACATGGCCAGCAGGAGTCCGTCGGCGGAGACCACCACCGTGTGCGACACCCCGGGGGTGTTGTCCACGAAGTTGGTGATCAACCAGTTCAGATTCTGCGCCGCCTGGCTCATCGGGCTCACACTAACGCTCCTGGTCGTAGGTATTACTGTCGTCCGAACCCGCGCTGCGTCCCCGCAGCACACCCCGCCGCAGGTTGCTCAACCTGCCGCGGATGTCCTCGGGGGCACGGGAAACCTGGGGGCCGCCCTGCACAGTCTGTTCCGCCGTGCCCTCGACCAGATTGGCCTTGGGCACCCGCCGCGGGAGTCCGGACGGGGTGATCCCGCCCGCCTTCGGCTCCCGGAGCTTCTCGGCCCGCTCCCAGCGCTCGTCGTTGGCCGAACGCCAGTCGTCGGAGCCGGTTCCGTCCTGCTGCGCGGGCGACGGCTGCTGCGGCAGTTCCTGCTGTTGCTGCACTTCCTGCTGCGCGGCGACGGGGCGGCTGTTGCCGCGACCGGTGGGCTGCCAGTGCTGCTGTCCGCCCCGGCGCGGCAGCCCGGCTTCGGTCAGCTCGTGACCGGAGTTGGGCGTGGGCCCCTGGGAGTCGAAGCCTACGCGCTCCTGCGGCTCCGCAGGGGCGCTCGCGACGGATTCCGCTTCCGCCGGGGCCAAGGGCTCGTACGCACCCTGGTAGGCACCCTGATCCGGCCAGTCGTCCTGGTGGGACCGGGGAGCGAACTGCTCCCCGTACGACGGCTGCGGGGTCTCGCCGCTCGCATAACCGGCTTCCGCATAGCCGCCGGGCAGACCCTGTTCGGGCTGCTGGGCGAAGCCCGGGGCACTGCCGTAGGGCTCGTAGCCGCCCTCGTACGGAGCCTGCTGGTACTGCTCCTGCGCGGTCGGCTGCGGCTCCTGGGCGTATCCGTTCCCGGCGTACGGGCCGTCGGCGTACGGCTGCTGCGGGAACTGCTGGTGCTCGTCCGCCGTCTGCGCCCCCAGCGCCGCCCGGCGCTCCCCGCGCAGCAGCGAACGGCCCACCGGGTCCAGCTGCGGGGCCTCCGGCGAGGGCTGCTCGTAGCGGGAGTCGTCGAAGCCGAGTTCCGCCGCCGTGCGCGGCTGCGGCTGGGGCGGCTGCTGGGCGAAGCCCTGCTGCTCCGGAATGATCGAGGAGACGGTGAAGTCGTCGGCCGCGGGGGCCGGTTCGCCACCGCCGCCATGGGTGATCGCGTCCGGCAGCATGACCAGCGAGGTGGTCCCGGCCTGCTCGCCCGAGGGGCGCAGCTGGACCCGGATGCCGTGCCGGTCGGCGAGCCGGCCGACCACGAACAGCCCCATCCGCTGCGACACCGCGGCGTCCACGGTCGGCGGGTTGGCCAGCTTGTGGTTGATGTCGGCGAAGTCCTCGCCGGTGAGGCCGATGCCCTTGTCGTGGATCTCGATCATCACGCGGCTGTCGGGCAGCCGGGTCGCGGTGACCCGCACCTTGGTCTGCGGCGAGGAGAACGTGGTGGCGTTCTCCAGCAGCTCGGCCAGCAGATGCACGAGGTCGGTGACCGACTGGCCGTGGATCTCGGTCTCGGGCACCCCGGAGAGCTCGATGCGCTCGTACGACTCCACCTCGGAGGAGGCGGCGCGGAGCACGTCGACCAGCGGGACCGGCTGGTTCCAGCGGCGGCCCGGCTCCTCGCCGGCGAGGACCAGGAGGTTCTCGCCGTTGCGGCGCATACGGGTGGCCAGGTGGTCCAGCCGGAAGAGGTTCTCCAGCTGGTCCGGGTCGGCCTCGTTGTTCTCCAGGTCGGTGATGAGGGTCAGCTGACCCTCGATCAGCGACTGGTTGCGGCGCGAGAGATTGGTGAAGATCGCGTTGACGTTGCCCCGCAGCATCGCCTGTTCGGCCGCCAGCCGGACCGCCTCGCGGTGCACCTGGTCGAAGGCGCGGGCGACCTCGCCGATCTCGTCGCGGCTGTGGATCGGGATCGGCTGGACCCGGGTGTCGACCCGTTCCGGTTCGGCCCGGGAGAGCTGGTCGACCAGCATCGGGAGCCGCTGCTCGGCGATCCCGAAGGCGGCCGTACGCAGCTTCCGCATCGAGCGGCTCATCTGCCGGGCCATGAGGCCGGCCAGGATGAACGCGGCCAGCAGGGCGACGATCACGACGGCGGCGTTGACGAAGGCGTCGTTGCGGGCGCCGGACGAGATGTCCGAGGCCTCCTTCACGGCCTTGTCGACGAGCTCGTCCTCGACCGTGGTGTAGCCGTCGAACTTGGCGGTGGCGGCCGCCATCCAGGTCTCGGGCGTGATGCCCTTCGCGGCCAGCTTCTCGGGCGACTTGCCCTGAGCGATCTGCTGGGCCATGCCGTCGAAGACCGAACCGTCGATGCTGGGCGGGGTGACGAACGGGGTCCCCGCCGCGGCGGCCTTCTCCCTGGCCTTCCTGACCTCCTGGGCACCCTCGTCGGCCTTGGCGGTCATGACCTGCTTCAGCCGGGCCGCGTCGGCCTCCGTACCGCCGGAGGTGAACTCGCCGAGTGCGATCTGCTCCAGGTAGTTGTACGAGCCGAAGGCCTTGACCTGGGCGTCGAACGTGGCGCGCTCCTGGCTCGGGCGGACCAGCAGATGCATGCCGATGGAGCGCTGAAGCGATTCTGCAGCCTTGGCGAGTTCGAGCGCGTAGACCGTACGGCCGTAGCTGGTGATGTTGCCGGTGCCCAGCCCCAGCTCGTTGCTGAACTCCATCAGGGAGTGCTGGACCTTGACGTAGCCCTCCTCCGTCTTCACCGGGTCCATGGCCCCGGCGAAGGCCGCCTTGCGCAGCCCGGGGAGGGTGGGCTCCTCCAGCCGGAAGAGCTGGAGGCGCCGCTCCAGGCCCTGCTTCCGGGGCATGCCCTTCACGGCGTCGTTGAACTTGCCCGCGGCGTTGTCGGTGGCGGCCTGGACCTGCCCGATGACGGCGGCGTCGCGCTTGTTCGAGAGGAGGGGCTGGGCGGAGAGGTCGCGTTCGTTGAGGAGGGCCTGGCCGTACTCGGCGGCCGCGCGCACGATCAGCGCGGTCTTCTCGGCGTCCTGCGCCTCGCGCCAGGTGTCGATCGACCCCTTCACCTGGAACCCGCCCATGACCAGGCCGACCGCGACGGGGATCAGGAGGATGGCGTTCAGCCGAGTGGGCACCCGCCAGTTGCGCGGGGACAGCCGACTGGTACTGCCACCGGACACCGCGGTACGGGACGCATCGGCGGACGCCGCCGCGGCGCGCGGCGGCGGGGTGAAGTTGCCCCGCTCCTGCTGCGCCGTGGAGCCCGCGTTGTTTCGCCTCACTCGACCAACAACCTCTCGGCGTCGGCACCTACGCTGTGCCGTGTTTCGTTCAGGGCCGTACTACTCGGGAGTTCGTCGAATTCCAGCACGGGGACCGGCCGCGTTCCAAACAGTCGGAACCTGTCATTCCGAGTGGCCCAGACCTCAGATAAAACGGGCATAAAGAACGAGCCCCGTCAAAAGGCGGGGCTCAGGTGAGCGGAGTGGCACCAAACGGATGCGCCGGGTGTCGAACGCGGGGCAATTCTCTGTCGAAACGTTATGAATACGGGGGCGGATCGTGTCAAAGGACACAGCCCACCCCCGTCCGACTACGGTAACTACCGTACGGCAATACCGACTTGTTCTTACTTGAGCCGTGCCATGAGCGCGTGCTCGACGAGCGTGATCAGACCGCTCTTGGCATCCGCGCGGTGGCGCGCGTCCGTCGTGATGATCGGGGTGTCGGGTCCGATCTGGAGGGCTTCGCGGACTTCGTCGGGGGTGTAGGGCTGGTGTCCGTCGAAGCCGTTGAGGGCGATGACGAAGGGAAGGCCGCTGTTCTCGAAGTAGTCGACGGCGGGGAAGCAGTCGGCGAGGCGGCGGGTGTCGACGAGGACGACGGCGCCGATGGCGCCGCGGACCAGGTCGTCCCACATGAACCAGAAGCGGTCCTGTCCGGGCGTACCGAAGAGGTACAGGATCAGGTCCTGGTCCAGCGTGATACGGCCGAA
This sequence comes from Streptomyces sp. DvalAA-43, assembly GCF_900091725.1. GTDB lineage: Bacteria > Actinomycetota > Actinomycetes > Streptomycetales > Streptomycetaceae > Streptomyces > Streptomyces pulveraceus. The sequence goes on along the minus strand of NZ_FMBW01000057.1, from coordinate 100,997 downwards.
GTCCATGGCGACGGTCGTCGTCGTCTTGCCCCCGGTGTGCGTCAGGTCGTCGATGCCCGCGGACGCGGACGTCATCACGGCCTCCGTACGCAACGGGTTGATCTCCGAGACGGCACCGACGAACGTGGTCTTGCCCACGCCGAAGCCCCCTGCCACCACGATCTTCGCCGAGGTGGTGGCACGGGCCGCACCGCCGCTAGAGCTTGCGAAGTCCACTGAGCACCCTTTCGAGCAGTGTCACATCCGGCGCGCCGCCGGCCTCTCCATTGCCCGGCTGGTGGATGGCCACCATGCCGGCTTCCGCCAGGTCCGCGACGAGAATCCGGGCCACACCGAGCGGCATCGACAGCAGCGCCGAGACCTCGGCCACCGATTTGACCTCACGGCAGAGGTGGCAGATCCGCTGGTGCTCGGGCAGCAGTGTGCCCAGGTGCGCGGGGTCGGCCGTGGTGGAGACCAGCGCCTCTATGGCGAGCTGGTAGCGCGGCCGGGTCCGGCCACCGGTCATGGCATACGGGCGGACCAGTGGCTGGTCGCCTTCACCGTCGTACGACGCGTGGTGCAGTGCGCCGTACGGATCGGGTGAGGCGGGTGGCGGGGTCATGAATCCTCCGGGCGTGACAGCAGTGCGTCGGCTTGCCGTCTGAAGGGGCCGGTGGGGGGCTCTAAGCGGCCGGACGGGCGAGGGTTGAGGGCGTTGGCTGGGGCAATCGAGTCTGTCATCGATCCATGGCCGCCTAATGGAGCAGGCTGCCCTGGAGCTCGGCACGGAGATCGGGGGTGAGGACGGTGCCCGCACGGTCGACCAGCAGAGCCATCTCGTACCCGACCAGGCCGATGTCGGCGTCCGGGTGGGCGAGGACGGCCAGCGAGGAGCCGTCCGAGATGGACATCAGGAAGAGGAACCCGCGTTCCATCTCCACCACGGTCTGGCTGACGGCACCGCCCTCGAAGATCCGGGAAGCACCCGCGGTCAGCGAGGTCAGCCCGGAGGCGACGGCCGCCAGCTGGTCGGCGCGGTCACGGGGAAATCCTTCGGACATGGCCAGCAGGAGTCCGTCGGCGGAGACCACCACCGTGTGCGACACCCCGGGGGTGTTGTCCACGAAGTTGGTGATCAACCAGTTCAGATTCTGCGCGGCCTGACTCATCGGGCTCAACTAACGCTCCTGCTGGTGAGTGGGGCCGAGTGGGAAACTGCCGGTCGACTGGCCGTTGTTGGCCTGTCGCCCTTGCTGGATGCCCCGGCGGAGATTGGTCAACCGCCCGCGTACATCATCGGGGGCGCGTGACACCTGCGGACCTGACTGATGGTTCTGCTGCTGAGCGGTGCCCGGCACCAGGTTGGCGCGAGGCACTCGGCGCGGCAGTCCGGAAGTGGTGACTCCGCCTGCCGCGGGCTTCTTGACCCGCTCCGCCTGCCGTACGAGTTCGTCGTTCGGCGAGGGGCGCCAGGAACTTGTGGCGTTGCCCGTGTCGTCTCCGCCGCGGCGCGGGGCCGCGGGAGGCTCCGGGGCCTGCTGCGGGGAGAGGTGCGCGGGCGCCTGCGGCTCGGCGGGCGGCTGCTGACCGCCCTGCTGCGGGCCGTGGAACCAGTTGGTCTCCAGGGTGTCGTACAGCGGTGTACGACCGTCCCCGGGCCCGGCCGCCGGAGGAAGCGCCTCGGGCTGCGGCTGCGGCGGCAGCACCGGACGGTACTGCCCGTCACCGGCGGGCGGACGCGGAGCACCGAAGTCCTCGTCGTCCCGGCCGCGCTGACGCGGGGCCGGCAGGCCCTGGTCCGGCGACCGGGTGGGCAGCGGCTGTCCGAAGTCGGGCCGGGCGAACTGCGAGGTGCTCGCCGGGTCCTGGGCCGACAGGTCCTGCGGGGCCTGGGGCTGCGGGGCCGGGCCGGAGAAGTCAGGACGGGCGAACTCGGCGGTGGAGCCGGGGCCCTGCCGGTCGTCCATGGGCGTCCGCGGGGGGAGCGGCGGGTTCATCGGCCGCTGGAACTGGCCGGTGGACTCGGGCTCCTCGTGACCGCGCGGGGCGTCCAGCGGAGTACGCCGCGGCGCGGACGGCTCCTCTGTGCCCCAGCTGGTGGTCTGCGGACGCTGCGGCTGGGGGTTGCCGCCGGGCAGCTCGGCGCGCGGGCCGCCGGCCGGGGGCAGCCGGAGACCGGACTCGCCCCGGCCGCCGGGCTGCTGGAAGCCGCCCTGGCCCGCCGGGTTCTGCCGGGCCTGCTGCGGCTGCGAGGGCTGCCACGGGGCGGGGCCGTTCGGCCGGCCCTGCTGGCCGTTCGGGTCCTGGCGGTCCGGGCCCTGGAAGCTCTGGCCCGGGAAGTTCTGGTCCTGGCGGTTCGGGTCCTGGCGGTTCTGGCCGAACAGGTCGGGGCGGCCGGAGTCCGGACGACCCGGTCCGTCGCCCTGGCCGCGGGCGCCGAGCCGGGCGCCGTTGCCGAAGGCGCCGGCGAGGCCGCCGCCCTGACGCTGCGGCTCCGGGCGGGAGACGTCCTGTGGTCCGGTGCCGGACAGCCCGGCGGACTGGAATCCGGCGTTCTGCTGACCCTGCTGGTTCGGCTGGCCCTGCTGGTGACGGGGGGAGCCGTCGCGGGAGGGCAGGGCGGCACGCGGCGCGGAGCCCGCGCCGACCTGGCCGCGCGAGGCGCCCGGCCCCGGGGCGAGACGGCCGGCCGGGCCCGACGGGGCACCGCCGGGACGGGAGCCGTTGCCCGGACCGCTCGCGCCGCCACCGGCGAGCAGGCCGCCGGGGGCGCCGGACTGCTGTCCGGGTGCCTGCTTGGGAACCGGCTGCTTGCCGCCGTGCGCGACATCGACGGGCAGCATGACCAGCGCGGTCGTGCCGCCGGAGTCGGAGGGCCGCAGCTGGATCCGGATGCCGTGACGCAGGGACAGCCGGCCGACCACGAACAGACCCATGCGGCGGGAGACCGAGACGTCCACGGTGGGCGGCGAGGCGAGCCGCTCGTTGATCGCGGCGAGGTCCTCGGGGGAGAGGCCGATGCCCGTGTCGTGGATCTCGACCAGCACCCGCCCGTCGGGCAGCGCGTGACCGGTGACCCGGACCTTCGTCTGGGGCGAGGAGAACGACGTGGCGTTCTCCAGCAGCTCGGCGAGCAGGTGCACGAGGTCGTTGACCACGCGGCCCGCGACCTCGGTGGCGGGCACCGCCGCCAGTTCGATGCGCTCGTACTGCTCCACCTCGGAGGCGGCGGCACGGAGCACGTCGACCAGCGGGACGGGGCGGGTCCAGCGGCGGCCCGGCTCCTCGCCCGCGAGGACGAGGAGGTTCTCGCCGTTACGGCGCATGCGGGTCGCGAGGTGGTCGAGCTTGAAGAGCGAGGAGAGCTGGTCCGGGTCGGCCTCGCGCGACTCCAGCTCGGAGATGAGCGAGAGCTGGCGCTGGATGAGGCCCTGGCTCCGGCGCGAGAGGTTGGTGAACATCGCGTTGACGTTGCCCCGGAGGAGGGCCTGCTCGGCGGCGAGACGGACGGCCTCGCGGTGCACGTCGTCGAAGGCCGCGGCCACCTTGCCGATCTCGTCCCGGGAATGCACACCGACCGACTCGACCGAGGTGTCGACGTCCTGCGGGTCGGCCTCGGAGAGCTGCTTGACGAGCTCGGGCAGCCGGTCCTGGGCTACGCGCGTCGCGGTGTCCTGGAGCCGGCGCAGCGAGCGGATCATCGACCGGGCGACGACGAAGGCGCCGACCAGCGAGACGCCGAGCACCAGCAGGATGAGCGCACCGCTGATGATCGCTTCGCGCTTCGACTCGTCGCGGAGCTCGCGGGCCTTGCCCTCCATGTCGCTGAGGAGGGTCTCCTCGATGGTCTTCATCGCCTGGATCTTGGTCGAGCTCTGGTCGTACCAGTCCAGGTAGGAGCGGCGCGCGGTGCCGGTCATGCCCGAGGGGCTGTCCAGCACCTTCTTCGCGTAGGTGTTGGCCGCCTTGATCTCGGGGTTGCCCTCGTCCAGCGTGGCGGTCAGCTCATCGGCGTTGTCGCCGTACACGGCCTTGAAGGAGCGGAGCGCCGAGGTCTCCTTGCGCAGCGCGGCACGGCCGAACTGCTTGTCGTTCTCGTCGAGGTGCGGCTGCTTGTCGTTGCCGCCGGGCAGCGCCGCGGCGATGATCGCCCGCTGGACCGAGGCGTACTCCTTGGCGGAGGAGAAGGCCGCCAGTGCCCGGGTCCGCTTGATCATCTCCGAGTTGCTGGTCGCCTGCGCCATGTCCTGCGAGAGGCTCAGCAGCGAGGTGATCAGCTGGCTGTACTGGTCGACGGTCTGGAGACTCGGGGTGCCCTTGCCGTACGCCGCCTTGCGGATGTCCCGGATCTCGGCCAGCTGGCTCGCGATCTGGGTGACGCTCGAATAGATGCCTTCGAGGGCCTCGTCGCCGGAGGGGTCGCCGATCGAGGTCGTCGCGTCGAGGAAGGCCGTCTTCGCCCGGTCGGTCTTCTTGCGGGGCTCGGTGACCTTGAAGTCGTCGGGCTTCACGCCGTTGGCCAGCGGACCGGCCGAGCGGTCGCGCTCCTCCTGGAGCGCCTGGGCCAGCGACGTCGCCTGCTTCGTCATCTTGGTCAGCAGCTGCATGTGGTCCAGCTGCTGGATGTCGTTCATGGAGTCGTTGATCCGCAGTCCGCCCAGGGTGGTCGCGGCGACCACGGGAAGGGCGAGCAGGGAGACCAGACGGGTGCTGATGCGCCAGTTGCGAAGAGCGACGCGTGAGCCGGTGCTGACGGGGCCCCGGGACTGCGGCGACGCGACCGGATCGGTCTCGCCGTTCGCCGTGGCACCGGGGCGCTGTGCGCGGTCGCCGCTCTCGCCGGCCGCGGCAGGCCCGGGGTTCTGGGCGTGCTGGGCCGAGGAACCGCGGTCGGTCCCGCCGTGCGGCTCCTGCTCCGCCGCAGCGCTGCCATCCCTCTTGAAACGTCCCTGCACTAGCGTCGCAACCTCTGGACCAGGCGTTCCCTCGCGCGAAGCGGTGGAACGGTGTCGGCGTCGTGGGGCGTTGTACCCGCCCCATGGTGGTCGTGAGTGACCGGCGTCCTTCCCCTTTCCGCCGCCACTCGGCGCTCCGTTGCGCCCCCTGCGCGCCGGCTTGAAACCCGCGGCGGTGCGTGGAATTCCAGCACAGTGCCGGATCTCCAACAAGGGCCCCGCGCCGCACCATGGCCTGAGTGACACGTTGTGACGACTGAGTAACAAGCAGTGGAGCGTGATCACGGATAAAGCGGATGATTAAGGGCGAATCGATCAACCGTAAAGGGTGTCCCAGTCGCCATGGTCAGGAGTGGAATGGATGATTCAGTGACGTAATGTCTGTTTCTGTCGCCATGGTCTACTGCCCGAAATGCGGGAATTGCCGGTGCGGCCGTGAGCAAACTCACATGATGATCGCCGTCTCTTCCGGGCTCCCGGAGGGAATTGGATGTTTAGCCTGACGCTTTACAGGGATGGCAAATCCGACAACCGGCGCCCCTCCGGGCGGCGCCCGTACCGACAGGGTCCGAACGGCAGATGAAGACGACGATGACGTTCCGCAACATTGCCAACCCCCGGCGCACCACGCTGGCGCACCTCAAGGACGCCGAAGCGCTGCGGACGCCGGAGCGGCCGGAGCACGCCGTGGATCTGCCCACCCAGACGGCCAACCCCCGGCGCACCATCCTCATGGAAGCCCCGGCCTCCGCCGTCGTCGCGGAGTAGCACGGACGCCGCCTCCCGATCCCGCGCCGCAGCCCCCGCCCGGCGGGGGTGCCCCGTCACGCCGCCCGGCAATTGGGGCAATCCCCGCCGGGCGACGCGTTAGCCTGGAGCGTCAGTCTTCAGCCAGCAAGTGAGGGGCGACAGCATCCCGTGCGCATCGCCAGGTTCTCCATCGACGGCAATGTCGCCTTCGGCGCCGTCGAGGGCGAGGGGCCCGATGGTCTCGTCCTCGACATCATCAAGGGCATTCCGTACGCCGAGTTCGAGCTCTCCGGCACCAAGGTCCCGCTGAGCAAGGTCCGCCTCCTGCCGCCCGTGCTCCCCAACAAGGTCGTGGCCATCGGCCGCAACTACGCGGAGCACGCAGCGGAACTCGGCAACGAGGTACCGGACGTCCCCGTCGCCTTCTTCAAGCCCACCACCTCGGTGATCGGCTCCGGCGACGCGATCGAGTACCCCTCCTTCTCGAACGAACTCCACCACGAGGCCGAACTGGCCGTGGTCATCGGCCGCATGTGCCGGGAAGTGCCGCGCGAGCGCGTGAAGGACGTCATCTTCGGCTACACCTGCGCCAATGACGTCACCGCCCGCGACGCCCAGAAGCGCGAGAAGCAGTGGGCCCGTGCCAAGGGCTTCGACACGTCGTGTCCGCTCGGCCCCTGGGTGGAGACCGACCTCGACCCCCACGACCTGACCATCCAGGCCACGGTCAACGGCGAGCAACGCCAACTGGGCCGGACGAGCGACATGATCCGCTCGATCGAGGATCTGGTCGTCCACATCACGGAAGCCATGACGCTGCTCCCGGGCGATGTGATCCTCACCGGTACTCCCGCAGGGGTCGGACCCCTCCATGTCGGCGACGAGGTCGCCGTCACCATCGAAGGCATCGGCACTCTCACCAACAAGGTGATCAAGCGTGGCTAACGCACCTGTACGCGTACGTTTCTGTCCCTCCCCGACCGGCAACCCCCACGTGGGCCTGGTCCGCACCGCCCTGTTCAACTGGGCCTTCGCCCGGCACCACGGCGGCACCCTGGTCTTCCGCATCGAGGACACGGACGCCGCCCGTGACTCCGAGGACTCCTACAACCAGCTCCTGGACTCGATGCGCTGGCTCGGCTTCGACTGGGACGAGGGTCCCGAGGTCGGCGGCCCGCACGCCCCGTACCGCCAGTCGCAGCGCATGGACATCTACAAGGACGTCGCCGACAGGCTCCTCGCCGGCGGGTACGCGTACCACTGCTACTGCACCACCGAGGAGCTCGACACCCGCCGCGACGCCGCCCGCGCCGCCGGCAAGCCGTCCGGCTACGACGGCCACTGCCGCGAGCTGAGCGCCGAGCAGATCGCCGCGTACGAGGCCGAGGGCCGCACGTCCATCGTCCGCTTCCGGATGCCCGACGAGGCGCTCACCTTCACCGACCTGGTCCGCGGCGAGCTGACCTTCCAGCCGGAGAACGTGCCGGACTACGGCATCGTCCGCGCCAACGGCGCCCCGCTGTACACGCTGGTCAACCCGGTCGACGACGCGCTGATGGAGATCACCCACGTCCTGCGCGGCGAGGACCTGCTCTCCTCCACCCCGCGCCAGCTCGCCCTCTACAAGGCGCTCATCGAGCTGGGCATCGCCAAGGACACCCCGGCCTTCGGCCACCTGCCGTACGTCATGGGCGAGGGCAACAAGAAGCTCTCCAAGCGCGACCCGCAGGCGTCCCTGAACCTCTACCGCGAGCGCGGCTTCCTGCCCGAGGGACTGCTCAACTACCTCTCCCTGCTGGGCTGGTCGATCGCCGAGGACCGCGACATCTTCTCGATCGAGGAGATGGTGGCCGCGTTCGACATCAAGGACGTCAACGCCAACCCGGCGCGCTTCGACCTGAAGAAGTGCGAGCACATCAACGCCGAGCACATCCGCAAGATGGACGTGAAGGCGTTCACCGAGGCCTGCGGCCCCTGGCTGAAGGCCCCGTTCGCCCCCTGGGCCCCGGAGTCCTTCGACGCGGAGCAGTTCGCCGAGATCGCCCCGCACGCCCAGACCCGCGTCACGGTCCTCTCCGACATCACGGCCAACGTCGACTTCCTCTTCCTCGACGAGCCGGCGACGGACGAGGCGTCCTGGACCAAGGCGATGAAGGAGGGCTCCGACGCCCTCCTCACCACGGCCCGCGCCAAGCTGGCCGACGCCGAGTGGAACGCGGACGCCCTGAAGAACGCCATCCTCGCCGCGGGCGAGGAGCACGGCCTGAAGCTCGGCAAGGCCCAGGCCCCGGTCCGCGTCGCGGTCACCGGCCGCACGATCGGCCTGCCGCTCTTCGAGTCCCTGGAGATCCTGGGCCGCGAGAAGACCCTGGCCCGGGTGGACGCGGCCCTGGCGAAGCTGGCCGCGTAACGGTCCAGGTTTCCTGCCCCGAGGGGGCGGCCCCGGTTCACTCCGGGGCCGCCCCCTGCGCCGTTTCCGGGCCGGGAGACTCGTTCCCCAGGCGTCGGCCGGCTGGAATTCCGAGCCCTGGTGACGCCCTCCCGCGCCCGGCACGTGACCGCTAGCCTGGCCGCATGGTCATCCGAGCCGTGCTCTGGGACATCGACGACACGATCTTCGACTACAGCGGCGCCGACCGCGTCGGCATGCGCGCCCACCTCGAACAGGAGGGCCTGCCCGGTGGATACGGCGACGCCGAGCAGGCGCTCGACGCGTGGCGGGCGATCACCGATGTGCACTGGGCGCGGTTCGCCGCAGGGGAGACGGACTTCCTGGGGCAGCGCCGGGACCGGGTCAGGGAGTTCGTCTCGCGGGCGCTGGACGATGCCGAGGCCGACGACTGGTTCGCTCGCCACGCGGCCCACTACGAGGCCGCCTGGGCGCTCTTCCCGGATGTGCTGCCCGTGCTGGATCTGCTGGCGGACGGGTTCCGGCACGCGGTGCTGTCGAACTCCAGCATCCACAACCAGGACCGCAAGCTGCGCGCGCTCGGGGTGCGGGACCGGTTCGAGGCGGTGGTGTGTGCCGTCGAGCTGGGGGTCTCCAAGCCGGCGGCCGGGGCGTTCCACGCCGCGTGCGAGGCGCTGGCGCTGGAGCCGGAGGAGGTGGCGTACGTGGGGGACGAGCCGGACATCGACGCCGGTGGAGCGGTCGCCGCCGGGCTGATGGGGATCTGGCTGGACCGCGGCGGACGCGGCGGACGGCCCGAGCTCGTCCGTATCAGCGGGCTCGACCAGCTGCCCGGACTGCTGGCGGGCAATACCCGTTTTGGAGCGCCGGACACCTTCGGGTAATGTTCTTCCTGCGCCGCCCGAGCGGGACGGAAGATCCGAACGGGAAGCGCAAGCGGAACAAAAACCCCGCAAGGGGTTGCGTTTCAGTGGGCTATGGTGTAATTGGCAACACTACGGTTTCTGGTACCGTCATTCTAGGTTCGAGTCCTGGTAGCCCAGCGCAGAAATGCAACAGCAGTAATCAGTAGTAACAAGCCCCCGTTGTGTAGCGGCCTAGCACGCTGCCCTCTCACGGCAGTAGCGCCGGTTCGAATCCGGTCGGGGGTACAGATCCTTCCCGCGAGATCATCTGGGTCGCACCCACGCTCTCGATGCAGGATCGCTAGGGCCCCCGTTGTGTAGCGGCCTAGCACGCTGCCCTCTCACGGCAGTAGCGCCGGTTCGAATCCGGTCGGGGGTACTTGTAACACCATGGGCTATGGTGTAATTGGCAACACTACGGTTTCTGGTACCGTCATTCTAGGTTCGAGTCCTGGTAGCCCAGCGCAGAAATGCAACAGCAGTAATCAGTAGTAACAGGCCCCCGTTGTGTAGCGGCCTAGCACGCTGCCCTCTCACGGCAGTAGCGCCGGTTCGAATCCGGTCGGGGGTACAACAGCAGGACAGGCGGAGGCCCTTCACTTCGGTGGAGGGCCTTCTCCGTTGCCTGCGCGGCCCGTTCGGGCCGCGGGGCCGTTCAGAGTCCGTAGCGCCGGGCCGACTCCTCCTCCTGGGCCATCCGGCGCAGGGCCATCAGCAGCGGCTCGTAGAGCACGGCCGACGCGACCGCCATCTCCACCTGCTCCGGCTCCGTGGGGTACGTCTCCATCATGTCCAGGTCCTGGACGGCGACTTGACGCATCAGGCCGGCCTGCTCGGCCAGGTAGTCGGCGTCACAGGGGTAGCCGAGCCGGATCAGGGTGGCCACCGACGATACCAGGGAGCGGTGCGCGGGGGAGAGGGAGCCGATCTCCTGCGACGTCGCCCAGCCGATCCGGTCCAGGAGCCGCTCGACGGCCTCCCGGGCGGCGGCCGTCTCCGGTGCCTCCTCGTCGGGGTCCGGGCCGTGCGGGAGCGACCACAGCGCCGCGCCCAGCCGGATCGTCCGGCCCAGGGACGCGTCGTCGATGTGGGAGAGGACTTCGCGCGCCGTGGCCACGGGAAGCCGGCCCACCTGGATCAGGGCCCGCACCAGACGCAGCCGGCGCAGATGGGCCTCGTCGTACTCGGCCTGCGTCGCGGTGATCCGTTGACCGGGGGGCAGCAGCCCCTCGCGCAGGTAGTACTTGATCGTCGCGGTCTTGACGCCGCTCCGCTCGCTCAGTTCCGAGAGCCGCATGTTCCGTGCCTTCCCTTGCGCCACCTCTTGGGCAGTGGCACTATCCAATCATTGGATAGTGGAACTCTCCAATGGGGGAAGGGGCAGGCGTGTTCGCGAAGCCGATACCGGGACGGACCACCGCCGGGGCCGAGGGGGAGGTGGTCGTGCTGCTCATAGGGATGCGCATCAACCACTTCCGGGGCGTGCACCACTGGCTGCCCGTACTGCTGGCGATGCTGCGCATGCTGCGGGAGTTGGGCAGGGACGAGGGGCGCGGCCTGCTGGGCCACACGCTGCTGACCGGCTCGCCGCGGACGTACTACGTCGTCCAGTACTGGGAGTCGAAGGAGAAGCTCTACGCGTACGCGAGCGCTCCCGACATGTTCCACCGCAGGGCCTGGGCGATCATGAACCGTAGGGAGAAGAAGTCCCGGCGGCACGTGGGGTTGTGGCACGAGTCGTATGTCGTGCCCGAGGGCGGTTACGAGTCCATCTACGCCGATATGCCGGTCCGTGGGCTGGCCCGTGCGACGGGCGTACTGCCGCTGGAGGCGCGGGGCCGTCGGGCGGCGGACCGTTTCGCGCACCGCTCGTCCGCGAACTGAGGTTCCGGGGGTGAACTCCCCGGCAGCGAGGTGCTGGGAGGGGGCCGCCACGACGCTGGGGCGGCCGGGGGAAGGTGTGCTCGGGTAGGCGTCAGCCGGTGCGGCGCAGGGCCTCGCTGAGCCGGGCCGCCGAGTCGATGACCGCCTGGGCGTGCATCCGGCCCGGGTGCCGGGTCAGCCGCTCGATCGGTCCGGAGACCGAGACGGCGGCGACCACCCGGTTCGAGGGGCCGCGCACCGGCGCCGAGACCGAGGCCACACCCGGCTCGCGCTCGCCGATCGACTGGGCCCAGCCCCTGCGCCGTACGCCCGAGAGTGCCGTCGCCGTGAAGCGGGCGCCCTGGAGGCCGCGGTGCAGCCGTTCCGGCTCCTCCCAGGCCATCAGGATCTGGGCCGAGGAGCCGGCCTTCATGGTGAGCGTGGAGCCGACCGGCACGGTGTCCCGCAGACCGGACAGCCGCTCCGCCGCCGCCACGCAGATCCGCATGTCGCCCTGCCTGCGGTAGAGCTGCGCGCTCTCGCCGGTGATGTCCCGGAGGTGGGTGAGTACCGGTCCGGCCGTGGCCAGCAGGCGGTCCTCGCCCGCCGCCGCCGCGAGCTCCGCCAGCCGGGGGCCGAGAATGAAACGGCCCTGCATGTCCCTCGCCACCATGCGGTGGTGTTCCAGTGCCACGGCCAGTCGATGGGCCGTGGGCCGTGCGAGCCCGGTCGCCGCGACCAGCCCGGCGAGGGTGGCCGGGCCGGACTCCAGGGCGCTCAATACCAGAGCCGCCTTGTCGAGAACGCCGACGCCGCTAGAGTTGTCCATACGACGATACTCCCGTCTCACTCTGTGAAACGCAAGTTCAATATTCGGCGGAAGTTGCGAACCTGTACGGGCGGCCACACAACGGCCCGTAGCCACCGCCCCGCACGGGGGTCCGGACGGCGGCGCACCGAATCTCTAGTTGGGCCGGCGAAGACGCCGGCCGGAGGGAAAGCGATGGGTAGGACACTGGCGGAGAAGGTCTGGGACGACCATGTCGTCCGGCGCGCCGAAGGTGAGCCCGACCTCCTCTTCATCGATCTGCACCTGCTGCACGAGGTGACCAGCCCCCAGGCCTTCGACGGCCTCCGGCAGGCCGGACGCCGGGTGCGGCGCCTCGATCTCACCATCGCCACCGAGGATCACAACACCCCGACCCTCGACATCGACAAGCCGATCGCCGACCCGGTCTCCCGCGCCCAGCTGGAGACCCTGCGCAAGAACTGCGCGGAGTTCGGCGTACGGCTGCACCCCCTGGGCGACGTCGAGCAGGGCGTCGTGCACGTGGTCGGCCCGCAGCTGGGCCTGACCCAGCCCGGCACCACCGTGGTCTGCGGCGACTCCCACACGTCCACGCACGGCGCCTTCGGCGCGCTGGCGTTCGGCATCGGAACCAGCCAGGTCGAGCACGTGCTGGCCACCCAGACGCTGCCGATGGCCCGCCCGAAGACCATGGCGATCACCATCGACGGCGAACTGCCCGACGGCGTCACGGCCAAGGACCTGATCCTCGCGATCATCGCCCGGATCGGCACCGGCGGCGGCCAGGGCTACATCCTGGAGTACCGCGGCTCCGCCATCGAGAAGCTCTCGATGGAAGCCCGGATGACCATCTGCAACATGTCGATCGAGGCCGGCGCCAGGGCGGGCATGATCGCCCCGGACGAGACCACCTTCGACTACCTGAAGGGCCGCGACCACGCCCCGCAGGGCGAGGACTGGGACGCCGCCGTGGCGTACTGGAAGACGCTGCGCACGGACGACGACGCGGTCTTCGACGCCGAGGTCGTCATCGAGGCCGCCGAACTGGCCCCGTTCGTCACCTGGGGCACCAACCCGGGCCAGGGCGCGCCGCTCTCGGCCAACGTCCCCGACCCTGCTTCGTACGAGGACGCCTCGGAGCGCAACGCCGCCGAAAAGGCGCTGGAGTACATGGGGTTGACCGCCGGCCAGCCGCTGCGCGAGATCGACGTGGACACCGTCTTCGTAGGCTCCTGCACCAACGGCCGGATCGAGGACCTGCGCAACGCGGCCGCGATCCTGGACGGCCGCAAAGTCGCCGACGGGGTACGGATGCTGGTCGTCCCGGGCTCGGTCCGGGTCGCGCTCCAGGCCGTCGAGGAAGGCCTGGACAAGGTCTTCACCGCCGCGGGCGCCGAATGGCGGCACGCCGGCTGCTCGATGTGCCTCGGCATGAACCCCGACCAGCTGGCCCCCGGTGAGCGCTCCGCCTCCACCTCGAACCGCAACTTCGAGGGCCGGCAGGGCAAGGGCGGCCGTACCCACCTGGTCTCCCCGCAGGTCGCCGCCGCCACCGCCGTGCTGGGCCACCTGGCCTCGCCCGCGGACCTGTCCGACGCCCGTACGCCCGCCGGAGTCTGAGAATCATGGAAGCTTTCACCGCACACACCGGCCGGGCCGTCCCGCTGCGCCGCAGCAACGTCGACACCGACCAGATCATTCCCGCCCACTGGCTGAAGAAGGTCACCCGGGACGGCTTCGAGGACGGACTCTTCGAGGCCTGGCGCAAGGACGAGAACTTCGTCCTCAACCGCCCCGAGCGCAAGGGCGCCACCGTTCTGGTGGCCGGCCCCGACTTCGGCACCGGCTCGTCCCGCGAGCACGCCGTCTGGGCGCTCCAGAACTACGGCTTCAAGACCGTCATCTCGTCCCGCTTCGCCGACATCTTCCGCGGCAACTCGCTGAAGAACGGACTGCTGACCGTGGTGCTCGACCAGAAGGTCGTGGACGCGCTCTGGGAGCTGACCGAGGCCGACCCCACGGCCGAGATCACCGTCGACCTGGAGTCGCGCCAGGTCCGGGCCGAGGGCATCACGGCCGACTTCGAGCTCGACGAGAACGCCCGCTGGCGGCTGCTCAACGGGCTGGACGACATCAGCCTCACCCTTCAGAACGAAGCGGACATCGCGACTTATGAGGTGGCAAGGCCGACCTTCAAGCCGCGTACAATTAACGCCTGAGCAGCGCGTTTCCAGGACTGCGCCCCCTGCCATCTGGTAGGGGGCGCAGTCGCTTGTTGAGACCCCGTCGGGCGACAACTCGCCCCAGATGGCACAATCGGTGCATGGAACGCGACAGCCAACTCAAGCTTTACGGCCAAGTCGCCGACCGATTGAAGGAAGCGCACACAAGAGTGCGCACACTGCAAGTCCCGGAGGGCGTAAGGATGGCGCTGTCCCGGAAGCTGTTGGTCATCACGGCCGCGGCTAAGCACGATCTGCCAGATGCGGCAAGGCGTCTGGACCGGTTGATGAAGGACCTCGATGAGGGCCGATTCCCCGAAGGTGACTGACTCTGCGGAACTGCGCAGCGGTCGACTTCGTTGCGGCACTAGGGTGATTAGCCCGTTTCGTGTTTGATTTGCGGTATATATCTGCCTAACGTGCGAAAACGCTTGAACACTTTCGTTCTGGCAATGTCTCCGAAGGGGAAGACGTGAACAAGGCGCAGCTCGTAGAAGCGATTGCCGACAAGGTCGGAGGCCGTCAGCAGGCCGCCGACGCCGTCGACGCGGTACTCGACGCGATCGTCCGTGCGGTTGTCGCGGGGGACCGTGTCTCGGTCACCGGCTTCGGCTCGTTCGAGAAGGTCGACCGCCCCGCCCGCTACGCCCGCAACCCGCAGACGGGTGAGCGCGTGCGGGTCAAGAAGACCTCGGTGCCCCGCTTCCGTGCGGGACAGGGCTTCAAGGACCTGGTGAGCGGCTCGAAGAAGCTCCCCAAGAACGACGTGGCCGTGAAGAAGGCGCCCAAGGGCAGCCTCTCGGGCGGTTCTTCCACCCGTACGACCGCCAAGGCCGCGGCCAAGAAGGCCACCGCCAAGAAGGCCACGGCGAAGAAGGCCACCGCCAAGAAGGCCGTGACCGCGGCGAAGACCACGGCGGCCAAGAAGACCACCGCGAAGAAGACCACCGCGGCGGCCAAGAAGACCACCGCGACGGCCGCGAAGAAGACCACGACGGCCGCGAAGAAGACGACGACCGCCAAGAAGGCCGTCGCCAGCAAGACCGCGCCCGCCAAGAAGGCCACGGCGAAGAAGGCGCCCGCGAAGAAGACCACGGCGCGCAAGACCACGGCGAAGAAGGCCACTGCACGGAAGAAGTGAGACCGAGCAGCTCAGGGCTACTCACACGCGCCGGGCCGGGCTCCCCTCGGGGGAGCCCGGCCCGCGGGCTGTCGTGGCAGCGGTGCGCGCGGCCGTCCGGAACGGCTGTCGCCCGGAGCGTCCGCCGCGCCAGCTCAGAACGTCTGCAGGGTCACCAGGGTGATCCGCAGCTCCGCGCCCTCGCCGGTGCCCTCGATGCGCACCCGCTGCCCCGGACGCAGCAGCCGCAGACCGCCCGCGTCGAAGGCCTGGGCGTCGAAATCCACCGGGGTGCCGTCGTCGAGCAGCACGCTGCCGGTGCGGGTCTCGGGGTCGTAGGTGTACGAGGTCGCCTGCATGGTCGGCAGCCTATAGGTCCGGCGAGGGGGCCGTTGAAGGCCGGTCGCCGCGGGTCCGGCCGGGCGTGACGGCGGGCCGGGAGGCCGCCGCGGCCCAGTGCCCCGCGGTGTGCGCGCCGACGCCCAGCGCCAGTGCCGCCCGCAGATCGTCGCCGGTGTCCACGTCCTGGCGGACCGAATCGATGCCGGTCAGCCCGATTTCCACCGCACCCGAGTCCAGATGCCGGGCCCGGGAAGGGCCGCCGAATGCCGGACGCAATTCCACTCCCGGCGCAGCCGACAGAAATGTTGTCCCGATTCCTGCCGCATCGGTCACAAATGCGCGGGGGAATTCTGCGGAATATTCGAGTACCCGGGACAATTCCGCGGGGCGCAGCGCGGGCAGATCGGCGTTGAGCGCGGCGACCGCGGCCCGGGGCCGCCCGGCCCGTACGGTCCGCTCGCCGTGTGCCAGCGCGGCGTTGAGTCCGCGGTCCGGTTCGTCGGGGACGACCCGCGCCCCGATGGCGGTGAGAGCCTTCCCGGCCTCCGGGTCGTCCGTGACTACCACCACATCCAGCACCGCGGGGCAGGACAGGGCGGCGGCCACGGTGTCCCGGGCGAAGGCGAGGGCGAGGCGGGGGCGCAGGTCGGCGCCGGTCGTGGGCGTCAGCCTGCTCTTGGCCCGCGCCAGCGGCTTCAACGGGACGACCAGGGACCAAGGACCGGTCGGGTCGGTGTTCGTGGCGATCTCCCCCTCGATGCGCGTCGCCGCCTATTCTCGCCTGCCGGTGCGAGAACCCGGAGGGTCGGCCCCGAAAGCGGGGCGTACGGTGTTCTCGACAGAGCAGGGGCCTGGGGCGAGACTTGACCGTCGGTAGCCAGGCAGAGTTCAGATCCTTAGAGGAAGGTGTCCGAGTGTCCCGCCGCAGAATCGGCTTCTGGTACCGCCTGGCGGCGGTCATCGCAAAACCGCCGCTGGTGGTTCTGTTCAAGCGTGACTGGCGGGGGATGGAACACATTCCGGCCGACGGCGGATTCATCACCGCGGTCAATCACAACTCCTATCTGGACCCGCTTTCCTACGGTCACTTCCAGTACAACACCGGACGGGTGCCGCGGCTTCTCGCCAAGGCGGGCCTGTTCAAGACCCCCTTTGTCGGAATGATGCTGCGCGGTACCGGACAGATCCCGGTGTACCGCGAGACGACCAATGCGCTGGACGCCTTCCGGGCGGCCGTCGACGCCATCGAGCGCGGCGAATGCGTCGCCTTCTACCCCGAGGGCACCCTCACCCGCGACCCCGACATGTGGCCGATGGCCGGCAAGACCGGTGCCGCCCGCGTCGCGTTGATGACGCAGGCCCCGGTCATCCCCGTCGCCCAGTGGGGCGCCAACTTCGCGATGCCGCCGTACGCCAAGGAGAACAAGCTCCGGCTGTTCCCCCGCAAGACCCTTCAGGTGCAGGCCGGACCGCCCGTGGACCTCTCCCGGTTCTACGACAAGGACCCGACGCCCGACGTCCTGCGCGAGGCGACCGAGGTCATCATGGCCGCGGTGACCGCGCAGCTGGAGATCGTGCGGGGCGAACCGGCCCCCGCGCAGCCCTACGACCACCGCAAGGCCCGCGCGGAACAGCGGCGCAGGGCCGAAGGAGAGGGAACCAAGTGACGCACCCCGCAAAGGCGGCCGTCTTCGGAACCGGCTCATGGGGTACGGCCTTCGGCATGGTCCTCGCCGACGCGGGCTGCGAGGTCACCCTCTGGGGACGTCGCGCCGAGGTCGCCGAGGCCGTGAACACGACCCGTACCAACCCGGACTACCTGCCGGGGATCGAGCTCCCCGCGTCGGTGCGGGCCACCACCGACGCCGTCGAGGCGCTGGACGGCGCCGACTTCGCCGTCCTCGTGGTGCCTTCGCAGACCCTGCGCGCCAACCTCGCCGCCTGGACCCCGCATCTCGGCCGGGACACCGTTCTCGTCTCACTGATGAAGGGCGTCGAACTCGGCACCGCGAAGCGGATGAGCGAGGTCATCGAGGACGTCACCAAGGTCTCCGCGGACCGGATCGCCGTCATCACCGGCCCCAACCTGGCCAGGGAGGTCGCCGAACGCCGCCCGGCGGCGGCCGTCGTCGCCTGCCAGGACGAGTCCGTGGCCCAGCGCCTCCAGACCGCCTGCCACACCTCGTACTTCCGCCCCTACACCAACACCGATGTGGTCGGCTGCGAGCTCGGCGGCGCGGTCAAGAACGTCATCGGCCTGGCGGTCGGCATCGCCGACGGCATGGGTCTCGGCGACAACGCCAAGGGTTCGCTGATCACCCGGGGCCTCGCCGAGACGACCCGCCTCGGCCTGGCCATGGGCGCCGATCCGCTGACCTTCTCCGGACTCGCGGGCCTGGGCGACCTGGTGGCGACCTGCTCCTCGCCGCTCTCGCGCAACCACACCTTCGGCACCAACCTCGGCCGCGGCATGACGCTCCAGGAGACCATCGCCGTCACCAGCCAGACCGCCGAGGGCGTCAAGTCCTGCGAGTCGGTGCTCGATCTGGCCCGCAGGCACGGCGTCGACATGCCCCTCACCGAGACGGTCGTCGGCATCGTCCACGAGGGCAAGCCGCCGCTGGTCGCGCTGGGCGAGCTGATGTCGCGCAGCGCGAAGCCCGAGCGGCGCTGAAGCCGGCCGGGGGCGGCCGGAGCGGTGAACGTTCCCGGTCGCCGCCCCGGCCGCCCCCGGCCGCGCTGACGCGCCGGGTACCAGCAGGTACGCTCAACGCGATATGAGCAGCGAGAACCTCCCCCAGAGCCCGGAGCAGCAGCTCCGCAAGCCGCGCGTGGCCGTCGTGTTCGGCGGCCGCAGCTCCGAACACGGCATCTCGGTCGTCACGGCCGGCGCCGTCCTGAACGCCATCGACCGGACCAAGTACGACGTCCTGCCGATCGGCATCACGACGGACGGCCGCTGGGCGCTCACCGCCGACGAACCCGAGCGCATGGCCATCACGGACCGGAAGATGCCGGAAGTGGCCCAGCTGGCCGAGTCCACCGAGGGCGCCGTGGTGCTCTCCGTCGACCCCGGCAGCCGCGAAGTGGTGTACAGCGAGCCCGGCTCGGTCCCGAAGGCGCTCGGCGAGGTCGATGTCGTCTTCCCCGTACTGCACGGCCCGTACGGCGAGGACGGCACCCTCCAGGGACTCCTGGAGCTCTCCGGTGTGCCCTATGTCGGCGCCGGGGTGCTCGCCTCGGCGGTCGGCCAGGACAAGGAGTACATGAAGCGGGTCTTCCTCTCCTTCGGGCTGCCGGTCGGCCCGTACCTGGTGGTCCGTCCCCGCGAGTGGGACAACGACCCCTCCGGCGCCCGCAAGCGCATCGTGGACTTCGCCGGTGACCACGGCTGGCCGCTCTTCATCAAGCCCGCCCGCGCCGGCTCGTCCATCGGCATCACCAAGGTCGACGACCTCTCCGGCCTCGACGAGGCGATCGAGGAGGCCCGCCGCCACGACCCCAAGTTCCTGGTCGAGTCGCTGCTGCGGGGCCGCGAGATCGAGTGCGGGGTGCTGGAGTTCGAGGACGGGCCGCGCGCCAGTGTGCCCGCCGAGATCCCGCCGGTGACCTCGCACGACTTCTACGACTTCGAGGCCAAGTACATCGACTCGGCCTCCGGGATCGTGCCCGCCCCGCTCACCGAGGAGCAGACCGCCGAGGTCCAGCGGCTCGCGGTCGAGGCCTTCGAGGCCACCTCCTGCGAGGGTCTGGTCCGTGCCGACTTCTTCCTCACCGAGGACGGCACCTTCGTGATCAACGAGATCAACACCCTGCCGGGCTTCACCCCGATCTCCATGTACCCGCGGATGTGGCAGGAGAGCGGTGTGAGCTACCCGGAGCTGGTGGACCGGCTGATCCAGGCCGCGTTGAGCCGCCCGACCGGCCTGCGCTGAGCCGGACCCGGCACCGCAGGGCGTGCGCTCCCGGGCGGGGGCGCACGCCTACAGGCTGGGCACCGTCTTCCGGACGGGCGGGCCGAACGCGGCCAGCGGGGTCGCGTCATGGGCGTACGCCTCCGAGAGCGTCACCTCGACGTACGCCTTGCGGTAGGTCGTCGTGAACCGCGGACCGGCGCCCTCGGGCTGCTCCAGCAGCCAGTTGACGCCGTTCGCCTCGGTCCCCTTCGCCATGGGGTCGTCCATCTTCGCGGGCCGGGGGACACCGCAGCGCAGTACGATCTCCCCGTCCCCCCACTCGGCGGTCAGTTCGGACTCCGGCCCGGCGTCACCGAGGCCGAGACCGGCAACGGTTCTCGGCAGCTCCTTGTGCAGCGCACGGCAGTAGCCCGCGGCTTCCGGGGAGGGCGTGGGAACCGTGATCGACACCGTGGCGTCCGACGAGGAACAGCCGGCCGCGGTCAGCAGCAGCGCGGCGACGGACAGGCCGAGGAACACGGGGTGGCGGAGCCGGCGCGATGATGTCACCGGCCCAGCGTAGACGGGACTACAGATGCACGACCGGGCAGGTCAGGGTTCGGGTGATGCCTTCCACCTGCTGGACCTTGGCGACCACCATGCGGCCGAGTTCATCGACCGTGTCGGCCTGCGCGCGCACGATCACGTCGTAGGGGCCGGTGACGTCCTCTGCCTGGATCACTCCCGGAACTCGGGCGATGGTCTCGGCGACGGACGACGCCTTGCCCACCTCGGTCTGAATAAGGATGTACGCCTGTACCACGGAACCTCCAGGGCGGCCACGAGGATCATGTGGGGGAGAAAGAGACGCCACGGTATCGCGTCGCCGCGTGCCGCGGGGAGACCTGTGGGCCGTTGACGCCCACAGCGTGGCGTGCACCGGACACAAGTTGACGTATCTCTTGACAGTACCGACAGCAGTGACGGCCCGCGACCGCAAGCGCAGCGGTCCGGAAGGGGGACGGGCATGGCGGTGACGAGCGGTGCAGACTGCTCACTGCGGCGGCGGCCGGTCCAGGGTCCGGACCCCCGGCCGCCGAAGCAGCCCGGACGACCGTCCGGCGCGATAGATGAGAGGTGAGACTCGGTGAAGGGAACCGTGGGCGAGTTGGGGGAGTTCGGGCTCATCAGGGAGCTCACTTCCCGGCTCACCACCACTCCGGCGGTACGGCTCGGCCCCGGCGACGACGCCGCGGTCGTGTCCGCTCCCGACCGCAGGGTCGTGGCCAGTACGGACATCCTGTTGGAGGGACGGCACTTCCGCCGCGACTGGTCGACGGCGTACGACGTCGGCCGCAAGGCCGCCGCCCAGAACCTCGCCGACATCGCCGCCATGGGCGCGGTGCCCACCGCGCTGCTGCTCGGCCTGGTCGTCCCCGCCGAACTCCCGGTCACCTGGGCCGGCGAGCTGATGGACGGCATCCGTGACGAGTGCCAGGTCGCGGGCGCGGCCGTGGTCGGCGGAGACGTGGTGCGCGGCGAGACGATCACCGTCTCGATCACCGCGCTGGGCGATCTGCGCAACCACGAGCCGGTCACCCGCTCCGGCGCCCAGCCCGGTGATGTCGTCGCCGTCACCGGCTGGCTCGGCTGGTCCGCCGCCGGGTACGCGGTGCTCTCCCGGGGCTTCCGTTCGCCGCGCGCCTTCGTCGAGGCCCACCGGCGCCCCGAACCGCCGTACCACGCGGGCCCCGCGGCCGCCGGGCTCGGCGCCACCGCGATGACGGACGTGAGCGACGGGCTCGTCGCCGACCTCGGGCACATCGCCGAGGCCAGCAAGGTACGGATCGATCTGCGCTCCGGACTCATCGACATCCCCTCGCAGATGTCCGACATCGGGCAGGCCGTCGGCGTCGACCCGCTCCAGTGGGTGCTGACCGGGGGCGAGGACCACGCGATCGTCGCCACCTTCCCGCCGGACGTGAAGCTGCCCGCCCGCTGGAAGGTGATCGGCGAGGTCCTCAACCCCTCCGCCCTGCCGCAGGTGACGGTCGACGGGGCACCGTGGACCAGCAAGAGCGGCTGGGACCACTTCGGTGACATAGAGGACGCCCAGTAGATTTCGGCGTATGCCCCTCTCTGTCGCTGTCCCCGCCCGTGTGCTCACCGTCGCCGGATCCGACTCCGGCGGCGGTGCGGGCATCCAGGCCGATCTGAAGACGATGCTGGCCCACGGTGTGCACGGAATGAGCGTGCTGACCGCCGTCACCGCCCAGAACTCACTGGGGGTTCAGGGCGCCTGGGAACTGCCCGCCGAAGCCGTACGCGCCCAGTACCGCAGCGTGGTGGACGACATCGGGGTGCAGGCGGTCAAGACCGGGATGCTGTCGTCGGCCGCCCTGGTGGAGACCGTGGCGGAACTCCTCGCCGCCACCGGCGCCCCGGCCGTCGTCGACCCGGTCGGCGTCTCCAAGCACGGCGACCCGCTGCTGGCCGCCGAGGCGCTCGATTCCGTACGGACGAGACTGCTGCCCGTGGCCACGGTCGCCACCCCGAACCTGGACGAGGTGGCGCAGCTCACCGGCATCCACGTCGAGGACGAGGCGGGGATGCGGCGGGCCGCCGCCGCGGTACTGGACTTCGGGCCGCGCTGGGTCGTCGTCAAGGGAGGGCATCTGCCGGGCGACCCCGTCGACCTGCTGACCGACGGCACCGAGCAGCACTGGCTGCGCGCCCCCCGGCACGACAACCGCCACACCCACGGCACCGGCTGCACGCTCGCCTCGGCCATCGCCTGCCGACTGGCCCTGGGACAGGACGTACCCGCGGCGGTACGGGGCGCGAAGGAGTACGTCACCGGGGCGATCGCCGCGGGCTTCCCGCTCGGCGCGGGGATCGGCCCGGTCGACCACGGCTGGCGGACCCGCACCGCGTGACGGCGCACAGCAAAAAGCCGGTCCACCGAGGTGGACCGGCTTTTTGGGCAACCGGAAGGCTGCGCTACGACGGGAACGTCAGCGCGCGACCTTGCCGGCCTTGATGCACGAGGTGCAGACGTTGAGCCGCTTCGGCGTCCGACCGACCACGGCACGCACGCGCTGGATGTTGGGATTCCAGCGACGGGACGTACGGCGGTGCGAGTGCGAAATGTTGTTGCCGAAGCCCGGCCCCTTGCCGCAGACGTCGCAGTTGGCAGCCACGGGTCACTCCAAAGACTTCAGATGCACTTACAGTGAAATCCGGCGCGCCGGAATCAGTTGACTGAAGTGGCGGTACCGGAGGGATGGCCCGACTCTCATCGGGCAACCGAAGCAGCATACAACGGCTGCGTCGGTAGAACGAAACTACCATGGGTTTCACCGACCTCGTCCCGCCCCCTGTCCCCGCCCGACCCGGCGCGCGGGGCTACTCTGCGATGCAGCCGGACGCCCACGGCCGAATCCGAGGAGGACCGACAGGTGCCGCAGACCGCCGACGACATGGACGCCGTCGCGGTGCGTACCTGGTGCTCACTGGCCCTGGAGGCGCTGGGCCGTGAGCGCGAGGCGATCGACGCGATCAATGTGTACCCCGTGGCCGACGGGGACACCGGGACCAATCTCTATCTGACCGTCGAGTCCGCGGCCCAGGCCGTCGAAGCGGTCTTCGCCGCCCACGCGACCGGAGCGACCGCTCCCGTCGCGGCCGACGCGGTACGGGCCATGGCGCACGGCGCCCTGATCGGTGCCCGCGGGAACTCCGGCACGATCCTGGCCCAGCTGCTGCGCGGGATGGCGGGAGTCCTGTCCGCCGGACACGACGCGGACCATCTGCGCCGGGCGCTCGCCGTCGCCGCCGACGCCGCCCGCCGGGCCGTCGCCCACCCCGTCGAGGGCACCGTGCTGACGGTGGCCACCGCGGCCGCCGAGGCCGCCGCGCGCACCGGGGACGACGCCGGGACCGCGGCGGTCGCACGCGCCGCGTACGAAGGGGCGCGAACAGCCCTGGAGGCGACCCCCGGACAGCTCGCCGTCCTCGGCCGGGCGGGCGTCGTGGACGCCGGCGGACGCGGCCTGGTGACGGTGCTCGGGGCACTCGTCGAAGCGGTCTGCGGCCGGGCGCCCGAGCGCACGTACGTGGCGGCGCCCGCCCTGCCCGTGCCGGACGACTGCGCGGCGGACGAGGCGGCGGGCGGACCGGCCTTCGAGGTGATCTACCTGCTGGAGGCCACCGACGAGGCGGTGGACCGGCTGCGGACCCGGCTCGACGGGCTCGGCGACTCGCTCGTGGTGGTGGGCGGCGACGGGCTGTGGAACGTCCATGTGCACGTCGACGACGCCGGTGCGGCCGTGGAGGCCGGGGTCGAGGCGGGGCGGCCGTACCGCATCCGGATCACCCACTTCGGCGCGGACCGGGTGCACCCCCACACCGAGCCCGTGCAGCGCGCGGTCGTCGTGGTGGTCCCCGGCGACGGGCTCCGCGGCCTGTGCGAGGAGGCCGGGGCCACGACCGTCCTGGCCCGCCCCGGGGAGCCGCCGGCCAGCGGCGAACTGGTCGACGCGATCCGCCGGGCGCACGCCCGCGAGGTTGTCCTGCTGCCCAACGACGCGGAGCTGCGCCACACCGCCGCCGCTGCCGCCGAGCAGGCCCGCGCGGAGGGCATCCGGGTCGCCCTGATCCCGACCAGGGCCGCTGTCCAGGGCATCGCGGCCCTCGCCGTCCACGAACCCGACCGCAGCTTCGACGAGGACGTGGTCGCGATGACCGCCGCCGCGGGCGCCACCCGCTACGCCGAACTCGCCGTCGCCGAACGGCAGTCCTGGACCATGGCGGGCATCTGCCAGGCCGGTGACGTCCTGGGCCTGATCGACGGCGATGTCGCGGTCATCGGCGAGGACGTGTCGCGGACCGCCCGCGATGTGCTGGACCGCATGCTGGCGGCGGGCGGAGAACTGGTCACCCTGGTCCTGGGCGAGGACATCCCCGACAGCCTCGCGGACGCGCTGGAGGAGCACGTGCGCGAGGGCCATCTGGCAGTGGACACGGTGGTGTACCGGGGCGGCCACCAGCGGGCTCCGCTGCTCATCGGGGTGGAGTAGGAGAGCGGGGCCCCTCGTCCGGATCAGGGTGCCGGGGCGCGCGCCCGGCACGATTCGGCACCCTGACCTGACCTGGTCCGGCCTTCGTCCGACCCGGCCGGACCGGACCGGACGAAGGACCCGGCTCAGGCGCCGGACGTGCCCGTCCTGCGGTCCACGTAGTCCAGCAGCGCCTCGGCCTCCGCGCGGCGCTCCTCGCCCGTCTCGTCCGGCTCACCGCCCCCGTGGATCTCCAGGACCGTCCGGGCCCGCTCCCGGGCCGCGTCCGGACGCCCCAGATCGGCCTCCAGCCAGCCGGCCATCAGCTCGGCGGCCGTGCGCAGGCCGACGAAGCCGTCACCGGCCCCGGTGAAGCCCGCGACCGCCCGGTGCAGGTAGCCGAGCGCCTCCTCGTACTCCGGCGCCTCGCCCGGCTCGCCCTCGCAGACATGGGCGATCAGCTCGCCGGTCTGGCGGTGGGTGTCCGCGAGCTCCGCGAGCAGTCCGGGCGCCCCGTCCGCCGGACCGGCGGCCAGGGCCGCCTCGCACTCCCGCGCCGCCGACGCCATGAACGCCCGCGCCGCCTCCGGGCCCGGCTGCCCCTCCCGGATCGCGATCCAGGCCCGCACCCGCAACGTCCGCACCAGCGCGGGGACATCGCCCAGCCCGCGCCAGAGCTCCCCGGCACGCGCGTACGCCAGCTCCGCCTGCGGGTCGAGATCGGCCCGGTAGAGCGCCTGCGCGGCCAGGTTCGCGAGCATCGCGTGGTCGTGCTGC
The DNA here is from genome assembly GCF_900091725.1 of Streptomyces sp. DvalAA-43. Classification (GTDB taxonomy): domain Bacteria; phylum Actinomycetota; class Actinomycetes; order Streptomycetales; family Streptomycetaceae; genus Streptomyces; species Streptomyces pulveraceus. The sequence goes on along the minus strand of NZ_FMBW01000057.1, from coordinate 75,910 downwards.
TCGGGCCAGCCGCGGGCGATGTCCGCCGCCCTCAGCCAGTGCTCGGCCGCCTCCCGCGGCTCGCGCAGCTCCGTGAGCGCGTCGCCGAGCCACCACAGCGTCTGCACGACCATGCCGTCGCCGTGCTCCTCGACCGTGATGTCGGGCAGCACCGCCTCCAGCACCGCGGCGGCCTCCGCCGCCCGGTCCAGCCGGAGCAGCCAGCCGCCGAGCTGGTGACGGGCATGGGCCCCGAGCGTCCCGCCCTCGCCCGACTCGTCCGCCCAGTGCGCGGCGTCCAGCGCCTGATCGGCCGCCTCGGCGAACTGCCCGGTGCCGGCGAGGATCTCGGCCAGCCGCAGATGCAGCCGGGCCCGTCCGCGCGCCGGGACGAACGCCGCCCCGTGCTCCAGCGCGGCCCGCGCCGCGACCTCCGCCCGCTCGTACTCCTCCAGTTGAGCGGCGAGCCCGGACGTCTTGGCCTCGTACTCGACCGCGTACCAGGGCAGCCCGGCGCCCTTGGCCTCCGCGGCGGCCCGCTCGTACCGCTCCAGCGCGCCGTGCGGGTCGCCCCGGAACGCCGCGACGTCGCCGAGCAGATCCAGCGCCTCCGCGACGCGGGTGGCCACCCCGGCCTCCGCGCGCAGCGGTTCGGCGAAGGCGAGCAGCTCCCGAGCCCCCTGTTCGAGACCGGCGACGGCCGACTCGGCGGCCGCCTCGTCCGGGGCGTCCTGCACCAGCCGGCCGAGAACGCGGGCCCGGCACATCAGCACGGCGCTCGCCTGGCGGGCGGTGGCCGCGCCGTCGGCGTACAGGGCCAGGGCCCGGTCCACCAGCGGCGCGATCGAGGCCAGGGCCCCGTCCGCCCCGCCCGGCTCCAGCGCGCGGGCGAACACCGCCCTGGCCTCGGCGGCGACGGCCTCGCCCCGGTCGCCCGCCGCCCCGTACAGACCGGCGGCCGCCCCGAAGGCCGCCGCCGCCTCGGCGGGCGGCAGCGAGCCGTACATCGCCCGGTGGTCCTCGACGCTCGCCCGGTCGTGGTCCGAAAGCCCGGCCGCGGCTCCGTCCGGCCCGTCGACCAGACGGGCGACGGCCTCCCAGGCGGGCCCCGCCCCCGGGTGCTGGGCCTCGGAGAGGCGGTGCGCCTCGGCCAGCAGACCGGCCGGGTCGAGCGGGGTCTCCGCCGCACCCGGTGCCTGCGCCGGGGCGGCGTCCGGAGTCCGGTCCGGGACGCCCGGCCGCGCGGCCCGTACACCGAGCGGCAGCCGGTCCACCAGCGGCCGGCGGTCCAGGCGCTCCCGCACCACCGTGCCGACCTGCGCGGTGCCGTTGCGCTCGTCGAAACGGGCGGCCAGCTCCAGCGCCCGCGCACGGGCGTGGGCGGCCAGCGAGGACGCCGTCCAGTCGGTCCCGGCGGGACCCGGCACGGACTGCCCGCCGTGCCCCAGCGCGGTCAGCCGGTCCATCAGCAGCGCCGTGACGGCCAGGTAGTCCATCAGGCTGCCGGGGTTCCCGCTGTCGGTGAAGTACGCGGGCCGCTCGGCGACGATCTCCAGGGCACGGGCCTCGTTGCCGGACAGGGCACAGAACTCGATGTGCTGCGCGGCGGCGTCCCGCATGCTCTCCATCGACCGGACCATCCGGTACCCGCGCAGATGATGGGCGCGCGCCTGCTCGTACCGGCCGGTCCGCAGCAGCGGCAGGAGCGAGGCCGCCAGCACCGCGTGCGGCTCATGGGCGCAGGTGTGCTCACCGTCCAGCACCGGTGCCCAGGCCTCCAGCGCCTCGGCGTCCAGGCCGAGCTGCGCCCGCCAGCTGCCCTGTTCGTGCAGCTCGCAGGCGTGGCAGTTGGCCATCCGGTCCCGGTCGGCCGCCTGCCAGGCGGCGTACGCCCGCTCGGCACGCGGCAGATCGCCCAGGTGGCGGGCGATCTCCAGCTCGCCCTGGCACACGGCACGCTCCGAATGACCGGCCAGCCGGTAGCGGTGCTCCATCTCGCTCTGCCACTTCTCGATGGCGGCGAGGGGGATGTGCGGCTGGTCGACCATCGAGCTGGAGACCCACTTGAACATCCAGAACAGGTGGTGGGTCATGAAGTCGGAGAAGTCGCCGGGCCGTTCGTCCCACATGCGCAGCAGCCGCGCGAAGGGCACGAACATCTTGTCCTTCTCGGAGCTGTAGTTGTAGACCTGCAGCTGATGGGTGAGCGCCTCGATGACCAGGGCGGCGTCCCCGGTCTGCTCGGCCTCCACCAGCAGCCGCTCCGCGCGGGCGTTGCGCGCGGGGCCCTCCGGCTCGCCGTCGTTCTCCCGCAGCGCCCGGCGGATCGTGGTGATGTCGGGGCTCATCGGCCGTCCTCCTGGGGGTCCGCGGGGGAGTGTCCTGGTACTGCGGGATGCGTGGCCCACTCCAGCAGGCCGATGAACGCCCGGTTCAGCAGCGCCGAATCGGCCGGGCGCAGCGGGCGCTGCGCCATCAGCAGCGCCTGCCCGTACAGCGCCTCCGTCGCGGTCGCGGCCAGCTCCGGGGAGTCCAGCGAACCGATCCGGCGGATCAGCGGATTGAGGTGGTTCAGTACGAGCCGGGCGCGCGGCGCGCTGCCGCGCAGCGATCCGAGGATGCCCGCCCACAGCTCGTCGGCCTGCCCCTCGGCCTCGGCACGGGCCTGCTCGTGGCGGGCCGACCGGTCGTCGAGGTGGAGCGCGGGCACGGTCAGCGGATGGAAGGCGCGCAGCGCCACATCGCAGCCCAGCGGGTCCAGCCTGGCGCGGGCCGCGGCCAGGAAGGCGCCGAGCGCCAGCTCCTGCGCCGGATCGACGGCGTCAAGATGCGCGGTGACGGTGTCGGCGTCCAGCTCCGCGACCGCCGTCCCGGGCCGGACCGAGGGAAGCCGCTCGACCAGCTCGGTGTCGTAGGTGTAGCCGCCGTTGACCACCCCGATGCCCTGCGCGGAGGCGATCGGCGCGACCTGCCGGTACTCCTCCACGGTCCGCGTGAAGTGCACCACCGGATGGCGCCGGGCGAACTCCTCCAGCGACAGCCGCCCGTCCGTCGTCTCGAACGGCAGCCACGGCAGCATCGTGCGCAGCATGTCCCCGTCGTGCCGGGCGAGCGACTTCACCCCCAGGTGGTGCACGGAGAGGAACTCCGCGAGCCGCTCCGGATCGCCCGCGGCGAGCCCGGTGAGCCACTGCCTGATCCGGTCGCCGAGCGCCTCGCGGACGGCGGCCAGGGTCTCGTCCGCGTACAGCGCCTCGCGCGAGGCGGTGGGCCGCAGACTGTCCGTGTCGATGACACAGCGCACGAAGAACGCCCAGTCGGGCAGCAGCTCGTCTGCCCGGTCGGTCAGCAGCATCCCCTTCAGATGTACCCGGTGGCCGGCCCGCTGCGCCGGGCTCACGGCGGACGGCAGCACATAGGCGACCCCGCGGATCCCGGCGAGCGGCAGATCCAGATCGATCGCGTCGAGCGGCGGGAAACCGAACTGCTCCTGGCAGTGCCGGGCGAGCGCCACCCGCCGCGCCGCCGGGCCCGGATACGGGCGGTCCCACGGCGCCGGCAGGGCGGTGACCGCGGCCTCGCCGACCCGCACGTCGTAGGGCAGGAGCGAGCCGAAGTCATGGGCGAGGGAGAGCACCCGCTCCTCGGTGAGCCAGTCCCCGCTGCCGGGCCGCGCGGTCAGGTGCACGGTGGTGCCCGGCTCCGGCCGGGCGCTGTCGGGCAGCGTCCGTACGGTGTACGAGCCGTCGTCGCGGGCGCACCACTCCACGGGCGGCGACGCGGGCGTGCGCGCCGAACGGCTCACCACCCGGATCTCGGCCGCGACGACGAAGCACGCCAGCAGCCCGATGCCGAACTGACCGAGGAAGTCGGCGCGTGCCGAGGCCAGCCCTTCCGCCCCCGCGCGCTTGGAACTGCGGCCGATGGTCGCGAGCAGGTTGTGTACATCGGTCTCGGTCAGACCGATCCCGCTGTCCTCGACCCGGAGCCGGCCGCCGTCCGTGTGCAGCCGCACCTGGGCGGGCGCCTCCGGCTGCTCGGCGCGGCGGGCCGTGATGGCGTCCACGGCGTTCTGCAGCAGCTCGCGGAGGTAGACCCGGGGAGAGGAGTAGAGATGGTGGGAGAGAAGGTCGACCAGTCCGCGCAGATCCACCTGGAAGGTGCGCGGCGACCGGCCGGCCGGGGGCTCGGTGTGTTCGTGGGACGCGGAATTCGCTGAGGTCTCAGATGTCATCGTCGCAGCGCCGGTGGGGGGAGCTGTGCCTCGCCCGGCGGGACGGCCGAGGGCGGGACAGTTGCGACAGCGCGGGTCGGGCGATCCCGCAGGGGTGATCGCGAGCCGGAAGCGTGGGAGCCGATCCTAGGTGCGGGGCGACAATTCTGACCAGCGGATTCCCGGGTTCAGGGTGGTGCCCGCCGGACATCTGTCAGTGGAGTGGTGTGCAATGGATCGCGTGTCTGCGTTCGATGAACCCCTCAAGAAGCTGCTCGGCGGGGCCACCGCGAAGGTGATGGCCGAACACCTCGACCTGCACACGGTCGGTGATCTGCTCCACCACTACCCGCGGCGGTACGAGGAGCGCGGCCGGCTCACGGCACTGGCCGACCTCCCGCTGGACGAGCACGTGACGGTGGTCGCCCAGGTCGCCGACGCCCGCGTCCTGATGTTCAACAACGGCCGGGGCAAGCGCCTCGAAGTGACCCTGACCGACGGCCACGGCCGCCTCCAGCTGGTCTTCTTCGGCCATGGCGTCCACAAGCCGCACAAGGAGCTGCTGCCCGGCCGGCGGGCGATGTTCGCGGGCAAGGTCTCCGTCTTCAACCGGAAGATGCAGCTGGCCCACCCCACGTACCAGCTGATGGACGCCGAGTCCGTCGACGAGGCCGGGGCCACGGAGGCGGTGGACGCGTTCGCCGGGCGGTTGCTGCCGATCTACCCGGCCTGCAAGCAGCTGGACTCCTGGCGGATCGCCAAGGCCGTCGACACCGTGCTGCCCAGCGCCCGGGAGGCCGTCGACCCGCTGCCGCCGAGCCTGCGCGAGGGCCGCGGGTTCACCGCGCTCCCCGAGGCGCTGCTCAAGGTCCACCGCCCGCAGACCAAGGCGGACATCGCCGAGGCCAGGGACCGGCTGAAGTGGGACGAGGCCTTCGTCCTCCAGGTCGCGCTGGCCCGCCGCAGATACGCCGACACCCAGCTCCCGGCCGCGGCCCGCGGCCCCCGGTCCGGCGGACTGCTCGACGCCTTCGACGCCAAGCTGCCCTTCACCCTCACCGACGGGCAGAGCAAGGTCTCCAAGGAGATCTTCGACGACCTCGCGACCGAACACCCGATGCACCGGCTCCTCCAGGGCGAAGTCGGATCGGGGAAGACCATGGTCGCGCTGCGCGCCATGCTCCGTGTCGTCGACGCGGGCGGGCAGGCCGCCATGCTCGCGCCCACCGAGGTGCTCGCCCAGCAGCACCACCGCTCCATCACCGAGATGATGGGTGAGCTGGCCGAGGGCGGCATGCTCGGTGGCTCCGAGCAGGGGACGAAGGTGGTGCTGCTCACCGGGTCGATGGGCGTCGCGGCCCGCCGCAAGGCGCTCCTGGACCTCGTCACCGGCGAGGCCGGGATCGTGATCGGCACCCACGCCCTGATCGAGGACAAGGTGCGGTTCCACGACCTTGGCCTGGTCGTCGTCGACGAACAGCACCGCTTCGGCGTGGAACAGCGCGACGCCCTGCGCTCCAAGGGGAAGCAGCCGCCGCATCTGCTGGTCATGACGGCCACCCCCATTCCCCGTACGGTCGCCATGACCGTCTTCGGCGACCTGGAGACCTCCGTACTCGACCAGCTCCCGGCCGGCCGCTCGCCGATCGCCAGCCATGTCGTCCCCGCCAAGGACAAGCCGCACTTCCTCAGCCGCGCCTGGGAACGGGTGCGGGAAGAAGTGGAGAACGGACACCAGGCGTACGTCGTCTGTCCCCGCATCGGTGACGACGCCGAGGACGAGGCGGCGGGGAAGAAGGCGAAGAAGAAGACGCCCGAGGACGACGGCGAGAAGCGCCCGCCGCTCGCCGTGCTGGAGATCGCCGAACAGCTCGCCAAGGGCCCTCTGTCCGGTCTGCGCATCGAGGTGCTGCACGGCAGGATGAATCCGGACGACAAGGACGACGTGATGCGCCGCTTCGCCGCGGGCGACGTCGACGTCCTGGTCGCCACCACCGTCATCGAGGTCGGCGTCAACGTCCCCAACGCCACCGCCATGGTGATCATGGACGCCGACCGCTTCGGCGTCTCCCAGCTCCACCAGCTGCGCGGCCGGGTCGGGCGGGGCTCCGCCCCCGGGCTCTGCCTGCTGGTCAGCGAGGCCCACGAGGCCGGTCCCGCCCGCGCCCGGCTCTCCGCCGTCGCCGCCACCCTCGACGGCTTCGAGCTGTCCCGGATCGATCTGGAACAGCGCCGCGAGGGCGATGTCCTCGGCCAGGCCCAGTCCGGGGTCCGCTCCTCGCTGCGGATGCTCACCGTCATCGACGACGAGGAGGTCATCGCCGCCGCGCGCGAGGAGGCCGTCGCGATCGTCGCCGCCGACCCGGAGCTCACCCGCCTCCCGGAGCTGCGGACCGCACTGGACGCGCTGCTCGACAAGGAGCGTGAGCAGTACCTCGACAAGGGGTGACGCGAGCAGTGCCTCGACAAGGGGTGAGGAGGAGCCCGCGGGACGCCGGGCGCGCGGGCCCGATCGGCCGCCACGCCATATCGTGGGTGGCACGGCGCCGCGGCACCCCGCGGGCCGCCCACGAACCGAGGACCAGACACCCATGACCCGCGTGATCGCCGGCTCGGCCGGCGGACGCCGCCTGGCCGTTCCGCCCGGCACCGGCACCCGCCCCACCTCCGACCGTGCGCGCGAGGGCCTCTTCTCCACCTGGGAAGCCCTCCTCGGCACCCTGGAGGGCATCCGTATCGCCGATCTGTACGCGGGTTCCGGGGCCGTCGGCCTGGAGGCGCTCTCCCGGGGCGCGGTGCACGCCCTTCTCGTCGAGGCCGACCCCAAGGCCGTGCGGACCGTCCGGGACAACGTCCGCACGCTCGGTCTGCCCGGCGCCGAGGTCCGCACCGGCAGGGCCGAACAGATCGTTACGGGACCGGCGCCCGCGGAGCCGTACGACGTGGTGTTCCTGGACCCGCCGTACGCCGTCACCGACGACGATCTTGGCGAGACACTGCTCACACTCCGTGCCCAGGGGTGGCTCACGGACGATGCTCTCGTCACCGTGGAACGCAGCACCAGAGGCGGAGAATTCGGCTGGCCCGAGGGATTCCGACCGTTGCGGGCCCGCCGATACGGCGAAGGAACGCTTTGGTACGGTCGCGCCGCCTCTACGTGCGAAGACGCACGATGACCGGACCGGAGAGCGAGGGAACCAAGTTGCGCCGCGCCGTCTGTCCGGGGTCTTTCGACCCCATCACCAATGGACACCTCGACATCATTGGCCGCGCCTCGAAGCTGTACGACGTCGTACACGTCGCGGTGATGATCAACCAGTCCAAGAAGGGCCTCTTCACGGTCGACGAGCGGATCGACCTGATCCGCCAGGTCACCGCGGACTTCGGCAACGTCCAGGTCGAGTCCTTCCACGGCCTCCTGGTCGACTTCTGCAAGGAGCGCGACATCCCGGCGATCGTGAAGGGCCTGCGGGCCGTCAGCGACTTCGACTACGAGCTCCAGATGGCCCAGATGAACAACGGCCTCTCCGGCGTCGAGACGCTCTTCGTGCCGACCAATCCCACCTACAGCTTCCTGTCGTCCTCGCTGGTCAAGGAGGTCGCCACCTGGGGCGGCGACGTGTCCCACCTGCTCCCCCCGCTGGTCCAGCAGGCCCTCACCGAGCGTCTCGCCCGCGACTGAAGCGCTGACGGTCCGTCACCAGGTGTCGGACGGGCGCCGACTGGCCTTACAGTCGTCCCGTCCGTCTCCAATCGGCTGTAGAGAGTGGCGAGCACACGGTGGACGTGCAGAAGAAGCTGGACGAGATCGTCGAAACGGTCGGGAACGCCCGGTCGATGCCCATGTCGGCTTCGTGCGTGGTCAACCGCGCCGAACTGCTCGCGATGCTGGAAGAGGTGCGCGAGGCCCTGCCCGGCTCGCTCGCCCACGCGCAGGAGCTCATCGGCGGCCACGAGCAGCTGACCGAGCAGGCCCGCCAGGAGGCCGAGCGGATCATCGGGGCCGCCCGCGCCGAACGCACCTCGCTGATCTCCGACACCGAGGTCGCCCGGCAGTCCCGCGGCGAGGCCGACCGCATCCTGGAGGAGGCCCGCCGGGAGGCCGCCGAGGTCCGCGCCGAGGCCGACGAGTACGTCGACAGCAAGCTCGCCAACTTCGAGGTCGTCCTCACCAAGACCATCGGCTCCGTCGACCGCGGCCGCGAGAAGCTCCTCGGCCGCGGCCAGGCCTTCGACGCGCAGGGCTACGAGGACCCGGACTTCGCCGAGGCCCCCGAGCGCAGCACCGACCCGGCCACGCTCCAGCGCCGGGCGGACGAGTACGTCGACACCAAGCTGGGCGCCTTCGAGGCCGTGCTCGCCAAGACCCTGGAGGCGGTCGGCCGAGGCCGGCAGAAGCTGCACGGCCGGGTCGCCACCGATGAGCTCGGCGCGCACGTGGCCGCCCAGGACGCGGCGGGCAACCAGGCGCACATGAGCGACGAGGACCACTGGGCCGGCCTCGCCGAGATCGCCACCCCCGAGCCGCAGCCGGTGCACCAGCAGGCCCAGCCGCAGTTCCCCGCCCAGCCGCAGCCCGGCTACGCGGAGACCTACGCGTACCAGGACCAGCCGCAGCAGGACATGCAGAACATGTACGGGTACCAGCAGCAGCCGGACCCGTACGCCGCGGCCTATCAGCAGCAGGGCTACGACCAGGGCCAGGGACAGGCCCAGGTGCCGGTCCAGGGGTACGACGGCTGGCAGCAGCAGCCCGTGCAGCCCCAGCAGGCGCTCCAGCAGCAGGGCGAGAGCGCCCTCGACGAGACCAGCCTGTTCGACACCAGCATGATCGACCTGGACCAGCTCCGCCGGTACGAACAGGAGCACTGACCGGGCAGGGGCGGGCCCGGAGCACGCTCCCGGGCGGCCCCGACCGCCCGGATTGGGAGCTGGGCGGCGCGTCCAGTATCCTGGCTCTTCGGTCGCGCGTATGTCCGCGATCCCGGCTGCCCGCTTCGACTCCGAATCCGGTCGGCCCTCCCCACGATGTGCGTTGCACATGATTGCGAAAGCAGGAACAGCCCTGAACGGCCACCTCGACCACCGAAACCCCCTCGTGTTCGATACGCACGAGCTGGGCCGGCGTCCCGGTGCCCTCCAGCGGCTCTCCCGCACGGTGGACGCACCCGGTCCGCCGTCGGTCCTCGGCATCGAAGGGGTCATCGGTGTGCCGGAAGGCGCACCCGTGGAGCTGGACCTCCGCCTCGAATCGGTCATGGAAGGGGTGCTTGTCACAGGCACCGCCCGTGCGTCGGCCGAGGGGGAGTGCGTAAGGTGTCTGGAGCCGCTGCGCCTTGAGGTCGCGGCGGACTTCCAGGAGATGTTCTCGTACCCTGACGCCGATGACCGGGGCCGCAGCACCAAGGCGGAACCGGCCGACGACGCCGAGGACGACGAGGACAGGCTCTTCATCGAGGACGGCCTGTTCGACCTCGAACCAGTGCTGCGCGATGCGGTGGTGCTCGCACTGCCGATGCAGCCGGTGTGCCGGGAGTCCTGCGCCGGCCTGTGTTCCGAATGCGGAATCAGGCTGGACGAGAATCCTGGTCACCACCATGATGCCGTCGACATCCGTTGGGCGGCATTGCAAGGACTCGCCGACACCGTTCAGGACGGCGAGAAGGACAACATGGGCGGCGCCGAAGCGGGCGTCGACGAGAAGCAGGAGAAGTAGCCGTGGCTGTTCCGAAGCGGAAGATGTCGCGCAGCAACACGCGCCACCGCCGGTCGCAGTGGAAGGCTGCGGTCCCCACCCTGGTTTCGTGCGAGCGTTGCCAGGAGCCGAAGCTGCAGCACATCGCGTGCCCCAGCTGCGGCACGTACAACAAGCGCCAGGTCCTCGAGGTCTGAGCGGCTGGTGAGAGGCCCGATGTCTGAGTTGTCCCACGCCAAGAAGAAGGCAGACAACGTCAACACAGCCTCGTCCCACACGCTTCTGGAAGGGCGGCTCGGGTATCAACTCGAGACCGCCCTTCTGGTGCGTGCGCTGACCCACCGTTCGTACGCATACGAGAACGGCGGTCTGCCCACCAACGAGCGGCTCGAATTCCTCGGGGATTCGGTGCTCGGCCTGGTGGTCACGGACACGCTGTACCGCACCCACCCCGACCTGCCCGAAGGCCAGCTGGCCAAGTTGCGGGCCGCGGTGGTCAACTCTCGTGCGCTGGCGGAAGTGGGCCGCGGCCTCGAACTCGGCTCCTTCATCCGGCTCGGCCGTGGTGAAGAGGGCACGGGAGGCCGGGACAAGGCGTCCATCCTCGCCGACACCCTTGAAGCGGTGATCGGCGCGGTCTATCTCGACCAGGGCCTCAGCGCGGCCTCGGAGCTGGTCCACCGGCTCTTCGACCCGCTGATCGACAGGTCCTCGAACCTCGGTGCCGGCCTGGACTGGAAGACCAGCCTCCAGGAGCTCACCGCCGGCGAGAGCCTCGGAGTCCCCGAGTACCTCGTCACGGAGACCGGCCCGGACCACGAGAAGACCTTTACTGCTGCTGCTCGCGTCGGTGGTGTCTCGTACGGCACCGGCACCGGTCGTAGCAAGAAGGAAGCGGAGCAGCAGGCGGCGGAGTCCGCCTGGCGCGAGATCAGCGCCGCCGCGGAGGAGCGGGCGGCCGCGGCGAAGGCCGCGGCCGACGGAGGGGCCGCCGACGCGTCGGCCGGTCCGTCGTCGTCCACGGACGCCGCTCCGGCCTGACCCCCGGAACCCCTCGGTGCCCTGTGCGCCGGGGGGTTCTTCCTGCCCGGAACCGCACGGTCCCGGGCGGATCACCACGTCACCACTTCGTCACGTCATCACTTCAGGAGCGAGACCGTGCCCGAGCTGCCCGAGGTCGAAGTCGTCCGGCGTGGCCTGGAGCGCTGGGTCGCCGGACGCACCGTCGGCGAGGTCGAGGTGCTGCACCCGCGTGCGGTCCGCCGCCATCTCGCCGGAGGCGCGGACTTCGCGGCCCGGCTCGGCGGCGCCCGGTTCGGGACGGCGATGCGCCGCGGCAAGTACCTCTGGGTGCCGCTGGACGACGCGGCCGCCTCGCTCCTCGGCCACCTCGGCATGAGCGGCCAGCTGCTCGTACAGCCCGAGGACGCACCGGACGAGAAACATCTGCGCGTCCGGATCCGCTTCGACGACGCCCTCGGCACCGAACTCCGCTTCGTCGACCAGCGGACCTTCGGCGGGCTCTCTCTCCACGAATGCGCCGCTGACAGCACGGACGGGCTGCCCGACATCATCGCGCACATCGCCCGCGACCCCCTGGACCCGGCGTTCGACGACGCCGCCTTCCACACCGCCCTGCGCCTGCGCCGTACTACCGTCAAGCGGGCCCTGCTCGACCAGTCGCTGATCAGCGGTGTCGGCAACATCTACGCGGACGAGGCGCTCTGGCGCAGCAGACTGCACTACGACCGGCCGACCGCGACCCTCACCCGCCCCAAGTCGGCCGAACTGCTCGGCCATGTCCGCGACGTGATGAACGCGGCGCTCGCCCAGGGCGGCACCAGCTTCGACAGCCTCTACGTCAATGTGAACGGCGAGTCCGGCTACTTCGACCGCTCGCTCGACGCCTACGGACGCGAGGACGAGCCCTGCCACCGCTGCGGTACGCCGATCCGCCGCCGCTCCTGGATGAACCGCTCCAGCTACTTCTGCCCACGCTGCCAGCGGCCGCCGCGCGCGACGCTCTAAGAGCCTGTCGGATGCGTCGCGTCGTAGTGCTCGCGGGCCCGGAGCACCTCGGGCATCCGGCCCTCGACGAGCTGGATCAGCGCGAGCAGTCGTTCGGCGACCTGTCGGCCCAGGGGCGTCAGCTCGTAGTCGACGCGCGGCGGATTGGTCGGCTGGGCCTCGCGGTGGACCAGGCCGTCCCGCTCCAGGGCGTGGAGCGTCTGGGAGAGCATCTTCTCGCTCACCCCGTCGACCCGGCGACGCAACTCGTTGAAGCGGAAGCCGCCTTCGTACAGTGCGCCCAGCGTCAGGCTGCCCCAGCGCCCGGTGACATGCTCCAGCGTGCCGCGTGAGGGGCACTGTCTGGAGAACACATCGAAGGCGAGCGCGTCCAGACGGGTCTTCTCGTCCATACCGAGCAGCGTACGCCCGCACAGCGCTCACCGCCGGAGTGCGCTTTCGGTGGGTGAGCGCTGGGCCGGGTGTGGGTCAGAAGCCGAAGTCCTGAGTCCACCAGGGGCCGTCGGAGCCGTAGTGCACACCGACGCCGAGTGTGCGGTAGTCGCAGTTGAGGATGTTCGCCCGGTGGCCGTCGCTGTTCATCCAGGAGTCCATCACGGCCTGTGCGGTGGCCTGGCCGCGGGCTATGTTCTCGGCGGCGAGGCCCTGTACGCCGGCCTTGGAGGCGCGGTCCCAGGGCGTCCGGCCGTCGGGGTCGGTGTGGTCGAAGAAGCCGCGCGCGGCCATGTCCTCGCTGAAGTCCTGGGCGAGCGAGGCGAGCGAGGGGCTGGCGGTCAAGGGGGTGCAGCCGGCCTTCGCGCGCTCCTGGTTGACCAGAGCGAGCACGGCGGACTGGACGGAGGAGCCGGCCGGGGCCGTGGCGCTGCGGGTGGCGGGCGCGGAGGTCTTCGGTGCGGCCGACGGCTTCCGGGCGGCGGGGGCGGTGCTCTTCCCGGTACCGGCCGAGGCGGAGTCCGACGGCGCGGCCGGGGACGGTTTCGGCCGCCCGGTGTCCCGGGACGCCTTGGAGCGGGCGGACGCGGGGGACCCGGAGGGGGATTCCGCAGTCGGGCCTCCGGCGCGTCCGGTGCCGCGGCCGGCGGACTCGGTACCACGGTCGGGCGGGGCGGTGGAGCCGCCCTGGGTCAGCAGATCCGGGGTGCCCTCTGCACGCACCCGGTCGCTGCCGCCCCCGCCGACCGTGAAGGTGTCGCCACCGGGCACCAGGCCGGAGGCCACCGCGACGGCTCCCACGGCAAGGGCCGCGGAGACGCCGACCAGTCCCGTACGGACCGGTGCCCCGGACCGCTTCCTGCGGTGCCCGCCGTGCTTCAGGTCCGTGTCCCCGGCCGCGTGGTCCTCAGCGGCCGGAACGGTGGCGGAGCGTCGATGGCGTCCCATCTGCTGAGCCCTTCTGACGGTCTGGACGCCGGTTCCGGCGTCAACACGATTCACCCGTTGGAGTGAGGCCATTGCGTCGGGACTGTACGCCATGGCCCCACGGCCGGATGTGCTCCAAGGCCGATCGGCCGGTTAGCGTGCGGGCATGAACGAAGATGTACGGCTCACCGCTTGGGTACGCGGCCGAGTGCAGCAAGTCGGCTTCCGCTGGTTCACCAGGGCGAACGCACTGGAGATCGGCGGTCTCACCGGCTTCGCGCTCAATCTCGACGACGGCAGGGTGCAGGTCGTGGCCGAGGGGCGGCGTGAGGATTGCCACCGTCTGCTGGACTGGCTGCGCTCGGACGACACACCCGGCCGTGTCGACGGAGTCACTGAGATATGGGACACCCCGCGCGGTGGTTACGAGGGATTCGCGATCCGCTGATCCGGGTCTCTTCCGGGGGTGCGAAGCGGGCTGTGTTCGGACCGTGTTCGAAATACGGCGAAGGGTCACCCGGCGGGGTGCTCATCTGCGTACACATGAAATGACCTGCGGAATGTCCGGGTGGTTGCCAAGATTCGGTTGGCGTGCCAGGCTGCGGCAGTAAGGATGATCTCCACGCCCCTCAGGGCCCCGCAGGAGAGTCGCGCCGCATGATCGTCAAGCCGCGCGCCCCCGGGCTGCCCGTCTCTACAGGGCGTGATCGTGTTGACCGTCAAAGTTTTTGGTGAGACGCTGAAATCCCCGCGCACCTTAGCTGTTTGGCAGAGCTGTTTGGCAGCAGAACAGCAGTGACGACAGAGCGCTGCCGAGCACCGCGGGTGCGATTCCCTCACGACCCACACCGCATCGGTCGGTCACTCAGTGTGGAGGACCATCCATCATGGCAAAGGCGCTTCTCGGTTACGTCGGCGGTTCCGACCCGCGACTCCTCGCCGAGATGCGACGGCTCCAGCAGCGCGTCCAGGATCTCGAATCCGAGCTCGTACGGATTCAGGACGAGAACGACGCGCTGAACGCCGCCGCCCAGCACCAAGAGTCGCTGCTCGACAGCATCGACATCGACGTACCTCAGGCGGAGCCGGCGCTTACCTGACCGATGGCCCCCAGGGGCCGGTCGAGTCGTACGCGTCAGCCGTCCGAGAACATCGCCCGGATCGTCGCCGGATCATTGAAGATCACTACTCTTGATCTGTCACTCTCGTGACATGTCCTTGATCCGTCATGCGCAGCTGCACCAGTACCACCGTGCGTAACACCGCACAAGATTTACAAGGGGCGCTTCGGCGTCCCTTCTTTCTTTTCCCGCCCGCGATCCTTTTCCGCCCGGACCTGTGCGGCAGCCGCCCCCGGCATACGCCCCTTCCCTTAACGTCTGATGTGCCCTGCACCTTCATCAGCGAAACCGAGAGCGAAAGGTAGAGTCCGGCGGCGTGCACCTCAAGGCCCTGACCCTGCGTGGTTTCAAATCGTTCGCCTCCGCCACGACGCTGCGGTTCGAACCCGGCATCACCTGCGTCGTGGGCCCCAATGGGTCCGGCAAGTCCAATGTGGTGGACGCGCTCTCCTGGGTCATGGGGGAACAGGGCGCCAAATCCCTGCGCGGCGGCAAGATGGAAGACGTGATCTTCGCCGGAACCACCGGGCGGCCGCCGCTCGGCAGGGCCGAAGTATCGCTCACCATCGACAATTCCGATGGCGCACTGCCCATCGAGTACGCCGAAGTGACGATCACTCGGATCATGTTCCGCAATGGCGGCAGCGAGTACCAGATCAATGGCGACACCTGCCGTCTCCTGGACATCCAGGAACTCCTCTCGGATTCCGGTATCGGCCGCGAGATGCATGTCATCGTCGGCCAGGGCCAGCTCGACTCGGTGCTCCACGCCGATCCGATGGGTCGTCGCGCGTTCATCGAGGAAGCCGCGGGTGTGCTCAAGCACCGCAAGCGGAAGGAGAAGGCGCTGCGGAAGCTGGACGCGATGGGCGCCAACCTCGCCCGCGTCCAGGACCTCACCGACGAACTGCGGCGCCAGCTGAAACCGCTCGGCCGACAGGCCGCCGTGGCGCGCCGGGCCGCCGTCATCCAGGCCGATCTGCGCGACGCCAGGCTGCGGCTGCTCGCCGACGACCTGGTGCGGCTGCGCACGGCGCTGCGCAGCGAGATCGCCGACGAGGCGGCGCTCAAGCAGCGCCGGGAGGCGGCGGAGGCGGAACTGAGGGCGGCCCTCGCGAGCGAGGCGGAGCTGGAGGACGAGGTACGGCGGCTGGCGCCGCGGCTCCAGCGCGCCCAGCAGACCTGGTACGAGCTGTCCCAGCTGGCCGAGCGGGTGCGCGGCACGATCTCGCTGGCCGACGCCCGGGTGAAGAGCGCCTCCGCCCCGCCGGAGGAGGAGCGGCGGGGCCGCGATCCCGAGGACATGGAGCGGGAGGCGGCCCGGATCCGTGAGCAGGAGGCGGAGCTGGCGGCGGCGCTGGAGGCCGCGGAGCACGCGCTGGAGGACACCTCGGCCCACCGCGCCGACCTGGAACGGGAGTTGGCGGCAGAGGAGCGCAGGCTGAAGGACGCCGCCCGCGCCATCGCGGACCGCCGCGAAGGGCTCGCCCGGCTGAACGGCCAGGTCAACGCGGCCCGCAGCCGGGCCGGTTCGGCGCAGGCCGAGATCGACCGGCTGGCCGCCTCCCGGGACGAGGCGCGGGAGCGGGCGGTCGCCGCCCAGGAGGAGTACGAAGAGCTCAAGGCCGAGGTCGAGGGCCTGGACGCCGGTGATCAGGAGCTCGGCGAGCAGCACGATGCCGCCAAGCGGGAGCTCGCGGAGGCGGAGTCGGCGCTCTCCGCGGCCCGGGAGGCGGCCACCGCCGCGGAGCGGAAGCGGGCCGCGGTCGCGGCCCGCCATGAGGCGCTGGCCCTCGGCCTGCGCCGCAAGGACGGCACGGGCGCGCTGCTCGGGGCGCAGGAGAGGCTGTCGGGCCTGCTCGGTCCCGCCGCGGAACTCCTGACCGTGGCGCCGGGGCACGAGGTGGCGGTGGCGGCGGCCCTGGGCGCGGCGGCGGACGCGGTCGCGGTGACGGACCCGGCCACGGCGGCGGAAGCGATCCGGCTGCTGCGCAAGCAGGACGCGGGACGGGCCGCGCTGCTGCTCGGCGGGGCGCGGGGCGGGGTCCCCGATCAGGGGGGCGCCCATGGTGCGGGGGCGGCCGGCGGTGCTGCTTCCGGTGTGGCCGGTGCTGATGCCGGTGCCGGCGGTACCGACGCGTCCGCCGTGCACGTACCCGGACAGGTGCAGGGGCCGGGCGAGGCGGACGGGCCGCTCGTGCCGGTCCGTGTCGCGGCCGTCGCCGTGGGCGGGGGGTCCGCCGAAGGGCCGCCCGCCGTGGCCGATCTCGTCCGCGGGCCCGTCGAACTGATGGGCGCCGTACGCAGGCTGGTGCGGGACATGGTGGTCGTCGGCACCCTGGAGGACGCCGAGGACCTCGTCGCCGCGCGCCCGGAGCTGACGGCCGTGACCGCCGAGGGGGACATCCTCTCGGCCCACTTCGCGCACGGCGGTTCCGCCGGGGCGCCGAGCCTCCTCGAAGTACAGGCCTCGGTCGACGAGGCCGCCGCCCAGCTGGAGGAACTGGCCGTGCGGTGTGCCGGGTTGAGCGAGGCGCAGCGGCTCTCGGGGGAGCGGCGCCGGGCCGTGGCCGGGCTGGTCGAGGAGCTGGGTGAGCGGCGCCGGGCCGCCGAGCGGGAGAAGTCCGGGGTCTCCCAGCAGCTGGGGCGGCTGGCCGGGCAGGCCCGTGGCGCGGCGGGCGAGGCCGAGCGGATGACGGCGTCGGCCGCCCGTGCCCAGGAGGCCCTCGACCGGGCGGCCGAGGAGGCGGAGGAGCTGGCCGAGCGGCTGCTCGTCGCCGAGGAGACGCCGGTCGAGGAGGAGCCGGACACCTCCGTGCGGGACCGGCTCGCCGCCGACGGTGCCAACGCCCGCCAGACCGAGATGGAGGCCCGTCTCCAGCTGCGTACCCACGAGGAGCGGGTCAAGGCGCTCGCGGGCCGGGCGGACTCCCTCGACCGGGGCGCCCGTGCCGAACGGGAGGCCCGTGCCCGCGCCGAGCGGCGCCGGGCCCGGCTGCGGCACGAGGCGGCGGTGGCCTCCGCCGTCGCCTCCGGCGCCCGTCAGCTGCTCGCACACGTCGAGGTGTCCGTCGTACGGGCCGAGCGGGAGCGGGTGGTGGCCGAGGCGGCGAAGGCGGAGCGGGAACGGGAGCTGGCGGCCGAGCGTGGCCGGGGCCGCGACCTCAAGGGCGAGCTGGACAAGCTCACCGACTCCGTCCACCGCGGCGAGGTGCTCGGTGCCGAGAAGCGGCTGCGGATGGAGCAGCTGGAGACGAAGGCGCTGGAGGAGCTGGGCGTCGAGCCCGCCGGGCTGGTCGACGAGTACGGCCCCGACCAGCCCGTACCGCCGTCACCGGCCGCGGAGGGCGAGGAGCTGCCGTCGGACCCGGAGCATCCGCGCAACCAGCCGACGCCGTTCGTCAGGGCCGAGCAGGAGAAGCGGCTGAAGTCGGCCGAACGGGCGTACCAGCAACTCGGGAAGGTGAATCCGCTCGCCCTGGAGGAGTTCTCGGCGCTGGAGGAGCGGCACAAGTTCCTCTCCGAGCAGCTCGAAGACCTGAAGAAGACCCGGGCCGACCTGATACAGGTCATCAAGGAGGTCGACCAGCGGGTCGAGCAGGTGTTCACGGAGGCGTACCGGGACACGGCCCGCGAGTTCGAGGGCGTCTTCTCGCGGCTCTTCCCGGGCGGCGAGGGCCGGCTCGTCCTGACCGACCCGGACAACATGCTCGCGACCGGTGTGGACGTCGAGGCGCGGCCGCCCGGCAAGAAGGTCAAGCGGCTCTCGCTGCTGTCCGGCGGCGAACGCTCGCTCACGGCGGTGGCGTTGCTGGTCTCCATCTTCAAGGCCCGGCCGAGCCCGTTCTATGTGATGGACGAGGTCGAGGCGGCGCTCGACGACACCAATCTGCAGCGGCTGATCCGGATCATGGAGGAGCTCCAGGAGAGCTCGCAGCTCATCGTGATCACGCACCAGAAGCGGACGATGGAGGTCGCCGACGCGCTGTACGGCGTCTCGATGCAGGGCGACGGTGTCTCGAAGGTCATCAGCCAGCGTCTGCGCTGAGCCTTTACGCAATCTTCAAGACTTCGACCTGTCCTCCGGGTGTTCCTGGGTAGCTGTAGGCACCGACCGCATATTGATTTCGAGATCTGAACGAATAATCTCTGCGGCGTCGTCTTTTCCTTCAAGTGGTGGCAGTCGAGAAGTTATGCGCCACTTGGAGGAGTTTCCAGCCACCTGACGGCGCGGCCAGGCATCAGGAGTTCATGTGACCAGCACCTCGCAGGGACCGGAGTCCGGAGCACGGGCGGCCCACCCGGACCACCTCGGCCATGTCATCTTCATCACCGCGGCCGCCGCCATGGGCGGCTTCCTGTTCGGCTACGACAGCTCCGTCATCAACGGCGCCGTCGAAGCGATCCGCAGCCGCTACGACATCGGCTCCGGAACGCTCGCCCAGGTCATCGCCATCGCCCTGATCGGCTGTGCGATCGGCGCGGCCGCCGCGGGGCGCATCGCCGACCGCATCGGCCGCATCCGCTGCATGCAGATCGCCTCCGTGCTCTTCACCATCAGCGCCGTCGGCTCCGCGCTCCCGTTCGCGCTCTGGGACCTGGCGATGTGGCGCATCATCGGCGGCTTCGCCATCGGTATGGCCTCGGTGATCGGCCCGGCGTACATCGCGGAGGTCTCGCCGCCCGCCTACCGCGGCCGGCTCGGTTCCTTCCAGCAGGCGGCGATCGTCATCGGCATCGCCATCTCCCAGCTGGTCAACTACGGCATCCTCCAGCTAGCCGACGGCGACCAGCGCGGCAAGATCGGCGGCCTCGAAGCCTGGCAGTGGATGCTGGGCGTCATGGTCGTCCCGGCCGTCCTGTACGGGCTCCTGTCCCTCGCGATCCCCGAGTCGCCGCGGTTCCTGATCTCGATCGGCAAGAAGGACCGGGCCCGGACGATCCTGGCGGAGGTCGAGGGCAAGGGCACCGACCTCGACGCCCGGGTGGCCGAGATCGAGACCGCCATGCACCGCGAGCACAAGTCCAAGTTCACGGATCTGCTCGGCAGCCGCTTCGGGTTCCTGCCGATCGTCTGGGTCGGTATCGGCCTGTCGGTCTTCCAGCAACTCGTCGGCATCAACGTGGCGTTCTACTACTCGGCGACGCTCTGGCAGTCCGTCGGCATCGACCCCACCGCTTCCTTCTTCTACTCGTTCACCACGTCCATCATCAACATCATCGGTACCGTCGTCGCGATGGTCCTGGTGGACCGGGTGGGCCGCAAACCGCTCGCCCTGGTGGGCTCCACCGGCATGGCCATCGCCCTCGCCTTCGAGGCCTGGGCCTTCTCCGCCGACCTGGTCGACGGCAAACTGCCCAGCCCCCAGGGCGCCGTGGCGCTCGTCGCGGCCCATGTCTTCGTGCTCTTCTTCGCCCTGTCGTGGGGTGTCATCGTCTGGGTCTTCCTCGGCGAGATGTTCCCCAACCGGATCCGCGCCGCCGCGCTCGGCGTCGCGGCGTCCGCGCAGTGGATCGCCAACTGGGCGATCACCGCGAGCTTCCCGAGCCTGTCCGACTGGAACCTCTCTGGCACGTACATCATCTACGCCTGTTTCGCCACGCTCTCGATCCCCTTCGTGCTCATGTTCGTGAAGGAGACCAAGGGCAAGGCGCTGGAGGAGATGGGTTAGGGCCGCGCGTCCGGCGCGACCGCCTCGCAGAACAGACGCAGGCTGCGCCACCCCTCCTCGACCGGCATCCCGCCGCACAGCGGATGCAGCACCAGGCTGTCCAGCTCCCCGGCCGCCGCGGCGCACTCCTCGGGGGTGACGATCCGGTAGACCCCCTCGGCCCGCAGCTCCGCCACCGTCGTCGCCGCCGAACGCACGGCGGAGCGGATGTCCTTGGACTGCCAGGAGGCGTAGGTGCGCGCCTCGTGCAGGAAGTGCTCGCCGTACTCCGCCCAGGTCCGGTCCGGGTCCCGCGACACGTGCAGCAGCGGGGTCTCGGCGGCGGGCATCATGCAGAAGCCGTCCGTACCGGCCTCGGTGCGCCGCTCCTGGTAGTACGCCTCCAGCTCCGGCAGATGGGCGCTCGGGAAGAACGGCAGCCCGAACCGGGCCGCCCGCCGCGCCGCCGCCCGCGAGCTGCCGCCCACCAGCAGCATCGGATGCGGCCGGGTGTACGGGCGCGGCGTGACACGGACCGTGCGGCCCCGGTACGGGAACGGCTCACCGGTCCACGCCCGCAGCAGCGTCTCCAGCAGCTCGTCCTGGAGCCTGCCGCGCCTGCCCCATTCGACACCCGCCCGCTCGTACTCCTCGGGCCGGTAGCCGATCCCCGCCACCGTCACCAGCCGGCCGGCGCTCAGCAGGTCCAGGACCGCGATGTCCTCGGCCAGCCGCAGCGGGTCGTGCAGCGGGCCGATGATCGCCGAGACGGTGACCGCGATCCGGCGGGTGGTGCCGAAGACCGAGCCCGCGAAGACGAAGGGGGAGGGCAGCCAGGAGTTGGCGGCGCCGTGGTGTTCCTCGGTCTGTACGGTGTCGACGCCGTGCTCGTCGGCGTACGCGGCCATCTCCAGCGCGGCGCGGTAGCGGGCCGAGAGCGGCCCGGGTGCGGCATCGGGATCGACGAGATTGAACCGGACCACTGTGAAGGCCATGAGACTTGTCCCCATCGTCGGGCGGACTCGGCGAGCCGGGACAGTAGCTGACGTGGCGTCAGAAGTGTAGGGACGTGCCGCCGTCGCTTTCCCGGGCCCGTCCGGCGGGACGCGGCAGGATCGCGTACAGGGCGGCGGAGACCGTGATCGTGGCCGCCCAGCCGAGGCCCTGGCGTCCGGGCCAGGTGGTGGCGAGCGGTCCGGAGAACCACCGCACGCTCGTGAGGAGCAGGCCCGCCGCCAGCCCCGCGGCCCATGCGGTCACGGCCGGTACGGAGAAGCCCCCGGTGTACCAGTAGGCGCTGGTCGGCGTGGTGTCCAGGAGCGCCACCGGATCGTACGCGCGGCCCCGCAGCAGATCCACGGCGAAGACCCCGATCCACGCGGAGAACGTCACGGCGAGGAGGTTCAGGAAGGAGACGAAGGTGTCCAGGAAGCCCGCGGCCGTGAGCATCAGCGACGCGCCCAGGAGGAGGCTGATGGCGGCGTTCACACCGACCGCCCAGACGCGGGGGACCGTGAATCCCAGTGTCTGCGCGGTGAAACCGGCCGAGTACATCGACATCGCGTTGATCAGCACCATGCCGACCACGATGAGCAGCAGATACGGCACCGAGAGCCAGCCGGGCAGCAGGGGGCCGACGAACGCGACCGGGTCGCGGGTGACCGCCAGACCCGGCTCGGCGACCGCCATCACGGCCCCCATCAACACCATCGGCAGATACGCGATCCCGGCGCCGCCCACTGTCGCGGCGACCATCGCCCGGCCGGACGCCGTGCGCGGCAGATAGCGGGCGAAGTCGGGGCCCGACGGGGCCCAGCTGATGCCGCCCGCCGCCAGGGTGCCCACCCCGGCGATCACCATCCCCGTCGGCCCGGCGGGCCTGCCCAGCACCTCCCGCCAGTCGGTCGCGCCGATCAGATGGATCAGGACGAGCACACTGACGCCGCCGAAGAGGTACGCCGACCAGGTGCAGCACACCCGCAGCGCTCCTATGCCCAGCCCCGACACCAGCCAGCTGCACCCCACGAAGACGAGCAGGGTCACCAGGGTCAGGCTGTGGTTGCCGGTGACGCCGAAGAGCAGGCCGAGCACGGCGAGCACCGCGTAGGTGCCGGTGACCGCGTTCACGGTCTCCCAGCCCCAGCGGGCGACCCAGGTCAGCGCGCCGGGCAGCAGATTGCCGCGCTGCCCGAAGACGGCCCGGGAGAGCGCCATGCCGGGTGCCCCGCCCCGCCTGCCCGCGATCGAGACCAGGCCCACCAGCCCGAAGCCGATGACCGAGGCCAGGACCGCGACCACCAGCACCTGCCAGAGATTCAGACTGTCGAGGACGACGAGCCCCGCGCCGACGGTGAGCAGGAGCACGGTCAGGTTCGCGCCGACCCAGGTGGGGAAGAGGGTCCGGACCCGGCCGGTGCGTTCGTTGTCGGGGACGGGCTCCAGGCCGCGGGTCTCCACGGGCAGAATCGTACCTTTACCGCCAAAAGGTGCATAACTCTCAAGGGGATACTCGGGTGATCCTTCGGGGCGGTCCCCTCGGGCGGGCGTGACTGATACTGGGTGGGTTATGGAATTCGTCATCCTTGCTGTAGTCATCGCCCTGGTCGCGGTCGGCGTGATCAGCGGGCTCGTGGTCAGCAGCCGCAAGAAGAAGCAGCTGCCCCCGGCACCGCCGAGCACGCCGACCATCACTCCCTCCGCCGAGCCCCGTGTCGGCGAGGAAGCCGAGACGCCGCGCGAGGAACCGCGCCGCACCATCGAGGAGGCCGGTCCCCCCGCGGCCGAGGCTCCCGCCGAGGAGGCCCCCGGGGCCGTCGAGCCGGAGGCGCCCGCCGCCCCCGCCCTCGACGTGCCCGAGCCCACCGCAGGCCGTCTGGTGCGGCTGCGCGCCCGGCTCGCCCGCTCGCAGAACTCCCTCGGCAAGGGGCTGCTCACGCTCCTGTCCCGCGACAACCTCGACGAGGACACCTGGGAGGAGATCGAGGACACCCTCCTCACCGCCGACGTCGGCGTCGCGCCCACCCAGGAGCTCGTGGAGCGGCTCCGCGAGCGCGTCCGCGTGCTCGGCACCCGTACCCCCGAAGGGCTGCGCGCGCTGCTGCGCGAGGAGCTCCTCACCCTGCTGGGCACCGACTTCGACCGCGCGGTCAAGACGGAGAGCGGCCTCGACACCCCCGGCGTCGTGATGGTCGTCGGCGTCAACGGCACCGGCAAGACCACCACCACCGGCAAGCTGGCCCGGGTGCTCGTCGCCGACGGCCGCAGCGTCGTGCTCGGCGCGGCCGACACCTTCCGGGCCGCCGCCGCCGACCAGCTCCAGACCTGGGGCGAGCGCGTCGGCGCCCGCACCGTGCGCGGCCCCGAGGGCGGCGACCCCGCCTCGATCGCCTTCGACGCGGTGAAGGAGGGCATCGCCGAGGGCGCCGATGTGGTCCTCATCGACACCGCCGGCCGGCTGCACACCAAGACCGGGCTGATGGACGAGCTCGGCAAGGTCAAGCGGGTCGTGGAGAAGCACGGACCGCTGGACGAGATCCTGCTCGTCCTCGACGCCACGACCGGGCAGAACGGCCTGGTGCAGGCCCGGGTGTTCGCCGAGGTCGTGGACATCACCGGCATCGTGCTCACCAAGCTGGACGGCACGGCCAAGGGCGGCATCGTCATCGCCGTCCAGCGCGAGCTGGGCGTACCGGTGAAGCTGGTCGGCCTCGGCGAGGGCCCGGACGACCTGGCCCCGTTCGAGCCGGAGGCGTTCGTGGACGCCCTGATCGGCGACTGACGACACCGCGCGCAGCACCCGAGGAGCCCGACCGCACGGCACGGCAGCGGTCGGGCTCCTCGGCGCTACGGGACCGGCGCCGGTTCACGGGACCGGCCCCGGCGCGCTCGGTCGCGCGGTGATGCGTTCAGCCGCACAGCGGAGCGCGGTGGCAGCTGTACGCCAGCGTGCCCAGCAGCAGCCGCGCCTGCGGCGGCGCGGCCGCCGTGTCCAGCACCGGCGGGCGCAGCCACCGGACCGGGCCCCGGCCGCCCTCGTCGGACGGCGGGGCGGTGATGTGGCAGCCGGGCCCCAGCGCCCGCAGATCCAGCCCGGCGTCGTCCCAGCCCATCCGGTACAGCAGCTGCGGGAGCTCGGCGGCGGCCCCGGGGGCCACGAAGAACTGGGCCCGCCCGGCCGGGGTCACCGCGACCGGGCCGAGCGGCAGCCCCATCCGCTCCATCCGCACCAGGGCCCGGCGCCCGGCCGCCTCGGCGACATCGAGGACATCGAAGACGCGGCCCACCGGCAGCAGCATCGAGGCGCCCGGCACCCGGGCCCACGCGTCGGCCGCCGCGTCGAGCGTGGCGCCCGCGGGGACCTCGGGGGCGAAGTCCAGCGGATGGGCGCCGGGGGAGGGGCAGTCCGCCCGTCCGCAGGAGCAGCGGCCGGCCGCTGCCCGCGCTCCCGGCGCGACGGCCCAGCCCCACAGTCCCGTGTACTCGGCCACTGCCGTGCATTCGGCCGCACGGCCGCGGCGCCGTGAGCCGGTGCGCATCTCTCGGATGCCGCCGATCGTGAAGCCCATGCCCCCTCCAACGGGTCCGGCTCGCCGGTGGTTACGACGTGCGTGGGAGTCGTGACACTCCGCCGTCGCTGTCGGTCCGGAGTGCGCCGGTGGCATTCGGAGCGCGCGGGATCGTTCATGCGCTCCGAGCCGCATCACTGCGCCCCCTGCTGACCGCTATGTGTCAAGTGAATCGCGCCCGACGGGGGTGGTGTTCATTCAAAGGGGTGGCGAATGGTGGCGTTTCTGTAATCACCATGGCCCCAGGGGTGATCGTAGGATTACCGTCGGTACACGAACCATGGAAGTATGTGCGCCCACGGGTATGCCGGAGGCAACCCGATTCCCTGTTCGATGGTGCGCACCCTCTGCATGGGCGGCATCGGCTCAGGGCATTCTGGTAATGGTTCGCGCGACAGGTATTCAGCGGGATGGGGGCGTTCCAGTGAGTGGCAGCGGCGCAGGCGATTCGACGAATGCCGGTAAGCGCCCCAACGGGCAATTGAGCTCATGGTTCGTGCGAAGCGGCTGGTCGAAGGGCGAGCTCGCGCGCCAGGTGAACCGCCGGGCGCGTCAGATGGGCGCCCACCACATCAGCACCGACACGTCCCGGGTGCGGCGCTGGCTCGACGGCGAGCAGCCGCGCGAGCCGATCCCGCGCATCCTCTCCGAGCTCTTCTCGGAGCGCTTCGGCGCCGTCGTCGCCATCGAGGACCTCGGGCTGCGCGCCGCGCACCAGTCCCCGTCCGTGGCCGGTGTCGACCTGCCCTGGGCGGGCCCGCAGACCGTCGCCCTGCTCAGCGAGTTCTCCCGCAGCGACCTGATGCTCGCCCGGCGCGGATTCCTCGGCTCCTCGCTCGCCCTGGCCGCCGGACCCGCGCTCATCGAGCCCATGCAGCGCTGGCTGGTGCCCGTCGCCGCCGCGGGCCCCGCCGAACAACCCGAACCGGCGGCCGTGTCCCACCGCCCCTCCCGGCTCTCCGGCCCCGAGCTCGACCTGCTGGAGTCCACCACCGCGATGTTCCGCCAGTGGGACGCGCAGTGCGGCGGCGGGCTGCGCCGCAAGGCCGTCGTCGGACAGCTCCACGAGGTCACCGACCTGCTCCAGGAGCCGCAGCCGGAGGCCACCGCCAAGCGGCTCTTCCGGTGCGCCGCCGAGCTGGCCGAGCTGGCGGGCTGGATGAGCTACGACGTCGGCCTCCAGCCCACCGCCCAGAAGTACTTCGTCCTCGCGCTCCACGCCGCCAAGGAGGCCGGTGACAAACCGCTGGGCTCGTACGTCCTCTCCAGCATGAGCCGCCAGATGATCCACCTCGGACGGCCCGACGACGCCCTCGAACTGATCCACCTCGCGCAGTACGGCAGCCGGGACTGCGCCACCCCGCGCACCCAGGCCATGCTGTATGCGATGGAGGCCCGCGCGTACGCCAACATGGGCCAGCCCAGCAAGTGCAGACGAGCCGTCCGGATGGCCGAGGACACCTTCCTCGACGTGGGGATCGACGGCGAGCCCGAACCCGACTGGATCCGCTTCTTCACGGAGGCCGAGCTCAACGGCGAGAACTCCCATTCCTACCGCGACCTCGCCTATGTGGCGGGCCGCAGCCCCACGTACGCCTCGCTCGCCGAGCCCTTGATGGAGAAGGCCGTCCAGCTCTTCGGCGAGGACGACGAGCACCAGCGGTCGTACGCGCTCAATCTGATCGGCCTCGCCACCGTCCACCTGCTCAAGCGCGAGCCCGAGGAGTCCACGGTCCTGGCCGGGCAGGCCCTGCGCGTCGCCAAGAGGATCCGCTCCGAGCGGGTCAACACCCGGCTCCGCAAGACCGTCGACACCGCCGCCAGGGACTTCGGGGACATCCCCGAAGTCGCCAGGCTCACCGATCTCCTCACCGAACAGCTGCCGGAGACCGCGGAAGCGGTCTGAGCAGCACCCCCGGCCCCGGCCACGGCGACCACCCCGCACAGACCGACTTCGGCTCCCCCCATTGCCAGGTCAGCGGGTGGTCGGCGTGGCCGGTTCGCGTTGCCGTGCCCGTACGGAAGAGTCGGCACCGCACCGTATGCGGCCACCGCCGCAGGGCGGGCCCGGCACCGGTCGCGCCACCGGTGGTTCATGGCCGCGTAACACACCGGACCTCTTCGTCACCGCCGTGAAACACCGTGCGGCATCGGCGGAAACCGCGCTGGGCGAATCTCGTGGCCATAACCGGCCCGCACCTTTTCCCAGTGGTCCCGCACGTGGTGCCGCTCCCCATCACCCGCACGCGGCCGCACCGAAGACGAGGAGACGCCGATGCCCCCAGGCATCACGACGCTTGCCGCAGACACCCCGACACTGTCTGCCGCCAACACCGGGTTCATGCTGATCTGCTCCGCCCTGGTGATGCTCATGACCCCGGCCCTGGCCTTCTTCTACGGAGGCATGGTCCGCGTCAAGAGCACCCTCAACATGCTGATGATGAGCTTCATCAGCCTCGGGATCGTCACGATCCTGTGGGTGCTGTACGGCTTCAGCCTCGCCTTCGGCTCCGACGTCGGCTCCTTCCTCGGCTGGAGTTCGGACTACGTCGGGCTCAGCGGGATCGGCGTCACCCAGCTCTGGGACGGCTACACGATCCCCGTCTACGTCTTCGCCGTCTTCCAGCTGATGTTCGCCGTGCTCACCCCGGCCCTGATCAGCGGCGCCCTCGCCGACCGGGTCAAATTCACCTCCTGGGCCCTGTTCATCACGCTCTGGGTCACCGTCGTCTACTTCCCCGTCGCCCACTGGGTCTGGGGCGCCGGCGGCTGGCTGTACGAGATGGGGGTCATCGACTTCGCGGGCGGCACCGCCGTCCACATCAACGCCGGTGCGGCGGCGCTCGGCGTGATCCTCGTCATCGGCAAGCGCGTCGGCTTCAAGAAGGACCCGATGCGGCCGCACAGCCTGCCGCTCGTCATGCTCGGCGCAGGTCTGCTCTGGTTCGGCTGGTTCGGCTTCAACGCCGGCTCCTGGCTCGGCAACGACGACGGCGTCGGCGCGGTGATGTTCGTCAACACCCAGGTCGCCACCGCCGCCGCGATGCTCGCCTGGCTCGGCTACGAGAAGCTCCGTCACGGCTCCTTCACCACCCTCGGCGCGGCCTCCGGCGCGGTCGCCGGACTCGTCGCCATCACCCCGTCAGGCGGAGCGGTCAGCCCGCTCGGCGCCATCGCGGTCGGCGCGATCGCCGGAGTGCTGTGCGCCATGGCCGTCGGCCTGAAGTACCGGTTCGGCTACGACGACTCCCTGGACGTGGTCGGCGTCCACCTCGTCGGCGGCATCGCCGGTTCCCTCCTCGTCGGCCTCTTCGCCACCGGCGGAGTCCAGTCCGACGCCAAGGGCCTCTTCTACGGCGGCGGCCTCGACCAGCTCGGCAAGCAGGCCGTCGGCGTCTTCGCCGTCCTCGCGTACTCTCTGGTCGTCTCCGCGGTCCTGGCCTTCCTCCTGGACCGGACGATCGGGATGCGGGTCACCGAGGACGACGAGATCTCCGGCATCGACCAGGGCGAACACGCCGAGACCGCGTACGACTTCAGCGGCGCGGGCGGCGGAGCGGCCCTGCGTACCGCGGGCTCCGCCCAGGGCAGCACGGCAGCAGCGAGGACCAAGAAGGTGGACGCATGAAGCTCATCACCGCAGTCGTGAAGCCGCACCGGCTGGACGAGATCAAGGAGGCCCTCCAGGCCTTCGGCGTCCAGGGCCTCACGGTCACGGAAGCCAGCGGATACGGACGCCAGCGCGGCCACACCGAGGTCTACCGGGGCGCCGAGTACACCGTCGACCTCGTACCCAAGATCCGTATCGAGATCCTGGTCGAGGACGAGGACTCCGACGAGCTCATCGACATCGTCGTGAAGGCCGCCCGCACCGGCAAGATCGGTGACGGCAAGGTCTGGAGCGTGCCGGTCGACACCGCGGTCCGGGTCCGGACCGGCGAACGCGGCCCGGACGCGCTCTGACCGACGCCCCCGAACGAAAGGCAGCCGGGTGACGCGCACCGGAACGACCATCGAATCCGCAGACCCGGAACCCGGCGGCTACGCGGCGGCCCGGCTACGCCTCCTCCAGGAGAAGACGCGGTCCGGGCCGCCGCGCCGTGCGGCCCTCGCCTCGCTCACCGACGACTGGCTCACCACACTGTTCACCGCCGCCGCCCGGCAGGCGGGCGTCCACGGCGCCGCCCTCGTCGCCGTCGGCGGCTACGGACGCGGCGAACTCTCCCCGCGCAGCGATCTCGACCTGCTGCTCCTGCACGACGGGAACGCCGACCCGGCGGCGCTCGCCGCCCTCGCCGACCGCGTCTGGTACCCGGTCTGGGACCTGGGCCTCGCCCTCGACCACTCCGTACGCACCCCCGCCGAAGCCCGCCGGACGGCCGGCGAGGACCTCAAGGCACAGCTCGGACTGCTCGACGCCCGGCCCGTCGCCGGGGACCTCGGACTCGTCGCCGCGATGCGCACCACGGTCCTCGCCGACTGGCGCAACCAGGCCCCCAAGCGCCTGCCCGCACTCCACGAGCTCTGCCGTGAGCGGGCCGAACGCCACGGCGAGCTGCGGTTCCTCCTCGAACCCGACCTCAAGGAGGCCCGCGGCGGACTCCGGGACGCCACCGCACTGCGCGCCGTCGCCGCCTCCTGGATCGCCGACGCCCCCCGCGAAGGGCTCGCCGAGGCCCGCCGCGTCCTCCTCGACGTCCGTGACGCCCTCCACCTCACCACCGGCCGCGCCACCGACCGCCTCGCCCTCCAGGAACAGGACCAGGTGGCCGGCGAACTCGGCCTGCTCGACGCGGACGCCCTGCTCCGCCAGGTCTACGCGGCCGCCCGCACCCTCTCGTACGCCACCGACGTCACCTGGCGCGAGGTCGACCGCGTCCTGCGCGCCAGGTCCGTGCGCCCCCGGCTGCGTGCCATGCTCGGCGGCGGCAGGACGGCCGCACCGGAACGCAGCCCGCTCGCCGAGGGTGTCGTCGAGGCCGACGGCGAAGTGGTCCTCGCCCGCACCGCCCGCCCCGAACGCGACCCCGTGCTCGTGCTGCGCGCCGCCGCCGCGGCCGCCCAGTCCGAACTCCCGCTCTCCCGCCACGTCGTACGCCGGCTCGCCACCGCCGCGCCACCGCTCCCGGTGCCCTGGCCCGCCGAGGCCCGCGAGGAACTCGTCACCCTCCTCGGCGCGGGCGAGGCCACCGTCCCCGTCTGGGAGGCGCTCGAAGCCGAAGGGCTCATCACCCGGCTGCTCCCGGACTGGGAACGCGTCCACTGCCGCCCCCAGCGCAACCCCGTCCACACCTGGACCGTCGACCGCCACCTGGTCGAAGCGGCCGTCCGCGCCTCCTCCCTCACCCGGCGCGTCCACCGCCCCGACCTCCTCCTGGTCGCCGCGCTCCTGCACGACATCGGCAAGGGCTGGCCCGGCGACCACTCCGCCGCCGGTGAGGTCATCGCCCGGGACATGGCCGCCCGGATCGGCTACGACCAGCACGACGTGGGCGTCATCGCCACCCTCGTACGCCACCACCTGCTGCTCGTGGAGACCGCCACCCGGCGTGACCTCGACGACCCGGCGACCGTCCGCTCCGTCGCCACCGCCGTCGGGAGCGCCGCCACCCTGGAGCTGCTGCACGCGCTCACCGAGGCCGACGCCCTCGCCACCGGGCCCGCCGCCTGGTCCGCCTGGCGCGCGGCCCTCGTCGCCGACCTCGTGGGGCGCGTCGCCGCCGTGCTCGCCGGCCAGGCCCCCGAGGAACCGGAACCCACCGCGCCCGGCGCCGAACAGGAACGTCTCGCCGTCGAGGCCCTGCGCACCGGCGGACCCGTCCTCGCCCTGCACGCCCAGGCCGAGGCCCCGGACGCGGACGGCGAACCGGAACCCGTCGGCGTCGAACTCCACATCGCCCTGCCCGACCGGCCCGGGGTGCTGCCCGCGGCGGCGGGCGTCCTCGCCCTGCACCGCCTCACCGTCCGCGCCGCCGACCTGCGCGCCGTGGAACTCCCCACCGAGCTGGGCGAGCCCGCGGACCTGCTGCTGCTCAGCTGGCGGGTGGCGGCCGAGTACGGCTCCCTGCCGCAGGCCACCCGGCTCCGCGCCGACCTCGTACGTGCCCTGGACGGCTCCCTGGACATCGCGGCCCGGCTCGCCGAACGCGAGGCGGCCTACCCGCGCCGCCGCGGGGTGAAGGCCCCGCCGCCGAGGGTGACCGTCGCGGCGGCCGGCTCCCGGCTGGCCACCGTGATCGAGGTGCGGGCCCAGGACGCCCCGGGGCTGCTGCACCGGATCGGCCGGGCACTGGAGCTGAGCGGGGTACGGGTGCGCAGCGCGCATGTGTCGACCCTGGGGGCGAACGCGGTGGACGCCTTCTACGTCACGGACACGGACGGGAAGCCGTTGCCCGGGGAGCGGGCGCTCGCGGTGGCGGACGCGGTGGAGGCCGCGCTGCGGGCGTGAGACACGGCAGGGCCCGGGTCCGGGATTTCCCGGGCAGGGGTCATCGTTTCTGCCGGGGCGGATACCCTGGGGTACCGAATCCACTTTGCCCCCGACCCTGAGGACCGACGAGCGCCGTGTTCGATACTCTCTCCGACCGCCTTGCCGCGACTTTCAAGAACCTCAGGGGCAAGGGCCGCTTGTCCGAGGCGGACATCGACGCCACGGCTCGCGAGATCCGTATCGCCCTGCTCGAAGCGGATGTCGCGCTGCCCGTCGTCCGGGCCTTCATCGCCAACGTCAAGGAGCGGGCGCGCGGCGTCGAGGTCTCCCAGGCGCTGAACCCGGCCCAGCAGGTCGTCAAGATCGTCAACGAGGAGCTCGTCGGGATCCTCGGCGGCGAGACCCGGCGGCTGCGGTTCGCCAAGACCGCGCCCACCGTGATCATGCTCGCCGGTCTCCAGGGTGCCGGTAAGACCACCCTCGCCGGAAAGCTCGGCCTCTGGCTCAAGGGCCAGGGCCACTCCCCGCTGCTGGTCGCCTGTGACCTCCAGCGTCCCAACGCCGTCAACCAGCTGAGCGTCGTCGCCGACCGCGCCGGTGTCGCGGTGTACGCGCCCGAGCCGGGCAACGGCGTCGGTGACCCGGTCCAGGTCGCCAAGGACTCGATCGAGTACGCCCGCACCAAGCAGTTCGACGTCGTGATCGTCGACACCGCGGGCCGCCTCGGTATCGACCAGGAGCTGATGCAGCAGGCCGCGGACATCCGCGACGCCGTCAGCCCCGACGAGATCCTCTTCGTCGTCGACGCGATGATCGGCCAGGACGCGGTCAACACCGCCGAGGCCTTCCGCGACGGCGTCGGCTTCGACGGCGTGGTGCTCTCCAAGCTCGACGGTGACGCCCGCGGTGGTGCGGCCCTGTCGATCGCCCATGTCACGGGCAAGCAGATCATGTTCGCGTCGAACGGCGAGAAGCTCGAGGACTTCGACGCCTTCCACCCCGACCGCATGGCGTCCCGCATCCTCGACATGGGTGACCTGCTCACCCTGATCGAGCAGGCGGAGAAGACCTTCAGCCAGGAAGAGGCCGCCAAAATGGCCTCCAAGCTGGCGTCCAGCAAGGGCAAGGACTTCACGCTCGACGACTTCCTGGCCCAGATGGAGCAGGTCAGGAAGATGGGCTCCATCTCCAAGCTGCTCGGCATGCTGCCCGGCATGGGTCAGATCAAGGACCAGATCAACAACATCGACGAGCGCGACGTGGACCGCACCGCCGCGATCATCAAGTCGATGACCCCGAAGGAGCGCGCCGAGCCGACGATCATCAACGGCTCGCGCCGGGCCCGTATCGCCAAGGGTTCCGGAGTCGAGGTCAGCGCGGTGAAGAACCTGGTGGAGCGGTTCTTCGAGGCCCGCAAGATGATGTCGAAGATGGCCCAGGGCGGCGGCATGCCGGGGATGCCCGGGATGCCGGGCATGGGCGGTGGCCCCGGCCGGCAGAAGAAGCAGGTCAAGCAGGCCAAGGGCAAGCGCAAGAGCGGCAACCCGATGAAGCGCAAGGCCGAGGAGCAGGCCGCGGCGGCCCGGCGGGAGCAGGCGGCGCAGGGCGGCGCCCTGGGTCTGCCCGCGCCGGAGGACAAGAACTTCGAGCTGCCGGACGAGTTCAAGAAGTTCATGGGCTGAACCGGCCCCGGATCCGACGGGCCGTGACGGCCCGGTGAGCTCCCCGAGGGGGCGCCCGCTTTCCGGCGGGCGCCCCCTTCGGCGTGTACGGAGCCGCTGCCGTACGCCGTCCCTCCAAGGGACCATCCGGCAGACACTGGGAGGGCTTTGCCCGCATTCCTCCTTTACTGTCGCTTCAACGGCTGTCGGCAGAGGAGCGCGCGTGACCAACCCCGTACCTCCCCGCGACCGCCCCGATCAGCCCTGGCGCTCCGAGGGCGCCCCGCCGCCCCCGGCACCGGGCCGGAAGATGCCGGGAGGCTGGGGCGGGCTGCTGCTGACCGCGCTCGCCGTCTATCTCATCGCCAATCTGGTGCTCTCCTTCTTCAACGGGGAGGAGGAGCGGACGATCGCGTACACGGAGTTCAGCAAGCAGGTCACCTCGGGCAATGTCTCCAAGATCTACTCCAAGGGCGATGCCATCGAGGGGCAGCTCAAGAAGGAGGTGAAGGTCCCGGGGAGCGACGAAAAGTACACCAAGTTCGTCACCCAGCGGCCGGCCTTCGCGGACGACAACCTCTGGGCCGAACTGGTCAAGGACGACGTCACGGTCACCGCCAAGCCGGTCGTCCAGCAGCGCAGCTTCCTCGCCAACCTGCTGATCTCCCTCGCGCCCATGCTGCTGCTCGTCGTGCTCTGGGTGTTCATCGCCCGGCGGATGTCCAGGGGCATGGGCGGCGGGATGGGCGGATTCGGGCGCAAGGCCCCGCCCAAGCCCGTGGAGCTGGAGGGCGCCAAGCGCACCACCTTCAAGGACGTGGCCGGGATCGACGAGGTCGAGGGCGAACTCAACGACGTCGTGGACTTCCTGAAGAACCCGCAGGCGTACCGGAGGATGGGCGCCCGGATGCCCGGCGGAGTGCTGCTCGCGGGACCGCCCGGCACCGGCAAGACCCTGCTGGCGCGGGCCGTCGCCGGTGAGGCCGGAGTGCCGTTCTTCTCGGCATCGGCCTCCGAGTTCATCGAGATGATCGTCGGCGTCGGCGCGAGCCGGGTCCGGGAGCTCTTCGCGGAGGCGCGCAAGGTCGCCCCCGCCATCGTCTTCATCGACGAGATCGACACCATCGGCAGGGCCCGCGGCGGCGGCTCGGGCATGGGCGGCCACGACGAGCGCGAGCAGACGCTCAACCAGATCCTCACCGAGATGGACGGCTTCTCCGGCTCGGAGGGCGTCGTCGTACTCGCCGCCACCAACCGCGCCGACGTGCTCGACCCCGCCCTCACCCGGCCCGGCCGCTTCGACCGGATCGTCCAGGTCAGCCCGCCGGACAGGAACGGCCGGGAGGCGATCCTGGAGATCCACACCCGGCAGATCCCCCTCGCCGACGACGTGAACCTGGCCCAGGTGGCCGGGACGACACCCGGGATGACCGGCGCGGATCTCGCCAACCTGGCCAACGAGGCCGCGCTCCTGGCGGTCAAGCGCCGGCAGTCCGAGGTCACCCAGCCCGACTTCTCGGACGCCCTGGAGAAGGTCCAGCTGGGCGCGGAACGCTCCCTGGTCATGTCCGACGAGGAACGCCGCAGGACCGCGTACCACGAGAGCGGCCACGCCCTGCTCGGCATGGTCCAGCCCGGCGCCGACCCGGTCCGCAAGGTCACCATCGTGCCGCGCGGCCGCGCCCTGGGCGTCACGCTCTCGACGCCGGACGCCGACAAGTACGCGTACACCGAGGAGTATCTGCGCGGCCGCATCGTCGGGGCGCTCGGCGGCATGGCGGCCGAACAGGTGGTCTTCGGCGTGATCACCACCGGTGCGGAGAGCGATCTGGAACAGGTCACCAACCTGGCCCGCGGGATGGTCGGCCGCTGGGGCATGAGCCACAAGGTGGGCAGGCTGACGGCGATCCCGAGCGACGCCCAGCAGGCGTACGGACTCTCGGCGGCCCCCGCCACGCTCGACGCGGTCGACGGCGAGATGCGCCGGATCGTCGACGAGTGCTACGAGGTGGCCTGCCGGCTCCTGCGCGAGAACCGGGACCGGCTGGACTCGCTCTCCGCCGCGCTGCTGGCCAACGAGACGCTGGACGAGGCCGAGGCCTACCGGGCGGCCGGCATCACCCGCCTGTCCAAGTAGGGGCCGCCGCGGTCGCCAGGTGGTGCAGACGAGATGGTCGTTCAGGTGCTGCAGACGAGATAGCGGAAGACGTTCGGCATCCAGACCGTGCCGTCCCGGCGCCGGTGCGGCCGCAGGGCCTGGGTGACCTCCTTCTCCACCTGGGCCCGGTCCGTCGCCCGCACCGCCGCGTCGAAGAGCCGGGTGGAGAGCAGCCCCCGCACCGCGCTGTCCGTGTCCGCGTACCCGAACGGGCAGGCCACCCGCCCCGAACCGTCCGGATTCAGACCGGCCCGGAACGCCAGCTCCTCCAGGTCGTCCCGGCCCGACGGCCGCCAGTCGCCGGTGCGCGGGGCCCGGTCCCGGCCGCACAGCCGTTCCGCCACCCGCAGCACGGGCGCCGTCGCACAGCGCTCCGGCGGACCCCAGCCGGTGAGCACCACGGTGCTCCCCCGCGCGGCCAGCGGCACCGCGGACCGCAGCGCGGCCACGAGCCCCTCGCCGTCGTCGGACGAGCAGCCGATCGGGGTGAACGCGGTGATCAGGTCGTACGGTGTGCCGTCGGACGGCCGGGCGGCGGACGGATCGCCCTCCAGCAGCCTCGGTTGCCCGGCCGGGGACCCCGCGTCGCCGTCCGGACCGGGCAGCAGCCGGGTCCGGGCGAGCGCCAGCCGTTCGAGGTCGGTGTCCACGCCGGTGACGCGCGCCCCGCGGGCGGCCGCGATCAGCAGCGAGAGACCGGAGCCGCAGCCCAGGGAGAGCAGCCGGGTACCGGATCCCACTTCGAGCCGTGCGTACACCGCTTCGTACAGCGGTGCCAGCATCCGCTCCTGGATCTCGGCCCAGTCCCGGGCACGGTCGCCCGGGGCCGTTCGGGTGGACGTCTCCGTGCGGCCGTGGTGCCGGACGAGCGTGGGTGTCATGGATAGCGCCCCAATCCGCCGAGAGGTCGGCCGTGTCCGATCGGTAGTGCCCGAGTGGGTCCCCCCGTGTACGTGTGCGCCCGCTTCCCCCGTATGTCAGAGAACTGCGGATCCGCGTCCGCGTCCAGAGGACCGATGGCAATGCTGCGGTGCCGCCGTGGTGCGTCCGTGGGGAAGGCCCGCGGCACCGGGGTCCGTCGCCCCGTGCGGCGGGCGGTGTCGCCGTACGATGCGCGCCATGGCAAAGGCACCCGTTCTCACGCCCCAGGCCGAGGACTTTCCCCGCTGGTACCAGGATCTGATCAACAAGGCCGAACTCGCGGACAACGGCCCGGTGCGCGGCACCATGGTCATCCGGCCGTACGGATACAGCCTGTGGGAGCGGATGCAGCAGGAGCTGGATGCCCGGATCAAAAAGGCGGGCGCCCGCAACGCCTACTTCCCGCTCTTCATCCCCCAGTCTTACCTGACACGCGAGGCCGAGCACGTCGAGGGCTTCGCACCGGAGCTCGCGATGGTCACCCACGGCGGCGGCAAAGAGCTCGAAGAGCCCGTGGTGGTGCGGCCGACCTCCGAAACGATCATCAACGAGTACTTCTCGAAGTGGGTGCAGAGCTACCGCGATCTGCCGCTCCTGATCAACCAGTGGGCCAACGTCGTGCGCTGGGAGATGCGCCCGCGGGTCTTTCTCCGTACGACGGAATTCCTCTGGCAGGAGGGTCACACCGCCCATGCCACCGACGAGGAGGCCCGGGACTTCGCCGCGTACATCCACCGCGAGGTGTACGCGGACTTCATGGTCAATGTGCTGGGCATCGATGTGGTGCTCGGCCGCAAGACCCCGGCCGAGCGGTTCGCCGGGGCCGTCAACACGCTCACGCTCGAAGCGATGATGCGGGACGGCAAGGCCCTCCAGATGGGGACGAGCCACGAGCTCGGCACCAATTTCGCCAGGGCCTTCCACACCTCCTACCTGTCCAGGGAGGGCAGGCAGGAACTCGTCCGGCAGACCTCGTGGGGCTCCTCGACCCGGATGGTCGGCGGCCTGATCATGGCGCACGGCGACGACCACGGGCTCCGGGTGCCGCCGCGGCTCGCGCCCGTCCAGGCGGTCGTCCTCGCGGTCAAGGAGGACGAGGCCGTCCTGGCCGAGGTCCGGTCCCTCGGCGAACGGCTGCGCGCGGCGGGGATCAGGACCGAGGTCGACGACCGTACCGACACCCCGTTCGGCCGCCGCGCGGTCGACTGGGAGCTGAAGGGGGTGCCGGTGCGGATCGAGATCGGCCCGCGCGATCTGGCGGACGGCACCGCGATGCTGGCCCGGCGTGTCCCGGGCGGGAAGGAGCCGGTCGCGATCGAGGCCCTGCCCCGGCTGCTTCCGGCACTCCTGGAGGAGGACCAGGCGGCGCTGCTGCGGGAGTCCCGCAGCCGCCGCGAGTCCGCCACCAGCGAGGTCACCACCGAGCGGGAGGCCGTGGCGGCGGCCGCCGCAGGCGGCTGGGCCCGGATCGCCTGGTCGGCCCTCGGCCCGGCGGGGGAGGCCCGGCTCGCGGAGCACGGGGTGTCCGTACGGTGCCTGGTGGCCGAGGACGGGTCGGTGCCGGACGCGGACGACGAGCCCGGTACTGTCGCCCTGGTGGCGCGCGCCTACTGACCGCCCCCGTCCGATGCCCCGGGCGGTCCGGCGTAAGGTGGCCGCCCACGTACCCGGCGTACGCGTCGCTACGTACCACCTTGGTGTGAGCTGTGAGGCTTCTCCGCAGTTCTGCGCACCCGCCCTCGTCGGGACGCATCAATGGCAACTGACTGGTACGTGCAAAATATTTGGGATGGCCCGGAATCGGAACACCGGGGCACTCGTGCTCGTTGTCACGACGTGAGCACGACACCACCTGTACTTGCCGCAGAGCTGGCGCAGGCGTGGGCCGACATTCAGCGGTACCACCCCGAGCTGCCGGATCTAGCCGCGCCCGAGTCCCTGATCGGAGAGTCCTCGTCCGCCTGCGGCGCCGAACTCTCCTTCGAGCGACTGCTCCATGAGGCAGTCCACGGCATCGCCGCCGCACGAGGTGTCCGCGACACTTCGCGCGCCGGCCGCTACCACAACCGCAGATTCCTCGCGATCGCCGAGGAGCTGGGCCTCGACCACGCCGAGGAGCCCCACCCCAGCAGCGGCTTCTCGCTGGTCACCCTCAACCCCGAGGCCAAGCGCCGGTACCGCCCGACGATCGAGCGGCTGCAGCGCGCCCTCAAGGCCCACACCGTCGCCACCGCCGCCGACACCAAGCGTTCCTTCCGCGGGCCGGCCGCCCGGCACGGCTCCTCCGGCGGAGGCGTCCGCGTCAAGGCCGTATGCGACTGCGGCCGCAATGTGCGCGTCGTCCCGTCGGTCCTGGCGCAGGCGCCGATCGTCTGCGGAGGCTGCGGCAAGCCCTTCCGCATCCCGGAAGCCGCAGTCGCGGTGGGGTGACCCGGCACGGTGTGGCACAATGGCTAGCTGTACTCGACAGTCGCATAGGACCCCTCTCTCCTCCGGCTGACGCGTCCATCGGGCACTCCGAGTACCGCAACCCCACGTGGCATCTTCGTTGTGCCCAACCACGTCATAGACCAGGAGACACCACTTCCGTGGCAGTCAAGATCAAGCTGAAGCGTCTGGGCAAGATCCGTTCGCCTCACTACCGCATCGTCGTCGCCGACTCCCGTACCCGCCGTGACGGCCGGGCCATCGAGGAGATCGGCCTGTACCACCCGGTGCAGAACCCCTCGCGCATCGAGGTCAACTCGGAGCGTGCGCAGTACTGGCTGTCCGTCGGCGCCCAGCCGACCGAGCCGGTTCTCGCGATCCTGAAGCTCACCGGTGACTGGCAGGCCCACAAGGGTCTTCCGGCCCCCGCGCCGCTGCTGCAGCCGGAGCCCAAGGCTGACAAGCGCGCCCTGTTCGAGGCTCTGACCAAGGACGGCGGCGACGAGTCCAAGGGCGAGGCCATCACGCAGAAGGCGAAGAAGGCCGACAAGAAGGCGGACGAGGCTGCTGACGCGGCTGCGCCCGCCGAGTCGACCGAGGCCTGAGCATGCTCGAGGAGGCTCTCGAGCACCTCGTGAAGGGCATCGTCGACAACCCTGACGATGTGCAGGTCGCCTCGCGCAACCTGCGCCGTGGTCGCGTGCTGGAGGTCCGGGTCCACCCCGACGACCTCGGCAAGGTGATCGGTCGCAACGGTCGCACCGCACGCGCGCTGCGTACCGTCGTGGGCGCCATCGGCGGCCGTGGCATCCGCGTCGACCTCGTCGATGTGGATCAGGTTCGCTGACAGAGTTGAACACCGGCACGGGCCGGGGAGGGCCTTGCGCCCACCCCGGCCCGTCGTCGTATGACAGGAGAGACACAAGGTGCAGTTGGTAGTCGCGCGGATCGGCCGGGCCCATGGCATCAAGGGCGAGGTCACCGTCGAGGTCCGTACGGACGAGCCGGAGCTGCGGCTCGGGCCCGGTGCCGTGCTCGCCACCGAACCGGCGGGTACCGGACCGCTGACCATCGAGACCGGCCGGGTGCACAGCGGACGGCTGCTGCTGCGCTTCGAGGGCGTCCGCGACCGTACGGCTGCCGAGGCCCTGCGCAACACGCTCCTGATCGCCGAGGTCGACCCGGCGGAACTCCCCGAGGACCCCGAGGAGTTCTACGACCATCAGCTCATGGACCTCGACGTGGTCCTCGCCGACGGCACCGAGGTCGGCCGGATCACCGAGATCACGCACCTGCCGTCCCAGGACCTCTTCATCGTCGAGCGGCCGGACGGCAGCGAGGTGATGATCCCGTTCGTCGAGGAGATCGTCACCGAGATCGATCTGGCCGAGCAACGCGCGGTGATCACCCCGCCGCCCGGCCTGATCGACGCGAGTCAGGCCGTGATCGCCTCCGCTCGGGACGACGAGGGCGACGACGGGGCTCCGGTGGCCGGGAAGGACGTCTGATGCGCCTCGACGTCGTCACGATCTTCCCGGAGTACCTGGAACCGCTGAACGTCTCCCTCGTCGGCAAGGCCCGCGCGCGCGGCCGCCTCGACGTCCG
The DNA here is from genome assembly GCF_900091725.1 of Streptomyces sp. DvalAA-43. Lineage (GTDB taxonomy): Bacteria > Actinomycetota > Actinomycetes > Streptomycetales > Streptomycetaceae > Streptomyces > Streptomyces pulveraceus. Next base: position 36,097 of record NZ_FMBW01000057.1, on the reverse strand, counting down.
GGTGCACGACCTGCGCGACTGGACGTACGACCGGCACAACACGGTCGACGACACCCCGTACGGCGGCGGCCCCGGCATGGTCATGAAGACCGAACCGTGGGGCGAGGCCCTGGACGACGCCCTGGCGGCCGGATACGAGGCCGGGGCGCACTCCCCGGTGCTCGTGGTACCCACGCCCAGCGGCCGCCCGTTCACCCAGGAGCTCGCCGTAGAGCTCTCCGAACGGCCCTGGCTGATCTTCACGCCCGCCCGCTACGAGGGCATCGACCGGCGGGTGATGGACGAGTACGCCACCCGGATGCCGGTCGTCGAGGTGTCCATCGGGGACTACGTACTGGCCGGCGGGGAAGCCGCGGTGCTGGTGATCACGGAGGCGGTGGCCCGGCTGCTGCCCGGCGTGCTCGGCAACGCCGAATCGCACCGGGACGACTCCTTCGCCCCCGGCACGATGGCCAATCTGCTGGAGGGGCCCGTCTACACCAAGCCGCCCGAGTGGCGCGGCAGGGGGATCCCCGAGGTGCTGCTCAGCGGCCACCACGGGAAGATCGCCCGCTGGCGGAGGGACGAGGCGTTCCGCCGTACCGCCCTCAACAGGCCCGATCTGATCGAGCGCTGCGACGCCGCGGGGTTCGACAAGAAGGACCGCGAGACGCTCTCCATCCTCGGCTGGGCACCGGAGCCCGGCGGCCGATTTTGGCGCAGGCCCGAGGCCGTGGAAGAATAGGCCGCTGCTGTACGTCCGGCGTGCGCCCCTGCCACAGGGGGAACGACGCCCGCCCGACGCGATCAGCACCCCCATTTCTCACGATCTCCCGTCGATGACCTGTGGCATCGGCGAAGAAAGCAGACAACATGGCTTCCCTGCTCGATGGCGTCAACGCCGCATCGCTGCGTACCGACGTCCCGGCGTTCCGCCCCGGTGACACCGTCAACGTCCACGTCCGAGTGATCGAGGGCAACCGCTCCCGTATCCAGCAGTTCAAGGGCGTTGTCATCCGTCGCCAGGGTGCGGGCGTCAGCGAGACCTTCACGGTCCGCAAGGTCTCCTTCAGCGTCGGCGTCGAGCGCACCTTCCCGGTGCACAGCCCGATCTTCGAGAAGATCGAGCTCGTCACCCGCGGTGACGTCCGTCGCGCCAAGCTGTACTACCTCCGTGAGCTCCGCGGCAAGGCCGCGAAGATCAAGGAGAAGCGCGACAACTGAGCTGACTCCCAGGTCCACAGGTCGGCCGGATAGGCTCTGGCCCCGATGGACACGGAAGCAAAGCCCTCGGAGCGCGATCGCTCCTCCGCACCCGCAACGGCGCCGGAGGAGGGGTCGCGCTCCTCGCGTATCCCGGACCGCCGGCCCCTCTCGATGTCCTGGCGGCGGACCGCCGCGCTCGGGGCCGTCTGCGCGGTCTTCGTGCTGCTCCTGAGCAACTACGTGGTGCAGCCCTTCCTGATCCCCAGTGGCTCGATGGAGCCCACGCTCCAGGTGGGGGACCGGGTGCTGGTGAACAAACTGGCCTACCGTTCGGGCGCCGTGCCGCACCGCGGCGACGTGGTCGTCTTCGACGGCACCGGATCGTTCGTGCAGGAGCCCCCGCGGGAGAACCCCGTCACCGGCCTGGTGCACTCGGTGGCCGCGTCCCTGGGCCTGGCGGAGCCCGCCGGGACCGACTACGTGAAGCGGGTGGTGGGCGTGGGCGGGGACCGGGTGGTCTGCTGCGACAAGCGGGGCCGGATCGAGGTGAACGGCCGACCGGTCGTCGAGGGCTATCTGTATCCGGGGGACGAGCCCTCCCGCGCCCGCTTCGACATCGTCGTCCCCGACGGCACGCTGTGGATGATGGGCGACCACCGCAGCAATTCCCGCGATTCGCGCGACCACCTGGGCGAGCCGGGCGGCGGCATGGTCCCCGTCGACAGGGTGATCGGCAGGGTGGACTGGATCGGCTGGCCGCCCAGCCGCCTGCGCTCGCTGCCGGACAGCACCGCCTTCGCCGCCGTGGGGGCGCCGGGCGGGGGCCGTGGGTAACCGCGGCCGAGGACGCGCCGGGTCCGGTCCCGGGATACCGTCCGGCGGCGACGGGCCGGAGGGCGCCCGTTCGCTGCCCACCAGGGCCCAGCGGCGGAAACTGGCCCGGAGGGTCAGGAGACGGCGGCGCGGGGCCGCGGCGGGGGAGATCCCGCTGCTCGTCGTCGTGGCGCTGGTGATCGCGCTCGTGCTCAAGACGTTCCTGGTGCAGGCCTTCGTGATCCCTTCGGGATCGATGGAGCAGACCATCCGGATCGGCGACCGGGTGCTGGTGGACAAGCTGACCCCCTGGTTCGGATCCAGGCCCGAGCGCGGCGATGTCGTCGTCTTCAAGGACCCGGGGCACTGGCTGCGGCAGGAGCACACCGGAAAGAAGGACCCGCCGGTCGGCGTCAAGCAGGCGAAGGAGGTACTGACCTTCATCGGACTGCTGCCCTCCGACGACGAACAGGACCTGATCAAGCGGGTGATCGGGGTCGGCGGGGACACGGTGAAGTGCTGTGGCAAGGACGGCCGGGTCAGCGTCAACGGCGTACCGCTCGACGAGCCGTATCTGTATCCCGGGAACCCTCCCTCGCTCATCAAATTCGAGGTAAAGGTTCCGCCGGGCCGGATCTTCGTGATGGGCGACCACCGTTCCGATTCCGCCGATTCCCGCTATCACCTGGACGAGCCGGAACACGGCACGGTGTCCGAGGACGAGGTCGTGGGACGGGCTGTCGTGATCGCCTGGCCCTTCGGCCACTGGGGAGGACTGGAGGAGCCGGAGACCTTCGGCCGGGTCCCTGACGCGCGCGCCGGGACGGCTGCCGCTCCGGACCCGTCGAATAGTGTGTCGTCCCAGGATCTGAACGGATTGATTCCTCTCCCGACCCCTGCGGAACTCCCGCTCGTTATGGGAGTGGTGGGCCTGCGCCGGCTAGGGCGCGGGCGGTGGCACGAGTAAGGAGTGGATGTGGGGGATTTGGCCGTCGGCGCACGATCCGGACACGAGGAGCCCGAGGACCGGCCGGACCGTTCGGGCAATGCCGAGTCCGCCGGGACGGCGGGCCACGCGGGGAGTGACGGCGACACTCCGGGCGGCGGTGGCCGGGCGGCGAAGAAGCCACGCTCCTTCTGGAAGGAGTTGCCGCTGCTGATCGTGATCGCGCTGGTGCTCGCGCTGCTGATCAAGACGTTCCTGGTGCAGGCGTTCTCGATCCCCTCGGACTCGATGCAGAACACCCTCCAGCGGGGCGACCGCGTGCTCGTCGACAAGCTGACCCCCTGGTTCGGCTCGGAGCCCGAGCGCGGCGAAGTGGTCGTCTTCCACGACCCGGGCGGCTGGCTGGACGACACCCCGGAGGTCCATCCGAATGTGGTCCAGAAGTTCCTCAGCTTCATCGGGCTGATGCCGTCCGCCGAGGAGAAGGACCTGATCAAGCGGGTCATCGCGGTCGGCGGTGACACGGTGGAGTGCAAGGAGAACGGCCCCGTCGTGGTCAACGGCAAGGCCCTGGACGAGAAGTCGTTCATCTTCCCGGGCAACACGCCCTGCAACGACGAGCCGTTCGGCCCGATCAAGGTGCCCAAGGGCCGGATCTGGGTGATGGGGGACCACCGCCAGGACTCCCGCGACTCCCGTTACCACCAGGAACTTCCGGGCGACGGCACGGTCTCCAACGACGAGGTCGTCGGCCGGGCCTTCGTGGTGGCGTGGCCGATCAACCGCTGGGCGACCCTGCCCGTCCCGAAGACCTTCGACCAGCCGGGCCTGAACGCCGCGATGGCCGCGGCGCCCGGTGCGATCGGTATCGCCGGAGCCGTGCCGATCGTGCTCTGGCGACGCAGGCGGGCCGGCCTGGGTTCCGCTCGGGAGCAGTGACGGGCGGTCGGCCGTGAGCCGTTGGATCCTGCCGCTGGACAGGGACCGCGATGCCGTTGATGTCGTTGCGATCAAGGCATCGGCAAGATCGAGTAAATGCGCGGATGTCCGCCGGGCATCCTTCATAGGATCCTGACGGCCGATCGGTGCAGTCGCACGGAACGATCAGTACAACTGCACGGAGTACGACGATCTGTGTCGAGGCGGGCCCCGGCCACCACCGCGCACGGACGACATCGATGGGTCCGGCTCCGGCCGGACGGTACGGAAGAACCGCCCTCCGGTCGCTCGGCGAGCATGCTGAGCGACCGGAGGGCGGTCGTCGGTGGTGGGAGGCCGGGATCCCGGCGGTCCGCTGCCGGCAAGACGGTCGGGGACGCAGGAGCGCTGCGGAACTCCCGTTCGTTGTGCGGGGCAGTGGGCTTGGGACGGACGGGCCCAGGAGCAGACGTGGGCGCAGAGTGAGGACTGGATGTGAGTGACGTGGCTGCCGGTGCGCGACCTGGACATGGAGAGCCCGCGAAGGGGCCCGACCAGCCCGCCGATGCCGCCTCCGGTCCGCCGGGGGAGACACCGGATCCGGAAGCGCCCGTGACGGAGCAGAACGCGGACGTGGGCACGGACGGGGACGGGGACGCGGCCGGGGACGGCAAGAAGGTCAGGAAGCAGCGTCCTTTCTGGAAGGAGTTGCCGCTGCTGATCGTCATCGCGCTGGTGCTCGCGCTGCTGATCAAGACGTTCCTGGTGCAGGCGTTCTCGATCCCCTCGGACTCGATGCAGAACACCCTCCAGCGGGGTGACCGGGTGCTGGTGGACAAGCTGACGCCCTGGTTCGGCGGGGAGCCCGACCGCGGCGAAGTGGTCGTCTTCCACGACCCGGACAACTGGCTGGCCGGGGAGCCGACCCCTGAGTCGAACGTCGTGCAGGACTTCCTGAGCTTCATCGGCCTGATGCCGTCGTCCAAGGAGAAGGACCTGATCAAGCGGACGATCGCGGTCGGTGGCGACACCGTGGAGTGCGCGAAGGGCGGTCCGGTCAAGGTCAACGGCAAGGCCCTCGACGAGCCGTACATCTTCCCCGGCAATTCGGCCTGCGACGACAAGCCCTTCGGGCCGTTCAAGGTACCCGAGGGCAAGATCTGGGTGATGGGCGACCACCGGCAGAATTCCTGGGACTCGCGCTATCACACCGAGGACGCGACCAAGGGCTTCGTGCCCGTCAAGGACGTCGTGGGGCGGGCCGTGGTGGTGGCCTGGCCGATCAACCGCTGGGCGACGCTGCCGGTTCCGGACACCTTCGACCAGCCGGGCATCGGCGCGGCGGCCGCTCTGGCCCCGGGGGCACTCGGCGTCGCGGGCGCGCTGCCTCTGGTGCTGTGGCGTCGCAGGAGGCTGACCGGCGGGCGTACCGCCGGGTAGGGTGCCGACTCGGACCGGCGATCGACGATCTCCGAGGTGGGGGAGGCTGGGATGAGCGGAAAAGGACATACGGGTGACGGTCGCGGCCGGCTCGGCAGCATGCTGTCGGGGCTGGCCGTGGCCGTCGGCTGTGTGCTCTTCCTCGGCGGGTTCGCCTGGGGGGCGGTGGTGTACAAGCCGTACACGGTGCCGACCGAGTCGATGATGCCGACGGTGCACGCGGGCGACCGGGTGCTGGCGCAGCGGATCGACGGCAGCGAGGTGCACCGCGGCGACGTGGTGGTCTTCACCGATCAGGCATGGGGCGCCGTGCCGATGGTGAAGCGGGTCGTCGGGATCGGCGGCGACAAGATCGCCTGCTGCGGCAAGGACGGCCGGCTCACGGTCAACGGCAAGCCCCTTGACGAACCGTATCTGCGGGAGAAGGGCCCGGCCTCGGTCGAGGACTTCACGGCGGAGGTGCCCGAGGGGAAGCTCTTCCTGCTGGGCGACGCACGCGCCGCCTCCCTGGACTCCCGGGTCCACCTGGAGGACGCGGGGCAGGGCTCCGTCCCCCGAGGCGCGGTACAGGCCCGGGTGGACGCGATCGCCTGGCCGATGAACGGCATGGTCGAGCGTCCACGGGCCTTCGCCGCCCTCCCCGGCGGGGTGTCCTCGCCCGGACCGCTGCGACTGCAGCTCGGGGCGGTGCTCGTGGGCATGGTGCTCATCCTGGGCGGTGCGGCGTACGGTCCGGTCGCGGCACGGTTCGGGCGCCCGGCACGGAAGAGCCGTGGACAGGTGCCCGCCGGTGCGCACTGAGAAGCGGAAGGTCGCCCGCGTGGTCCTCCTGGACCCCGACGACCGGATCCTCCTGATGCACGGGTTCGAACCGGAGGATCCGGACAGCAGTTGGTGGTTCACCCCGGGCGGTGGCCTGGAGGGTGACGAGACCCGGGAGGAGGCCGCGTTGCGCGAGCTCGCGGAGGAGACCGGGATCACCGATGTCGAACTGGGCCCGCTGCTCTGGCAGCGGATGTGCTCCTTCCCGTTCGACGGACGCCGCTGGGACCAGGACGAGTGGTATTTCCTGGCACGTACGGCACAGACCGCCACCGACACCAGCGGGCAGACCGGACTGGAGCGGCGCAGCGTCGCGGGCCTGAGGTGGTGGACCTCCGCCGAACTGTCGGCGGCGCGTGAGACGGTGTACCCGACCAGGCTCGCCGAGTTGCTGCGCACGCTGCTCGACGAGGGTCCCCCGCGTACGCCACTGGTTCTCGACCCCGAAATCGCCTAAGCGCCCAGGGGGCCCGGGGCCTGGCGCACAATGGGGGGACGCACGGCTGAAGGGGAACATGCCAATGAGCGCCGAGGACCTCGAAAAGTACGAGACCGAGATGGAGCTGAAGCTCTACCGGGAGTACCGAGATGTCGTCGGTCTGTTCAAATATGTGATCGAGACCGAACGGCGCTTCTACCTCACCAATGACTACGAGATGCAGGTGCACTCGGTTCAGGGCGAGGTGTTCTTCGAAGTATCGATGGCGGACGCCTGGGTCTGGGACATGTACCGGCCCGCGCGGTTCGTCAAGCAGGTACGGGTGCTGACGTTCAAGGACGTCAACATCGAGGAGCTCAACAAGAGCGACCTCGAACTTCCGGGTGGCTGAACCCCACTCCAATGAGGGATTGATTCCCCCTTCCGGGTGGCCGAGTTGTCCACAATCCGGGAGTTGTCCACCAAGATCCACACGCCGGGACCGGACGCGTCAGAGTCGGTCCCGGAGGTGGTGCCGAAATGAACGCACGGGGGGCACTCGGGCGGTACGGCGAGGATCTGGCGGTACGGCTGCTGGCCGACGCAGGAATGTCCGTACTGGAACGGAACTGGCGCTGTCGCGCCGGTGAGATCGACATCGTCGCGATGGACGGCGACGCACTCGTGGTCTGCGAGGTGAAGACCCGCAGGTCGGGCGCGTTCGAGCATCCGATGGCGGCCGTCACGCCGGTCAAGGCGGAGCGGCTGCGGCGGCTGGCCGGTATCTGGCTGGACCGGCACGGCGGCCCGCCGCCCGGCGGGGTCCGGATCGACCTGGTCGGAGTGGTGCTGCCCAGGCGCGGAGCGCCGGTCGCCGAGCATGCGCGGGGGGTGGCCTGATGGGGTTCGCGCGGGCGTGCTCGGTGGCGCTGGTCGGCGTCGAGGGCGTGGTGGTGGAGGTCCAGGCGGACCTGGAGGCGGGGGTGGCCGCGTTCACCCTGGTGGGTCTGCCGGACAAGAGCCTGGTGGAGAGCCGGGACCGGGTCAGGGCCGCGGTGGTGAACTCGGGGGCCGAGTGGCCGCAGAAGAAACTCACGGTGGGCCTGTCGCCCGCCTCCGTGCCGAAGGGCGGATCCGGGTTCGACCTCGCCGTCGCCTGTGCGGTGCTGGGGGCGGCCGAGCGGATCGATCCGGCGTCCATCGCCGATGTGGTGATGATCGGCGAGCTCGGACTCGATGGCCGGGTGCGGCCGGTGCGCGGTGTGCTGCCGGCCGTGCTCGCCGCGGCGGAGGCCGGATACCGGCAGGTCGTGGTGCCCGAACAGACCGCGGGGGAGGCGGCGCTGGTCCCCGGGGTCTCCGTCCTCGGGGTGCGGAGCCTGCGGCAGCTGATCGCCGTGCTCTGCGAGGAGCCGGTGCCCGACGAGCGGGAGGCGCACGACGAGGGGCGCCCCGACACCAGGCTGGCCGGGCTGATGGTGCCCGGCGCGGGCATCGGCACCGGGCTCGCCCGCGGAGCCGGGCAGGGCGACGGAAGCGCACCCGACCTGGCGGACGTGGCGGGACAGGAGCGGCCTCGCAAGGCCCTGGAGGTCGCCGCGGCCGGCGGCCACCACCTGCTGCTCTCGGGGCCACCGGGCGCCGGAAAGACCATGCTGGCCGAGCGGTTGCCCGCGATCCTGCCGACGCTGACCAGGCAGGAATCCCTGGAGGTGACCGCGGTGCACTCGGTGGCGGGCATCCTGCCACCTGGGGAGCCACTGGTCGCCCGGCCGCCCTACTGCGCGCCCCACCACTCGGCGACGATGCAGTCGCTGATCGGCGGGGGCAACGGGATGCCGCGGCCCGGTGCGGTCTCGCTGGCCCACCGGGGGATCCTCTTTCTGGACGAGGCCCCCGAATTCTCCGTGCGGGCGCTGGACGCGCTGCGCCAGCCGCTGGAGTCGGGCCATGTGGTGGTGGCCCGCAGCGCCGGGGTGGTGCGGCTGCCCGCCAGATTTCTGATGGTGCTGGCCGCCAACCCCTGTCCCTGCGGACGGCACAGCCTCAGCGGGGCCGGATGCGAATGTCCGCCGTCCGCGGTCAGGCGCTATCAGGCGCGACTCTCGGGGCCGCTGCTCGACCGGGTGGATCTGCGGGTGCTCGTCGATCCGGTCAGGCGTGAGGACCTGATGGGGCAGGGCGGCCGCCGGGGCGAGTCGACGGCCTCCGTCGCGGCCCGGGTCCAGGAGGCCAGGGCACGGGCCGCGGAACGGCTGGCGGGCACCGGATGGTCGACCAACAGCGAGGTCCCCGGCCACGAGCTGCGGACCAGACTGGTCGCGGCACCGGGCGCGCTCCTGGAGGCCGAACGGGACATGGAACGGGGCATGCTCACCGCGCGCGGCCTGGACCGGGTGCTCAGGGTGGCGTGGACGGTCGCCGATCTGCGCGGCGCCGACCGCCCCGACGCCTCCGACATCGCGGTGGCGCTGGAACTGCGGACCGGGATTTCGCGGGGCGCCCTGACGAAAGCGGGTGCGTCATGAAGCCGGGGGCGGACGGCCGTCACGGCGCCGGGCAGGACCCGTCGTCGGCGGGCGTACGGCAGCGGATCGCGGAGCACGATCCCGACGAGGCGCCGGAGGCGGGGCCGGGGAAGGCGGTGAGCGGCCAGGAGCGGCTGGCGCGGGCCGCCCTGACCCGCATCGTCGAGCCCGGGGACGAGCACGGTGGCCGCTGGCTGCGCGAGTGCGGTGCCGTCGAGCTGTTGCGCCGGATCACCACCAGGGACGGCACCGCGGAGCGGTTGGGCGGAATGACCCCGAAACGGCTCGCCGGGTACCGGCTGCGGGCCGAGGGCGTCGACCCCGGGCGGGATCTCTCGGCGGTCGCCGCGCTCGGCGGGCGGTTCATCTGCCCCGGGGACCGGGAATGGCCCAGCCAGCTCGACGACCTCGCGGACGCCCGGCCGACCGGCCTGTGGGTGCGGGGCCCTCGCGATCTGCGGCTCTGGGCGCTGCGCTCGGTCGCCGTGGTCGGCGCACGGGCCTGCACACCCTACGGATCGCACATGGCGGCCGGCCTCGGCGCGGGGCTCGCCGAGCTGGGGTGGGTGGTCGTGTCGGGAGCCGCGTTCGGGGTCGACGGGGCGGCGCACCGCGGCGCGCTCGCCGTCGGCGGGGCGACGATGGCCGTCCTGGCCTGCGGGGTGGACGTCCCCTACCCCCCGGGACACACCGAGCTGATCGGACGGATGGCGGAACAGGGGCTCGTCATCGGCGAATTGCCGCCGTCCGACCATCCCACCCGCAGCAGATTCATCCTCCGGAACCGGGTCATCGCCGCGTTGACGCGCGGGACGGTCGTGGTCGAGGCCGAATACCGCAGCGGTTCACTGGTCACCGCACGGTGCGCACAGCGGCTCGGCCGCTTCACCATGGGCGTGCCGGGCCCCGCCACCAGCGGATTGTCGGCGGGGGTCCATGAACTCCTGCGGGGAGAGGGCATCCTGGTGACCGATGCCTCGGAAGTCGCCGAGCTGGTGGGGGACATCGGCGAACTCGCTCCGGCCAGACGCGGCCCCGTGCACCCCAGGGACCTGCTGGACGCGGTCTCCGCCAGAGTCCTCGACGCGTTGCCGTACCGGGGCGCCGTCGGCGGACGCGAGGTGGCCCGTACCGCCGGGACCAGCGTCGACGAGGCGCTCGGCAGACTGTACGAACTGCACTCACTGGGGTTCGTCGAACGGGATGGCGAGGGATGGCGGTTGACGCCGAGACCGCTCCGCAATGGCGACGCGCGGCGAGGCGGTGCTTGACCTGGAGCATTCGGGTGAAAAGGTGATGCCGATGACCTCGGCGGATCCTTCAGTCACGCCTCCGGGGCCGACGTGCACGGCGGCGGCCCCGGTCCTCAGTCATACCGGATCGGCCGGATGCGCAGAGCGCCGATCCCCTATCCTGCGCGGACCGCGACGTCACAGTCACGCTACGCTCACGAGGATTCCGACTCAGACATACGTCCCAGTACTTCACAGCAGAACGGCTCAAGGCACCACATGCCCCAGCACACCTCCGGGTCTGACCGCGCGGCAGTACCACCGGCTGCGCGTGGCACTGTGCGCCCCCCTGCGCCCTCCTCGCTCGACGAGTTGTGGCGCTCGTACAAGTCCACGGGCGACGAGCGGCTGCGGGAGCAGCTGATCCTGCACTACTCGCCGCTGGTGAAGTACGTGGCGGGCCGGGTGAGCGTGGGCCTGCCGTCCAATGTCGAGCAGGCGGACTTCGTCTCCTCCGGGGTCTTCGGACTGATCGACGCGATCGAGAAGTTCGACATCGAGCGCGCGATCAAGTTCGAGACGTACGCGATCACCCGCATCCGCGGCGCGATGATCGACGAACTGCGGGCGCTGGACTGGATCCCGCGCTCGGTGCGCCAGAAGGCACGAGCCGTGGAACGCGCCTACGCCACGCTGGAGGCGCAGTTGCGACGTACCCCTTCCGAGGCGGAGGTCGCCGCGGAGATGGAGATCGCGCTGGAGGAACTGCACGCGGTTTTCAGCCAGTTGTCGCTGGCCAACGTGGTCGCGTTGGAAGAGTTGCTGCATGTCGGCGGCGAGGGCGGCGACCGGCTCAGCCTCATGGACACGCTGGAGGACACGGCCGCCGACAATCCGGTGGAGGTCGCCGAGGACCGTGAGCTCAGACGGCTGCTCGCCCGTGCCATCAACACGCTCCCGGAGCGCGAGAAGACGGTCGTGACGCTCTACTACTACGAGGGCCTCACCCTCGCCGAGATCGGCAATGTCCTCGGGGTCACCGAGAGCCGGGTCAGCCAGATCCACACCAAATCGGTGCTGCAACTGCGCGCGAAACTGGCCGACGCCGGCCGCTGAGACCCGCTCGTGCCCGGTGCCGGCCATGGCCGCTTCGGCCAAGGAATCAGGGCCGTACCCACCCCCTCGTGCACCGGTCGCCGTAGAGTGGACGCGTGCCCAGGATTCGAGCGGCCTCGGTGGCCGAGCACCGGACCATGCAGCGCGGCGCCCTCCTGGACGCCGCACGCTCCCTGCTGTCCGAGGGCGGTACGGAGGCATTGACCTTCCCCGCCCTCGCCGAACGCACGGGCCTCGCCCGGTCCTCCGTGTACGAGTACTTCCGCTCCCGCGCGGCCGTCGTCGAAGAGCTCTGCGCCGTCGACTTCCCGGTCTGGGCGGCCGAGGTCGAGAACGCGATGGAGCAGGCCACGACGCCCGAGGGCAAGATCGAGGCCTATGTCCGCAGGCAGCTCGACCTCGTCGGGGACCGCCGCCACCGGGCGGTCGTCGCCATCTCGGCGAGTGAGCTGGACGCCGGGGCGCGCGAGAAGATCAGGGCCGCGCACGGCGGCCTGATCGCCATGATCGTCGAGGCGCTCGGCGACCTCGGCCATGCGCAGCCGAGGCTGGCGGCGATGCTGCTCCAGGGTTCGGTGGACGCCGCGGTGCGACGTATCGAACTGGCCGTGGCCGAGGAGCCGTCCGTGATCGCGGACACCGCCGTCGCCATGATCCTCCGAGGCGTGCAGGGCGTACGGGACTGACGCGGGCGCCGCACCGCGGCGACCGTCAGCAGAACGCCGGGGGCGGCGAGCCCGTCCCCGGTCCCCTCGGTGGCATGCCCGGGTCCCGGTTCGGGCTCGGGTACGCCGAACACCGGAAGCAGCCTGGACGGGCCCCGTCGCAGCAGTGACGGCGGCAGCAGTGACAGCGGATCAAGATAGGTGTCACCGCGCCGCAGCCCCCAGTGCAGACAGCCCGGCGCACAGTGGAAGGGCCCCGCCTCCACGACAGCCACCACCTGTCCCGCCGTCACCTTCTCGCCCTTGGCGACCAGCGCGCGCACCGGTTCGTACGTGGTCCGCAGCGGGGGATCGCCACTGCCGGCCACTTCGATCGCCAGCACCCCGCGCCCCGCCACCCGTCCTGCGAACGAGACCTGTCCCGGGGCGGCGGCGAGCACCGCCGTATCCGGCCCCGCGGCGAGGTCGACGCCGCGGTGGCCCCGCGCGTAGGGGCCCGCCGGGGGCTCCCATCCCCGTACGACCGCGGGCCGCCCGGCGAGCGGCCAGGCCCGGTCGTCACCCGCCGTCGGCGCCGGTGCGGGCACGGGATCGGGTGCCGGGGCCGCCGCTCCGGCGGCGGCCGACGGGCCGCACACCACCGCCAGCAGGGCCACCGCCGCCACGAGCACCGCCATGAACGCCCGCCGTCCGCGAAGGGTCGGTAACCCGTGGGGCAAGGCCCCGCAGAGCCCGTTCCGGAAACGGGAAGCGGTCGGGACGCCCCGAGCGGCCGGGGCGAACGGGCTGAGCGGGCTGGTCGGATCAGTTGCGCGTCGCATGGCAGAACCGTCCCGCAGCCGGCCGATCCGCGGGGATCATGAACCGGATCTGTGGACAACCGACCGGTTGTGGACAGCGCCGTCACCCGGCACCCGGGCCGTCCCGTACACTTCCTATGGCGATCCGGGTCACCGGGTCGACTTCGCACGCCCCGCCACCTCCCTCTCTGTGGACGGTGGCCGCGCTCCTCGGTCCCTTGTGGCACGGCGCGTCGGGGCGTCAGGCGCGACAGCAATCCTGCGGTCGCGACAACCGAGCACCTCAAGGAGTACGGCCATGGCCGTCGTCACGATGCGGGAGCTGCTGGAAAGCGGCGTCCACTTCGGTCACCAGACCCGTCGCTGGAACCCGAAGATGAAGCGCTTCATCTTCACCGAGCGCAACGGCATCTACATCATCGACCTGCTCCAGTCGCTGTCGTACATCGACCGCGCCTACGAGTTCGTCAAGGAGACCGTCGCCCACGGCGGCTCCATCATGTTCGTGGGTACGAAGAAGCAGGCCCAGGAGGCCATCGCCGAGCAGGCGACGCGCGTCGGCATGCCGTACGTCAACCAGCGTTGGCTCGGTGGCATGCTCACCAACTTCTCCACCGTCTACAAGCGCCTTCAGCGTCTGAAGGAGCTCGAGCTCATCGACTTCGAGGACGTGGCCGCCTCCGGCCTCACCAAGAAGGAGCTCCTGGTCCTCTCCCGCGAGAAGGCCAAGCTGGAGAAGACCCTCGGTGGTATCCGCGAGATGCAGAAGGTGCCGAGCGCCGTCTGGATCGTCGACACCAAGAAGGAGCACATCGCCGTCGGTGAGGCGCGCAAGCTCCACATCCCGGTCGTCGCGATCCTCGACACCAACTGCGACCCCGACGAGGTCGACTACAAGATTCCGGGCAACGACGACGCGATCCGCTCCGTCACCCTGCTCACCCGTGTGATCGCCGACGCCGTCGCCGAGGGCCTCATCGCCCGTTCCGGTGCCGCCACCGGTGACTCGAAGCCGGGCGAGAAGGCCGCCGGCGAGCCGCTCGCCGAGTGGGAGCGCGACCTGCTCGAGGGCGACAAGAAGGCCGACGCCGAGGTGCAGACCTCCGCCGAGACCGAGAAGGTCGCGGACGCCGAGGCCGCTGAGGCCCCCGCCGCCGAGGCCGCTGCCGAGGCACCGGCTGCCGAGGCCCCGGCCGCGGACGCCGAGCAGGCCTGACACCCGTCACGGCTGAAGACGGCGGGGGCCGGTGCCACAAGCACCGCCCCCGCCGTTCACCCGTAGATCTTTCAGACTTCGAGAGAGAAACCCAGACTCATGGCGAACTACACCGCCGCTGACGTCAAGAAGCTCCGCGAGCTGACCGGCGCCGGCATGATGGACTGCAAGAAGGCGCTCGACGAGGCCGACGGCAACGTCGACAAGGCCGTCGAGGCGCTCCGTATCAAGGGCCAGAAGGGCGTCGCCAAGCGCGAGGGCCGTTCTGCCGAGAACGGCGCCGTCGTCTCCCTCATCTCCGAGGACCAGACGTCCGGTGTTCTGCTGGAGCTGAAGTGCGAGACGGACTTCGTCGCCAAGGGTGAGAAGTTCCAGAACGTCGCGAACACCCTCGCCGCGCACGTCGCCGCCACCTCCCCGGCCGACATCCAGGCGCTGCTCGCCTCCGAGATCGAGGCCGGCAAGACCGTTCAGGCGTACGTCGACGAGGCCAACGCCAACCTCGGCGAGAAGATCGTCCTGGACCGCTTCGAGCAGTTCGCCGGCGCGTACGTCTCCGCGTACATGCACCGCACCATGCCCGACCTGCCGCCGCAGATCGGTGTTCTGGTCGAGCTGGACAAGGCCGACGCCGAGCTGGCCAAGGGCATCGCGCAGCACATCGCCGCGTTCGCCCCGAAGTACCTGTCCCGCGAGGACGTCCCGGCCGAGGTCGTCGAGGCCGAGCGCCGCGTCGCCGAGGAGACCACGCGCGCCGAGGGCAAGCCCGAGGCCGCGCTCCCGAAGATCGTCGAGGGTCGCGTCAACGGCTTCTTCAAGGAGGCCACCCTCCTCGGCCAGCCGTACGCGCTGGACAACAAGAAGTCCGTCCAGAAGGTCCTGGACGAGGCCGGTGTCACCCTGAAGCGCTTCTCGCGCATCAAGGTCGGCATCTGAGTCCGTCCGCGAACAACGGTGGACCCCGATAGGGTCTAGTGCAGTCGTCGGCAGCACTCATGCCGTACGACCGCAGAACTGACGAGGAGGCCATTGCCGCTGAGGGACACCAGACCCACCGGCAATGGCCTTCTTCGTATGTGCACGAGGAGAATCTCCATGAACAAGGGCGCGGACGCCGCACAAGGTGACCACAAGCGCGACGACGGCAAGGTGGCCGGACGCTTCATGCTGAAGCTGTCCGGAGAGGCGTTCGCCGGCGGCGGGGGTCTCGGTGTCGACCCCGACGTCGTACACGCCATCGCCCGGGAAATCGCGGCGGTCGTCCGTGACGGCGCGGAAATCGCGGTCGTCATCGGCGGCGGCAACTTCTTCCGCGGCGCCGAGCTCCAGCAGCGCGGCATGGACCGGGCCAGGTCCGACTACATGGGCATGCTCGGCACGGTCATGAACTGCCTGGCACTCCAGGACTTCCTGGAGAAGGAGGGCATCGACTCCCGCGTCCAGACCGCCATCACCATGGGGCAGGTCGCGGAGCCGTACATCCCGCTGCGCGCCGTGCGCCACCTGGAGAAGGGCCGCGTCGTCATCTTCGGCGCCGGCATGGGGATGCCCTACTTCTCCACCGACACCACTGCCGCCCAGCGCGCCCTGGAGATCGACGCAGAGGCTCTCCTGATGGGCAAGAACGGGGTGGACGGGGTCTACGACTCCGACCCGAGGAGCAACCCCGACGCGGTGAAGTTCGACGCGCTCGAGTACAGCGAGGTTCTCGCCCGCGATCTCAAGGTCGCCGACGCCACCGCCATCACGCTCTGCCGCGACAACGACCTGCCGATCCTCGTCTTCGAGCTGACCGCCACCGGCAATATCGCCCGCGCGGTCAAGAGTGAGAAGATCGGCACGCTCGTGAGTGACCGGAGCACTCGGGACTGAGTGCCGGGGGACCCTCCCGGAGTGCGACGGGAGGTCCGGGCCCCGGGGGAGACCCCGGACCGGCCCGAAGGATGGACAACGGCCTGCCGGTCGGACACCGTGCAGGTGAGGACGCGACGCAGGACCCGCCGGGCCCCGGCACGCCGGGCCCGCTCAAGACACGCAGGAGCACGTGGTGATCGAAGAAACCCTCCTCGAGGCCGAGGAGAAGATGGAGAAGGCCGTCGTCGTCGCGAAAGAAGACTTCGCCGCGATCCGTACCGGCCGTGCGCACCCGGCGATGTTCAACAAGATCGTCGCCGACTACTACGGCGCGCTGACCCCGATCAACCAGCTCGCCTCGTTCTCGGTGCCCGAGCCGCGCATGGCCGTCGTGACGCCGTTCGACAAGACCGCGCTGCGCAACATCGAGCAGGCCATCCGCGACTCGGACCTCGGCGTCAACCCGAGCAACGACGGCAATATCATCCGGGTGACCTTCCCGGAGCTCACCGAGGAGCGCCGCCGCGACTACATCAAGGTCGCCAAGAGCAAGGCCGAGGACTCCAAGATCTCCATCCGCGCCGTGCGCCGCAAGGCCAAGGAGACCCTCGACAAGCTGGTCAAGGACAAGGAGTCGGGCGAGGACGAGGTGCGTCGCGCCGAGAAGGAGCTCGACGACACCACCGCGAAGTACGTCGCGCAGGTCGACGAGCTGCTCAAGCACAAGGAAGCCGAGCTGCTCGAAGTCTGATGAACGACTCTTCCTGGGGCGCCCCGCAGGGAGCCGGCCGCTGGGGTGCGCCCGAGATGAGGGCTGCCCCGGCGGGTCCTGCTTACGATGTGCATGACGCCCAGCACACTCGGCCCATGCCCATCGTGCCGGACGATCCCGACGCAGGTAGAGACGCTGACGACCGTGATGACCGGGACCAGGGGGCCGGACGCCTGAGCGGCGGCCCCCTGTTCCGTGACGAGAAGCCGCAGGAGCCCATGTCCACCGCGCCGCCGCCCCCGCAGAAGAAACGTGCGGGCCGTGATCTGCGAGCCGCCATAGGGGTCGGTGTGGGGCTCGGCGCCGTCATCATCGCCTCGCTGTTCATCGTGAAGGCCGTCTTCGTCGGTGTGATCGCCGTCGCCGTCGTCGTGGGCCTGTGGGAGCTGACCTCCCGCCTGCAGGAGCGCAAGGGCATCAAGGCACCGCTCGTCCCGCTGGCGGTGGGCGGTGCGGCGATGGTCGTCGCCGGTTACGCGTGGGGTGCCGAGGGCGCCTGGGTGGCGACGGCGCTGACCGCGCTGGCGGTGCTCGTCTGGCGGATGACCGAGCCGCCCGAGGGCTACCTCAGGGATGTCACGGCCGCTGTGTTCGCGACGTTCTACGTACCGTTCCTCGCCACCTTCGTCGCCATGCTCCTGACCGCCCACGACGGGCGGTGGCGGGTGCTCACCTTCCTGCTGCTGACCGTGGTCAGCGACACGGGTGCGTACGCCGTCGGCTGGCGCTTCGGGAAGCACAAGCTCGCGCCGCGCATCAGCCCCGGAAAGACCCGGGAGGGCCTGTTCGGAGCCGTCGCCTTCGCGATGGTCGCCGGTGCGCTGTGCATGGAGTTCCTGATCGACGGCGGTTCCTGGTGGCAGGGGCTGTTGCTCGGCCTCGCCGTCGCGGCCAGCGCCACCCTCGGTGACCTGGGCGAGTCGATGATCAAGCGGGACCTCGGGATCAAGGACATGGGCACGCTGCTGCCGGGGCACGGCGGCATCATGGACCGGCTGGACTCGCTGCTGCCGACCGCCCCGGTGGTGTGGCTGCTGCTGGTGCTCTTCGTCGGCTCCGGCTGAGACCACACCCCTGACCTGGGATTTTACGAGTGAGGGCCCGCTGTCCACAGGACGGCGGGCCCTCGCTGTTCCGTCTGCGACACTGGATGAACCATGCCTAAGCCCGGAGAACTCACTTTCGTCGCGCCCCGCGGAGCCAAGAAGCCGCCGCGGCACCTCGCCGACCTCACGCCCGCCGAGCGCAAGGAAGCCGTCGCCGCGATCGGCGAGAAGCCGTTCCGCGCCCAGCAGCTCTCGCAGCACTACTTCGCGCGGTACGCGCACGACCCGGCCGAGTGGACCAACATCCCGGCCGGATCGCGGGACAAGCTCGCCGAGGCGATGTTCCCCGACCTGATGTCCGTGGTCCGGCACATCAGCTGCGACGACGACACCACCCGCAAGACGCTCTGGAAGCTGCACGACGGGACGCTCGTCGAGTCCGTCCTGATGCGCTACCCGGAGCGGGTGACGATGTGCATCTCCTCGCAGGCGGGATGCGGGATGAACTGCCCGTTCTGTGCGACGGGGCAGGCCGGTCTCGACCGCAATCTGTCGACCGCCGAGATCGTCCACCAGATCGTGGACGGGATGCGGGCGCTGCGCGACGGGGAGGTCCCCGGGGGCCCGGCGCGGCTCTCCAACATCGTCTTCATGGGCATGGGCGAGCCGCTCGCCAACTACAACCGCGTGGTCGGCGCGATCCGCCGGCTGACCGACCCGGAGCCGGACGGGCTGGGGCTCTCGCAGCGCGGGATCACCGTCTCCACCGTGGGCCTGGTGCCCGCGATGCTCCGTTTCGCGGACGAGGGCTTCAAGTGCCGTCTCGCCGTCTCGCTGCACGCGCCGGACGACGAGCTGCGCGACACCCTCGTTCCCGTGAACACGCGCTGGAAGGTCGCGGAGGTGCTGGACGCCGCGTGGGAGTACGCGGAGAAGTCCGGCCGCCGCATCTCCATCGAGTACGCGCTGATCCGTGACATCAACGACCAGGCATGGCGCGGCGACCGGCTCGGCCGGCTCCTCAAGGGCAAGCGGGTGCACGTCAACCTGATCCCGCTGAACCCCACGCCCGGTTCCAAGTGGACCGCCTCCCGCCCCGAGGACGAGAAGGCGTTCGTCGAGGCGATCGCGGCCCATGGAGTGCCGGTCACCGTGCGGGACACCCGCGGCCAGGAGATCGACGGAGCCTGCGGGCAGCTGGCGGCCGCCGAGCGCTGAGGCCGCTCCCGGGCGGGCCCCGGGGCCCGTGTAATCTGGGCCTGAAATCAACTTCATATTCCGACAGGGGAGCGCCACAGCGCTGAGAGTGCGGCACCGAGGACAGGTCGGCCGCAGACCCTCTGAACCTCGCCCGGGTCATTCCGGGTAGGAAGTTCGGTCATCAACTCATGCTGTTGCGCCCTGCCCGCTTCCCGCGGGCGGGGCCGCGTCTCTTCCTGGCCAAAACCCAGGAGGAATCCACCATGACCACCACGCGCAGAACCAGGCAGCTCGCGGCGTCGGCCGTCGCCGCCGCGCTCGGCGTCACCGCACTCGCCGGATGCGGGAGCTCCGACGACCAGGCCTCTGGTTCCGGCGGTACGAAGGGCTCGGGCTCCAAGACCGTGACCCTTGTCAGCCACGACTCCTTCAACGCCTCCAAGGACGTGCTGAAGGAGTTCACCGAGGAGACCGGCTACACCGTCAAGGTGCTGAAGAGCGGCGACGCGGGTGTCGCGCTCAACCAGGAGATCCTGACCAAGGGCTCCCCGCGCGGCGACGTGTTCTTCGGCGTCGACAACACGCTGCTCTCCCGCGCCCTCGACAGCGGGCTCTTCGCGCCGTACCAGGCGAAGGGCCTCGACCGGGTCGCCGCGGACACCCGGCTCGACGCGGACAAGCACCGGGTCACCCCGGTCGACACCGGCGACATCTGCGTCAACTACGACAAGAAGTTCTTCGCCGACAAGAAGCTCGCGCCGCCGCAGTCCTTCGACGATCTGGCGAAGCCCGCGTACAAGAACCTCCTCGTCACCGAGAACGCCGGGACCTCCTCGCCCGGCCTCGGCTTCCTCCTCGGCACCGTCGCCGCCTACGGCGAGAAGGGCTACCAGGACTACTGGAAGAAGCTGAAGAGCAACGGCGTCAAGGTCGTCGACGGCTGGGAGCAGGCGTACAACGAGGAGTTCTCCGGCTCGGCCGGTGGGAAGAAGGCCAAGGCGGACCGGCCGCTCGTCGTCTCGTACGCCTCCAGCCCGCCCGTCGAGGTCCTGTACGCGAAGCCGCAGCCGAAGACCGCACCGACCGGGGTGGCCACCGGGACCTGCTTCCGCCAGATCGAGTTCGCGGGGCTGCTGACGGGCGCGAAGAACGAGGCGGGCGGCAAGGCGCTGCTGGACTTCCTGATCAGCAAGAGGTTCCAGGAGGACATGCCGCTCAACATGTTCGTGAACCCGGTCGCCAAGGACGCGAAGCTGCCGGAGCTCTTCACGGAGTTCGGCGCGACGGTGGACCGGCCGGCGACCGTGGCCCCGGACCTCATCGCCAAGAACCGTGAGCAGTGGGTCCAGTCGTGGTCCTCGCTCGTAGTGAAGTAACGAAGACGCCCGGACGCCGACCGGACGCGGGCGGGAACGCTCCCCGCGGCCGGTCGGCGCGCGCGGACCACGCCCGAGCGAAGGCCCGGCGCGGGAACGCGGTGCGGCTCGGCCTGATGGCCGTGCCCGTCGCGTTCTTCGCGCTGTTCTTCGCCTACCCGGTCGCCGCGATCGTCGGCCGGGGCCTGAAGGTGGACGGCGTCTGGCAGTTCGGCCGGATCGGCGAGGTGCTGGCCCGGCCGGACATCCGCGAGGTCCTCTGGTTCACCAGTTGGCAGGCGCTCGCCTCGACCGCGCTGACCCTGCTGATCGCGCTGCCCGGCGCCTATGTCTTCGCCCGCTTCGACTTCCCCGGCAGACAACTGCTGCGGGCGGTCGTCACCGTGCCGTTCGTCCTGCCGACCGTGGTCGTCGGGACGGCCTTCCTGGCGCTGCTGGGACGCGGCGGATTCCTCGACGAACTCTGGGGCGTACGGCTCGACACCACCGTCTGGGCGATTCTGCTCGCCCATGTCTTCTTCAACTACGCGGTGGTCGTCCGGACGGTCGGCGGGCTGTGGGCCCAGCTCGACCCCCGGCAGGAGGAGGCCGCCAGGGTGCTGGGCGCCGGACGGTTCGCCGCCTGGCGGCGGGTCACCCTGCCGGCCCTCGCGCCGGCGGTGGCCGCCGCCGCGCTGATGGTCTTCCTCTTCACCTTCACCTCGTTCGGGGTCGTACAGATCCTCGGCGGTCCCGGGTACTCCACGCTGGAGGTGGAGATCTACCGGCAGACCGCGCAACTGCTCGCCCTGCCGACGGCGGCCGTGCTGACGCTGGTGCAGTTCGCCGCCGTCGGTGCGATCCTCGCCGTGCACGCGTGGACCGTACGGCGCCGGGAGACCGCGCTGAGGCTGGTCGATCCGGCGCGGACCGCCCGCAGGCCGCGCGGCGCGGGGCAGTGGGCGCTGCTCTGCGGGGTGCTGCTGACCGTGCTGCTGCTGATCCTGCTGCCGCTCGGGGTGCTGGTCGAGCGCTCCTTCGACACCGGCGGCGGGCATGGTTTCGACTTCTACCGTGCCCTGGCGTCCGTGGACGCGGGCGGCGGTACGTTCCTGGTCGCGCCGCTCGAAGCGATCGGGAACTCCTTGCAGTACGCGCTGGTCGCGACGGTCATCGCGCTCGTCATCGGCGGGCTCGCCGCCGCGGCCCTGACCCGGCGGGCGGGCCGGCTGGTGCGCGGTTTCGACGCCCTGCTGATGCTGCCGCTCGGGGTGTCCGCGGTCACCGTCGGCTTCGGCTTCCTGATCACCCTGGACAAGCCACCGCTGGATCTGCGGACCTCCTGGATCCTGGTGCCGCTCGCCCAGGCGCTGGTCGGGGTGCCCTTCGTCGTACGGACCATGCTGCCGGTGCTGCGCGCGGTGGACGGGCGGCTGCGGGAGGCGGCCTCGGTGCTCGGGGCGTCCCCGCTGCGGGCCTGGCGGGAGGTCGATCTGCCGCTGGTGCGGCGGGCGTTGCTGGTTGCTGCCGGTTTCGCGTTCGCCGTCTCGCTCGGCGAGTTCGGCGCGACGGTGTTCATCGCGCGGCCCGACCGCCCGACGCTGCCGGTCGCCGTGGCCCGGTTGCTGGGGCGGGCCGGGGAGCTCAACTACGGCCAGGCGATGGCCCTCAGCACCATCCTGATGGTGGTCTGCGCCGTCTCGCTGCTGCTGCTCGAACGTATCCGCACGGACCGGTCCGGGGAGTTCTAGAGATGCTGACACTGGAATCGGCCACCGTTCGCTTCGGCGCGCGGGCGGCGCTCGACGCGGTGGACCTGGAGGTCGCCGAGCACGAGACCCTCTGTGTGCTCGGGCCGAGCGGAAGCGGCAAGTCCACCCTGCTGAGAGTGGTCGCCGGACTGCATCCGCCGGACGGCGGCCGGGTGCTGCTGGACGGCGCGGACCAGGCCGGGGTGCCGGTGCACCGGCGCGGCCTCGGCCTGATGTTCCAGGACCACCAGCTGTTCCCGCACCGGGACGTCGGCGCCAATGTCGCGTTCGGGCTGCGGATGCGCGGGGTGTCGCGCCGCGACCAGGAGCACAGGGTCGGCGAACTCCTCGACCTGGTGGGCCTGCCCGGCGCCGAACGGCGTGCCGTCGCCGCGCTGTCCGGGGGCGAGCAGCAGCGCGTCGCCCTCGCGCGGGCCCTCGCCCCGCGCCCCAAGCTGCTGATGCTGGACGAGCCGCTCGGCCAGCTCGACCGCGGACTGCGTGAGCGGCTCGTCGTCGAACTGCGCACGCTCTTCGGGCGGTTGGGTACGACGGTGCTCGCCGTCACGCACGACCAGGGCGAGGCGTTCGCCCTGGCCGACCGGGTGGTGGTGATGCGCGACGGACAAATCGCGCAGGCGGGCACCCCGCTGGAGGTCTGGCAGCGGCCCGCCTCCGCCTTCGTCGCCCGGTTCCTCGGTTTCGACAACGTGGTCGGGGCGACCGTCGCCGGTACCGTCGCCGACACGGTGTGGGGCAAGGTGCCGGTGCCCGGGGGCTCGCCGCAGGGGGCGTGCGATCTGCTGGTGCGGCCGGCCGGGGTCCGGATCGGCGCCCCGGAGGAGGGGCTGCGCTGCGTGGTCGGGACGCGTACGTTCCGCGGCAACCACGTCGCCGTGCGGCTGACGCCGGAGCGCGGTCCGGTCCTGGAGGCGGAGTGCGCGCTGCGCGACGCCCCCGAGGAGGGCTCGGCGGTGGGGGCCGGATTCGACGCGGCGGAGACCGTCGTCCTGCCCGCCCGTCCCTGACCGGGCGCGGTCGCCGCGCCCACCGGGCCGGGGCGGCACCGGTCGCGGGATCCGGCCGGCGGCCGGACGATGGCCTGATGGCCCTGAGCGCGGTCGCGGCCGCCCCGGGGGAGCCTCCGGCACGTCCTCGCGGGCGGCCCGGGGGCCGGGCAGCGGATCCGGGACGACTCCGGGAAGGACAGGACAATGACCGAGTCAGCACGTGAGGGCATCGACATCACCCGCGTCCTCGACGCCCCGCGCGAGCGGGTCTTCGAGGCCTGGACGACGCCCGAGCACTTCGCGGCCTGGTACGGCGGTGACGCCGAGGTGCCGCTCGACCGGGTGTCGATGGACGTCAGGCCGGGCGGCGCCTGGAGCCTGGTCATCGTGGTGCCGGGCACGGAGATGCCCTTCCACGGGGTCTACCGCGAGGTGGTGGCCCCCGAGCGGCTGGTGTTCACGCTCAAGGACGCCTCCGCGCCCGCCGACATCGAGGGCGAGACCGTCACCGCCACCTTCACCGACCGCGGCGACCGGACCACCGAGCTGGTCTTCCGGCAGCGCGGCGGCAACCTGACGGCCGAACAGTACGCGGCGGCCGAGGACGGCTGGGAGGCGTTCTTCGACGCGCTCGCGGTCCGGCTGGCGTCCTTCTGAACCGGCCCCGGCCTACGGTTTCGCCGACAACCGGGCGAGTGCCCCGGGGGCCTCGTCCACCGTGTCCACCAGCGCGATCACGGACTCCATCGCCCGGCCCGCGGCCAGCGCCCGCAGCAGCGGCCACGCGGGCAGCGCACGCGTCCAGTGGGCCCGGCCGACCAGCACCACCGGGGTCGGGCCGCCGAGGGAGTCGTAGTAGTTCGGCGTCGTGCTGTCGAAGATCTCCTGTACGGTTCCGGCCGCGCCGGGCAGGAAGATCACGCCCGCCGTGGAACGGGTGAGCAGCCCCTCCTCGCGCAGCGCGTTGGCGAAGTACTTGGCGATCCGGTCCGCGAACGGGTTCGGCGGCTCGTGTCCGTAGAACCAGGTGGGGATCGAGACGGAGTCGCCACCGCCCGGCCAGCGCCGGCGCACGTCGAAGGCGGCCAGCGCCCAGTCGGTGACCGAGGGGGTGAACGAGGGGGCCGCGGCCAGCAGGGCGCAGGCCTCCGCCAGCACGGGATCGGGGTGCGGCGCCGTGTACGCCCCGAGATTCGCGGCCTCCATCGCGCCGGGCCCGCCGCCGGTGGCCACTGTCAGGCCGTCCCGGGCCAGGGTCCGCCCGAGCCGGGCCGCGGCCGCGTACGGGGCGCTGCCCCGGGCCGTCGCGTGGCCGCCCATCACCCCGACCACGCGGGCCCCGGCGAGGAAATCGCCCAGCGCGTCCGAGACCGCGTCGTCGTGGAGCGCCCGCAGCATCGACGCGAAGGCGTCGCCGTTGGCCCGGGTCCGCTGGAACCAGCGGTACGCGCGGGCGTCGGGCGTCGCCTCGTAGCCGCCCTCGGACAGCCCCGCGTAGAGCGCGTCGGGGGAGTAGAGCAGACCGCGGTACGGATCGAAGGGGAGCCCGGGAACCGGCGGGAAGACGAACGCTCCGTCGGCCCGCACCTTCGCCGCCGCCCCGGGCCCCATCCGGCAGCCGAGGAACACGGCGCCGGCCGTGTCGGCGGACCGCAGGGCGGCGCCCCGGCCCGTCAGGTCGAGGGACTGGATCCGGTGTCCCGCCAGCGTCCCCGAGGCGACCGCCTCGTCGAACGCGGCGAGGGACTCGATCTCGGGGCCGGGCGGGGGACTGGTTTCGTCCGGATTGTCCACGCTGTCATGCTACGCAGCGGCCGCCAGGGAGGCCCGGGGCCGTGGCGCGCGTCCTCAGACCGTCAGCGGCAGCGCGGCCAGCTCCGCGATCAGCCAGGTCAGCGGGGCGAAGACCAGCAGCAGTGCGGCGGCGCGCAGGGCCGTCGCGGCGCGCAGCGCCGATGGCGGGGCGCCGAGCCGCAGCAGTGCCCGCGCCGTCTGTGCGCGGGCCTGCCTCGCCTCCAGCGCCGTCGTCAGCAGCGTCGCCGTCGTGCAGCCGAGGACGAGTACCGCGCCCAGTGCCGTGAGCGGGCCGAGAGGGTGGGCCCCCGCCCCGTAGAGCGCGTAGCCGCCGACCGCCGCGGTGAGCACCGCGCAGACCACACCGAGGGGCCGGCCGATCCGGCGCGACTCGTCCATCAGCACCCGGCCCGCCAGCAGCCGTACGGCGCCGGGCCGCACCGCCTGGAGCAGCCGCCCGCACAGATACGCCAGGCCCGGCCCCGCCACGGCAAGCCCGACCGCCGTCAGCGTCCACCCCGCCAGCACCCCGGCCGGGGTGGCTTCGAGCCGGCCGGGCAGCGGAAGCAGGCTGTGACCGCCGCCCCGGCTCATGTACGCCTCGACGGCGAGGCCGACCGCGGCCAGCGCGACGCCCCACGGCAGCCCCGCCGGAGGCGCCGTCGGAGGGGGCGCCTCCGGTTCCGTCAGGACCTTCGAGGCGGCGTTGTCCGGGGCTGCCGTCGAGACCGGCTCGGCGCGCAGCGCGAGCGCGCTCGCCGTCGCCGCGACCACCGGGACCAGGGCCAGCAGCACCAGTGCGGCGGCGAGCGGCAGCGGGGCCTCGGCGTCGAGCAGTCCGGCCGCCGCGCCGTCGAACGGCAGCCCGGTCAGATCACCTCGCAGATGCAGGAAGAACAGCAGCGCCACCATCGACCCCAGGGTGCAGGAGACGGCGGTGGAGACCGCGGCGAGCACGGCGAGCCGGACCGGGCCGAGGCCCACGGCGGACAGCCCGGAGCGCGGCCGTGTGCTCGGGTCCGTACGGGCCACCGCGACCGCGAACTGCACGGTGGCGGCGAGCGGCACCAGGCTCCAGAGCAGGCGCAGCACGGCCCCGGTGGAGTGCGCCGGATGCCCCGACGCGTAACTCAGGGTGCAGAGCAGCAGGAAGCCGACACCGGCCGAGGCGGCGGCGACCAGCAGCCGCCGCAGCAGCACCAGCGGGTGGGAGCCCCGGGCTAGACGGAGAGCGAGCACGCCGCGCGGCCTTCCGTATCGGACCCGGCGGGCAGGGCGACGGTGGCGACGCGGCGGCCGTCCAGCAGCGGGACCGTACGGTCGGCGAGGGCGGCGATCTCCGCGTCATGGGTGGCGAACACGATCGTGATGCCGTGCGAACGGGCCGCGCTGGTGAGGGTGCGCAGCACATGCGTCCGGTCGCTGCGGTGCAGGGTCGCGGTCGGCTCGTCGGCGAAGATCACCGTGGGGGCGCCGGCCAGGGCGCGGGCCACGGCGATCCGCTGGCGCTGCCCCTGGAGGAGAGTGTGCGGTCGCTGTCTGGCGCAGGGGCCGATGTCGAGCCGCTCCAGCCACTCCAGGGCCACCTTCTTCGCCTCCCGGCGCGGGGTGCCGCGCAGCAGCAGCGGAAGGGCCGTGTTCTCCCAGGTGTTCAGTTCGGGCACGAGCTGGGGCTCGGGGGCGATCCAGCCGAACCGGTCGCGGCGCAGCCGTTCGCGCAGCCGGGGGCCCATGGTGTGGACGGGGACGCTGTTGAACCACACCTCGCCCTGCTCGGGCACCAGCTGGCCGGACAGACAGTGCAGCAGGGTCGTCTTGCCGCAGCCCCGGGGGCCGGTCACGGCGAGGATCTCGCCGTCACGGACGCCCAGCGAGATGCCGCCGAGCGCGGGTGAGCCGTTGTGGGAGTGGTGCAGGGAACGCGCCCAGATCACGTCGTTGTCCGGCGGGGCCACCATGGCGTACACCTCGGTTCAGATCGTAATTCCCGTCCCCCGTACGGGGGAACGAAGAGGGGGCCGATCGGTCACTCGGCACCGTAGGGATCAGAACCGCGGTGAGCGCACAGCACACGGCCCGGGTGCGCCCCTTCCCACTCGAATGGGCGCATCCGGGCCGTGTGGACCGTATGAGGATGACGGCTGGAAGCCGGTCAAGCAGTGGTCAAGCGATGGTCAAGCCGGGAGACCGGCCGGCCGGCGGCCGATCCGTGGTCGGCCGACCGGTCGCGGTACCGGTCAGAGCTTGGTCCACGCCTCCGTGAGGACGGTGCGCAGGATGCCCTCGATCTCGTCGAACGTCGACTGGTCGGAGACCAGCGGCGGCGCGAGCTGGACGACCGGGTCGCCGCGGTCGTCGGCCCGGCAGTACAGGCCGTTGTCGTACAGCGCCTTGGAGAGGAAGCCGTACAGGACGCGCTCGGTCTCCTCGTCGGTGAAGGTCTCCTTGGTGGCCTTGTCCTTCACCAGCTCGATGCCGTAGAAGAAGCCGTTGCCGCGGACGTCGCCGACGATCGGCAGGTCGAGGAGCTTCTGCAGCGTGGTGAAGAAGGCGTTCTCGTTGTCCAGGACGTGCTGGTTGAGGCCCTCGCGCTCGAAGATGTCGAGGTTGGCGAGGCCGACCGCCGCGGAGACCGGGTGGCCACCGAAGGTGTAGCCGTGCAGGAAGGTGTTGTCACCCTCGTAGAACGGCGCGGCGATGCGGTCCGAGACGATGCAGGCACCGATCGGGGAGTAGCCCGAGGTCATGCCCTTGGCGCAGGTGATCATGTCCGGCACGTAGCCGAACTTGTCGCAGGCGAACATCGTGCCGAGGCGGCCGAAGGCGCAGATGACCTCGTCGGAGACGAGCAGCACGTCGTACTTGTCGCAGATCTCGCGGACGCGCTGGAAGTATCCGGGCGGCGGCGGGAAGCAGCCACCGGCGTTCTGCACCGGCTCCAGGAAGACCGCGGCGACGGTCTCCGGGCCCTCGAAGAGGATCTCCTGCTCGATCTGGTCGGCGGCCCAGCGGCCGAAGGCCTCGGGGTCGTCGCCGTGGATCGGGGCGCGGTAGATGTTGGTGTTCGGCACCTTGTGCGCGCCGGGGACCAGCGGCTCGAAGGGGGCCTTCAGGGCCGGCAGGCCGGTGATGGACAGGGCGCCCTGCGGGGTGCCGTGGTAGGCGACCGCACGCGAGATGACCTTGTACTTGGTCGGCTTGCCCTGGAGCTTGAAGTACTGCTTGGCCAGCTTCCAGGCGGTCTCCACGGCCTCGCCGCCACCGGTGGTGAAGAAGACCTTGTTGAGGTCGCCCGGAGCGTAGTCGGCCAGGCGCTCGGCCAGCTCGACGGCCTTCGGGTGGGCGTAGGACCAGACCGGGAAGAAGCCCAGCTCCTGGCCCTGCTTGTACGCCGCCTCGGCGAGCTCGTGACGGCCGTGGCCGGCGTTGACCACGAACAGGCCGGACAGGCCGTCCAGGTAACGCTTGCCCTGGTCGTCGAAGATGTAGGTGCCCTCGCCACGCACGATGGTGGGAACGGGCGCGTTCTCGTAGTCCGACATGCGGGTGAAGTGCATCCACAGGTGGTCGTACGCGGTTCGGCTGAGGTCCTTGCTCACGGCTATCGGGTTCCCCACATATAGGTCTGCTTCTTGAGCTTCAGGTACACAAAGCTCTCGGTGGAGCGCACGCCGGGGAGGGCCCGGATGCGTTTGTTGATCGTTTCCAGCAGGTGGTCGTCGTCCTCGCAGACGATCTCCACCATCAGGTCGAAGGAGCCCGCGGTCATCACCACGTACTCGCACTCGGCCATGGCCGACAGCGCCTCGGCGACGGGGTCGAGGTCTCCCTCGACATTGATGCCGACCATCGCCTGCCGCCGGAACCCCACGGTGAGGGGATCGGTGACGGCGACGATCTGCATCACGCCCTGATCGAGCAGCTTCTGGACGCGCTGCCGCACGGCCGCCTCGGAGAGGCCGACGGCCTTGCCGATCGCGGCGTACGGACGGCGTCCGTCCTCCTGGAGCTGCTCGATGATTGCGAGGGAGACGGCATCGACCGCTGGTGACGATCCGTTCCCGGTCCTGGAGTCTGCGCTGCGACTGGCCACGCATCCACTGTGCACCGGGACTCGTCTGTCTGGCAACCCCAGATCGATGAAATTCGTTGTTTGAGGGTCCGGATCTCACTGAATCCGAAGTTCACAGCGGTTGGGCATGTCGAAAGCGACATCCGAACGACTACTCTGGGCATCTCATCCATTGGACGTGTCGACAGGAGGGGTGGTTGTGACCACCGAGGTGCGCCGTCTGCGCAACTACATCAACGGAGAGTTCCGGGACGCCGCTGACGGGCGGACCATCGACGTGGTCAACCCGGTGACGGAGGAGGTCTACGCGACCTCGCCGCTCTCGGGACAGGCCGATGTCGATGCCGCGATGGACGCCGCCGCGGCCGCTTTCCCCGCCTGGCGCGATGCCACGCCCGCCGAGCGCCAGAAGGCCCTGCTGAAGATCGCGGACGCCTTCGAGGAGCGCGCCGAGGACCTCATCGCCGCCGAGTCGGAGAACACCGGCAAGCCGCTCGAACTCACCCGCACCGAAGAGGTCCCCCCGATGGTGGACCAGATCCGCTTCTTCGCGGGTGCGGCGCGGATGCTCGAAGGCCGCTCGGCCGGCGAGTACATGGAGGGCCTCACCTCCATCATCCGGCGCGAGCCGGTCGGCGTCTGCGCGCAGGTCGCGCCGTGGAACTACCCGATGATGATGGCCGTCTGGAAGTTCGCCCCGGCGCTCGCCGCGGGCAACACCGTCGTCATCAAGCCGTCCGACACCACCCCGGCGTCGACCGTGCTGATCGCCGAGATCATCGGCCAGATCCTGCCCAAGGGCGTCTTCAACGTCATCTGCGGCGACCGGGACACCGGCCGCGCGATGGTCGAGCACCCGACTCCGGCGATGGCCTCCATCACCGGTTCGGTACGGGCCGGCATGCAGGTCGCCGAGTCCGCCGCCAAGGACGTCAAGCGGGTCCACCTGGAGCTCGGCGGCAAGGCCCCGGTCGTCGTCTTCGAGGACACCGACATCGCCAAGGCCGTCGAGGGCATCTCCGTCGCGGGCTACTTCAACGCCGGCCAGGACTGTACGGCCGCGACCCGCGTCCTGGTCCACGAGTCCATCCACGACGAGTTCGTCACCGCGCTCGCCAAGGCCGCCGCCGACACCAAGACGGGGCAGCCGGACGACGAGGACGTGCTGTACGGCCCCCTCAACAACGCCAACCAGCTGAAGCAGGTCAGCGGCTTCATCGAGCGGCTCCCCGCCCACGCCAAGGTCGAGGCGGGCGGCCACCGGGTCGGCGACAAGGGCTACTTCTACGCCCCGACCGTCGTCTCCGGCCTCAAGCAGGACGACGAGATCGTCCAGAACGAGGTATTCGGCCCGGTCATCACCGTCCAGAAGTTCACCGACGAGGCTCAGGCCGTGGAGTACGCCAACGGCGTCGAGTACGCCCTGGCGTCCTCGGTGTGGACCAAGGACCACGCCCGCGCCATGCGGATGTCCAAGAACCTCGACTTCGGCTGCGTGTGGATCAACACCCACATCCCGCTCGTCGCCGAGATGCCGCACGGCGGCTTCAAGAAGTCCGGCTACGGCAAGGACCTCTCCGCCTACGGCTTCGAGGACTACACCCGCATCAAGCACGTCATGACCTCGCTCGACGACTGATTCCCGTCAGCGGGCAGGTCACGGCCCCGGGCGCCCGCCCGGGGCCGTTCCCGTTCCCCGGCACCGATCCGCCCCCGGGCATCGACAGGGTGTGCGGACGGAGTGCGTGCCGCTGGACGGTTGGTCCATTGCCCGCCCCGCCGGCCGACGGGCATCCTGCGCAGGTGCGAGCAACCCCGAAGAACCCCATGTCCCGCCGGTCCCTGCTGCGCGCCCTCGGAGCCACGACGGCCGGTGCCGCGCTGGCCGGCTGCGGAGTGCCCGCCGCCTATGTGAAGCCCGGTGACCGTGCCGGACGCGACACCTCGGCGAGCGACCACACCCTGCACTTCGCGAACTGGCCCCTCTACATCGACACCGACGACAAGGACGCGTCGAAGCGGCCCACCCTCGACGGGTTCAGCAGGCGGACCGGGATCTCCGTGACGTACACCGAGGAGATCAACGACAACGACGAGTTCTTCGGGAAGATCAGCCCGGCGCTGATGAACCACCAGCAGACCGGCCGCGACCTGATCGTCATCAGCGACTGGATGTCCGCCCGGTTCGTACGGCTGGGCTGGGTGCAGGAGATGGACCGGGCGAAGCAGCCGAACGTCGCCAAATACCTGGACCCGCAGCTGCGGTCGCCCGCCTTCGACAAGGGCCGGACGCACAGCGTCCCCTGGCAGTCCGGGATCACCGGCATCGCGTACAACCGCAAGAAGCTCGGCCGCGAGATCAAGCACCTGAGCGACCTGTGGGCGGACGACCTGCGCGGCAAGGTGACGCTGCTGTCCGGGCTCGACGAGTCCTTCGCCCTGCTGATGCAGGGCAACGGCGTCGACATCACCCGCTGGCAGCGGGACGACTTCTACCAGGTGTGCGAGCAGGTCGAGAAGCTGGTGCGGAAGCGGCACATCCGCCGGTTCACCGGCAACGACTACATCAAGGACCTGTCGACCGGCGATGTGCTCGCCTGCCAGGCCTACTCCGGCGACGTCATCCAGCTCCAGGCCGACAACCCGGAGATCGAGTTCGTCGTCCCCGAGGAGGGGGCCGAACTCTGGTCGGAATCGCTGATGATCCCCAACCTCGCGCGCCACAAGCGCAACGCGGAGAAGCTCATCGACTACTACTACGAGCCGGAGGTCGCCGCCGAACTGGCGACCTGGGTCAACTACGTCTGCCCCGTCCCGGCCGCCCGCGAGGTGCTGGCCTCCGCCAAGGACGAGGAGACCGCCGCACTCGCCGAGGACCCGCTGATCTTCCCCGACGACGCGATGCGCAAGCGGCTCGTGATCGCCCGCGACGTCACGTCCGAGGAACGCACCGAGTTCGCGAAGAAATGGAACTCCGTCGTCGGGTTGTGAAGCGGCACGAGGGGTGGCGTAAAGGACTGGTAAACGCGGGCGTACGCTGCGGACATGAGCGAGCGAAGAGCCCTGCTGAGGCGCATACGCGTGTGGTTGGTCGCCTTTATCGTCTGTCTGGTCCTGAGCGGGCTGACCGCCTTCCCGCTCGTCCATGAACTCCACTGGGCCGAGGATCTGTTGAGGTCCTCGGCCTCTCCCGTGCCGGAGCACTTCCCGGCGCTGATGGAGTGGATCACCAAGGTCCGCGTCGGCCTCGACGAGGCCGACGCGAAGCACCCCTTCGTGCTGTACGGCACCGACTGGCTGGCCTTCGCCCATCTCGTCATCGCGGTCGCCTTCTACGGCCCCTACCGCGACCCGGTCCGCAATATCTGGGTCATCGAATTCGGCATGATCGCCTGTGCCGGAATCATCCCGCTCGCGCTGATCTGCGGGCCCATTCGTGACATCCCCTTCTGGTGGTCCGTCATCGACATGTCGTTCGGGGTCTTCGGGGTGATCCCACTGCTCGTCGTCCGCCGCATGATCAAGCGGCTGGAGGCCCTGGAGCGGACCCCGCTCCCGGAGCCCGCTCCGACGGCCGCCGCGGCGGGCTGAGTCACTCGACCGACGGGGCGCCGAAGGCGGCCACCACTATGTTCATCGCCGTGGGGTTCATGCCTTCCCCCTTCGCGTCCGTCGCGTTGACGTCGTAGACGAGGGTCCGGGAGAGATCACGGGTGGCCGCGACGGCCGTGTTGTAGCCCCAGCGTCCGCCCGTCTTGCCCCAGACCTCGCGCCCGCCCAGCCGCATCACCGAGAGCCCCGCGCTGTACGCGGCGGGCTTGCCCGTGCCGTACTCGCGGACCGAGGCGTCGGGCAGTGTGAACATCTCCTGGAGCAGCGGCCCCCGCACCACCTGCCCGCCGAACAGCGCCCGGGTGAAACGCTCCAGGTCGGCGGTGGTCGAGATCAGATCCCCCGCCGCCCAGGCGTCCGTCGCCCCCCACACCGTCACATCGCGCAGCTCGCCGGCCGTGCCGAAGAGCTGGTAGCCGTGGTTGTGCGGCCCGCGGATCGTCGGGTCGGTGCCGGGGAAGTACGTGTCCTCCAGGCGCAGGGGCTCCAGGACGCGGCGGGAGACCTGCGAGGCGTATGTGTCACCCGTGACCCGCTCGATCAGCAGGCCGGCCACGGTGTAGCCGGTGTTGGCGTAGTGCTGCTGGGTGCCGGGCGCGAAGTCCGGCTCCCGGGAGGTGGCTTCGCGCACGGTCCGCACCGGGTCGTGGAGGTCGAAGCGGTGTGCGTACCAGTCGTCCAGGTCGCCGCCGGAGCCGACGGACGGGATGCCGCTCGTGTGGTTCAGCAACTGGCGCACCGTGACGTCCTCGTACGCCGCCGGGATCAGATCCGGCAGATAGCGCCGGACCGGGCGGTCCAGGCCCAGCCTGCCCTCCCCGGCCAGTTGCAGCACGACGGCCGCCGTGAAGACCTTGGTGACCGAACCGGCCCGGAAGCGGCCGTCCGGGTCCGCCGGCCGCCCGGAGACCAGGTCGTGGACCCCGGCGCTGCCCCGCCAGCCGCCCTCGGTGCCCGAGACCCGCACCAGCGCGGCCGTGGCGTCGTCCTTCGGGAGCCCCTGGATCGCGGCCCGCAGCGCCCCGGCGTCCGGAGCCTCCCGGGCGGGTGCCCCCGGCGTGGCGTGGCCCGGGGCGGCCGAGGTACCGGACGCTGCCAGGGCCGGTACGGCGGGGCCCGCGGCGATGCCGAGGGCCAGTGCTGCTGCGACGACGGTGCGGGACGTGCGGGTGTTCATGTCCGGTGCCTCCCGGCGTGGGAACCTCAACTGCTGACGGATTCCATCCTGTTGATCAGCGTGCCCGGCCGGATCCCCCGAGCGGGGGTTTCCCGGAGGGAGGCCGCCTCCCCTGCGCGGGGGAGGAGGAGACAGGCCCTCCCTCCGGAGAGGGAGTGACGACGCCGCACTCGTACGCACAGATCACCGCCTGGATCCGGTCGCGCAGACCCAGCTTGGACAGCACATTGCCGACGTGGGTCTTCACCGTGTGCTCGCTGACGACCAGCGCCGCCGCGATCTCCGCGTTCGACAGTCCGCGGGCCAGGTGCAGCAGCGTCTCGTGCTCCCGGGTGGTCAGCACGTCCAGGCGCGCCGATGGTGCCACGGCCGTGGCGGGCGGGCGCGAGGTGTACTCGGCGATCAGCCGGCGCGCCACCGAAGGGGCCAGCAACGAGTCCCCGGCCGCCACCACCCGTACCGCGTGCACCAGGTCGTCGCGGCGGACGTCCTTGAGCAGGAAACCGCTCGCGCCCGCGTGCAGCGCCTCGTAGACGTACTCGTCGGAGTCGAAGGTGGTCAGCATGACCGTCCGGCAGCCGGTCTCGGCGCTGATGGTGCGGCAGGCCTCGATGCCGTCCGTGCCGGGCATCCGGATGTCGAGCAGCGCCACCTCGGGTGCCAGCCGCCGCACCGCCTCGACCGCCGCCCGGCCGTCGCCCGCCTCGGCCACCACCTCGATGTCCGGCTGCGCGTCCAGGATCATCGCGAAGCCGCTGCGCACCAGCTCCTGGTCGTCGGCCACCACCACATGGATCGTCAACTCTCCACTCCTGTCCCTTGCTCCGTCTCCCGTTCCTGCCGCGACCCCGTCCCCGTCCCCGACTCCTGCCGCGTCCGCGGAATCGTCACCCGGACCCGGAACCCCCGGCCGCCCGGACCGGCGCCGGTGCGGGCCGTGCCACCGTGCGCGGCGGCACGTTCCCGGATGCCGACCAGCCCCAGCCCGGACCCGCCGCCGGGGCCCCGTCCGTCATCGGTGACGGTGAGGGTCAGCGCCTCGGGGCCGTGGTCCAGCAGGATCCGGACCGTCGTCGCGTCCGCGTGCCTGACCACGTTCGTCAGGGCCTCCTGAACGATCCGGTAGACGGTCGTCTCGACCGCCGGACCCGGAGGGCGGGGGCGGCCCGTGACCTCGTACGAGACCGCCGGACCGCTGCCGCGCACCCGCGCCACGAGACCGGGCAGTCCGGCCAGCGCGGGCTGGGGCTCCCTCGGCGAGTCCGGCGAGCCCTCGTTCTCGCGCAGCACACCGAGCATCCGGCGCAGCTGGACCATCGCGTCGCGGCCCGTCTCCGAGATCGCGTCGAAGGCCGCCTCGGCACGCTCCGGCGCCGTGCGGACCGCCACCGGACCGGCCTCCGCCTGCACGATCATCAGGCTCACCGCATGGGACAGGATGTCGTGCATCTCCCGGGCGATCCGGGCCCGTTCGCGGGCCGCGGCCTGCTCGGCCTCGATCCGGTGCGTCAGCTCCAGCTGACGGGCCCGGTCCTCCACCGCGCGCAGATAGGCCCTGCGCGTCACCGTGAACCGGCCGAAGGCGTAGGCCGCCGCGAACACGAACAGGGAGAAGAGCAGCTCCCGCATGTCGTCGCTGCCGAGCCCGACCGAGGCCACCACCGCCAGCGCCATGAGCACCGCGATCCCGATCCGCTTCGGCGGCGAGGAGAGTTCGGCCACCGTGTAGAACGCCACCAGGCCGGTGTACGGGAGCGGCTGGCCCGGCCCGTCGACGGTGAACCCGTACAGGGCACCGGCCGCCAGCACCGCGACGAGGATCACGACCGGCGCCCGGCGGCGGGCCACCAGTGGCAGCACCATCAGGGTGGTCAGCCCGTACGCCGTCCACGTCGCGTCCGGCAGCCCCGGGGCGCGCGGCACGACGAACGGCATGGTCATGGCGGCCTGGACCAGCAGCGCGATGAGCAGGTCTCCACCACGGGAGCCGGTTCCCGTGGCGTGCCCCGGCACTCTCGCCAGGACGTCTCGTATCCGCATCGGACCGGCGCCGTCAGGGCTTCCGCGCCACCGTGGCGAACTGGGCGACCCGCGCCGCACCGGGCTCGGAACGCCAGTGCGCGCGCGACACGAGGTCCGGCTCCACCAGGTCGGGCCCCGCCAGGAAGCCGGCGAACGCGACGCGGCAGTCGGGCGTGGTGCGCCGGGCGACCTCGGGGGTGTGGTCCGCCAGACCGGTGCCGATGTCCAGGAACTGCCTGATCCCCGCCGCACCGGCCGGATACCCCACCGCCCGGCCCGGCAACGCCCGGTCGGCGCGCGCCACTTCACCGGTGCCCGGGTACGGGGCGGTGA
>NZ_FMBW01000054.1 GCF_900091725.1 Streptomyces sp. DvalAA-43 | reverse complement strand
TGCCTACGGGTTAGGGGAGGGACACCCGGTGCTGTTCTCGTCCTGCAGACCGCGTGGCTCGCGCTGAACTGGATGCTCGGCCTCGGACTGGACGCACGGGCAGCGCAAGGCCACCGAGGCGGGGTTCCGGACGCGCGGCCCCCTGCTGGTAGGAGAGGCACCCGAAGGCGGGCTTCGGTATATGGGCAGCGTCGGAACCGGGTGGAGCGACACCGAAGGTGCTGTCACGTTGACTGAGCGGGTGGGATGATCTTCGGGTTGATCATGGTGGAGGGGGAGTCGTCCGTGGCGAGCGCGTCGCCGTCGTACAGGGGTACCCGGTCGAGGTGATCTCCCACTGCGTGTGGCTGCACTTCCGCCGTGAGTTCGAGGAGCTGATGCTCGAGCGCGGCGTGATCGTCTCCTACGAGACCATCCGCCGCTGGTGCCTGAAGTTCGGTCAGCAGTACGCCAATTCGCTGCGCCGCCGCCAGCCCGGCCTGGTGACAAGTGGTACCTGGACGAGATCTTCGTCAAGATCAACGGCGAGCAGAAGTACCTCTGGCGGGCTGTCGACCAGGACGGCATGGTGCTGGACATCCTCGTACAGAACCGGCGGGACAAGACCACGGCCAGGCGATTCTTCCGTCGTCTGGTGAAGACGACCCGTACGGTGCCGCAGGTGGTCGTCACGGACGAGCTCCGCTCCTACGGCGCCGCCCACCGCGAGGTCATGCCCTCGGTCGACCACCGCTCGCACAAGGGGCTGAACAACCGGGCGGAGAACAGCCACCAGCCCACCCGGCAGCGTGAACGTGCGATGAAAGGCTTCCGCTCCGCCGGCGGGGCGCAGCGGTTCCTGTCCGCGTTCAGCGGTATCTCACCGCACTTCCGGCCCCGCCGCCACCTCATGACCGCCCCCGACTACCGCACCGAGATACAGCACCGCTTCACCACCTGGGAGCAAGTCACCGGCACCGCAGGTCTGTCCACCACGGCCTGAGCACAGGCCTCACCATGCCCCGACACACCATCAGACACCCACACACCCAACAACGTGACAACGCCTTCGCGAGCGATCAGGGCATTCGTAAGAACAGTGGGCTCATCGGATTGGCGCCGAGAACAACTTGGGGTTGTACAGTACGATCCTGGACAGTTTGACCTTCACCTTGACGAGCTTCAACTGACAGTCATGGAGGCTAGGAGCGATTTGATGCCATCATCAGCGCCGATTATTCAGCTTGTTACCGCTGATCCCGTGTCAAACGCGATCATCCAAGGGAGGCCGCAATGACGCGGCTTGCTGGGTTGCTCGATAAGGCGCGCGCGGATCTTGAAGAGTCGCCGAAGAATGCGCTCGGTGAAGAACGGGACTCGCGCTGGCGCGGGCGGCGCATTGTCCGGGTCGGTTCGGCTTGGCATCTAGGTGTCCTCCTGCTGACTGAGGACGCTGTCTTTGCCACTGCGGACGTGCTCAAGGTCGTCCAACCTGACAGGCGCGGCCAAATATCGGAGGTCGCACAGCAGCGGGCAGAGCTCATTCGTCGCTGTCTTCTCGGAGGATTCCGCGTGGGAGAGATCGTCCATGTCGGCTGGGAGGCTATCGACCTTGATGAGGGTGGTGGTCCACTGAAGATGCACGATGGCGTTCCGTTCGTGCAATTGAGCAGCACAGGAAGGTCCCTTCCTGCGGAATCATATCTCGCCGAGCAAGTTGCGATCCTGCGGCAGTAGTGGGTACTCAGCCATCCTGAAGTCAACGCTCCGTCCATTTGTGCTCAGCGGGCGCACCTAACTTGATCTTTAACGTCGGAGGTCGAACGACTCGTCGTACTTGATCACTCGGAATGGTAACTGCCATGCGTGCAGGTGGCCTTCGGCCGAGCATGTGCTCCGGCCAAGGAACACACAGCACTCAGAACGATGGCCGTGCGCATGCGTTGTTCGAGCTGGCGGACGCCGTTTTGTGTGCGGACGGTCCGATCCGGTCGCTGGTGGGCGAGCATCGTCGCGGGCACGGTGGGCTCTACGACGCACTGGCCGCGGGCCAGGTCGATGTCGGCAGGCTGCGGCGGGCCCTGGCCGCGGTGTCTTTACAACCGACACCCTGCATGGCTCTGCTGCCTCGCTGGGGCTGATCGAGGGGGTGAGCGACGCGCTCACCGGCGTGATGAAGCTGGTCGGCGGTCCACTTGCCAATGACCCGCGCAGGCGGAGCCGTATGGTCACCGGCGGCTACGTGGGTACGGCTGTGACGACTGGGGCCATCGGTCCGGCCACGGCAGTGTGGCAGGTGGGTGTCCTGCGGGCCCTGGCGTGGGCGTCGCGGGGGGCTGCGGGGTCCGGCGAAGGACTCCCTGCTCGCGTCGCTTGTCACACCCCGTGCGTACGGGCGGGCGTACGGTCTGGAGCGTGCCGGGGACAACCTCGGGGCTGAAGCTTCCCCGTGATCTTGGACACTCGATGCCTATGCTGCGAGGTCGTGTTGGTGTCGTTGCCGGGTTTCGGCCGGGGTGAGGTAGCCGAAGACCTTGTGCTTGCGCAGGCGGCGGCGGTTATAGAAGGTCTCGATGAAGTCGAAGCCCTCAGCGCGGGCGGTGGCCCGGTCGGGCCAGATGCGGGTGCCGATCTCTTCTTTGAGCAGGGCCCAGAAACTGAGCCGTTTCCAAGCTGGCCTCGCCGACCGCGAGTTGGACGGTCCTGCGCAAGGGCGAAGCTCCTGGTAGACGGGTTCTCGACCAAGATCACCCACGTTCGTCAGGAGCTTCGTGTGCTTGCCTATCCGTCCTCGATCGGTCTGTCCAGCCGCACTCGGTGGTTCCTGACGGGGCAACTGGCCGTGAGGAGGCAGGAGATCGGGACGCGGTGGCGACGTCTCTCCGCTGCACGCCAGGCCCTGCTCGCCCTGGCTCGTCTGCGGTGCGGTGACACCTATGCCCAGCTCGCCGCCGGGTTCGGCATCGGAATCGCAACCGTCTTCCGCTACATACGGGAAGCCGTCGAGGTCCTGTCCGCCCTCGCCCCGTCCCTGACCGAGGCGATGAGGACGATCCGGGCGAAGGCGTTCGTCATCCTCGACGGCACCCTGCTGCCGGTCGACCGCGTCGCCGCCGACACCCCGTACTGTTGAGTCGGCACGGAGCGCGGTGCCGGTGTTGCCATCGGTCCGTTTCTCCGTGCCGCTCGCCGAACCCGGCGTGCGGCTCTCACCGCACCGGGCTCTCCACGGTCTCTGCCGTTCAAGCGTGGTTGAGTGTCCAGGGGTTGGGGATCGTGTTGCCCCGATAGCGATAGCGGGTGACCGCGATCGAGACCATGGGGAACAGTTCGATCCCGTCCGCCGAGAGCTTGTGCCACCGGCCGTTGCGGTCAGTGAAGCGTCGGCGTACGTCCTTCCACCTCCAGCGGTGCAGCACCATCCACCAGTTGGTCACCCGTCGCCATACGAAGTGGTCCAGGGTTTTCAGCGTGGTCTTGCATACCGCGTGCTTGAAGTAGTTGACCCAGCCGCGCAGAATCTGGTTGATCCTCTTCAGCACGGTCCCCGGGTCCTGCTGCGACGTTCTGTTCGTCAGGGCACGGACCTTGTCCTTCAGCTGCCGGATGGGCCTCTCGGCGATGAAGGTGTAGACGTACCACTTGTTCGAACCCCGCTTGCGGCGCCACTGGATGTGGAACCCAAGGAAGTCGAACCCGTCCGACATGTGCACGATCTGGGTTTTGGCCGGTGACAGCCGCAGCCCGAGAGGGTGCAGAACGTCGGCGATGTCCTCGCGCAGGCGGGCGACATCGTCGCGACAGCCGTCGACCAGGACGACGAAGTCGTCCGTGTAGCGGACGATGCGCCAGTTCGGGCGGCCGTGATGACGGTGGTGTGCCCGTCTGCCTCTGGTGGACATCCGCCCGCCTGGCTTCCATGGCTCCATCACCTGCTCGTCGAGCACGGACAGAGCGATGTTCGCCAGGAGCGGGGAGAGGATGCCGCCCTGCGGGGTGCCGTGAAGGTCTCCTCGCGGCTGCCGCCCTCGGTGAGGACACCGGCCTCGAGGAACGCCTTGACCAGCCGCAGCACGCGCTTGTCCTTGACCCTCGCGCGCACTCGGTCCATCAGGGCCGTGTGGTCGATAGAGTCGAAGCACGCCTCGATGTCTGCGTCCCGCACCCAGCGATAGCCGTTAGTGCCGTAGCGATGGATCTCGGCGATCGCGTCGTGTGCGCGCCGCATGGGCCTGAATCCGTAGGAGACCGGCAGAAAATCGGCCTCGAATATCGGCTCCAGCACCAGCTGAGAGCTGCCTGGACCACCCGGTCGGAGACGGTCGGGATGTCGAGCTTGCGCACCTTCCCGCTCACGCCGGGCTTGGGGATCTTGCGTTCGCGTACCGGCAGCGGGCGGAATTCACCCGTCTTCAGTACGTGGCGCAGGTCCTCCAGGTAGCCGGGAGGACGAGTTCCCGCTCGACGTTGACGACGGTGAGGGCGTCGACGCCCGGGGTTCGGGCTCCCTTGTTGCTCGCGACCCGACAGATCGTCGAACCTGCGGCCGCCTCCGGCCACCGCCCAACGGTGAAGCTTGGCCTGCATCCCCGATACCCGCTGATGAGACCCCAACGGGGCCTCGGGAGCACCGCTGTTCAGCGGCGCGTCTTTCGGCATTGCAGCCTCCTTCCCTTCTCGAAACCGCTGCCGCCCTTCCCCATGCGCCGGGCTCTCCCCGGCTCGGAGTACTACGGCAGCTCCGCCACGCCGCACGGCTCCAGCACCAGCTTCGGCCTCACACGCGGATCGACGACGAACTCCTCGATCGATCCGATGCCGAGGCGGTACTTCTGCTCCATGTGACTGAGGCAGACCGGGGTGTCGTACGACCTCCAGACCCGAGCGCAGCCAGGCACCGTGCAGGACCCGTCCGTGCCCGTGAGGATCCGCACCGCGGTGGCCAGGAATTCTTCCAGAGGCTCCCCGCCGGCCAGCCACCGCTTCCGGAAGGTGGAACACAACGGAGCCCCGCCGGCGATGTGCGCGGGCGAGACGCAGTTCCGCACGACGCAGGACCGGTAGCCGATCAGAGGGTGATCGGGCGACGGCCGCGCGATCCGCAGCTCCTCGTCCCAGCCCAGCCCCGCCAGGAAATCGGGACGCACCAGCGAGAACAGGCGCTCGGCCTGCGCCGGATCCCGTCCGCTGTCCGCAGGCGGTGCCAGCGCGCTCTCCGTTCACCGACGCGCCTCCTC
Organism: Streptomyces sp. DvalAA-43; assembly: GCF_900091725.1. Classification (GTDB taxonomy): domain Bacteria; phylum Actinomycetota; class Actinomycetes; order Streptomycetales; family Streptomycetaceae; genus Streptomyces; species Streptomyces pulveraceus. Next base: position 261,995 of record NZ_FMBW01000054.1, on the reverse strand, counting down.
GATGAGCGAGCCCACGCGCTCGACCGCGGCCCGAAGCCCGCTGCGGCGAGGGTGGAGATACCTGGGTGCTGATCACCGAGGCGTGGCCCAGGAGCTTCTGCACCTCGTCAATGGCTCCGCCGGCCTCGACCACATTGGTGGCGAAGGCGTGCCGCGAAGCGTGCGGATGGGCGACCCGCTCCAGCCTGGCCCGCGCCGACAGCCGCACGAGCAACTCGTTGACCGCGCCCGGCTTCATCGGCGCACCGACCGGTGGCCTGGCCAGGTTCACCAGCACCACGTCGCCCAGTACCGCCTCCGCACACCTCGCACGCTCGACCGCGTACTGGTCGAACGCCTGCACCAGCAGGAAGTCCACCGACACCGCCCGTGACCGCCGCGACTTCGCCCACGCACCCGAGCCGTTGTCCCTGCGCACCACGTGCAGGTGCGAACCCGGCACCGAGCACCCCAGATACCTGGCATCGACGAGGAAGTGGATGTCCTCGCGACGCAGCCCCGCCGCTTCCCCACGGCGTAGCCCGGCCCGCGCCATGAGCAGCACGATCAGCCGATCACGTGCTGTCCGGCAGGCCCGTAACAGGGCCAGAACCTCCTCGTCGCTGACGCGGTCAACCGGCTCGTCCGGCACCGCCGCCCGGTGCCGGGCCCTGGCGTAGTAGCCGGGCCCGACCGCCTCACCCCGAACCTCGACAGGAAGGTCACGATGATCAGCCATCTCGTAGAGCATGCCCAGCACCGCCGTCGGGGCGTTTCCCACGGCCACCTGGTGCTGTACCGCGGCCAAGACCGTGTTAACCCGACGCGGGCCCCGCACCGGCTGGCATCCCGGACCGGCCACGACCGTGCCGCCGTCCAACCGGGCATGCCGAAGCCAGAGCATGAACGATCCGAGTCGGCCAGCGCACTCCCGCCAGTCCCGGCCAGAGTGACCACACCAGGTCAGGAACAACTTCATCGCGCCCGCGTACGTTGAGGTCGTGGTCTCGGCCTGGTCCCGGCCGAACCGCACGTGCCGCAGGAACTCGTCCACCTCGGCGACCGGGACCAGCTCGTCCTCGTTCAGCACCGTCCAGTACCGGTCCCCCGAAGGCACCGTACCAAGAAGGGCCGCAGCCGCAGCTGCCTGTTCTCCATCACGGCCGCATCTCAGCAACAACTGCGACGTCCGCGACACCGGTTCGGGAACTGTCGGGCACCGGTTCACCGCCCGGAGTGACACGACAGTGCACGACACCTACTGGAACCCAAGGGAATGTCGCGTCCTACACCGCCGTGCAACTCGCCTACACCCTCGCCGTCACCCGCACACTCGTATACCGCGTCCCCGCCAGCGCCCTGCTGACGGGCGCCGCGATCAACGCGATCACCCACGCAATCCTGGACAGGCGCGAACCGCTGCTCCGGCTCGCGAACAAGGCAGGCAAGAGCGGCTGCATCAAGCACGCCACCGTCGTCCGCAAGGCCGGCGGTGAGGGCACCGAGTACCCCAAGGCCGTCCAGGACGCCTCCGGCCCCGGGACCGCGCTGATGGAGCTGGACGAGGCGGCCCACCGTGCGATCGGCGTGGCCGCCGCCCTGGTCACCACCTGGGTCACCCTGCGCAAGGGCGGCCGCCGATGAGGTTCCGCGAGCACAGCGTCAAGGATGGCTGGAGCGACTGGCAGCTCGCCTGTCTGGCCGTGGACATCCGCGGCATGACCCGCTACGGCGGCACCTTCAAGGCCGAAGTGGAACCACGGCTGAGGAAAGAGTTCACCGCCGAGGAGCTCCTGCGTGCCGACGCCTACCTTGCCGCGAGTGTCCCGGACACCGGCCGCCTGACCACGATCGAGAACCGCCTCGATCCCGCTGCGGACAACGACACCAGGTGGCTGACCGAGCAACTCAGGATCGCCTGGGAACGGCTGGATGAGCTGCGGAACCGGATCCACGGCGCCGGCGGCCTCATGGACAGCGGCTACGTCGCCAGCGCCATCGGATACGTCAGCAACACCCGCGAGGGCGACGCCTGAAGACTCCTTCTTCCCGCCAGGGCGCGAACACCGAACATCACGGCCCCGGCCACCAGGCCGGGGCCGCCCGCTTGCGCCGGAAGGACTCATGATCATCCTAAACCTCACCGCCGGCACCCTGTGCACGCTGATCGGAACGCCGGGCTGCGGCAAGTCCGATTTCGCCGCCCGCTACCCCGACAGCTGGCGGGTGTGCCTGGACACCTACCGCCACCTCGCCACCGACGATTTCTCTGTCAAGTCCAGCGTGTTGAGGAACGGCTGACCGGGGCCTCTGATCTATCGAGCTCGGCAACGGCGAGAATCTGCGCGACGTCGAGAGATCAGGCGTGAAGCAGGTCGGTCGAGACAGTCCAGAGGCGCTTGGCGATGGCGGGATCGAGCGCCCATTCCTTGACACCATGCGAGTGCTGCGCGAGGTCGGCGTCGTCCGGCACGGTGTAGGCCTCTTGTGCATCGTCGAGGTAGTGGCCTCCGGAGTGAGCGAACTCGGGGGCGACGGCCGCGACGATGCTGGTTGCGGCCCCCTGCTCGACCGTCTTATAGGTGAAGACTCCGGCGGCCTCGGCCGCGGCGAGCGACTCCTTCTGTTCTGTTGTGAAGTTCCGCTGCAGTCCTGTCGCGATACCGCCGGGGTTCACCGCATTGGCGACGATGCCGTCGGACGCCCAGAGACGGGTCGCCTCGACGGCGAAGAGAGAGTTCGCCGTCTTCGACTGGGCGTAGGCGATCTGCGGGTCGTAGCTGCGACGCTCGAAGTGGAGGTCGTCGAAGTTGACGCCGGAACGCATGTGCGCCGTCGAACTGACCGAGACGATCCGTGCTCCATCGCGGTCGGCCGCTCCCAGAGCCAGGGCGTCATGAAGGCCGCTGGCCAGGGCGAAGTGGCCAAGATGGTTTGTCGCGAATTGCAGTTCCCAGCCTTCATGCGTCCGTTCGAGGCCACCGGTGACCACGCCAGCGTTGTTGATCAGCAGGTGAAGCGGGCCGCGCCACGCGTCGACGAATCGTGTGACGGAGCTCCTATCGGCAAGGTCGAGCCGGACGACTCGGGGACGGATCCCTTCGGTCGACTTCTCGATCGTCTCAGCGACGGCGTCACCCGCAGTCGTGTTCCGGACAGCGAGCGTCACTTCCGCCCCGGCAGCGGCCAACACACGAGCTGTCTCGATCCCGAGTCCGGAAGAAGCTCCCGTCACGATCGCGCGGACGCCGGCGAGATCGACGCCTCGCAGCACCTCGTCCGCCGTGCTGGAGGCAGCGAAGGGCGTGGAGATGAGTGCGTGAGTCATGGCACCGACTATACGTACTAGACTTGATTTGTATAGTCCGGCTCTCGCTCGTATGCTCGTTCCATGAGTAGTCCCGATATCGGCCACCCGCCGTCGACAGTCGCCGATACCGATCGCCGGACCCTGGTTCTGGACTCCGCGATGGTCACGTTCGCGCGATTCGGTTACCGGAAGACCTCGATGGAGGAAGTGGCGCGGGCTGCGGACATCTCCCGGCCCGGGCTCTACTTTCTCTTCTCCTCGAAGGAGACTCTGTTCCGTGCCGCGGTCACCCAGGCCCTGGAGCGGGACATCACAGCGGTCGAACACGTCCTGGCCGAGACCGAATGCCCCCTTCCAGAGCGCCTCGTTGAAGCGTTCGACCAGTGGGCAGGCCGCTACATCGGCCCGCTGACGCGCGACGTCGCGGCGGTCATCGAGGACAACCCCGGCCTCCTCGGAGAGATCGTCGAAACCACACCGCGACGTTTCGAGGAATTGATCACAGACGCAATCGCCGTCGAGTCAGGACAGGACGCGGCCCCCCTGGTCGCACAGACGATGATCAGCGCATCGATCGGCCTCAAGCATCAAGCCGCATCACGGGAGTTCTACCTCGACCGGCTGAAGGTCGCTATCGATCTCCTGGTGCGCTAAAAGCGCTCCCGGTCTCCCGTAGGACCGGCGGTCGCGGGCGGCGACGGGCCGGCCGCCCGTCGAGGCCGAGCTTGGCAGCGCACGCAAGGCCTCGTGGAAGCAGTCGTTCGGTGTGTGCGGCCTTGGTTTCGTGACCGCACGATCATCGGCCCCGCCAGGCGTCTGGCGTGGCCGCAGTGAGTGGAGCACCCGGGCAGAGGCTGTTCCTCACCGCTCGAATTCGGCTTCGGGTTGCCTGCCCTCTGGACGGGGAGCCTGCGGTTGACGCTGAGAAGGCAGCGAGCGGAGCGCGGCCGTACGGTCTGCCAGCTGCTGGTGCAGGAGTTGGTTCTCGGCTGTTGCTTGGTGCAGGGCGCCGACGAGGGCTTCGACGTCGATCGCCGACTCCACCAACCTGCAGACTCACGTCAGGGCCGGGCTGGTGGCCCACGCCCGCTACTGGCAGCGCACCCCCGTGGCGGTCCTGTTCGACGTGCCGCTCAGCGTCGTGGAGGCACAGAACGCCGGCCGCGACCGGGTCGTACCCTTGCACGTCGTACGTGAGCTGCACCAGCTGCTGCCCACCGCCGTCCAGCTGCACGACGAAGGGTCCACCACGGTCCACCTGGCCTCCGACCTCACCACCACAACCAACAGCGCCCGATGACCGCTCCGGGGACCGGCACCCGCGACAACCTCGACCCCGACGCGGAATGCCTGTGCGACTCCCTCTGTTCAAACAGACTCTCGGCTGGGCCTGCCCAAGGATCCGCGCCCCGGAAGCGGACGACCGGTGGACCTGGCTCATCCTCGCCGCCTACGCCCAACTCAGTCTCGCCCGCCCGTTGGCAGCCGATCTCCGAAGGCCATGGGAGAAACCGAGCGTGAGGCCGACGCGGGAGCACGCGCCAGGGTGCGCTCGGCGCCGGCCGTGTGTCATCTCCCGCCCGTTGGCAGCCGATCTCCGAAGGCCATGGGAGAAACCGAGCGTGAGGCCGACGCGGGAGCACGCGCCAGGGTGCGCTCGGCGCCGGCCGTGTGTCATCTGAGGAAGTGAGGGGGTTGCGCGCCCGAGCCCTGTTCAGGGCTGGTTGCGGAGTTTCTTCTTGTCGATCTTGCCAAGGGCGGTGAGGGGCAGCGAATCGGCGAGATGGAGCAGTTTCGGGGCCCAGAGTGCGCCCTTGCGGGCGCGGACGTGGTCCGTCAGATCGGCTGGGGTGGCCTGCTGTCCGGGGCGCAGGACCACGGTGGCGGTGACGGCTTCGCCCCAGTGCGGGTCGGGGGTGCCGTAGACGGCGCTGGCGGCGACGGCCGGGTGTGTCGCGAGGGCGTCCTCGACCTCGCGCGGGTAGACGTTGAATCCGCCGGTGATGATGGTGTCCTTGATCCGGTCGATGATTGTGATCAGGCCGGTGTCGTCCTGGCGGGCGACATCGCCGGTGTGCAGCCAGCCTCCGTCGAGCGCGATTGCGGTCTGTTCGGGCTTGTTCCAGTAGCCGTCCATCACGAGCGGTCCTCGGACGCACAGCTCGCCGGGCTCGCCTGCCGGTACGTGCCGGCCGTGCAGGTCGAGCAGGGCGATCTCCACGCCGGGCATCGGCCGGCCGCAGCTGCCCAGGACGTGCGGGTCGTCGCGGTGCTGGGCCGGGTCCAGGACGGTCAGGGCATTGGGGGCCTCGGCCTGGCCGTAGTGCTGGCTGAGCACGGGGCCGAGGAGCCGGTGTGCCTGGGCGAGCCGGGTGGGGTCGGCGGGTGCGGCGCCGTAGAGGACCCAGTTCAGCCCCGACATGTCGGCTGCGAGGAGGCGGGGGTGGTCGAGCAGGGCGTACAGCATCGTGGGAACGACGAACGTGGCGCTCACGCCGTCGCGTTCGATCGCGTCGATGACGTGGTCCGGGTCGAAGGAGGGGTGGAGCTCGAAGCCGGCGCCGTGGAGCAGGCCGGGGGCGACGAGGAGCCCGGCGGCGTGCGACATGGGGGTGGTGATCAGGAAGTGGGTGTCCGGTGGCCAGGCCCAGGTGGAGCAGGCCCAGGCGTTGGCGAGCAGTGAGCGGTCGCGCAGCATCACGCCCTTGGGTTCGCCGGTCGTGCCGCCGGTGTAGAAGAGGTAGAGCGCGGGGCCGCGCGGGTCGTTCGGACCAGGGGGTGTGTCTGCGGCGATGCGGTCGAGTTCGGCGAGGGAGATCGCCTTGGTGCCGTCGGGGCGGGCGCGGGCGGCGAAGCGGGTGTCGTCCACGACCAGACAGTCGGACGCGCTGTCGCGCAGGACGGTCCGGTCCGTGTCCGCGGTGGCCAGCGGATGCAGGGCGGTGTAGCGCAGTCCGGCCAGGCAGGCGGCGGCCATGACGGTGAACGCCTGCGGGTTCGGGCCGCACAGCAGGGCGAGCCCGTTGCCGGGCATGAGGCCCAGTCGTCCGAACGCGGCCGCGGTGCGTTCGATCCGTTCCGCAGTCTCACTGTAGGTCCAGGTGTGCTTTGTCCCGTCGTCGCCGGTGAAGCGGAAGGCGGTGCGCTCGGGCCGCCGGCGCAGCGCCGACAGGATCAGGTCCGCGTAGCCGGGCGTCATCGGGTCCTCCCCAGGATGGTCACGGCAGCCACCGCCTCCTCGATTCCGTAGAGGCCGCCGCCGTTCTCGGCGATGGCGATCCGCGCGTCGGGGACCTGGCGCTCGCCCGCCCGGCCGCGCAGCTGCGTGACCAGTTCGAAGACCTGCGCCAGTCCGGTGGCGGAAACCGGGTGGCCGCGCGATTGGAGTCCTCCGGACGGGTTCACCGGAACGGTGCCACCGAGCGCGCCGGCGCCCGATGCCGACCACGGGCCGCCGTCGCCGATCGGACAGAATCCCAGGTTCTCCACCTGCTGAATCTCGCCGAAGGCAGTGGCGTCATGGACCTCCGCCACGTCGACGTCCTGCGGACCGACGCCGGCCTTCTCGTAGGCGGCGAGCGCGGCCCGGCGGCCGATGTGCCGCCCGGCGTCGTTCGCCGCCCGGTCGGTGCCCGACAGCAGGACACTGCTCAGTACCGCCACGGCCGACTCGTCACGGGTGAAGTCGGCGCGCGTCACGACGACGGCGGCGGCCCCGTCGCTGACCGGTGAGCACATCGGCACCGTCAGCGGCCACGCCACCCGCCGAGCCGCCAGGATCTCCTGCGCGGTGAACGCCCGACGGAAGTGGGCCCGGGGGTTGTGGACGGAGTGGGCGTGGTTCTTCGCCGAGACCGCGGCCAGGTGGGCTTCGGTGGTTCCGAAGCGCTGCATGTGGGCGCGGGCCAGGGAGGCATAGATCTCCGTGAACACCGACCGGTCGCCATCCGCGGACAATTCGGGCGGCAGAGGTTCGGTCAGGGCGGCGAGCGCGGCCAGGGTCTCCTCGCGGTGGGCGATGTCCATGGCCCCGTCGAACACCGCCAGCCCCTGGGCGGGATCGGCGCAGACGAGTTTGTCCACGCCGAGGGCCAGGGCGACGTCCGACAGGCCCGCCCGTACGTGGGCGATCGCCAGCCACAGGGCCGTGGCGCCGCCCGCGCAGGCGTTCTCCACATTCACTACGGGTACCCCGGCGAACCCGTGCGGGCGCAGGGCGACCTGGCCGGGGATCATGTGCTGGCCGTCGATCGCCTTCTGGCTGACCGTGGCGTGGAAGACTGCGCCGACGTCGGCCGGGGTGAGTCCGGCGTCGCGCAGTGCCTCGTGTGCGGCCTGGCCGACGAGGTCGCCGGCACTGCGGTCGAGGTGGCGGCCGAAGGGGGTGGCGCCGACGCCGAGGATGAGTGCTTCGCGGTTCATGACACCACCCGGTTGCGCAGCACGCCGAGGTCGGAGACTTCGAGTTCCACGGTGTCGCCCGGTTCCAGGTAGCGGCCGTGCTCCAGCCCGCAGCCGGTGGGCACGGTGCCCGAGCACAGAACCTCTCCGGCATGCAGCCGGGTCGACTGGGAGGCGAAGGCGATCATGTCGGCGAAGGTGTGGTGCATGTCGGCGGACGTGCCCCGGCTGACCTCCTCGCCGTTGATGCGGGCGGTCATCGTGAGCCGGTACGGGTCGCCGAGCTCATCGGCGGTGACGATCCACGGGCCCAGGACGTTCGAGTCGGTGAAGTCCTTGCTCTTGCTCAGGCCCAGCCCGGTGGCGATCTCCTCCAACTGGGTGTCGCGGGCGCTGAAGTCGTTGAAGATCGTGTAGCCGAAGATGTACGACGGAGCGTCCGCTGCGGGGATGTCCGTGCCGTCGCGGCCCAGCACGCAGGCGAATTCCAGCTCGTAGTCCCGCACGGAGGAGTACGCGGGCCAGTGGATGTCGCTGTCGTGGCCGGTCACGGAGAGCCGGTTGGTCACGTAGTACAGAGGGCGTTCGAGCATGATGGCGGGCAGTTCGACCTGGTCGGCCGGGATGCCCTGGATCCGGGAGCGGGCGTTGCGGAAGTGATCCATGAAACTGCCGAAGTCCCGGATCTGTACGGGCCTGGGCAACGGGGAGAGCCAGCGCAACTCGGATGCGGCGATGACCGCTTCGGGCGGAGCCTGTGCGGCGAGCCGCTCCAGGGTCTGCCGCACGGGTTCGCCGCCGTCGATGATCGTCTGCATGGTGGTCAGCGCTGGGGCGTGCTCGCCGGTCACCAGGCGGTGGGCGCGGTCGAGCAGCAGCAGGCGCTCGCCCTGGTCGAGTACGAGCGCGGTCCGCTCGGCGCGGTCGTACTCCACGGTTGCGAGTTTCATGGTCGGTTCCTCTCCTCAGCAGGGTGCAGGGGTCGGTCGGCGGGGATCGGGGGTCAGACGAAGGCCACGACGCGGGCGGGGGCGGCGCTCGCGCGGGCGATCTTGATCGGGAAGAACGCCACCCGGAACCCCGACGGGGGCAGCGCGGCGAGGTTCGTCAGCTGCTGGACGATGAAGACCTCCCGCTCGCGGCCGGCCCGGTGGCCATCCCACAGCACGGAGTTGTCGCCGCTGTCGCGGAACTTGCGCGCCATCACGGGGAAGCTCAGGTCCCAGCCCGCGGCGTCGGTGCCCAGGACCTTGGCCCCGAGGTCGGCCAGGAGCAGCGTCGACTCGCGGCTCATGCCCGGGTAGCGGAAGAACTCAGGGTCGGACAGCCCGTAGCGCTCCTGGCCGGTGCGCAGCAGGACCGCTCCGCCGGCCGGGACCGGGGCGCCGTTGTCGGCGAGGGCGGACTCCAGCACCTCGACTGTGATCGGGGCGTCCGGTTCGCACCGGTCGCGCAGGTCCAGCACGAGCGCCTCGCACCACAGCTCGTCCAGGGCGATGTCGGTGATGGTGCGGGCGGGCCTGCCTTCGCAGGTCGAGCCGTAGTGCAGCGGGGCGTCGACGTGGGTGCCGAGGTGGGAGTTGAAGTCGGTGAGCAGTTCCGCGCCCCAGCCCTCGCCGTCGGGCAGGTCCTCGACGCTGCAGTGCATGGCGGCGGCGAACTGCTCTCGGCCCTCGCCCGTCGGGTGCGCGTAGGCCACGGCCGGCGCGATCACCGGGGCGAGCGGGCGCAGCCGCTCGGGGAGCCGCTCGCGGTCGGCGGGGTCCAGCGTCCTGGTGAGGTCGATCAGTTCCATGACGAACCCTCCTTAGTTATTGGACGCTCAGCATAGAATTGGACCGATAGCATAGGCAAGGGCTCGCCGGCCCGGCGCTGCTCGGCCGACGTGACAGAATCGGCCGTGTCAGGCCGCCGCAACGTTGGGAAGGACACCGCGTGGGTGCGACCCGCAAGCAGGAGATCTCCGCCGAGACCCAGCGCCGGCTGGTGGCCGCCGCGTGGGAACTCGCCGCCGAGGGCGGGTCCGCCGCAGCGTCCGTCCAGGCCGTGGCGGAGCGCTCCGGCATCAGCCGGGGCTCCGTCGCCTGGCACTTCGGCTCGAAGGACGGGCTGCTGAAGGCGGTGATCGAGGAAGCGTTCCGATGGGGCACGGACTTCATGCGCGAGCGCCTGGCCGTCGCCGGGCCGGACGCCGGAATCGAGGCGCTGATCGAGGCGAACTTCGCCCTGATGTCCCGGCCCGAGGCGCACATCTTCTCGACACTCCTGATCGAGGCGGCGAGCCGCGAGTCGGCCCTGCGCACGACGTACGCCGAGGAGTACGCCAAGATCCGCGGCCTGTACGCCGACCACCTGCGCTCGACCGGTGCGCACGTCACCGACCCGGAGGCGGTCGCGGCGGCGCTGCTCGGCGGCACCCTGGGAATCAACATCCAGCACCGCCTGGACCCGGCCCTGGACCGCCGACGGGCTGTGACCGCGATGACGGGCATCTACACCGACGCGCTGTCCGGGACCAGACCTGACACCCCGTCCGGTACCTGACCCACGCCTGCCTCCGGGACGCGCCGGGCGAGGTCGGGGACCAGGCCCGCGCGGCGAGCGCCCGAGGCTCCAGGCGCAACCGCGCGGCTGCATGGGCGTCTCGCCCCCGGATACCGGTACGGCCGAGGCCTCGGCCGCCGCCGGGTCAGCCCGGCCCGGCTTCGGCCGGCCTCAGCGGCGACGCCGCCGTAGTGCACACCCCTGGCCGGCCAGGACCTTGCCCGCGGAGCATGGCCGGTGACCGCCTGCCAGGGCTGGCAGCACTTCGCCACCACGCCTTCCCCGATACCCCCCCCCCGCACGCGCGAACGTCCCGAGCATGTTCACGCCCCCTTGTCCACCGAACTTTGGTGGCGCCTGCAGCGGCGACGAAGCTGCAAACAGGGCCGCAAGAGGCGGCTTGACGCGTTCGCGGTGCGCACTTCCAGATCCCAGGGCGCGCGGCCGGTGAAACGGACGCAGGACGACAGGTGGGCCCTCAACCTGGCAGCCGCACGGCGGTTCCTCGCTCGTGAGGGGCATCTTCGGGTGCCCCGGAAGCACGCTGAGGAGCTGGAGGCGGTGGAGGTCCCGACAGACCGTCAGGACGGTGCTGGCGGGCCCGTGGTGGTCAAGCTCGGCACATGGCTGGACAACGTGCGTAAACGGGCGGACAAGCTCCATGCGGAACGGCGGGCCGAACTCGATACCCTCGGCATGCGCTGGTAGCTGTTGTGCCTCGCTGTCTGCCAAGGGCCGAACGTCTCGCGGGGCAGATCTCTCCATGGGAGCCCGGCGCGGTACTGGTAGATGATCCCGTCGATGATGCGACGGTGGTCGGCGAACGGGTGCCCTGTCTTCCCGGCGTTACGGGGAAGACAGGGCGCCAGGCGTGCGCACTGCTCGTCGGTCAGCAGGCGCAGGCGCCCACTCGTGGTCGACGGGGCTGGTAGGCGGTGGCCAGCACAGAGACAGTGACCTGGTCGGGCAGGAAGCCGTCATCGCTCAGGTCTGCATGGTTCACGTGGCGTGCGCACGGTGTCATCCCCACCAAGTCCAGGGCCAGTCCGGCCAGGGCCATGGGGTACTCCACCTGTTCGGTGACAGTGACTGTGAAGTAGGGGTCCAGCGCCCGGTGCAGGCGCTGTTCCTTGGCGGGGTCGACGGTGACTGGCTTCGTACACGACAGTGGGTTCTGGCTCAACTTCCAGGTTCTGTCGCCGTTTTGGGGGTGGCGGCGGCTGGTTGATCGCGGTGGGAGCAGGATGCGGCGTCGTAGGTGATCGAAGTTGGCTCGGCCGTACATCTGTCTCCTCAGCAGCTTGATCCTGGTGACGTTTCCTTCGACTGCTCCCGATGTGTAGGTGGTGGTGAGGGCAGCCTGGATTGCTGCGTGATCGCGTCGCATGCCGTTGGCCAGGGTGCGGAGTTCGCGTTGGCCGTCGAGGCGGACATCGGCGGTCCAGACGTCGAGGGCCAGGTGTTCGCTGCGTCGTTCACTCACCATGAGTGCCAGACGGCGAGCGTATGTGGTGGTCGTGGCCAGCGCAGGACTGTGCTCGCACAGTTCGGTGAGGTATTTGCGCTCGGTGTCCGTGAGGTGCTCGGGGCGTCTCGTGATCCAGCCGGTGACCCGACGGACGGTCATGTGAGGCAAGGGGGCGGTTTGTGGGATCGTTCCGTTGCGGTAGGGCTTCAAGTGCCGGCGGACGGTGTTGACGTCGCCGCGATTGCCGAGCTGCTGGATCTCCCGGGCAAGAGCGGAGGCGTTGGTGCAGCCCTCCATCCAGCGGTGGTGCAAACAGAGGCGGTAATCGTCGATCAGCGTGGGGCGGTGGGTGGCGGCGAGGAGGAGTTCCGTTGCGTCGGCGGCCCGTGCGAAGCGGTTGACCGTGCCGCGGCTGAGGTGGAGATCGCGTGCGATGGCACGGAGGCTGTCGCCACGTTCGATGCGTTCGTGGACCTGTTGGTGGCGTTCACAAGTGCGGGCGACCAGAGGCCGCGGCCGTCCATGGATGTCCAGCTCCGCGCGGCCCGGGTTCTCCCGAGTCTGGCCGTCTTCGGTCCGGTCGTCGTAGGACGTGAGGCCTTCTCGCAGTACGGCGCGGTGCCGGCCCACGACGCGTTCGACCGCTTCGGCCAGATTGTGCAGCAGATGCCAGGCATCGGCCACCTGCCGGGCCCGCGGAGCACCCGCGCGGGCTCCGTCGCGGAAGGAGCCGGCGCGGTCGCGGCAGATCATCCGCACCTCGGGATGATCTCGCAGCCAGGACGTGAAGGTGTTCGCGGCGCGATCGGCAAGAACGTCGACCGGACGGTGGGTGGACATGTCGATGAGGATCGTCGCGTAGTTCCGTCCGCGTCGCACGGCGAACTCGTCGACGCCGAGAAGCGGGACCGGGCCCGAGGACGGGAGCGGCAGCGCGCGGATCAGCCGGAGCAGAGTGTCCTTGCGGGTGCCGATGGCCATGCGTTCGCAGAGGCGTGCTCCTGCCCGGCCGCCCAGGAACAGGGCCAGATCGGTGAGCTGGGCAGTGAGAGCATCCGTGCGGCGTGCGTGGCGCCGGGTCAGGTTCGGTACCTGCCCGGCGAACGTCCGCCGGTCGCGTCGATCGTTCCCGCACACGAGTCGGCGGGCCCGTGGTTCCAGTCGTACCCGCTTGCCTGCGACCGGACGATCCGCCAGAGCCCGCGGGTAGTAGCAGTGCACTCTTGAGGATCATCGTCCGCAATCGGGACATGCGGCCGACGCGGCCTGCGACCGCACAGCCAGTCGAACCTCCGTATCCGTGAGTGCCACTCGCTCGACCTGAACCCCGACACCTGGCAACAGAACATCCGCGACGCGAGCCCCACCCATCACACAAGATCGATGCCCAGCTGCCCCAAAATAGTGACAGAGCCCGGAAGTCGAACCAGAACCGCTGAAAATGAACAAAGCAACGGGTAGGCCTTCACACGGAAGGTCCTGGCCGCGGACGGGGCGCATGCATCGGTGGCGGCGATCGCCGCGCGCCGGGGGCCTGCATCGCCAGTCTCTACCGCCGCTACCGGCCAAAGGTGGAGCTTTTCCAGCGCCTGTGCGCGCTCTCGCTCGACCAGTGGATCCAGGCCAAGGAACGGGGCTTGCGCCACGACGATCCCCGGCGGGAAATGGCGGGCGGAGAAGGACAAGGGCACAGAGATCGGGGCGTCGGCCTCGGGGCCGTCAGCGGCATCAGTGTTCCGCCCGGCGGCCCACGAAGTCGAACACGATCCGGGCTGCCACACGACCGGCCAGAATGTCGGCGATCGATTCGTTCACCTGGTCCAGCGCGCGCTGCTCCCGAATGACGCGTGTGCGGCCGAGCGCATGCAGGTGGAAGACCTCCGCGAGGTCCTCCCGGGTTCCGACGATGGATCCGATGACGCGCTTGCCCTCCAGGACCGTCTCGAAGACGGGGAGTTCGAGCTTGCCCTCCGCAGGCAGTGCGACCAGTACGAGGGTTCCTCCGCGACGCAAGGAACCGTACGCGGCCTGGAAGGAAGCGTTCGACACGGCGAGGCCGATGGCGACGTCCGCGCCGCCCACCTTGTGTGTCTCCTCGACGACGTCCTGGGTGCGCGCGTCGATGACGTGATCGGCTCCCAGGTCGCGGGCGAGCTGAAGCTTCTCGTCCGTGACATCGACGGCGATCGTCTCGGCTCCGGCGATCCGCGCGTACTGCAGGGCGAGGTGTCCCAGGCCGCCGATGCCTGAAATCAATGCCCGCTTGCCGGGGGCCGCTCCACTGACCTTGACAGCCTTGTACGTGGTCACACCCGCGCAGGTGAGCGGAGCGGCGTCCAGCGGGTCGATGCCGGCAGGAACCTTGACGACGTAGTCACCGTGTGCGACGGCGTACTCGGAGAAGGAACCGTCGACCGAGTAGCCGCTGTTCTCCTGCTTCAGGCAGAGGGTCTCCCAGCCGGAAACACAGTGATCGCAGTGCCCGCAGGCCTGACCGAGCCAAGCGATCGCCACGCGGTCACCGATCTCCACATGGTCGACTCGCTCTCCCTTGGCCTCGACGATGCCGATCCCCTCATGGCCGGGAACGAACGGCGGCTTCGGCTTGACCGGCCAGTCACCAGCAGCGGCGTGGATATCGGTGTGGCACAGTCCACTGGCCTCCATCCGGACCAGGACCTGCTGGACATCGGGGCGCGGGATTTCACGCTCCTGGATCGCCATCGGCTTGGAGAAGTCCGTCACGACCGCAGCCTTCATGGCGCTGCCCCTCTCACTCGAATGGACATATTTCACATTCAAGACAAGAAGCTTAATCGTTGCCGGAGAGGGCGGCTTCTTGATGCGCGGGGCACGCCCAGGCGTACACAGTGGCCGAAGCCGATCTCTCGATCAGCCTGTGCCGGGGAGGCCCCAGTCCTCAGGAAGGTTGAACAGGCGCAGCGCCCGCCGTTCATTCTCCTGTCGGAGTGCGGTGGTCCAAGGCCAGGGGTCGTCCGGCTGGAGGTAGGGGCAGACGGTCCGGTGCGCGATCCGGCACTGGGCACCGGGAAGAGGTTCGGCGTCCCACAGATTCATCGCGGCTCCGTCCGAGGTGATGATCCAGCGTCGGCGCGGCGGCACGGTGTGGGCGGGGACGATGATGCGGGGTTCGAGAAGAACCCAGTGGCCTTCGTAGTGGGTGGCGTATCGGTCCTGCGGGAGGTCGCAGAACGGGCAGTCGGGTGGGGCGGGCGGACGAGGAGCGGTAGCACCTTCAAGAAGGGCGCGAAACGCATTGTCGGTACTGTCCGGACCTGATGTGCTTTCGGTGTCCCCCATGGTTCTCAGGGTCCGGACGGGACCTCACGACGGGTAGGGTGCAATCCAGTCGTGCCAGATGAGGCACGGCGGGATCACTGTGATGTGGAGCGCCTTGTGAGGTGCACATCGACCCAGGGGTTCCATGCCGTCAGGCCGAACCTTGGTGACCGACCGTGTGGCCTCCGCTTCGGCATGAGTCTTTGCGGCGGCAAGCCTGGACCGCGTTCTGTTCACCCTGCCCCGTGCGCCCGTGCCATCATGACCACCCCCTCCCCCATCCGACACACCTGGCCCCCCTGCCGCCGGGAGATCCGCCCGCGAAGCCCTCGCATCCGGTGATTCGGTGGCGGACGCCCTGGCATACCTGCTAGGATGCCAGTCATCGCATGAGCCTTCTCGGTGCGGACTCAGGTCCGCCGGGGAGGCTTTTTTCGTACCCGGGTCCAATCTGACCCGGGTACTGGTGGCCCCGCTTCGAGGTATTCACCTGCCAGGCGCCTGACGTGCCGCGCCACCCATCCGTTCCACATTCCAGCCGGCAAGTTCCGCATTCCATCCTGCAAGAGGAGATCCCTTCTATGAGCCCACAGACGGACACCACGGCAACCACACCTACGCATACGTGGCAACTCGGTGACCTGACCGTCAACCGTGTCGGGTTCGGCGCGATGCGCCTGACCGGCACCGCGCCCTTCGACCGCGGCGTGCCGCGCGACCGCGAGCGGTCGATCGCCGTGCTCCGGCAGGCGATCGAGCTCGGTGTGAACCACATCGACACCGCCGCGTTCTACTTCTCGGCGACGCGCTCCGCCAACGAGCTGATCAACCGGGCGCTGGCGCCGTACCCGGAGGATCTGGTCATCACCACCAAGGTCTGGCCCGGTCGCGATGCCTCGGGCGCGTGGTGGTGGGCCACCCCGGCGCAGTTGCGCGACCAGGTCGAGGAGAACCTGCGCCAACTCGGCCGCGATCACCTGGATGTGGTGAACCTGCGCGTGCCGCCGAGTCGGCGGACCGGCTCGATCGCCGAGCACTTCGGCGCGTTGGCGGAACTGCGCGATGCCGGGCTCATCCGCCACCTCGGCATTTCCAACGTCACGTCGGAGCAACTGGCCGAGGCCATGGCCATCTCCCCGGTCGTCTGCGTGCAGAACCCGTACGGGCTAGGTGCGTCGAACGAGAACCAGGCTCTCCTACGGCGCTGTGGTGAACTCGGCCTCGCCTTCGTGCCGTTCTTCGCGATCGCCGGTGCCGGGCGCGAGGCGGGGCCGGCTGCCCGTGACAGCGAGGCGGTGTGCACCGTCGCCCGTGCGCACGGGGTGTCCGTGGCGCAGGTACGGCTGGCCTGGACCTTGCAGCAGGGGTCGCATGTGCTGGCGATCCCGGGCACCGGTGATCCGGACCACCTCGCGCAGAACATGGCCGCCGACAGGCTGCGGCTCTCGGAGGAGGAGATGGCATGCCTCGCCTCTCTGGAACCGGCCACGCGCAGTGAGCCGTCGCCGGTCGGATCGGGCCACATCGCGTAGCCGGTGCGCCTGCGCACGGGCCGCCGCCGAAATCCGCGGTGCGGTAGGGCCCCCAGGAGCCTTTTCCACCGGGATCAGTGTGTTGAGGTGGGACGGGGAGCCCCCGGTGGTGAACTTGGTCGAACACCGCATCGGATGATGATGCCGCATCCAAGCTGCGCCCGGCACAGGGGTCGGCGTGGCCACTCCAGGTGTCACCACCGGGGATCCATCTCCTTTTCTTCCTGGTACGCAGAGGGGGCACATCTCCCGGCCTACGATCGAGCTCGGTCGCGTCTATCGCTGGGCTGCCCCGGAACCGTCGACGGTTCCCTTCTCCGGACCCGATTCGCCGCATGCGTTCAATGCCCCATTCCCCGATGAGGCCAGAGCCTCATTGTGCGAGATGCCGCGCTCCGCCAAGGGGTACTCGACCTTCGGTGGCACTTCCCGATACACCTCACGATGTGCGAGCACGTCCTCTTCCCTCTTCTCCCGCAGATGTCGAGTCAGCGTCTTCTGGACCACGCATCAGTCCACGAGGTGTTAGCTCGGGGCATCGCTCCTCTACAGCTGATCCGCCGATATCTTCCATCAGAAAGCAGCTGCTCGGCCTGTGGGGAACGAGAGCCCACTTCGGTGAGGATCCCGGGCTGGTGTCCCTGTACGGCCTCGCCCTGCTCGCGGGCATGTATGTGATGTTCGCGGGATTCATGCACGGCGGCACCGCCGTGGTCGCCCCGGCCGACGTGACGGCGGGCTAGTTCGCTGCTCACGCCAGATTGGCGCGGTCCATGGAGAGGAGAGCTTCGCCCGAGTCATCGAGAGCATCAGACAACCGGTCCGAGAACTCGCGCCCGGGAGGCGGACGGTCCGGATCGTGGGCCGGGCTCTGCGTCAGCAGCCGTACGAAACTGTGCTCATGCGGTCTCTTCGTCCTCGATGAAGGCGGCAATCAGGCTGTGGGGGGCGTCGTCGCCGAAGAGGAGCTCGTTGAGTTGCATGCCATCGGCGGCGGCTTCGGTGCTGCGGGGGAACATGATCTGCTCGTACACGGTGAGGGCGCGCTCGACGTCGTCGGGGTGCGCGGCGATGGCCTTACCGAGCTCGGCGCCGTCGTACATGGCCAGATTGGCGCCTTCGCCGTTCGAGACCGAGAGGTGGGCCGCGTCGCCGAGCAGGGTCACTCCCGGCACCCGGTCCCATCGGTGCCCGGTCGGCAGGGCAAAGCGGGGGCGCAGGACCGGCACGGTGTCACTTTCGGTAATCAGCGCGGTGAGTTCCGGCGCCCAGTCATCGAACTCCTTCGCGATCCGCTGAGTGGCTGCGGCGGCATCGGTGAAATCGATGGCGTCGAACCATTCCTGCGGCTTGGCCAGCCCCACATAGGCGTGCAGGGTGTCGCCGCTCTCCCTGTGAGCGAAGATCTCCCTGCCCCGCGCAGGCACGATCATCGACCCGCCGCCGACCGCTTTCGCGGCGGCCGGGTGCCGGGTGTCGGCGTGGAACAGATAGGTCTCGACGACCGAGGTGTCCGCGTACTCGGGTGCGGCGGTGGAGAGCAGCGGCCGAACCCGTGACCATGCACCATCCGCGCCGACCAGCAGGCTGGTGACGGTGGTACTGCCGTCGGTGAACGTCACCTCGTGGCGGCCCTCGCCGAGGGCACGGGTGCTGCTGACCTTGTGGCCCCACCGGACGGTGCCGGCCGGGAGCGAGTCGAGCAGGATCCGGCGCAGTTCGCCGCGCTGTACCTCGGGACGTCCGCCCGTGCCGTCGTCGGCCTTGTCGAGCAGGACGGTCCCGTCCCGGTCGAGGACACGCATCGCCTGGCGGCCCTCCAGGATGAGGCCGCGGAACGCGTCGATCAGGCCTGCCGCCTGCAGGGCCAGCTGGCCGTTGTAGTCGTGGATGTCGAGCAAGCCGCCCTGCATACGGGCCGTCGGAGAGGTTTCGGCCTCGTAGACCGTGGACGGGATGCCGTGAACGTGAAGGACACGGGCGAGAGTCAGCCCTCCGAGCCCAGCGCCAATGATCGTGATGTCGGTGGTCATGGTGATTCCTTACGTCCGGTGCGCCCGCCGGACGGATGCCCGGCGGGATCTCTGGAAAGTTCCCAGGGTCCACCGACAAGACGCCGCCATCGGACCGACAGCCCCGACACATGACCGACACCGCGACTACTCCGCTCGATCGCCGCAGGTCAGGTCAGTGCCCCGATCAACCGGCGGGAGGTCTGGCGCAGGATCTGACGCCCGGAGAATCTGCCGATGATTGCTGCTGAGGCGCTCGCGGATGCGTACATGTCGGGTGGTCCGGTTCAGCTCGCAGGCGCGGGCGTAGCGGAGTCGATTGCTGGCCTCGAACTGCGCCGGCGCACCGACGAGTTCGGCGCCGTGGGTGTGCAGACGGGCCACGGCATCCTCGATGCCGTCGACGGCGATAAGGACGTTGTCCATCCGCAGGATCGGCGCGCTGGGTCTCCTTGGTGCGGGACAGACACGATGACTGCGTTCTGCTCTGAGACGGAGCCGCCGGGATGTTCACGACATGCGCTGTCACATTCGCTTCGCCATCTTCCTCGGAAGCCGCTCGATGTCGTGGTAGCCGTCACACACCCGTCCTTCGGATAGTGACCCGTGCCTCTCGGACAGGGGCTGGTGAAAGTGTGTACCAACGGGCCAGGATCAGTCTGTGATGCGCCATGCCCACGAGAATGCCGAGCTGCTGGCCCTGGTCCGCCGCTATGTCGTACCCGAGCGCCGCTATCTGAAGCTTGGTGGCGGCTTGCTGCGTATGCAGGGTCCTGAGCACGACCGATTCGCGCGTGCTCTCCGTGAGGACGCCGAACTCATCACCCCGCACGAAATCTCTACCCTCCTGGAGGGCGGATGGCGTGAGCGGAGGACCGCCGCTTGGCTCATCGCGGTCTCACACCGGACAGAATTCCGTGAGCGCCTCGGGGAGCTCCTGCTGGCCAGCGAAGTCTGTTGTGCGGGCTTGGCCTACTGTGTGACTCTGGCCGGTTTCGGCACACCGCGCGACGCCGACCTGCTGGCCGCCTATCTTGAGCGCTATCTTCGCCGCCCTGATCTCGCCTACGACCAGACCGTGGTCATGGGCGCCCTCGTGTTCATCGACCTGAATCTCGGGAGTGACCGGACCGCGCCCTTTCTCGGCCCGGACGGCTTGTGGCAAACGTGGCTTCAGGACGCACCCCACATGGAGCACACGACGAACCCCGCCACCTGCCTGAGCCTGATCCGCCGACTCTGCGCCTTCGTGGAGGAGTGCGCGGAGGCGAGATGAGGTGAGACGAGGTGGCCGCAGCACTCCTCCGAGGTGGGCTGCAGGGGCCGCCCTGGACGTCTGGTTGCCAACGTCCCGGAGCGCACAGGGCTCAGAATCTGTGGTCGATCTTCTTGTCCCTCATCAGACGCTCCAGCTCCGTGCCCGTCAGCGGGTGCAGGGTGCTGAGGAGTTGACGTAGTCCGGGTTCGTCAAGGGTCTGGCTGGTGACCTCGGCCTCCGCGTTCCCGTGACGGCGGGTGAGGGTGACGGAGCGGCCGCCGCCGGGGAAGTCGCGGACCGCTCGCATCTCGCCGTGCGCGTCCACCGTGCAGGTCACGTCCTTCTCCTTGAGCTCGGAGCATCGGGGTCTAGGCATGAGCGGTGGACGTACCCTGAGAGCCACGTACGCGAACTCGTTCTCCTGGTCGGTGCGGTACTCGACGCTGAGGTAGGCTGGCCGACCGCGGCGTGGGACGCCTGCATGCCGGACGGCGCAGCGCCCAGGTACAGCGGCTTCGGATGTTCCCGGTACCGCGCCACCTCCGCCTCGTGCTGCCGCCGCTCCGACTGCGCCGGGCCCACGAAGCCCCCACGGGCCACCCCCGCCACCGGTACGGCCACCGCCCCAGCCGAACCCACAGACTCGGCACGAAGAACGCCGCGGCCACGGCGTACAGGGCCCCGGTCAGTGCGATCCGGGTACTGGCGCTTCCCAGGTCGACGTCTCCGCTGTAGACGGCCAGACCGGCCAGGACTCCGAGTGTGCCGAGGACGACAATGAGTTCCCGTACTCGGGTCGGCGCCCCGACGCCCGGTCCGGACGTCGGGGTTCCATCGGCGCGTACGTGGGACTGCCTCATGCCTTGTCAGAGCATTGCGGGGCGCCGCCACTCCTGGCCGAGGACATGGTGGTCGAGGAAGTTCAGCACCGTCTCGTACATGATCCGAATGTGGTTCGGCGCCCCGATGATGTGGCCCTCGTCCGGGAAGTGCAGGAATCTGACGGGTACGCCGAGCCGCCGCAGATCGCTGTGCAGACCGAGGGCCTGGCCCACCGGGACACGGTGGTCCTTGCCACCGTGCACGATCAGCATCGGCGTCGTCATCTTCACGGCGTCGAAGTGGGGCGAGTTGGCCTCGTATCGTTCGCGCCGTGTCCTCGGGTCACCGAAGATCTCGCGGAAGTACGCGTGCAGATCCGTCTCGATCTGGAACGCCTCCAGGTTCCACATTCCGGCGGCTGACACGATCGCCTTGAAGCGGTCGGTGAGGGTTGCCGCCCGGTTGGCCAGATAGCCTCCGTAGGACCAGCCGGCGAGGGCCGTGCGGTTCGCGTCGAGGTCGTCGCGTGCCAGAGCCGCGTCCGTCAGTGCGATGACGTCACGGTAGGGCTGGCCACCGTGCTGGCCCCGGCCGCGCTCCTGCATCCGCTGCCCGTACCCGGTGGACAGTGCCGGGTCCGGCAGCAGCACCGCGTAGCCGCGGGCCGCGAACGGCCAGGGGTTCCAGACCCATGTCCAGGCGCTCCAGGACGCCTGCGGTCCGCCGTGCGGGACGACGACCAGGGGTGCCGGGTGGTCGGACGAAGCGCCCTCGGGCAGGGCGAGCCAGGCGCGCAACGGGAAACCGTCGTCCGCTTGGACGTGCACCTCGGTGAGGGTGCCGGGCAGCGAGTCGAGGCCGCCGGGAGCCTTGAGGAAGGTGGGGTGTTGAACGGGGGTGACTATGTCGAGCCGAACCGCTTGAGGTGGGCCGTCGATCGTGCTGCGCAGTGCGTAGAGGGTGGATCCATCGGGCGTCACGCTCAGTGAGGAGTATGCGCCGGACGCGGTGAGGCGAGTGATCGTGCCGTCCGCGTCGCGGCGGAAGACCGGGCAGTGTCCCTGCTCGTCCCCCGTGAACCACACCGTGGCATCGCCAGGAGTCGGAGCGAGGACCGCGCGCCCCGGCCACGGCCAGTTGTCGAACTCCGGCAGGAGGTCGGTCTCCTCGCCGGACGCCAGGTCGAACGCGACGAGCGTGATTCGCCACTCCGTGTCGTAGGTCTCCTCGCGCTGGCGCTGGCAGACCAGTGCCGAGCCATCGGCGGTGAACTCCAGGCGGTAGTACTGATGGCCGGGGCGCGAGAAGGTGAGGTGCTGGATGCCGGTGGCCGCGTCGGCGACCACTACGGAGTTCGTGTCCGGGGCATGGCCGGTCGCGGACCGTGTGTAGGCCACGAGTGATCCGTCCGGCGAGAGCGCCATGTCGCCGGCGCCTTCGAGGCCTTGACCACCGGCGTTCACCGGAGCCCCGTCGGAGCGCTGGACGAATGTGTGCGGTTCATCCGGACCGAGGGCCGCCCCACTGCCGCAGGCCGCAACGTCCCCGTACAGGACCGCGTTGACCATGGCGTTCTCGCGCTCGCGACGGGATTCGGCGTGGGTCGCTGCATCTGCCGTGCCGGGCAGCAGGTCAGCGGTGTAGGCGATCGTGTCGGCACTCCTGGCGACGGTGAAGTCGGCTATGCCACCCGGGTGGTGGGCGATCTGCTTGGCCTCACCGTGCTCAGGCAGCGCCCACAGCGACACACCCTGGCTGTCGCTCTTTTCGCCGGTGGAGTCCGTATTCTCGCGTCCGGAGAGGACCAACAGCGTCCCGTCGGCGGCGAACGTGGGCGCGAAGTCACCCTGTACGGACCCGGCCACGAGGCGGCTGTCATTCTCGCCCGAGGGGTCGATCTCCCACAGCTTCCAGACGTGCCTGGTTCCGGCGTCGTTGATCGACCGCACGGACGCGATCAGGCGGGCGCCATCCGGCGCCAGGGCCAAGTCGGTGAGTCGGGAGTGCGCGGCAAGCCGGTCGTGGAACGAGGTGGCATCGTTCGGATCGTAGATCATGTCCATGATCCTGCCTGCCACACTGCGATACCCGGCAGGTGGATAACAGGCCGTGATATCAGCTGACTTGGCGGCTCTCGTCGGCGGCAGAGCGAGAGAGTGCCCCGGACCAAGCAAGGTCCCAGACCTCCGCTGGTGCGAGCATGCGGGCGACCGCGCTCAGGGCCTGTCTCCTTGACCATCTACTGGCCAGGGCGCTTGCGGATGATCCGTGGTGGTGCCGTCGGGATTGCGCCCGAAGGCGGCCTCCAGGACGGCGGGGACGTCTGCCTCGGGGACCGTGGCGCGCAACCCCGCCAGGACATGACGGAAGGTGTCATCGTCGATGGCGCCCATGTGCTCCTGACGGAGTTGGTAAATGATCTCGACGAGTTCGGGGCTCAGCCGCATCCAGGCACGGGAGATGCGGATCTCTTCATCGACCTGGCGCATGAACCAGCACATGACCTCATAGGGAACTTCCATGTGTGGCCCGCGCGGATTGAAGCACACCGTCGGCTTCCGTGCCGGATCCTCATCGGGGACGACTGCGGTCACGAGTTGCCGTTGCCCGGCCACGAGGTCCAGTTCCAAGTACCAGGCGTCATCGGGTACGGAATACATCGCGGTGATTGCGTAGTCGCCGTCGGGGTGTCGGAAGGCCATTGCCGCATGCTGTCACGCCGGGCTGGGGACGTGCCTCTCCAATTGCGCGACCCAACGTTCCCGTCCGCGAATCCATATGAGGAGGATGAGGGCAAGGCGGAGTGCTGTCTGGAGGGCGATGGCGAGCCTGTCTGCTCTCATGGCCTCGTCGAGGAGGCACGCTTCAGCCCGCTCCCCCGCAGGGGCCCGCCGCCACGGAACACATGCGGTGGCGGGCCGTAGGTGGCCGGTCGGTGTTCTCCGTGCCTGCGGCTCAGCCGATCGTGAGCCACCTGGTCCAGGCGCCCGTGGTGTCGTTCGGCCCGGTGGCACCGTTCCGCGTGACGACGCGGAAACCCACCTGGCCGTCCTCCCGCATGTCGTAGTTGCAGTACCCGCCCGAACCCGCCCCGCCGACCTGGTGACACTCGTCGTCCCCGGCCCAGATCTTGTCCCCGTAGGACTCGAAACAACCCCGACCGGTGAGGACCGTGCCGACGTAGGGAGTCGAACAGGCGTCCTGGCCGGCCAGCGGAGTCACCACCGTACTGGCGGAAGCCACATCGACCGGGCCCGCATCGGCGGCGCCGCAACGAACCCAGCGGTCGGCCCATGCCGTCAAGAGTTCCGGGCGGTGGCCGGGCCATGCGACCGGCGTGCCTGCGTCTTTCACGGCACCGTTGCCCTCACAGGGGTCCGCCTCGGGATCCGGGTGTAGATCCATTATCGCTGTACTCGGAAGCCCTTGTCACCCTTCTTCAGAATGGTCTTTACACCCGATTTACGCCGTTAGGGTTGCGAGCGACGAGCACAACACATCAACCAACCCACGGAGTTGAGAGTGGCGCACTACATTGCCGCACTGGCGGCGGAACTCACGGAGATGGCTGCGGCCGATCACCGCTCCTCGATCCGCGCGAACAGTGATGACCCGGCCGAGCAGCTGGCGTGGCGTCGGCTGACCGCACAGCACGGCGACCGGCTCGCCGCAATCATGGATGAGTACGGCTGGCCGACGGCGGAAGCCGTCGGTGAGGAGGCCGCGCGCGCGGCGTGGCTGGTCGCCCAGCATGCCGACCGGCAGCTCGACGTCCAGCGTCGCGCTCTTGAGCTGATGGGTCAGGCGGTGTCGGCAGGCTCGGCCAGCCCACGCGAGCTGGCCTTTCTGCGCGACCGCACGCTGGTCAATGAAGGCCGCGAGCAGATCTACGGCACCCAGATCGCCGGGGTGAAGGACGGGGCACCGGTTCCATGGCCCTGCGAACAGCCCGAGCAGATGGACGAGCGCCGTGCGGATGTCGGCATCGAGCCCTTCGACGAGTACGTGGCGAAGTTCGCCCTTGCCTGACGCGCCGTTCCCGGTCGCGTCCTACAGGTCATTGCCTCCGTGCTCACCGACCGACCTCGTCCGCGCCTTCCGCCCTGCGCGACGCCCCGTAGGAATCCGATGGCACGACGCAGTTTCGGCGTCAAGAATCGGCAGATGCATGAAGTGATGCTGTCCGACGAGATCGTCACCCTGTCCCCGCTGCGCCTGGACGATGTGGAGGCACATCTCACTGGGGAGGATGAGCTGCTCATTCGCTGGCTCAATGGCGGTCCCGGCACGCGTGAGGGCGTCGAAGCGTACTTCCGGCACTGCTGGGAACAGTGGGACTCTGCCGGACCGCTCCGCGCGTTCGGTATCCGGGTGGGCACCGACGAAACGCTCGCGGGGACGATCGACTTGCGGTTCGCGGGAGAGGGTTTGGCTCCCGGCCAGGTGAATGTCGCCTACGGCCTCTATCCGTTCTGGCGGGGGCGTGGCCTGGCCACCCGCGCGGTGCTCCTGGCGTCCCAGTACGCGGCCGGTGAGGGCGGGGAAGAGGCGGTGATCCAGGTGGAGCCGGAGAATTCCGCATCCGCCGCGGTCGCGCGGCGGGCGGGATTCACTCGCGGCGAGCAGCCGCACAGCAAGGACGGCAGACGGTTCGACCGGTACACCCGGGATCTGCGTGTCGCTCCCCAGTGACGACCAGCAATTGCGGGGACAGCCCTTAGCCTGTGGTCATGGTCGACGAACTCTTCAAGTCCTCGGTCGACCCCAATCTGCCGCACCATACTCGACGAGTTCATGGAGATGTCCGGACAGACACTGTTCGAGATCTGCGTGCGCATGACCATGAAGCATCGGCTCGGCATCTCGCGCCGGCGGTCTCCCAACACCTCACCGTGTTGACCACTGCGACAGATCGTCGAACGACGGCTCGTGCCCACACACCCGCACCGCAGGAGAGCGCACCATGAAGATCCACCTGACCAGCATCTTCGTCGACGACCAGGCCAAGGCCCTGCACTTCTACACCGAGATCCTCGGCTTCGTGAAGAAGCACGACGTCCCCGTGGGCGAGAAGGACAGGTGGCTGACCGTCGTCTCACCCGACGAGCCCGGCGGTACCGAGCTTCTCCTGGAGCCCGCCGGCCACCCGGCCGTCCAGCCCTACCGCGACATGCTCGTCAAGGACGGCATCCCGCTCGCCCAGTTCGCCGTCGACGATGTGAAGGCGGAGTACGAGCGCCTGCGGGACCTCGGCGTCCGCTTCACCCAGGAGCCCCTGGAGATGGGCCCCGTCACCACCGCCGTCTTCGACGACACCTGCGGCAACCTGGTCCAGATCGCGACACAGCCGAAGTAGGCGGTCGGCCGCGTGCATGTGCCGACCGCGGCGGCGACCACGCCGCCCTGCCCTGTGGGCCGCGTAGGACGCCTGACGTACGCGCGCCGTACTGCCGAGAGACGATGACGCGGTGTCAGGTGTGGTGAAAGGCTGGCCGCATGACGAGAAGGACCGGGGCAGCGGGCGACTGAGGATGTGCTCCGCGTTTCCCGACCGCCGTCTCCCCCGTCGGCCCGGTCCGCCCCATCGGCGGAACGGTCCGGACACGCCGGAATCCGGTGTGCGGCGCCGCCGCCGGATTCGCGGGGTGGATTCGGCCCGGCTCGGGCCGGTGGTTCGGGCCGGTCGGCCGCGTTCTGCTCGCTCTCGTCATCACCCTCTGTGCCGCTAGCCTCACGCACCCAAGGAGACCACGTGACCATCATCAGCGCAGCTGTGCGCCGCGCCTCGGCCGTGGGCCTCGCCCTCACCGCCTGCCTCACCGCACTGCCCGGCACCACGGCGACAGCCGCGGGCCGTGACGGCGGAGCGGTGACGGCCGGGGCGGGTCTCGGCCGCTTCTACCATCAGCGCCTCGACTGGCGCAGTTGTGTCCTGGGCCCGGACGATGCGACGGGCCAGGAGCTGGACAAGGCCGGCGCACGCTGTGCCGATGTGACCGTCCCGCTCGACTACGCCGCCCCCCGCGGACGTACCCTCGAGGTCGCGATATCCCGGCTCGCCGCCGCCGACACCCGTCATCGGATCGGCTCGCTGCTGTTCAACCCCGGCGGGCCGGGCGGTCCCGGCCTCGGCTACTCCCCGCTCGTTCGCCAGATGATGAAGGAGGCCGGTGCGCGCTACGACGTGATCGGCTTCGACCCGCGCTTCGTCGGCCGCAGCGCCCAGCTGGACTGTGACTGGCCCGTCGGTTCCTCCTTGTTCTCGGCCGGTCCAGGCCGGTCGAGCTTCGAGCGTCAGGTCACCCTGCAGAAGGGGCTGGCCGACAAGTGCCGGGCCACGAACGCATCCGTGCTGCCATACGTCACCACCAGGAACACGGCCCGCGACATGGATGTCGTCCGGGGTGCGCTCGGTGAGCGCAAGGTTTCCTACCTGGGCTGGTCCTACGGCACCTACCTGGGCACGGTCTACACCCAGATGTTCCCCGGACGCTACGACCGGGTGGTCCTCGACGGGGCGCTGGATCCGCGCCGCTACAACCCCCGGCTGATGCGCGGCGTGGAGCGCGAGAACGATCAGGCGCTCGCCGACTGGGCCGCCTGGGCGGCGCACCGCAACAGCGTCTACGGTCTGGGCCGCACACGCGGACAGGTGCTCGCCACGATCAACCACCTCGTCGCAGCCTCCGCGCGCCATCCGCTGACCGTCGGCACCGGCGCGGACACGTTCCGGCTCGACGACACACAGGTACCCTTCGTGGTCTTCTCGGGGACTGCGGACGACACCGGCGAGGCGCGAGCGGCGTTCGGGGAGCAGCTGTCCGTGCTCGCCGAGGCCGCGGCGGGCCAACCCACCCGGCTGTCGCCGCAGTTCGCCGCGATGCTGCGAGGGACGCTCACCGGTGAGGGGTCACGCAACGGCAGTGTGCAGACCGCGATCCTCTGCGGCGATGTCGCCGTGCCGCGCAACCAGGAGAGCTACTGGCGGGACATCGAACGCAACCGGGCCGAGCACGCCCTGTTCGGTCCCCTCACCAACAACATAGGGCCGTGCGCATTCTGGGACCGGCCCCGCGAGAAGCCCACCCAGGTCCGTCACGACACCCCTGCCCTGATCGTGGCCGCCACCGGCGACCCGCGCACCCCGTACACGGGCAGTGTGGCACTGCACAACCTGCTGCCGAGCTCGAAACTGCTCACCCTCAGGGGCGCCAACCGGCACGCGATCTACGGCCAGTACGGCAACGCCTGCGTGGACCATCAGGTCAACCGGTACTTGGCCACCGGAAAGCTACCCGCACGGGACCGGACCTGCGTCAAGCCGAGTCGCTGACCAGCTGAACCCAACCGAGCAGGCCGGAGTCGCCCCTATGGTGCGATCTGCCTCACATGCTGTCACAGGGGATCGATCGGGCGGTGTCTTGAGGCCGAACCTTTGAAACCGGAGGAGTCTCAATGACGTAGTCAGGCCGCCTGCGCGACCGGTGGGACGGAGTGAAGACCCCGTTGTCGCGCAGGAGAACCCACAGCACTCCGGCTCGTCGACGGGCCAGGGCGGTGACCGCCCGGACGTGCTTGCAAGCCTCGCCGCGCTTCTTGAGATGGAAGTCCCGGTGCGGCCGAGTTCGCCTGTCCGATCGCCACCCTGGAGGAGGCGGGGAGGCTGCGGCCGGTGCTCGACGCCTCGACCCCGACGGTCGGCGACTCGGCCGCGCCCTCGGACCTGCCGCTTCGGATGAACCGCCAGGCCGCGATGCCGCTGGGTGCACGGGCCACCGACACAGTGCTCAGCCAGATCGCGGGTGAGCGGCCCTCGCCACGCCACTGATCCGGGGACCGGGACCGGCGGCCGCGCCACCGAGCCGGCGACCGAGAGTTTTGTCGCCCACCGCAACAGATCTTCACGGTGGCCTACGAGATGCCCGGATCGGCGGCCGACGCCGAGGACGTACTCCAGGAGACCTGGCTGCGGTGGGCCCAGGTCGACTTGGCGCAGGCGCTCGACCACCGCGCCTTCTTGGTCCGGATCACGACCCGGCAGGCGCTCGACCGGCTGCGCGCCATGAAGCGCCGCAAGGAGTGGTACGTCTGCCCCTGGTTGCCCGAACTGGTGGTCACCTCGCCGGATGCGGCCCAGGCTGCGGAGCTCGCCGAGAGCGTGCCGATGGCGATGATGCTCGCACGTCGAAGCCCGTCGCCCCCGCAAGGTGGTCTCCCCGAGCGAGACCCGGGCGGCTCTGGAGGGTGCGATGCACCGATCCGTGCGTACGAGGTGATCCTCGTAGCCGAAGCCGGCAACCGAACCGTCCTGGTTCAGGGCGATGCCTTCCGACCCGTACGCGGGTTCTCCGGCGACCGCATGAACAACATGCTTGGGTGAGACTGGCCTCGATCGGCCGGAGGGTGGGGGATCTCCGCAGAACGCGACCAAGGAGTGGGCATGGGAAATCTCAGTGGCAAAGTCGCGCTGGTCACCGGTAGCAGCCGGGGTATCGGCCGAGGTATCGCCCAACGCCTGGCCCGGGACGGCGCACTGGTAGCTGTGCACTACGGCAGCAACGAGGCGGCGGCCGGGGCGACCGCCGCGACCATCGCCGAGTCCGGTGGCCTGGCCTTCCTCGTGGGCGCCGAACTGGGCGTTCCCGGCGACGTGGACACGCTCATGGCCGGGTTGGAGGCCGGACTGCGCGCGCACGGGGAATCGATGATCGACATCCTGGTTCACAACGCGGGGCTCAACATCATGGGGCGGCCGATCGAGGTTCTCACCCCTGAGGAGTTCGACCAGATGATCGCGGTCAACATCAAGGCGCCGTTCTTCCTCACCCAGCGGCTGCTGCCACGACTGCGCGACGGTGGCCGGATCATCAACATCTCATCCGTCTCCACCCGCATCGCCTCCGCCCACGGCATCGGCTATCCGCTCACCAAGGGCGCCCTCGAGGTGTTCAGCCACACCCTGGCCAGACACCTCGGTCCCCGCGGGATCACCGTCAATTCCGTCTCGGTCGGCTTCACCCGCACCGATATGACCGCCGACGTGCTGGCCGACCCGGCGAACGTGGAACGCAACATCAGCCTGACCGCCCTCGGCCGGATCGGCGAGGTCACTGACATCGCCGACGCGGTCGCCTTCCTCGCCTCCGACGACGCGCGCTGGATCACCGGCACCAAGATCGACGTCACGGGCGGTGTCAACCTGTAGCAGCCTTGTCGCGAAGGCCGCATCCTGGTCCGGGCACATGCCCGGTCACCCCGGGTGACCGGGCCGGCGCTGATCACGGTCATTTACCGAATCGCCGTTCACGATTCGCGTACGAGCGCAGTGCGCGCAGGAAGTCCACATGGCGGAAGGCCGGCCAGTAGCAGTCCACCCAGTGCATCTCGGCGTACGCGGACTGCCAGAGCAGGAAGCCGGACAGCCGCTGTTCGCCGGAGGTCCGGATGATGAAGTCGGTGTGGTCGGCTGTCGGCGAGTACAGATGCCGGGAGATGTCCTCGATCTCGAACCGCTCGACCAGTTCGGCAGGGTCGCCCCCTGCGGCCATGTGTTCCGAGAAGGCACTCTTCACCGCATCGACGATCTCCCGTCGGCCTCCGTAGCCGACCGCGACGTCCACCTTGAGCCCGCCGCGCCCCGCCGTCGCGGCAGTGGCCTCCTTGAGCACCCGGGCACTGGAACCGGGCAGCATGTCGAGCGAGCCGATCACCTGGACCTCCCAGGGACGGCCCACGGCCGTGATGTCCCGGACCGTCTCTTCGATGATCTCGATCAGCGGGCCGAGCTGCTCGGCGGGGCGCCCGAGGTTGTCGTCGGAGAGCATGAAGAGGGTCACGCGCTCGATTCCGTCGGCAGAGCACCAGCCGAGGAACTCGGTCGTCTTGGCGCCTCCCGCCCGGTACCCCTCCCGGACATCCGCATGACCGGCCTGCCGAGCCCAGCGCCGATTGCCGTCGAGCATGATCCCGACGTGCTGCGGGCGTGGCAGCCCCGCCAGGGTGGCGGCCAGTCGGCGCTCGTACACCGCTTCGATCGGCCGTCGGAGAAACAGCGGGAGCAGCCTCATGAACCCTCTCCATCGCGCTATGGACACTCGCCGCGGACCCTACCAGGGCTCTTGGGTGAGCTCGGCAAGCTCCTTGAACAGCCTTGCCGTACACGCTAGTTGGAGATAGGCGCACGCTACGGCGGGGCGTCGTGCGCCGGCGCGGCTCACCGTATGGAAAGCCCGCCCCGCCCGACGACTGGACGTGAAGGGGGTCACACGGAAAGTCATCAAGAAAAATCCGGCGGCGATGTCGAGAACGCTCGGCCGGCTCCGTCCCTGCTATGAAAGCGACCACAATGGGTCGCACCAGCACCGAGGAGAACCACCATGGCCAAGTACCTGCTGCTCAAGCACTACCGTGGCGCCCCGGCTTCGGTCAATGACGTACCCATGGACCGATGGACGCCGGAGGAGATCTCGGCCCATGTGCAGTACATGGAGGACTTCGCGTCCCGGCTCGAAGAGACCGGCGAGTACGTCGACAGCCAGGCGCTCGCCCCCGGAGGTACGTTCGTCCGGTACGACGGCGAGGGACGCCCGCCGGTCACCGACGGCCCGTTCGCCGAGACCAAGGACCTCATCGCCGGCTGGATGGTGATCGACGTCGACAGCTACGAGCGCGCGGTCGAGCTGGCCGGCGAGCTGTCGGCCGCCCCCGGGGCCGGTGGGAAGCCGATTCACGAGTGGCTGGAGCTGCGTCCGTTCCTGGGCACGGCGGCCACGATCACGGAGTGACCTCCGATGCCCTCTGAGGTGGACGAGATCCTGCTCCGGAGGCTCACGCCGGGGGTGCTCGGCATCCTTGTCCGCCGCGGAGCCGACTTCGCGGCGGCCGAGGACGCCGTACAGGACGCGCTGGTCGAGGCGGTCCGTGTCTGGCCGGCCGGCCCTCCGCGCGACCCGAAGGGCTGGCTCGTCACCGTGGCCTGGCGCCGGTACCTGGACGCGACCCGGGCCGACGCCGCCCGACGCCGTCGTGAGGGTCTCGTCGGCGAGGAACCGGCGCCGGGGCCCGCGTCCGCGGTGGACGACACGCTCCAGCTCTACTTCCTGTGCGCCCACCCGTCGCTGACGCCGTCGTCCGCGGTCGCGCTCACACTGCGCGCCGTCGGAGGGCTCACCACCCGCCAGATCGCACGGGCCTACCTGGTGCCCGAGTCGACGATGGCGCAGCGCATCAGCCGGGCCAAGCGCACCGTCTCCGGGGTGCGGTTCGCCCGGTCCGGCGATGTCGGCACTGTGCTGCGCGTTCTGTACCTGGTGTTCAACGAGGGCTACTCCGGCGATGTCGACCTCGCCGCCGAAGCCATCCGGCTCACCCGGCAGCTCGCGGCCTCGATCGACCACCCCGAGGTGGCGGGGCTGCTCGCCCTCATGCTGCTCCACCACGCCCGGCACGCCTCCCGGACCGCGTCCGACGGCAGTCTGGTGCCGCTCGCCGAGCAGGACCGGGGCCGATGGGACACCGAGTCGATCGCCGAGGGTGTCGAGATCCTGCAGAAGGCCCTCGCCCGCGACCGGCTGGGCGAGTTCCAGGCCCAGGCCGCCATCGCGGCGCTCCACGCCGACGCGCCCACCGCCGGGGAGACCGACTGGGTCCAGATCGTCGAGTGGTACGACGAGCTCGCGCGCCTCACCGACAGTCCGGTCGTCCGGCTCAACCGTGCGGTGGCCGTCGGTGAGGCCGATGGGGCGCGCGCCGGTCTGGCGGCGCTCGTGGGGCTGGACGACTCACTGCCTCGTTACGCCGCAGTATCGGCGTATCTCCACGAGCGGGAGGGTGACCTGACGGCGGCAGCACGGTTGTACGCCGAAGCGGCCCAGAAGGCACCGAGCCTCGCCGAGCGTGATCACCTGACGCGCGAGGCCGCCCGGCTCCATGCCCGCGGGTGTCATTGACGGGTCACGACCGGGGCGCCGGACTGTACGCGGTCGAAACCCGTGACGGCCTGCGTCCACTCGTCAAGAGGGCGCTGGGCCCGGTACGTGGCCGGGCGGCCGGACTCTCCCCCGTCTCCCCTGAGGTCGTCGGCAGCCTCCGTGCCGGCTGCCCACGTTCACAGGGCCAGCGCGATGGCGGCGCTGATGCCACCGACGCACAGGGCGAAGGCGGCTTCCGTCCAGCCGCCCTTCCCCCAGCGGAACGGTCTGTCGAGGGCGAACCGGCCGGGACCGATGGCGGCGATGGCCAGCGCCACGACCGCGATGCACACGTTGAACTCGACGCCGCCCTGTGTCTCCCACAGTCCGTGCGCCGCCGTGACGGTCACCATCGCATTGATCATCACGCCGATCAGGGCTGCCGATGCCAGTGGGGTGAACAGCCCCAGTGCCAGGCCGATGCCTCCGAGGAATTCGGACCCGCCACCGATCACGGCATAGAGCACTCCGGGGCGGAAGCCCAGGCTTGCGAGGTACCTGCCCGTTGCGGCAAGGCCGTCGCCACCGAATATGCCGAAGAGCTTCTGGCACCCGTGCCCGGCCAGGAGGAGGCCGAAGGTGATTCTCAGAAGGAGCAGACCGCAGTCGCCTGCGGAGACCGCGGGCGCTCCCGCTACGCGGGCACCCGGCTCCGGCTGGGGCGGGGCACGCAACTTCTCGTTGATGGTGAACTTCATGGGAGGCTCCCACTCTGCGCTGTCTGCTCCGGCGCTCCGGTGTCCCGGCACTGTGTGCCCGGGGTAGCGCGGCGCCGCCGGGAGGGTTCCGGGCCACGGAGAAGCAACTGGGCCGTCGACCTCTCGGTCGGGCCGCCGGTCGTTTACGCAAGGAATTGCGTGACGTCGGCTTGTCTTCCCATCGTTCCCCCGCTCCCGGCAGGTATCGACCCCGGGGCGGCGGAGTACGCGCGCTATCTGCGGGCACCCAGGGGCGTGGCCGCCTCTGGTACGGGGCCTCGGGTGTCGGATCTCTCGTCGGTCCAGGGCCAGGTCCAGGGCCCGGAGGCTTCGGCCTGCTGTCCTCCTGAGACAAACAGCAGGCCGAAGCCCATCCGCGCTGATCGGCCGAGGCCCGGTGATGTCCCGGCCCGAGGTGCCGGGCGTCAGCTGCAGCTCACGTAGACCGCGTCCGCCGCGTGGTGCGCGTCCGTCGAGCCGTGGGAGTTCCAGTCCTTGCCGCGGTCGTGCAGCACGACCGCCACCCGCCCCCCGTTGATCTTCACGTTCGGGGCCGCCACCCACTGTCCCTGGTGGTTGACCTGGTCGATCGTGAAGCTTGCGAGCCGCGACCCGGAGGAACTGCTCCCGGCGTGGACGGTGTAGTACGACGGGGAGCCGCCGACGTGCCGGATGTCGCTGGAGGCGGGGATGTGCACGCTGATGCGGCAGGTGCCCGAGGTGACGGAGCCGGTGCTGAAGGACCACGTCGCGTAGTTGCCCGCGTCGCTGCCGTCCCCGGACATCGGGACGGAACGGAAACGGCCGTTGCAGCCGTTGGACGAGTAGCCGCCGGTCGCGGTCGTCCACTGGTCGTCGTCGTTGGCGACCTTCGACGCGCCGTGCTCGCTGTAGGAGACGCCGGAGCCCGAGCAGTGCGGGCCCGCGTAGGCGGAGAACTGCTGGACGGCGGCGGATTTGACGCTGGTGTCCGCCGCGGCTCCCCCGCCGGCGGCCTTGGGGCCGGATCCCGACTTGGCGGGTGCCCTGTGACTCCCGGCGGGTGACGGTTTGTCGGCCGCCTTGTCCTTCCCTGCGGAGTCGGCGACGGCGTTGTTCTCCGGCGCCGGGGGCACCTTCGCGGTGGAGCCGCCCTTCGTGGCGGGTGCCTTGCCGCCAGGAGCCTTGCCACCGGCAGCCTTGCCTCCGTCCTGCTCGGCGCTGGGCACGTACCCGGACGGGGAGGTGCTCGGACCGTCGTATCCGGCGGCGGCGTTGTGGCCCTTGTTGTCCTTCGGATCGTCGCCCGAGTTGGCGCTGATGATGAAGGGAGCGGCGAGGAGGACCACTCCGCCGATCGCAGCGGCGGCGACCATGGGACGGGATATCCGGTTCGGGTTCCCCGATGCCCCGGCGGCCTCGGCGTCCGGGGCCCCGTCGCCCGAGCCGCCGGACGCGGCGGTGGCTGCGGGCCGGCCGGCCCGCAGCCAGGAGAACCGGGCGGTGGTGGCCACGGCCGGAGCGACGGTTGTGCCGACGGCAGCAGCGGCGGCGGCCATAGGCGCGGGGTCGGGCGTGGGCGTTTCCTCGGACACAGGCGCCTCGGACGCCTCCGTCTTCGCCTCGGCCTCGGCCTCCGGTGGCCTGGGCGCGCTGCTCCCCCGTAGCGCGGAGGCGACGCCCGCCGCCGTCTCGGGCTCGGCTGCGGCCTTGCCCTCCGAGGCGGCCGCGGGCTCGGACTCGGGACCGGCCCCCTCCCCCGTCACCGCCGTAACTGCGGTCTCCGCCTCCGCCTCCGCTTCTGCCCCAGCCCCAGCCCCTGCCCCTGCCTCGGGATCAGGCTTCGGCTTCTTTCCGGGCTTCTTCTCCGGCGCGGCATGCGACTCGTCCGGGTCCGCTCCGATCACGCCGTTGCTGACGGACGCCGTGGCGCGCGCCTGGCTCATCGCCGGCGCCCCGACCTCCTCCGGCCCGGTCCCGCCGACGCCGTCGGGGGTACCGCTCTGCGTCTCCGTGACTGCCACTGGTGCCACTCCTCTTCTTCGTCATCCGTAGTGCTGATGGTTGTGCCGGTCATTCGTCCAGCCCGAGCGCTTCCATGAGGCGCTCGATCTCCTCGACGAGGGTCTCGTCCTCGTTCTCCGGTGCGCGCCGCTGCGCCACCGTGTCCAGGAAGGCTCCCCTTGCCCCGGGACGGATGAGTCTGATCGCCCGTTCGATCTCCTGGCGTTCCGACCACAGGTCGTAGTCGGCCTCCGAGTCTTCGAGCAGCTCGCCCAGGAAGTTCTCGTGGCGGTCCTCCTCCGACTCCGTCGGATGGTCGCGGACGTAGGTGCGCCAGTACCCCCCGATCCGCTGGAGTGCCGCCTCCGCCGCTGCCAACTGCCCCGCCATGGTGTTGATCTGTTCGAGATCCGCCACGGACGGGACCACCGCGGGCCCGTCCTCGTCGTTGCGGCGCTCACGGAGCCAGTTGGTGAGGTCGAAGGCCGCGTTCACCTCGGCCTCACCGATCGCGGCGAACACCTCCAGCGGTGTGGCATCGAGGCCGATCCCGGCCGCGGCGTAGGTCGCGAAGACGGCCGAGGTCGCCGTCCGGGTGTTGCCGTCGGTGAAGTACTGGCTCGCCTTGATGTCCGAGGCGATACGGGCGGCCCGCTCATCGACGTCGGTGGTGGCGGCGGCTCTGACCACCGCTGTGCGGAAGGAGTCCAGCCGGGCATTGCGGGCGGCCGGGCTGTTGCCCTGGAACAGGTCGGCGTCGGCCAGTCCGGTCCGGTCCTCCCCGTCGACGGGCCGCAGCTGCTTGGCCAGTTCCAGCAAGGCGCCGGGCAGCGAGTCGTTCTGTCCGGGAAGCGGTGTGGACGCGGCCTGGCCGCTCGTGGTGGACGAGAAATGGTGTGCCCGGTCCTGTTCCTGCCCGATCGGGGCCGTGGACGAGGATCCGAGGGGCGCGGGCACGGGTGTCGTCCCCGCTTCGTGCGCGGCCCACTTCGCCACCGCGGCCGGGCCCGCTCGCCGGTCGCCGGTGAGCAGCGCGTCCAGTTCCCCGTGGGTCGCGCGGTGGTCCTCCACGTACCGCCAGAACCGCTCGATGTGCTCGGCCGTCACCGAAAGGTTCTGGAACCACGCCAGTTCACGGGGTTCGAGGCCGAGTTCCCTGAGGCGGTCGTGGACCGAGCCCGCGAGGACGGCCGGGTCTCCGCCCTGGAGGAGCAGGGCGGAGACGGTTTCTCCGCTGTCCATGCGGAGGTTCGGGATGGTGCCGAGCAGCGTGGGGTCGATCACGAGGTGGTCGGCGAGTTCGAGCACCGCGAGGGGGGCGGGTGCCATCTGGGAAACGGGGTCGGTGAACAGTGAGGACGTGTGGAACGCGTCCAGGTACCGCTGTTCCAGATGGGTCGTCAGCGAGAGGGCACCGGATTCCCTGCCCGGACCGTCGAGATAGACCCGGGCGTGGTCGGCCCGTATGCCGATGCGTTGGGCCAGGAGCGCGAGCGGTCGGGGATCCGAGCCGTCGTGGAGTGTGACGGTCGGGTCGCTCTGGCCGAGCCGCCACAGCGCCACGGCGTGCGTGATGTCCGCCAGTGTGAGCTGGTTCAGCGGCAGCCCCTGGGAGGCGGACTCCTCGGGAACCCCCGACCACCGGGCGAAGGCGGCCGACGCTCCGTCCGCCTGCGGCACGACGCCGAACTGCCGGGCCATCTCGCCGAAGTTGCCGCGCCACTGATGCCCGACCAGTTGCTCGGCCAGTTGCTCGGGAGTGAGCCCGGACGACCAGAGCGGCCGGGTGTGCTCGCCGAACACCGTCGGATCATGGATCAGTGCCGCTTCCATCACCAGCTCGAGTCGGCGCGGGTGGACGCCGAGGGTGAGGGCCTGGAGTGCGATGTCCTCGGAGATGCCCTTCGGTGTCCTGTGCTCCCAGGACGCGGCCAGGTCACCGCCGGGTCCCTCGACGAGCAGTTCTGCCACCGTGTGTCCGGTGCTCCGCAGATGTGCGGCGAGGTCCCACCAGTGCTCGACGCCGATGTTCAGCTCGCTGGTCCGCGCGGTGAGCAGTCCCGGGTCGACGCCGCCCAGCCGGGCGGCGAGCTGCCGCAGTTCGGCCGCGACGGCGCGCGGATCACCGAGTCCGCGCAGGAGCGCCGCCGCGCTGGTCACCTGGTGGTGGGGCAGGCCGAGTTCCTCTCCGAGGGCGAACAGATGCGCGGGGTGGACACCGAGCCCGGTCGCTGCCACCGCCATGTGGCCCTCCGGCCGCCACAGCGGCGGCTGCGCACCGGGGCCGTCGTCGGTGTGGATCTCGTAGTCGGCGATCTTCCACGTCCCGTCGTCGCTCTGCTCGTGGTGGATCTCCAGGCGGACGTCCGGTTCGGGGAACGCCTCCAGGACCAGTCGGCGGGAGTCCGACCGTCCGGGGACGAGGCGGCCGTGGGAGGAGTGCTGCAGCGCGGCCAGCCGCACCCGGTCGGCCGTCCAGCGCCCCCGCAGGTTCTCGGGGATCGTCAGCCGGTTTCCGGCGTTCTCGTGGAAGAGGTGGTCGGTGGCGCCGACCAGGTCCTGCTCGCTGCGCTCGCGGTCGGCGTGGGGCGCGAGTTCCTGCGCGGTGTGCAGCTGTACGAGGGCGTCGACACCGGATTCATATGTCAGTGCGCCGGGTCCGTGGAGTTCGAGTGCCGCGGAGGTCATGGCACGCCAGGCGGGTGTGTCGTTCGTACCCTCGGGCGGCTGCCACGTCCCCGGGTCGAGTATCCGCGGGGCGGAGAGGCGCAGTGCGCCGATTCCGGGGGTGAGCAGCGTGGGCAGGTCGTCCGCGCCGCCGCCGGACGCCGCCTGGTCGATCAGCGCGGCGTCGGGCCCGTTGTCCGGGCCGTCGTACTCGACCGCGAAGCGCAGGTACGTCTGGCCGAGGCCCTCGGAGTCGCCGACGAACAGCGTGGTGTTCTGCACTGTTTCGAGCAGGGGTGCCGGGCTCCGGTGGTTCGGCAGGTGCAGCACGCGGACGAGTACGGTGGTCTGTTCGCCGCCGCGGAAGAGCATCCGGTGCATCCGGTAGTGGGCGCCGTCGGCGGTGTGGAAATCGATGTCGCGTGCCTCGGCCAGCAGCTCGTGGGCTCCCGGTGCTCCGTGTCCGGGCTGGTGCCAGGACGGCCGCACCCACTGGTGCTCGCCGTCGAGTACCTGGCCGTGCATCGGGACGCCCTGGATCACGGCGTGCCACAGGTGTCCGCCCGAGGGCAGCAGCGTGAAGGCCCCGGAATCGAGGGCGTTCTGGTGACCGGAGCGGATGACGTCGTCCATGGCCCAGTTGCCCCAGTGGTCGGGGAAGAGGGTGTTGAGGTTCGTGACACCGTCGGAGACGGCGACGGCCGGACCCGGGGAGGTCAGGACGGCGCACATGCGCTGGTTCAGCCAGGACTGCAGTTCGAGGGCGTAGGCGCCGGCGCGCATGGTGTGGTTGGCGGCTGTTGTCCCGCCGAACGGTCGGTACTTCACGGCTGACGGGTTCGTGGCGTTCTCGTCGTTCTGCCCACCGATGCGCAGGTGCCCGCCGATGCCGCGGGACCGGTCGCCGAGTGTGAGGAAGTCCCACAGCCGGTGCGTGGCCAGTGGGGCTCCGCCCTTGGTGAAGGGCGTCGGGTGCGGCTCGTCGACCGGGTCGGCGAACAGGGCCGGAGCGAGGTCGTCCTGCCGGGACGACGGCTCGAAGTCGGTGATGGTGCCGTCGGCCAGGGCGTGGCCACGGATCCGCACCCCGTGGTGAACCCCCTCGAACTCACCGTCCGGACCGATGCGTTGGCGCCGCATCTGCTCGCGGTGTACGTGTTCGACCGCGGCGGCCGCCTCCTCCAGCGACCAGTGCTCGGGGAACATCATGACGGGCCGGTTCTCCCGGCCGCCCCCGGACGCGAGGTAGGTGCCGTTGGGGTTGATGTCGCCGTGCGGCGTGGGGCGGAGGCGTCCGCTGGTGCCGATGGGGGCCAGGCGGCCGGCCGCTCCGGTGGCCGGGTTGCCGCGCAGCACGCGTTCGGCGACGTCGAGCGGAAGGAGGGACGGCATGTCGTTGCGCGGGCCGGGGTTGAGCCCGGCCGTCTTCCACGCGGTCTCGATCGCCGAGCCGATCAGGCTCAGGTCGCGGGGCATCAGCCGCTGGTTGTGCAGTCGGCCGATGTTCATGCTCAGCGGGCTGATGGCGGGCTGCCCGTAGTGGTCACCGATGACCGGGCCGCCCATGAGGGCCCGGTCGATGTAGACGGGGCGCAGGGTGTTCGAGTGCTCGCGGTAGTAGTCCCACGGTCCGAGCAGATGGGTCAGCTCATGGGCGAAGACCGCGGGGCTGTCGCCGGGCAGCTTCCACTGGCGCGCTTCCATGCGGCCACCGGGTTCGAGGCTGACATCGACGAGGTGCACGCCGTTGCTGGGGCTCTTGAAGTAGCCGTCCGGGTAGCGCTCGACGGGGACGTCGGCATCGGTGAACTCCACCGTGACATGCAGCAGATCGCCGTTGGGGAGCCGGTAGCGGGGGGCGTTGAGGTAGGTGTCGACGGAACTCCGGGCGACCCGCCGGGCGGCTTCGGCGACGTGTTCCTCGCCGGGCCGGTGAATCAGCTTGATGGGGAGGGTGATCTCGGCACGGACGGAGCCGTCGGGGAGCAGCACGCGGCGCGCCCGGAAGGCACGGCTCGCGATCGGTCCGAGGTGGAAGAGGCGGCCGTACTGGTCCCAGGTCGGGGGCGTGATGTCGACGGTGCCGAGGACGAGGTTCTCGTCATGGGCGTCGGCGGTGTCGTTGGCGCGCCAGGTCTCGACGTGGGCGGCGGCCGCCGCGGCAGGCAGGTTCCGCCATGCGCGGACCGCCGAGTGCGGTGTGCTGCCGAGCGTCTGCTGGTTG
The DNA here is from genome assembly GCF_900091725.1 of Streptomyces sp. DvalAA-43. Classification (GTDB taxonomy): domain Bacteria; phylum Actinomycetota; class Actinomycetes; order Streptomycetales; family Streptomycetaceae; genus Streptomyces; species Streptomyces pulveraceus. The sequence continues at coordinate 221,828 of NZ_FMBW01000054.1, read as the reverse complement.
ACGAGATAGTGGGCGAAGGCGTCCAGCTGTTCGGTGCCGATGGGGTCGACGGTCCGGTCCGTGGCCCCCTGCGCGGCCAGCGACGGAAGGTCGGCCGTGCTGAAGCCGTGGTGCGCCAGGTCGACGCGGAAGGAGGCCACGGCCGCGTCGATCGCGTCGGGGGCTGCGGCGTGCCGGGCGAGGTGGTGTCCGAGGAGCCCGCCGAAGGGGCGCAGGACGGCGGCGTCGACTCCCAGGCCCCGGGTCAGGGCGCGGACGTCGCCGAGACCTGCGCCGTGCCCCAGGGCGGTCGCGAGATCGACGGCCTGCGGGAGGCTGTCGGCGGCGAGGAGTTCGGTGACGGCGTCGTGGAACTCGGCGGGGGCGGTCCCGCCCGCCGAGTCGGCGGTACGGGCGAGCCGGGCGAGCGCGCGGACATCGATGCCCGCGGGGAGTATGCCGAGTTGGCGGTGGGATTCGAGGTACCAGCGGGCGACCGCCTCGCGCAGCTGCTCGTCGGTGGTGTGGCCGAGGTGTCCGGGGCCGGTGTGCCAGGTCCGGAAGTCGGTGAGGTGCACGCCGGTGGCCGGTCCGGGGACGGTCCCGTGCTCGTTTCCGACGGCAAGGCCGAGGTCGTGCACGGCGGCTGCGAATCGCGCGGCGTCCTGTCGGTCCCGGAGCCGGGCGACGGCCTCGGGGTGGGTGTCGAACCAGTCGGCGAGGGACGTCTGCGGCAGGTTGTCGCCGATCTCGTCCACGAGCCCTTCGGCGTCGTGCAGGCCGTGTCGGCGCAGGAGCCGTTCCACGTGATCCGGTGACGTCCCGTAGCGGGCCGCGGCATCGCGGACCGCGCCCGAGGGTTCGTGGACGGGTTCGGCGAGCCAGTCCACGACGGCCGCGCGGATGCGGTCGGGGTCGCCGCCGCCGGCCAGTTCGGCGAGGGTGGAGCCGTGGCGGCCGAGATGGCCGTCCAGGGCGTCCCAGTGGCTGCGGTCGACGTGCAGATCCGCCAGGTGCTGATCGAACGCGACGAGCCCCATCACGGGCACGTTGAACTGCTTGCCCAGCTCGGCGAGCGGCTCGTCGACCTGGAAGGTCGCGTTGAGCACCTCGAAGATGTCCTGGGAGACGGTGCGGTCACCGGTCGGGTTGCCGGGTCCTTCTTCGTCCATCACCGCGGAAGTCTGGGACATGGACGGGGACGGTGGGGTGTCCGTCGGGACGGGGCCCGGCGTCTCTGTCACGGTCTCCGGATCCGGTGTCTCCACCACCGTCTCCACCGAAGTCGGCTCGGGCGTCTGTGTCACGGGCTCCGGCTGTGTCGGTGTCTCCGGCTCCGTCGCCGGCACCGTTCTGCGGTCGACGTACCGGTACGTCCCGTCCTTCAGGTGCAGCAGGACTCCCTGCTTCCAGGCTCCCGGCTCCGCCTTGCCGCCCTCAGGCAGGAAGGTGTGCAGCTTCCCGTTGTGCGCCACCGTCACCGGCACCCCCCACAACGCCGCCGCCAGCGCCGGATAGAGGTCGGCCGTGCCGTGGTCGGTCAGGGTCTCGCGCCCGCCGTCCCGGCCGGCGGAGATCGAGGCGAGTGCGAGTCGCTGCTGCTCCGTCAGCGCCTCCTTCATCGGCGGAATGGCGCCGCGGTCGTGGAATTCCTTCCCTGCCTCGGACTCCGGGTTGTCGACGAGGTCGGCCAGTCCCGCCTCGCGGACGTCGTCCGCGGTGAACGCGTCCGTCAGGTCGGGCGGCACCAACGTGGCCAGCTCCGTGAAGTACGGCGGAGGCGTAGACGTGCTGGGCGTCTCGGAGATGTGGGACGTCGCAGCCACGTGCGGGCGCAGCCGGTCGGCCAGCTCGCGGTGGAGTGCCGGGCCGTTCGCCTGCGGCCCGGCGTGGTGGTCGTTCTGCTTGAGCCCCTCCGCCAGGGCGTTGAAGAAGCCGTGGCCGACGTTCTCGACGTCCATCAGTGGATGGGTCGTGCCGTCGATCGTGATCGCGGTCGGGTTGTCGTCGTCGCCCACGGTCTCCGTGAACTCGTCCTCCGGCTTCGCCTTGCCGTGGTCGTGGCGGACCTCCTCGTTGAACGTGGGGGCCGTGGTCGGTGCGTTCGGGTCGCCGCGGAACATCGGGTCGGTGGATAGACGGATCCGGGCGTACTCCTCGCCTGCGGCGTTCACCTTCTTCGCCAGGTCCTCCAACTTCTGTTGGCGCTCCCGGAACTCCTTCGCGCTGTCGTCCCAGGCCTTCTTGGCCTTGGTCACGTCTTCGTCGGCGTTGCCCTCCTCATGGGATTCGGAGGTCGCGTCCGGTGCGTTCGGGTCGTACAGCGGGTCGGCCTGCCGGCGGATCCGGACGTACTCGTCCTGGGCGGCGTCGGCCCTCGTCCCCAGCGCCTTCACCTGTCGGCGCTGCTCCCAGTACTCCTTGTAGTTGTCCTCCCATGCCTTCTCGGCCTTGGTCACCGCCTTGGCCGCCTCGGCCTGCTCGGTGCTGAGCAGTTCCAGCTCCAGTTCCCGCACCCGCTCGTCGCTCAGCCAGACGAGGACCGTGGCCTCGGTCTTCCCGGACTGCAGGGCGGTCCGGGACGTGAACAGGCGGCCCACGGTGCTGTCCTTGATGTGGCGCTGCGAACCTGCCGCCAGGTGGAAGGTGGCGGGGACGGCGTACAGGTGGCCGTGTCCGGCGGGTGGCTTGAGATTGAGCCGGGTCTGTTCGGCCTGCCCGATCCGATGGGTATCACCGGCGACGGTGCCGATGCCGGCGACGGGGACACCGGGTGCGGCGGTCAGCTTGCCCGCGCCGGCCACGACTCCGGAGACGCCGGGTCCTCCGACCGAGCTGATGCCGGTCCCGTCGGACATCTCGGTTCCGGCTCCGGTCCCGGTCAGGTCGTCGAACTTCACCTGGCTGCTGACGGCGATGCGCCGGGCCTTCGAGAAGTCGAGGTGTGTGGCCAGGACGAGTGTGGTGTCGACCCCGCCGATCACGCTGTTGTCGGTGAGGGTGACGGCGTGCCGGCCGGACTGGGCGTGGCCCGAGGAGAGGGCGGAGGTGAGGGCGATGTCGTTGAGGGCGGTTTCGAGGGCGTCGGCCCCGGCGCCGCCGGACTTCACCAGGTCGCTCTCGCGCGTGGCGTGGTTCACCGCCTCCGCGATCCGGCCGTCCTCGTACGTGTGCTGCAAGGTGCGGCTGCGATCGTTGCGGTGGGCCCGGGACACGAGCAGCTTGCCGAGGTCCTGCACCTGGTCCGCGCCGATGACCTCGTGGATGTGCAGGCCACCGTCGCCCTTGCGGGCCGCCGCCTTGTTCAGGTTCGCGGTCTCCGTCAGCAGGTCGGCGGGGCTCTGGCCGCTCTTCGGGGCTTCGATCGTCATCGCGGCCTTCGGCCGCAGGCTCGTGGGTGTCGTCTGCGGTACGTCGCCGTCCCCCTCCGGCTCCAGCATCAGGTACGACTCCGACGTGGTGACGGTGGCGTTCCAGGTCGCCGGTTCGATGGCGTTGCTGCCGTCGGAGTAGGTGACGGTGACCGTGGTCTTCCACTCGGTCTCCACCACCGCCTTCGGTCCGGGGAGGGTGGTGACCTGGGTGACCACTCCCGAGACGGAATCGGCCGCGGTGACGGAGTCGTTGAAGCCGCCTCCGGCGGAGGCGGTGAGACCGCCGGAGCCGCCCGGACCGCGCACCGTCTCGCCGCCGTTGACGCCGTGCGCGTGGGAGTTCGACGAGGCGAAGGACGTCTCCTGGGAGATGCCGCGGCTCGCCCCCAGCTCGTGGTCGCCGAAGAGGGTGTCGACGACCTTGGGCGTGCCGACGCGCTCGTGGCGGACGGTGATCGCCACGTCCTTGCCCAGGATGTTCAGCTTCCGGACGTGTGCGAGCGCGGAGGTGCGGCCTCGGGACGTGAGGGTTCCCCCGGTCTGGATGGCGGACCGGGCCGAGCGGGCGGACACCATGGCGTTGATGGTGTGCCGGGTCTGTTCGGCGATACCCGCCTTCTCCAGGGACTCCCCGAGCTTCTTCAGCCCGGCGGCGTCCTGCGGGGCGTTGTGGGCGAAGGCGCCGCGGCTCGCCACGTCGAGGTCTCCCCGGCTGTGCCACTTCACATCGGGCAGGGCGCCCTCCGGTACCGGGCCCAGGCCGTCGTCGATCAGCCCGGCCTTCATCGCGTCCCGTTCCCGGAGCAGCCCGACCCAGCCGCCCGGCTTGCGGATCACCTGTGTCGAGTCGGAACGGGAGCTCCCGAAGGGGCGGCCGAAGAAGCCCAGCGGCTTGTGCCGGGCGCCGATCCGGAAGTCGGTGTCGGCGACGGCCAGGACCCAGCGGTCGTTGCCCAGCACCTGGTTGAGGTCGCGCGTCGATGTGGTGGAGGACGCGTTGCTCCGGGACCAGAACTTCTGCAGCCAGGTGTGGGACGTTCCGCCCTGACCGGTGAAATGTGCGCCGCCGACCGCCTCCAGCCCGGCGAACATGCCGGTGGTGCCGAGGGTGCCGCCCCACGAGCGGCCGCGCGTGTAGCCGAACGCCTGCTCCAGTGCGGTGTTCATCTCGGGCGACGCCGTGAACGGCGTGCCCACCGCCTTCAGGTTGTGGCGGGTCCCGGTGAGCGAGAGGGACTCGTCCCCGCCGAACAGGGTTCCCTTGTCATGCAGATTTCCGATTATATGGCCGCCCGGCGAGAACACCTGGTCGGAGAGTGCGGTGAGGGAGTGCTGCCCGAAGATCCGCCGGATCCGCTCGGACATCAGGGCCCCGGCGTCGGTCAGCCGCCACGCGCCCCCGGAGGTCTTCCCGGCGAGGTCGAGCGCCGAGTCGAGCAGTGTCCGGTCGGGGCGGGTCGAAAGGGTGACGGCTGCCAGCCCCTTGGAGGTGATCGCGTCCTGCTCCGGGCTCTCGCCGTCCGGAAGTGCGCTGGATTCCAGGCTTCCGGTGAACCTGCCCCGGTCGGCGTCCGACATCCCGCTCGCCTTCGACAGGCCGTCGGGCACGCCGAAGGTGAACGCGAGCGGATGCGAGGTGAGCTGTACGGACGTCTTCCCGTCCACGGTCTCGCCGATCCCGCCCAGCCCCGCGTGCTCGTACAGCCATTTCACCGCGCGGACGTGCGAGTCCCTGCCGTACCGGGCCAGGGCGCGCATCCCGCCCAGGGTGAGCGCCTGCATGAGGGGCTGCGGGAACGCCGAGCGCTGGATCTCGAAGGTCAGCCGGCCCGCGAAGTCGTAGTAGTCGGTGCCCGGTGTGGGTGCGAACAGGTCCTCGCGGGTGGCGGTCCCCCCGGACTTGACCTGTCGGGTGGTTCGCAGCATGCCGCGCACACCGACACCACCGGTGCCGGTGTTGATCGGTGTGCCGAGCTCGTCCTTCGCGTTCTGCCGGGCGGCGAAGGTAGCCTCCAGACCCACGCCGAAGGTGTGCGTGATCTGCTGGCCGGTGTCGAACCGCTCCCCGCCGCCGGTCGCCTCGGTCGAGGTGCGGCGCGCGCTGCCCACGTATGAAGGATCGTGGAGGTCGGCCCGTACGGTCAGGGTGTAGCCACGGTCCCTGGTGAACGTCGAGCCGAGGAGGTTGACCCGGATGCCCTCCGCGGTGGCCGCCTGGTGCATGCCTTCCCGCAGTCCCTGCTTGGAGAGCGCGGCCATCAGGGTGCGGGTGTTGTTCACGGCGTTGACGAAGGCCCTGCCGCGACGGAAGAGTCTTTTGAACCAGCTGCGGTGCTGTTCGGCGGCGGCCACCTGGGCCCGGGTCGCGAGGGGCAGGCCGGGATCGGCCTTCTTCAGGTCGTCGAGGAGTGAGTCGACGAGCTTCTGCTCAGGGGTGCGGACGTCGTTGGCCGCCGCTTCCGGGATACGGGAGTGCGTGTCGATGTGGATCTCGCCCGGCCGCCCGGGGCCGAGCATGGTCACCTTCCCGTCGTCACCGTTCCAGTAGGCGGGCTTCTCGGGGGCGTTGACTCCGACACGCAGTCCGTCCTGGTTGTCCCAGCCGGCCAGCCGCTGGGCCTCGCCGACCGGCATCCGGACCAGGCTGCCGACGGTGAACGTCTGATGCGTGCCGTCCGGCATCCGGACCGTGACCAATGATTCGCGCAGCACGAGCACCGTCCGGACGTCCTTCGGGGAACGCTCGCCGTGCTTGGCGCCGGCGGCGCCGCCGAGGTTGGCCGTGTTGCGGGAGGAATGACCGTAGCCGAATGTCAGGCCCGCCTGGATGCGCGGCGCGGCGAATGCCTCCGAGAAGCCGGTGGGGTCCGCCTGGCCGCCCACGAACAGGGAGACGTCGAGGTTGTGGTCGCGGTGGACACTGCTCTCGTTCTTCTGGGTGAACTGTCCGGTGTCACGCAGCTCGAAGTCGGTTCCGGTGTCGATCACCCAGTGGCGCTTGGGCACCGGTCGGCCGATGGTGACGGTCCCGGACACCGACCCGTCTGTCTTGTGCAGACGCAGCGGCGGCACGGGGTCGCGGCCGTCGATCTGGGTGAAGTGCTCGGCCGAGAAGTGGTCGACGACGGCCTGGTAGTTGCTGCTGCCGATCGGGGAGTCGGTGTGCTGGAGCACCCAGTCCGTCATCGCGTCGAGGTTGAAGTACGACTCGGTGTGCTCGATGCTTGCCCGTTCGCCGGACACCGCGGTGAACTTCAGCGGCACCCGGTCCTTGCGCGGGTCTGGCCGGGCGCTGGTGGTGTGCGCCTCGGGGATCCGGACGACCATGCCGTTCGGCACGGTGTGCGTGATGACGTGTGCGCCGGTGTCGGTGCCCGGCGGATCAGCGGACTCGGTGACGGGGATGTCGTGGAGGGTCAGCTCGTACCTGACCTGGGTGCCCAGCTTGACGGACGGGCCGTGGCTGCGGGTCTCGCGCTGGGACAGCAGCTGGGTGTTGAGGTTGGAATCCCGGCTGGTGGTCATTCCGGGTGTGACGGTGATCCGGCCCACCACGTTCGCCCCGATCGCGACGGAGACCGGGGCCTGGACGGTGCTCGAATCGGAGTAGGACGGGCCTTCGGTCTGCTGGGACCGTTGGACGGTGTCGAACTTGACGGGGTCGGTGGGGGCGTTCTCGTCCTCCGGAATGACCTTCCACTCGTTCTGGTCGGGAATCGCCTTGACGCGCAGTTCGCGCTTCCGGCCGTCGGCGGTGGTGACGGTGAAACGGCGGCCGTCGCCGAGGAAGGTGTGCGGCTGGTCCGCGAGGGCGAGTGCCAGTGCGTCCGGGGCGTTCAGGGTGACGCCGGCCTTGTTCGCCAGTTCTCCGGCGAGCTGTGCGGGGTCCTTGCTGCTGTGGTCCAGTTGGACGGCGAGGTGCCCGCCCACCGCGCCGTGGAAGGGGACCTGTTCGTCCGCGTCCAGGTATGTGGAGACGTCGTTGAGGAAGCCGGGGATGTGGATGGGCTTCGTCGTGCCGTCGGAGTTGGTGAGGGCGAGAGCGGGGGGTGTGGTCGGCGTGGGGTCGGTGGGAGAGCTGAGGTCGCTACTGGCGTTGTGGTTGTCGTCGTTACTGACGTTGTGGTCGTCGTCGCGAGTGACAGCCTGGTTGTCGTCGTGGTTGTGGTCGTCGTCGCGAGTGACAGCCTGGTTGTCGTCGTGGTTGTGGTCGTCGTTGTGGAGGACCTGGTCGTCGTCGGTGACCTGGATCGATTCGCTACTGAGATCGGTCTGCCCGACGGAGTCGGGGATCACCTCCGGCACGGACTCCGACGTGGACGTCGGCATCGGAGTCGGTGTCAGCGGGGCTGCCGTCTCGACCGTCTCGACGACGACGAGCCCGTCCACGGGTGTACCGAGGCTCTGAGAAGCCGTCGGTGTGGGCTTCGGGGCGCTGTAGTTGGGTGTCTCGTTACTGAAGGCGGAAGAGGAGACGTTCGATTGCGTGGGCCTTGGGACGAGAGGCGTCGGCACGGGCGCCTTCGACCCGTTCCCGGACACGGACACGGAAGGTGTGGGATTCGACACCGTCTGCGTCTGTGTCTGCGGCGTCGCCTGCTTGACCGTCTGCGCCGGTGTCTGGGCCGGGGACAGCGTCTGCGTGACCGCCAGAGTCACTTCCTGGGTCACCGTCTGCGTCTGCGTCACGACGGGCGAAGGTGCCGGAGGCACTGTCGCCTCCAGGGAGTTCGTGGACGTCGATGACACCGTGGACGTGGTGGACGCAGTCGACTCCTCTCCCGTGTTCGACTCCGGATCCGTGTTCGTCTCCGGATCCGGCCCGGTGTTGGTCTCCGTGGTCGCGCGGTCCGCCGCGCCCAGCCCGACGGGCACCGAAGCGTCGTTCGACGTGACCTTCGGTCCGTACTCGCCCGGAAGGGTGTCCAGGGTGTCGAGTTTCGAGTTGAGGCCCTTGAGGAAGTTGGCGATCGGCGAGTTGGAATGGGCAAGAAACGGATGCACGACCGTGTGCCGCATCGCGTGGCTGAACGCGTTCGGCGCGACGCCCGAGACGAACGTCTCCCAGCTCGTGGTGAACGTACCCTGCGTCATCAGGTTGTACGTACCCTCGGCCAGGTTCTGGGCCCCCGCCTCGATCACCGCCGATGTGCCGTACAGGCCCGCCGCGAAGCCGAACTTCTGCATCTTGCTCAGCGTCTCGGACATCGCCTTCGAGCTGACGGATTTCGCCACGTCCCCGGTGATGGTGTGCGACAACGTCTTGAGGGCCGCCTCGTCGACCTGACCACCGATGTTCTTCGCCAGGTCCTTGGCGATGTTCTCGGAGACCTGGTGCACAGCCGAGTCCGTCGACCAGTGCTTGTTGAGGGAGTTCGCCCAGGTCTTGCCGACGTTGCGCGCCGCGTCCCCCTCCAGCCCGTTGAACCCGTACTTGGCGAAGGCGTTCCCGACCTTGTCGACGAAGCTGTCCGAGACCAGCTTCCCGGTGCCCTTGTCGAGGTTCTTCACCAGCTCCCCGTCGACCCCGCCGAGGATGTTGCCGAGTGTGTGCGCCAGGCCCTTGTTCGCGCCCGTCTTGCCTGCCAGCGTGTCGAGGTGGTGGCCGATCTGCTCGCCCAGCCACTTCGCCCCGTCGCTGCCGACGATCTTGCCTAGCTTCTTCCCGAGCGCGCCGCCGATCGGGTTGAAGACACCGCCGAACACGCCCTGCAGTGCGCCGAATCCGAGCGCGCTCTTGGTCGCGTCCCAGTCCCAGTCCTTGCGGTTTCCCTGCCCCTTCTGGATCAGCTGAATGGCCACGTCCATCGCGGCGCCGATGGCGACACTGATGGCGGTGTGGATCAGGATGCTTCTGATCAGCGACTTGATGACAGCCTTGGCGATCATCCTGAGCGCCATCTCCGCGATCACGGTCATGGCATGGGCAACCGCGTTCAGGCCGGGGATCCAGCTCACCGCGGCCTCGAAGGCCATCTCGATCATCAGCTCGATGACCTGGGCGAGGATCATCCACTTCGCGTACTCCGCCTGGTTGGCGGTGTCCCGGGCGATCTTGGCGAGGTTCTGGGCCTGATCGGCACAGCCGTTCAGGATCGATGTGTTGCCGCCGCCCGACAGGTACTCGGCGTACTGGGCGAACTGGTCGGCCGCCTTGCCGGAGAAGTTCGCCTTGATGTAGCTCTCGGCGCCGACGAGATAGGTCTGCAGATCGTCGAAGTTGCCGACCAGTGCGTCGTAGTAGTCGGCGACCTCCCGCAGCAGGTCCTCGTTGATGGACGGCCACTTCTCGCCCGAGAAGACCAGAAGCAGCGTCTGCGCCTCGGGGGACGGGGTCAACACGGGCGCCGCCGAGTGGTGGTGCGCGTCACTGGTCCCCTCCAGCCGCCTTCCAGTCCTTGGCCAGCACGGCGGCCTGCTCCTCGGCGTCGCCGAAGAGCTTCTTCACGTCCTGCCCGGTCTGACCCAGCTGGGTGACCAGGATGTCCAGCATCTTCAGGGTGTCGGTGAGCGGCGGCATGCCCGTCTTGATCTGCTCCAGGTACTGCTTCGACGAGTCGTCCTCGCCGTTGCCGCCGCCCCGGGTGTTGAGGTCGTTGATGGTGTTGACGTTGGCATGCGCCTTGGCCAGGGCCGCGCCGAGGTTCTCGTAGTCGGCGAACCCCTTCCAGGTGGCGTCGCCCGCCTTCAGTTCGTTGCCGTCAGCCATCGCTCCTGCCTCCCCGGGGCTTGGGCGCCGCACCCAGGTTCTTCGTCATCTCCCGGATCGGGGCCAGGAGTTCCTCCATGGGTGAGCCCGCCAGCATCGAGTGGCGCATCTCGGCGCCCTTGCCACGCAGCGGCTCGAATGCCTCGCGCGCGGCCTCGGAGCCCTCGGCCTGTGCTCTGCCGATCAGCTCCGTCAGGGTCTTGCCGAGGCGGGCCGGGTCCATCCGCCGGTAGTCCTCGTTGTGGAACTTGATTTCGCGGACCTCACCCTGGATACCCACGGTGACGCTGATGGCGCGGTCCTTGGAGCGCACGGTGGAGGTGCGGGCGGCCAGCTCGCGCTGGACCGACGCGAGCTTCGCGGTGTGCTCGCGGACCTGCTGCTGCATCTCGCCGAACTGCTCCTGGAGCGTCGAGCCGAGGATCGACTCGAACTGCTCGCGGGCGGAGCGGGTGGGCTGCGCGGAGCCGTTGTTCCGGATGCCGCTGTCCTTCTGGTCCGTCATCAGCCGATCACCCCCGTCGTGGAGCACTCCTGGGTGCCCCATGTGTCCTCGTCCTCGTCCAGGTAGCTCTTGCGTTCCCGGTGCTGTTCCTGTCCCGCCGGAGCCCCTCCGCCGCCGGGCGGCGGCATCATCGGTGACTGGGACGAGGTGCGCCGCCCCGTCGCGGCCGTCTGCTCGGCAGCCTTGACGTCGGGCTCGGTGGAGGTGGTCCTGACCCGGCCGGCGCCCGGCGTGACCTCCTCGCCGGTGAGCGGGTTGCGCCGGGACTCGGAGAAGGTCCCGTCGGCGTTCCGCATCTTCAGCGTTCCGCCCTTGCCGGCGTTCCGCAGCAGTTCCTCGCTGCCGGAGCTGCGCACCTGCTCGCGGGCGCGTTGGAGCGACTGCTCGTACTGGCGCTGCTGGGCCAGCGCCTGCTTGCGCTCGGCCTCCTGCTGTGCGCGCTGCTGCTGGAACCGGCGCTCCTGGGCCTCGGCCTCTTGCTGAAGGGTGCGGCGCTGCTGCTGTTGCTGCCGCCGCAGCTCCTCCTCGGTGGTCCCCCCGGACGGCACCTTGGTCCCCGGTGGAACCTTGACGGTGCTGCCGTCGGGGTTCTTCAGTGGCAGCCCGTTCGGACCGGTGACGGTGCCGTCCTTATTGACCTTGGAGCCGGGCGGCAGGTTGTTCGCGTTGTAGGTGGTGCCGTTTCCGGTGCCGAGCTCGTCGGCCTGCTTCTTGAGGTCGTCAAGCTGCTTCTGCTGGTCCTGGGTGCCACCGGGCGGGGTGACCTGTGTGTTGGGACCGTTCTTCAGGGAATCGGCCTGCTTGTTCAGGTCGTCCGTCTGCTTCTTCAGGTCGTTCTGCTGGTCCTCGGACTGCTTCTTCAGGTCGTCCTGCTGGTCCTTCAGGTCCTGTTGCTGCTGGTCCTTCTGCTTCGTCAGCTGGTCCTGCTGGGTCTGGAACTGCTTCTCCTGGTCCTTCGCCTGCTGTTCCAGCTTCTTCTGCTCTTCTTCGAGCTGCTGCTTCGCCTTGTCGACCTCGCTGTTCCCGGATCCTGACCCCGAGTACGGGGTGATCCAGGTTGGTGCCTGGAGGTCGCGGATCTCGTCCGCGGTGCTCTGGTATGCGGTGTCGAGGTCGTTCCCCTGCTGGTGGGCCGCCGGGTCGAGCATCTGGCCGACGTGGGCGAGCCAGCCCTGTTTCGCCGTCGCCTCCATGCGGTCCCAGAACGCCTGGTCATGAGGGTCGCCGAACGCCACGTGCGTCGGGGTGTCGGTGTCACTGACCAGCATGTCGAGCGTCAGCATGAGTACTGCGACGAGCCAGAGCGGCCGGACGTGGTTCACCGGCATGGACTCCGGCGTGTTGAGCCACTTCTCGTGCGCCGCGCGCAGTTGCTCCGTGCTGGTCTGGAGCTGAGTGCGCGCCGCGTCGAGCTCCTTCGTCCAGTCGGGCTTGGTCAGCTGCCGGACGATCTGGGTCAGCTCGCCCCCTATGCCGGCCAGGATGTTCTTGAGCGACCCTGCCGCGCTGCCCTGGAACTCCGAGTCCGGGACGTCGATGCCATCGCCCAGCTTCGCCAGCTGCTGCGACCACTGGTCGAGCAACTGCTGGACACCGCGCACGGCCATGCCCGCGTCGTCGAAGCTGTGCAGCTTGATGACGTCGCTTCCGCTGTCGGTCAGGGCGGGTTCAAGGTACTGGAACGGCTCGTGGACGAACTTGTACAGCGGCGTGTCCGTGTCGTTGCTGCCGACCAGGCGGCTGAGCGTCAGACCCATCTGGATGTGACGTTCCACCTTGGTGGCCGGAGGCGTCCAGGTGAAGCTCCAGTAGAAGTCGTAGCCGTCCGGGCCGAAGTACGGATCGTAGTCCGTGGTGTTGATCGCGTGCTTCTCGAACCAGCTGTTGTAGCCGTCGCCACTGCCGCCGATGTCCATCCGGCTGGTCGGCGTGGCCGTGGTGTAGGTGGAGAGCACCGTCTCCCAGTTGTAGTCCTTGCCCACGTGCCACGATCACCCTTCTGTGTCTCTGCTGCTGTCCGCTATATCGCGGACGTGGATCCGCTGCCGCCCGGCGCGGAGCCGCCGAACTGGGACAGCGCGTCCTTGGTCACCGTGTCGAACGCGGTCTTGCTGATGTCGGAGGCGCTGTCCTCGCCGCCCTTGAGCGCGAGGTCGACCTTGCCGAGGTCGAAGTAGAGCTTCGTCATGCCGACGTTGAAGTTGTCGAGCTGTGTCTTGAGCTGGCTGCTGAACCGGGCGAACCGGTCCTGCAGCAGAGCCGCGCTCGTCACTCCCTTGCCCGAACCCGCGTAGATGCGGTCGAAGGTGGCTCCGCCGGCGGTCGTGTCGCCGGCGAAGCCGCGGAGCATCTGGACGGCGTGATTGGTCTTCAGGTCCTCTAGGAACGCGTTGATGTGCTGATCCGCGAGGCCCTGCAGATATCCCTCGGTGACCTTGTAGGTCCCGGTCCCGCCCTGTTCGCCGCCGCTCATCAGAACTGGCCGCTGCCGTTGAGGTCCGCCTCGATCTGGGCGTCGATCATCTGCTGCAGCGCCTGCGAACCCTGGCCGAACGCGTGGTTCATGTCGGCGGTGGCGGTGTCGACGTAATTCTGGAAGTCGAGCCACGCGGCGGCGGTGGCACCGGTGAACGAAGCGGCCAGGGGGGTGATCTGGTCCTTCATGTCGTTCAGCGCCTGCACCATCGAGGCGTTGGCGGCCACCATCTCCTCGATGGCCGTGTTGGCGGCGTCCTTGATGAGCTGGACATTGGGCATGGGATCGTCTCCTCAGGGATGGAAGGGCCGTGGCCGCTGTCAGTTGCTGCCGCCGCCGAGCGCGGCGTACGTGGCATCGCTCGCGTTGTGGAAGCTGCCCCCGGACTGCCACGCCTGGCCGTAGCCCTGGGCGTCCATCTCACCGGCCGTCTGGATCTTGTCCGCCGCGGTCAGGCCCTGATGGAGCTGATCGACTTTCGCCTTGATGTTGGTGTACGCCTGCATCCACTCGTTCAGCTTCGACGAGAAGATGGAGGACGAGTCGGCCACGTAGGCCAGGCGCACGTCGTCATGGATCTGCTGGACGGTGCTGCCGGCCTTGGCCATGGCGGCGACGTGGTTCTCCAACGCGGCCCGAGCCTTGTCGATGTCCTGCTGTTCGCGAGTGTAGGTACCGCCGCCGACCATGGTGGAACTCCCTCTTCGGATCGCCATGTTGCGCCACAAGCGCTCGTTAAAACAGGTCGTCAGACTATACGCACAGAGAGTACTTGTCCCGTGAAACTTTGAATTTTCTTATGCGCGCAGACCATGATCACGAACCAGTGTCGCATTGTTCACGCAATTGTTTCCTTTTCGGCGGAACCTTCCCCTCCCCTTCCGTGTCCGCCTCTACGACTCCACTCTTCGAGACCGCCGCCGGGTCCAGAACGGGACCACTCGGAAGAAGACTCAGCAATCGACCCGGAACGTCAACGGCCGCACCTTGCGAATATCCGAGTTGTTTCAGCCCAGCTGCCGTAATCGGATAGGAAACGCCCGAATCCGACACCAAATAGAGCGAGTTGCCGGTACCCGCCGACGATCGCGCCCGGACCAGCGCACCCGTCCCCGGGCGTACCCAGGTCCGGTCCACCGGAGCGCACGCCGCCATCACCCCCGGCTGCACACCGGGCGCCGAGCCGGGCACCTCGGCCGCCGGGACCAGGGCCACCGTCGTCGTGTGGCCGTCGGCCAGGGGCGTCACCCGGGCGCAGACCTGCTCCCGCGCCGGGTCGACCGGCGACACCTTCGGCGCCGAGGGGGGCAGTCCGGCCGCCAGTTGCTGCGCCGCCGAGGCGGGGGCCTGATGGGCCGCCAGGTCGGAAGGGCCGACGGGCCGTTCCTTCACCGCCCGACCGCCGTACGCCTGGTCCTGGGTGCGCGGATCGCCGTGCAGCAGGCGCTGGGCCAGGCCGGTCAGCGGTGCCAGACCGTCCGTACGCAGCACATAGTGCTGGCCCCCGGCCGAGAACAGCTGGCCGATGCGGGTGGCGCCGCCCGCCAGTCGCGGCCCCGGGCGGCCCCGGTCGGCGATCTCCGGCGGGGCGAGCGCCGGTCCGGCGTCCAGCGCCGTCAGGAACGAGGCGCTCACGGGTACGGGGCTCACGCCCGCCCAGCCCAGCGCCGCAGCCGTGCCGTGTCGGGTGTCCACACGGAAGCGGCGCCCGTTCCACACCAGTTGCTGGCCCTCTCCCGGCGCGGTGACCAGCACGCCCCGGTCGGAGCCGAGCCCGTCCCCCGATTCGGCGGGACCGCCCACGACCACGCTGGTCAGCGGCCCCGTGCCGCCCGCCGCCCCGGCCGGCTGCGCTCCCGCGCACACCGCCCACATCCCGGCGCCGGGCGCCTCTGGCAGCCCGTCCGGGGCGCCCACGATCCCGATGGGGGTGCCGCGCGGGGCGTCGGCGAGCGATGCCGCCACGGCCTGTTCGACCGTCATCCGGTCCCCGGCCACCAGCCGTGCGGACGCTTCGTTGAGCACGGGGTGGAGCGTCCCTCCGACATTCAGGTAGCGGGCGCCGGTGTCCTTGACGACGACCAGCGCCCCCGGCGTCTGCCAGGACGTCCCGCCACCCGGCTTGATCAGCCCGTACAGCACCGTCACCACGCAGGCCAGCGCCACCACGAGCGCGCCCCAGCGGACACCCCGCCAGGTCCGGGCGGTCGGGGTGTCGGGCGAGTCGGGATCGTCCCGCAGCAGGCCGCTGGAGAGCCTGCCCATCACATACAGGTGTGCCTGCACCTGGTCCTTGCGCGACTGCACCGCCATCAGCGCCTCACCCCCGGATTCCGCGCAGCGCGCCGAACACCCCGGCGAGCAGCTCCGCGAGCGGCAGAAGTACCAGCGCGCAGAAGGTGTGCAGGAGGTCGGCGCTGCGGCCCCAGTAGGGGACGAGCCGCCGTCCCGGGACCGTCCACGCGGCGATCGCGGTGACCGCGGCGATCACCGCGAAGGCGGCGGTGATCTCCAGCCGTCCCGGCAGCCCCAGGTCGATCGCGCGCAGCACGCCCGCCAGGGCCAGTCCGTACGCCCCGGGGATCGCCATCGCGAGCCGGTGCCGCACCGCGCCGACCACCCGCACGTGCAGCAACAGCAGCGTGCTCAGCACCACGGCGAGCAGCGGGGCCGTCCAACCGTCCGGGTCGGTGAGCAGTACGGTCTCGCAGGCCGCGGCCACCAGCCCGAGGGCGACGTACATCCCGGTCAGGTACCGGTCGGCCAGTTCGGCTCGCTCGCGCACCTGCTGGGCGGGGAACGGCTCGATGCCCTCCTGCAGTTCGCCCGCGTTGGACGGCAGCGGCGGCATCCGCATGCCGGCGAACCGGAAGGCCAGGCTGGGGACGAACCCGCCCGCCAGGACGACGGCGACGGCCAGCCAGCCGGCGACATGGGCGCTCGGGATCCCGGCCAGCGCGATCGCACCGGCCGCCGCGACGAACACGGCCACCGTGAACGCCCCGAGGAAGAGCGGTGCGAAGGCGCCGACCGCGGCCAAGGCGATGATCGCCGCTCCCGCGCCCGCGGCGCCCCCTGCCAGCAGCCGGGGACCGAGCAGGCTCTCGCCGTGCCCGGCGGCCGGGACGAGCGCTCCGGCGACGGCGAGGTAGGGCACGGCCAGTACGCCGAGCGCCGCCCCGGCGCCCGCGTCGCCGACCGCCCGGGAGGCGGCCAACCCGCCTGCCACCAGCAGGAGCGCGACGGCGGCGGCGGCTCCGGCGCGCCACGTCGCCGCGCCCGGCAGCAGGACGGTGATCAGCCCGGCGGCCAGTGCCGCCACGGTGAACCCGATGAGCAGACGGCGCGTCAGCTCGGGCCGCCAGGTGTCGGGGCGGGCGCGCAGGGTCTCGCCGATGCCGTCGACGAGGTCGTCGAAGTCGGCCTCCGGCAGGGTTTCGTGGCGTGCTCTCAGGTAGAGCGTCTCGCCGTCGCGCAACTCCAGGGAGGCCGGGGTGCGTTCCTCGTCGAGGGGGGCCGCGCCGAGCCGCTGGAGGCTCCAGCCGCCGTGCTCCAGGCCTTGCTCGTCGAGGTCTCCGCCGGCGTACTCGACGAGCACCGGCAGCAGATCGGCGAGCGGGACATCGGCCGGTATGCCTAGTTCGAAGGTTTTCTCCGGACTTCTGACGGTTATCCGGCAGAGCCCGGCGGTCTTGTCGCTCACGGTGCGCGATTCACTCCCGCCTGTATTTCCGATCGGGATTCGACCCGGGAACGACTGCACATTATCGTGAAGTTCGTCATGACTGTACGTTCGTCCGACCACCGATAATCGGCAGCGTGAGCCGCCTATATCGAATCGTCGACACTTCGAGTCGGGAGCCGGTTTGAGCACCGTCACTTTTCGACGGCCCCCGCGCCGGGTTGGCCCGCGCATGCCCGAGGGTGAACTGACGCTCCAGGAGCCCCCGTCCCTCCCGGATCCCCAGGGCGCCATGGGCGGCATCATCACCTATCTGCCGATGGCGTTGAGTTCGCTCGGCATGGTGCTCATCTTCATCCGCCCCGGTGACGGCAACGGCGTGCTGATGTGGGTGTCGATCGGGATGATGGCGGCCTCGGCGGTCGGCATGCTGGTCGCCCAGTTCCTCCGGGCCGCCGGGGACCGCAAGCGCAAACTGCGCGCGGAACGCCGTGACTACCTCCGCTACCTGACGACGAGTCGGCGCCGCATCCGCAAGGTGGTCGAGCAGCAGCGGCGGGCCCAGGAGTGGCGCCACCCGCTGCCGCAGGCGCTGTGGTCGGTCGCCCGCACCGGTCGCCTGTGGGAACGGCGCGCCACCCATGACGACTTCGGCGAGGTACGGATAGGGACCGGCGAGCAGCAGCTCGCCCTCACCCTCGCGCCGCTCTCCACCAAGCCGGTCGAGGACCTCGAACCGCTCTCCGCCCATGCGCTGCGCCGCTTCATCCACACCTACTCGACGGTCGGCGACCAGCCGGTGGCCGTGCGGCTGCGGTCTTTCGCGAGGGTGCTGCTCACCGCGGGGGACGAGGACCGCGCCACCTCCCGGGCGGCGGCCCGCGCGCTGGTCGCCCAACTCGCCGTGGCACACGCCCCGGAGGACCTGGCGATCGCCGTGGTGGCGGACGGTGAAGCGCTGCCGTCCTGGTCGTGGGCCAAGTGGTTGCCGCACGTCCAGCACCAGGCCGATGTCGACGGGGTGGGCTCGGCCCGGCTGGTGGCCGAGACGGTCTCCGAGCTGGAGCCGCTGCTCGGCGAGGAGTTCGCCGGCCGGCCCTCGTTCGAGCCCGGTGCGGAGCCGAGCCGCGACGAGCCGTTCACCGTCGTCATCCTGGACGCGGCATCCGTGCCCCCCGGGGCCCGGCTCGCCGAGTCCGGCTACCGCAACACCGTCGTCGTCGATGTCCGCGGCACGCTGGACGGCGCCTGCCAGGTACGCGGCACACTGCGCCTGCGCGTCGGGCCGGACGCCCTGGCGCTGCTGTCCACCGCTCCGGACGGCAAGCCCACCGAGACGGAGCTGGGCCGGCCCGACGCCCTCGGCCTGCACGCGTCCCGCGCCCTCGCCACCACCCTCGCCCCCTACCGGCTGGGCGCCGCCGCGCGGGCGGAACGCCCGCTGCAGGAGGACATGGAGCTGACGGACCTGCTCGGCATCCGTGACCTGCACGGCGCCGATCCGGCCGATCTGCACCGCTCGCGCAGCTCGGCGGAGCGGATGCGGGTCCCGATCGGCATCGGCGCGGACGGCGCGCATGTCGATCTCGACCTCAAGGAGTCGGCACAGGGCGGCATGGGCCCGCACGGCATGCTGATCGGCGCCACCGGTTCCGGCAAGTCGGAGCTGCTGCGCACCCTTGTCCTCGCGTTGGCGCTGACCCACTCCTCCGAGACGCTGAACTTCGTCCTCACCGACTTCAAGGGCGGCGCCACCTTCCTGGGTCTCGACCGGCTGCCGCACACCTCCGCCGTCATCACCAACCTGGCCGACGAGGCGGCCCTGGTCGACCGGATGAAGGACGCCCTGCACGGCGAACTCGTCCGCCGCCAGGAGCTGCTGCGCAGGGCCGGCAACTACGCCTCCGTCCGCGAGTACGAGGAGGCGCGGGCCAACGGCGCCGACCTGGACCCGCTGCCCACCCTGTTCGTGGTGGTCGACGAGTTCAGCGAACTGCTGGCGGCGCACCGCGACTTCCTCGACCTCTTCGTGATGATCGGGCGGCTCGGCCGCTCGCTCTCCGTACATCTGCTGCTGGCCTCGCAGCGCCTGGACGAGGGCCGTATCAACCAGTTGGAGGGGCACCTCTCCTATCGCATCGCGCTGCGCACCTTCTCGGCTATGGAGAGCCGGGGCGTGCTCGGCGTCCCGGATGCGTACGAGCTGCCCCCGCAGCCCGGCAGCGGCCTGCTGAAGAACGACGTCGGCGCGCTGACCCGTTTCAAGGCCGCCTATGTGTCGGGCCTGTACCGGGCCGCCCGCCCCGCGGTCCGTCGGGCGGTGGTCGCCGGGCAGGTGGTGCCGTTCGAGGCGGGCTGGGTGGCGCCCCGGGCACGGCCCGCCGCGCCGGAGACCGAGCCGGACACGGAGGAGGAGAGCACGTCGGGTCCCAGCCTGCTCACCGTCGCCGTCGACAAGCTGGAGCGCTCCGGCCCGCCCGCCCATCAGGTGTGGCTGGCCCCGCTGGACGAGCCCCCGACGCTCGACCTCCTGCTGCCCCCGCCCGGCACCCCCGGCGGGAAGTTCCTCACCGTCCCGGTCGGCGTCATCGACCGCCCCTTCGACCAGCGCCGCGACGAGCTGGTGGCCGACCTCTCCGGTGCGGGCGGCCACGTCGGCATCGCGGGCGGCCCCCAGTCCGGCAAGTCCACCCTGGTGCGCACCCTGGTCACCGCGCTCGCCCTCACCCACACCCCGCGCGACGTCCAGTTCTACTGCCTGGACTTCGGCGGCGGGACGCTCACCTCGCTCACCGGCCTGCCGCACGTCGGCGGTGTCACCGGGCGCCTCGACCCGGAGCGGATGGCCCGCACCATCGCCGAGGTCACCCAGGTCATCACCCACCGTGAGCTGCTGTTCGCCGAGCGGGGTGTGGAGTCCATGGCCGACTTCCGGCGCCGCCGCGCCGCGGGCGAGTTCCCGGACGAGGCGCACGGCGACGTCTTCCTGGTCGTGGACGGATGGAACACCATCCGCCAGGACTTCCTGGATCTCGCCTCCACCTTCAATCTGATCGCCTCACGGGGCCTCAACTTCGGAGTGCACCTGATCATCGCCTCCGGCCGCTGGATGGAGATCTCCGCCGCCCTCCGGGACCAGCTCGGTACCCGCTTCGAGCTGCGTCTCGGTGACCCCGTCGACTCGATGGTCAACATGCGGGCGGCGGCGACCGTCCCGACGGTGCCGGGCCGCGGTCTCACGGCCGACCGCATGCACTACCTGACCGCGCTCCCCCGCACCGACGGGGATCCGCGCGCCGAGAACGTCGCCGAAGGTGTCGCCGCGCTCGTCCGTGAGGTCGCCGCCGGATGGGACGGGCCTTTGGCACCCCGTGTCCGGATGCTCCCGATGAACCTCCCCGCGGCCGGACTCCCCGCACCCGACGGCGACCTGCGCGTCCCGCTCGGCCTGGAGGACCAGCGGCTCGATGTCTTCCACCACGACTTCGAGGAGCACCCGCACCTGGTGGTCGTCGGCGATGTCGAGACCGGCAAGTCCAACCTGCTCGCCCACCTCGCCGACGGCATCCGTGCCCGCTACGCCCCCGACGAGGCCCGTATCGTGCTCGTCGACTACCGGCGCGGCCTCGCCGAGGCGGTTCCCGAGTCCCACCGCCTCGGCTACGCCACCGGTGCCGGCCTGCTGGGGCAGATGATCGACGGGGTGGCGCGGGCGATGAAGGAGCGGGTCCCGGGACCCGACATCGCCCCGGCCCGGCTCAAGCTGCGCGACTGGTGGAGCGGGCCCCGGCTGTTCCTCCTCGTCGACGACCACGAGCTGGTCTCCACCGGGGGGATGACGGGCGGCGACCCGTTCGGCCCGCTCCACGAGTTCCTGGCCCAGGCGGACGAGATCGGGCTGCATCTCGTCGTGGCCCGCAGCGCGAACGGATCCGGCCGGGCGATGATGTCCGACCAGCTGCTGCGTCGCATGGTGGAAGCCAACACCCCCGTGCTGCTGATGAGCTGTCCGCCGTCGGAAGGACAGGTGGTGGCCGGAACGAAGCCGCGCGTCCTGCCCGCCGGACGGGGGCTCTACATCACCCGCCGCCGCACGGTGCAGATCCAGACGGCGCACCGGTCCTGACGGCCCGGCTCCCCGTTGCCACCTCCTTCGCCCCCGCGCCCCACCGCCCGACCCACGCGGCGGTGCCGACGATCACGGCGGGGTCCCGTGCCCGGCCCGGGTGTCCGGGCGAAGGAGCGGCAACAGGCCCACCACGACGACGCAGAAAGGAACGCCATGGCCCGCCAGACCATCGTCACGGACCCGTACGAGGGCATCACGTCGGCCCTCGTCGCCGCACGCCCGGGGGGCGTGGTCCGCCTCCGCCCCGGTCGCTACGACGAGTCCCTCGTCATCACCAAGATGGTCACCGTCATCGCCGACGATCCCGACGACCCGCCGGAGATAGCCCCCCGCTCGGGCAGCGCGGTCCAGATCGTCGCCGAGGCCGTCAAGCTCTCCGGGCTGGTCCTGCGCGGCAGTGACGAGGACGCCCCCGTCATCGATGTCCCCCGCGGCCAGGCCGCGCTGGAGAACTGCCGGGTGCACGCCGACTCCTGGACGGCTCTGCTCTCCCGCGAGCGCGGCTCCCTCGCCATGCGCGACTGCGTCATCGCCAACCCGGCGGGCGCCGGATTCGTCGACCTCTCCCCCGAGCCCAGTGTCGTCGAGGACTGCCTGTTCGAGGATCTCGGCAGCTCCGGTCTGGTGCTCGGTGACGACTCGGCACCCGCCATCCGCGACTGCATCGTCCGCGGGGCCCGTGGCAACGGCCTGCTCGCCAACGGACGCGCGGGCGGCACCGTCGAGCGCCTCACGGTCGAAGGCACCCCCAAGCCCGGGGTCGCCCTGGAGGAGCAGGCCGCCACCCGCCTCACCGACGTCCGTACCGCGGGCTGCACCATCGGCTTCCACATCTCCTCCACCGCCCAGCCCCTCCTCACCGGCTGCTGCGCCGTCGACAGCACCACCCACGGCGTACTGCTCTCCGGCTCCACCGCGCCCACGCTCAACAACGTGGAGGCCCGGGGCTCGGGCGGCAACGGCATCGTCGCGATCGAACGCGCCCGCGGCACCCTCTCCGACTGTCTGGTCGAGAACTCCCTCGCCGCCGGGATCCTGGTACGCGGCACCGCAGAACCCACCGTCCAGCGCACCCTGGTCACCGGTGGCAACGCCGAGGGCCTCCTCCTCGACGCCGACAGCGCGCCCCGCATCGACCGGGTGACGGTGCACCGGGCGGGTGGCCACGGCATCGTCCTGGCCGGCGGCAACCGGGCCAGGCTCCGCGATGTCGAGATCGTCGAGGTCGGCGGGCACGGACTGCACGCCCGGGACGAGGCCCGCGGGCGTATCGAGAGGACCTCCGTCATCGATGCCGCCCAGTGCGGCGTCCGCGTCGACGGCGCGAGCCCGGCGTTCCAGGACGTCGCCGTCCGCGGCAGCGGCGCCGCCGGCTTCGCGGCCGCCGGGAAGTGCGCCCCCGAACTCATCGACACCCTCGTCGAGGACGCCGGCGCCGACGGCATCTCGGTCATGGACGACGGAGCCGAGCTGACCGCCGTCCGGGCCCGGGTGCTGCGCAGCCGCGGCCACGGCGCGCTCATCGGCGCGGGCGCCGCCGCCGAGCTGACGGAGTGCGAGTTCACCGACGGCAGGGCCGACGGCATCCGGGTCGCCACCGAGCGCCCCGTCCGCGCCGCAGGATGCACCGTCACCGGCAACACGGGCGCCGGGGTCCGCCGCACCGTCCCTGCGGGCAGCCTCGCCGCGGACGATCTGACCAGCAACGACAACGGCGAGCCCGACGCCCTCGGCGGACGTGACGACGGCGCCGCCGCACCGGAGGCCGGCGGCACGGACGGCGGGCTGCCCGCCGGGCCGCTCGCCCAGCTCGACGAGCTCGTCGGACTGCGTGCAGTCAAGGAACAGGTCGCCACCCTCGTCAATCTCAACAAGCTGGCCCGGCGGCGCCGCGAGATGGGTCTGCCCGTTCCGGCCACCGCCCGCCATCTGGTCTTCGCCGGTCCGCCCGGCACCGGCAAGACCACGGTCGCCCGTCTCTACGGCTCGGTCCTCGCCTCGCTCGGCGTACTGCGCTCCGGGCACCTGGTGGAGGTGGCGCGCGCCGACCTCGTCGCGAAGATCGTCGGCGGCACCGCCATCAAGACCACGGAGGTCTTTGAACAGGCCCTCGGCGGCGTGCTGTTCATCGACGAGGCCTACACCCTGACCGCGGACGGCGGCAGCGGTCCCGACTTCGGCCGGGAGGCCGTCGACACACTGGTCAAGCTGATGGAGGATCACCGAGAGGACGTCGTCGTCATCGCCGCCGGTTACTCGCAGCAGATGCGGAGCTTCCTGGAGTCCAACCCGGGGCTCGGGTCCCGGTTCAGCCGCACCCTGGAGTTCGAGAACTACTCGGTGGACGAACTCCTCACCATCGTACGGCGCCAGGGCGAAGCGCACCGGTTCACGTTCCGCGAGGACACCGAGCAGGCGCTGGCCCACCACTTCGAGCAGATGCACAGGGACGAGTCGTTCGGCAACGCGCGCGCCGCCCGCAAGGTGTTCGAGGAGATGGTGGACCGCCAGGCGTTCCGTCTCGCCGAGTCCCCGGACATCACGGAGGAGGACCTCACCGTTTTCGTCCCGACGGATGTCGGCGACGAGGCGGCCCGTGCCGTCTCGGGCGAGCACGGTGCGGGCGGCGGCCGGCCCGAACGCCTCGCCGAACTGCTCGCCGAACTCGACGGCCTGATCGGCCTGGACGGCGTCAAGGCGCAGGTCCGCGATGTCGTCAATCTGGTGTCGGCGGCACGCCGCCGCAAGGCCGCCGGGCTGCCCGCCCCTGCCATCGCGCACCATCTGGTCTTCACCGGACCGCCCGGCACCGGCAAGACGTCGGTGGCCCGGCTCTACGGCGAACTCCTGGGCACGATGGGGGTGTTGCCGCGCGGTCAGCTGGTGGAGGTCTCCCGGGCCGATCTCGTCGGCCGCTACGTCGGTCACACCGCGCAGCTCACCAAGGAGACGTTCGCCAGGGCCCGGGGCGGTGTGCTGTTCATCGACGAGGCGTACACCCTCACTCCCGAGGGCGGTTCGGGCTCCGACTTCGGCCGGGAGGCCGTCGACACCCTGCTCAAACTGATGGAGGACCACCGCGACGACACGGTCGTGGTGGCGGCGGGTTACGAGGGCGAGATGGCGCGTTTCCTGGGCTCCAACCCCGGTCTGGCCTCCCGCTTCGGCCGTACCGTCACGTTCTCCTCCTACGGTGCCGACGAGCTGGTCGAGATCGTTCGCCGCCAGAGCGCCCGGGACGGCTACGAGTGCGCGCCGGCCACGCTGGAGGCGCTGCGCCGCCACTTCACCGGGGTCGACCGCGGCCCGAGCTTCGGCAACGGGCGCTATGCCCGCACCGTGCTCGAACAGATGATGACCCACCAGGCCGGGCGGCTCGCGTCCGTCCTGGACGCCGACACGGACCAGCTGCGGCTGCTTCTTCCCGAGGATGTGACGGAATGACGGACGAAGGCAGGATGACGGGGAGGCTCCAGGGCGCCGGGCGGTGCGCCACCTGCTTCGAGTCCTTCAACCCCGCCTGCCCGCGGGCGGTCCTGGACGAGGCGTCGCAGGTGGTCCCCCGGAAGGTGAGCGAGCCGGTGCGGCCCCTGACTCCTGGGCCCCGGCCCCGGACCGCCACCGGGCCCGCCGCCTCGGACGGCCCGAGACCCTCCGCCGCGCGTCCGGGTCCGCCCGCGCCGCTCCCGGACGCCCGCAGGGCGGAGCGCCCCGCCACCTCCGTCCGCGACCCGCGCCGCCCGCGAACGGACGCGTCGGCCACCCCGGCCCCTTGGCAGGGGCGCAGCGCCCCGCGCGCTACGCCCGGCATCACGCCCCCGGCCCCGGGACCCGGTACGTCGGACCGCCCGCGCACCACCACGTCCGGCGCCTCGCCGACCCGCGCACCGCGCACCGGCACCGCCGCGCCCGGCAGGGCCGAGGCACCGACCACGGAGGGGGGCGCATCCCGATGATGCAACTGCCCCACCGACCGGATCTGCTGCCCCGAGCCGATGGTGACCTGCGCGGCCTCCCGGGAGGACGGTTCCGCCCGCAGGCCGCCCGGGGACTCGCCGTCGCCCTCACCGCCGCCCTCACGGTGGCGGCACCGCTTGCGGCGGCGTCCCCCGCCTCCGCCGACCCCGCCCTGCCCCGGATCTCCGCGGCCCCGCCCCAGAACGGCGGCTGTGTCAAACCCTCCCGGCAGCATCCCGCCGACGTGCCGTGGCCGCAGCAGTACATCGCCCCGTCCCGCGCCTGGGACACCACCCGGGGCGCGGGCGCCACCGTCGCCGTCGTCGACACCGGTGTGGACGCCGTGCACAGTCCCGCGCTCGCGGGCCGTGTCACGCCCGCCTCGGCAGCCGCCGGAACCGACTGCATCGGCCACGGCACGTTCGTCGCGGGCCTGATCGCCGCCGCGCCCCGCCCCGGCACGGGATTCGCGGGGGTCGCCCCGGAGGCCCGGATCATCGCCGTCCGCGCCACCGCGTCGGACGGCACCGCCACCGCGAACAGTGTGGCCGCCGGGATCGACGCGGCCGTCGCCCGTCGTGCACGCGTCATCGACGTGCCGATCGCCCTGGCCAGAAGCAGCCCGGCGCTCGCCGCGGCGGTCCGCGACGCGGGGCTCCACGGCGCACTCGTGATCGCCCCGGCGTACGGGGCGGGCAGCACCGTCTCGCTGTCCGGGGACGCGCCCGCCCCTGCCGCCTACCCCGCCGCGCTGCCGGACGTCCTGGCCGTCGCCGCACTCGGGCCGGGCGGTGTCCCGGACCAGAAGTCGGCCCCCCGCACCGCGCCCGACCTGGCCGCGCCCGGCAACGCCGTGATGAGCGTCGGCCCCGGTGGCACGGGCAGCTTCACCGGCGACGGCGCCGAGCTGGCCACCGCCTTCGTCGCGGGTGCCGCCGCGCTCGCCGTCGCCGCGCACCCTGAACTGACGCCCTCTCAGCTGGCCGACCGGCTCGCCGCGACCGCTTATCACATCCCGGCGGACAGGGCGCTGGTCGGCGCGGGCACGGTGGACCCCGCCGCGGCGGTCACCGCCCCGGTCCCCGGTGCCACGGCCCACTCGGCATCTCGCGCCCCGGCCGACCTCCGGATGCCGCCTCCCGAGGCCCACTCCGGCCGCACCACGGCCGTCGCCGTCACCACCGCCGTCGGGGCAGCCGTCCTCATCACCGGCTTCATCGCGTTCACCCTCCCCCGGGCCCGCCGCCGGGGCTGGCGCCCAGGGGGTTCGACGCCGTAGGCAGTACGCCGTCGCATACGCCTCTGCCAGAATCGCCACATGGCTGAAAACAACGCGGATCACGGCTACCTGCTGGACAACCGGCAATCGGAGGCAGGGGTCCGCTTCGGCGCCCTCGGTGAACTGTTCGATCCGGTGACGTTCCGGCATGTCGACCAGCTCGGCATCACCAGCGGCATGCGGTGCTGGGAGGTCGGTGCGGGCTCCCCGTCCGTGCCCCTCGGGCTGGCCGAGCGGGTCGGCCCGGCGGGAGCGGTGGTCGCCACCGACATCGACGTGTCGTGGACCCGGGCCATCGACGGTGGTGTGGTCGAGGTGGTGCGGCACGACGTGGCGGCCGACCCGCCGCCGCCCGGTGGTTTCGACCTCGTCCACGCCCGGCTGGTCCTGGTACACGTCACCGATCGCGCCGAGGCGCTGCGCCGGATGGTCCAGGCGCTGCGGCCCGGCGGATGGCTGCTCCTGGAGGACGCCGACCCGGGTTTGCAGCCGCTGTTGTGTCCGGACGAGTCCGGTCCCGAGCAGCGGCTCGCGAACCGGCTGCGGTCCGGCTTCCGCGACCTGATGGCGGCGCGCGGCGCGGACCTCGCGTACGGGCGAACCCTGCCCCGGCTGTTGCGTGAGGCCGGTCTGGAGGACGTTCGGGCCGACGCGTACTTCCCGATCACCTCACCGGCCTGTGCCGTCCTCGAAGCCGCGACCGTGCGGCAGATCCGCCCCCGGCTGGTGGCGGCAGGGCTTGCCACCGAGGAGGAGATCGACCGCCACCTGACGAACGTTGCCACGGGGCGGCTCGATCTCGCCACCGCCCCCATGATCTCCGCGTGGGGACGCCGCCCGTAGCCCTCCCCCATCGCCTCTCACGCACACGCGTCGTCCGGCCGAGCCGCGGGCCGCGCAGCGCAGCAGCCCTGAACGGGCCCGCCCGTTGCCCACCTCAGGGTCTCCGCCACGCACGACGGCCGACGCCTCATCCGCGCTCGCGGAGATACGCCTCCAGCTCGGCGGCCCCGGCCAGCATCGCGCGTCCTCGGGCGGACAGCCGGCCACTCCAGTCGCGCAGGGCGGACTCCAGTGGCTCCAGGCCTCCGGCCGCCCGCACCTGTGCGATCAGCGGGGCGATCCGCTCCAGCGGATAGCCGCCCCGCCTGAGCTGGTGGGCCAGTTGGGCATCCCGTACGTCGGCCTCGTCGTAGACGCGGTATCCGGTCCGCGGGTCGCGGCACGGGCTCACCAGGCCCGCGCGCTCCCATGCGCGCAGCGTCGCGGGCCGGATCCCGAGCCTCCTCGCCAACGGCCCGATGAATGTGCCGTCCCGCCCGGACACCGCCGGGTCGGGGTCGGGCACCGGCGTGGGCGTCAAGTCACGGAGGGCGTTCTCCACGGCCCGGAGGGTCCGGCGGTCGTCGAGGAGTTGGGCGTGACTCTCGTCGATGAGGCGGAACGCCTCCTCGGTCGCGCCCTCGTGCACCGCCCGCATGATCGATGTCGCCGTCCGGTGCCCGTGGCCGGGCAGCAGGGCGAGGAACGCGCGCAGGGCCTGTGCGTGCAGGGGGGTGTAGGTGCGGTAGCCGTGGTGTGTGCGGGCGGCGGCCGGAAGGATGCCGTCCGCCTCGTAGTTCCTGATCGCCTGCGTGGACAGACCGGACCCGCGCGCCAGATCGACCGGCCGGAGTCTCACACCGTTTTGAAGGTTCTGTGCCATGGCCCTGCTGATATCGTGGAAAAGTTTCAACCGAGAGTTCAACGATAGCGTTGAATGCATGGCAACTGACATCAGAGACACCGCCCATGCCGTCGAGTCCAGCGCTGTCATGGGGCTGCTCCCGGCCCGGCCGCGACTGCTCGCCCTGGGCGAGCCCACCCACGGCGAGGACGCTCTGCTCGACGTGCGCAACGAACTCTTCCGCCAACTCGTCGAGCAGGAGGGCTACGGGACCATCGCGATCGAGAGCGACTGCATGATGGGCCTGGTCGTCGACGACTACGTCACCGGGGGCACGGGCACCCTCGACGACGTCATGGAGCGCGGATTCAGCCATGGGTGGGGCGCGTCCGCGGCCAATCGTGAACTCGTGCGTTGGATACGGGCGTACAACGTCGACCGGCCCGTGTCCGAGCGGCTCCGCTTCGCCGGGTTCGACGGCCCGCTGGAGATCACCGGCGCCGCGAGTCCACGGCTGGCCCTCACCGCACTGCACGGCTACCTCGCGGCCCGGGTGGAGGCGGATCTGCTCCCCTGCTCCGCGGACACGCTCGACCGGCTGCTCGGCACGGACGACCAGTGGACCGAGCCCGCCGCGATGATGGACCCGTCCCGGTCCGTGGGGCAGTCGGCCGCGGCCAGGGAGTTGCGGCTGCTCGCCGACGATCTGGTGGCACTGCTCGACACACGGACGCCACAGCTGTTCACGGCGGCCTCGCGTGACGACTGGGACCGGGCGTGCCTGTACGGGCGTACCGCCACCGGCCTGCTGCGCTACCACTCCTCGATGGCCGACACCTCGCCGAGCCGCCTGACGCGCCTGGTGAGCCTGCGGGATTCGATGATGGCCGGCAACCTCCTCGCCCTCGCCGAGCGGGGCCCCGCACTGCTCCACGCCCACAACGGCCATCTCCAGCGGGCCAAGAGCACGATGCGGATGGGCAGCCTTCCGGTGGAGTGGTGGAGCGCGGGCGCGATCGTGAGCGCGCATCTGGGCGAGGAGTACGCCTTCCTGGCCACGGCACTCGGCACGATCCCGCACCAGGGCGTGGAAGCCCCCGCCCCGGACACCGTGGAAGGGCTCCTGTACGCGCTCCCGGAGGACCGCTGCCTCGTCGACGCCCGCCGGTTGGCGACGGCCCTGCCCGACACACAGCCGGCACCCCGGGTCTCCCCCTACTTCGGCTACTCCCCGCTCGATCCGGCCCACCTGACCGGAATCGACGGAATCGTGTTCGTCAAGGACATCCCGCCGGGCTA
This sequence comes from Streptomyces sp. DvalAA-43, assembly GCF_900091725.1. Taxonomy (GTDB): domain Bacteria; phylum Actinomycetota; class Actinomycetes; order Streptomycetales; family Streptomycetaceae; genus Streptomyces; species Streptomyces pulveraceus. Next base: position 192,773 of record NZ_FMBW01000054.1, on the reverse strand, counting down.
GGCCGTCTCGTCCGGATCACCGGGCGGACCAGGGAAAGAACCGGCCGGCCGAAGCCGAGTTCGGATTCGGCTTCGGCTTCGGCTTCGGCTTCGGCTTCGGCTTGCTCGGACGAGCTCACTCACAGAGCAGTTCGCCAGTGCAGCAGTTCTTCGGCCATCGTCGTGGTCAGGCCGCGTGCGGGATCTCGGCCGAGAGCGGCGAGCCAGTGACCGTGGGTGTCCGGGTCACCGAGCCCGAACAGGAAGGTGTCGATACGGGCGTTGACGAACAGGTCGGCGCCTGCACGGTCGGCGGCCTGCCGGGCCCCGGCCAGCCGCGTCGCCAGTTCGGTCGGGGTCCGGGTGCCGTCCTCGATATTGATGCCGACGGCGCCCGCCGCGATCACCCCGGCGACGGTCTCGGCGACTTCGGCGGCGTCGCTGCCGAGCCCGCCCTCGATGTCGGCGGTGACGGGAACCTCGACGGCAGCGACGATTCGGGCGATCAGCTTCAGCGCGGGGCCGCGGGTGAGGACGTCGCCGTCCGGAGCGCCGAGCGACCAGGCGACGCCGGCGCTGGTGGTGGCGATCGCGGAAGCACCCGCGGCCTCGATGACGCGGGCGCTCGCGGCATCCCAGGTGTTGGCGAGCGCGAGGGGTGCGGTTGGGGTGTGCAGGGAGCGGAAGAGGCCGGCCTGATCCGGCTGTGTCATAAACATGGACGGAGTGAAACATTGGCCACCACCCACCGTCCGGCAAGAATCCGACATGGACGTGGACCCGGATTCGGCCGGGCCATCGGGCTGCCGTGCCGGGATACGCGACGGGCCGGTGGAGTCTCTGTGGCAGGCGGTCAGGGGCCGGCCCCGTTCATCGGGCCGAGGTACGGCTCTCGGACGAGTTGACGGCGGGCGAAGGGACCGCGAAGTATGCCAGTGCGGCAAAGGCCGCCACACTCGCCGCGAGAATCAACGTGCCGGGAAGGGACCAGTTCGCGAGCGGACCGGCGACCGATGCTCCCAGGGCGAATCCGGTGATCTTCAAGCTGGCGCCGGTGGTGAAGATCTGGCCTCGCAGGTGTTCCGGGGCCTCGCGGTGGCGGATTGCGAACAAGGCGGCCAGTTGGGGTCCTTCACCGATTCCGATCATCAGCGCCGCCACGACGAGCGCGGCCGGCCGACCGGAGGCGGCCAGGGCCAATGCGCCGGCCTGGACCAGAGCACCGGCCCAGATGACTGTGTCGGGCGCGATCGAGCGTGGGAACCGCGCCAGTACGGCGTTGGCCGCCAGGGCGGAGACCGCCGCGCAGGAGAGCAGCATCGCCCCACGGCCCGCGCCGCCCAGGACACGCTCGCCGAGGAGCGCGATGCACGCTGTCAGCATGCCTTGAGCCGCACAGCACACGGCCGAGCTCAGGGTCGCTCGGGCGAGAGACCGTCTCCTGACGATGACCCGTGCACCGGCAGCCAGCTCGCTGAACACCGAGGTCGCCCGAGGACCACGCCCCGGGCGGGGACGGGCGGGCAGCATCCACGCGGCGGGCAGCGCCAGGCCGATGAGCCCCGCGGAGACCACCACCGCCGTCGGCGCCGCCAGCGCCTCCGCCACACCGCCGGCGAGAGCCGGACCGGCCAGACTCGCCACGCCGAACGTCATGGCATCGAGCGCGTTCGCCCGGGGCAGACGGTCGCCCGGCACCACCCGGGGCAGCTGCGCCGTCCAGCCGCCCGACAAGGCCGGCCCCAGCAGCCCGGTCAGCACCGCGATCAGGACGGTGACGGCGAACGGCAGGCGGTCGAGCCCCACGAGGATCATCCCCAGACCGGCCGCGTACAGGACGAGGGCCCCGGCCAGCAGGCGTCCGGGCCGTCCCGCTCTGTCGAGGAGCACCCCGAGCACCGGCCCTCCGACCGCGGCGGAGATCGTGATGCCCGCGAGCAGCGCCGACGCATCGGTGGCCGACCCTGCCATCGCGAATCCAGCCAGCATCAGCGCCGGTCCCGACATCTCGTCTCCGGCGCGTGCTGCCACCGCTCCGGCGAGATAGAAGCGGAGTGGGTAACGCATTCTCATGCACGAGAAGTTACGGAAGTAACTCAAACATCAGCAAGATGCGTTACATTGCGCGAATGTCCTCTCCTGTCGACGACTGGTCCACCCGGCACTCCGTGCTGACCACGGCTCGGCGGACCGCCGCCCTGATCAACGCACTCGACGGCGACCGCCCCGACCCGGCCGAGGTCGCCCATGTGATTCGCTCCTACGGTGAGGCGGACCCCATCGACCTCACCGCAGACGACATCGCCGGGATGCGCACCGCAGCGGCCCTCCTCCGGGAGGTCTTCGCCGCAGAGAGCGCCGACGGTGCCGCCGTCGCCCTCAATCGCCTCCTGCGGCAACACACCGGACCGCTCCGTCTGACTTCACACGCGGGCGACACCCCTTGGCATCCCCATCTCGACCAGGACGACGACGCCCCCTGGGACGAGTGGCTCCTCGCCTCGTCCTGCATGGCCCTGACCGTCCTCGTCTGGGATCGCCAGCGTCCGCCCGGCAGGGTCTGTTCGTCGCCCAGCTGCCGGACCGTCTTCATCACCCAGGGCAGCGGCCCGGAGCGCCGCTACTGCTCACGCCGATGCGCGACCCGCGAACGGGTCGCGGCGCACCGGCGTGCCCGTTCCACCGTGCGGCCGGGTGAAGCCGGATAGCCCCCGGGCCGTGTCCGTAACGTCCCGTGGCGCTGCTCGGTCGCGGGCGACGCGGGGGCCATCGTCCGGCTGCACGGCGGCGGTTGGGGTGCTCCTGCGGTGCCTCTGTCAGGGCCTTCCCGCGCGGGCCAGGGCGTTCTCGGCCTGGGTGGCCAGCGCGGCGACGAGATCGGCGGCGGGTGGCAGGTCGTTGACGAGATCGACGCCCTCACCGGCCCACACAGGCAGCGGGGGCACAACGCCTCGCGCCACATCGGTCTGGTAGGCGGCTCGGGCCTCCGGGTCCGCGGCGAGTTCCGCCTCCCTTCCCCGCCAACGGTCGAGGTAGGGATGGCCGAGGGTGCGAGCGGTGTACTTCGTCGTCGGCCATCGGGCTCCCCTGGCGATGTCGAGGACGGCGTTGCGTTCCGTGTCCTGCGCGCGCCCGCGGACGATCGCCTCGGTGATCGCGGCATCGGCCAGGGACTCGGACGTGGCCTGGAATCGGGTGCCGATGAGCGCACCGGCGGCCCCGAGCACCAGGGCCGCGGCCACGCCGCGACCATCGGCGATCCCACCGGCCGCCAACACCGCCACCGGTGCCACCAGATCCACCACCACCGGCACGAACGGCAAGGTGGCCCTGCCGCGCCGGGCCCCGTGTCCGCCGCTCTCCGTCCCTTGCGCGACGATGACGTCGGCGCCCAGGTCCACCGCCCTCCGGGCCTCCTCCAGATCGGTGACCTGGACGATCACCGCCGCGTCGGCTGCGCGGATTCGCTCGACGAACGGGCCCGGGTCCCCGAAGGAGAGCATCACGGCTCGCGGACCGTACTCCAAGGCCTGCTCGACCGCGCCGACACCGGCCGCCCAGCTCAGGAACCCCACTCCCCACGGCCGCCCGCTGCCGGCCACGATGGGCAACTCCCGTGCCAGCCAGTCCTCATCGCCCTGTCCGGCTCCCAGCAAACCCAGTCCGCCGCCGAGGGAGACCGCCGCGGCGAGCGCGCCACCCGCCGATCCACCCATGGGCGCCAACGCGATCGGGTGCCGCACACCGAACATTTCCGTGAACGCCGTCGACAATGCCATGTCCGCCGTCTTCCTTTCCGCCCGTGCTCTCCGCCCGTGCTCCGGAACACCGGCCCGTGACCCGATCGAGCCGGGGCCTGCTCGCGAGATGACGCCACTTTCTGCTGTGGCCCGCCACGCGAAGGTGATCGCGAGGGTGATCAGGCCGCGATCCGGCTGGCAGCCGAAGCAAAGCCGAGCCACGTGTGTCGGTTGCCCGCCCAGCACCAGCCCACCTTCGGCGCGTTGCGGTTCTCCCGACCGTCCCGCCCGGTCCCATTGCTGATCCACAGCGCCGGGGTTCGCGCGTCGAGCGTACCGTTGTCCTTCCGCAGCCGGGAGCCGATGGTCATGAAGCAGCGGCCCCGCTCCAGGGTCTCCGGCTGCTGGAGTACCCAGTGGATCCCTTCGGCCAGGAGCAACGGGGTGCGGCCTTCTTCAGCGATCGCGGGCAGCGCCTCGTCGGGGCTCCAGTTCGCCATGTGGTCGCCCCGGTCGAGACCCTCCACCACATAGACCGGCTCGTCGGGTACGGCCATGGTCTCGATGGGCGAGAACTGATCGATGTCGGGCATGTCCACCACGACGAACCCCGGCTTTCCCTGGTGCCGGAGCAGAGGCGCGAGAGCCGACGCCGGAACCCGATCCGGGCGGACCACGAGAAGGCCGGCACGAGCCCTGGTCCCCGCAGCGAAGGAGCGCAGCTCGGCAGACCGGAGACCACCGAGTTCATGCACTCCGAGCTGGATCAGTCGCTCTGCTTGGTCAGTGATCGAGGGAAGAATGTGCGCTGCGGTTGGCATGCGGCTCCATGAGACGTCGAAGCAGGGCGAGTTGAACGTGCCCGTTCATAACGCGGCAGATCCCGGAATCGTTCCGCGTCGCCCTGCCCCATGCCCGTCATCACAGGCTCCCCTGCCCGCGTGATCCCCATCCGGCCTGCGGACTCGTCCCCCGATGCGGCTCGGGCAGTCCTCTCCTCGGCACTCGGACCTAGGTCATTGGTCCGGCTCGCCGCCCGATGCACTTCAGCACAACTGCTGCTCGAATGAACGCATGGGCCATCTTGCAGATCTTCCGGGACCGGACGTCCGCACACGGTTGGAGACGGAGAAAAACGTCTGGCTGTCACCGTGCGACCTGACGGCTCCACTCATGTGACACCCGTCTGGTTCGTCTACGCGGACGCCAAGTGGTGGATCGGTACGGATCACAGATCCGTCAAGGTCAGGAACGTCCAGGCCGAGCCACGCGTCTCCCTGGCCCTGGAGGACGGCCGGTTCCCCGTCGTCACCGAGGGAGACGTGTCACTGATCCACGACGGGTTCCCCGCTGAGGTCGTGACCGCGTTCAAGGAGAAGTACGAGTGGGATCTCACCACCCCCGCTCGTCCGGGAGGCAGATCCGTGCTGTTGGAGGTGCGCGTACGTCGTTGGCTGCCGGCCGGTACGGCGCAGTGACTGCGAACAGGGCCGCCTCGCGCCCGCGGAAGCGGCGGCCCGCTCCAGACGACGCCCCCTAGCATCGACGTGCCGCAACAACCGCTGAACTACCTGGTGTTGTGAGTACTTCAGTGGCTTCCAGGTCCGGATGAGTGAGGTAGAAAAGACGGAGCTCATCCACTTCGCCCTCGAACCGAGGCGGCCAGTCGGGCGAGGGAGTGAAGTCGTCCAGGATGAGAAGGCCCCCGGAGGCGAGCAGGTCGACGACCCGCTGCGGGTCGTCGCGCTTGCCCCCGCCGTCGCAGAAGAAGACATCGAAGGGGCTGTGCTCTTCAAGCAGCCGCCAGTCCCCCGTAAGAACGCTGACCCGTTCGTCGTCCGCGAAGACACCTGCCGCTCGGCGGGCCAGCTCCTCGTCGCGCTCCACGGTGACCAGGCGTGCAGCGCCGCCGAGGCCGCTGTGCAGCCATGCGGTGCCCACCCCCGAGCCGGTGCCGCTCTCCGCGATGACCCCGTGAGGCTTGGCAGCAGCGGCCAGCCCGAGCAGCCTGCCCACTTCGGGGATGCAGCTCTTCTTGAATCCCGCCTCGGAGGCAATACGCTCCGCGGCCACCACCCGAGGCGGAACGACACGTTCTGTCATGGTCGCGCCTCTCTCGCATCGTGCATCATGAACATGACGCTATCCGTCGGCAGGGTCGGTTGCACAGCCGGGATCCTCAGGTGCTCGGGCCGCTCGGAGCGGGGACCATCACCGTCAGTGGGGTAGGCCCAGCTCCCCCGCACGCAGCCCCGCCTGGAAGCGTGAGCCGGCCTCCAGTGTGTCCATCAGCTCGGCCACGCGCCGTCGGTAGGTGCGGAGCGAGACGCCCAGCCGTTTGGCCGCCGATTCATCGGTGAGTCCCGAACCGAGGGCTTTGAGGACCGTGCGGCCGTCGGCATCGAGATGGGGAACGTCACGGCGCAGATAGGTGTCGAGGTCGGCCGACTCGTCCCAGACGGCTGTGAACAACGAGTGGACGCCGTCGATCAGGACCTGCGACGTCGTCACCGTGTACTCACGACCGGTGGGGGTCTCCCGGCCGGCCAGGATCATCACCCGCCGGTCGATGATGATGGTCTCGTGCGCCAGCGGCGAGCTGCTGATCCGTACGAGCGCCCCCTCGCTCTGCACCAGGCGCAGATGCGCGCGGGCCTCCTCCTCGGCCAGCGCCACCGGGCTGAGCAGCTTGCGCGTGGTGAATCCGGCAAGCTCCCTCGCCCGCATCCGGTGCTGGATCGCCGCCCTGGCTTCCGGCCGCGACCAGGTCCTGAGGTCCCTGGCAGCACACAGGAACTCGGTGTTCGCGGACTCGAAGAGATGACCGGCGCGCTCGATCAGCTCTGCGTCCCCTTGGACTGAAAACACGGGTTCGTTCCGCACCCCTCCAGTCTGGCAGCAAGCTGCCGCGCGCTCGCCGGCCATGGTGGTGCCGGGCACCATGAATCTCATGACGATCAAGACCTTCTCCCTCGGCGGAGACCTGACCATCAACCGGCTCGGCTTCGGCGCCATGCGCCTGGCGATGGGCACCTTCGACGGCCCGGCGCGGGCCCCGGAGACCGGCATCGCCGTGCTCCGGCGCGCCGCGGAACTGGGCGTGAACCACATCGACACCGCCGGTTTCTACGGCAGAGGAGAGGTGTGGGCCAACGAACTGATCCGTACGGCGCTGGCCCCCTACCGTGACGACCTGGTCATCGCGACGAAGGTCGGACCCCTGCTCCAGCCCGATGGTGTGCCGAGCGGGCAGGCGACACCTGATCAGCTGCGCGGCCTGGTGGAGTCGGATCTGCGCTCCCTCGGACTGGACCGGCTGGACCTGGTCTACCTGCGCGTGGGCGGGATGACCAGGCCGGGTGGCGAGTCGATCGCCGAACGGTTCGCGGTTCTGGCCGAGCTCCGGGCGGAGGGGCTGATCCGGCACCTGGGTGTCAGTAGTGTCGACGCCGCCCAGTTCGCCGAGGCCCGCGCGATCGCGCCCGTGGCGGCGGTGCAGAACCAGCACGCCGACGACCCGGGGCTGCTCGCGGAGTGTGAGGGGGCGGGTATCGCGTACGTGCCGTACTTCCCGCTCGGTGGTGGCGGAGACCCGCTCGACACCGAACGGCTCGGCAAGGTCGCGGCACGCCTGGGTGCGACCACCGCGCAGGTGCAGATCGCCTCGCTGCTGGCGGCGTCGCCGTCGATGCTGGTGATTCCCGGCACCGGCTCGCTCGATCACCTGGAGGAGAACCTCGCGGCCGCCGATCTGGTGCTCGGCGACGAGGATCTGTCCGCGCTCCGAGGCTGACCGCCCGGCTCCGCCGGCCGGTCGCCTTCGGCGCCCCTCCCCCCCACTCACGCCGTCCGCGCCGTTGTCCGGGCAACTCGACGTACAGCCGTGATCCGTACGTGATCAGCGCCTCGTAACCTCCATGGCCAGGGGATTCACGGGGTGAGCGGTCGATTCGGGGGCAGCACATGACATACCGGCGCGTGGCGATACCGGCACTGGTGGGAGGGCTCCTTCTCACGGCACTTCTGTGGTGGGCGGGGGCGAGTGCCCAGGCGCTCCATCTGCCAGGTACCACCGATGTGCTCGGTGGCCGGGCCGCCGCCGAACTGGAACGCTGGCTCACCCCCTGGTCGTACGACCCTCCGGCCTCGGTCCGGTTCGGCATCGGGGTGTCCGGCGGGATCGGGGACCCGGCCGGAGCGGACGGCACCCGCTATCTCTCCCTGTACACAACAGCGCTGCAGATCCGGTTCGCCGCGGTCTTCGCCTTCTTCGTGCCGGTGGCGATGCTCCTGATCCGCAGACTGCCGCCGGTGCACGGCCGGATGCCGGCCACGCTGCTCGCGGTGTGGGCCTGGGGTCTGGTGGCCGGGACCCTGGCCGTGACCGTCTCCGCGCCGTGGCTGATCGCCTCGCAGGGGCGCGGCAGTTACCGTTTCCTGCCCCAGCTGGCGGGCGTGATCTCCTCCGGGCGGCAGGTCCTGGTGGTGGCCGCGCTGGTCGCGGCGGTGAGTACGGTGCTCATCGCGCGGATCTCCGTCAAGGGAGCCGGTCCGCTGCCGCAGGAGGCGGTCCCGGCGCGCGCCGCCCGTCTGTCCGCCACCGCCGGGACCGTGGTGATCGCGCTGTCCCTGGTGGTCCTCTCGTACCAGCCGGTCGCCGCCGCCCTCCAGAGAGTCTCCCCGGGCGTCGGGCTGCTGGCCGAACCGGGCGATCTCCTGCGCCAGTGGCTGCTGCTCGGCGCCTGGTCGGGCCCCGCGGGCGCGCCCATCGGCGACTGGCTCCTGTACCGGGCCGCCGATGTGCTGTTGCTCGCCGTGGTCTGGTGGGCGCTGCGGCGGCTGCCCGTACTGCTCACCCGGACCAGCGTCCCGGCGATGGCGGCGGGCGCGGTCTGCGCGACGGTCCTCGGGCTGCTGGCGAGTCAGGTGCTGCGGGTGGCGACGGACGGCACGGGCCTGCGCTGGGGGCTGGAGTCGTTGTTCTCCACCATCGGTGGCGGTGTCCCGGCCGCCCTGACCTGTGGGCTGGTGGCGGGGGTCGTGGCCGCTGTGACGCTGCGGGTGGCCATGGACCGCACGGAGAGGGTCGACGCCCTGGGCCCGGGCCAGGGTTCCACCGGACCGTGATGCGGTCGTCGGGTGCCGATGAAGCGGGGGCACAATCCCTCGTCAAATGCGCTTGCACGGGCTTCGGAGGGGCGCCTAGCCTCATCTCCATCGACGTGTAGCTCAGTAGGAGAGCACCGGGCTCCGGACCCGGAGGGCGCAGGGGCGGAACCTGCCACGTCGGCTTATGAACGACGACGCTGAGCAGCAGCACTCCGCAGGGGCCGGGGACTTGCCGGCCTATCCCCAGGCCATGCGGGCCCAGGCTTTCCGGACCTGGCTGACCCATGGTGAGGCCGACACCCGCAACCGCGCCGCGAGCCGTGTCGGCCGCTGGCAGGCAGTGCTCTCCGGCATGGCCGAGAGGCGCCTGACCATCGGTTCACGCACCCCGGTGGCGGATCTGCCCGCCTGGGTGACTCCGGAGGTCGTACGCGGCGGGTTCGCCACCTCCGCCGCGAGCGCCGAGGGCCCGCTGCAACCGTACGAGCGGGAAGCCGCGTCCCTGGCGGGCGTACCCGCCGAGCGCCGGGCGCTGTTCGCGTACTGCCTCACCGAACCGGGCCTGGCACGGCTCTACGCGCTGCTCGACAGCGGGCGCTACGAGTTCGCCGTGCCCGAAGAAGCCGCGCTGCTGTTCGTGGCGTGGCTGGTGCGGGCCGGGGACGTAGCCGGTGCGCTGGAACTGGTCGAGATCCTCGAACCGTGGGCCGACCGGCTGCGCTTCACACCGCGGCCGTCCGATCTGCCCACGCCGGACGTGCAGGCGGTCCATCGCCGCACGGTCGGCGACGTCGGCGCTTCCCTGTCCGCCCGGCGACCCCACTCCGCGGTGGAGACCCAGCGCGAGGCCCTCTCCGTCTGGCAGCCCTTCGGGGACGAACTGCTGACTCACTGGCTGGAGACGGCCGGGACCGGGCGCGTGCTGGACCGCGTGCCCGACGACACCTGGCAGGAGCGCGGTGCGATGCTCCTGCGGCGCTACCGGGACCTCGCCGCGGCCCACACCCGCTGCACCAAGCACCGCGACCCGAAGGAGAACCTGGGCATCCTGCGCGGTGCCCTGGAGGAAGCGGTCGCCGGCCGGCCGCTGGACGCCCGTCGGCTCGGGCTGCTGCGGCACGCGGTGGAATCCATGGTCCGACGACGTGGCCGTCCCGGCTCCGGGCAGCACAGCGAGTTGCGCGCCCGTCAGGCGGTGCAGGCGGCCCGGCCCTCACACCACGCGCTCGCCCAACTCGTCCTGCGTCGGCTCTCCGGTCTCCCACAGCAGACCGGCGCGGCGGATCTGGCACCGCTGGTCGCGGATGTCTCGGCCCGCGAGGCCGCGGAGACGGGGCTGCCCGAGGGTGCGGTGGTCCCGGTGACGGTGCGACGCGTCGTCGAGGCCGCGCTGAGTGCTCCGATCGGGACGCTCGTGGAGCGCGGTGTGGTGCCCTCGGCCGAGGTCCTGGCCGAGCTGGTGCCGCAACTGGTCGCGGCAACCACTTCGCAGGAGTACCGGGACCAGGCACTGCGCTCCCTGGTGGCCGCGCACTACCGGGCGTTCCGCAACCGCCGTTCGTTGCTCCTGCTCCACCTCGCCCGGCAGGTGCGGACCGAGGAACTGCCCTGGATACGCGCGGTGTCCGGGTACCGCGTCGACGATCAAGGACAGGAGGCTGCGCTCACCGCGCTGCGTCAGCTCGGCGAACTGGCCGTACAGGCTTTTCCCGGCACGCTCCTGCCCAACCCGCTGGTCCGCGAGCTCGGTGTACTCGCTCGACAGGCCGAGGCCGGCGCACCGTTCGTCGAAGAGCTGGCCTCGGACATTTTCATGGGGACCTTCACGCCGAAGTTTCTCGCGGCGGCGCGGGTCGCCGCGGAAGTGCTCGGCGGAACGCTCTACGAGCGCTACTACGCCATCGACTACGCGGCGGTCCGCAACCTCGCGCTCACCGAGGCGAGCGAGTCCCTGCGCGGTACCCACCGGGCGCGCACCTCGCCGGAATTCGCGAAACTGTGCGCCGCACGGGCCGACGAGCCGGGAACCAGGAGCTGGTCCGTGGCGGCCAACGGCAAGGTGATCGAGCAGGCCCAGATCCTCACGACCCACAACCTGGCCACCCTGGTCGGCTGGATCGGTATCGCTCCGGAACCCGGATGGGGAGACCTGGCCCGGCGTTGTTTCGCCACCGTGTGCCTGCTGACTGCCCGGATACACGGCAACCCACGGCCGCTCTCCACCATCAAGGACGCGGCGTACGCATGGCGTCAGATGGTGTTCCACCTGTCGCTCTGCGATCCTGCGGAACAGGCCCGGGTGATCTCCCGGCTCGGCGAGGAGACGGCCCGCCATCCGGAACACGTCTCGGCCCGGCTCGCTCCAGCCCTGATCGGCCTGCGCCAGGCCGCGGCCGGTGGTTCCCCGGACACGGGTGGGGGACGCCGCTTCCTGGGCTGGACCACCGAACCCCACTGGCTTCGCCCGGCTCCCCGTGCCTGACGTGGCGCGTCCGGTGTCTCCGGATCCTCTGGGCTACCGGCCACGAGGACGGTTCACTTGCCGCTGTCTTCCGCGAGGGTGTGCGCGACGAGAGCGTTGGCGTGGCCATGGCCGAGGCCGTGCTCGGTCTTGAGCCAGGAGACGAGTTCCATGTGCTTGGTGAGAGGTGAGGACCGGATGAGATCCTTCCACTCCGTGATCGGGCGTCCGTACTTCTTCTCGATCGAGGGGAAGTAACTGACAGGGCCCTTGACCGGTTCAGTCATGTCGCAATGTCCCGTTCTGTTCGCACGTGCTGCTCGCACGTGATGATCTTGGATGGTTGCTGCGTTCCCGCCCGGCCCGCAAGCCGCGGGGGCTCGCCTACGGCTGGGCCGTCGGCGCGTCGGCGAGCAGCCGGGCCGACAGTACGGTGAGCCAGAGAAGGCCGAGTCCGGCTCCGATCGTGAAGGCCAGGACAGCGGCGGAGGAGCCCGCGAAACCGGCGAGGACTCCCACCGGCACGAGACGGCAGGCAATGGCCCAGCCGCGCCGTCGCCGAGCGACGAACAGCCGGACCAGCACGAAGGACGCGGCACAGAACGCAAGGTAGCCCACCATCCCGCTGAGCATGTGAACGGCACCATGCGCACTCAGCGAGGCGGTCGCCCCCTCCGGAGTGCCGGCCGGAAACCCGGCGCCAGGATCAGCGGTGAACACCCCGGCGAGCAGGAACGAGGCCCCGAACACGCCGACCAGGCGCGGGGCCCAGACCCCACCGGGAGCGTCGCGCAGCGCCTGGCGCATCCCGATCGCGGCAGCGATGGTCAGCACCCCCGTGAGCAAGAAGCCGGTCACCTGGATCCAGCCCAGGTCGCCGAGGCTGAGCTGGCTGATTGCGTTGCGGGTGAAGTCGAAGCCCTCGCGGGCAAAGCCCTGGATCACGCCCACGCCCAGGAACAGCGGGCCCGCCGCGATACCGGCAGCCAGCAGGGCCCGCGTCGTCCGCCGGGCCGAGGCAGTGGAGTTGTCCACGATCGGGCCGGTGATCGGGGCGTTGGTCGTCTGAGTCATGGAAGTCCCCCTCGAATTGCACACCAGAACAGAACTAGACGGTTCAGTACCGCTTGGAACTGGACGGTACAGTACCCGTGAATGAACTGGACTGTCCAGTACTGTCAGGTCAGGGAGGCAACATGGAAACGAACGAGCAGGGCCGATCGGCACGGAAGCGCCAGGCGATCATGGAGGCCGCAACCGGGGTGTTCATGGAGAAGGGCTACTCCGGCACGAGCATGGACGACATCGCGAAGCTGGCGGCCGTATCCAAGCAGACCGTCTACAAGCACTTCTCCGACAAGGAGAAGCTGTTCTCCGAGATCGTCCTGGCCACCACCGACCGCCTCGACGGCATGATCGGCCTGGTGGCCGACGTCCCGTCCGACGCCGACACACTGGACGAGAACCTGACCCGCCTCGCCCGGCAGTTCCTCACCGCTCTCACACAGCCACAGGTGCTCCAGTTGCGGCGCCTGGTCATCGCCAACGCGGACATCTTCCCCGAACTCGGCGCGGCCTGGTACGAGCAGGGTTTCGAGCGAGTCCTGGCGACCTTGGCGGCCACGTTCCAGCGCCTGGCCGAGGACGGTCTGCTCCGGATCGACGAACCGCTCCTGGCCGCCCACCACTTCTCCGGCCTGCTGATGTGGATCCCGGTGAACCAGGCGATGTTCCACGGCGGTCCCCAGCACACCCAGGCCGATCTCGACCACTACGCCACTGCCGGCGTCCGCACTTTCCTCGCCGCATACCGCTGAACCGCCGCGCCCGTCCTTGCCGGCCAGTGGTCAGCCACCTGCCCGACCCTGGCCGTCCAGGACGGCTGACCGTATGCTCCGGCATCAACCGCACACAGGGGTCGTACACACCCCTGACGTGGGAACTAGGAGACAGCTCATGGCGAGTGACGGATGTATCTTCTGCGCGATAGTGCGCGGTGAGGCTGCTGCAAGCGTCGTCCATGAGGACGAGTCGGTGATCGCCTTCATGGATCTCCGTCCCGTCAATCCAGGCCATGTGTTGGTCGTTCCCAAGACGCACGCGGTTGGGCTGGAGGACCTTCAGGAGGACATCGGCGTCCGGGTCTGGACGGCGGCACACCGCCTCGGACGGGCACTGCGCCGCTCAGGGCTGCGATGCGAGGGCGTCAACCTGCTCCTCGCGGATGGCGAAGCAGCCTTCCAAGAGGTCTTCCATGTGCACCTCCATGTCATCCCCCGCTTCGCAGGTGATGCCTTCCGCATCGGCGCCGACTGGCGCGTCGACGAACGAGAACAACTCGACAGGGCATCCGCTGCGATCCGCGGTGGTCTCGCCGCACTGGATACCTTGCGACATTGACACCCGTCCGGCGATGGACACTGTCAATCGCCGCTTGTCGATTGACAGTTGAGAGGAAGCGGGCTCGTGGTCGGACCGCTCCAGCCGAGTCCGCAGCCGTAGGGTCCCCGCCGATGGCGGTACCACCTCCGCGGAACGCCAACGGCGCCTGCCCCGGCCCTCCCACCACACTCACCATTCCCTGGCAGCGATCAGCTCCTCCGGATCCGCGTCCGAGAATCCGTACGCCGACGCCACGAACCAGAAGTCCTCGCCTATCTCCTCTCGCGCTACGGTCTCGATCTCGCTCCCCGCCGCCTCGAACTCGGCCTCCAGCACGTTGAACTGCTCGGTCGCGACCTCCGTGAGTACGTACAGAGCCGAAAGATCCGCAGGCTGCTCCGCCTCGATCCGTTCGCACAGGCTCAGCAGGATTGCCTTGCCCTTGTCGAGAACGTGATCCGGAAAGTACTCGTCCGCGTACAACTGCTCCAGGAAGACATGCTCGGCGACCTGGTGGTTCATGATCGGCACGGTGCCCCATCTCTTTTGAAGAGCCCAACGCACCGATCATGCACCACACCACTGACAACCCCGCCCCGAGATCCGGGACCGGGTCTCCGCACCCACGTCCCCGAGGTCACAGCCCGTCGGATCCGTGGCAGGTGACACCCGCCCTCACTGCGAGTCGGCGCCCGCACCCCCAGGACGAGCCGGTCCCCGCTCGACGGCATGCTCACCCAAGAAGGCGCCCGCGTGGGCGGCGGCCTCTTCCCTCGTTGCGAGGTACGAGGCGCCGTCGGCCTCACCATGTGTCCCGTCGGCTCCCGTCCCAGTCCAGCGTCAGCCACCTGATGACGGATCCGGGAACAATTCGGCACTTCCGCCGCACAGTTCGATGCGGCTCGGCTCCGCCTCCGCCGGGGTGGACCTGTCGAGGGCGTCAGGCCATTTCTTGCGCGCGCCCTGCCGGGTGATTCCCCAGGCAGCACCCAATTGCTCGTAGCTCGCACCGTAGGACCCAGCAGTCCCTGCCGCGATTGCCGTCAACCGCTTGACCTCCGCGTCCACCACCTTCCAAGCGGTGAGGACCGAGAGAGTCACGTCGACGGGGTCTGCATCCCACATGCGCTCCACGGGAAGCCCGGTCACCCTCGCGCGCATGGCCGATGCCAGTGGATCGAGGGCATCGAGGAGGGCCTTGTCGAGGGCCGTCTGTTCCTCATGAGTGATCTCAGGCAGCATCATGCCGACAACTTCAGTTACCAAGTCCGAGCATGACAACTAGCGTTACCACAGCCATTCCGGGTACTGTCCCTGCCGCCTGCCAGTCGTACCGAGCGGTCCGCGATGTGGATCCGGACGGAGGCGCTACGCACGTTCGGCGAGCAACTCCGCCACGGAGTCCATGAGTTGTGTGAGCCGGTCCAATTGCGGCCCTCCGCGCGCCCTGCGGAATCCATGACGGCGCCCCCAGAACGCGGCCCGGACCGCATGCAACTGGGCCCAACGCCTGGCGCGTTCGGGATCGATTTCGGCCGCCTCGGCGAAGACGTGAAGGGTGCGGTGCAGCGCCCTCCGCAGGTCGCCCGATTCGAGGAGCACCGGCGCCAGTGTCTTGAGCAGCAGACCGCCGTCGTACGCGGGGTCTCCGGCGTACCCCTTGGGATCGACGGCCAGCCACGGCTCGCGGTCGGCGCGCAGGATGTTGCGAGCATGCAGGTCGCCGTGGATGAGGGTGTCCGGCTGATCGTGGCCCAGCTCCCGGACTGTCGCCACAGCGGCGTCCACCGCGTATCGGGGCAGTGCGTGCGACAACTCCTCTGCTTCCCACAGAAGTCGAGCTTCCCAGTCGTCCGCCTGTTCGCGGAGTCGCGGCAGTCCGGGCGGGGCAGGGACGGCCAGCCGACGGCTGAGCCGCCCTGCGACCCTCACCAGCTCGTCGCCCTCTTCGGCCTCCGCCAGGGTCGACGGCCGGGCCCGTTCCAGCAGCATCGCGAAGTGTGCGTCGTCGCGCTCGTACAGCAGCACGGCTCCGTGTCCGCCCCAGGCCGTGAACGCGTCCGGCTCATGGACGTTCCCTGGATGGGGAAAGGACACCTTCATCACGGCCGCCCCCTCCCCCGGCCGCCGCACCGGAACGATGACGCCGACGCCCCCGTGCATGGCCTCGCCGTCCGGTACGCATGCCCAGCGCCCCAACAGCTCCTCCACGATCCCGGGGAGTTCGGCCAGCCAATCCGCACCGGGCCGGCCCTCACGCTCGATCGTGGTCCGCGCGAACGCCTCTGGTACTTCGATCATCTACGCACCATACGCACCAGCCCAATGAGGCGGCAGGGAATGCCGGAACACACTGGTCGCCCTCGGCCCGGTGGTTGGGTGCACTCGTCGTACGTCGCGCCTACGGCCCGCCGGGGGCACCTGCCCGCAGGCCGTCCATCACCAGGTCCAGCAGGCGCTTCGCGCGCGGTTGCCAGTCACTGTGCGGGTCGATCTGCCAGAGCCCGGCGATGGCCAGCACGAAGTCGTCGGGGGTCAGCCCCGGCCGGATGGTGCCGGCCTCCTCGTTCGCGTTCAGCAGCAGTGCGACCGCCCGGGTCACCGGTCCGTGCCCCAACCGGGCCAGACTGCCGTGCGTGACGGCGGACTTGCGCAGCGCGTCCGCCAGACCCGCCTTGGCCATGGCGTACTGGGCGAGGCGGTCCATCCACTCCCTCAGGGCCCGATCGGGCGCCCGGGTCCGGAGCAGCTGGTCCGCGGCGTCGGCCACCTGCTGCATCTCGTGGCGATAGACCTCCAGGACGAGGGCCTCGCGGTTGGGGAAGTTGCGGTAGAACGTCCCCTGCCCGACGCCTGCCTTCTTCGCGATCGTGCTCAGCGGGACGTCCGCCGTCCGTGTCAGCTCGGCCAGCGCGACGTCCAGGATGCGCTCACGATTGCGCTGCGCGTCCGGGCGCAGCGGCACGCCCTTCTCGTCCCGCACGCATCCTCCTCCCGGAAGCACGGCCGAGTCCGTCCTTGCTGAGCGGACAGCTGTCCGCTAGGTTCGACAGATAAGTGGACAGTCGTCCGCTTGGGTTCACCATAGCGGTAGATCCCGCCGGTGCGTCACCTGCGCCCACCCACAATGGTTCGTCTCTCCTCCCAATGCCCTCTCCCTCCCGGAACATTCACCGGGATCGTCTTGTTCGACGCGCATAAGCAATGCGAAAGAAGGCTGACCATGACCCCATCGACGTCCAGTGCCATCACTCTGAACATCAATGGCGAGAAATACTTACTGCCCGTCGACCATCGCACCACCCTGCTCGACGCCCTCCGCGAGCATCTCGACCTGACCGGTTCCAAGAAGGGCTGCGACCAGGGCCAATGCGGCGCCTGCACGGTGCTGGTCGATGGACGGCGGGCGCTTTCCTGCCTCCAGCTCGCGGTCGCGGCCGAGGGGCGCGTGATCACCACCATCGAAGGCGTGGCCGATGGTGATCGGCTCCATCCGGTGCAGCAGGCCTTTCTCGACCTCGACGGCTTCCAGTGCGGCTACTGCACACCCGGGCAGATCTGTTCGGCCATCGCGGTTATCGAGGAACACGCGGCGGGCTGGCCGAGCGCCGCGACCGACGACCTCCGGCCCGACGCGGGCGTGCCCGCGCTCGGCGCCGAGGAGATCCGCGAGCGCATGAGCGGCAATCTGTGCCGCTGCGGCGCCTATGTGTCGATCGTGCAGGCAGTCGCGCGAGCGGCGGAAGCGGCCGGATCCGAGGACAAGGAGGCAGTGGCGTGAGGGAATTCGGCTACGAACGCGCCGTCGACGTCGCCGAGGCCGTCGCGCTGCTCGGTTCCGATCCGGAAGCCCGCTTCCTCGGCGGCGGCACGAACCTGGTCGATCTGATGAAGGCCGGCGTCGAGCGGCCCGCGCTGCTGGTCGATGTACGCGAACTACCGCTCGACCAGGTCGATTTCACCCCGGGCGACGGACTGCGCATCGGTGCGACCGTCACCAACAGCGATCTCGCGGCCCACCCGGACGTACGGCGCCACTACCCGGCGTTGGCGCAGGCCGTCCTGGCCGGTGCGTCGGGGCAGTTGCGCAACATGGCCACGGTCGGCGGAAATCTGCTCCAGCGCACCCGGTGCGGCTACTTCACCGACATCACCAAAGCGTGCAACAAACGTTCCCCCGGCAGCGGTTGCCCCGCCATCGACGGCGAACACCACAACCATGCGATCCTCGACGCCTCCGAGCACTGCATCGCCGTCCACGCCTCGGACATGGCGGTCGCGCTCGCCGCCTTCGACGCCGTGATCTCGTACCGGACGGCCGACGAGCCGGGCGAATCGCCGATCACCGGGTTCTACCCGCCCGTGGGCGACACGCCGCACATCGAGACCACTCTGCCACCCGGCGCGCTGATCACCGGCGTCACGCTGCCGCCCGCCCCGGTCGCCGTCCACTCGCGGTTCCGGAAGGTGCGCGAGCGCGCCTCGTACGCGTTCGCGATCGGCTCGATCGCCGCCGCACTCGACGTACGGGACGGTGTCGTACGCGATGTGCGTCTGGCGCTCGGGGCCGTCGCGTCGAAGCCCTGGCGGGCCCGTGCGGCCGAGCGGGCGCTGATCGGCGGACCTGCGAGCGCCGAGGCCTTCGCCACCGCGGCGGAGGCCGAACTGGCCGCGGCCGAGGCCCTTCCCGAGAACGGCTACAAGGTGACACTGATGCGCAACCTCATCGTGGCCGTGCTGACCGAACTCACCGAGGAGGTCTCCCGATGACCACGACGACCAGGGGCGCCGCCGTGACAGGGGCCGTCGGCTCCGCCCACACCCGCGTCGAGGGCCGTGACAAGGTCACCGGGGCGGCCCGTTTCAGCGGAGAGGTTCCGTTCGCCGAACTGACCCATGGCTGGCTGGTGTTGTCGACCGTGGCCCGTGGCCGGATCCGCTCCGTGGAGGACGGCCCCGTCCTGGCCATGCCCGGCGTGCTCACCGTGCTCCACCACGAGAACGCGCCACGTGTCGACATCGACTACATGGGCATGCTGGGCCGGCCGAACCCGATCCTCGGGATCTTCCAGCACGACCGCGTGCCCTTCGCGGGCTGGCCCGTGGCGCTGGTGGTGGCCGAGACGTCCGAGCAGGCCAGGGAGGCCGCCGAGGCGCTGGTGGTGCGGTACGACGAGGAACCGCACGACGTCGCCTTCCGCGCCGGACGTCCGGATGCCTACACGCCACAGGACTCCCCGTTGGTCCAGGCCGAGACGGAAAAGGGCGATCTGGAGGCTCAGCTCGCCGCTTCCGCCGTGGTCCTGGAGGCGGAGTACACCACTCCGGAGGAGCATCACAACCCGATGGAGCCGCATGCGGCGACGGCCCGCTGGGAGGGGGGCCGGCTCGATGTCATCGACTCCAACCAGGGCAGCACCTGGGTGGCGGGCGAACTGGCACAGCTCTTCTCGCTCGACCCGGCCTCCGTGCGGGTGCGGTCCGAGCACGTCGGAGGCGCCTTCGGATCGAAGGGCCTGAGCCCGCACCAAGTGGCGGCCGTGATGGCCACGACCGTTCTCCAGCGCCCGGTCCGGGTCGTGCTGACTCGCCGCCAGATGTTCTCCCTCATCGGCTACCGCAGCCCCACGGCGCAGCGGATCCGGCTCGGTGCCGACGCGGACGGCCGGCTGCGTGCCCTCGATCACCAGGCACAGAGTCTGACGTCGACCGTGTACGAGTTCGTCGAATCGAGCGCCGTGCTGGGGCGTGTGATGTACGACGCCGACGCACATCACACCCTTCACCGGCTCGTACGCCTCGACGTACCGACCCCGACGTGGATGCGCGCGCCGGGCGAGGCGCCGGGGTCCTTCGCTCTCGAATCGGCCCTCGACGAGCTGGCCGAGAAGTGCGGCATGGACCCGATCGCGCTGCGCGTACGGAATGAACCCGGGACGGCTCCCGTGTCCGGGCTGCCGTTCAGCAGCCGCAATGTGCTGGCCTGTTACGAGGAGGGGGCGCGCAGGTTCGGCTGGGCGGGCCGGGACCCCCGTCCGGGTCTGCGCCGTGAAGGGCGCTGGCTGCTCGGGACGGGCATGGCGGCTGCCACGTACCCCTCGGGGGTCGGGCCGTCCACCGCGGCCGTGACGGCCGAACCCGACGGGACCTTCACCGTCCGGATCAACGCGGCGGACGTCGGAACCGGTGCCCGGACCGCGATGGCCCTGGTCGCCGCGGACGCGCTGGAGGTGGAGGCGGACCGCGTCCGGGTGCGCATCGGGGACAGCGACCTCGGCCCGGCGATGATCGCCGGAGGGTCGATGGGGACACGTTCCTGGGGGTGGGCCGTGACGATCGCGGCGAACGAACTGCGGGAGCTCCTGGCCCTGGGAGACGGCATTCCGCCGGAGGGGATCACCGCCCGGTCGAACACGGCCGAGGCCATCGGCGCCCTCGCGCAGCAGGAACGTCACTCCTTCGGAGCGCAGTTCGCCGAGGTCGCGGTGGACGAGGACACCGGTGAAGTGCGTGTGCGACGGCTGCTCGGCATCTTCGCCGCGGGCACCATCGTCAACCCGCTCACCGCCCGCAGCCAGCTGGTCGGCGGAATGACCTGGGGGCTGTCCATGGCGCTGCACGAGGAGGCGGTCAGGGACCAGGCCTCGGGCGGCCACGTCGGCGCCGACCTCGTCGGCTATCACTACGCCGCGCACGCCGACGTGCCGGTCATCGAGGCCGACTGGGTGGACGACCCGGTCCCCGGCGACCCGGTCGGGATCAAGGGCATCGGCGAGATCGGCATCGTGGGCGTGGCCGCCGCGATCGCCAACGCGGTGTGGCACGCGACCGGCGTACGCCATCGGAACCTGCCGATCCGTCCGGACCGTGTCCTGCGCGCGGCGGACGAGGCCCGGCGGCGGGCGGCGGGAGGGGCCCGGGGTGCTTGACATCGCCGAGGACCTGAGCCGGTGGTTCGAGGAGGGCCGGGATTTCGCGGTCGCCACCGTGGTGGCCGTCAGCGGCAGCGCGCCGCGCGGTCCCGGCGCCGCCCTGGCCGTCTCGGGTGACGGCACCGCCATCGGCTCCGTCTCCGGCGGCTGCGTGGAAGGCGCGGTGTACGACCTGTGCGTGCAGGCCCTCCAGGACGGGCGGACGGTGCGCGAACGGTTCGGATACGACGACGAGGACGCCTTCGCGGTGGGGCTCACCTGCGGTGGTGTCATCGAGGTCCTGGTCACACCGGTGCGTGCGGACGCGCCGGTGTTCCGGGCCGGGGTGGCGGCCGCGGTCCGAGGGGAGCCGGCGGCCCTCGCCCGGGTGGCCCGGGGCCCGGCGGAACTGCTCGGCCGGGCCCTGCTCGTACACCCCGACGGGTCGTGCGAGGGTGGACTCGACGGGGCTCCGGAACTGGATCGGACAGCGGCGGCGGAGGCCCACGCGATGCTGGACACCGGTCGCACGGGCACGGTCGAGATCGCGGAGGACGGGTCGCGCTGTCCGGGCGGCGTGACGCTCTTCGTGGAGTCGAGGATGCCGCCGCCCCGGATGATCGTCTTCGGTGCCGTGGACTTCGCCACGGCACTCGTACGGGCGGGAAAGTTCCTCGGCTACCACGTGACCGTGTGCGACGCCCGGCCGGTCTTCGCCACCCGCGTCCGCTTCCCCGAGGCGGACGAGCTCGTGGTCGACTGGCCGCACCGGTACCTCCGACGCACGGCGACCGACGGACGAACCGTCCTGTGCGTGCTGACCCATGACGTCAAATTCGATGTACCGCTCCTGGAGACGGCCCTGCGGCTGCCGGTCGCCTTCGTCGGCGCGATGGGTTCGCGCCGCACCCACGAGGACCGCGATCGCCGCCTTCGTGAAGTCGGGCTCAGCAGCCGTGAGTTGTCCCGTCTGCGCTCTCCGATCGGCCTCGATCTCGGGGCCCGTACCCCGGAGGAGACCGCACTGTCCATCGCGGCGGAGATCGTCGCGGCGCACCGTGGTGGCACGGGCGCACCACTGACCGGCTCGGGCACCCCCATCCACCATGAAGCGAAGGGAAGGGAAGCGGGCGGCACACACTCCCGAACGGCCGCGTGACCCGTCAAGGCCGAACGCCTGAGGGGCTGCGGGGCTGAGCGATCTGAGGCTGGGCGGACGCAGGGTTGGGAGAGCCCCTCTCAGCGGCCGTGTTCGCTCAGCCTCACGCCGAGTTCCGCCAGTCCGTCGAGGACCAGGTCGATACTGACTGCTGCGAGCAGAAGCCCCAGAAGCCGCCCGAGCAGCTCGAACGTCGCATGGTGTGTGGCGCGGAGCACGCGTTCCAGGAGCAGGATGCAGACGAGATCGAGGAGAATCACGGCCACATACGCACCGGCGACCGTGGAGCGCCAGGACCAGGACGCACGCGCGGTGGCCTCGATGAGCAGTGCGGTCATGGCCAGCGGACTGACGACGAACGGCACCAGCAGTTCGCGCAGACCGCTGGTCACGTCGGGGGTTTCCTCGCTCAGCGCGTCCACTCCGGTCGGGATCCCCAGGACGAGGCCGACAGCGTAGAGGAAGAAGATGATGCCGCCGGCCAGCAGGAGCGCGGGCGTGCTGATGTGGAACAGGTCCAGGAGCACGGGGGCCGTCAAGCTGACCACCAGACCGATGAAGATCGCCGCGCCGCAGGACAGCAGGGCGATGGTACGGAGTTGGCGAGGCGGGTGCAGTTTCGCGAGGTGGGCGAAGGAGAGCAGAACCTTGGGCGGCCCGACGACCGAGACGAAGGTGATCAGAGCAGCGGAGAAGGTGAGCGCGTTCACCTGCGAAATCTAGGCTGCTGGGACGGGCTTCACGCGTCAGGCGAGGCCGGTCTCCCCCGGATCCGGCGCAAAGAACCACGGCGCCGGGGCTCATGTCCTGCCCTGGCCTTTCCTGGCCTGTCAGGGCCTGGCCTGTCAGGGCCTACGGGAAGGTCTTCCTGACGACGATGCCGTGCCATCGACGCCGGCGTGCTCTCGACGCACACACGGTTGACGCTTCGGCATGGGCTCGGCTTCTCTTCTGCGATGCCTGACATTCGCATCGAACAGCCGGACGGGGAAATCGCGTTCAAGGACTGGCAGTATGTCCACAATACGATCATCCCTACCCATGTCCTGTCCCTGGACGACGTTCGGGACCGCGCCCGGCGGCACCACCTGGAAGTCGCCTATCTCGGTGACGTCCTCGTGGGTTCCAGCACGGTACGCCCGCCCACGGACGAGACGTCGGCGGCCACGGTGATCGCCCGGGTCCTGGCCGAACACCGCGGGCAGGGATTCGGCGAGGAACTCTACGCGCGCGGGCTGAATCGGGCACGGACGCTCGGGGCCGAGGTGGTCGAGACCGTGGTCCTGTCCTCCAACGAGGACGGTCTGCGGTTCGCGCGGAAGCACGGATTCGTCGAGACCGAGCGCTACCTATTGCCCGGAGAGACCGTCCCCTGGATCGACTTGCGGCTCTCCTGACCCGACCCGCCCGAGTCTCGAAGACCCGGGTGCCGGAGCGGTCGGCGGGGAGCCTTCGGCCGATCGTCATCGAGATCCACCCGAGGCACGCGGACTTCGCCACGCATGTCGGCGCGTTCGCCATGCTCGCGGTCCTCGTACTGCATTCGGGTCGGCCCGGTGCTGGCCACCTACCGGCCCCGACCGGGTCCGCCCGCACCCTGTCCGCGTGGTCGGTCAGCAGCAGCGCCGTCATCACGGCCATGACCGTTCTGTGGGGTCCGCTTGCCGCCATGACCAGCCCCAGGACCACGTTCGCCGCCGCCGGAGTGCTTCTCCTGGCCGCCCCGGCCCTCCCCTCGCGCCGCGAGAAGTCTCCTTTCAACAAAATCGCCGATGCCTGAGTCCACCGCAGCAACCGATCGCGCCCAAGGCCAGGCGGGCCCTCCCGGGTGCTCCTTCCGGATCAGAACGGATCAGGATGGATCAGCCCAGGCGAGGGAACGCCACACCTGCTGGGCCCAGGCGAGGTCCGCGGGGTCTTCATGGGTGCAGAACACACCGGCGGCGGTGCCCGGGGCAGGCACCGTGAAGCCGTAGAACTCGTGCCGTTCCCGGCCGTGGTCGTCCGGGGTCAGCCAGAAGGCGTGACGGAGGCCGCCGGACAGACGCTCGATGAGCCGCTGCGCGGGAACGTTGTCCGGGGCACCGGCAAGCAGTTACGGAGAGGAAGCCCTCCGGCGTACGTCCTGGGGTGTCGTCCGTGAACACTGTCACGGCGGCACTGCGGTCCGGCCCGGCGAACTGGTCCGCCCCGTCGACAAACCGGGCGGTGAGACCCGCGCTGCGCACGACGGACCAGTGGTCCCCGAGGCCGGTCCGTACGTCGACGGGGAGCTGGTGCGGGAAGCGGCTGAGGACCTGGTCCCGGTCCCAGGTGTCCGCCAGGACGCGGGCGGCCACCGGATCATGGCCCATGACGAGGTAGGGCAGTTCTTCGGGATCTGCGACCCGAGCGGTGAACTCGGCACCCAGCAGGTCGTCGCCCCAGGGACGAATCCTGTGGGCGAGCCTTCCCCTGAAGACGAGATCCGCGTATCCCTGGTCCTCCCACAGGTCGTGGGCCTTCCGGAGCACGTCGTCGTCGACCTCCAGCCAGACACCCAGGACGAGTTCCGTCGCGTGCGTCAGCCCAACCGGCAACAGGCACCGGATGAAGGAGCCGACACCGTCAACCCGGAGCAGCGCGGAGGGACCGAGCCGGTGCCGGGCCTCCTCGGGCGCGGTGAGGGCGGCGTCGGGCAGCTTGAAACCGATGTCGATGCGCCGCTCGTCCGTAAGGGAGTCGCCGCAGCAGGAACAGGAAGGCAGGTGGCCGGTCACGCCATCAGCCTAGGAAACGGCCGCACCGTCCCATCGCCCGGGTGCCCTGGCGGCGGCCACTCGTACCTGTCCGGCCGCCCGTGACCCCGGAGACGTGGAAGGTCGGAACGCTCGCCGAGGCGAGTGAGCCGACTGTTCGTACTTTGCATCACTGGGTCCGGATCGGGCTGCTCAGCCCATCCAGGCGTACCGCCGCCGGACACCGCGAGTACGGCGAGCAGGACGTGATCCGCCTGTATCAGGTACTCGCGCCGCGCCGTCTCGGGCTGGGCTGGAGACCATCGCCACGTGCCTGGACGTCGGAGTCGACCCCGAACGGCTCGTGAGCGAGTACCTGGCCGACGTCGAAGCCTCCCTCGCATTCCTGGAAACCCTGAGGCAACGCCTGGCCCACATCCACAACGAGTTCGTCTCCGATCGGGCACTGGACATCTCCGCGTTGATCAGCGTGCTCCGGACGATGGGCAGCGCGGGCCCGGCGAGCGAGCAGGCGCTGTGGCGCCACCTCGGCAACGACCAGATACGGACTCTGCGTGACCGGGCGGCGGCGCTGGGCCCTGCCACGCACTACCTGCTGGAGGTCGAGTGGCCGGAGCCGTACAGGAGGGCCGAGGCGCTGCGTACCACCGGGGCGGAGCCGACGGTACCCCTGGTGAGGAAGCTGGTGGAGCACATGGACGGGCTGAGTTCCCTGTTCACCGGGGTGACAGCGGCATCTCGGCTGCGGTGCGGTCCGCCTGGACGCACGAGGCGGCCGCTATGTCCGGCGACCCGACGGGCTCCGGCCGCCCAGCGCGAGTGGGCCCGGAGTGTGTGCACAGAGCCGTTGCCCGAGCCAGCCCTCGTGTGAGGCATCGCGGGGGGGCCGTGGCTCCGGCGGAGTTCACGGCGGTACGGCCGGCCCGTGCCACCCGTCCCGGAGCGGGTGGCACGGGCCGGCCACACTGCCGTCCCGGCCAGTGCCCGGTGCTCGGCGGCCGGATCAGAACACGAACGGTCCGGGCGACTGGGCAGAGGTCGCGTTGCAGGTCGCGGTGATTCCCAGGACCACGACCTTGAGCGACTTCGCCTCCAGGCTGTCTCCCGAGGCGACGGTCCCCTTGAGCGGCCCTGTCGACACAGGGCTTCCGGCGGGGATGGCAGGGTTGGAGCTACCGGTGAACGTCACCGATCCAGCGCCGTTGTTGGTGAGCGTGAGCGTGGACTTCACCGAGTTCGCCCCGACGCTGATCGGTGCCGTGATGGCGGATGTCGAGAGGTTGATGGTCGCGCTCGTGCCGGCCTGGGTGGCGGTGAGAGTCGCGCTGCCCGAGCCATAGACGCCGCAGTCGAAGGAAATGGTGGCGGTGGTGGGGGCGACCGCCTCGGCCGTGGGTGCCAGCGCGAGTGCGCCTGCGGCGAGGGCGGAACAGATGGCGATTCGCCGAATGCCGTACCTCATGGTGGTTGCCTTTCATGTGGGGGGACTGCCGACGTGCCGAGTCGACGTGACACGCCGGAGCACAGAATTCCCTGACATATCGTCAGGGATGTTGCTTCCCATTGAGGCACGACCCCCTTGAAGCAACAAGGCACATCACCATGATTCTTGACATGCTACGGCCAATTCTGGTCACTGCCTGAGCTTCCCTCCCCTCGTCTCGCCGGATGTGCGGGACTCCAGGAGGGCCGCGCGAGGAACAGTGGTCTTCCCCCACGGGCCGGGTCGTCGACAGGGCGGACCGAAGGTATTGGCGTCGGTCCGCGACCGGAGAACACTGACCCCGCCGTTTCATGTGGGCCGAGGCGGCTGCGTTGGTCATCTACTGCTGGAGGGTGGGGCGGTACCGTCGTCTGGGCGTGGTGGAGTCCCAGCACAATGGCCGGGTTCTCCAAGGCCTTCGGATCGTGGGTCAGCAGATGCCGACGTACAGGTAGACGCGCTCGGCCTCGCACGAGCGAATCTACTCAGTTCGCGAGGTGTTGGGGGTTGGCGTCCGGCGCCAGCAGGCTCCTCACGCCCCTCCCTCCCGAAGCGCGGTGGCGGCCAGTGCGGTGGCAGTACCGATGGCTCCGATGATCGCGAAGTCGTCCGAGCCCGGCAGGGATCGGGTGAAGATGGCGGCGGCGTATCGGCGGCCGTCGGGATGGGAGATCACACCGATCTCGTTGCGGACCACGCCGGCCAGGCTGCCGCTCTTGGCCGCGACCCACACGGGCGACCGAAAGCCGCTCGCGATCCCGTGTCGGGTCAACTGCTGGGCCATCACAGCGCGCACCCGTTCGCATGCTGCTGTCGGCCCCGCTTGGTCAGTCCAGATCAACCGCAGTAAGTTGACCATGTCGCGCGGGGCGGTGCGGGTCCCCTGCAAAGGGTCCAAGGCGTGAGAGGCGAGGAGTTGCTCGTCAGCCCACACCAACTCGCTACAGCAGCGCATCGGTGGCGTGGTTGTCGCTGATAGTGAGCATCAACATGACCATGTCCCGCCACGAGAGCACCGCATCGTCCTCGAACAGCGAGATGCCAACCGGGTCGGGAGTCCGGTCGGCGGCACGCATTGTCACGCGCCCACGCATTCGACCCGTCCGAAAACCGCCTTGATGTCGTCCGTCACGGCACCAATTCTGTCAGCACCATTTTTCCCCCGCCCTCTGGTCACGCCCACACCAAGGCGGGAGCCTCCTCGGAGCAGCGAGCGGTTCCATGACCCACCCCAGCCGACCACCTGACGGTTGTGCACGTTCATCTGTGCCCAGCTGAGCACTTCAACATGTACGCGGACAAAGACCGAGCTAGTTGATGATTTCGGCGCGGTCATCCAGACGGATTGCGGCCAGCCGGTCTCGCCACATCTGGAGAGCTTCGGGTGTCTGTCGCGTCCAGTCGGTGACCTCGCCAACGATCCGCAGCGGGTCCCTGCTGCGATAGGAGCGGGTGGGATTGCCGGGGAACTTTCTGTCGGTGACGTTGGGATCGTTCTCGAACTCCCCGGTCGGTTCAACGACATACACGCGCGGGGCCCCGTCACCGGCGGCGAGTTCGGCGGCGAGTCCCGCACCGTCGCGCAACGCGGTGAAGTAGATGTGGTTCATCACTATTTCGGGCCGGTAGTTGGAACGGAAACCGGCGGTGAGCTGATCTCCAACCTGCAGCTTGGCCTTCGTGCCGTGAAAGAACGGCCCCTCATCCAACACCTCGTTCATCATCACAGGTTATCAAATCAAACTGTCGTGACGGCGAGCCATCCAGGACGGCTCGAACACCGTGATCACACCAACCACAGTGAGATCATCCAACCTTGGTCAGCAGTCACGGGATAGCCTCTGACCTCGATCCTTCTGATGGGCCGTCGACGAAGTCGGCGGCCCGTTTCGTTGCCCATGACCGAAACAGGGCAGGCCAAGAGTTCGGGTGTCGTCTTGAGTAAATGCCGGTTTCCACTGCGCCGAGTAGAAATGACACTGCTCCCAGAGGGGAAGCTGCTGATCAGCCAGGGTTCGGCGGGAGTGCGAGCGTTCGAGGGCGTCTGTGAACTCGCGGGTCCAGGGCCAGTGGCAGGCAGCTGAGCGAGGGCCGGACGGGCGGCCGCGATGTGCCCGACGGCCGGGGTCGAGCCCGCGTTCCTAGGTCTCAACAGGACGGCGATGGGTTCGCCGATTCCTCCCGGAAGCGGACACGGAGATGGGAGCCGATAGGCTTCTTCACCTGGAAGACTCTTTTGGTCTCAGCGGGAAAGAATCTAGCCAAAGTCCTCATTTTTGCTGGTCAGAGGCAATTTCTACTCTTTGATCGCCTGCCGGTCAGCCCGCTTCATGAAAGCACGAGACTCATGCCTGCCCGGTGGATCGTCATGTCATACCGATCCCCTACTCCGAGGCGGCCACTATCGGATACCTCAGCTCCTCAGGGAGGAACCAGTGACACCGCATTCCCTCGCGTTCTACATGGGCGTGATCACGTCCGGAACGGTTCTTGGTGCCAAGCCGACGGACACTCCCGATCGGGTCACCTCGATCCTGGGCTCCGACTTTGCCGAGAACTCCTTCGACGACCAGAGCATGTGACGCGACTACGGGATGGTCGAGTTCTTCTGGTGCCGGGAATCACGCGACCACGCCTGGACGGGGCACCACTTCACCTTGCAGGTGCATCGGCTTTCCATGGGCGGCAACACTGTCAACAGGGTGCTTCGTGAGCGGTACGGCCGTTTCGGCCGCCGGCTTCGCTTCGACAGACTTGAGCGAGTGCTGACCACACGCGGCGTGCACCTGGAGGGCGTCCCGAATCCCAACGCGCCGGCCTACACCCTGCACTCGCAACCTGCCTCCCAGGTGTCCGTCTTGGTATTCCGGTCCGCTGAGAGGGGCTCACGCCAGCGCGACAGTGAACGCATAGGTGACGTGCACACCGTCTCATCGTCGATGACTGCCGAGCAAGTGGCCTGGTACAGGTCGCGCTACGGCGACCAGAATGCCTAGGCGTTCCGTCCTCAGAGGGGGTGTGCGATTCCTTGATCAGTATCCTCATAGGATCAAGAAGGCTCTGCTCTCGCTGTTCACTGCATTGGCCCGTTTCGTCATGCCGCCCTCCTCGCCCGGCTACTCGGGCGGCAAGGAAGCATCCCTCACCGGATGTTGATTGCGTCCCTGCTGGCCGGGTGGCCGGGTGGCCGGGTGGCCGGGTGGCCGGGTGGCCGACAGTGTTCGTCGGCTGGTCCCTCTCGCAACTCGCGCAGCCGAGCCTGTTTCCCGACTCGTCGCCCTGCTACGGCACGCGCAGCGCTCCTGTCACTCGGCATTGCCCGCCCGGCTCGTACTGTCCGCACGCAGACGGGGAGTTGCGGACGGTCAATGAGACGAACGCCAAGATCGTGTTCTGGACCGCCGCCAACACCACCCTGACGGCGGCGACTGCCGCCGCCTTGCACGGCGTCGTCAACGAACTTGACGGCGCTCGCCACGTCAGGGGCGCCCTGAGCCTCGGCCACCCTTGTGATCGGGCAGACGGGTGCTGCCAACGGGTTCCGGCTCTCCGTCACTTGGAGGCCGAGCCGAGTGCCGGGCCACTTGATCCGGTCATGCGGATCGGGCACGAACCCAGCGGCGGATCGAGGCGACGGTGACGCCGACTGGGCGGTGCTGGCAGGACGGAGATGCTGCCGGGACGTGCGTGCAAGGTCCACCGAACAGGCCCTACTCCGGCCACACGACCCACCCGTCCACGACCTGGAGCACTTCCGGCACCGGGTCTTCGTAGAACCTCAAGTAGCCGAGCGAAACGGCGCCTTCCACCAGCGTGTGGGTGTCGTGCGCCCGCGCAGCGAGCCAGCGGAGCAATTCGCCGGTCTGGTCGAATTCGTCCGGGTGGATTTCCTGCCGGGAGGTCAGCGCCCAGCCGTTCCGGGGCAGGTGTGCGCGGTCGGCCAACGCAGAGCAGAGGACGCCGCCCACACGCCGGGCCGCGCCACGACCGGCCAGCAGTGGACAAGGATCGTCCTCGACCACGAGGCCCCGACTCTCCCTCCGTCACGAACGGGAACCCCGTCACGATGGACAGCCGCTCCGGCTGCGGACCGATTCCCAGATGCCAGCGCAGTTCGTCGAGCTCCTGCTCGGAGAGCTCGTCCCGCAGATCGACGGATATCGCCAGTTCGTACACCTCACTCACGTCCCGCACCCTACAGAGACGGACCGACGCTCCGGTCCGGGGCCGGGCCTCCCTCGAAGTGCTCCTGACGGACTGGCTCGACCGGATCGAGCCCGTGCACACTCCCGGCAGCCCCTGAGAAGTCCCGCCTTCGGGAACCGGCGAGGAAGGGAGGTGCGGGAGAGCCGGGGAATACCCGTGAGCGCAGCTGGGTCGGCGCGGTGACAACCTCACACCATGTCGCGCCACCGGCTCACCCCGTTCGGGCCCGCCGGAATCCCAGGTCGTCGATACGGAAGGTGGGATGGCTCGTGCGCCGGCACGATGCCCGGCAACCTCCGGGGTGGGTCGAATCCGCCACCGCCGCGGAATACGCGGTACGGGCCGTAAACCTCGGGGTCATAGAGGTCCCAGCACCACTCCCACACGTTGCCGATCATGTCGTGCAGTCCCCATGCGTTGGGCATCCTGGTCGCGACATCATGCACTTCATCGCCGGAATTCCCGCGGTGCCAGGCGATCTCTTCCAGGTCCCCGTAGCGGTCGCCGGAGGTCCCGGCCCTGCACGCGTACTCCCACTCCGCCTCGGACGGGAGTCGGTAGCCGTCGGCCTGCCAGTCGCACACCACGTCCGGCCCGTCGGAGTCGTCGCCCCTCGCATAGCAGGGCTGGAGTCCCGTTTCCCACGAGAACAGATCGCAGAACCGGGCAGCCTCGTTCCAGGAGATCTCGGTCACCGGCGTACGCGGACCGGCCGGACTCCCGGGTGCACTCGCCCCGCACCGCGTGGTACAGCTCGCGGGTCGCCGGTACGACGCCAGCCGGAAGGCGCCGACGTCCACCTTCCAGTCCGTCCTTGTGCCCTCGTCGCGCAGGACGATCTCCCTGCCGGGGATGCTCCGCATGGTCTCGGCGCTCACCTGGCGAAGTACGGACTCCGCGCTCATCCCAGCTCCTCGTATACGCCGGCGCATCAAGTCCGTGCGCCGGACCGGCAGTCTCGGGGGTGAGTGATCCCTGCCGCTGCCTCTTGGGTGAGTGACGATACGGACGGGAGCGTCGCGGCGGCGCGGAGCGGAATTCCGGACGCCCCGCCACATCACCCGGCGGCGGACCTGGTGGTCCAGAGAGGATCGATGTGGCCCAGCCAGGCGTCCTGTTCGTCCGCCAGCGGTTGCCTCAGGGGAAGCGGGAGGAAGCGGCAGGCGAAGGCGAGGCCGGCATCGTCGCCGTCGCCTCGGACCCGGTGCTCCCAGAAATCAGGGGTGTCGGCCGGTGCTCGGACGAAGAAGAAGGCGGTCCTGCGCGGCTGTCCGGTCTCGGGATGCGGCTTGTCCTCCACGGCGATCTTCCGCACCACGGTGGCTGCCGACAGCCCGGTCTCCTCCGTGACCTCCCGTAGCACAGCCTGTTCGAGTTCCTCGTCCGGTCCGACTCCACCGGCGGGCACCTGGGTGCCGGCCGCCGGCATTCCGATGTGGTCGAACACCAACAGTTCGGGTACGGCGCCCTGCCGGATCACGTATGCGGCAACACGGAGTCTGGGTCGAGTCATACCTGCATTGTCCGTTGTCGGCGCCTAGCAGTGCGCGGATCGGGCCCCTCGGGTCCGTGGATCACCGGCCCCCGCCCCCGTGGTTCTCGCCTCCTGGAAGAATGGTGAGGTGACGAGCACAGAGGAACTCTTGCGGGAACAGGACGCACTGCGTTCCGCGGCGGATGCGGTCGGCGCCGATCTGCGCCTGGACGAACTGCTGTCCGCGGTCGGCCGGCCCGTGCGGGTGGGGAGTTACGCCCTGGGGCTGATGGTCCGCCGCGACCTGGACGTCACAGTGATCTGCCCGAAGCTCGACCCGCGGACCCTGGAGGCCGTCGCCGGGATCGGCGCGCGGCTGGCGCAGCACCAGCGGGTGCGCCAGGTCCGGTTCCGCGACGACACCGGAGAGTGGAACACCGACCCGGACTACCCCGACGGGCTCTATCTCGGTGTGGACTGCCGTTCGGCGCGAGGCCAGGACTGGAACCTGGACATCTGGTTCGTCGACGAACCCGACCGCCAACCCGACCTCGCCCATCTTGAGGCGCTGCCTGCGCGCCTCGCTCCCGACACCCGCGCGGCGATCCTCGGCATCAAGCAGGCGTGGGCGGACCGCGCCGAGTACGGCAGCTCCGTGAAGAGCGTCGACGTCTATCGCTCGGTCCTGGACGGCGACGTCCGCGCCCCCGAGCAGTTCGACGAGTGGCGTGTCCATTCCCTCAACAGTCAGGCTGGTCCTCTCGGATGAACGACGCTCCCGTTCTGCTGGACGTCCGGTTCGACGATGCCGGCCTTGTCCTGAGCGGAGCGCCCGATGAGGAGGGGGTCTACTACCTCCCTCGCCAGGGGCGGGCATCGGACACTTCACGGTGCTCGCTCTCCCTGGCCGAGGCGCTGCACGCGCGGATCCGGCCGGTCGGAACTGCCGAGACGGTTTTGCGGAGTTGGGCGACGGACGGGCCGGCCCCCGGAGTGGCTGCCTGGGTCGATCCAACGGCCGCTGAACCGGTACGGGTCCGGGCCGGAGCGGTGGTGATCCGTGACGAACGCATGCTCCTCATCGGCTTCGAGGAGGACGGGCAGCCGTACTACGAGATTCCGGGCGGCGGGGTCGAGGACGGCGAGACACCGCACGCTGCGGTGATCCGTGAGCTGCGGGAGGAGTCCGGTCTGCACGGCGAAGTGGTCGCGGAGGTGGCCCGCGTCTGGAAGGACGATCGCCGCGAGCACTACTTCCTCGTACGGGCCGAAGGCGAGATCGGTGCCCGTGCGGAACTCGACAACCATGGTGGGACGCCCACGTGGATTCCGGTCACCCAGCTGCCCACCACCCCGGTGTGGCCGCGGCGACTGGCCTGGCGCCTTGCCCACTGGCATGCGACAGGCCTGCCGGCCCGGCCTGCCGAACTCGCCGACAGCATCAACGACCTTCAGGCCCGCTGCACTTGGTGACTGCCTTGTGGGCTCCCTTCCTACGATGCGTGCACACGCCGGGCGCCGGCCCCGGTCCTCGCCATGACGGCGGCCCGGCCTTCCGCGTACCCGTGCCTCGCACGGAGGGCCTGCCGCGGCCGAGCGAGAGCGCTCGTGTCGCGACAGGCCCCGCGCGGTGGGCATCGGGCGTACCGGGCCGGCAGACCCCGCGTGCCGTCAGGCCGTGTGCAGTGTCAGCCCGTACCGGTTCAGGATCTCGTTGATCGGCTGGTGCCAGGTCTCCCCGCCGCTGGTGCAGTTGCCCCAGCCGCCCGACGTGACGCCCTGGGCCTGGTCGCCGCTGATGAACGAGCCTCCCGAATCCCCGGGCTCGGCGCAGACGCTCGTCTTGGTCATCTGATAGACGGCCCCCTGGCTGTAGTTCACGGTCTCGTTCGTGGCCAGCACGTTGCCGCAGTGCCAGTGGCTGGTGGAGCCGGAGCGGCATATCGAGGCGCCGATGGGCGCCGCTGCGGAGCCCCGCACCAGCTGGTCCGAAATGGTGCCCCAGCCGAGGACCACGGGCACGGTCCACCAGCCGTTGCCCACGCTGACCCAGGCGTAGTCGTCACCGGGGAAGGACGACCCCTGGAAGTTGCCGATGGCCGAACCGTCCCAGCCGCTGACCCCGGCACCCGCCTGTCCGCAATGTCCCGCCGTGACGAAGCCGCCGTACACGGAGAAGCCGATGGAGCACCGGACGTTGCCCGTGTAGTAGGGATCGCCGCCCACGGTTCCGGCGGCGAAGGTCCTGGGCGCCTCGGGGGTCTGGTTCACCACTACCGGGCCCGACTTGCGGGCCCGCTCGACGAATGCGCGGACATCGTTGTCACCCTCTGCCGAGGCGACGACATCGACGACGACCCGGTTGGCCTCCGGGTCGACGTGCCAGCTGCTGACACCGTCCGGCGCGGTCATCCTGTCGATCCGCGCCTTGGCCGCGTCGAGCTGCCGTGCGCTGTGGCGGACGACCCGAACGGACACCCCGGACGCGCGTACGTCGTCCGCCTTCCGGCCGTCGGTGACAGCCACGGTGAGCCTGCTCGTCACCGGATCGAACCAGGAGCCGGCGTAGGACGATCCTGCGGCCTTCTGCGCCGTGCCCTGTGCGGCGGTTGCCGTCTTCTCCGCGGCCAGCCTCGCCCTGGCCTGGCTCTCCGTGAGGCCGAAGTCCCTCTGCATGGCGGAGAGCAGTCCCGTGGAGGCCGGTGCGTCATCGGCCGCGGATCGGGGTGTCGAGGAGGCCTGGTCCGCCGCGGCGGCGGAGGCCGGTCCGGAGGCGAGGCCCACGGTCGCCCAGGCTCCGACGACCAGCGCGGCAGCCAGACTCGTACGCAGCGTGTTCATGCATCTCAAGGCAATGGCCCTTCTGTTGTTCCGGCATTGTGGGGGAGGAACAGCAGGCGTCCGGGAGCTCTCACCTGAGAGCGCTCTCAGAGTGTGCCGCAACGGACTGTAACGCAGTGTGTCTATCAGGTCCATGCCAATGGACGTTTCCCCTCCGCCCCGAGGGGCGGTCTCCTCCCGACGCCCCCGCCCCGTTCCGGCCGTCCCGCGTACAGCACGGACACCTATGCTCGCGCCGGCCCGACGCCTCACCTCCGCCACGGGTCCCGCGAACAGCAGCAACCCCTCCCGCAGGAGCCTCACCATGACATCTTCCGCCGACGAATCCGCCTCCTGGACCAGACCCTGGCAGGGGCCGCCGCGCGTCCCCCATACGGCCCTCGACGAGGACACAAGGCGCGCATCGAGCCTTCCGGCCACCCTGCTTCCCGCACCGGACGGGATGAACCACCCTTTGGTCTTCGAGCCCGCCCTCAAGCACTTCGCCCATGCCTACCCGGGCAGGCGAGCCGCACTTCGGTGCCGGCGAGGAAGCGACGGGACGGGCCTGGCACCGGGCGCGGCGTACCGTACTGGACACGGTGCACGCGACCGTCGCGGACGGCCCGTGGGGTGACCACCTGGTGCTGCGTGGCAGCGTGTTGATGGCGACCTGGTTCGGGGAGGCCGCCCGTGACCCGGGCGATCTGGATTTCCTCGTCGTGCCCTGGGACTGGGCCCTGGACGACCCCCGGCTCTCCGGCCTCTTCGAGCAGATCGCCCGGGACGCGGCAGCGGCCGCCGACCGGGGCTCCGTACGGATCGACGCGGCGGGCATGGTCACGGAGGACATCTGGACGTACGAGCGCGTTCCGGGCCGACGGATGCTCCTGCCGTGGACGGCGGACGGGGTGCCCGGCGGCGCCGTTCAGCTCGATGTGGTGTTCAACGAGATCCTTCCCTCCGCCGCCGCACTCACCGAACTCCAACCGCTGGGCGACGGACCGGGCTGCCGAGTGCAGGCCGTCTCCCCCGAACTCTCCCTGGCCTGGAAGCTGCTGTGGCTGGCCACCGACCTGTAACCGCAGGGCAAGGATCTGTACGATGCCGTGCTGCTCGCGGAACGCACGGTGTTACGAGTTGGTGCGGGAGGCGTTCGTCCTCGGTGGGACCGAGCGTCTGCGGCCCATCGGCCCCTGGATGGTGGACGAGATGGCCGTACAGGCCGGCTGGGAGCACTTCACCGCCGAACACCCGTGGGTCACGGAGAGCGCGGAAGGGTATGGCGGACGTCTCGCGCGGGCGCTGGCACCGCTGCTGGAGACGGAGATCCCGACCGAGGGGGCGGCCAGGTACCAGCAGTGGGCCCGGTGGCTGCAACCGCTGGTGGAGTCCACGCGCACGACGGCCCCGGGGCACCCCGCCGCCGCGCTCGGGCAGCTGGCCGACGGTGGCCGGGACGGACTGAAAGCGGCCGTCGTGGTCGTACGGGAGATCGTGGGGGCCGGGAGTCACGGTCTGGCGGACACACTCGCCGACGTCCTCTCCCATGAGGGGAGTTGGCAGCACTGGCGGGACCATCCCGAGGCGTGCGCCCGGGTCCTGGACGAGTTGCGCTGAACAACTCCCCAGGTTCCCGCTCCGGTTCAGCCCGCCCGGCTGATCGCGCTGCGGAGCATGGCGACCGTGGTCGCGGCGGCGGCGCGCTCCGCGTCGTCCTCCGTCGCACGCACACGTTCCTCCAGGAGGACCACGGCGGCCTGGAGGACGCCCACGCGTACCGGAACGCTCTGCATCGCCGTGAGCACGGCCGCCGCCTGTTCGGCCGGGGTGGCCGTGGCGGCCTGCGGAATGAGGGTGGTGATGCCGCGCCCGAGCGCGCGGTCGCGAGGCGGCTGAGCCGCGGCTGTGGTCACCCGAGAAGTGTGCCGCACGGGACTCGGGGAATGGGTCAGCGACCTGGCTGCGCCGGCCCGGGACCATGCTGGACATGAGCGTGAACACGTCTCAGCAGTGCCGCCAGTTGGGCTTGTTCCGGACCGGTCAGGGGTGCGAGCAGGGTCTCCTGGGCCGCCAGCGCCTCGGCCTGGAGCTCCTTGAGCGCCGCGCGGCCGGCCGGGGTGGGCGTGACGGTCACCCGGCGGCGGTCGCCGGTGTCCCTGGCCCGGTCGACGAAACCGGCCACCGAGAGATCGTCCACGATCTTGACGACGTCACTCCGGTCGATCTTGAGCCGCGACGCCAGCTCCCGTTGGACGTGGGGGCCGAAGTCGACGAGCGCCGAGAGCACGGCCATGTGCCACAGCCGCAGTTTCCGGTCGGCCAGTCGCGCCGCCAGCGTGCTCCGCGCCGCCTTGCCGGTCCTGGACATCAGATACGTCGTGAGTCCCAGAAGGCTGGGCGGGGTCTCGCTCATCGAGATCATCCTAGGCCCGCACCCATCGCGGGCTTTCACCTACCGATCGGGCGCGTCGTGGATGCCCGGCACCCACGCCCCTGGTGAGCGGCTCGCCGGCCGGCCCCCGGCACCTCGTCGGCCGGCCCGTCGACACTCCGGGGGGCGGGGCGCGGTGCTCCGCACCGCGTGCACCACGCCCCACCCCCATCGCCTTCGTCCGGTCAGGCCCGTGCCCCTGCCCGCGCGCCGGGACCCGGCCCTCGGCCCCACCGCCCCGGCGCGGTGTCTATCCCCGGGCCCAGGCGACCATGGCGCTCCGCGACGAGAAGGCGGCGACGTCCTTGTCGAGCGGCTGGTCGGTGTACTGGTGGATCCGCCAGGTGGCCTTGATCCTGGGCTTCCCCGCAGTCACGTAGTCGGCGATCCACAGACCGTCCCCCGCGTACGAGGTGGTGTCGTAATTCAGCCAGAAGTAGCGATTGCAGTACAGCAGAACCTTGTAATGGGGCCGCAGACGCTTGACCTCGCGGATGAAGTGGTCCTTCTCGGCGTTGCTGGCCCTTTCGCCTTCGCCGTTCTGCTCCCAGTCCACGGCAAGCAGATCACCTGCCTTCTCCGGAGTCCTGCTCAGAAAATACTCGGCCTGGGCGTTGATGTTCCCCGGCCAGAGAAAATGATAAAAGCCGACCACGCAGTCCGCGTCCCGCGCACGCTTCACCTGCTCCGCCAGATTCGGATTGGTGTACGAACGCCCTTCGGTTGCCTTGATGAAGACGAAGTCCAGTCCGTCCGTATCGAAGGACGCCTGATGGGAGCTGACATCGACGCCATGCAACATGGGCACCGCCTTAAAGTGGGCTATGTGATTCCGTTCTCTATCCGTACGTGCCCGCCGTCGCCCGTTCCCATCCTCAGGGTGAACGGGCGAATCGCTTTTCCATCGACAGGAATACGGGCCGGCGACGGGTAGTTGATGAACCGTCGAGATCACATCACGCACCGCAAGAGCCATCGGAAGGTCGGGTCCATGAAGATCGGCATCATCGGAGCAGGCAACATCGGCGGGAACCTCACCCGGCGCCTCACCGCGCTGGGCCACGACGTCTCCGTCGCCAACTCGCGCGGTCCGCAGACCCTCGCCGCGCTCGCGGAGGAGACCGGGGCCACCGCGGTCACGGCCGCGGAGGCGGCCCGGGGGGCCCAGGTCGTCGTCGTCACCGTCCCCCTCAAGGCCGTCCCCGATCTGCCGGCCGGCCTGATCGACGGGGCCGCGGAAGGGGTCGCGGTCATCGACACGGGCAACTACTACCCGCAGCAGCGGGACGGCCGCATCGCGGCGATCGAGGACGGCAAGCCCGAGAGCCGGTGGACCGAGGAGCAGATCGGTCATCCGGTGATCAAGGCGTTCAACGGGACGTACGCACAGGACATCCTGTCCAACGGCCTCCCCAAGGGCAGCCCCGGCCGCCAGGCGCTGCCGGTGGCCGGTGACGACGCGGCGGCCAAGCAGGTCGTGCTCGACCTCATCGACGAGCTGGGGTTCGACACCGTGGACGCGGGAGGCCTCGACCAGTCGTGGCGTCAGCAGCCCGGCACACCCGTCTACGGCCATCAGGGTGACGCGGACGCCGTCACCAAGGCGCTCGCCGAAGCGTCTCCCGAGCGTACGGCCGAGTGGCGCGCCTGACCGTCCCGGCGCCGGGGGACCGGCGGGGTCGCACCCGCCGGTCCCCCGGTGTCCCTCTCCGAGGCCCCGCTCACGGTCCGTCAGTCCGAGCGTGTGGCGTCCGCGTCGTCCGGACGGGCCGGAAGGCTGTCCATGAACGAGCTGACGGAGAAGACAGCACGTCCGGGTCCCGGCGGGCCGTAACCGGGGGGCGAGCTGAGCCCGTACTCCTCCATGGTCGCGCGGTAGGCCTCCAGCAGGCGGATGTGGTATTCGAGCGGCGCTCCGTCCGGGTTGGTCTTCCCGAGCGGGGTGGTGGGCTCCGGGCACCAGGTGGTGAACCGCGGGGTGATGCCGTGCGACATGAAGAACCGCAGCCCCTCGGTGGTCGAGGCGATCGCTTCGTCCACCGTGGTGAAACCGAAGGGCTCGGCCATCTCCACGCCCGCCACGAAGTTGGGGATCACATTGCGGGCACCGAAGACCTCGGCGGAGTCCAGGATGCGGCGGTGCCATTCGTCACGGCCCACGTAGCGTTCCTTGCCCGGACAGTAGAGCTCGAACAGCCGGCGGTCCCACACCTCGTAGTTGGGGTGGTAGATCTGCACGCCGTAGTCGTGGAACCGCTGCACGTCGGCCTTGGGCAGGGCCTGGGCGACGACCTTGCCGATCCAGCGGCCGGGGAATCGTTCCTCGATGGCCTTGGCGTACTGCCCGTAGAAATCAGCCTCGTCGCGACCGCCGATGTGGGAGGTGATGGCCCCGCCGGTGAGGGTGTAGGCGGTGGAGGTCTTCGCCGTGTCGTACTTGTCGATGATGGCGAGCGCCTCCAGGACCTCCTCGACCGGCTTCACCCCTGTGTACGGACGGCCCGCCGCCTTGTGCTGGCGCCAGTTGTGGTTGATGTCGCAGTACTGGCACTCCTCCTTCGCGCCGAAGTACTGGCAGACCCGGAAGACGGTCAGATAGACGAGGTAGCCCCACTGAATGGTGGGCGCCACCTCCATCACGGACTTGCCGTTCTCCAGCGTGTGCCGGTAGTAGTCCGGCATGGGCGGCAGCCCCACGTCGGAGATCCGGCGGCCGTCGAGGTACAGCCCGAGGACGCCGTCCTCGTCGGCGGCGACACGGTACGGGGAGGCGGGGTTGACCCGGACCGACACGACGGTTCTGCGCAGGTCGTACGGACCGCCGGTGAGGACGATCTCCTCCGGCGGACGGCGGAGTGCGGCCGCGCCCAGCTCGGGGAGGGTGCCGTGGTCGAACGAGAAGATGAAGTAGGACTTCGGCTTGACGTCACCGCCCTCGTTGTCGCTGAGCGCGGACTCGTCGAACGCCACGCCGCCGCGCAGCAGGTCCTCCTTGATGACGGCTTCCCGGGGGACGTGCGGGAACTGCTCCATGAGGCGCTCGACGAGACGGGTGCGGTTCCCGTCCGGGCGGCTCGGTACGGTGCGGCTGCGGTCGGTGCTGCTGGGCATGTACGGGACTCCTCGGTCCGGTCGTCTGCGGCGTTCCGGGTACGCCACACCGTGCAACGAACCGGACACGTCCACAGTGCCCCGGTCCACCGGCCGGATCGTCCCGGTGCGGCGCGGATGGTCCTCGGCCGTCGGCGGCGTGGTCCGGGTCGTCGGTCGGTGGCCGCCTGCCGGCCGGGCTTCACCGGTCCCAGTGCGCGGGGCGGCGAAGTGACGGCGGGAGCTTCGTCGCCGCGTTGCCCCTGGCGGCGTTGAGCTGGGCCTGGGTGAGGAAGAGGCTTCCGGTGAGGTCCGCGCCGGACAGGTCCGCGTCCCGGAAGTCGGCACCTGTCAGGTCGGCCAGGCGCAGATCGGCACCGGTGAGGTCCGCCGCGATCAGGTACGCGCCGCGCAGATCGACTCCCCTCAGGTCGGCGCCCTTGAGCCTGGCTCCTATGAGGTCGGCGCCGCGATGGTCGCGCTTCTTCCTGCGGGGCGCCGTCGCCCGGACGAGTTCGCTGGTGCGGAGCAGCAGCTCGGCCACGATGTCGCGGTGCCCTGCCACGTCCAGGTCCAAGAACGCGTCCGCCGGAAGGTGGGTGAGGCGTTCCGTCTCTTCGAGGGTGCGCCGGATCTCGCCGTGGAGGGGGCGCGCCGGTTCCAGGGACAGCGCTTCCGTGAGGTACCAGAGGAGTTCATGGAGCTGCCGCATGACCGGGAACACCTGGAACATCTGCCGGGCGGTCCGCGGGGCACCGCGCCAGTCCTGTCCGTCGAAGGTCTCGCGGGAGACCTTCTGGCCCGCCCCGAAGCAGTCGTACACGGTGCAGCCGGGGAAACCCCGTGTCCGCAGTTCGGTGTGGATGCCGCAGCGGAAGTCCTCCTGGAGGTTGCCGCAGGGCTTTCCGGCGTCCTTGTCGATCGCGAAGTCCGCGGACCGGGTCAGGGTCAGTGCCACGCAGCACAGCCCGAAGCAGCTCGCGCAGTCGGCGCGCAGCGCGGCACGGTCGCTGCGGTCGGGGCCTTGGACGTTGTCGGGCACGGTACGTGGATCCTCCGGGTACGGAGCTGTCGGACGGTCGACCTTATCGGGATCCGTCACCCGTTCGCGTCAATATTAATGATCACCTGTTCAGGGGCCCCGGTCCGGGCCCGCGCTCCGCGCGTGATGATGATGGGCAGTACATCTATATAGGAGGTGGCCACGACCGTGGCGAACCCAGCAGTCGACGACATCCCTGCTCGGCGGGTCCTCACCGATCCGGCCGGCCTTGCCCGGTACCAGCACGACGAGGCCGAGTGGGCCCCGTACGGAACGCCCCTGGCCGTGGTGCGCCCGCAGAGCACCGACGAGGTCCGGGAGGTGGTCCGGCACTGCCTGGCGCACCGCGTCCCGCTGGTTCCGCGCGGCGCGGGCACCGGCCTGTCGGGAGGTGCGAACGCTGTGGACGGGGCGATCGTCCTGTCCTTCGAGGACATGAACCGCATCGTCCGCATCGACGCGGCGGAGCGGCTCGCCGTCGTCCAGCCGGGAGTGGTCAACGACGATCTGCGGGCGGCCGCCGCGGAGCACGGGCTCTGGTATCCGCCGGATCCGGCGAGTTCGCCCTGGTCGACGATCGGCGGGAACGTCGCGACGAACGCCGGAGGCATGTGCTGCGTCAAGTACGGCGTGACGCGGGACTACGTCCTCGGTCTCGAAGTGGTCAATGGGCTCGGCGAGGTCGTCTCGCTCGGCCGACGAACCGCGAAGGGCGTGGCGGGGTACGACCTGGCCGGGCTGATGGTCGGCTCCGAGGGCACCCTCGGTGTGATCACGGAGATCACGGTGCGGCTGCGTCCGGCGCGGCCGCAGGAGCGGACCGTGGCGGGGTATTTCTCCTCGGTGGTCGATGCGGGCGAGGCGGTGAGCGCCGTGACCGCTTCGGGCGTGATCCCCTCGGCGCTCGAACTGGTCGACCGTCACTGCCTGGCCGCCGTCGATGCCTGGAAGAAGATGGGGCTCTCCGCCGACGCGGACGTGGTGCTGCTCGGCCGGGTCGACACGCCGGGGGCGGAGGGCGACGCCGAGGCCGAGCTGGTGCGCGAGTGTTTCGAGCGGGCGGGCGCCACCTGGGCCGCGGTCTCCACGGACCAGCAGGAGGCCGATGCGCTGTTCCAGGCGCGCCGACTGGCCTATCCGGCGCTGGAGCGGCTCGGTCCGGTCCTGACCGAGGATGTGTGCGTGCCGCGCACGGCAGTGCCCGAGATGCTGGCCCGGATCGAGAGGACGGCGGCCCGGCACGACATTCTGGTGGCCAACATCGCGCATGCCGGAGACGGGAACCTGCACCCGCTCATCATCACCGCACCCGGCGACGAAGCCGCGCGCGCCCGCGCCCAGTTGGCCTTCGAGGACATCCTCGACGATGCGATCGCCCTCGGCGGCACGGTGACGGGCGAACACGGCGTGGGGCTGCTGAAGATGCGCGGCATGAACAAGGAACTGGGTGCCGCGGTGCTGGGCATGCATCACGCGGTGAAGGCGGCGCTGGACCCGCACGGCATCCTCAACCCGGGCAAGGTGCTCGACGGGGGCGGATCGACGCCCACCGTCGAAGGGAACGCTCCACAGGGGTGACCGGGCGCATGGGGCGCGACGGCATCGGCGGCCAAGGACGGCCGGTGCACCGCGACCGGGCCGCTGTCAGTGGCTCGACGCACACTGGCAGGAGTGCAGGACAGGCGAAGGGGGACGCTGATGGACACCGAGCACGGGAGCGGGTTCGTACCGGCGACCGGTGACGGCCCGATGGCTCCGGCGCCGGACGGAAAGCGCTCCGCTTCCGTACGGACGGCGTTCGAGGGAATGCTGCAGATCCGTCGGCTGACTAACACCGGACACGCCGACCCGCAGGGCGTACCCGCGCCGTGGGAGAGGCACCGGCCGATTCGGGCGGTCGCCATCGCCCTGGAGTCATCGGGTCTGGCCCCTTCGGCCGTCGACGGATCGGGCCTGCGTACGGCGGCTGGCTACCGCTTGGGGCAGGGCGAGTCGCCGGGTGGCGTCCGTGTGGAGTGGCTGGGGCCGCCCGGCAGCGGCGCCGCCCATGCGGAGGAGGCCGAGCTGGCCCGATGTGCGTCCGTGCTGCGGGAGTTGGGCTGGACGGTACTGCTGTACCGCGGAGCGCGCCGTCGAAGATTTCTGGAGGTCGAACCCCCGGCCGGTGCACGAGGGCCGAACGACGGGTAGCAGGTGCCCGCGCGAGGTCGTCGCCCGGCGTTGTCAGACCCATGGGGGATGCTGGTGGGTCCGACACCTCTGACCGGGAGATGCTCAGATGCGCAATGACGAACTCGCCGCGGCCCAGGCGTACGTCCGACTGCTGGAGGCCACCCGTGCCGCGCTCGCCGAGCCGGACGACGGCCCGTTGTACGTGCCGTTGCTCGCCTCTCCGATCGCAGAGGCCGACGGCGCACTGCGGCGCGCCGGCCTCTGCGGCAACGAGTCCCGGTTCTTCGACCTCGTGAGCTCGCTGCGCCCCAGCATGTCCGGCACCGGCCACTGAGCGGAGCCGCCGAACGGCATCGCGGCCGCAGTGGCGGCCCCGCGCCGTCCCTCTTCACCCCGTCGCCCTCATGCGCCACCATGTTCCGGACGATGCGGGGGCGCGGGCAACCATGCGATGAATTGATTCAAGACGGCGATCCGACCCCACCAGCTCCTTGACTGGCAGCCCGGCAAAACCTAGCGTACGGCGCAGATGAAACGATTCACACATCCGAACGGTCTCCGGTCACTGGATGACTCTGCTCACGAGGTGTTCATGTCTGATGTGTCAGCCGTCAAGGCAGCTCTGAAGTCCCAGGTCATCGAGACGCCGTCGTGGGGGTACGGGAACTCCGGGACGCGATTCAAGGTGTTCGCGCAACCGGGTGTGCCGCGCGACCCGTTCGAGAAGCTGGAGGACGCGGCGCAGGTGCACGCGTTCACGGGCGTGGCACCGAAGGTGTCGCTGCACATTCCGTGGGACAAGGTCGAGGACTATGCCGCGCTGACCCGGCACGCCGAGGCTCTCGGGCTGCGGATCGGGGCGATCAACTCGAACGTCTTCCAGGACGACGACTACAAGCTCGGTTCGGTCACCCACCCCGATCCGAAGGTGCGCCGCAAGGCCACCGACCATCTGCTGGAGTGCGTCGACATCATGGACGAGACCGGGTCCCCCGATCTCAAGCTCTGGTTCTCCGACGGCACGAACTACCCGGGACAGGACGACATCACCGCCCGTCAGGACCGGCTGGCAGAGGCGCTGGCCGAGGTGTACGGGCGGCTGGCCGACGATCAGCGCATGCTGCTGGAGTACAAGCTCTTCGAGCCCGCGTTCTACGCGACCGATGTGCCCGACTGGGGTACGGCGTACGCGCACTGTCTGATTCTCGGTCCGAAGGCCCAGGTGGTCGTGGACACCGGGCACCACGCACCGGGCACCAACATCGAGTTCATCGTGGCCAGTCTGTTGCGCGCCGGAAAGCTCGGCGCGTTCGACTTCAACTCCCGGTTCTACGCGGACGACGATCTGATGGCCGGGGCCGCCGACCCGTTCCAGCTGTTCCGGATCATGCACGAGGTGGTCAGGAACGGCGGTCTGCGGCCCGAGACGAACGTCAACTTCATGCTCGAC
This sequence comes from Streptomyces sp. DvalAA-43, assembly GCF_900091725.1. GTDB lineage: Bacteria > Actinomycetota > Actinomycetes > Streptomycetales > Streptomycetaceae > Streptomyces > Streptomyces pulveraceus. Next base: position 148,123 of record NZ_FMBW01000054.1, on the reverse strand, counting down.
CAGTGTCACAACATCGAGGCGAAGATCCCCGCCGTGATCAGGTCGGTCGCCAATGTGCAGGAAGCGACCGCCAAGGCGCTGCTGGTCGACATGGCGGCGCTGAGTGCCGCGCAGCGGTCCGGCGATGTGCTGGCGGCGAACGCCGCCCTGATGGACGCGTACAACACCGACGTGCGTCCGCTGCTGGCCGAGGTGCGTGAGGAACTCGGCCTGGCCAGGGACCCGTTCGCCGCGTATCTGGCCTCGGGCAACCAGGAGCGGATCGCCACCGCCCGGGTCGGTGGCGAGCAGGCCGGCTGGGGCGCCTGAGCCCCGCCCTCTCCCCCGCACGACCACCGGCCGGTTCAGACGGACCCCTACCACGAAGGAATCCCATGACCTCCGCGACGCACGCCGAAGTCGCCGCACTCCTGGCACGCGCCCACCGGATCGGCGCCGACGCCCGGAACACCAACTACGCCGGTGGCAACACCTCGGTCAAGGCCACCGGCACCGACCCGGTCACCGGCGGCGACACCGAACTGCTGTGGGTCAAGGGTTCGGGTGGTGACCTCGGCACGCTGACCGAGGCCGGGCTCGCCGTACTGCGCCTGGACCGGGTGCGCGCGCTCAAGGACGTGTACCCGGGCGTGGAGCGCGAGGACGAGATGGTGCCGGCCTTCGACCACTGCCTCCACGGCAAGGGCGGTGCGGCCCCGTCCATCGACACGGCGATGCATGCCCTGGTCGAGGCCGCTCATGTCGACCATCTGCATCCGGACTCGGGGATCGCGCTGGCGTGTGCGGCCGACGGGGAGAAACTGACCGCGGAGTGCTTCGGCGACAAGGTGGCCTGGGTGGGCTGGCGCAGGCCGGGGTTCCAGCTCGGTCTGGACATCGCCGCGGTCAAGGAGGCCAGCCCGCGGGCCGTCGGGGTGATCCTCGGCGGCCATGGCATCACGGCCTGGGGCGAGACGTCCGAGGAGTGCGAGCACAACGCTCTCTGGATGATCCGTACCGCCGAGGCCTTCCTCCATGAACGGGGCAGGGCCGAACCGTTCGGCCCCGCATGGGCGGGCCGGGAGCCGCTGCCCGAGGAGCGGCGCCGGGAGCGTGCGGCCGCGCTCGCCCCGCTGATCCGGAGCCTGGCCTCCACCGACCGCCCTCAGGTGGGCCACTTCACCGACACGGAGCCGGTGCTGGACTTCCTCGCCCGCACCGGACATCCGCGGCTTGCCTCCCTGGGCACCTCCTGCCCGGACCATTTCCTCCGTACCAAGGTCAGGCCGTTGGTGCTCGATCTGCGCGCGGATGCCCCGTTGGACGAGGCGGCGGCGCGGCTCAGGGAACTGCACGGAGAATACCGGGAGGCGTATCGCGCGTACTACGAGCGCCATGCCTCCCCCGACTCCCCCGCGATGCGCGGCGCGGATCCGGCTATCGTGCTGGTGCCCGGGGTCGGCATGTTCTCCTTCGGCAAGGACAAGCAGACGGCCCGGGTCGCCGGGGAGTTCTACCTCAATGCCATCCATGTGATGCGTGGCGCCGAGGCCGTCTCGTCCTACGCACCGATCGAGGAGTCCGAGAAGTTCCGGATCGAGTACTGGGAGCTGGAGGAGGCCAAGCTGCGCCGGATGCCGAGGCCGAAACCGCTGGCCACCCGGGTGGCGCTGGTCACCGGTGCGGGGTCCGGCATCGGCAGGGCCGTCGCACAGCGGCTGGCCGCGGAGGGCGCCTGTGTCGTCGTCGCGGACATCGACGCGGAGAACGCCGCCTCGGTGGCGCAGGAACTCGGCGGCTCCGACAAGGCTGTCGCCGTGACGGTCGATGTGACCAGTGAGGAGCAGATCGTCGGCGCGTTCCGGGCAGCCGTGCTGGCGTTCGGCGGTGTGGATCTCGTCGTGAACAATGCGGGGATCTCCATCTCGAAGCCGCTGCTCGAAACGACGGCCCGGGACTGGGATCTTCAGCACGACATCATGGCGCGCGGCTCGTTCCTGGTCTCGCGCGAGGCCGCCCGGGTGATGAGTGCACAGAACCTCGGTGGTGACATCGTCTACATCACGTCGAAGAACGCTGTGTTCGCGGGCCCGAACAACATCGCCTACTCGGCCACCAAGGCCGACCAGGCCCACCAGGTGCGGCTGCTCGCTGCCGAGCTGGGCGAGCACGGCATCCGGGTCAACGGCATCAACCCGGACGGTGTGGTGCGCGGTTCGGGGATCTTCGCGGGCGGCTGGGGCGCCCAGCGAGCGGCGACGTACGGGATCGAGGAGGAGAAGCTCGGCGAGTTCTACGCCCAGCGGACCCTCCTCAAGCGCGAGGTGCTCCCGGAGCACGTGGCCAACGCCGTGTTCGCGCTGACCGGCGGGGACCTCACGCACACGACGGGGCTTCATGTTCCTGTCGATGCCGGTGTGGCGGCGGCTTTCCTCCGATGACCCGCTTTCCGGCGCCGGCCCCGGGTCCCGCGACGCCGCGCGTACCCGAGATGTCCTGGTCTTCCGCGGTCTCCCGGATGAGGGTTCCATGTCCCTGACGTCACGAAGCGAGGCCGTCTTCGCCGCCGTGGATCTCGGTGCCACCAGCGGCCGGTTGATCACCGGCCTGGCCGGGCCGGAGCGGCTCGTACTGACCGAAGCGCATCGATTCGCCAATACGCCGGTCCGGTTGCCGGACGGACTGCGGTGGGACGTGCTCGCTCTGTACCAGGGGATGCTGGACGGAATGCGAGCGGCTGCACGCAATGGTCCGATCGCCTCGGTCGGCATCGACACCTGGGCGGTCGACTACGGGCTCCTGGACGCGGACGGAGGCCTGCTCGGGCTGCCGTTCCACTACCGGGACGACCGGAACGGAAAGGCGGTGGAGCGGGTGCTGGCCGAGTGCGGGGCGCGGGAGCTGTATGCCGTCAGCGGCTTGCAGCATCTGCCGTTCAACACCGTGTTCCAGCTCGCCGCGCACCGTGCGAGTGCCCAGTGGGGTGCCGCGCGGACGGTGCTGCTGATCCCCGATCTGCTGACGCACTGGCTGACCGGCGTGGTAGGTGCGGAGATTACCAATGCGTCGACGACGGGGCTGTTCGACGCGTCGGCCGGCGGCTGGTCCGACGCGCTGATCGCCCGGCTGGGTCTGGAGCGTTCCTGGTTTCCGCCGTTGCGTGAGCCGGGTGATCCGGCGGGGACGCTGCTGCCGCACGTCGCCGAGTACACGGGCCTGCCAGCCGGGACGCCGGTGACGACCGTCGCCTCGCACGACACGGCGTCGGCGGTCGCCGCGGTCCCCGCGACCGGGCCCGGGTTCGCCTATGTGTCCTGCGGTACGTGGTCGTTGGCGGGGCTCGAACTGTCGGCTCCGGTGCTGACGGAGGAGTCCCGCGCGGCGAACTTCACCAATGAGCGCGGGGTGGACGGCACCGTCCGCTATCTCCGCAACATCATGGGGATGTGGCTGCTGGAGGAGTGCCGCCGGACCTGGGACGCGCGGGGCGAGGCTTCGGGCCTGGACGTGCTGCTCGCGGAGGCGGCCCGTGCCCGGCCGTTCGCGGCGTTGATCGATCCCGACGACGAGGCGTTCCTCGCGCCGGGTGACATGCCGTCGCGTATCGACGCCCAGCTCGTGAGCAGCGGGCAGGTGCCGCCCGACAGTCCCGGCGGCTATGTCCGATGTGTGCTGGAGAGCCTGGCGCTGGCCCATCGCAGGACATTACGGGAGGCAGCGGGCCTTGCCGGGCGGGAGCCGGACCGAGTCCATGTCGTCGGCGGGGGTTCGCGCAACGAGCTCCTGTGCCAGTGGACGGCGGACGCCACGGGGCTGCCCGTCACGGCCGGTCCGGCCGAGGCGACCGCGCTCGGCAACATCCTGGTGCAGGCACGCGCCCATGGGCTGGTGGGCGACCTCGCGGACATGCGGCGCCTGGTGGCACGGACCCAGGGACTGCGCCACTACACCCCGCAGGGGGACCAGCGGGCCTGGGACCGGGCTGCCGCGCGGCTGGAACGGACCTGAGCTCGTACGGCCCTGCCCTCGGCAGGGAGACCGGGCGCCCCACCAGGCGACTCGGGCCCTCGACGGAACCGGAGGAAGGAAAGTCATGACTGATGTATCCCCCGCCGTGCTCGACGGTGTACTCGCCCGCACCACGCGCCGCCGTACCCGTGTCGGTCTGGTGTCCGGCGGACTCGGTGCGTACTGGCCGCAGTTCCCGGGGCTGCTCGACCGGTTGCGGGAGTCGGCCCGCTCGGTGACCGGGCGGTTCGAGGAGATGGGCTGCGAGGTCGTCGACGCCGGTTTCATCTCCGATCCTCAGGAGGCCGCGAAGGCCGCGGAACGGCTGCGGACGGCCGACTGCGACCTCGTCGTGACGTTTCTGACGACCTATCTCACCGCGTCGATGGTGCTGCCGATCGCCCAGCGCACGCATGCTCCGGTGCTGGTCATCGACCTCCAGCCGACCGAGGCGATGGACCATCCGGACACCGACACGGGCAAGTGGCTGGCGTACTGCGGACAGTGTCCGCTGCCGGAGGTGGCCAATGTGTTCCGGCGCGGCGGGATCCCCTTCCGCTCCGTCTCGGGCCACCTGGGCGACGAGAACGCCTGGAACCGGATCCGCCGCTGGATCCGTGCCGCTCAGGTGTGTGGCGCGCTGCGCCACGGCCGGCACGGCCTGATGGGTCATCTCTACCCCGGCATGCTCGACGTCTCCACCGACATGACGCTCGTCTCCACTCAGTTCGGGGGGCATGTCGAAGTCCTGGAATTCGACGACCTGCGGGTCCGGGTCGCCGCCGTGACGGACGGCGCGGCGGCCGACCGCGTCGCGCTCGCACGTACGGTCTTCACTCTCGATGCCTCCGTCGACGAGGACGACCTCGCCTGGGCGGCGCGGGTCTCGGTCGGACTGGACCGGCTCGTCGAGGACTTCGCGCTCGACAGCCTCGCCTATTACCACCGCGGCCTGGAGGGCGAGGTGCACGAGCGACTCGGCGCCGGCATGATCCTCGGTGCGTCGCTGCTGACCGCGCGTGGCATCCCGATGGCCGGTGAGTACGAACTGCGCACCAGCCTCGCCATGCTGATCGCCGACACCCTCGGCGCCGGCGGCTCCTTCACCGAACTCCAGGCCCTCGATTTCCGCGACCGGGTCGTCGAGATGGGCCACGACGGCCCCGCTCACCTGGCCATCAGCGCCAAGGATCCACTGCTGCGGGGGCTGGGGGTCTACCACGGCAAGCGGGGCTGGGGCGTGAGCGTGGAATTCGACGTCCGACACGGCCCGGTCACCACGTTCGGCATCGGGCAGGAGGCCGACGGCACCTTCACCTTCATCGCCTCCGAGGGCGAGGTCGTCCCGGGACCGCTGCTGGAGATCGGCAACACCACGTCCCGGGTCGACTTCGGCTTCGACCCCGGCGAGTGGACCGATGCCTGGTCCTCGACCGGCGTCGGTCACCACTGGACGCTGTGCACCGGCCATCGCGCCAAGGACCTCAAGGCCGCGGCCGACCTGCTCGGGGTCCCCTTCCGCGTGGTCGACGGACCGAACGACCTGTGAGTCCCGTACGCGGACCCGCACTCCGCCGCGGTCCGTCCCGGTCCGGCTCCCTCCGCTTCAGTCCGTCGCCCCGGGAGTGGCGGCCAGACCGAGTTCACGGGCGCCCAGTGGGGCGAAGAAGAGCGCCACGTCGGCCTCGGTGACCTCGGCGAGGGACGCCGGGCTCCACCGGGGGTCGCGGTCCTTGTCGATGATCTGGGCACGCACGCCTTCCACCAGATCCGGCCTGGTGAAGGCGGTGCACGAGGTCCGGTACTCCTGGTCGAGCACGGCCTCCAGACTGCCGAGCCCGCGTGCCCCGCGGAGCGCGGCGAGGGTCACCTTCAGCGCGGTGGGCGATTTGCCGAGGATGGCTTCGGCGGCCTCCTTGGCGGCGGGGACGCCACTGCGGTCGAGCCGTTCGATGATCTCCTCCACCGTATCCGCCCGGTAGCAGGAGTCGATCCACTCACGGTGCGCGGCCAGTTCACCCTGCGGTGCGGGTGAGGCGTACCGCCGCACCGTCTCCTCGATCTCGGCACCCGTACCGCAGTCGGCGAGGTCCTCGGTGAGGCCGGCGAGGCGCTGCGACGGTACGAAATGGTCGGCGAGCCCGCACAGCAGCGCATCGGCGGCGCCGACCGCGTCCGCGGTGAGTGCCAGATGGATGCCGAGCTCACCGGGCGCCGCACCGAGCAGATGGGTGCCACCGACGTCCGGAACGAATCCGATGCCGGTCTCGGGCATGGCGATGCGGGAGCGTTCGGTGACGACGCGGATGTCGCCGTGGGCGGAGATACCGACACCGCCGCCCATCACGATGCCGTCCATGATCGCGACGTAGGGCTTGGGGAATCGGGCGATACGGGCATTGAGCCGGTACTCGTCGCGCCAGAAGTCCAACGATGTACCGCCGCCGGCTCGGGCGTCGTCATGGATCGTCCGGATATCGCCGCCCGCGCAGAGACCGCGCTCTCCCGCCCCGGTGATCAGGACCGCGGTGATGGAGTCGTCGCGCTCCGCGTCGGCGAGTGCCGCGCCGACGCGCACGACCATGGCGTGATTCAGCGCGTTCAGGGCGCGTGGACGGTTGAGGACGATGTGCCGGACTCGTCCCTCGGTGTGCAGCAGAACGGGATCCTCGTGGTTCATGTATGCGCTCCGGTCAGCCCCTGTGCCGTATCGACCGCCGTTCGCGGACGATCTTCCGCCGCCATTGTCCGGGGCGCGGTCCGTAGCGGGACGGCAGGGGTCCGAGTGCGACCGGTCCGGCTTTCCGGCCGGAATGCGCCGGGTCTCCGCTGTGGCAACCTGCCGGAACCGGTTCGACAATTGAGTGACCCGGTTCGGGCCATGTCGTCCGCAGCCCCGCCCGGCGACCTCCGGAGCAGGAATGACCGATCACGACCAGCAACCGAGCACTTCCGTCCCGCCACGCCTGCTGATCGACAGAACACCGAACGGCGAGAGTTCCACGGCCCAGCGACTTGCCATGAACCGGACGGGCAGCTTCGAGTGGAACGTGGAGGCCGGGACACTCGACATGGACGACGCCGGGCTGCTGGTGTTCGGCCTGGACCCGCAGACCTTCGATTCACGGCTGGAAACCCTGCTGGAACGGCTCGAACCGTCGGAACGCACCCGTCTCGACATGGCGATCGACGAGGCGATCAAGACCGGACGCAGTTCGTACAGCGTGCATTTCCTGGTGCCGACGGCCGACGGCCGGGACCAGTGGACCCACATCCAGGCGCGCATACTGCGCAGCGACGACGGCCAGGTGCAGCGGGTCATCGGGGTGGTGCAGGACGCCACCGCGGAGGTCACCCATTCGGCCTTCGTGCTCGACCTGGAGAAACGGCGACAAAGGCAGACGAGCATCGTTGAACGCACAACCAGCGCGCTGTCACATGCGGTGACCGTCGATGATGTGACCGCCGCGCTCACCGGGCCTGGAGCGCTGGCCCGGCTCGGGGCGGACGGCCTCTCGCTCGGTCTGGTCGAGAACACCACGCTGAGCGTCGCTCTGAGCGGCGATTCATTGGAGGCGATCGACGCGCTCGGGGACGCGGGGCTGGACCGGCGGTTCCCGCTGGCGGACACCGTTCTCAGCGGTCGGCCCAGGTTCCTGACCTCGGTCTCGGCCCTCGTCCAGCGCTACCCCGTACTGGCCCCCTGTGCCGACCGGCTGAGATTCCGGGCCGCCGCCTATCTGCCCCTCGTCGCCCAGGCGCGTTCCCTCGGCACACTGGCCCTCTTCTACCGCGACAACACGTCCTTCAACGCGGATGAGCGCAATCTGTGCCTGGGGCTGGCCGCCATCGTGGCGCAGTCCCTGCAACGCGCGAAACTCTTCGACGAGGAGCGTGAATTCGCCACCGGTCTCCAGTCGGCGATGCTGCCGCGGCGCATCCAGGAGATCGAGGGCGGAGAAATCGCTGTGCGCTACCACGCCGCCTGGAGCGGACGCCAGGTCGGCGGCGACTGGTACGACGTGATCGCACTGCCCAAGAACCGGTTCGGGATCGTGGTCGGTGACGTGCAGGGGCACGATACGCACGCTGCCGCCATCATGGGTCAGTTGCGCATCGCACTGCGTGCGTACGCGGGCGAGGGGCACCCTCCTTCGACGGTGCTGGCCCGTGCCTCACGCTTCCTGGCCGAACTGGACACGGACCGCTTCGCGACCTGTACGTACGCCCAGGTCGATCTCGCTTCGGGGACCCTGCGCGTGGTCCGGGCCGGGCATTTCGGCCCGCTGATCCGGCATATGGACGGCCGGGTCGGCAGCCCTCATGTGCGGGGCGGTCTGCCCCTGGGTATCTCGACGGACTTCGAGGACGAGGAGTTCCCGGAGACCCGGCTGGACCTGGTGCCGGGCGAGACTCTCGTCCTGTACACCGATGGACTGGTGGAGGAGCCGGGGGCCGACATCGACACGGGCGTGCAGGCGCTGATCACCGAGGTGGGTGCCGGGCCTGCGAGCGCCCAGGCCCTGGCCGACCATCTGTCGGACCGGCTCTGGGAGCGTTGGGGGTCGGGGGACGACGTGGCCCTTCTGGTCCTCCGGCGCAGCCCGGACCCCGGTTCGCCCAGGGCCCCCCGGTTGCACCAGTACATCCACCAGGCGGATCCGGAGGGGCTGTCCGACGCCCGCACCATCGTGCGCCAGGCCCTGACCGACTGGGACATGGCCGAACTCGCGGACGACGCCGAGCTGGTGACCGGCGAGCTGCTGGTGAACGTACTGCTGCACACGGAAGGCGGCGCGGTGCTCACTCTGGAGGTGCTGCCGGAACCCGTACGGCGGGTCCGGCTGTCCGTGCAGGACCGCTCCAGCGCCTGGCCGCGGCGTCGCAGTCCGGGCGAAACGGCGACCTCGGGGCGGGGTCTGCTGCTGCTGGATGCCGTCGCCGTGCGCTGGGGCATCGAACCCCGCGGCGAGGGCAAGGCGGTGTGGTGCGAGATCGGCCCCTCGCTGTCGCCGCCGGACGCTCCCCCGTCGAACACAAGTCGGTTATGACGACTGGCCCGAGGACACAGCGGCCCGCGCGGGAGACGGCAGTCCGGAGAGAGATGCCGCCCCACGCACCGGGCGTGGGGCGGCACGTCTCGACCGGTGGTCCTGGCACAGTCCTGCGTCAGGACCACCGGTTCCTTCGTCAGTGCTGCGCGGTACGACGCTTGCGCACGGACCACATGATGCCGCCGCCCGCCAGTAGTACGGCCACTGCGGCTCCGGCGATGATCGGGGTGGCGGACGAGGAACCCGTCTCGGCCAGGTCGGGCGAGCTGGGGCTCGGGGAGGCCGCGGCGGGCGCGGACTTCGAAGGAGCCTCACTGGGCGTGGCGCTCGCGGTGGGCGCCGACGTCGACGGAGCCGGGGACGGCGTGCCCTCGGACGGCGAGGGCGGCGGGGTGGCGCCCTCGCACACGGGCGCCGTCTTGGTCTCGTCGCGCGAGAAGTTGTCGCCGTCACCGGCCTTGACGACGAGGTGGACCGACACCTCCTTGTCGTGGGCAGGCAGCTCAAGCTTCTTGTGGAACTCCCGGCCGAAGGTCTCGGTGGACAGGAGGTCCTTGCCGTCGACGGTGACGGTCACCTGGTTGGTGACGTTGCCGTTGTAGGCGGTCAGGTCAAGGCTCACCTCGGAACAGGTCACGGCCCAGGTGGGAGTGTGAGCTGCGGCCGGGCCGGCGGTAAGCACCGCGCCGGTCAGGCCGACGACCGCAGCGGCCGCGAGCGTTCCCGCAGCGCGCAACGATCTCCTGGGTATGGTCATTGATTCTTCCTCCGCATTTGTTTCATCGCCCGAATGGCGGTGGGGCGCAGAGTACTGCCCCGGCCGGCACCGTGCGCACCCGCCCCAGTGAGCACCTGGCACACCAACTACTCACACATCACCACCAGTTCGGACATGACGGACATGGCACGGAGGATGGCACCATGAGGTCGGCGGCACGGAACACCGGCCGCTGAAACGGCCGGCGCACAGCGTGACGGAGAATCCGGCAACGGGATTGTCAGCACCGCCGCCTATGCCCATGCCCATGTCGGCGTCGGCGTCGGCGTCGGCGTCGGCGTCAAAGGCGACGGTGCATGATGTGCAGGCCGACAAACCCCTGTTCCGGATGGTTGAACCCTTCCGGCAACGTTCCCAGGATCTCGAAGCCGAGCGAACGGTAGAGCCCGACGGCGTGGATGTTCGTCTCCACGACAGCGTTGAACTGCATCGCTCTGAGCCCCGCCGCTCGAGCCCATTCCAAGGTGTGCTCGCACAGGGCCCGACCGACCCCCTGCCCCGAGTGCTTGGGGTCGACCATGTAACTGGCGCCGGCGATGTGCGAGCCATTGCCCATGTGGTTGTTGTTCATCTTGGCCGTACCGAGGATCGTCCCGTGGCCATCGACCGCGACAACCGTACGGTTGGGTGGCTCCAGGAGCCACCAGGATCGGGCATCGGCCTCACCGAGATCGAGTGGGTAGGTGAAGGTCTCGCCCGCGGCAACGATTTCGTGGAAGAACGGCCAGATGGTGGGCCAGTCCTCGGTGGTGGCTTCCCTGATCAGCATGGGGGCCAGAATGCCGGTGCCGTCCTTCCCGCGCGAGTTCTTTATCCACCCGCGACTCCCTCCCGTCCCGGACCCCTCCCGCCCCAAGCCCTCTGTCCGCCGGGCCGCCGCCCAACGGTCGTGGCCGTCGGCATCCGCCTCGTCATGTGTCGTACGGTGCGCGCCCCCGCCCAGGTCGCTGACGGCCCGTGACCTTGGATACGCGCCTGCGCAGGCCGATGCGGGCGAGCAGCCCGAGTGCGGGTTCCGCCACGCCTGTCGGGACATGGACGGAGTCGGGCCCCGAGCCGTACCGAGACCCGACGACGAGGACGGGCACCGCGGCATGGTCAGGCACCGGAACGGAAACAGACGCCGGGTCCGGAGCTGAGTCCGCCGGAACGGACCCGGCGTCGGCGCGGACGTCCGGTTCGGGTGCGCGCCCGTCCCCCGGGGGCTCGAACTCACGCCATTCGCCGCCCGGGCTCGGAGCCGGTCGGGTCTCCCTGGCGTTGTCCAACTCCATGATCAGGCTCACCCGCCGCCACAGCATCTCGTCCGGTTCGTCGGCCCGCATCAGGTGCGCCATGGTCTCTCGCGCCAAGGGCGGCCCTGTCGGTCCGAAGGCCGGTTCGGGCCGGATCCTGGCGAGGTACGCGCGGTCGTACGGATCGTCGATCACCTCCGCCAACTGCACCGGGTCCAGTGTCTCCGCGAGCACGGCCGCGCGGGCCCAGGGATCCTCCGTCAGGCTCAGCAGCCGTTCGACCCGCCGCGAGCGCCAGTTACGCGCACGGCAATCGGTTCCTCCTTCCAGCCGACCGAGCAGCCAGGCCGGGCTCCTGCCCACGAGGAGCCGGGACTCCCGGGCGGCGAACCCCGCGAGCTCGTCGGCGAGATAGAGCCAGACGATCGCGCGGTACCGGTTGAGGTAGAACGTGATCGGCGTGAAGCATCCCGCACGGGCGAGCCTGGTGAAGCGGTCCGGGCTGATCCCGAGCTGCTGTGCCCCCTTCGCCGTCCCGACCGTGCGCACCCTTGCCCGCAAAGCCTCCGGGAACCCCTCTTGCGCCCGGAGCCGGTCGAGCTCGTCGTGTCCGACCCGCGGCCTTCCGCCGTCCTGTCGCACGATCAGGCGGATCAGCCCCAGATGCACCGCGATCGCGAACTCGCCGCGCTTCAGATGGAGTTCCTGTGCCGCCGTGCCCACCGCCATCGTGTCGGCGGTGGTCGTGCTCACCACCTTCACACCGGCGGCCTCCGCGCACACGTCTTCAGAAACAGTCATGACGCTCTCCCCACGAGATTCGATTACTCTCTGTGAGCACCGTAACTCGGAAGAGATTCCGCCCGCTCGGCCTGTGGATAACTTGACCGGTCGGCCAGGACGTGGGCGACCGGACCCGATCGGACTGGACGCAGCCGACCCGGACACCGACGGCTCAGACGCCGTCGGCCCCTTCGTCCGCCCCCTGCCGTGCGGCGACACCCAGATGCTCGCCGACCCTGTTGACGAGCAGCGTCATCTCGTAGGCGACCTGGCCGACATCGGCCTCGGCCTCGCTGAGCACGCACAGACAGCTGCCGTCCCCGGCCGCCGTCACGAAGAGGAGCGCCTCGTCGAACTCGACCATGGTCTGACGGGCCTTCCCGGCCCGGAAGTGGCGTCCCGACCCGCGGGCCAGGCTGTGGAGCCCGGACGAGACCGCGGCAAGATGCTCGGCGTCCTCGCGGGCCAGCCCCGTACTCGCCCCCGTCACCAGCCCGTCGTTCGACAGCACCAGTGCGTGCCGTATGTGCTCGACCCTGCTCGTGAGGTCGTCAAGGAGCCAGTCGAGTCCCCTGTCCAGCGCCATTTCCCCGCTCCTCCCCGCTCATACGTTCCCCGTGCCCCGTTGGCATAAGCCTTGCGCACCGGTCACGCAGGGGCAAGCATTCCTCGGTCATGTGGCTTGGTCCGGACCCCGGCGCCGGCCGGCCCGCCCGCACGGTGCGGGCGGGCCGGCCGGTGCCGGGACGGGTGTCACTCGCAGAACACCCGCACCTGCCCGTCGGGGTCGTCCACGTCGACGGTGACATCGTCGAGCTGCTCGATGAACTCCTCGATGTGCTGCGGCTTGAGCTCGGCGAGGTCGATCGGCACCCCGGACCTGCTCAGCCCTGCGTTGATCCTGGCGAGCGCCTGCGGCGGGACGAGGCTCGCGAGCCGGACCCCGGCACGCGGCAACTGCAACGGGATCTGGACGTCGACCCTGCTCGCCCCGTCGGCGCCGGGGCCGTCCGCCGCGTTCACCACCACACGCAGGTACTTGGGGCGGGGCTTCGGGCGGGGCGCGGCCGTCTGCGGCGACTCGGACCGTTCTCGTTCGAGGGCCCCGATCAGCCGCTCCGCCTCATCCGCAGTGATCTTGCCGTTGGCCAGCAGGTCCAGGATCTTGCGGCGCTGCTCGTTCATCGTCCTTCTTCCCCTCTGAGTCATCTGACGCTTATCAGCCAGGCCGTGCGGCCCTGCTCGATCTCGATACGGGTGCCGGGCAGTGCACACAGCAGTTGCCCCGTGCCGCGCACAGCGCCCACCGGGCTCACACGGGTGACGAGGCATGCGACCAGCCCGACCGGCACGGCGAGCAGCAGGAGCGGTGAGAGCACCAGCAGAACCGGGAGGACCGGGACGTACAACCGCCGTCGACGGGCGTCGGGACGGCACCGGCCCACAGTCACCAGCTGCGGAATCATCGGGTCCGCTCCAGCTCGGCCAGCGCTTCCTGGGCGCTGATCTCCCCCCGTTGCAGGCGGTCGATGACGTCGGCGCTGGTGGGCGGGGGGGCGGTGTCGACGAAGTCGAGCTGTTCGGCGATCCGTTTCAGCCGGGACTTGATCGTCGGGTAGCTCACCCCGAAGATCCGCTCCATCTCCTTGATCGAACCGTGCGCCCGTACGAACGCGGCGACGAACACCTGGTCGTCGGCTCCGAGCTGCGCCAGCTGCGGCGGATCGAACCGGCCTTCGACCGCGATGCCGCTGTCGGCGAGGCGGACCCGTTCGACCACGAACGGCCGCCCCTGCGTCAGATCCGTCAGCTCCTGCCAGTCCACTCTCGACTCCCCTGCGTTCGGCGACACGCTCACCATTCATTTGTACCTTGAGTTTTTGAATGTTCCAACTCATGAATCTTGATTTCTCTTATTTGATCTTCAATGATCTGGAAGGCGGAGAGGAGTAAGCAGGGTCTTGACCTGGTCGAGCACGCCCACGAGACGGACGCCTACACTGAGTGCTTCGAGTGCGGGGAATCGGGCCACGCGGACAGGGAGAGCAAGAGTGTCGACAGCTGCCGACGGCGGTATCGAGGATCCGCCCGCGGAGGTACTGGCGGAGGCCGCAGCGGCCTTCGGCCTGCTGGCGACGCCTGCCCGGCTGCACATCGTGTGGGCCCTGTCCCAGGGCGAGAGCGATGTGACCGGACTCGCGGACCGGGTCGGCGGCACCCTTCCTTCGGTGAGCCAGCATCTGACGAAACTCAAACTGGCAGGTCTCGTCCGGTCCCGGCGCGAAGGCCGCCGACAGGTGTATCTGGTCGACGACCCCGATGTGGTGACCGTCGTCCGGCTGATGGTCGGCCAGCTCACGGAGCGTGCCGGACACGCGCCCGCACGCGCCTCACGTCTCCGTGGGCTCGGTGCCTGAGAGCAGTGCCGCCGCAGGTCCCGGCAGCACCGACCCCGACGCGCCGTCCGCCGTCGTCGTCCCGATGGCGGGCGCGGCCGTCGACCGGGGCGCCGCTCCCGGTGTCGACCACCCCCGCACCGGGGATGCCGCACCGACCTCCCTCCAGGTGCTCCGGTCGCTGGACAGCGGACCCCGGGGACTGCTGGAGGAGCAGGCCGGGGAACGACTGACGCGGTTCGGCGAGAACACCCTTCCGGCCTGGCGGCCGGTCTCCTGGCCCCGTCGTTTCCTGCGCAGTCTGCGGGATCCCTTCACCTCGGTGCTGCTGTGTCTGGGCCTGGTCTCGGCGGCGGTGGCCTCATGGGGCACGGCGTCCGTGACGCTGGTGCTCGTGGTCGTCAGCTGTCTGTTGCGCTCGGCGGAGGAGCACCGGGCTGACCGGTCCACGGCCGCGCTGCGGGCACTGGTGGCGACCACCGCGACGGTGCTGCGCCGGGCGGACCCGGACGCCGCACCGCAGGCCCGCGAGTTGCCGGTCGAGGAGCTGGTGCCGGGCGATGTGGTCCGGCTCGCTCCGGGCGATCTCGTACCTGCCGATGTGCGGCTGCTGCGGGCCAGCGGCCTGACCGTCCATCAGTCGGCGCTCACCGGCGAGTCGGCGCCGGTCGCCAAGCATCCCGTCGATACGCCGTCACGGCCCCTCGCCACCGACGCCGTGTGCGGCGACGTGGAAGGGCTGTTCACCCGGCCCGAGCTGTGTTTCCAGGGCAGCAGCGTGGCGTCGGGCAGCGGTACGGCAGTGGTGACGGCGACGGGTGCGGAGACCCGGTTCGCCGCCGCGTACGACGGTTCGGCGCGCCGCCGCGGCGCAAGCGCCTTCGACCGTTCGGTGCACGGAATCTCATGGACGCTGATCCGCTTCATGCTGCTCACCCCGCCCCTGGTGCTCATGGCCAACGCGGCGCTGCGCGGCCGGGGCCTGGAGACGCTGCCGTTCGCCGTCGCGGTGGCCGTCGGGCTGACTCCGGAAATGCTGCCGGTGATCGTCACGACGGCGCTGGCCAGAGGCGCCTCGCTGCTGGCCAGGGACCATGGGGTCATCGTCAAACGGCTGCCCGCGCTGCATGATCTCGGTGCGATCGATGTGCTGTGCGTGGACAAGACCGGAACCCTCACGCAGGACCGTCCGGTCGTCGAGCATTCACTGAACGCCTCGGGCCGGTCCGATCCCGAGGCGCTCCACTGGGCCGCGGTCAACGCCCTGTGGACGCTGCAGCTCGCCGATCTGCCCGCGCCCGACGCACTCGACGAAGCGGTGCTGGACGCGGCCGAGGAGCAGGACGAGGCGTTGTCCGCGTACGACGGTGTCGCCGCGCTGCCGTTCGATCCGGTACGCCGTGTCGCCACCGCGGTCGTCCGCCGTCCCGGGAGGCTCGGCGTCCACACGCTCGTGACCAAGGGGGCCGTCGAGGCGGTGCTCGAACGGTGCGCGCTGGACGAGCCGGAACGGATCCGGCTGAGCGCATTCGCCGCGCGGGAGACCACGAACGGTCTGCGGCTGCTCGCCGTGGCCCGTACCGAGCGGCCGGCCCGGACGCGTGCCTACACGGCCGCCGACGAAAGGGGGCTGGCGTTCCTCGGCTTCGTCGCACTGCGGGACGCGCTCACACCGAGCGCCGCCGATGCGCTGGACGCGCTGCGGGACCGGGGCGTCGCCGTCAAGGTGCTCACCGGTGACGATCCGGGCACCGTCGCCCGCGCCTGCCGCGACCTCGGCCTCGATCCGGGCGAGGTCATGTCGGCGGAGCGGATCGACGCACTGTCGGACCAGGCGCTCGCGGAGGCCGCCGGCCGGACCACGGTCTTCGCCCGCTGCACACCGGAGCACAAGGCACGAATCGTTTCCGCACTGCGCACCGCCGGGCGGACCACCGGGTTCCTCGGGGACGGGGTCAACGACCTGCCGGCGATGCACGCCGCGGACATCGGCATCTGCCCGCGCAACGCCGTCGATGTGACGCGCGAGACCGCGGACGTGGTGCTCGCCGAGAAGGACCTCGCGGCCATCGACGACGCGATCACCGCAGGTCGGCTCAGCAGCGGGAACATCGCCACGTATCTGCGCATCACGCTGTCGTCGAACCTCGGCAATGTCATCGCGATGCTCGCGGCGGGCCTGATGCTGCCGTTCCTGCCGATGCTTCCCGCACAGGTCCTGGTGCAGAACCTGTGCTTCGACGTGGCGCAGCTCGCCTTCGCCTTCGACCGGCCGGCCGCCGAGGTGCTGCGGTGGCCCACGGTGCTGCGTCCGCGCGACTTCCTCCGCTTCATCACAGGTTTCGGTCTGCTGAACGCCACCGCCGACCTGGCGACTTTCGCGGTGCTGGCCTTCGCCCTGCACGGTTCCGCGACATCCGGCGGACAGGAGGCCTTCCACTCGGGATGGTTCACCGAGAACCTGCTCACCCAGGCCCTGGTGATGCTGCTCCTCCGCACGGGCGGGCAGGCGGCCGGCGGTCGCAGCGGCGGTCCCCTGCGGGTGGCCGCCTGTGGTCTCTCGGTGGTCGGCCTGCTGCTGCCGCTCACTCCGCTCGGTGCGCTGCTGGGTATGAGTGTGCTGCCACCGCTCTACTACCTGTTGCTGGCTACGGTGCTGGCCCTGTACGCATACGGACTGCGGGCGGCGCGCACCCGCT
This sequence comes from Streptomyces sp. DvalAA-43, assembly GCF_900091725.1. Classification (GTDB taxonomy): domain Bacteria; phylum Actinomycetota; class Actinomycetes; order Streptomycetales; family Streptomycetaceae; genus Streptomyces; species Streptomyces pulveraceus. The sequence goes on along the minus strand of NZ_FMBW01000054.1, from coordinate 131,191 downwards.
ACGAGCGGAAGTGGAGCCAGTCGTGATCCCGTCCCCCGGCGTCGCGATTCCGGACCGCCGGGGCACCGCGCCGAGAGCGGTGTCCCCGCGTCCTGTGGCCGGTCAGCCGTACGACAGGTCCGCACACGGGTCGTCGTCGGCCGACCTGGCCTCGTCGGCGACCGTGGACGGAACAGCGGAACGGGTCGGTGCCCCGGCGGCTGCCGACGGGTTCTGGGCGTAGGAACTGCCCACGATCACCTGGATTCCGGCCGCACCGGACTCGGTCGTCCGGGCTCCGGCGAAGAGCCGTGCGGTGGTCTCCGCCTGCTCCCGCAGGCCGGGCCCGTACTCGATGACGGTCGAGGCGTAGTCCTGGCTGCTCGCCGTGGCCGTGTTCGTGACGGTGAAGTCGCGGGAGCGCAGGAGGTCGGCCGCCTGGGCGGCGAGCCCCCTGACCGTGGTTCCGTTGTAGACGGCGACGGTGATCCCCTTGCCGGAGACCGGGGCGTCCGCGTGGCCGCCGTCCTTCCTGTCGTCGTTCTCCGACGACTTGCCCGACCCCTTGCCACTGGCGTCCTTGCCGTCGACCGTGCGGTTGGCCTTCAACGAGGCCCAGAGCGCGTCGGCGTCGGGTTCGACGATCGCGACACGTGCGCCCTCGTAACGCCAGGGAACGGTCACGAACTTGGTGTTGTGCAGGTCGATCCGCTTCATCGACAGGGCGAACGACAGCAGCCGGTCGGCCGATCCGAGTCCGGGGTCGACGGTCATCGCATCGGTGGCCGCATTGGCCAGGGGCAGCAGCGTCGTGGGGTTCAGCCCCTGGGACTTGACCTTCTTGATGAGGGCGGCCACGAATGCCTGCTGCCGCTTGATACGCCCTATGTCCGAGCCGTCACCGATGCCGTGCCGCAGCCGGACGTAGTCGAGTGCCCGCTGCCCGGAAACGGTCTGCGGGCCCTTCGTGAAGATCCTGGCCCCTCGGGTGGGCCGCTTCGGGCTGAGGTCGCGCTGGTAGATCTCCTGGGGCAGGCACACCGGCACGCCGCCGACGGCCGAGGTCAGCGCGGAGAATCCGGCGAAGTCGATGACGACGGTGTGGTCCACGCGCAGACCGGTGAGATTCTCCACGGTGTTCTGGGTGCAGGCCGGGTTTCCCTCGGCGGTCTCCCCCACCGAGAACGCGCTGTTGAACATCACGTCGTGCTGCGGAGCGGTCCACTTGCCGTCGGGTCCCTTGCAGGCCGGTATGTCGACCAGCGCGTCGCGCGGAATGGACACGGCGACCGCGTGTTCCTGGTCTCCGTACACATGGAGGAGGAACGCGGTGTCGGAGCGCCCCACCGCGCCCGTGCCTCCGCCGAGTTTGCCGTTCTCGCCCGAGCGCGAGTCCGATCCGATGACCAGGACGTTCTGACCCTCCGAGGAACCCGGCGGCCGATCGCCGGAGATCCCGTCCGCGCTGAAGGTGTCGATACTGCCGCCGAGTTTGAGATAGCCCCACCCCACGCCGGCGACCAGCAGCACGAGGAACGACAGCCCGAACATGGCTGTCCGCCGCAGGCGCGCTCCCCTGCCCCTGCCCGCTCCCGCTGTTCGGCTTCCCGTCATCGGCCACCCCGTCCATCCGGTTTCCATGGGGCAGGACGTGCTCCGCCACCCCAGGGTTGTACAGTTGCGCAATGTAGCAAGCATTGATGTCCGAGCGGATCATCCGACCTGCCCATAGTCAGCCTGCAACACCGGTCGTGGGCGCCGAGCTAAAACACCGGTCAAAGCACCGAAAGGAAGGGTGGGACGCACATGTTGCGCAACGGTCTCGAACCCTGGCACCTGTTGATCGTGGCGGTCGTGGTGATCGCACTGGTCGCCTCGAAGAAACTGCCGGACACGGCCCGAGCCCTGGGCAAATCCATGCGGATCCTGAAGAGTGAGGCGAAGGCCATGAAGGACACCGACGCACAGGAGCCCTGTACCGACCCGCAGTCCTAGGACCCGGCGCACCAAGGTACGGCACGCCCCGCGGAGGTTCACTTCAGGGCTTGCGCAAGCATGGGAACCATGGTCACGACTCCGTCGTTGGCCTGGTGACGGCCTAACCAGTGCCGCTCACCGAATCGCTGGACCACTGGATCAATGGAGGATGTTTCATGGGTGTGACCCTGGCCAAGGGCGGCAACGTCTCCTTGTCGAAGGAGGCACCCGGCCTGACCGCAGTGACGGTCGGCCTGGGCTGGGACGTACGGACGACGACGGGCGCGGACCACGACCTGGACGCGAGCGCCCTGCTGTGCTCGGACGCGGGCAAGGTCCTCTCCGACCTGCACTTCGTCTTCTACAACAACCTGACGAGCCCGGACGGTTCGGTCCAGCACACCGGCGACAACCTGACCGGTGAGGGCGAGGGCGACGACGAGTCCATCAATGTGGACCTGTCGACGGTCCCGTCGGACGTGGCCAAGATCGTCTTTCCGGTCTCCATTCATGACGCGCAGAGCCGGGGACAGAGCTTCGGCCAGGTCCGCAACGCGTTCATCCGCGTGGTGAACCGGGCGAACGGCGTCGAGCTGGCCCGTTACGACCTCAGCGAGGACGCCTCGACGGAGACCGCCATGGTCTTCGGCGAGCTGTACCGGCACGGTGCGGAGTGGAAGTTCCGCGCGGTCGGCCAGGGGTATGCCTCTGGGCTGGCGGGAATCGCGTCGGACTACGGCGTCAACGTCTGACCGGGTAGGACCGCACGTATCACGGGCTCGGGCCCCTTCACTCCCTCCGGTCCGTCGGAGCGGGGAGTCGGGGCCCGGACGGCCCGCGGAGTCCCGGCCGGACCAATCCATGTCACCGCCGCGACGGCGGCGGTGTGCTCCGTGACGGGTCATAGCCTCGCTCACCGATCCATGACGGGTCGTAGCCTCGCTCACCGAATGGTCGCCCTCCACTCCCTTACGTTTCGCCCTGTATCGCTCCTTCGGCGACTGAGCGATCATGTCCGTATGGCCGATGATCACACACGCGTCCAGGAGTTCTTCACCGCGCGAGCTTCGGACTGGGACACCCGCTTCCCGGACGACGCGCCCGCTTTCGACGCCGCCGCGCGCTCCCTCTCGTTGCACCCCGGGGACGCGGTGCTCGACGCCGGCTGCGGAACGGGACGGGCGCTTCCCGCCCTGCGGGCGGCCGTCGGACCGCAGGGCACGGTCCTGGGTGTGGACCTGACGCCGGCGATGCTGGCGTCGGCGGTGCGGGCGGGGCGCGACCACGAGGGGACACTGCTCCTCGCCGATGTCGCCCGCCTCCCCCTGAGATCAGGGGCGTTGGACGCGGTGTTCGGGTCCGGGCTGATCTCCCATCTGTCGCACCCCGGTCCCGATCTGGCGGAACTGGCACGGGTGGTACGACCGGGCGGGCGGCTGGCGCTCTTCCACCCCATCGGGCGGGCCGCCCTCGCGGCACGCCACGGCCGCCGGATCACGGACGACGATCTGCGGGCCGAGCACAATCTCAGCCCCTTGCTGGCACGTTCGGGCTGGCGGCTCGATACGTACACCGATGAGGACGACGGCTACCTCGCCCTGGCCGTACGGACGCCGTGACCTGCCCGCCCCGGTCCGCCCGCGCTCACTCCACCGGAGCGTCGGAACTCCGGTGGTGCGGGACCGGACAGCCGCCGACGCCCGGGACCGGGAACGTCCCCAGCGCGGAGACCTCGTAGCCGCCCGGGTAGCCCTTGATCTCCGGGTTCTGCCGGGCGTAGTGCGGAGCGGAACGCGGCGGCAGGAGCCGCACCGCGCGGGCCCTCAGCCGCAGGGCGCCGTGCGTGAGGTCACGGGTGGCGCGGCCGGGGCGTTCGTAGCGGAATGCCCGCAGCAGGGAATCGTCGAGCAGCGCGAGAGCGACCTTGCGCGCGACGGGGGCCAGGGGACGCGGATACCAGGAACCCATCAGGTCCAGGGTGGCGTCGGAGACACGGCGTCCCCCTTCGTCCCAGCCGAAGTGCTCCGCCTCGTAGGTGTCGAGGGTGTGCTCGAAATCCTCGTACGTCCGGGGCAATTCCTTGATGCCCATGTGGGCGCCCAGGGCCCGGTAGTAGGCGGCGCATGCGCGCAGTTCGTGACTGGAGAGCCGGCGCCAGCCGTAGCTGTCGATCCAGCGCTTCGGGGTCACGACGAAGGTGCAGAGCACGTAACGCATGTCGTCATTGCTGATGTCGTAGCTGCGGTGCATCTGGTTGATGCGACGGAGGGCCGTACGCCCCGAGTCGCTCTCGAAGCCGTGCTCCAGGACGGTGTCGAGAAGCAGCGCCGTGTCGTCGTAGCGCTTCTGGGAACGGTCCGTCAGTTCAGCGGTCTGCGCGAGGAGCCGGCCGATGCTGGGTACGGCATAGGTGCGGTAGAGGGCCAGTTCGAGAGCGCGGGCGATGTCCCAGGGGAACTCGTAGGTCGCCATGAGCCGATAAATTCGGAGGAAGTCCCGTTCCGGATCCAGGCGCCGGATCTCCTTCAGCCGGTCGTACCGCTTCACCTCACTGCCCCCTTGTATCGGCCGGAGGTCCAACTCTACGTCGACGGGGAACACCACACATGGATACCAGCACGTCACGCACTCACACTCCCCCGGGAAGGCGGTCCCCGTGATCGACATCATCGGCAGCCTCCGCAAGGCCGTCACCCCCGACCGCAAGGGGGCCCGATCCGCAGCGCCCGCCAAGGAGGACCGCCACAGGCAGCACAATCTCTTCGAGGCGGCCGCCGCCTTCGTCTCGGCCTCCGTGGAGGAGGACCAGGCGCGGATCGACGAAGCGAGCGGCTGGGTGTCGCCCGAGGCGCTCTCCTTCGGTGTCAGCGAGCTGGCCTGCCGGGCCGTCATCGCGCTGGCCCGCGAGCGCGGCGAGTCCCCGCAGACAGTGGCGCGTACGCTGCTCGGCCTCCCGCCGACTGAGGGGTGACGTTCGCCGTACCACGGACCTGCCGCCCCTCCTTGTCAGGGCCTCGACGAGTGGGTTACTCACTCGTTAAGGTGCGCCGACGGACAACGACGACGGACGAGGAGGGTGCTGTGGCTGCGCCGAACGACACGGTCGCCGAGGACGACGCGCTGTATGTGCTGACCGCGGTGCTGCTGACCCCGGCACAGTTCCCGACCGTCCTCGGTGACGACTACCCGGCCGCGTGTGCGGCGCTCGCCGTCGAACCGTACGCCGAGGGGTACGGGCTCGTCCTCGGCCAGGACGGCACCGGTGCGCGGTGGACCGTCGTCGTCGATGACGTGTCGCTGGTCGCCGTCGCGATCGCGGCCTGGGACTGCGGCATGGAGTACGACCTCTCCCCCGACGACCGTTCGATGGTCTGTGCGCTGCCCGGCTGGCCGCTCCCGGTGGCGGTCGCCGCTCCGGGCGTGGCCGCGCCGCACGATCCGTTGCCGGATCCGGATGACGAGGGCACCGCTCCGGCACCGCTGTCACCGCCCGACACGGAGTCGTGGGGACCGGCCCAGCGGCGCATGGGAGCGGACGAGATAGCCCACCGGTGGGCCGCTTGGCGCGAGCAGATCGACGACGAGACGGCCTTCACCACCCCGGCGGGTTCGGACGGCGCGGGGACCGGGGGCGAGCCGGACGGTCAGGGGACCGGCCCCAGAGCCGAGGCCGTCTCCGGAGCCGGGCCCCGGGCTGAACCTGAACCTCACCCTGAAGTAGAGGTTGAGGTCGACGTCGAGACCGGGCCTGTGGCCACCGACGGGGGCGAGGCCGACACAGCCTCCGGGAGGGAGGCCGCGGACGCGCCGTCCGGGGCGCACCCCGGCGTACGGCGCGCGCTCGCAGAGGCTCAGGCCTACGTCGACACCCCGCCGCCACCCGGCCGTGTCCGGTCCTCCTTCGCCACGGGCGACGCGCGGATGCTGCGCGTCGACGGCCCCGGCTGGTCCCTGGTCGCCAGGACCGACGACATCGCGTTCGTCCTGCTGGACGAGGAGCCGGGCGAGGTGCTGCCGGTCGGGCGGGGCGCAGCTCTGCCCGGCCTCCTGACGGCTCTGGACGCGCTCGCGGTACGACCGGCCTGACCCCTTCTTCTCAGCGGCTTCTCAGCGGCCTATTTCCTTGCGGGTGATCCTGCGGAGCCTGCGTCGCTGGCCGGGGTCCAGCATCAGATAGGCGATCGCCGGAACTCCGACCAGGACCAGCAACGACAGCCAGAAACCGATGAACGGCATCAGGATGACCGCTACGACCACTCCCCCGATGGCGATCTTCGCGCTGTTCGACATCGTCCGTGCCTCCTTCGCGGCCCGAGGCCGCATCTGCTGTGAGAACGCATGTGCGCGTGCATCGGTTCCAGCGGGCCCGCGGGGGCTCACCTCAGGGGCTCGCCGACCTCGTGCATGTGCTGGAGCGCCTGTCGGTAGGACTCGATCAGCCCGGTCTCCGCGTACGGCATGCCCAGCGCCTGGCAGTGGGCGCGCACCATGGGCTGCGCCAGGCGCAGGTGGGGGCGGGGCATGCTCGGGAAGAGGTGGTGCTCGATCTGGTAGTTGAGCCCGCCGAGGAACCAGTCGGTGAGGACGCCGCCGCGTACGTTGCGCGAGGTGAGGACCTGACGCTGGAGGTGGCCCCAGCGATCGCCGTCGGGGTCCGGCATCTCCATGCCCTTGTGGTTCGGCGCGAAGGCCATGCCCAGATGGAGCCCGAACAGCGCATGGTGGACGAGCGCGAAGATGATGGCCCTGCCCGGGGACAGGACGGTGAGCAGCAGCGCCGCGTAGAGGCCCAGGTGCATGACCAGGAGCAGTGCCGAGAGCACGCGTTCCCGGGCGGGCTGCTGTCGCAGGTACTGGAAGCCGGAGATCTTCAGGGCGATGCCTTCGAGGAGCAGCATCGGGAAGAAGAGGCGGGCCTGGTTGCGGGTGAGCCAGCGGGCGAAGCCCTCGCGCTGGGCCGCCTGCTTCTGCGTCCAGACGAGCGCGCCCACACCGACGTCCGGGTCCTTGTCGATGTGGTTGGGGTTGGCGTGGTGGCGGACGTGCTTGTCGTTCCACCATGCCTCGTTCATGCCGAGGAGCAGGTTGGCGTGGACCAGGCCGATGGCCCGGCTCGTCCTGCGGTCGCCGGTTATCTGCGCGTGTCCGGCGTCGTGGCCGACGAACGCGGTGCGTGACCAGAAGACCGCCAGCGGCAGCGCGAGCAGCAGGGTCCACCAGGTGTTGCCGAGCAGGAACATGCCGGTGATCACGGCGCCCAGCGCGATCAGGTTGGCGGCGATGCCGGCCGTGTACCACCCGGTCCGCCGCTCCAGCAGTCCCTGCCCCTTCACCGCCCGCAGCAGGGGCGCGAAATCGCTTCCCTGGGCCTGGGCGGTTCCGGTGCCGAGGGCACCTGTGGTACTTCTCGCTCCAGCACTTCCCGCACTGTCACGGGCGCCTTCCGCTGCGGTGGCTGTGGCCTGGGGCATGACGTCTCCGGTCTATGAAAAGCTGCGCCGACCTGTAGAAACGTACGGTCGGCGCGGGTCCGGAACCATGGCGCCACCACCCCGGGTCTCCGGGGGTAAACCCCCTGCCCCGAGGGGGGTGCTGCCTCCACCCCGGGGATACGGACACGTCTCCCGGCCGTCGAGCGGCCGGGACTCTCGACGGTCCGAATGTGACCTGAATCACCGGCATTCCACTCACGTCGGGTGACGTCCGTGGGGTACCCTCGGCGACCCGACCCCCACTAGTCAAATTTGAGGAATTCGGCATCGCTGTGCACAGACTCCCTGCGGCAACGCTCTCCGAGATCTCCGCACTCTCCGCCTGCTCCGTGGTCTTCCTGCCCGGGGACCCTTCCCGTACCGGCCGGGTCGCCTTCTGGCACCCGGACGGCAGCGGCCCGCCCGACGGCCCCGGTTCCATGGCGGAGCTGACCGTCGTCGGCGCCGACGCGCATGCGTACGCCGTACCGGCACGGTGGCTTCCGGTCCGCGACGCGCTGCCGGTGCTGACGCGCGCGCGGGCCTCGGCGCATGCCTCCGGCGCGGCCGCGTTCTGGGGTACGGCCGCTCTTCTCGCCCTCCAGTTCGCCGCCCGGGGGCTCCTGCTGCCGGGGCTCAGCGGCACGGATCACGATGCCTGGCGGGCCGGCCCTCTGACCGCCGAGGACCAGTCACGGATCCGGACGCTCGCCGCCTCGATGCCGCCCCTGGCCCACGCGGTGCCGCTCCCCGGAACCGCGCAGCCGGTGCTGCTGCCCGAGCCCGAGTGGCTGCTGCGCGCGTTCCTCGACGCGGTGGTGGACGGTCTTCCCCGCACCCCCGCCGCGGCGTTCGCCGGTGGCGGACCGGCCTTCACCGCGGACGAACCACAGCGGCTGCCCGGCCTCCGGTCCTGGGCCACCGATGTCTCGGCCGGCCACGACGCGGGCGTCCGGCTCTCGCTCCGGGTGGAGGCGTCCGGCCTCGCCGCGCCCGAGGAGGGCGACGAAGGCTCCGCCGGTCCCTCCTTCCGGGCCGTCCTGCAGATCCACAGCGTCAACGATCCGACGCTGGTCGCCGATGCCGCCGAGGTCTGGGCGGGGGATGCGCGCACCGCCGCGGCCTTCGGGCCCCGCGCCCGGATGGACGCGCTGCTGGCACTGCGCCGCGCCGCCCGCGCCTGGCCTCCCCTGTCTCCGCTGCTCTCCGCCGCGGTGCCCCACTTCGTGGAGCCGGCCGACGACGAGCTCGCCGAGCTCCTCGGCCCCGCCGGAGGGGCCCTGGCCGCGACCGGTGTCCAGGTGCACTGGCCCAAGGAGCTGGCCCGCACGCTCACCGCACGCGCCGTGATCGGACCGCCGGACGACGAGGGCGGCGAGGAGCGGGACGCGCCGGGACGCGGCGGTTCGGAGGCGCCGTCGCTCCTGTCCGCGGACGCGCTGCTGACGTTCAACTGGTGGTTCGCGCTCGGTGATCAGAAGCTCAGCCGTGCCGAGCTGGACCGTCTCGCCGAGGCGAACCGGCCGGTGGTACGGCTGCGGGACCAGTGGGTGCTGATCGATCCCGAGGAGGCCCGGCGGGCCCGCGAGACCCAGGACCGCAAGGTCACGCCGATCGACGCGCTCGGCGCGGTCCTGACCGGTTCCACCGAGGTCGACGGCCACCGGGTCGAGGTCCGGGCCACCGGCTGGCTGGAGCGGTTGCGCCGCCGGGTGGCCGATCCGGAGGGCGCCGGTCAGCAGGGCGAGCCGCAGCCGATCGGCCCGCCCGCGGCCCTGGCGGCCACCTTGCGCGACTACCAGCTGCGCGGTCTGAACTGGCTGCACACCATGACCTCGCTCGGTCTCGGCGGCTGTCTCGCCGACGACATGGGGCTCGGCAAGACCATCACTCTGATCGCTCTGCATCTGCACCGCCGTAGCATCGAATCGGCCGCCGGGCCGACGCTGGTGGTCTGCCCGACGTCACTCATGGGGAACTGGCAGCGGGAGATCGAGAAGTTCGCGCCGGGGACGCCGGTACGCCGTTTCCACGGCGGATCACGCAGTCTTGCCGACCTGTCGGATGGCGAGTTCGTCCTGACCACGTACGGCACCATGCGGCTCGACGCGGCGAAGCTCGGAGAGATCCGCTGGGGCATGGTGGTCGCCGACGAGGCGCAGCACGTGAAGAATCCTTATTCGGCGACGGCCAAGCAGCTTCGGACGATTGGCGCACAGGCCCGCGTGGCGCTCACCGGAACCCCGGTGGAGAACAACCTCTCCGAGCTGTGGGCGATCCTCGACTGGACGACGCCCGGACTGCTGGGACGGCTCGGCACTTTCCGCACCCGCTACGCACGGACCGCGGAGGGCGGCGACCCGGCGGCCGCCGAGCGGCTCGCCGCGCTGGTGCGGCCGTTCCTGCTGCGACGGCGCAAGTCCGACCCGGGCATCGCGCCGGAGCTCCCGCCGAAGACCGAGACGGACCGTACGGTGTCTCTGACGGCCGAACAGACGGGTCTGTACGAAGCGGTGGTGCGCGAGACGCTGGCCGCGATCGCCGACGCCGACGGCTTCGCCCGGCGGGGTCTCGTCGTCAAGCTGCTGACGGCGCTGAAGCAGATCTGCAACCACCCGGCACAGTACCTCAAGGAGAACGAGCCGCGGATCGCGGACCGTTCGGGAAAGCTGGAGCTGCTGGACGAGTTGCTCGACACGATCCTGGCGGAGGAGGCGAGCGTGCTGGTGTTCACCCAGTACGTGCAGATGGCCCGGCTCCTCGAACGGCATCTGGCGGCGCGCGGGGTCCGTACGCAGTTCCTGCACGGCGGTACGCCCGTCGCGGAACGCGAGGCGATGGTCAACCGATTCCAGGCGGGCGAGGCCCCGGTGTTCCTGCTGTCGCTGAAGGCGGCCGGCACCGGCCTCAACCTCACCCGGGCCGGCCATGTCGTGCACTTCGACCGCTGGTGGAACCCCGCGGTCGAGGCACAGGCCACCGACCGCGCGTACCGGATCGGGCAGACCCAGCCGGTGCAGGTGCACCGGCTGATCGCCGAGGGCACCATCGAGGACCGGATCGCCGACATGCTGGCCCGCAAGCAGGGGCTCGCGGACGCGGTGCTCGGCTCCGGCGAGGCGGCGCTGACCGAACTGACCGATGCGGAACTGACCGATCTGGTCGAGCTGCGAGGGGGCACCCGATGAGTGACGGACACGACGGCGAGTACGAGAGCGACGGAGGCCGTGTGCCTGCCCCCGGGCAGGAGCGGACCTTCGCCGCACTGCCGCCCGCGCAGGGCCGCGGCTTCGCCCGCACCTGGTGGGGCCAGGCATGGCTGAAGGCGTTGGAGGACACCGCGCTGGACGGCCAGCAGCTCAAGAAGGGACGCAGGTTCGCCCGCGAGGGCCGGGTCGGTGCGGTCTCCGTACGGCCCGGCCGGATCACCGCGATGGTCCGGGACGGGGTCTCGTCCACGTACCGCAGCGATGTACTGCTCCAGGAGTTGAGCGAGGCGGACTGGGAGCAGTTCCTCGGCATGGCCGTCGAACGGGCCGGGCACATCGCGGCGCTGCTGGACCGCGAGATGCCGCCGCATCTGGTGGAGGACGCGGCGGCGGCCGGGGTGGAGCTGCTGCCCGGGATCGGCGATCTGGACCCGGAGTGCACCTGTGACGCATGGGACCACTGCCCGCACACCGCCGCGCTGTGCTACCAGGTGGCCCGGCTGCTGGACCAGGACCCGTTCGTGCTGCTGCTGATGCGGGGGCGCGGTGAGCGGCGGCTCCTGGACGAGCTCCAGGTCCGCATCGCGGCCCGCGCCGAGGGGCACGGGCCCGTCGGCCCGGCCGACCCCGCCGCCGGGGCCGCGTCCGCGCAGGCCGACGACGGAGGTGTGCGGGCGGACGAGGCGTTCGCGGCGCGGGACATACTGCCCCCGTTGCCCGCTCCTGCCCCGCTCCCCGCGGAGCCCGGCCCCGCGCCGTCGTTGGACACGGAGACCGAACCGCAGGCCGGGGTCGACCCGGCCGCTCTGGAGATGCTGGCGACGGACGCCGCGGCGCGCGCCCACCGGATGCTGGCCGAGGCGCTCTCCCCCGGCCATGAACGGCAGCCGCCGCCGGTCGGGCTGACGCCGCAGCAGGACGCCGTGCGGCTGGTCGCGGAGGCCCGGCCCCCGTCCTGGATCGTGAAGCGGCTGGCCGCCGGCTCGGAGCGGCGACAGGTCGAGCTCGATGCGGCGGTGCGGGCGTGGCGGTACGGCGGGGCGGCCGCGCTCGCCGTGCTCGAAGAGGAGTGGACACCCGGTCCCGAGGAGCTGGCCAGGGCGCGGGCCCGGCTCGCCGGGGCGTGGGAGGAGAGCGAGCGGCCCCGACTGCGGGCGGCGGGCAATCGCTGGACGGCGGCGGTTGGTGACGTGCAGCTCCGCTACGGCCGGGACGGGCGCTGGTGGCCGTACCGCAAGGAGAGCGGGCGCTGGGTCCCGGCCGGTCCGGCGGACGACGATCCGGCGGCCGCGCTGGGCGGTTTCGACGTGGCGGACGACTGAGGGCCCGTTCGCAGGGCCCCCGACCCGGCGGCCGGCCAGTTCGTACGCCTCCCGGGCGGACGGCCGGGCGCCGGTTCGCACGGGTCTCAAACGAACGGCCGGGCGCCGGTTCGTACCGTCCCCGGGGCGATCGACGACGGGCGGAGGGCGGCCGTGAGCCTCCGCCGCCCCTGTCCGTCGTCGCGTTCTGTCCGTGCGTTCAACTGGATGTCACCATGCGTTGAGGGCGAGGACGGAACCTGACGGCCGTAAAGCGCTGTTCGTGCCCCAGGAGGCCCCATGTCCCCGCGTGTTGTCCGTCGTTCTCTTGCCATCGGCCTGCCGCTCGCCCTGCTCGGCACGGTGTGCGTGGCCGGAACGGCGACCGGCGCCCAGGACCGGCACCAGCGTCCGGAGCGTACGGCGCGGGTCACCGGGACGGCGGTGCTCGGTGACATTCCGCTGGCCCGTTTCAGCAACGGGCTGCTGCCGGGGACGGTCGCGGACGACCGGGGGGTGGCACTGGGCGGCATCGGCAGCGACATCTATCCCGCGGGCCGCCGGGGCGAGTTCTGGACGGTCACCGACCGGGGGCCCAACGGACAGATCAAGATCGACGGGAAGAAGCGGCGCACCTTCCCCGTCCCCGGCTTCGACCCGGCGATCGTCAAGGTACGGGTCAGCGGGAAGCACATCCGGGTACTGAAGGCCATCCCGATCACCACCCGGTCCGGTGCCGCGGTCACCGGTCTGCCGAACCAGCGGGACCGCGACGAGGCCCCGTACACCTACGACGCGAAGACGCCATTGGAGTACAACCCGAACGGCCTGGACACCGAAGGCATCGTCCGCGCCGCCGACGGCAGCTTCTGGCTCGTCGACGAGTACGGCCCCTCCCTGGTGCATGTCTCGGCCCGCGGCCGGATCCTGACCCGCTACGTACCGCGGGGACTCGGGCTGACGGGCGCCGACTACCCGGTGGTCGAGGCGCTGCCGGGCGTGCTCCTGCACCGGAAGATCAACCGCGGTTTCGAGGGCCTGGCCCTCCTCCCCGGCGGCGATCTGGTGCTCGCGGTCCAGAGCCCGCTCTCGCTGCCCGACCAGGACGCGGGCGAAGCTTCGCGCAATGTGCGCCTGCTGCGCTTCTCGACGAAGAAGCGCGCGGTCACCGCGGAGTACGCCTACCGGTTCGACGCGGTGGATGTCGTGGACCCGGGCGAGGACGACACCTCCGAGCTGAAGGTCTCCTCGGTCGTCGCGATCGGCGGGAACGATCTGCTGGTCGAGGAACGCACGGACAGGGCGGCGCGACTGCACCGGGTGACGCTCCCGCACGGCTCGGGAATCCTGGGCTCGGCGTGGGACGACGCGACGACGTCTCCCTCGTACGAGGAACTCACCGACCCTTCGGCGTCGGGCGTACCGGTGCTCCGCAAGAGTCTGGTCGTCGACCTGGGCAAGGTCGCGGGCGTGCCCGGGAAGGTCGAAGGGGTGGCGGTGACCGGCCGCGACACGCTCGCCCTCATCAACGACAACGACTTCGGGATGACCGACGGGGCCGAGGCCTTCGACGCGAACGGCCGCCTGATCGACAGCGGCATCGAGACATCCGTGACACAGCTGAGGCTGCCGCGCCCGCTGCGCGGCTGACCCCGGGCGCCGCGCCCGCTCATGGGCGCCGTGCCTCGTCCCGGTCCTCGGCGGGGAGTACCCGTCGAGGACCGGGGACCTCTCTTCACCCGGTCCGTCCGGTGCTTCACCACCCCACGGAGCACTCACCGGGGCCGTTGAGCCCGGATGCCCGCCGCCGAGCCGGGACCGCCGTACATTCCGGTGAACTCCCCCGTCCACAGTGGCCGTTTCGCCCCGGCCGTCTTCCGCCACCCGCGCGGCGCCCGTACGGTAGGGCGCGCGAGAGACTCGGCCGCACACCGGACAACGCCTTCCGGTCATCGGACGCGGAGGGAGCCACGGGATGTCGGGGGATTCGGGCAGCGGACTGTTACGCGATGCCATCGGGCTGCGCGAAGTCCTCTTCCAGAGCGTCACGGCGATGGCGCCCGCCGCGGCCATCGCCGCGTCGATCCCCGCAGGGGCCGCGTTCGCGGGCGGAAGCCTGCCGCTCTCCGTGGTGGTGGCCCTCGTCGCCTGCCTCTTCACCGCCTCGTGCGTCGCCGAACTGGCCCGTCGGCTGCCGGCCGCCGGTTCCGTCGCCACCTACTCCGCGCAGGGGCTGCATCCGGCCATCGGGTTCCTCGTCGGCTGGGGCTATGTCTTCGTCGAGGCGCTGGTGCCCGCGTTGCTGCTGCTCCAGTTGGGCTTCACGACCGCGGGCACACTGCACCAGGAGTGGTCGTCCTACCCGGCGGAGCTGTGGTGGCCGTGGTCGCTGCTGGGCGCGGTGATCATCGCACTGGCCGGGTACTTCGGCGTACGGGCCTCCGCCCGGTTCGGCACCGTGCTCGGCATCTTCGAGGTGCTCGTCTTCGTCGTCTTCGCGGTGCTGCTCATCGGCCGGGCCGGGGCGGACAACACCCTTTCGGTGTTCGGCACTTCGCATACCGCCGACGGGTACGGCGGCGTCAGCGGGATCTTCGCCGGCTCGGTCTACACCGTGCTCGCCTTCGCGGGCTTCGAGGCGGCGGCGCCGCTCGCCGAGGAGACGAAGAACCCCCGGCGCACGATGCGGCGCGCTGTGCTCGGCGCGGCGCTCTCCATCGGTCTGGTGTACGTCCTGACCACCTATGCGATGTCGGTGTACTTCGGGCCCGACAGATTCGCCGGATTCGGTGCATCGGGGGCCGCGTCCTGGGAAGGGGTGGCCCGTGCCTCGTTCGGGCTGTTCTGGGTGCTGCTCTTCCTCGCCGTGGTCAATTCGACCGTGGCCAACGCGAACGCGTGTGCCAATGTGTCGACCCGGACGGCGTTCGCCCTCGGCCGCATCGGTGTGTTCCCACAGGCCTTCGCGAGGCTCCATCCACGGCGCCGCTCCCCCGTCACCGGGGTGGCCGTGCAGTTCGTGATCGCGGTCGGCGCGGCGCTCGGGCTGGGTTTCGCCTACGACCCGGTGACCGCGTTCGTCCTGCTGGCCACCGTGATCGTCACAGTGATCATCGGTGTCTACATCATCGTGAACCTGTCCTGCGCCGGATACTTCCTGCGCAGGCGTCGCGATGCCTTCAACCCCGTGCTCCATCTCCTGTTCCCGGTGCTGGGCATCGCGGCATTCGTCCCCGCGCTGCTGACGGCCGCCGGAATCCCGGCCTTCGACTTCGTCTCCGGACTCAGTGCGCCCGTGTCGTACGCCGGTCCGGTCGTCGGTGTCTGGATGCTGATCGGGATCGTTGTCCTGGCGGTGCTGCTGCGCAGGCATCCGAAGCGAGTGGCGCAGACCGGACGAATCCATCTGGACGACATCCCGGAACCCGCCGGAGACCCGGAGACAGGAGCAGTACCGCGATGAACGACCCCCGCATCCTGACCGTCCGTCCCAAGGAGGGCGAGTACGCCTGGACCTTCGGCGGAGCGGCTCCGGTCGCCCGGATCGAGCCGGGAACGTTCCTCGACGTGTACACGGAGGACTGCTTCGCCGGGAAGGTCCGCTCCGAGAAGGACCTGGTCTCCCAGGTCTGCGAGTTCCCCTTCCTCAACCCGCAGACCGGCCCCTTCCATGTCGTGGGCGCGGAACCCGGTGACACCGTCGCGGTGCACTTCGTGTCCATCGAGCCGGCCAGGGACCGGGCCGCTTCGACGACCGTTCCGCTCTTCGGGGCACTCACCTCCACCCATGCCACCGCTTCGCTGCAGGCCCCGCTGCCCGAGGTGGTGTGGATGTGGCAGCTCGACCGGGCGCGCCGCACCTGTCTGTTCAGCGCCCGGGACAGCGACATCCAGGTGGAGCTGCCGATGGACCCGATGCACGGCACGGTCGGGGTAGCTCCGGCCAATCTGGAGGTGCGGTCCGCGCTGGTGCCCGACGCGCACGGCGGGAACATGGACACGCCCGAGATGCGGGCGGGCGTCACCTGCTTCCTGGGCGTCAACGTCGAGGGCGCACTGCTGAGTCTGGGGGACGGCCATGCCCGCCAGGGCGAGGGCGAGACGTGTGGGGTCGCCGTGGAGTGTGCGATGAACACGGTGGTGCTGGTCGAGCTGCTGAAGGGGGTCGCCACCCCGTGGCCACGCATCGAGTCCGACACCCATCTGATGTCCACCGGCTCGGCGCGCCCGCTCGAAGACGCCTTCCGGATCTCCCAGCTGGACCTGGTGCAGTGGCTGGCGCGCGACTACGGCCTCTCCGAGCTCGACGCCTACCAGCTGGTCAGCCAGGCCGGTGAGGCTCCGCTGGCCAATGTGTGCGACACCAACTACACCTGCGTGGCGAAGATCCGCAAGGAATGGCTGCCGTCCGGCGATCCCCATCGCGGGCTCCACCGCCATCTGCGGGAGACTGCCACACTGCTGTCCAGCCCCTGACCACCCACCACCTCACCCCCTCTCCCCCCACAGGAGTGTTCATGCACCGCAGAAGGATTCTCCAGGGTGTCGCCGCGACGGCCGCCGCCGCTCTGATCCCGGCTTCCACCCGCGCCATGGCCGCCACGACCGCGGGCGACACCGACTATCCGCTCGCCCACTGGAATCCGGCCTCCACCTCCAACTACACGGCGTCGAGCCGCCCTTCGGCCTATCCGGTCCAGTAGGTGATCATCCACGTCACCCAGGAGACGTATCCGAACACGATCGGAATCTTCCAGAATCCGGCGAAGCAGGTCTCCGCGCACTATCTGGTGCGCTCCGCGGACGGCTACGTCGCCCAGTGCGTCCGGGAGAAGGACATCGCCTGGCACGCGGGCAATTGGGACTACAACACGCGCAGCATCGGCATCGAGCACGAGGGCTGGGTGGACCAGCCCTCCTACTTCACCGACGCCATGTACGAGAAGTCGGCGCTACTGATCGCTTCGGTGTGCGACCGCTACGACATCCCGAAGGACCGCGCGCACATCCTCGCCCACGCCCAGGTCCCCGGCACCGACCACACCGATCCCGGTCCGCAGTGGGACTGGGTGCGCTACATCCGCCTGGTCAATCTGTACTCGGGGAACTGACCCTGGCCCGCCCCGGCCGGTCCCTCCTGTGCGCCACGGTTGTCGCAACGGCGGGCCGCGACGACGATGGGGTGGTCGCCATGCCCCTGGACGGAGGGTGAGTTGAGGGATCCCTGGGTGGCGCTGGCAGCCGGCACGGACCCCGGTGAGCGGATCAGTCAACTGCGCCGCGCACATGAGGCGTTCACCACGGCGGGCAGGCTGGAGCAGCCGGTGCGGCCGGTCGTCGGCGAGTCGTGGCGGCGCTCGGCGCGGGCCAGGGTCAGCCCGGACGGTGCGGCTCTGGTCGAGCTGGGTTCCGACGACCTGGGCCCGTACCGGGACGGCCATCCCCTGGCCCCCGTTATGCCGGTGATCCGTGAGCTGATGGGTGCCTACGCGACGGACGGGGAGCACCTGCTCGCGGTGTGCGACGCGCACGGCAGGCTGCTGTGGGTCGAGGGGCCCGCGGTGATCCGGCGGGCCGCAGGCCGGATGAATTTCGTGGAGGGCGCCCGCTGGGCCGAATCGGCGGCCGGGACCAACGCCCCGGGGACGGCGATCGCCGTGGACCGCCCGGTGCAGGTCTTCGCCGCCGAGCACTTCCTCCGGCCGGTCCAGCGGTGGACCTGTGCGGCGGCGCCGTTGCACGACCCGCACACCGGACGGGTCCTGGGGGCGGTGGACATCACCGGCGGGGACCGGCTCGCGCATCCGCACAGCCTGGCGTTCGTGCAGGCGGTGGCACGCGCCGCCGAGACGCAGCTCGCGCTGCTCGCCCCGGCAGCGCCCTGCGGGACGATGCGGCTCAGCGCACTCGGCCGGGACGAGGCGCTGCTGGTGGCGGGGGGCCACAGAATACGGCTCAGCAGGCGGCACAGCGAGATCGTGGCGACACTGGCCCGCCATCCCGAGGGGCTCGGCGGCGACGAACTCCTCGTCGAACTGTACGAGGACGAGTCGGTGACCCCGGTGACCCTGCGGGCCGAACTCTCCAGGCTGCGGCGGCTGCTCGGCCCCGAGCTCCTCCTCTCCCGCCCCTACCGCCTCTCCGCCCCGGTCGACGCGGATTTCGACACGGTGGCGCGCCGGCTGGCTTCGGGCGCGGTGACGGCGGCGCTGGGTGCCTATTCGGGGCCGCTGCTCCCGGCCTCGCAGGCACCGTCCGTCAGCCGCCTCCGGCGCCGCCTCGAAGAGCAGTTGCGGGCGGCGCTCATCGCACGCGGTGACCCGGGGCTGCTGGCCGACTGGGCCTACAGCCCCTGGGGCGAGGACGACCTCCCGGTGTGGGAGGCTCTCGCGGCGGCCGTTCCCGCCGGTCAGCGCCCGGCGCTGCTCGCCAGGGTCCGGTCCCTGGACGCCGAGCAGCGGTAGCCGCGCCCTGTGCAACGGGGTTGCAACGTGCCGTCGCCTACCTTCGCGCCGAGGGCCGTCCAACGGCGGGCGGCACCGGATCCGGGAGGCCACAGAGATGACCCGTTACGCCGCGCCGGGTGCCGAGGGCGCCATCGTCTCGTACGAGTCCCGCTACGACCACTGGATCGGCGGCGCGTACGTAGCGCCCGTCCGTGGCCGCTATTTCGAGAACCCGAGCCCCGTCAACGGCCGCCCCTTCACCGAGATCGCCCGCGGTACGGCCGAGGACGTCGAACTCGCCCTGGACGCCGCGCACGCCGCCGCGCCCGCCTGGGGAGCCACGGCGGCGGGCGAACGCGCGGGGATCCTCAACCGGATCGCCGACCGGATGGAGGCCCATCTGGAGGAACTCGCGGTCGCCGAGAGCTGGGACAACGGCAAACCGGTACGCGAGACCCTGGCGGCCGACATTCCGCTGGCCATCGACCACTTCCGCTACTTCGCCGGGGCGTTGCGCGCCCAGGAGGGCTCGCTCGGCGAGATCGACGACGACACGGTCGCGTACCACTTCCATGAGCCGCTCGGTGTCGTCGCGCAGATCATCCCGTGGAACTTCCCGATCCTGATGGCGACGTGGAAGCTGGCCCCGGCGCTCGCGGCGGGCAACACGGTGGTCCTCAAACCGGCCGAACAGACCCCGGCCTCCATCCACGTGTGGCTGAAGCTGGTCGCCGATCTGCTGCCGCCGGGCGTCGTCAACGTCGTGAACGGCTTCGGGGCGGAGGCGGGCAAGCCCCTCGCCTCCAGCCCGCGGGTCGCGAAGATCGCCTTCACCGGTGAGACGACGACGGGCCGGCTGATCATGCAGTACGCCTCCGAGAACATCAAGCCGGTGACCCTGGAACTCGGCGGCAAGTCGCCCAACATCTTCTTCGACGACGTGTGGAACGCGGACGACGACTTCCGCGACAAGGCGCTAGAAGGCTTCACCATGTTCGCCCTCAACCAGGGCGAGGTCTGCACCTGCCCGTCGCGGGCACTCATCCAGCGCGGGGTGTACAACGCATTCCTGGAGGCGGGCATCGCCCGTACCGAACGGATCGTGCCGGGGCATCCGCTGGACACGGACACGATGATCGGCGCCCAGGCCTCCAACGACCAGTTGGAGAAGATCCTTTCGTACCTGGACATCGGCCGGCAGGAAGGCGCGAAGGTCCTCACGGGCGGAGAGCGGATCGAGTACGACGGAGAGCTGGCGGGCGGCTACTACGTCCAGCCCACCATCTTCGAGGGCGACAACCGGATGCGGGTCTTCCAGGAGGAGATCTTCGGACCGGTCGTGGCGGTCACGTCCTTCTCCGACTTCGACGACGCGATCAGGACCGCGAACGACACGCTGTACGGGCTCGGCGCCGGCGTATGGACGCGCGACATCAACACCGCGTACCGGGCGGGCCGCGCCATCCAGGCAGGCCGCGTCTGGACGAACTGCTACCACGCGTACCCTGCGCACGCGGCCTTCGGCGGCTACAAGCAGTCCGGGATCGGCCGGGAGAACCACAAGATGATGCTGGAGCACTACCAGCAGACCAAGAATCTTCTGGTGTCGTACTCGCCGAAGAAGCTGGGCTTCTTCTAGGCGCACGAGGAAAGGCGCCTGACCTGGGCCTTTACCCGTCAGGCGCCTTTCACTCAGCCCGCTCTCGACCGAGCCCGGCTTGCGCGCTAACTCCCATTTCCTCCCACTGCTGTACCCCTCCCGACCAGTGCTTCCGGACCAGTCACGGACCAAACCCCCGGTTCAACCCTCGGGTGCGTCGCCTTGGCTGACGCGCTGCCACTCGTTCATGGACTGCTCGATGAGGCGGTTCGCCTGCTCTCGAAGGCCGTCGAGGAACTTGGCGTAGTGGCGAAAGAGAACCTCGATGCTCTGACCGGCGCGGCGGGCGCATTCGGCCGGGTCCACTCCGGAGTAGAGCCAGAACAAGATCCCGGCGTGCCGGAGATCGTATGGTCGCTTGGCCAGGCGGGAAGTCCGCTCGGTACGAGTCAGGGCGCGCTCCCGGGCCCGCGCCCACGTGATGCCGTAGGCGGCAGCGTCGACGTAGTTGCCAGCCTGGTTCCGGAAGAGTCGACCGTCGGGTGCCACATCGAACCGTTTCACATGGGCACGCAGCATGCGTACGAATTGCGGCGGGATCGGAATAGGTCGCGTCGCGTTTGCCGCGCGACGCTTGAGCGAGTGCACCTCACCATCGTCGGTCCACTCCTTGCCAGACGTGACGACCCCGCCCGAGAGGTTGAGCATCCCCCATCCAGTCTTCGGCAAGTGACATTGATCGATCCGAAGATGGATGACCTCAGCTGGCCGCATTGCCGCGAAGTACTTGCAGCCGAAGAACGCCTCAAGATGTGGCCCCCGCCCCCGCTGGCGAGCAACGGACTCGAGCAGGCGAAGCACCTGGGCCGGATTGGGAACGGCGTCCGGATCCACCTCTTCATTGACTGCTGGCGCCTTCCACCGTAGACCGTTGAGGGGGTTCTCCGCGAAGTACCCTTTCTCCACAGCAGTGTTGAGAGCTTCGTTGAACGCAGCCCTCTCGCGTCGGGCTGTCTTGGCCGCGGCCGCCTTGCCGTCCAGTTTGCGGCACACCGCGTCGAGGGCCCGCCTCAGAACGTCGGCCTCCGCGAGGGCGCTGACCGGCAGCGAGTTCTGCTTCATCCAGTTCAGCGCGTGGAGCCACTCCTCGGTGGGTTCGCACTGCCAGGCTTTCTTTTTGAATGCCCACGAGTACAGGGCACGCCGTAGTACCCGCGGATCGGAAAACGTCGCGCCGGGGCGCACGAGGGCGGGCGTGACCGTGGCGAAGGCATCCGCCAGGGTGCGGCGGGTGTTTCCTGGCGTGCGCTCCCATCTTTGCTCGATGTATTCGTGAGCCAGGTCATACCACGTAGTTCGCTGCTTGATGGCCCGCAACTCAGATGCTGGCAGACCGGTGTGCTCATCAAACGGCTCACCCTCGCGCGCAGCTGTCATCAGCTTCGCGCGTCGGCTATCAGCAAGTGCGAACGTGATGAAGGACTCGGACTTCTCTCGCGCGTTAACCGTCCACCAAATCTGGAAAGACTAGCGCCGGTCTGGGCGCAAGCGCATCTCCCAGAAGCGGACGTTATAACTCATCGCCATACGGGCGTATCCCTTTCGCACGCCTTCCACCACGCGTCCAGATCGGCGCGGCGACAGCGCAGTTCACCGTTGGGCAGCTTGATCATTCGGGGTGCCTGACCGCGAGCGCGTAGGCGGTAGAAGGCCGACGGGATCATCCGGATTTCCGCTACTAGACGAACGCACGGACGCCTGCACCGAACGCAGCCCTCAGCCCGCTACCGCGAATCCGGTCCGATCCTCCTCGCACACATAACTACCGGGTGCGCGAAGAGTGATGGGCTCCAGCAGCCGGGACGTCCTGGCCGTCCTCCGTGTCGTCAAAGGATGGCGAGCTCAAACGGTCAGCGCATCACCGCTGTTCAGAAGGCCAGCGTAGACCTCTGCCGGAGTGCGGTAGCCGTGAGACTCGGCCCTGTGCTCCCGAAGCTGCCGCGAGGTGACAAGTAGCTCTCAGTAGCTGTATCTGATGCCCACCACGTCGGACGGGCCCCGGCTAATCGACCACGCCGGGAGGCGCTGTCGCTAAGATCCGCTCATGACGTCACGATGGGCAGATGCCGCGTAGACCGCCGCGCAAGGTTCGGGTCGTAGCTCCCGGCCCTACGAGCGATGGTGCCACCACCAGCACGTTGTTCGTCGGTCGCTGCTCCGGGGCGCCGGTTTGTACAGGTGTGCACACGTACCTCTTTGTCGATGGACTCGACATGATCGCGCGAAGCCACAGCGGGGCGGCCGGCCTGCATCCCCGACGACTCCTCCGCTCCGGCGGACCGCTCTATCCGACCGATGCAGTTCGAGACGTCAGCGTGGCTTCTGTGGTGCCCTCTGAGCCCAACGCGGGTGGGCTCGTCGTCCGTGTGCGCCTCCAGGGCGAGACCGTCGTCTGGACCGATCTGATGTACCCAGACCTCCAGGGCAGGCTCGTAGATGAAGTCCGGTTCGATCTCAGGCAGTATCTCGGCGAGATTGAGAGGGCCTATCGGGAGTGGGTGACCGCTGACGGCGAGGCCGGCCTGATGGGAGATGTCTGTCGAAACGCCCGTGGTCCAGTTGAATAGGCGCATGGGAAGCGCCCGGGGTCAGAGGCCCGCATCGCGGCGATGGCGCCCACGTGGTGGTGCAGCCGATTACGCGTACTCCGGCGCAGAGGCGAGAGCCCTGTTGGGCCACCGGCTTGACTGGGCGAGCCAGGAGACCTGGTTCGAGGATGAGCATGGCCAGCTGCTGGCGGTGGTCACCAACGGCACACGCGCGACGGTGATGTTGATGCACGGAGACGGGGATCCAGGTGAGCACCTGATCGACGCCCGTGGCGAGGGACACTCTGGTGGGTTTCTGCTGGCGAATGGACAGGTCGATACGTATGCCGACCAGGACACCGTCGTCTTCAGCGTCGCCGGCCGGGCCGTGGCGCATCTCATCGAGCATGGCGTGTGGCCTGATGACGTGACCGTTGAGGATGACCGCGGGACGTGAACGACGAGCTGCGGGCTCAGACAGCGCCAGGGCTGTGATCAGTCACTGTCGTGCCGCAGTTAACCACCGAACCCCGTGCCGTCGTCGCTGGCGGTCGTCATGTAGTCGTTGGTGCGCTGTCCGTTGCTTCGGGGACGTACCCGCAAACTTGCGGCGCGCATTCGGCCTTGTGGTCCCGGCCCCAGAGGTAGGTGTCGCGCTCGGTGGACCGGGTGCGGTGAGCGAGGCGAAGTTGTTGCCGCCGGGGCAGCGTCGTAGGCAGCGCCGTGAAGGCCTCCGGGAGAACGGCGACCATGCCGCTGACCTGTTCTCCGTTGCGCATCCGCAGCAGCACGAGCTCAGACTCGCGGCGCCTCATGCCGCTCCTCCTGTACGGCCGTGACCGGCGCGTTCGAGGACGCGGTATACGGTGGCGCGGCCTACGGAGAACACCTCCATCAGTTCGGCGATCGTGTAGTCGCCGGTGGCGTGGATGCGGACGAGTTCCGCTTGCTGGCGTGCTGACAGCTTGGGCTGGCGGCCCTTGAGTTTGCCGCGGGCGCGGGCTACGGCCATGCCCTCGCGGGTGCGCATTCTGAGCAGGTCGGCTTCGAATTCGGCGAAGACGGCCAGCATGTTGAAGAACATCTTGGACATCGGGTCGGCCGGGTCGTAGACGCTGCCGCCCAGGGAGAGGCGGACGCCGCGGGCGACGAGGGTGTCGCCGATGTCGCGGGCGTCGGGGACGGAGCGGGCGAGCCGGTCGAGCTTGGGCACGACCAGGGTGTCGCCGACGCGGACGGCGGCCAGGGCCTGGTCGAGGCCGGGCCGCGCGCGGCTGGTGCCGGTGAGTCCCTTGTCGAGGTAGATCCGGTCGTCGGGGACGCCGAGCGCGGTGAGGGTATCGCGCTGGGCGGTGAGGTCTTGTTCGACGGTCGAGCATCTGGCGTAGCCGATGAGTTCTCCCACCGGGCGAGCGTACCGTTTGAGCCCCCTTCACCGGACGATTTCGCGGACCACCTATGTGAGACGGCATGTGCGCAGGTCGGGCGGTGCAGGAAAAGCAGTCCCGGTCGTCCCGGTGAGGGTTTCTTAAACGGACACGACCAAGAGGCCGCGAAAGGACGGTTGGATCTTGCCCGGGGGGTTCCCTTGCATAGGATGTCGGCGAACGCGGCTTCCCACAAGGTGACGCCGCCCCTTGGAAGAAGCATCCATGGACGACATCGTCGCCCGCATCCGATCCAAACTGGCCGCTGCCTGTACGGAACCCGTCCCTCGCCCGCGGACCTTCGTGCGGGCGCCCGGCGGTCAACGCTTGGGCGCCCCCCTCAGCGAAGAACGAGTGGTCGCCTACGAGGCAACTCACGGCGTCCGTCTTCCCCGTAGCTATCGCACGTTCCTGCGCGAGATCGGCAACGGAGGCGTTGGACCCGACTACGGACTACTCCCTCTGACGCGTTGGTCCGCCCACGACATCCCCACCGCCAGTCAGCAACTTGGGCGCGTCTTCGCGCTGGAGCCGGCTGACTCCGTCGCCGCTGATTGGGCGCGGCTCCGCGACCTGCAGGACTACTCGTACGCCGGCACCCACACCGTCGTCGCACAAAACCCCTCCTCGAAGGTGTTCACCGCCGAGGCGACCAGCCGCGTCACCTTCGCAGGCGCCGGCGGCTCCAGACGGTCCTTGCGACACCGCGCGACCACCGCCTCAGCCAACCGTTCCCGGTTCAGCTCCACCGGGCACAGCTCAGCCGCCAACCACTGCGCGAGCTGGACCTGGTCCTCCTGCGTGCACTCGCGGAACCCGAACGCCGACCGGACCTCCATCCGGTGCCGCTTGATCGCCCGCCCGGACCAGTCGTAGGCGCCCCACTCCTCGGCCGGCACCCTCACCTGCTGGGCCACGTACAGCACCGCAGCCGCCGGGACCTCCGCCGCATCCTCCGGAAAACGCGTCCACCTCGAAGAACTTCAACAGCAGCGCGAAGCCCAGCCGGTTCGCCCCCGACTTGTTCCGAAGCCGCTCCTGGTCCTCCTCCAGCAGCGTCCAGACCTCGATCAAGTCTTCCGGTTCCCACTCCCGACGCACGCCCCACTCCTCTCCTCGATCACCACAACGCGACCAAGGTGACGCGAGCACAACAGAGCAGGGCCAGAACGCCGGAAACCGGGACAACAGGCTGTCAGATCGGCTACAGAGAGCTGCCTTTCACTTCGCGGCAGCTTCGGGAGTACAGGGCCACCATGCCCAGTTCGCTCTCGACACCGGGACGAAGGTGTTCTTCGCCGATCCGCACTCGCCCTGGCAGCGACCGACGAACGAGAACACGAACGGACTGCTGCGTCAGTACTTCCCGAAGGGCACCGATCTCTCCCGGTGGTCGTCCACGGACCTGGAAGCCGTCGCCATGGCGATCGACAACCGGCCCCGCAAGAAATTCGGTTGGCGGACGCCGGCCGAGGTCTTCGAGGAGCAGCTACGCTCACTACAACAGCCCGGTGTTGCAACGACCCATTGAACTCGCCCAGTACACCAGCCGAGCCTTCGCTGACGCCTGCCGCCTCGCCGACGTCCGCCAGAGCAGGAGCAGGGTTGGCAGCAGCGCGGACAACGCCGCCGCCGAACCGTTCAACGCGACCTTCAAAAGAGAGACGCTGAAGGGGCGAAGGGGCTGGCCAAGCGAACGTGAGGCCCGACTCGACGCCTTCCGATGGCTGTCCCGCTACAACACCCGACACAGGCATTCCCAGCTCGGCCAGCGCTCCCCGATCGCTGACGAAAACACCTTCCGCCCAACAGCAACCACCCTGACCAAAGCCGCATAGACGTGTTCAAGCTCCGGGGTCGAGGCCCGTGCGTAGAAGTACGCGATGTCGTTCCCGGTGTTTGTCTGCCCTGCGAGACTGGGTCCGCCAGGCTGAGGCCGACCAGGGCAGCCGGTCCGACTCGTTGCCTGCTGGAGACCGGCGCCGCTTCGGTCGGCGCTGTCGCCGATAGCTACGACCACGCCATGGCCGAGGCCCTCAACGGCACTTTCAAAGCCGAGTCGATCGAGCTCCACGGCCCCTGGCGCGACGCTGACCAGGTCGAACGGGCAGCCGCCCAGTGGGTCTGCTGGCACAACACCGAGCGACTGCACTCCGCCCTCGGCTACCTCCCACCCGAGGAATTCGAGGTCCGACACCACCGTTCCCAGGCGCCCTCGAAGACCGCCTGAAAACACGCAAACCGGCCGTCACCAAACTCGGGGCAGCTCACTGGGCTGTACGGGGCTTCGAGACCTACGGCACTACGACAGTCAGTGATGTGCCAGTCAGCTCAAAACCCAGCTTTTCGTAGACGCGGCGGGCTGGATTCGCATCGCTCACGACGAGCGAAATGTCGGCCAGCCCGTCGGCCGCAGCAGCGCTGAGCACCCGGCGCAGCAGATTGGCGCCAAGGCCCGCGTAGCGGGCTTCGGGCCAGCGGAACACGTCCGCGATCCACGGTAGTCCGTCACGGTCAGTGATAATCGCCCCAGCGACAACACGGTCCGTCTCGTCCACCACCAAGGCGCTGCACGGAAGGACCGGCCCGAGAACGGAGCCCGCCAGCATGGGTGCCAGGAGCTTGTTGAGCGCTTCTTCGTCGCTGCCGGAGTGGTGGTCGGGATGGTCGGCAGGAAAGGCGGCTCGCCATGCCGGGAACACCGCGTCGGCAGCGAGGTCACAAGGGACTGCCCGAAGTCCGTTTCCCAGGGCGCATGATGACCAGTCGGCCGGTGGCGGACACGCGACCAAGTCCCTCCGCATCTCATGGGCATGTCGCATCACCCGTGCGCCACGGCGCAGCAGTTGCTCACCGAGCTCCACGGCTCCCGAGACTGCCCATCCGGACATACCGGAGACGATGGTGTCCACGGGGTCGGGGCCGACCACTTCGGCCAGGTCCGCCCACGGGTGCCCCTCCCGAACACCCTGCAGATAGGTCAGGACTGGCACACCCTGCCCATTGGTCAGGGTGTGGCGCTGCTCGTCGTTCTCAGTCACTCTTCATCCTTGAAAGATCATGTGTACTCTGCGTGCGCATTCTGCGGTTCCGCATCCGGTGTCGCAACGGAATTTCTCCAATTTGTGAGGTGAACGATTCACCGGGCCCCATGAAGGTCGAGTGGGCCGTCCCGATCGTCGTGTCGGCGAGCTCGACCAGGAATCCGCCGTGCACCGTGCCCTGTTGGTTGCCGTGCAAGGCCGCGTCCACCTCGGCACGAACCGGGGTGGTTTCCTCGCCGGGCACTGTCACGTTGGCTGATCGGGTGAAATGACCTTCTGGTTGATCATGGTGGAGGGGGTTGTCCGTGGGCAATACGCCGCCGTTGTACAAGGGCACCGGTACCCGGTGGAGATCATCGCGCACTGTGTGTGGCTGTACTTCCGCTTCCCGTTCAGCTTCGGTGAGGTCGAGGAGCTTATGCTCGAGCGCGGTGTCATCGTGTCCCACGAGACCGTCCGCCGCTGGTGTGCGAAGTCCGGGCAGTCCTATGCCAACGCGCTGCGCCGCCGGCGTGTGCAGCTGGGTGACAAGTGGTACCTGGACGAGGTCTTCATCAAGATCGACGGAAAGCGGAAGTACCTGTGGCGGGTCGTCGACGCCGACGGCACCGTGCTCGACGTCCTGGTCCAGAACCGGCGGGACAAAGCCGCAGCCCGGCGTTTCTTCCGCCGCCTGCTGAAGACGACCTGCTCGGTGCCGCGGGTGATCGTCACCGACAAGCTCCGCTCCTACGCGCGGCCCACCGCGAGGTGATGCCCTCGGTCGAGCACCGCTCCCACAGGGGCCTCAACAACCGGGCCGAGAACAGCCATCAGCCAACCGGCAGCGCGAACGCGCCATGAAAGGCTTCCGCGGCGTCGGCGGAGCCCAGCGGTTCCCGGCCGCGTTCAGCGGCATCCCACCTCACTTCCGGCCCCTGCCGCCACCTGATGACCGCCCCCGGCTACCGCACCGAGACGACCACTCGCCTCGCCGTCTGGGACCAGATCACCGGCGTCGTCGGCCTGCCTGCCGCGGCCTGAGCACGGAGCCGAAACCCGCCCGCTCCACACCCGACACACCATCAGGCACTCACTCCCTCAACAACGTGACAGCACCCACGGAGTTGATGGCGTGGGAGCTGTGGTAGCGCGGGGCATGGCACCCAGCTGGTCAACGTCCTCGTCGGGTATGTCGAACATGATGGCGGGCGGCACGCTGGGTGAACGGCAGAGAGTACTCGGTGTGTAGGTCGGCGCTGCCGCCGCTGGCGGCAGGCCCCGGTTCGTGGTGTCTCAGCTCCCCCCGGTGGCGCGGTGGCCGTGGCGGAAGAGCGGGGCCGCCGTGTCGAAGGGGACGTCCTCGCGGGATGCGGCAACGGCGGCGTCCGAGGCGGGGAGGTCGAACGGGAGGGCGCCGGTCATCGGGGCGCGGCCGAGCGCGGCCAGGGCGACCACAGCCGCTGCGACCAGCTCTGCGTCACCATGAGGGCGCCGCAGACGTAACCGTCCCATCAGCGGTCGGCCGCCGCGCTGGCCGTCGGCTTCGGATCCGCCGGCGGCGTCGTGGCGGTGGACTCGCTCACCCCGAACACCTGCCCCCACAGCCACACGCCCGCCAGTAAGCCGGCCATCATCCACCCGCTCATGCGCTTGGCGCTCCCGGGCTTCGGATTGCGACGAATGTACCCGCGCACCCGGTGGAACCCGTCCGGCACCTGCGACAGGTTTCCCCCTCCAGCCGGTGGGCCGCAAAGCGCGGCTCATCCCAACAGAAGGGTGTAGCAGTGGGCACTGACAGCAGCTGATGGGTCATCATTGCGCTACGCCCCGGTCGAGTCGCCATCAGGCCAGGAGGGCCCACACTATTGAGCAATCACAGGGCAGCGAGCCTGCGGCAGCTCAGCTGGGTGAACACTCTTTTCAGCTCCCAAGCGGTTCACACGCCCCTCTCCGCCAGCCCTCGCGCGGCGCGTGACCGTCCGTCTGCCACCTGCGGAAACAGCCCCCGGTTACGCCAAGCGGAGCTCTGCCGACGAATGGCGAAAAGCAGCGGAAGCGCACTCACAGCCATGGTGCGCCGGAGCCGCCCCTTTGAACCGTGGTTCTGGGGCCATGGCCGGGGAGTGTCAGGACAGTCTTTTGCGGCCCGCCGTGGCCTCGCGAGCAACACTCATCATCACGAACCACTTCGATCCAAGATCCGCACCATACCCGGACCGGCCGTCCGCATCTTGTCGCGATCGAAGCCATTTTCGCTGGTCAAACTACATCTGAGCCGTGTACCACCAGCAGACCAAGAATCTTCTGGTGTCGTACTCGCCGAAGAAGCTGGGCTTCTTCCAGACACAGAGAAAGGGCGCCTGACGAGGCAAGATGCCCGTCAGGCGCCCTCCTCGGCGCACGGCTATGCGGTCAGTCGAGATGTGGCCTTACCGCCGGCCGGGGCTGGCGGCTGGTCGGTGGCGGCGTCCCGGCCGTAACCGGAACGCTCGATGCGAGGCAGCTTCATCAGTCGCCAACTGCTCCCGGGCCTATGCGATGTCCGCCTGTTCCGCCGTGGTCCGTGGCGACAGCGGTTATCCAGGTCAGAGGCTTGCCGGGCGGGTGCCTGTCCCTCGACGCACCGGGGCTGGACGGTGGTGAAGCGGGCTTGAGCGGATGGTGCCCGTCGACGGCGCGAGAGGTGCGATCCACGCATCCCGTTCACCCCGGCCCGTAACGAAACCGGTCACAACCGGGACAACTGACCGCCCGTCATCGCCTCGCGCACGCCTGAGAGTATGGGGAGCCACCGCTGCCCCACCTCCTGGAGTACGACATGCCCCGTCGCGATCTCATGCTCCTGGTCTCCCGCGCGTCGGACCGGGCAGCGCCGGGAGAGCCGTTCACCGGGGCCGCCGACGCGTCGGCGGCGGTCGCCGCCGCGTTCGCACGGCCGGCATGCCTTCCGCGGCCGACCGGGCCGGACGCGCTGCCTCACCGGACAGGTCCGCGCCCGGACCACTGACTCGGGATGTCGGACGACCCGCAGCACGCGGCCCGTCGCGCACGCGGTCATCCGCTCGCCCGTTCCTCCCCTCCCCCGGTCGCCGAAACCCTGACGGCCCGCCACTCCCCACGATCCCGGAGACACCGCCATGCCACGCGTCCTCCTCGTCGAAGACGACCCCTCCGTGCGCGAGGGCGTCGAGATCGGGCTGTGCCAGCGCGGGCACGAGGTCCACGCCGCCGTGACCGGCGAGGCGGGCCTCGAGGCGCTGGACGCCTTTCGCCCCGACATCCTGCTGCTCGACCTGATGCTCCCCGCGATGAGCGGCGTCCAGGTGTGCTCCCGGGTACGCGAGACCAGCCAGTTACCGATCATCATGCTCACCGCGCGCGGCGACGACATCGACATCGTCGTCGGCCTGGAGGCCGGCGCGGACGACTACATCGTCAAGCCCGCCCGCACCGAGGTCATCGAGGCCCGCATACGTGCCGTGCTACGCCGCGCCGAGAGCCCGATCGACGCGAGGCCCGCCGTCGAGCACCACGGTGAACTCGACATCGACCGCGCCGGTCACACCGTCCTCAGGTCGGGCGACCCGGTCGCCCTCGCGCCCTCCGAACTGAAGCTGTTGCTGCACCTGTCCGCGGTACCGGAACAGGTCTACAGCCGGCAGAGGCTCCTGAAGGAGGTCTGGGATCACAGTTTCCACAGCGACATCCGCCTGGTGGACGCCTGTGTGCGCCGGCTGCGCGCCAAGATCGAGGATCCGTCCCGCGATCCTCGCTACATTCAGACCCTGCGGGGCTACGGCTACCGCTTCGGTCCGCTGTGAGGATGCCCGGCGCGGCCGCCGCGTTCGGGCTGCGCACCCGGCTGGTGATCGCGTTCCTGCTGGTGGCCGCTGTCAGCGCCGTCACGACCGCCGCGTTGACCTATCGGCAGGCGCGCAACGCGGTTCTCGTGCGTGCGCAGGACACGGCTGTCACCTCCTTCCGCGAGGAGGTCGAACAGTTCGTCCCCCGCCTGCCCCTGGATCCGGATACGCTGCGGTGGGACCTGTACGACATCGCGGCGCGCGCCAAACCACATCCGTGGATCGTCTTCGCCGAGTACGGTTCGCTGCGCGCCTCCTCGGGTGACCGGCCCGTCTCCGGTGTTCTCACCCCGGAACTGCGCCGCACCACGCTCACCTCGGCACACGGCAGCTTCGAGCGGGTCGTCAAGGACGGGAACGCGTATCTGGCCATCGGGATGCCGGTGATGACCCGGGTCGTCGCCGGTGGCGCCGCGGTGCCGAGCGGCCTGGTTCTCTTCGCTGTGATGCCCATGACGAACGAGGACGTGGACATCGACTCCCTGGTGACCGCTGCGCGCGACGGCGCCCTGCCGGGGCTGGCCGTGGCCCTGGTGCCCGCACTGCTCGCGGCGCGCAGCGTGCTGCGCCCCGTCCGTGAACTGCGGCGTGCCGCACACTCCATGGGCGGCGGGCAGCTCGACACACGTATCACCGTACGCGGCCGGGACGAGATGGCCGACCTGGCCAGGACGTTCAACGAGTCGGCGGCCCGCCTCGAACGCTCCGTGGAGGAGTTGCGGGAAGCCGGAGCACGGGCCCGGCGCTTCGCCTCGGACGTCTCGCACGAGTTGCGCACCCCGCTCGCCGGTATGCTCGCCGTCACGGACGTGGTGGACGAGGAGGCAGGGACGCTCGCCCCGAACACCGCTCGGGCGGTGCGCCTGATCAGCGCCGAGACCGGCAAACTCGCTGTGCTGGTGGAGGATCTGATGGAGATCTCCCGTTTCGACGCCCGCGTGGCGGAACTCAACACCGATGAGGTGGACGCGGCGGAGGCCGTGCGCAACACCCTGTCCGGCAGGCAGTGGCTCGGCCGGGTCCGCGCCGAGGTCCCCGACGGCCTGCGTATCCGCCTCGACACGCGCCGCTTCGACGTCATCGTGGCCAACCTGGTCGGCAACGCCCTGCGCCATGGTGCCGAACCGGTCACCGTGCGGCTTTCGGCACGCGGGGACACGTTGATCACCGAGGTGCACGACAGCGGCCCCGGGATCCCACCGGACGCTCTGCCGCACATCTTCGACCGCTTCTACAAGGCGGACGCCGCGCGTTCCCGCTCGTCGGGCAGCGGCCTCGGGCTCGCGATCACCAAGGAGAACGTGCACCTGCACGGCGGCACGATCCACGCGCGGAACGCGGCCGGCGGCGGCGCCCTGTTCACCGTGGAGCTGCCCTTCGACGGGCCCACGTCCGGGAGCGGCGCACCGGACGGCCCGTCACACGCGCACGGTGGCACGGGGCCGGCGGAGAGCCGCGACCGGGCGGAGACCATCGCGTGAAGAAGTCGCCGTTCCGTGGGCGCCGGACGGTCCGACTCGCCGCGTTGCTGATGCTCGCCGGGGGCCCGCTCGTGGGCTGCGGTATCCAGGAGACCGGCGTGATCGAGGCCGGCAGGCCGGTTGTCGCCGATCTGCTTCCTCCGCGCGAGGAACGGATGCTGTTGTTCTTCCTCTCCCCCGACGACGAACTGCTGCCCGTGCCACGAAACGTCGAAGCACCGTGGCAGAACGGAACCGCGGGCTCCGCCAGGTCGGATGACGCGTCGTCCCGTCCGGACAAGTCGCCCGGACGGGACGCCCTCGGCGGTTCGTCTCCGCCGGGCGCGGGGATGGGCGAGTCCCCCTCGCCACTCGCGGCCGTCACCGCCCTGCTCGCCGGACCGGAGAAGGCCGAACGGCGGGCCGGGCTGCACAATGCCGCTTCGCTGACTCGCGCGGCGTCCGCCGCGAACCGGATCGTCATGGGTGACCGCACCGTCGAGGTCATGCTGCGTCTGCGGGTGAAAGGGCTGACCGCCGCCGCCCGCGGCCAGATCGTCTGCACGGCCGCGTTCGCGGCGCAGGCGCAGGGGGCTGTGTCCGTGACCCTGGTCGGGCAGGACGGGCGCCTCGCCTCGGCCGACTGCCCGGTTCGACCGGTCCGGGTGCCGACACGCTGAGCCGTGGCGGCGGGCGGGCGCCTGGCCCGGCACCGGTCGAGGAGCCGGCCTCCGTATCGTGCGGACGAATCGACGTCGTTCCCCGCACCGGCCCCGGGTGGCGGCGGGCACGGGAAGGAGCGGCCCGCCGGAACATCGGTTCCGGCGGGCCGCTCGTCCGGGCTCACCCGGGGCCGTGCTCCGCCCGTCGGACTCCCATCCGGTTGCACGGCACCCCTGGTCGTCGGCCCGGTCTCACCTCACCTGCCGAAGAAGGCGTTGTGGATGGTGACCGTCGACTCGTTGTCGTCCTTGTCGGTGACGACGGCCTTCAGCGAGATCGCCTTGCCCTTCGCCGGAGCCGTCACCGTGACCTTGCCCACCGTGACCGGGACGGGCAGCCACGTGGTGTCGTCGTAGGACACCAGGACCCGCAGGGTCTTCAGATTGGCGCCGGCCGCCGCACCTTGCACCTCGACGGGGACGGTCTGCTTGCCGCCTGCCGGAACGGTGGAGTCCAGCGCGAGCCGCGGCAGGAAGCGGACCGTGGAGACCGGGAGCATGGTCGGGCTCTCGGTGCGGGCCGAGTCGAAGGTCCACGAGGCGTCGATCCGGGTCCCGGTACGGTTGATCTCCGGGTCCCGGTGGATCGTGGTCGACACCGTGTACCTGGCGGGTTCCGACGGCAGCGCGAAGGGCTCCTGGTCGATGGCGACGTCCTTCTTCGCCAACAGCTCACCGTTGCGGTGGACGGTGGTGCTCGCGCCCGAGTACCGGGCGATCCCGAAATGGCCCGCCCCGTCACTGACCAGCGGCAGCGAACCGAAGATGGTGTCGCCGTCGCGCACGATCCCCTCGTTCGCGTTCATCCGCGGCCCCGGTGCACCGACGTTGTAGGTCTCGGTGTACGTCTTCCCCGCCTCGTACCGCCGCGGCTCGTCGAGGCCGTAGAGCGCGTCGAAGTCCCGCTGGCCCGAGGGATCCGCCCCGCCCAGTACTCCCGCGACGATGTTCCAGGCGGCCCCGCCGGCCGTGGACAGGTACACGTTGCGCGTTCCCGGTGCCGGCTGCACGGTGTAGGGGGCGTCGACGCCGCCTCCGTAGTCCAGTATGCCGTGCGCCGCGAGGGCGCCGTCGAGGCCCGGTACGGACGATCCGACCTTCGCCTTCACCAGGGCCATGTCCCCGGGCTTGTAGGTCTTGCTGTATCCGGTGGCCAGTTCCTTGACCGGGCCGCCGGTGAGGACGTTGTACTCGTTGCTGCCCCGCTGCCAGTGCGCGGACCACTGCTGGGCGAGGACGCCGTCGTCCATCTCGGGTCCCTGGTACGCGGTGCGCAGATGGTCGAAGCTGCCGAACTCGCCCCCCTCGATGATGAAGGTCTCGGGTGTGCTCACGGTGTACATCATTCCGGCGCGCGTATAGCGTGCGGCCGCGTCCGGCACCTTGATGTCGACGGGCCGGGTGGTCCGGGCGTCGAGGGTGACCGTGGTGGGACCGGTCACCGAGAACCGCGGGTTGTTGATCAGGTCGATGCCCTTGCCCGGGGCAGCGGGGTCGACCAGCATGTCGGCAGCGAGACTGTAGGTACCTCGCGGCAGTCGGACCGTGGTGGAGCCGGACGAGAGGTCCGGGAAGAACCGACGGCCCGTGGCGGACCCGTCGTAGCCCTTCAGGTCGGCCTGCCAGTTGGTACTGGCCGCACCGTCCCGTCCGACGGTGTTGAACGTGACGTCGTACGACTCGGCCTCACGCTCCACCGATGCCGCGGTGCGCACGCTCCGGCCGCCTCCGGACGCGACGACCGTGACCGAGTACGAGCCGTCGACCGTACCGCCGAGCCGGGTGTCGGCCGTCAGGTCCACGGTGGCGGTACCGCCGGCCGGGACCGTGATCCGCTGTGCCCCGAGGGTGAAGAACCCACCCGGGGCGGGCTTCTCGTCCCCGCCGGTGGGCGCCTCCAGCGACAGGTCCAGCGTCACGTCGGTGGTGCCGCTGTTGCGGTACCTCACCTGCTTGGCGACGGGTGTGTCGTCGGTGTGGGGCCACTGCTGGCTACCCAGGGCGACCGAGGCCGGTTCGGAGACGACCGTCTGGTCGATCGCCTTGTCGACGGCGAGCCGGCCCGCCCCCTGCTGGAAGACCGAGTGGGTGCCGCCCTTGGCCGAGCCCGTCAGGGCCGCCTTGATCTGTGCGCCCGTCCAGGTGGGGTTCTCCTGCTTGAGGATCGCCGCGGCGCCCGCGACGTGCGGGGTCGCCATCGACGTGCCGCTCTTGCTGACGTATCCGGGAGGGTTCTGGTCCGGGGTGCCGCTCGCCGCCGCCGCCGTGATGTTTACGCCGGGTGCGGTGATGTCGGGCTTGACGGCGCCGTCCCCGATGCGGGGCCCGACGCTGGAGAAGTCGGCGATCAGGTCGTCGTCATCGACGGCACCGACCGTCAGCGCCGCGTCGGCGCTGCCGGGGGATGCGACCGTGCCCCGGCCCGGCCCGTTGTTGCCCGCGGCCACCGCGAACAGGACGCCCTTCTCGGCGGAGAGCTTGTCGACCTGGGCTTCCAGCGGGTCGATCCCCGGGGTGTCGGGGCTGCCCAGACTCATATTGATGATGTCGGCCCCCTGGGCGACGGCCCAGTCGACCCCCGCCAGGACGCTGGAGTCGTCACCGTTGCCCTGATCGTCCAGCACCTTGGCGTTGATCAGTCGGGCCCCGGGCGCCACGCCCTTGAACCGGGCGTCCTTGGCCCCCGTACCGGCGGCGATGGAGGCCACGTGCGTGCCGTGTCCAACCCGGTCCCGGGCGTCCGGGGAACCGCTGAAGTTCCGTTCCGCCACCACCCGGCCCGTCAGGTCCGGGTGGGTGGCGTCGATTCCGGTGTCCACGACGGCGATCTTCACACCGGTGCCGTCGTAGGAGCGGGCCCAGGCCGCCGGAGCACCGATCTGGCCGGTGCTGCGGTCGAGCGACGCCTTCCGTACGCCGTCCAGCCAGATTCGCCCGATGCCGGAGGTCGTGGCCGCCGAACCGTCGCCCCGCCGACGAGTCAGCGCGTCCCACAGGGAACCCGCGCTGTCGGCGGTGCTGGTGACGGCGTCGGCATCGAGGGCCGACAGGGTCCGGCGGACGGTGGTGCCGTCGGAGGAACGCACCTCGGCGCGGGCGGACCCGGCCGCCGACCCCCGGTAGCCGACGATCACCTTGAGGCCGGCCCGGTTGGCCTTGAGGCTCGCGGGTTCGGCGAGTCCGGTGATGTCGAACAGCCGCTGGTCCAGCGTGCCGTCGGCGATCAGCCGCCGGGCGTCACGCGGCATCACATAGGTACGGCCGTCGTAGGTACGGGTGAAGAAGGGAATGTCCTGTCTGCCCTTCGCCCGCTGGATACCGCCGACCCTGCCACGGGAGTCCACGAGGACCCGGTCACCGGTGATCAGAGTGACGGTGCGCACGGCCTTGCCGACCGTCCCCGTGCCCTTGGCGACGGCCGGGGATGCCGGGTCCGGGCCGCTGGTCCTCGCCGATGCCGGGCCGGTCATGCCCGCCGTCAGGACGACGGCGGCCGCGGCCACGACGGCATACGCCTGTTTTGATCTTTTACGCAAGATTGCCCCTGCTCAGGAGTGAATCGGGCGGGCGAGGGCCCGTCCCGCATGGGGCGCTCTCGAATACTCGTGCGGCCCCGTGGACTTGAAGTATTCCGGGGGCGCTCGGAGGCACTCAATGATCGTTGTGTAACAACGCCTCACTGGGTGGGGCCCGGCCGGGCCCCATGTGGTGACGACCCGTCACATCCTTCGCGGGCAGCATTCCCTGCGCGGACACATGGGTCGTCCGCGGCCCCGGCGGCGCCCGCTGCGGGCTGTCGGCGTCGGCTTTCACCACGTCATGCGCCGACGCGAGCGGTAGTGCGGTGGTCGGGGCCGTGATGGTGCGTGCCATGGCGTGGCGCGGGGCTTCCTGCCGGTCGGCGGACGCGGCCCGGCCCTGCGCGGCGGTGCGATGGCTGCGCGACGCGTGGTCCGGGAGGTGGTTCTTCGCTGGTCGGGGTGGGCGCCGACAGGCTCGGCGAGTGATCAATATGGCGGTACGTGGTGACAGCGGGGACATCGTGGCTCGCGCCAAAGCCGGAGTGGAGTGGACCGCCGCCTTCGCGGACCTGGACCCGGCGGACTTCCCGATGCTGCGGGCCCTGACTCCGTATGGGGACGCAATGTTCAACCAGCGACAGCTGCCGCTGCTGCTGGTTGAACTCGACCGGCTTCCCGCCACCCGTGGTGGCGCCTGGGTCGTACAGGCCCGCGAGTTGTGCCAGGTCGTCGAGCACGGGTCGCACCTGCACCTGTGGTTCATCGGTGACTGACCCCGATCGGCCGGTCTTCAACTGCCCTGGGACTGCGGCCTACTGACCCACGGCCTGATCGACGCTGTCGGAGCCCATGACCGTGGCGAGCTCGACGGCACGGGCCGTCTTGGCGCGGATACGGACCGCGCCGGCAGGTCCGGCCTTCTTGAGCCAACGCCCGGCTCCCGGACCGATACCCACGAACGCGATCTCCGCTTCCGAGCGCGGCTGCGGTCTCGGCCGGTGAACGCCGCGGCCGCCGGGGTGGTCGGGGCTCTCCAGCCGCGGACGCCGCCGACAATCACAGCGTCCAGACCATCGACCGGGCGTACACGCTGAAGCAGGGCGCACGCCGAAGGTCCCCGGAACCGGGGCCGTCGCCTCCCGCTCACCGCGGGGGATGGCGGCCCCGCTGTCCCGCACAGAAGACAACCGCACATTAGCTCGCATACAGAGCTAAAATGGGCAGATGGCGGCGGGTGATCTACCTGATGAACTCGCCGGACTTCTGCCCCGTATCCAGAGGCTCGCCCGGCGAAGGCTGTGGAGCGGCCAGCCGGCGCCCCGGCTGCGCGGAGCACACGCCGAACTCCTGCGGCTGGTGGCCGCCGAACCCGGCATCCGCGTCTCCACAGCCGCGCACAGCCTCTGTCTCGCACCCAACTCGGTCAGCACCCTGGTGAACCACCTCGTCGCCGAAGGACTGCTGCGACGGGAGAAGGACCCCGGAGACAGGAGGGCCGCGCTGCTGTATCCGACCCCAGCGGGGGTCGGGAAGTTGGGCGACTGGCGCGCCCGTCGCGAGGCGCTGTTCCGGGAACACCTGGCCGGACTCGACGCGGCCGACCGGGCGGCACTCACCGCCGCACTCCCGGCCCTGCACGGACTCGCCGCCTCACTGCGAAGCCAAGGGGATGAGACCGCGTGACCACGGAAACCGCCCCCGCCCTCAACTGCACCGGACTGAGCTACAGCTTCGGCGACTCGAAGGCCGTCGACGGCCTGGACCTGCTGGTCGACGAGGGAGAGGTGTTCGGCCTCCTGGGGCCCAACGGCGCGGGCAAGACCACCACGATGCGCGCGATCACCACGCTCCTGCCCGTGCCGCCCGGCGTCATCGAGGTGTTCGGCCATGACGCGGCCCGGCACAAGATGGCGGTGCGGCGCCTGCTCGGCTACGTACCGCAGCAGCTGTCGGCCGACGCGAGCCTCACCGGCCGGGAGAACGTCCAGCTCTTCGCCCGCGTGTTCGACGTCCCCCGCCGAGAGCGCGCCGCACGGGTCTCCCAGGCGCTGGACGCGGTCGGACTCGGCGATGTCGCGCACCGGCTCACCGCCACGTACTCCGGCGGCATGGTCCGCCGCCTCGAACTCGCGCAGGCACTGGTCAGCGCGCCCCGGCTGATGATCCTGGACGAACCGACCATCGGCCTGGACCCGATCGCGCGCGACAGCGTCTGGGACCGCATCACCGAGATACGGGTCGGCACCGGCATGACCGTGCTGGTCACCACCCACTCCATGGACGAGGCCGACCAGCGCTGCGACCGGCTCGCGCTGATGCACCTCGGCCGACTCCGCGCGCTCGGCACCCCCGCCCAGCTCAAGAGCGA
This sequence comes from Streptomyces sp. DvalAA-43, assembly GCF_900091725.1. Taxonomy (GTDB): domain Bacteria; phylum Actinomycetota; class Actinomycetes; order Streptomycetales; family Streptomycetaceae; genus Streptomyces; species Streptomyces pulveraceus. Next base: position 92,233 of record NZ_FMBW01000054.1, on the reverse strand, counting down.
ACTCGTCGCCCACCGACGGGAATCGGGTGAGACGGGCCTTCCGCCACCGTCCCTGGAGGACGTCTTCCGCTACCACTCCGGAAGCGGACTGACGGACCCCGGTTCCGCCGCGGAGAACGAGGAGAGAGGAGCGTTCCAAGATGTCCGCCGTACCCGTCGCACCGCGTCCCGCCTCGGCTGAGTCCGGCCCGCCGGATCAGCGCTTCGCGCTGCTGCTGACCCCGCCACCGCCCCGCACCGGCTGGCGCGTCGTACCCGCGCGCGTCACCGCGATGTGTGTGGTCGAAATGCAGAAGCTGCGCCACGACCGCACCGAGATCTACACCCGCGCCGTACAGCCCGCGCTCTGGCTGCTGATCTTCGGCGTGACGTTCTCCCGTATCCACGCCATCCCCACCGGCGGCGTTCCCTATCTCGACTTCCTCGCGCCCGGCATCATCGCCCAGTCCGCCATGTTCATCGCGATCTTCTACGGAATCATGATCATCTGGGAGCGGGACTCCGGCGTCCTCACCAAACTCATGGTCACACCGACACCCCGGGCCGCCCTGGTGACCGGCAAGGCCTTCGCCGCCGGGGTGAAAGCAGTGATCCAGGCCGCGGTCGTCATCGTGATCGCCGCGCTGATCGGTGTCGGCATGACATGGAACCCGTTGCGGCTGCTCGGCGTCGTCGTGGTCGTCGTACTCGCCTCGGCGTTCTTCTCCTGCCTGTCGATGTCGATCGCCGGGATCGTCCTCACCCGCGACCGGCTGATGGGCATCGGCCAGGCCATCACGATGCCGCTCTTCTTCGCCTCCAACGCGCTCTACCCGGTCGCCCTGATGCCCGGCTGGCTCCAGACCGTCAGCAGGGTGAACCCGCTGAGCTACGAGGTCGACGCCCTGCGCGGGCTGCTCATCGGCACCCAGGCCCACCTCGGCCTCGACCTCGCGGTCCTCGCTTTCGCGGCACTGGTCGGCATCGTCGCCGCCGGTTCGCTGCTGGGCCGCCTGGCCCGCTGATCACTACGGTGAGTGCCCCGAAGGCACCGCAGGGCCCGATCAGGCGAGCGGCTGCTGGAGAGCTTCGACGAAGCTCTCGGGCTGATCACGGCGGCGCCGGACAGGGCAAACCTCGAAGGCCGCGCGTCTGCACGGTTTGTTCGGTTCCTGTAGGTCGCGCTTCATGGCCGTGCCGTACGGGCCCCGCAGCGACCGCGCAAGCCTCCGCAGGACCCCGATTGCCGGCCACCGGGGTCCTGCGGACACAGGCAGCCGCCCGGAGCAGGGCACGCTCACGGTACGGCCCGGCCGGGCCGTCGAGGACGAGATCGCCGCAGCCTCCCTGCATCCGAAGGCTGTCGCGCGCCTCAGAACCCCGGGGCGGGGAGGAGGCCCGGCCACCACGGGGGTACACCGCCGGGGCAGTCGTAGGTGGTGCCGCCCCAGAAGAGTGAGAGGGCGCACCAGGAAACGGCGAGGAGCGTCACCGCGAGGGCGAGGGCGTGGAGAAGGGGACGGTTCCCGAGGAGGGCGCCCATCGCCACCCAGTCCAGAAGCAGGACTGCCCAGAGGCCGGGGATGAAGAGCAGGAGCAGGAAGTTGCTGTTGGCCGCGTTGTTCACTCCCGTGTCGCAGGCGTTCCACGCCCTGCCCAGAAGCATGGCCGTGAGCACCGCGAGAGCCAGCCCCACCACCATGCCGAGACATCCATGCAGCCGTCGGTTTCCCATACCTCCCTCCGTTCGTCGTCCGCTCCGGAAAGCACCGGAGCCGCACCGCTCGTCACCGTATCCACCCGCTCCGCGAGCCCTGACCAGTGGAGACTGGCCCGTCCCTTGACGGATGGACCGGTCCCCGGCGGGAGGGTCCGTCGACGGCGGAACGCTGCCATTGTGCCCGGAGACCCTGAACAGCACCTTCTGCGTGGCAGCGTCGCTGCAGGCGGCCGCAAGCACGTCCTGTCAGGTGTTGTCCGTGGGGCTCAGGCACTCGTTCGCCCCCAGGTTCTGCAGGGTGGCGCCCGCCCAGCTCGAACCGGCCCTCCCGAGCCTGGCCGCCCACTGGACCGGCAAGGCCACGCCGACCGCCTGGCGTTGGGTCGACCCTGGTCACGCGCCCCGAGGAGTCGTGGCGCGCTTCTCGACGGTCGAGATCAGGGCCTCGACCGTGGCGTCGAAGATCTGCTCGTCCGTCACCTCGGCGAGTTCGCCACTGAGGCCGGTGATGTGGGGGAAGCGCTGCGGGTCGACCAGCCGGTACTCGCGGTTCCACGCGGAGTCGTCGGCCGCGCGGGCGTCCGCGTCGAACAGCAGGAAGGCGGCCTGCTGACCCACGTACGCGAGGAGCGTGTCCCCGATCATGCGGTAGTGGACGGCGGCCTCGGCCCCCTCCAGGCCGGCTTCCCGGACGGCACCGAGGATGAGTTCGACGACCCGGAACTCGTTGGAGCGGCGCGTGGTCCGGCTCGCCATGGCGGAGCCCACCACCGGGTACTTGAGGGCGACCGCGAGGGAGGCGCCGGCGAGTGCCCGGATGCGGGCCTTCCAGTCGAGGCCCTCGGGGATGGCGTCGAGCGCCTCACCGAGCATGTGGTCGGCGACCGACAGCAACAGCTCGTCCTTGTCGCGGAAGTGCCGGTAGATCGCGGTCGGATCCGCGCCGAGTTCCTCGCCCAGGCGCCGGACGGTGAAGGCGTCCTCGCTTCCGCGGGCGGCGATGCGCAGGCTCGCGTCGATGATCGCGCCGGGCGTGAGCTGACTGCCGGCGCGCTTGCTCCGAGCCTTGGCGGCGGGTGACTTCGGCATGGTACGGCCAGTGTATCGGTTCGGGATCCAGTGTGCGCAACGCTGTTGACAGCACTGTTGCGCTGTCGTTCACTCCTCCTCAACGAACACGTCGGGCGGCTCATTCCGCCCCGCTGGAGGTTGAATCGATGGCGCACAGCAGCGAACGGGCCGACACCGTCTTCGTCGGGGGCCGGGTCTTCACCGGAGCGGGCCCCGTCCCGGTGGACGCCGCCGTCGCCGTCGCGGGCGGCCGGATCATCGCCGTCGCCGACGTGGGTACGGTGCGCGCGCTGACCGGTGCCGGTACGGAGGTCGTCGACCTGGAAGGCGGCCTGCTCGTCCCCGGATTCCAGGACGCGCACATCCACCCCGTGATGGGTGGCACCCAGATGCTCGGCTGCGACCAGAGCGAGCAGACCACCGCCGAGGGCTGTCTCGACGTGGTGGCCCAGTACGCCGAGGACCACCCGGACGTGGCCTGGATCCGTGGCGGCGGCTGGTCGATGGACTGCTTCCCGGGCGGCACGCCCACGCGCTCCATGCTCGACGCGGTGGTACCCGACCGGCCCGTGCTGCTCGTGAACTGCGACGGCCACGGCGCCTGGGTCAACACCCGCGCGCTGGAGATCGCCGGTGTCGACCGGCACACCTCCGACCCGGCCGACGGCCGTATCGAGCGGGAGGCGGACGGCAGCCCGGCCGGCACCCTGCACGAGGGCGCGGTGGAACTGGTGGCCCGTCATGTTCCGGTCGCGACCGAGGACGAGACGTACGCCGGGCTGCTCGCCGCTCAGGAGTACCTGTTCTCACTCGGGGTGACCGGCTGGCAGGACGCCATGATCGGCTCCTTCCACGGCTACCCGGACAATTTGCCCGTCTACCTGCGTGCGGCCCGCGAAGGTTCGCTGCTCGCCCGGGTCGTCGGCGCCCTGTGGTGGGACCGGAACCGCGGAATGGAGCAGCTTCCGGAGCTGGAGGAGCGCCGCCGCATCGGGCGGGCAGGCCGTTTCGCGGCCACCAGCATCAAGATCATGCAGGACGGCGTCGCGGAGAACTTCACCGCAGGGATGCTGGAGCCCTATCTGGACGGCTGCGGCTGCTCGACCGGCAACTCCGGCCTGAGCTTCGTCGAGCCCGGCCTCCTGAAGGAAGCGGTGTGCGCGCTCGACCGCTCCGGCTTCCAGGTCCACTTCCACGCGCTCGGCGACCGTGCCGTGCGCGAGGCGCTCGACGCGCTCGGCGAGGCCCGTGCCGCCAACGGTGCCAACGACCACCGGCACCACCTGGCCCACCTCCAGGTCGTCCACCCCGATGACATCGCACGTTTCGCGGAACTGGGCGTCGCCGGGAACATCCAGCCGCTGTGGGCCGCCCACGAACCCCAGATGGACGAGCTGACCATCCCGTTCCTCGGGGCCGAACGCGCCGCCCAGCAGTACCCCTTCGGGGATCTGCGCCGTGCCGGCGCCCACCTCGCCGCCGGCAGCGACTGGTCGGTGAGCAGCCCCGACCCGCTGTGGGGCATCCATGTCGCGGTCAACCGTGCCGCCCCCGCCCAGGAACTCCCCGAGGGCGAGACGTATCCGCCGTTCTACCCCGAACAGGCACTGACCCTGGCCGAGGCGCTCACCGCGTACACCGCGGGCACCGCCTGGGTGAACCACCTCGACGACGTGACCGGCACGGTCGAGGTGGGCAAGTACGCGGACCTCGTCGTCCTCGACCGTGACCCGTTCACGCGCCCCGCCGACGAGATAGGCGACGCCCGGGTGCGCCGGACGTACGTGGAAGGCCGCCTCGTGTTCGACGCGGACACGACCACGCCCACCGCGTCGACCGACTGACGCCCCCCACGCACTTCATCGAGCCCACCCCGGACGGAGACAGACAGTGCCAACGCAGAGTGCAGGATCCAGACGGCCGACACGGATGCGGGCGGTGCGCCGCGTGGCGGGGACCCTCCTCGCGGCGAGCGCCGTGCTCATCACCAGTGCGTGCAGCGGCACGGCGAACCCGGACAAGGACGCCGACGCCGGCACGTCGTACAAACTGACCAAGCAGACGCCCGCCGCCGCGGGCGACATCGACTCCTTCACCTGGTCGATCTACGCCGAGCCCTCATCGCTCGACTACGCCTATGCCTACGACTACCCGCCGAACCAGATCCTCGCCAACGTCTGCGAGAGCCTGCTGCGCTGGAACCCGGACCTGACGACGTCGCCGAACCTGGCGTCCTCGTTCACCAATCCGACCCCCACCACCTGGGTCTACAAGATCCGTCCCGGCGTGCGCTTCCACGACGGGACCGTCCTCACCGCGAAGGACGTCGTCGCCTCGCTGCGCCGCCACATGGACCCCGCCGTGGGCAGCGCGTGGGAGAACACGTTCCGCAACGTGAAGTCGATCGACATGACCGGGCCGCTGGAAGTCACCGTCAAGCTGACGAAGCCGGACGCGGTCTTCAACCAGGAGATGGCCACCAGCTCGGGAACCATCGAGTCGGCCGCGACGCTCGCCAAGGCGGGCAAGGACTACGGCAGTCCCAAGGGCGGGGTGAACTGCACGGGCCCGTTCTCGTTCGGGTCCTGGGCCTCGGGCCAGTCGCTCACCCTGAAGAAGTTCGACGGCTACTGGAACACCGAGCTGAAGCCCAGGGCGGGCCAGGTGAAGTTCGTGTTCCTGAGCGATGCGACGACCCGCGTCAACGCCTTCCAGAGCGGTGAGGTGGACGGGGGCTGGATGGTCCCGGCCGATGCCTACGACCAGCTCGGCTCGTCCACGGCCGGCAAGCTCTACTACGGCGTCAACAGCACCGTCGCCGAGGAGATCGTAGGCGACCTCAAGGGCCCGCTCGGTGACACCGAGGTGCGCAAGGCCCTGCTCATGGCCATCGACCGCAAGGGCATCGTCAAGGCCGGCGTCGGCGGGATGGGCGAGGTCGCCGACTCCCTCGTCACCGACAACATGTGGAACCAGGCGCCCCCCGCGGACCGCAAGGCCATCATCGAGGACACGCCGCACTACCCGTACGACCCGGCGAAGGCCAAGAAGATCGCGGAGAAGGCCGGGGTGAAGGGGGAGCGGATCGTCATCGCGACCAGCCCCCTCGACTCGCAGACCACGATCGTCGCGCAGGCCGTCGAGCAGGCCGCCAAGGCCATCGGCCTCGACCCCAGGATCGAGACGCTGTCGCCGGAAAAGTACTCGACGCTCTTCACCGACGCCGCCGCCCGCAAGGGAATCGACCTCTTCCTGACCTTCTGGTACACGTCGATCACCGACCCGCTGGATGTGTACGGCTCCCTGGAGACCGGCATGTTCACCAACTACGGCGGCTGGTCGAACAAGGAGTTCGACCGGGCGGTAGAGGACGCCGCAGGCACCTACGACCCGGCCGCGCGGGCCGCGGCGAGCGCGAAGGCGCAGAAGATCGCCCTGCGGGAACTGCCCTGGCTGCCCCTGTACACGCAGCCCACGAGCGTCTTCCTCGGCAACCGGATCACCGGCGTCCAGCCGTCGGTCGCCTACCTCTACTACCCGTGGGCCGCCGAGATCGGGGCCAAGAAGTGAGCCGTACTACCACCCGGGCGCTCGGGGTCCTGAGCCGCCTGGCCGGGATGGCGGCGACCTTGCTGGTCACCTCCTTCCTGGTGTTCTCCTCGCTGTACCTGGCGCCCGGCGACCCGGCGAGCTTCCTGGTGCGCGGGCGCAGCGCCGGCCCCGACGAACTCGCCCAGATCCGCCACCGGTACGGCTTCGACGAGCCGTTCTTCGTCCGGTACTGGGACTGGCTGGGCGGCGTACTGCACGGCGACTTCGGCCGCTCCTACGTCTTCCACCAGGACGTCGGCTCGGTCATCTGGTCGCGGCTGCCGTCCACCCTGCTGCTGATCGCCGCCTCCGCCCTGCTGATCGCGGTGGTCGGTGTCGCGGCCGGCATCGTCGGCGCGCTGCGCCGCGGCACCCGCACCGACTCGATGCTGATGCTGCTGGTGACGGTGGGGGCGGCGGCCCCCGCCTTCGTCGCCGCACTGCTGCTGCGGTCCCTGTTCGGCGTGAAGCTGGGCTGGTTCCCGACCATCGGCAACGGCACCGGCGTTCTCGACCGGCTCCACCACGTCGTACTGCCGGCGATCGCCCTGTCCGTCACGTTCATGGCGATGGTCACCCGGGTGACCCGCTCGTCGATGCTGGAGGAACTGGGCCGTGAGCACGTCGAGGTCGCGGTGAGCCGCGGCACCCCGCGATGGACCGTGATCCGGCGGCACGTACTGCGCAACGCCCTCGGACCGATCGTCACCGTCTCCGCGCTCCTCATCTCCGGAATGCTGGTGAGCACCTCGATCGTGGAGACCGCGTTCGGCATGTCGGGCGTGGGATCCCTGCTGGTGACCTCGGTCAACCAGATGGACTTCCAGGTGGTGCAGGCGATCGTGCTGCTCGTGGTTGCCGCGTTCGTCGTGGTCAACTTCCTGGTGGACCTGGTGCATCCGCTGATCGATCCGCGGGTGGCGGCAGCGGGGAGTGCACGATGAGCGCCCCGATGGCGGGACTGACCCGCGGACCGGCCGCCAGGCTGCGCTCCCTGGGGGGCAGCCGGCTGGAGAACCTGTGCCTGGGCCTTCTCGTCCTGTTCGTGCTGGTCGCGGTGTTCGCACCGTGGCTGTCACCGCAGGACCCGACGTACGGAGAGCTGGGCACGGGGCTCGTCGGCCCGAGCGCCGACCACTGGCTGGGCACCGACCAGGGCGGGCACGACACCTTCTCGGCCCTGGTCGAAGGAAGCCGTACGAGTCTGGTCGGACCGCTGCTGGTGGTACTGGTATCGACCGTCGCCGGCATCGCCATCGGCCTGTTCTCCGCGTGGCGGGGCGGCTGGGCCGACACCGTGATCGGGCGACTGCTCGATGTCGTCTTCGCCTTCCCGGCGCTGCTCGTCGCGATTCTCGCGGTGGCGGTCTTCGGCAAGGGGATGACGGCGCCGGTGATCGCCATGTCCGTGGCCTACATGCCGTACACCGCACGCCTGGTGCGCGGCCTCGCGATGCAGGAGCAGGCCAGGCCGTACATCGCGGCCTACCGTGTGCAGGGGCACTCCGCCCTGTACGTCGCCGTCCGCAGGCTGCTGCCGAACATCGGCCCGACCGTGCTCGCCCAGTCCACCGTCAACTTCGGCTACGCACTGCTCGACCTCGCCGCCCTGTCCTTCCTGGGCCTGGGCGTGCAGGCGCCGACACCGGACTGGGGCGCCATGATCAACCAGTCCCAGGCCGCCGTCCTGCGCGGCCAGCCGCTGTCCGCGGTCGTGCCCGCCGTCGCCGTCGTGGTGGTCGTCGTCGCCTTCAACATCGTCGGGGAGAACGTCGGCGACCGGCTCGCAGGGAGGAAGACCTGATGGCGCTGCTGGAGTACGAGAACCTGAGCATCGCCCTGCCCGGCACGGCCCGGCCGGTACTCGACGGCATCGACCTGACCGTGTCGGCGGGTGAGATCGTCGCGCTGGTGGGCGAATCCGGTTCCGGGAAGTCGGTCACCGCACGGTCGGCCCTCGGGCTGTTCCCCACCGGGGCCGACCTCGACGGCCAGGTGCGCGTCGACGGAACGGAGGTGGTGGGCGCCGACCCGGCGGCCCTGCGGTCGATCCGTACCGGCACGGCGTCGATGATCTTCCAGGACCCACGGGCAGGCATCAACCCGGTCCGCCGCATCGGCGACTTCCTCACCGAGTCGCTGCGCGTCAGCAACGGCTGGGACAAGGGCCGCGCCAACGCCCGCGCCGCCGAACTGCTCGCCGCGGTCGGACTCCCGGCCCCGGAACGGCACTTGCGCCAGTACCCGTACGAGCTCTCCGGCGGCATGCTGCAACGCGTCATGATCGCCGGAGCGCTCACCGCCGGGCCCCGGCTGCTGCTCTGCGACGAGCCGACCACCGCGCTCGACGTCTCCACCCAGGCCGAGATCATGGCCATCCTCGGGCGGCTGCAGCGCGAACGCGACCTGGGCATGCTCCTCATCACGCACGACATCGAACTCGCGGCCGCGGCCTGCGACCGCATCTACGTGATGTACGCCGGCCGGATCGTCGAGACCGCTCCCACCGCACAGCTCTTCGAGACACCCCGCCACCCCTACACCGCGGGCCTGCTCGGCTCGTCGCCGCCCCTCCAGGCCCCGGACGGACCGCCCGTCCGGCTCACCCCGATCCCGGGTTCCCCGATGGGGCTGCTCGACTCGGCGCCCGGCTGCTCCTTCGCGGCGCGCTGCCGCCTGGCCCGGCCCGGGGTCTGCGACCGGACAGCGCCGCGGCTGGAGCGGCACGGCGAGGCACTGGTCGCCTGCCACCTCGCGGAGGAGTCACTCACCTCCGTGGACAACACTGCTACAAGGGAGGGCAGTTGACCGTCGAGAACAGCGCCCGCACACTGCTCCGGGTCAGTGGGCTGCGCAAGACCTACCGGACCGGCAAGACGGAGGTCGTCGCCGTCGACGGTCTGTCGTTCTCACTGCAGGCCGGCGGTGCCCTGGGCATCGTGGGGGAATCGGGCTCCGGCAAGACGACCACGGCCCGGATGCTGATCGGCCTCGAACGCCCCGACGCCGGACAGATCCTCGTCCAGGGTGAACCACTGGCCCCGACCGTACGCGGCAGGGCGGCCCGGCTCGCCCGTGCCAAGGCGGTGCAGATCGTCTTCCAGGACCCGTACCTCTCGCTGGACGCAAGGATCACCATCGGCGCCACCATCGACGGAACGCTGCGCCTGCACGGTCTCGCCGACCCCGCCACCCGGGCCGCCCGGATGCGGGAACTCCTCGCCCAGGTGGGCCTCGGGGAACGGGAGGCGGCGGCCCTGCCGCGCGAACTCTCCGGCGGTCAGCGTCAACGCGCCGCCATCGCACGTGCGCTGGCGGTCGAACCCGCGGTGCTCGTACTGGACGAGGCGGTGTCCGCGCTCGATGTCTCGGTCCAGGCGCAGGTGCTCAACCTCCTGTCGGACATCCGCCGCGACACCGGCATCGGCCTGGTCTTCGTCAGCCACGACCTGGCCGTCGTGCGGTACGTGTGCGACGAGGCGCTCGTCCTGTACCGGGGCCGCACCATGGAACACCGCCCCGTCGCGGAGCTGCTCTCCGACCCCGGACACCCGTACACGCAGCTGCTGCTGGCATCCGTTCCCCGGCCGGACTGGGACCCCGACTCCATCAGCCGACGGCGCAGGGAACTGGATCCGCCGGCGGCAGAAGGCGCCGGCTGACGGGGCCGCCACGGCCCGCCCGCCCGGCTCCACCCGTCCGGCACCGGCCCGGCAGCCCACCCTCAGGCCGCCGGGCGGGGCCGACGAAAGGGTTCAGCGCAGTCCGGCGAAGAGATCGTTCTCGGGTACGGGCGCGCCGGTGGCGTCCTTGACACGTACGAAGGTCTCCATGCCCATGAACTCGCCGAACCTCTCCTTGCCCATCTTGAGGAAGAAGATGTTCTCGCCCTGACTGGAGTGCGCAGCCAGCGCATCGAACTTCTGACCGCTGAACGCGGTGGTGTCCACCCACGTGGTGATCTCATCGTCGGGGAGGCCGATCTCGGCCATCGCGGCGGCCTCGGCAGGATCCGGCTCCGGCATGTCCTCATGGAACTCGCGCATGGTCTCCCCGAACCGCTGCATCATGGAACGGGGCATCGTCGTCCAGTACACCTTCGGTGTCAGCGCGGTCATCTCCAGCGCCGCCATCGTGATGCGGTTGGCCTGGATGTGGTCGGGGTGGCCGTAGAAGCCGTTCTCGTCATAGGTGACGACCACATCGGGCCGGTAGTGCCGCATGAGTTCCGCAAGTCGGGCAGCGCCTTCCTCCACGGGGGTCTGCCAGAAGGATCCGGGGGCGTCGTTGCTCGGCCAGCCCGTCATCCCTGAGTCGGCATAGTCCAGCATCTCCAGATCGCTGATCTTCAGGACGTCACAGCTCGCCTTGAGTTCGTGGCGGCGTATCAAGGCGACGGCCGCCGGATCATGCCCGGGATCGCCCGGCTTGACGCCTCCCGCTCCGTCACCGCAACCGCCATCGGTACATGTCACGAGAACGGTGCGGATGCCTTCCGCCGCGTACCGCGCGAGGACCCCGCCGGTTCCGGTGGCCTCGTCGTCGGGGTGAGCGTGCACTGTCATGAGCGTCAACGGCCGGTCAGTCATGGAACAGTCCTCCTGCAGAAATACGTCTAGGTCCGAGTGCTCGGCGGGCGCGCCGCGATCTCGGAGTCCGGGACCCTGATGGGGCGGCCGGCCCTGTGGTCTCCGTGTTCTCCGGCCGTGCGGCGCCGGTTCCTCGGTCGGTGCAACCGTACCGGCCCGGCCGGCTGTTCCCGGCGCAGCCCATTGGTCTTCCGGGCGTCGGAGTTTCAACGCGTACGAGGTACGGGCACGGCCTGCGCGAGGTCATCTTCGGCGTCGACTCCATCGACGGCTTCTTCGACCTCTCCACCTGGTTCGCCGGTTCGCTCGTTCTCCTCGTGCTGTGCCGCGCCGTCACGGGCAGCCGCCGCCACACCTGCCCCATAGGCCCATCACCTCGACACGGCTCCGCCCTCACCACCGGGTCAGCCCAGCAGTGCGCTCAAAGAACCCGCGGTGGTGTGCTTTTCGCGGCGCATCGCGCCCCGGGCCAGATGTACCAACTCTTCTGGCGTGAGGCCGGCGAGCGTACGGCGAAAATGCGCGATGAGACCGTTCGCGGCCCCGGTCAGCGCTGCGTCATCGTTGGGCCGGGCGGGCAGTCCGTCGCCGTCCAGCAGAAGCGCCTCAAGAACGGCGTACAAGTGGACGGAGCCTGCCTCGCGGACCGTGAACGAGAGGTGAGCGGAGGCGCTCCCCCCGGTGGCTTCGGCCACATGCGCGAACCCCCTCGGTACGTAGAGGACTTCGCCCTGACGCAGGACCACGTCCAGCAGTGGGTCGCCCGGGTCGCCGTCCACGCGCTCGGGCTGCCAGTTCCCGTCGGGCGGTCCCGGATACACACGCCACCGCTTCGAGCCGTGTATCTGCACGGCCAGCACGTCGGCGTCGTCGCGGTGCACCGGACGGCCCTGCGTCCCGGGCGGGGTAAGGAAGAAGAACGCCTCCACCTGGCGTTGAAGACACTCCGCGAGCTCATCGGCCAGTTCCCGCACACCTGCGTGCCACTGGTCGACGTACCGCAGAAGGAGTGTGGCTCCCTCCTCGCCGATCAGTCGGTTCACCGCCCCGGCATCCACGTAGCGGTTGTCGATCCCGCCCAGGACGACTCGGGGGGAACAGTAGCGCTCCTCCGGCACCGGACCATCCTCGTGCACGAGCGTCGCGTACGGGGTGGTGAGGAGACCCGCACCCAGGATCCTGTCCAGCTCGGCGACCGTCAGCAGCTCCATCGGGGGTGTGCGGGGGTGCAGTACGGCGGGTGTACGGCGCCACAAAATGTGACGAAATGCCTGCTGGTCGCCCACATATCGTGCAAGCGGGTCCATCGTTGCCTCTCCACGTTCCATGCCGTCGGCGTGCTCAGACGGTCTGACGGTTGCTGTACGCACGCGGGCGTGCCCGGCCGATGACGTCGTCCGGGGTGACTGCGTCGAGTTGCGTGCCGAGATGGTCCAGGAGGTCGGCCGCGGTGCGCAGCAGGGCGTCGTCGTCCAGCGGACGGCCCGGCAGAGCCAGGCCGTCGACGATCCGTGTCAGCAGAGCGGTGCGCAGATGCTCCGTACCGGCCTCCCTCACCACCACGGTCAGATGAGCCGACGAGGCATCGCCCACGGCCGTGGCGGTGTGCGCGAAACCTCTCGGTACGTACAGCACGTCACCGGTCTCAAGGACCGTGTCCAGCAGTGGCGCTCCCGGATTCTCCTCGCGGACCGGCGCCCAGTCGCCGTCGGCCGGACCTGCGTAGACCTGCCAGTGCTTGGCACCGCTGAGCTGGATGGCCAGCAGGTCCCCGTCGTCCCGATGCACCGGACCCCGGCGACCGGGACGGCTCAGGAAGAAGAACGCCTCGACGAGCCGGCCGAGTCGCTCGGCGACATCCCTCGTGAGGTCACGTACGGGGGGATGCCATTGGTCGACGTATCGGAGCTGCAGGGTCGCCCGTTCCTCGTCGATCAGTCGTCGCACCGCCGCCGCGTCGACGTACCCCTGGGCAGGGCTCCCGGTGATGACGCGCGTCGGGCAGAATCGCTCGTCGGCGATGCTCCCCTGCGCGGTGTACAGGCCGACGTACGGAACGCGCAGCAGCCCCGCGTCGAGGAGCGCGTCCACGTCCGAGAGTGTCAGCACTTCCAACGGCGGGTCCTGCGGCCGCAGAAGCACGGGTTCCTTCCGCCAGTACGTGCCCAGGAGCTGCTCCACGTCCGGTACGCAGCGTTCCATCCAGTCCATTGTTCCGTCCCTCTCCGAGCGGACCCGCCGGTGTGAGCACCGGCGGGTCCTGGACGCGCTTGCGCGCACTGGTGTGCGCGTCGGTCAGCCGGTCACATGACGTCGGGGTAGCAGTCCCCGCACCCGGCCTCGATCTTCTGGTCCGAGGTCGGGGACGCGGCGGCGTCCCCGACGGACGGCACGAAGAACGCCCCTCCGGCAACGGCGAGCGCTGCCACGCTCAGTGCGGCACGCTTGGAGATCTCCGCACGCTTCGACGGCTCTGCGGCCTGGGCATACGACATGGCCAACTCCTTCCCCCGGCAACGGTTTCCACCGCTCCCGGGTGTTCACTCGACCCCGGTTCCGAGGCCGGGAACGATCTTGCGTCGGCCCGCGTGCGCAGGAGAAGCGGCGCTGACGCGTTCCATACGCCACTTACGGATCCCTGATACGCCCGCTCCCCCGCCCGTCGAAGCGGTGGGCCGCCCGGTTCGGCCAGTCGCACCAATGGTCGGGCCGCATGTGGTGGGAGTGGACGAAGAGGGCGGTTTCCGCAGGTCCTAAGCTCCTGCGCAGTCGAGCAGGGAGAGATGCCGTGCAGAAGCTGGACGGGTCGGAGCAGCTGAACAAGCTGGCGGAGGTCGGTGCCTGGTTGCGCCGCCGGTTGCCGGATCTGCTCGTCGAGAGCCAGGTGCCCGGGGCAGCCGTGGCGGTCCGGGCCGGTGACGAATGGGTCGAGTCCGCTGCCGGTGTGCTGAGCACTGCCACAGGTGTCGACGCCACGGTGGACTCGCTCTTCCAGATCGGGTCGATCACCAAGGTGATGACCGCGACGCTGGTCATGCAGCTGGCCGAGGAGGGACGACTCGATCTGGACGCTCCCGTACGGGATGTCCTGCCGGAGTTCCGGATCGCCGACGAGGAAGCGGCGCGAGGGATCACCACGCGGCATCTGCTGAGTCATGTCGCGGGTTTCGAGGGGGACATCTTCACCGACACCGGCAAGGGTGACGACTGCCTGGAGAAGTACGTGGGCGTCCTGCGGGACGTGCCGCAGCTCTTCGAGCCGGGCGCGATGTTCTCGTACAACAACGCCGGTTACTGCGTGCTCGGGCGGATCGTCGAGGTGCTGCGCGAGGAGCCGTTCGACGTCTGCGCCCGGCGGCATCTGTTCACTCCGCTGGGCATGAGTCACACCGCGAGCGACCCCTACGAGGCCATCGTCCATCGCACGGCAGTGGGTCACATCGAGGCGGTGCCGGGGGCGCCGCTCCAGCCGACGCCGGTGTGGGCCCTGGCACGCTCGAACGCCCCGGCCGGATCGATGCTGGCGATGCGTGCGCGCGATCTGCTGGCCTTCGCCCGGATGCACCTCGCCGGAGGCCGTGGCCCCGGCGGGGTGACCGTGCTCGGCCCGGAAACCGTCCAGGCCATGCGGCGGCCGCAGGTCACACTGCCCGACATCGACCAGGGCGCCGCCTGGGGGCTCGGCTGGGAGCTCTTCGACCTGTCGCCGGGCGGCACGGTCATCGGACACGACGGGAACACCATCGGTCAGTCGGCGTTCCTGCGCCTGGTGCCGGAGCGGGACATCGCGGTGGCGATCCTCACCAACGGCGGCCTGTCACGGCGCGTGTACACGGAGATCGCGAGCCGGGTCCTCGGTGAACTCGCCGGGGTCGGTCTGCCCGCCTCGCCGGTGCCGGAGGCGGGCGCTCCCGTCGCGGAGGCGTCCCGGTACGTCGGTACGTACACGTCGAGCACCGCCGAGACCACGGTGAGCCGGGACGCCGCCGGGCGGCTGTGGCTGGAGCGCACTCCCCGGGGAGCCGTCGCCGAACTGGACGAGGCGCCGTACCGCACGGAGCTGGTCGGCAGACGCGGTGACACCCTGATCCCGGTCGAGCCGGAGCGCGGGGTCCACGCGCCACTCGCCTTCCTCGGAGACGACGGGCAGGGACACGCGCTGTACCTGCACACCGGCCGGGCCGAGCGGCGGGCACAGCGATGAACGAGTTGCACCGACGCGCGATTGTGGCGGATCTGCACAACGACCTGCTGTGTGCGGTCGTCGCCCGGCCGGTGGACCGCTGGGCGGAGTTCTTCCGGGAGCGCTGGCTTCCGCAATTGCGGGCCGGCGGGGTGAACCTTCAGGCGCTGCCGGTGTTCGTCGAAGACCCGTACCGGCCGGAGGGGGCGCTTCGCCGCACGCTGCGCATGATCGAGGCGGCGCACCGGCTCGCGGCCGGCAACGCCGATGCCGTCACGCTGTGCACGGACGGTGCCCAGATCGACCGGACGATGGCCGAGGGCCGGATCGCCCTGGTGCTGGCGCTGGAGAGCGCACCGGGCGTGGGCGAGGACGTGGAACTGCTGGAGACCCTGTTCCGGCTGGGGGTCAGGATCGCGTCCCTGGCCCACTTCGGTCGCACCTCCCTGGCCGACGGCAGCGGCGAGGACGCGACGGGCAGCCGGCTGACCCGTTCCGGGGTCGCGGCGCTGGCCGAGATGGAGCGCCTCGGCATGCTCTACGACATCAGTCATCTCGGCGCGTCCGGGGTCGAGCACGTCCTGGAGCTGTCCTCACGGCCGTTGATCGCCACGCACTCCGGCGCACGGGCGCTCTTCGACCACCACCGCAACCTTGACGACGAGCAGATCCGGGGCGTCGCCGCGGGCGGCGGAGTGGTGTGCGTGAACTTCTTCGCTCCGTACCTGCACGAGAGCGACTACTCGATCGGCCGGCTGATCGACCACATCGAGCACATCGCCGGGGTGGCCGGCGTCGAGCACGTCGGGCTGGGGCCCGACTTCATCAAGGAAGTGCTGGCCGACACCACTCCCCCGTGCTGCGAGACGGCCCTCGTCGAGGGAGTGCCGGCCGACGCCTATCTGCCCGGACTCGAGGGTCCGGCCGGGCTGCCGCTGGTCACCGAAGCGCTGCAACAGCGGGGGTGGCCGGAGCACGACATCGTCGCGGTCCTGGGGGAGAACGTACGGCGCCTGCTGCGGAACGGACTGGGCCGGTCCACGTCCGCCGACTGAGCGCCCTGCACGGCACGGGCGTCCCTTCGTGCGATCGGAACGACGCACACCTGAATGTTCAGTGAACCCGACGAACGACGCCTGCCGTACGTGGCTCAAAATCGTCGGATGGTCGAGGAGATGGAGAGCCATATCGTGCGCGCGAGCGATGGTTTTGAGAACGCACGTGAGCCCGTGGACGGCAGCCGAGTGCTGACGATCCGCGATCTGTCGGTCGAGATCCGCCGGGGCGACCGGATCGTCCACCCGGTCTCGGGCGTCGGTCTGGCGCTCGATCGCGGGGAGACCCTGGGGATCGTCGGGGAGACCGGATCCGGCAAGTCCATGACCGGCCTGGCCGTGATGGGCATGCTGCCGGACGGCGGCCGGGTGACCGGCGGCTCGATCGACTTCGGCGGTACGGAGCTCGTCGGACTCCCCCCGGACCGGTACCGGGCCCTGCGCGGCAACGACATCGCGATGGTGTTCCAGGATTCGATGACGGCCTTGAACCCGACCCGCCGCGTCGGCGAACAGGTCGCCGAACCGGTGCGGTTGCACCAGGGCGCGTCGAAGCGGGCCGCGCGCGCACGTGCCGCGGAGCTGCTCGACCTGGTCGGGATACCGAAACCCCTCGAACGGCTGGACGACCATCCGCACCAGCTCTCGGGCGGCATGCGGCAACGCGTGATGATCGCGATGGCCCTGGCGTGCGAACCGCGGGTCGTCATCGCGGACGAGCCGACCACCGCGCTCGACGTATCCATCCAGGCGGAGATCCTCGATCTCCTGGACGACCTCAGGTCCCGGCTGGGCATGTCGATGATCCTCATCACCCACGACATGGGAGTGATCGCCCGGCACGCCGACCGGGTGGGCGTGATGTACGCGGGACGCGTGGCCGAGACCGGGCCGACACCAGCTCTTTTCAGCCATACCAGGCACCGCTACACCCATGCGCTGCTGTCCTCGATCCCCTCGCTCACCCAGGACCGGCGCGAGCAGCTCTTCAGCATCCCCGGCACACCGCCGGATCTGTCCGCCTCCCCCGCGGGCTGTCCTTTCGCGCCGCGCTGCGCGGCCGCGACGGACCGCTGTCACGAGGAGCGGCCGCCGCTCTCGGTGGAGGAGGACGGGCACACCCACACGTGCTGGCACCCGGTCGCCACGGCAGCGGGCCGTACCTGCTCGGGGGCATCGGCCGTCGCACGGCCCGCCGTCTCCCCCGAGACCCCCGCCGTACGCGGGACGACACCGCGGCTGCGGGTCGTCGATCTCAGGCTTGAGTACCCGGTGGGCGGGCGGGGCCTCCTCGGGCGGCGCCGCACGGTCAAGGCGGTCTCCGGAGTGAGCTTCGACGTGGCGCCCGGTGAGACGTTCGGCCTGGTCGGGGAGTCGGGGTGCGGCAAGTCCTCGCTGGGCCGCATGCTCGTTGCCCTGAACCGGCCCACGTCGGGCGAGGTGGTCTTCGACGGCGCTTCGGTGACCGGGATGAGTGCCCGCGAACTCGCTCCGCGCCGTTCCCAGTTGCAGATGATGTTCCAGGACTCGAACTCCTCTCTCGACCCCCGCATGCGCGTCGGCGCGATCCTGCGCGAGCCGCTGGCGATCCAGGGCATCGGCACGCGCTCCGCCCGGACCGCGCGGGCCCGCGAGCTCCTCGGGGACGTGGGACTGCCGTCGGGCGTCCTGGAGCGCTACCCCCACGAACTCTCCGGGGGACAGCGCCAACGGGTGGGGCTGGCCCGCGCGCTGGCCCTGGACCCGAAGGTGCTGGTCGCCGACGAGCCGGTCAGCGCGCTCGACGTCTCGATACGTTCCCAGATCCTCAATCTGATGCTCCGCGTACAGCGTGAACGCGAGCTGAGCAGTGTGGTGATCTCCCACGATCTCGCGGTCGTGCGGTACCTGGCCGACCGCGTCGGGGTCATGTACCTGGGCAGGTTGATGGAGACCGGCACCACCGAGGAGGTGTACGGGTCCACCGCGCACCCGTACACCGCGGGGCTGCTCGCGGCGGTTCCCGAGGCGGACCCCGCAGCGCCGCGACCCCGGTCGGGTACGCGCGTGCGCGGCGAACTGCCCAGTCCCATCGATCCGCCCAGCGGCTGCCGCTTCCGCACCCGATGTCCGCTGGCCACCGAGGTGTGCGCGGCGACGGAGCCCGCCCTCGTGACCCTCACCGGCACGCACAAGGCCGCCTGTCACCACCCCCTGCGCCTGCCGGCCGCACAGCCCGAGGAGCTCTCCGCACGATGACCCGTCACTCACCGCTCCCCCGCATATCAGGGACCCCACGGATCTCCCGGAGAGGAGATGGTCAGGCATGAGCTGGTACGTGGTCCGACGGCTGGCGATCTCCTTCCTCGTCCTGCTGGGCATCTCCGCGCTGGTGTTCTTCCTGCTGCACGTGGTCTCGGACGACCCGGGCCGCGTGGTCCTGGGACAGCGCGCGTCCCCCCAGGCCGTGGCCGACTTCAACCGGGAGCACGGGTTCGACCGGCCGCTCGTCGTGCAGTACCTCGGCTATCTGGACCAGCTCGCCCACGGTGACCTGGGCAGGTCCTACAAGCTCAACGAGAACGTGGGGACGGTACTGCGGCAGAACGCCGGCCGCAGCGCGATGCTGTCGCTCGCCGGTCTGATCCTCGCGCTGCTGATCGCCGTACCGCTCGGCATCCTCCAGGCGGTCCGCCGCAACAGTCTCGTCGACCGCGCCGCCACGGCGGCCTCCTATGTGCTCTACGCGACTCCGTCGTTCCTGCTGGGCCTGATCCTGATCGCCGTGTTCAGCCAGTCCCTGCCGTTCTTCCCTGCCGAGGCGTCCCAGTCGCACTCCGCGTGGGTGGTCCTCACCGATCCCCGCGCCATGGCCCTGCCCGTCATCACGCTCGCTGTCACCAGCGTCGCGATCTTCTCCCAGTACCAGCGCTCGTCGGCTCTCGACCAGCTCGGCCAGGACTACATCCGGGTCGCTCGGGCCAAAGGGCTTCCGGAGCGGAGCGTCCTGACCCGCCATCTGCTGCGCAACGCCTGCCTGCCGCTGATCACGCTGGTCGGCACGCTCATCCCCAGCCTCCTGGCAGGCAACCTGATCGTCGAGTCGCTCTTCAACTACCCCGGCCTCGGCCTGCTGTTCCTCAACAGCCTGCAGCACGAGGACTACCCGGTGCTCCTCGCCTACACCCTGATCGGCGGCGCCCTCACCGTGGCCGGCAACTTCGTCGCCGATATCGCGGTCGCCGCCGCCGACAGCCGAATCGAGTTGAACAAATGACCTCACGACACACGGACACGGCGAGGGCCCTGGAGGCGGGCGCCACGGTGCCGTCAGCAGCCGACCCGGCCGAACCGACCGACGTGCGCGAGCGGTTCACTCCGAAAACGGTGCTGCGCGCACTGCGCCGGCATCCGCTGGGCCTCGTCGGCGGGCTGCTTCTGATACTCGTCGTCGCGTTCTGTTTCCTCGGCCCCCTCCTCTACCGGACCAACCAGACCGACGTGGATCTGGTGAACGCGGCCCTGCCGCCCAGCACCGAGCATCCGCTCGGGACGGACCTCAACGGGTTCGACGTGCTCGGCCGCCTCATGGCGGGCGGCAGGGTGTCCTTGCAGATCGGGCTGCTCGCCGCGGTGTTCGCCACCACGATCGGCACGGTCTACGGCGCCGTCGCCGGACTGGCCGGCGGGATCGTCGACGGCTTCCTGATGCGGGTGGTCGACACCCTGCTGTCGGTCCCCTTCCTCTTCTTCGTCCTGATCCTCTCGGTGCGCTTCCACGCGAACGCCGTGTCGCTGAGCCTGGTCATCGGCGGGTTCTCCTGGCTGGTCTCCGCCCGGCTCGTCCGCGGCGAGGTCCTGACCCTGCGGGTACGGGAGTTCGTACTGGCGGCCCGGGTGATGGGGGCCTCCCGCCCACGGCTCATCCTCACCCACCTGATTCCGAACGCGCTCAGCGTGATCATCGTCGTCATCACCTTCCAGGTGGCCGACGCGATCCTCGTCGTCGCCGCTCTGGGCTTCCTGGGCTTCGGCCTGACGTACCCGACCGCGGACTGGGGCAGCCAGCTCGCCAACGGCGCGACGTTCATCTCCGCCGACTACTGGTGGCTGGTGTATCCCGTCGGCATCTGCGTCATCGTCACGGTGCTGGGGCTCAACCTGCTGGCGGACGCGTTCCGCGATGCGCTCGGTCACCGGGCCGGCTGAGGCCGCTCGCCACGACAGTCACCTCCCCACCCTCTCTTCCACCACACCTCGCAGGGAGCCATCCATGACACATGTGCCCGGCAAGGCGCGAGGACGCCGCTTCGCGGTGCTCGCCGCCGTGCTCGCCGTACTGGCCACGGCGTGCACCGGCGGCGACCTGGCCAAGGACCTCCAGGGCGGATACCAGACCCTGCCGAAGGAGTCCGGGAAGCCCAAGAACGGCGGCACGGTCACGATCGCGCTGACTCCAGGGCTCAGCCCCAACTACATCTATCCGTATCCCCCGGCGTCCGCCAACGGCTCCGTCATCGCCCGCGGGCTCCTGTGGCGCTCCCTCTACCGCCCCAGTGGTGAGGGCGACCGAATCGCGGACGCCGCACTGAGCCTGGCCGAGGCGCCCCGCTACAGCACCGACCGCAAGACCGTGAGCATCAGGATGAAGCACTACTCATGGTCCAACGGCAGGCCGGTCACCGCCGACGACGTCGTCTTCTCCCTGGCCCTGCTGAAGGCCGCGCTCAAGGAGAGCCCGGCCAACTGGAGCTTCTACACCCCGGGGCAGTTTCCCGACGGCATCACCGCGAAGGCCACCGCGCCGGACGAGCTCACCCTCACGTCCACGACCGCGTACAACCCGTCCTATCTGATGTCGATGCTGACCCTGCTGTACGTGATGCCCTCCAAGGAGTGGAACATCGCCCGCACCTCGGGGCCGCACCTGGACTACACGCAGCCGAGGAACGCCAAGGCCATCTACACCTACCTCACCGAGCAGTCGGAGTCCCAGGCCACCTTCGCCGACAACCCGCTCTGGCAGGTGGTCAACGGTCCGTACCGTCTCAAGAGCTTCGACCCCACGACCGGCTCGTTCTCCCTGGTCCCCAACACGTCCTACAGCGGCCCGGGGGGCTCACGGCTCGACCGGGTCGACTTCAAGTCGTTCACCTCCGCCCCGGCGGTCCTCAACCAGTTCAAGGCAGGCAACCTGACCGTCGGAACGCTGGACTCCAGCTTCATCATGCAGATCAGCGCGCTGAAGAAGAAGGGCTACCACGTCTACGGCGCCCCGGCGCCCGCCCGGTTCGACCCGCTGGTCCTGAACTTCGAGAACTCCGCCCACCACTTCGACAAGGTGATCGCGCAGCCGTACTTCCGCCAGGCCCTGCAACACCTGATCGACCAGCAGGGCTACATCAGGAGCCGGGGCGTGTACAACGGTGCCGCCTCCCCCAACTACACCACCGCGGGCAACGACTCCCCCTATCCGCCCGCGTTCGGTGACCGGGCGCCCTACCCGTACGACCCGGCCGCCGCCAAGAACCTGCTCACCGGCCACGGCTGGAAGGTCGAGCCGGGCGGCGCCACCAGCTGCCGGCACCCGGGCACCGGGGCCGGCGAGTGCGGGGCGGGCATCCCGCGCGGGCAGACGGTCGACTTCACCCTCGCCTCCGCGAACACCCCGGCGTACGTCGCCGCCCGGGACACCGCCTTCGCGTCGGAGGCCAAGAAGCTGGGCCTCAAGGTCACGCTCGTGAGCAAGTCGCTCAACTACCTGTACACCAACTACGGCAACTCCTTCGCGCCCGCCAACAAGAACAAGTGGGCGGCACAGGACTACGGACCGCTGTACCTGGCGGCCGGATACCCGAGCAGCAACACCGTGTTCAACACGGGAGGCAGCTTCAATCTCGGCGGGTACCGCGACGCCGAGGCGGACAAGCTGATCGACGCGTCGACCTTCGGAGCGGATTCCAGGGCCCTGTCGGCCGAGGTGAGCCGTCTCGGCAAGGACCTGCCGGTGCTCTACTTCCCGACTCCGCACACCCTTGTCGTGTGGAAGAAGAACCTCTCCGGGCCGCCGTCGTCGTTCAGCTCACTGCTCAGCTTCCTGTACACACCGGAACTCTGGTACTTCCACAGCTGAATGCCGCGCGCGGGAAGGTGGTGAACCGTCATGGACACGTTCCACGACACGTCTGCGGACATGGCCGCGCTGCGTCGACTGATCGGCGGAGCACGGGTGGTGGCGCTCGGCGAGGGCGCGCACAACATCACGGAGTTCTACGGGCTCAGGGACCTGCTGTTCCGGTTCCTGGTCCGGGAGTGCGGGTTCACCGGGCTGGTCCTGGAGTCCGGATTCGCCGAGGGGCTGGCCGTCGACGAGTGGATCGACGGCGGGCCGGGACGGGTCGAGACCGTCGCCCGGGACGGGATCACCTACCGCTTCGGCGAGTGCGAGCCGATGCGGAGACAACTGCGCTGGATGCGTCGGCGCAACTCCGGCGGGTCGCCGAAGGTCTCCTTCTACGGAATGGACCTGCCCGGCTCGTCCACCTCGCCGGGCCCGGCGGTCCGCGCCTGCCTCGACCGGCTGCCCGCACGTCCGGGCGACGAGGAGTTGCGGCGGCTGAGCGATCTGGGCGACCGGTCGCAGGCGGCGGTCCGTTACGCGGCGATGTCCCCCTCGGACCGTGCCCGGCTGCTCGAAGGCCTTCGCGGACTGGGCGAGCGCGCGCTGTGCGCCCACCGGCACGGCGGCCAGGACGACGAGGACTCCGAGATCGCCCTGTGGTGCGCGGCCTCGCTCCGGGCCTTCGTCGCCGAGGCCGACGAGGACGGGACCTCTCCGGAGGGTCCCCATCCGCGGGAGGCGTTCATGGCGCGCAGTGTGGAGTGGATCCTGCGCCGGGAGCGGCGCGTCGTGGTGAGCGCCCACAACGCACACGTCCGCCGTACACCGCTGCACGGCCGGCCGACCCTGGGCGGTCTGCTCTCCGCCGAGCTGGGAGCGGACCTCGTCGTCATCGGGACGACGTACGGCTCCGGGCCCGAAGTCACCTTCACCCAGCGGTCGTCGCGTCCGTTCGACTGCGACGTCACGCTCGGGGCGCGGACCCCGACGCCGGAGTCCGTCGAATCGCGGCTCGACCGTCTCGGCCAGGAGGTGGCCCTCCTCGATCCGCGCCGCGCGCCCGCCGGCTTCTTCGACGGTGTCGAGGGGACGCTTGCCGGCGGGGAGCTGGACCCCGTCGACGACTTCCCGGCCGCCTACGACGCGCTGCTCCACTTCCGGCGGGTGAACAGGATCCCCGGGGCGTTCGAACGGCTGCGTGCCGAGTTCACCGCGGCCGCGCGAGCGGGCTTCGAGGCGGACCCGGACGCAGATGCATCAGCAGATCAGTCCATGCGTCCCGGAGGCATCGATGGTCTCCAGGACACCGAGGAGTCGGAGCCACAGTGAACATCAGCCCTCCGCCGTATCCGCCCGCGCGGACCGTCGACGCCTTCGAGGACGTCGCGGGCGTCCGGGTGCCGGACCCGTACCGGTGGCTGGAGCCGGAGACCGACGAGGTACGGCGGTGGCAGCGCCGACAGGCCGAGCTCGCCACTTCGATCGCCTACGACGGACAGGACCCCGCGGCCGTACGGAAGCTGATCGAGACCTACGACGCCGGGTCCCGCCCGGCACTGCCGAAGTTCGCGGCGGGCCGCTGGTTCCGCGCCGTGCACACACCCGGTGCGGCGGCGCCCAGTGTGGTCGTCGCCGACCGGCCGTTCGGCGCGGGCCGGGCGGTGGTCGACCTGACCGCGTTCGGCGACGGGCGGAACCCCGCGTTCCTGTCGTGGCTCGCGCCGTCGCCGAACGGCCGCGTCCTGGCCCTGGGCGTCTGCACCGACGGCAGCGAGCACAACACGGTCCGGCTCATCGAGGTGGACTCGGGGCAGGTACTGGACGGGGCGCCGCGGCAGGTCCTGCACAGCGCGTGGGCCGGTGGCGTGTCGTGGCTGCCCGACAGCAGCGGCTTCCTCTTCCTCGCCCTGACCGGTTCGCCGCACGAGTTCCGGCAGGCCGTGTACCGTCACCGGCTCGCCACACCGGACAGCGCGGGCAGCACCGTGGTGGAGCCGGTCCCGGTCGGGGAGGGCTCCCAGGAGTACACACTCGTGCAGTTCTCGGCCGACGGCCGCTGGGCCGTCGCGAGTCACCGGGTGGGCAGTCCCGTCCCGGTCGCCGTACGCGATCTGTCCCGGCCCGCCGCCCCCTGGCGCCCCTTCGTCACCGACTGCGCCGGGACCGTGGCCGGACACATCGTCGGCGACCGCTACCTCGCGGTGACCGACGTGGCGGCACCACGCGGGCGCGTCGTCGCACTCCCGCTGGACGCCGCCGAGCCCAACGACCCTTCCTCGTGGACGGAGTTGGTGCCAGAGGGCGAGACGGTGCTGCGGTCCTTGTCCCCGGTCGGTGACCATCTGTACCTCAGTGAGTTCGACCGGACGTGTGCCCGGGTACGGGTCCTCGACCGCTCCGGCGCCGTCACCGGGGAGGTTCCGCTCCCCGGGCAGGGGGCACTCTCCGCACCGTTCTTCGCCCTGACCGGCCTGGCCGTGGGCTCTCCTCCGGACGACTTCGTCTTCGCCTTCTCCACCCCGACCAGCTCCTGGGGCGTCTATCGGCACCGTCCGGGAGAGGCGGACATCGAGACGCTGTCCGCCCCGGCGGTCACCCTCGACGCCGACGTGGCGTTCGAGCGGGCCGTCGCACCCGACGGCGTGGAGATCCCTTACCACGTGGTGCGACCGGCGGGGAGCGACCCGACGCGGCCCGCGCCCACGCTGATCTCCGCGTACGGAGCGGCGAACGTGCCTCTGCTGCCGCAGTACCGGCCGGAGATGGCCGCCTTCGTCGCGGCCGGTGGCGTGCTCGTACAGGCGCATCTGCGCGGGGGCGGCGAGTTCGGCCGCGACTGGTACCTGGCCGCGCACCGGGAACGCAAACACGTGCGCGACCGCGACCTCGTCGCCGTCGCCGAGCACCTCGTCACCACCGGGCTCACCACACCCGGGCGGCTCGCGCTGACCGGTGGCTCCGACGGTGGTCTCATGTGCGGGATCGCCCTCACGACGCGCCCCGAGCTGTGGTGTGCCGTGCTGCCGATGGCGCCGCTCCTCGACCTCATCGGGGGCACCCGCGATCCCTATCTGGACTTCGTCATCCGCAAGGCGTGGGCGGATCCGGACGATCCTGCGGAAGTACGGCGGCTGCTGCGGCTCTCGCCCTACCAGTTGATCGGGCCCGGCGTCTTCCCGGCGGTCTATCTTCAGGCCGGGGCGACCGATCCGCGGTGTCCTCCCTGGCATGCGCGCAAGTTCGCCGCCCGCCTCCAGGCGGCACAGGAGGGGGACGCGCCGATCCTCCTGCACGTCTTCGACAACGCCGGGCACGGCGCGGCGACGTCGTACGAGGTCGCGACCGCACAGGACGCCGAGTGGCTGGCCTTTCTGATCAGGACACTCGGTCTGGGCCCTCAGGAGGCTTCCGGTTGAGCGGGCGGGACGGCCTGTCCGCTCAACCGCCGTCCGGGGCGGACCTCAGCGACATCAGGTGCAGCTGCAGCATGGCCGAGAGCCGTGCGGACGGATCATCGAGGTCGATCCGGCCGACCTCCGCCGCGCGCCGGAGCCGGTAGCGGAACGTGTTGGGGTGCACGAACATCGAGGCGGCGGCCGTGGCGACATCGCCGAAGGCGTCGAGCCAACTCCGCAGCGTCTCGGCCAGGTTGGTCGCGTGGGTCTCGTCGTAGGCGATGACGCGTGCGACGACGCCGCTGGGCAGGTCCCCGCGCGGGACGAGGTCGGCGAGCTCCAGCAGCAGCGCCTCGATGTGGACGTCGTCCAGGCGGGCGACCGGCTGACCGGCGGTTCCCGACCGCAGGACGCGCGACGCCCGTTCGGCTCCGGTACGCGACCGGGCCAGCGCCGCGTTGTCCTCGGCGTACGGCCCCACGCCGATCACGGGGCGCAGCCGGGAGCCCACGCGGGCCAGGAACTCGGTGGCGATGCGGGCCGCCCGTTCCTCGGCGTCGTGCCGGTCCTGCGGAAGCAGGGGCAGGATGCCGTACGCGATGTCGCCGATCAGCGCGGCGGTGGCGCGTGGGTGCACCGCGGCCAGATGCATGGCGAACGCGTCGGTGAGGCGTTTGCGTTCGGTGGCGGTACGGGCGGGCAGCCGGTGTTCGTTCGCCGCGTCGACGACGGTGAGTGCGAGAACGACGGCGGGCTCGTCCTTCAGACCGAGGCGGCGGATCGCCTCGGGTGAGCCGGAGCCGCTCTCCAGCGCGGTGGCCAGCAGCTCCGCGCGCTGCCGCCGTTCCATGTCCGCGTCCGCGCGCTGCCACACCATGTGCATCGCGACCAGCTTG
This sequence comes from Streptomyces sp. DvalAA-43, assembly GCF_900091725.1. Taxonomy (GTDB): domain Bacteria; phylum Actinomycetota; class Actinomycetes; order Streptomycetales; family Streptomycetaceae; genus Streptomyces; species Streptomyces pulveraceus. The sequence goes on along the minus strand of NZ_FMBW01000054.1, from coordinate 65,654 downwards.
GACGCTTCGTAGAGCACGTCGCTGCGGTCCTCGCTCAGCGGCTCGGCGACGACCACCCAGATCGCGCCGAGGATCTCGTCCCCGGCGCGCACGGCGATCGCCGCGCGCGGCAGTTCGGGCGGCTGTGTCCTGTCGGCCGACTCCGGGAGGGACGCGACGAAGACGGGGCGGTCGCTGCGGTAGATCGCCTGGAACACCCCGCGTTCCTCAAGGATGCGCGTGTAGTGCTCGGGGACCTGTCGGCCCAGGATCGTCTGGACCCGCGAGGTGTCGATGTCCTCCTGCCGGCTGGAGAAGGCCAGCAGGCGCGAGTTGCGGTCCTCGATGGTGACGGGCGCGTCCAACAGCGCGGCAATCGCGTTGGCGACCGCGAAGAGATCCCCGGACTCGATCCGGTCGGTCGTGTGACCGTCCATGTCATGTCGGTTGTTGTCGGTCGTCAGTGTCCGGAGCATCCCGGCCAGGTGCGTCCAGGAGGCGCCGCGGGCGAAGGAGAGCACGGCCACGCCCGACGCCTCGGCCGCATCGATCAGCGCCTCGTCGGCGGTGACGGGCGCGCGGACCACCAGGGCGGCGGCGGCGCGCTGCCCCAGGCGGGTGACGACTCGGGCGATGTCGGAGAGGTCGTGCAGGGCCACGCCCAGTACGAGTGCGTTGTCCGGGAGTTCAGGCTCGTCGAGCGGGTCGTGGATGACGACGCCGCCGATGCCGTCGGCGCGTTCCACGTCACCGCAGACCACGTCGAGCAGGGTGGAGCCGAGTTCCTCCAGGACACGCGCGAGGCTTGCTCGCGGAAGGCTGGTCACGGGAATGAGCACGGGGCCGAAACTAGCCCGGCCCACCGGCATCGGAGTTGGTCGCGCATGACGTAATGATGCCAGCCCGTTCGTCCACACGGACGAACGGGCCGGTGCGGTGAGGGCCTCAGGGGACGGGCACCCAGGTCGTCGAGTCCGTCACCTCGTCCAGAATCTCCGGGACGGGGGTGACGCCGAGGCCCGGCCCGGTCGGGACAGCGAGATGTCCGTCCACGAGGTGGAACGGTGCGGTGATGTCGGTCCGGTAGTAGCGGTCGGAGGCCGAGGTGTCGCCCGGCAGCACGAACCCGGGCAGTGCGGCGAGCGCCACGTTGGCGGCGCGGCCCAGTCCCGTCTCCAGCATGCCGCCGCACCAGACGGGGACGCCGTGCGCCACGCAGACGTCGTGGATCCGCCGCGCCTCCAGATAGCCGCCGACGCGGCCCGGCTTGATGTTGACCACGTGGCAGGCACCGAGCACGAGCGCATCGGCGGCGGCGCGGGCGGAGACGATCGACTCGTCGAGGCAGATCGGGGTGGTGACGCGCTTCGCGAGTTCCGCGTGACCGAGGAGGTCGTCCTCCGCCAGAGGCTGCTCCAGCATCAACAGGGCGAACGGGTCGAGCCGGGCCAGGTGGCGGGCGTCGCCGCGGCGATAGGCGGCGTTGGCGTCCACCTGCAGCGGTATGTCGCCGAACCGTTCGCGGACGGCGCGCACCGGCTCGATGTCCCAGCCGGGCTCGATCTTCAGCTTGATCCGCAGATAGCCGGCGTCCAGATAGCCGGCGACGGCGTCGAGGAGCGCGGGGATCGATTCCGTGATCCCCACCGACACCCCGCACGGAACTCTGTCGCGGACCGCGCCGAGGGCGTGTGCGAGGGGCACTCCCCGGGCCCGGAGGTCCGCGTCCAGCACCGCCGTCTCCAGGGCGGCCTTGGCCATGCGGTGCCCCTTGAACGCGGCCAGAGCCGGGGCGACCCGGTGGGCGTCGAGGTCGGCCACCCCGGCGAGCGCCGGGATCAGGAAGCGGCCGAGCACGTCCGCGGCGGCGTGCGTGTACTGCGAGGAGTACTGAGGAGCGGTGCCCGCGCCGCACTCGCCCCAGCCCTCGGCCTCGTCGGTGACGACGCGCACCAGGAGGGCCTCCCGCACGGTCTCGGTGCCGAACGAGGTACGGAACGGGGATACGAGGGGTGCCTTGATGGTGCGCAGTTCGACTCCGGTGACCTTCACGCTGTCTCCTGTGGCGCTTCGTCGTGGTGTGTTCCGTGCCGGTGCGTGCCGCCGGTGACCTGCGTCGGGCTTCCGCGGTCCACGACGTACCAGCCCGCCGGGTCGAAGCCGCGTACCCGCGCGCCGTCGGCGAGCAGCCCGCCCAGCACGTCCCGTACCGCCGTGCGCCAGCTCACGGCGCACGCCGGGTCGCTCTCGCGCAGTGCCTCGATGTCCTCGGGTACGGCCACCAGTACGGTGCGTGCGTTGCCGCCCGTGCGTCCGAGCGACGGCGCGCCCGTGGCGGAGACTCCGAGGGCGACGGTCGCTCCGCGCGACCGGGCGACGTCCGCGTCGGCCCGTCTGGGCCGCCCGGCGCAGACCCACTCGGTGTCCGGGGACTCCAGACGCCACCGCACCAGAATGCGGTCGCTGTCGTCGCTGCGGTTGATCCCGTCGTCGATGGGGCCGTAGAAGTCCGGCAGGTACTCGGCAGGCTCGGCAGCGAGCTTGGCGATGTTGAAGTACGCGTTGCGGCGTACCAAGGGGTCGTACGTCCAGCAGATCTCGTCCACACCCCGCGCCAGCGTCCAGGCCCGCTGGTGCAGTTTCAGGGCGAAGCCGACGTTGCGCCGGCGCACGTGGGGCAGGACCCCCGCGATGTGGCTGTGCAGGGCCGCGCGCGCCGGCGGGGAGAAGAACCCGAAGCAGGAGCCGACCAGTTCGTCCCCCGCGAAGGCGCCGCTGACGTAACTGCCCGCCTTCGCCAGCGCACGCAGCAGGTCGGCGGTCACCACCGGACTGTTCTCGCCGGTGCGCCAGATCTGCTCGTACAGGCGCCGAACGGCTTCGAGCTCACTGACGCTGTCCAGGGAACGGATGTCGATGCCCGCGACGCGCGCGGCGGTCTCGGCCGCGGCGTACGCCGCGTCGACGGGCGGGGATTCGGTGCGGTCGCGCAGGAGATCGGTCACGCAGGTCATGGTTTCAACCCCGATCTTCGCGCAGCTGGTTCGAGGGCACAGGATGCGGGCTCCCGCTTCGTCCGGACGGACAGCCTTCCCGCGGTGCCAGGAGGTCGGCCACCAACGCGGTGAGCAGACGGGTCCGCCGTGGCAGCTCCGCGACGAGCAGATGTTCGTCGTCGGCATGCGCGCCGCCGCCCACCGCTCCCAGGCCGTCGAGGGTCGGAGTGCCGACTCCCGCGGCGAGATTTCCGTCGGAGGCGCCGCCGACGGCCACCTGTGTGAGCGGGCCGAGCCCGAGGTCCGTCGCGAGCCGGCACGCCCGCGCAAAGAGATCCTTCGATGCGGTGGCCTGCAAGGGCGGCCGGTTCGGACCACCTGTGACCTCCACGGCTGCGCCGGCGGACCGGGCCCGCAGGTCACGCATCGCTCGGTCCATACGGTGCTGCTCCGCCGCGTCCCGCATGCGGACGTCGACGTCGAAGCGTGCCGATGCGGGGACGGTGTTGCTGGTGGTGCCCGCCTCCAGGCGGGTCGGCGTGACAGTCGTCCCGTGTGCCGCGTCGCCCAGTGCGGCCACGGCCAGGATCTGGTGGGCGGCCTCGATCGTCGCGTTCACGCCACGCTCCGGCTCAAGGCCGGAGTGGGCGGCACGCCCTCGGACCAGTACCTCGTAGCGCGACACCCCCTTGCGTTGCGTCTTCAGGGCCCCACCCGGTCCGGCGGCCTCCAGTACGAGGGCGGCGCCGTGGGAGCGGGCCTCGTCCTCGATGAGCTCCCGGGACGAGGGCGAACCCGGCTCCTCGTCACCGGTGATGAGGAGGGTGACACCGTCCAGCGGATGTGCGGCCCCGGGTCCGGACACACTCGTCCGTGCCCCCGTGCCGATCAGGTCCGCCAAGGCGTGGAACGCCATCACCAGACCGGCCTTCATGTCGAAGCAACCGGGGCCGCGCAGCACTCCGTCGCGGACCTCGAACGGATGGCTCCTCAACGAACCGACCGGCCACACCGTGTCGTGATGCCCGATGAGCAGCACGCGCGGGGTCCGGCCGAAGCGCCACCGCACATGTGTGCATCCGTCGATGACCACCCGCTCCGCCTCGGCCCCGAGGTGACCGGCGCCGATCCGGGCCACCAGCTCGGCGCTGCGGGCGACCGCGGCCAGGTCGTCCGAGGGGGACTCGCAGCACACCAGCCGCTCGATCTCTGCGATCATCTCGGCCGCACGCTCCCGTTCCCGGCTCTCCGGCCGGGCACCGTCCTCCTGCCCAGTGGTCCGCTTCATCACGGCGCGGTGTTCTGTCACGGTGGAAACCTCCAGTCGACGCATCTGCCCAGCATCGTGAGCTGCGCCGCGGTGAGATCTGTCCGGTCGGCCAATATCGATGTGCTCGATTGGGGTGGGGCGATGAACCGGGCCTCCGATGCAGTGACCCGGCTCAGGCCGCACCGCCCATTGCCGCGGGGACGGCAACCCATCTGGCCTGCGATCCACCAATCCTGACGATGCATCAGTACGAGCGTCGAGATGCCTCGGGGGCGTCTCGGCCGAGGCCCCGCTGAGGCGGCGTATCCCGCAACCTTCAGGGCTCCGGCAGTCACCGGCGACGATGGCACTTTCCGCGACCACGGCTGTGCTCCGTAGCGCGGACCCGCCTCCTGGCCTCAGGCTGTCGGGTCCCAGAGCCCGCCGGCCTTGCCGCGGGCGAGATGCTCGGCGTAGACGCCGACTTTCCAGGCGATGACGGATCGGCACTCCTCCAGCGCCTGGATCTGTGCGTCGACGCGCTGTCGATGGGCATCGAGCAGTCGCAGGCGTTCCGCCTCGTTGCCCGGACCTTGCCTCACCAGTTCGGCGAAGTGCTTGAGGTCGGCGAGCGGCATACCGGACGCGCGGAGCTTGACGCAGATCAGCAGCCAGTCGACATCGAAGGATGTGTAGCGCCGCCCGCCACCCGACGTGCGTTGGACCGGCCCGACCAGCAGGCCCTCGCGCTCGTAGAAGCGCAGGGCGTGCACGCTCAGTCCAGTTCGTCCGGCCACCTCGCCGATGCTCAGCAACTGCGAGGCGGCTTCGGTGGTCGTCATGCCGCTCACTCCTGGACTTGATCTAGACCTTGCTCCAGATCGTAGCGTCAGGGGCATGACCTTCACTGATCAGCAGCCGCTCGGCTCACCCTTCTCCGCTGCCACCCCCGCCGAGGACATCGTGGCCGACCTCCACCTTTCCGGCGCGACCGCCGTGGTGACCGGGGGCTACTCCGGGCTCGGCCTGGAGACCACCCGGGCTCTGACGGCCGCCGGGGCCCGGGTCATCGTTCCGGCCCGCCGCCCCGACATCGCCCGTGCCGCTCTCCAGGAGGTGAGTAACTGCGAGGTCGTCCCCATGGACCTGGCGGACCTCGGGAGCGTCCGCTCGGCCGCCGCGCGCATCAGCGACTGTCTCGACCGGCTCGACCTCCTGATGGCCGTCGCGGGCGTCATGGCCACCCCGGAGCGGCGCGTAGGGCCCGGCTGGGAAGGCCAGCTCACCACCAACCACTTCGGACACTTCACGCTCGCCTGCGAGCTCTACCCGCTCCTGGCCGCCGCGGGAGGTGCGCGCGTCATCGTCAACAGCTCCGCCGGACACACCCTGACCGCCATCCGCCGGCACGACCCGCACTTCCTCACCGGCTATGACAAGTGGCTGGCCTACGGTCAGTCCAAGACCGCGAACGCTCTCTTCGCCGTGCACCTCGACGCCCTCGGGCACAACGACGGCGTCCGCGCGTTCGCACTCCACCCGGGCAGGATCATCACCGGTCTCCAGCGCGAGATGCCCCTGCAGGAGCACATCGATCGCGGCTGGGTGGACGGACACGGCAACGTGATCGGAGCCGGCTTCAAGACCCCCTCCCAGGGCGCCGCCACCGGTCTGTGGGCCGCCACGTCCCTGCTCCTCGACGGCCGCGGCGGGCTCTATCTGGAGGACTGCGACATCGCCCGCGTCTCCGCCCCCGACCAGCCCATGGACGACGGCGGCGTCCGCGCGTACGCCATCGACCCCGACGAGGCCGCTCGGCTCCGGGACCTGTCCGCCGCCGCGACCGGCGCCACACCGATCCCCCGATGAACGGGCGCTCCGCACATGCCGCCCTGCCCTCCGCCGTGGTTCGGGAGGTTGCGGACGGAGATGCCGCACTCCACTCCCGTGAGTACGGACAGCGGTTCATCACGTCACGTGCGCCGTCACTCGTCGCGTGACACCCGGTGTCCGCCTCTGGGATCGACTCGGTCGTATCGTTCCCCCTCCCCCGGTCAGTCGCCCTGTCAGTTCTGGAGCCCCCCGAGCCAGCGCAGGGCGCTCCGGCTCGGCAGGAAGCAGTATTCACCGCCGCGGGTGACGACGAAACGCGGCAGTGGGGTGAGACGCCGTCGCAGCGGCCGCCGGGGAATGGTGATGCCGGTGACTCCGTCGTGGGATCCGGTGATGGGATCCTTGGTGTTGCCCGCGCCGAAGAAGACGCCGTCGTTCATCCACTCCGACTGGACGAACTCGAACTGCCGCCCGAGGTGGGCCCCGATGAACGCGAACATCAGGCCGCGGTCTGCTCCGTCGTCCTCCAGGACTCCCTCGGGCAGCGGCGGGCCGTAGGCGGCGCCGCGTCTGATCATGCGGTGCAGCCGCACCTCGCCCGCCACCGAGGCGTCGCGGGGATTGGCCCGGCGGATGTGGCAGCCGCCGGGCGTGATGAATCCCGCCGGATCGTCCCGCTCGTACAGGAAGGTGTTGCGGCGGTCCCCGTCGGCACCGAGAGTGGCGTCGTCGTGGTGCGGACTGAGCGCGAGAGGGGCTCCGCTGCGCCAGCGCCCCATGATCTTGGCGGCGAGCAGTTCCTCGTCCTCGGGAGAAGTGGCGTTGTCCCGCAGATAGCGGCGGAACGCGGCGACATCCTGGTAGAGCTTTCGGAAGACCGCGTAGCTGCCGTTGCGACCCAGCACTTCCGGCTGCGGGGTCTGGAGGCCGCCGATCTCGTCCCGGTAGCCGAGCACGAACTCCCCCGCCTTCAACGGAACTTCCATCCGATTCGATCCGGCGATGCCGCTTCCTTCGACGGCTGGATGGCTGATGCCGTCGCGATAGCCGAAGTGCTCGGCCTCGGTGGGCAGTGCGTAACAGTCCTGCCGCCAGATCGCGGTCACTCCGGAAAGGCGGTCGTACGCGGGGCGGGCCCGGTCGAGGGCCGCCTCCAACCGTCGAGGGTCGGGCGCCACCGCTGTGAGCACCACATGGATGTCCGGCGTGCCCAGCGGCGCTTCCCAGTTCTCGGGGCTGCTCGCGTCCACATCACCCAGCGTCCTGGCCCTCGCGGCCATGCCCTGCCGGAACTCCCAGGCGAACGTGTCCAGTGATGCGCGCGGCACACCCAGGGCCTCCAGACCGCGGCAGGAGATCGCGACACTGACCCAGGTGTCCCCCCGAGGGCTGACCGTGTCGGCGGCGGAGGTCACCACCGCGCTCGCGCGCCGCATCAGCTCTCGCCCGTCCGCCCGGTCATCGACGCGGAACACAAGATAGGTCGCGGCGTAGGGAGTCGGCCGAGGGCTGAGAACCCCACGCTGAATATCGTCGAGTTCCAACGCGACGTGCACAGGCCTGCTCACGGTTCGCCTCCCTCCGGCGCTACCTCGAAACGAGGTTCCGCCAGAATCTCCGCAGACTCTCGTCGCCGCCGAACAATGAACTGAAGATGGTGGAGTCCGCCAGCAGCACATCACCGGCCCGCTCACCGCTCGGAGGCATCCACAGGAACATGTTGAACTCGGTGTCGCCGGCCTCGGTGAACGGATGCGGCCTGGAGATGTCGATCGGCTGCCTGGCCAGCACATGGATGACATCCGGCTCGTCGGTCGTCACGGCGTAATGCGGCAGGTGCATGTGGAAGTTGAAGTTCGTCACCCCTTCCAGCCACCCTTTCGCGTCCAGGTCCCTCACCGTGGAGAGCGGGGCGATCCTGTTCTTCTCCCGCACTGCGGGGCGCAGTCCGTAACGGTTCTCGACCGGCACCGCGAGGCCCTGCATCAAGTCTCGGACATAGGTGGCGAATCGCTGCTGGCGGGGCACCAAGGGATCGCCGTGATGGTGGTACTCCACGTCCCGTACGACCAGATCGTCCGATGCCCCGACGTCATGGTGAGGCCCCAGGACCAGGCAGGCGTCCTCCCTGCCGAGGAAAGCCCGCAGTGCCTCGACCTCGTCCGGCCGGGCCTCCTGTCCGGTGACCATGTGGTCCAGCCCGAACACGAAGAGAGTGTCGGTGTCGGCAAGTACGCGCTCGTCGAGCGGGGTCCGGAATCCGGCCTGGTCGATGCGCTGATACACCGGGACGGGGTGCCCGGTGACCTCCTCCACGAACTGTTGAAACGGCACCCAGGCCCGGAAGAACAACTCCAGCGAGCCGGCGATACTCTGCTGGAACCGCAACGGGTCGGACCACTCCGGTTCCTCGTAGGCGGGCCACGCCGTGCGCCTGACCTCCGTCATCGTGGAGAACCTGTTGTCCAGCTCGGCCGGATTCCTGCCCGCCTCGGCCGGATAGCTCCACGAGACGTAGATACTCACCCGTCGTCGACCCGGGGTGTGTTCACGCGGGTTGTGGTTCTGGTTGTAGGTGCGCGCGGTCCTGACCTCGCTCATCTCGTCTCCGATCCACGATGGGACAAGCACACGGCAGCCCGCTCTCACTGCAGCTGGTCGAGCATCTCCGACAGGGCACCCTTGATCCGCAGAGCCTTCTTGATCTCGTCGGCGGATACGTACGGGTACTCCCCGTACTCGATGAAGCTCGGGCAGTGGTGCTCGCGCACGAACCTGACGAACGCCTCGGGATTGGTCCGCCAGTCCTCGGGGAATCCTTCGAGGTTCTCGAAGGCCGTGTTCACCCCTGCCCTTCCGAAAAGCACGACGGCGTCCTCGGTGTACTTGTCGAAGTCGGTATCGAAGATCCCCTGGTACATGAACCGCGTGTCGTCGTCGAAGAGCACCCAGCGCAGGTAGTGCAGTTTCAGTGGCGCGAGGAGATGAGGGTCTTCCTCCAATGCCTTGGCCAGGGTTTTGCCGTGGGCACGTATCGCATCGGCCCGGCCCGGCTTGACCTTCGCGACGATGGTGAACCCGTAGCACGCCGGTGTCTTCGGAAAGACGGGGCCGTATTTCCCCTGCTCGAGCCGGTCGATCGTGGGGATGACTGCCGCCTGCGGCTCGATCTCCATGTCCGCTCCTCCCGCCACCTGTCGGCCGGGACAATTCCTCTGATTGTCCCACGCGGCCGGCCCATCCGCCTCGTGGGCGGCACTGCCGTGATTCCGGTCGCGGGGTGCGGGCAGCACCGCCGGGGGCCTGGCCGGAGCCTGCCGCGGAAGTGTGGTCGTCACCGGTGGGGCAGCAGGTGGGTGGCCGGGCAGGCCCCTGTTGCGGGGGACTGCCCGGCCACGCCGTGTGGCTACCGGATGTCGTAGGCGCGGGTGATGTTCTGGGTGACCGCGTTGCCGTTGGAGTCGGTGAGGGTGGCCTTCAGCATGACCTGCTTGCCGGCGGCGCCGGTGTGGTCGAGGACGGCCGTCCACTCGCCGTGCTGCTGCTCGGTCTGCGCCTGCGTCCAGGTGGTGCCGCCGTCGTAGGAGTAAGACAGCGAGGCCGCCGTGATCACGCCTGGGGTGTACCCGGCGTGGCCCTCGGCCGACAGGCCGACCTTGATGCCGCTCCGCGCGGGCAGGGTGTTCGTACCGTCCACCGGCAGGTCGTACGCCGGGAAGAGGATCGGAAGACCGCGGGAGTAGACGTCCGGCTCCAGGCGGGAGCGGAAGCTCCAGGTGGTGGTGACCTCGGTGGAGCGCAGCCAGTTCCGGTCCGAGGTGTCGATCTTGGACAGGTTCTGGGTGAGTTCGTACGCGGAGTCCTCGGCCGGCACCTTGAACACGTCGTACGGATAGGCGCTTCTGGCGATCTCCTCGCCGTTGCGCTTCAGCAACAGGTTGCCGAGGTCGCCGAACGACGCGCCTCCGGACCAGTGATCGCCGGAGGCGTCGAGCCAGAGGGCGCTCTGGAAGCCGATCAGATCGCCCTGCCGCTCGGCGGCCAGCACCGGCTTGCCGGCGCTGTCACGCGGTGCGGCCGGCCTCAGGAGACCGCGGTACCACTCCTCGGTACGCCGGTCTCCGGCCCGGTAGATGCGGTCCTGGTCGCTCATGAACGCGGCAAACGGGAAGCTGGTCATCGCGCCGTGCATCCAGGCGTCGTCGCCGGTCGTGTAGTAGGCGGTACGGGTACCCGGCACGTGGACCGGGTCGAACAGGCTCACCGTGACGGTGGTGTTCCTGTTCCAGGAAGGACGGATGAACAGTCCGTCGGTGTAATCGGCCTCCTTGCCGAGGGCATTCCACTTCTCGGTGACCTGGGCCAGCTCGGAGTCCCTCGGCCGGTAGACCCGATCGGACTGCAGCGGGCCCTGGGTCGGGAACGAGAGGTTGTAGACATGGGCCGAGCCGCCCCGGGAACCGGTCGCTCGCCAGGTGGGCCGGAATTCGAAGGAGCCGTTCCGCGCACGCCCGTCGACCGAGGCGTAGAACTTCTGCACGGCGCTGCCGGCCATGAGTGATCCGCTCAGCTGCCAGGTGTCGTCCCACGTACGGGCGTAACTGAAGGTGGTGTGGCTCACCGTCGAGGGACGGTCGGTCCGCACGCTCAGCCGGTGGGCCTTGCGAGCGTCCAGAACGACGGTGGTGTCACGGGTGATCCGCAACTGCGGGCGCCCGAGGTAGCCGATGGACTCGGCTGCGTTGTCCGCGTCGTAGGTGGCCACGAAGCCGGCGAGAGCGTAGTCGCCCGGCCGCACGCTGTACATCTGGTCGGTCGCACCCTGGTTGCTGCGGCGCTCGCCCTTGTCGGTGTCGAGGCTGACCAGGTCCAGGGAGGAGGCGCCGGTCGCGGGCTCGCCGTTGCGGTCGATGACCTTGACCCGGAGGGTGACCGTTTCCGGCTGGACGTACAGCGTGACCGGCACGGAGACGTGCGCCTTGCTGCCGGTGGCCATGATCCGGCCGGTGACGGCACCGTACTGGGCGGCCTTGAGACGGGCGGTGGGGTCGATCCGCACCGGCACCTGGACGGTGGCCCCCGCGGGAACGGTCACCTTGCCCTGCTCCAGCTTGATGACGCCGGAGTCGATGTCGCTGCCGTCGTTGCCGTGCACACCGCCGACCTTGAGACTCAGGGAAAGTACGCCGGAGCTGGTGTTGGTGAAGGGCACCTGCACGGTGGTGCGGTCCGAGGTGTCCTGCGGCCAGTTGTAGCTGCCGCCCTGGACGGCGGGCGCGGAGAGCACCTGCTGGTGCACCGCCGCGGACACGTCGAGGACGCCGGCCCCGGTCTGGTCGGCACCCGCGACCTTGCCGCCGGTGCGGGCGGAGGAGACCAGGGCGGCCTTGATCTGTTGCGCGGTCCAGTCCGGGTGGGCCTGGCGGACGATGGCCGCTGCGCCCGCGACGTGCGGTGTCGCCATGGAGGTGCCCGACATCGTCTGGTAGGCGTAGACGCCGCGTCCGCCCGCGTTGGCCGCCGAGATGTCCACGCCGGGGGCCGCGATCTCGGGCTTGAGGGTGTGGGTGACGGCCACCGGACCGCGGCTGGAGAACCACGCGGTGGTGTCGTCACGGTCGACAGCGCCGACGGTCAGCACGCCGGGCGCGCAGCCGGGCGAGGAGACGGTCTCGGTGCCCGAGCCGGCGTTTCCGGCGGCGACGACGAACAGGGTGTGCGTGCTCTGCGAGAGCTGCTTCGCGGCCTCGGCCAGCGGGTCGGTGCAGTCGCCGATCGCGGGGTTGCCCAGACTCATGGAGACGACATCGGCCTGCTGGTCGACGGCCCACTGCATACCCGCGATGATCCAGGAGCTCGCGCCGGAGCCGCTGTCGTTGAGGACCTTGCCGATGAGCAGATCCGTCCCGGGGGCGACACCCTTCTTGCGTCCGTCACTGGCCGCCCCGGAACCGCCGACCGTGGAGGCGGTGTGGGTGCCATGCCCTTGCCGGTCGGCGGTGCTGTCGGAGTCCGTGAAGTTCTTGGACGCGGCGACCCGGCTCACCAGGTCCGGGTGCTCGGCGTCCACGCCCGTGTCCAGCACGGCGACCTTGGTGCCCCTGCCGTCGTAGCCCTCGGCCCAGGCCTCCGGCGCGTGCACCTGCTTGGTGGACCGGTCCAGCGTGGCCTTGACCTTGCCGTCCAGCCACAGCTTCTTCAGCGTGGAGGCAGAACGTGAGCGGGTGTGGGTGACGTCCTGCCAGAAAGTGGCGGCAGTGTCCTTGTCCGCCTTGAGCGCGACACCGTCCACAGCCGGGAGGCTCAGGCCTCGCTCGGCTCCACGAGGGGCCGCCGGCGCACTGCCGGCAACGTTCACACCGTTCCGGTAGGTGGCGATGAGCGGCAGCGCGTCGGTATGTGTGTCGTCGTATCCCTGGCGGATCAGCCCAGTGACGTTGAACAGCTGCTCGTCGACCTTGCCCTCGGCGATCGCCCGGGAGGCGTCCTCCGGGTAGACATAGAGGTCCTTGCCCATCTGGAAGGTCTGCACAATCGGCTGGGTGCCGTCCTCGCGGGGCAGCACGGCCGCCGAGCTGCGGCCCGACGTGTCCGTGGTCACCAGCACCTTGTCGCCGGTGATGAGCGTGACCGCGACCTGCTTGCCGCCCGTTGCCGAGGCACCGCCGCCGATGACGGGTCTCTTTCCCGAGGCACCGTCAGGCGGTGTATCCGCCGCCCCGGAAGGCGAGACCGCGGTGACGGCCAGGACGGCGGCGGTGGCCGCGCCCAAGGCTATACGCGCTATGGGATGCATGAGTCTCCCTACTTGAACCGTGAACATGCCATGCTGCGGCTGCATCCTGGCAGACATACGGATCACTTAGGGTTGCTGTGCGTGACGGGTTTCCCACGTGGCGGTATTCCGTCACACGGTCGCATCGAACGGATCATCAGCGCGTACCGCCGCTCCGGTGGATGCCTCCCAGCCCGGTTCACGGGCCCTCCGGCGGTGGAGCGGGAACCTGCCAGAAGTCGGCGGCCACCCTCGCAAGGGGACCGCCGGCAGAGGGAAGGTCCTCGGCTCTCAGGCCGAGAAGGAGGTCAGAGCCAGCCCGTAAGTGCGGCGTGCCATCCGAGTTGCAGGCGCGACTCCGCTCCGGCAAGGTCCATCAGACGGCGTATCCGCCTCTCCACGGTGCGTATGGAAAGGCCGAGTTGGGATGCCGCCCGCCGGTCTGAGATCCCTGCCAGCAGCAGGGCCAGGACCTCCAGTTCACCCTCGGTAGGCTGCTGGTCGGCCGCCGGTTCCGCGCGCACGCCCGTGGGAGTGGTGTACATCGGTCGGGCCTGGGCCCATTCCTTCTCGAAAAGATGGACCAGTGCCGTCAGCAGGCCGCTGCGGTGCACCACGATCGCGCTCGGCTCACCGCCGGAGTCCGCCATGTCCAGCGGCACCATGGCGCGCTCCCGGTCCGACACGACCATCTTCAGCGGCAGCGAATCGGCCATGCGGAGCTCGAGCCCTGCCGTGACGGCCGCCCGCACGTCCCGCACGACGTCGTGACCGTGGAGATAGCTCTTGGCAGCAACGACCCGGAAGTCGACCCCGCGGTCCAGCGCGGAGCTCTCCGACGTGTCGGTGTCCTCGCGCGGCACCGCGATGGGCGTGCCGACGAGGAAGACAAGCAGCTCCCGCTGAGCGCCGCACTGCAGTTGGTGGAATCGGTGTGCGACCTGCTCCACGCCGACGACCACCTCCACGACACCGCCCGCAGTGTGTGCGGCGGTAGCGCGGTACTGCTCGGTCAGCATCGAGAACGCGGTCTCGGCCTGGTGCAGCGCGTTGCGCTGCTCGACGAGGAGCGGGGCCAGGGCCACCGAGGGCGGTGTGAGCCGGTAGCGGGCAGGCCGAGGACCGGCCTCGCAGTCGGCCGAGCCGGGTGACGCGCTCCCGGCCTCGGTGGCGAGGGCCACCAGGCCGCGCGCCGCCAGGTCACGCAGGATGCGCACGCTCTCGGCCTTCTCAAGTCCGGTTTGCCGGGCGAGGTCCTGCGCGGAGGCTGTCGGGCGGGCCAGCAGCGCCGTGTAGATGGCCTCTTCGGCTGGGTCCAATCCCAGCGCCTGCAGCATCCGGCTCCTCCTCGGGCCCCTCACCGTGTCCGGCCCTGGCGCAGCCCTCGTGCGTCGAGCGGATTCTTCTCAGCCGAACCCTATCCCTCTGTCAGGTTCGCGGTCGGGCGCGGCAAGGCCCTGAGCGAGCCGGGCGAGACCCGCCCGGACGTGCCGACCGCGGATGGCCACCTGCCGGCAGAACACCCGAGATCCGGACCGGATGCGGACCAGGTCTGCTCAGCAGCAAGCGATTCCCCCGTGCTCGTACTCCAGAGGTGATGGGTGCGGTGAACCGCCAGCAGACCAAGAACCTCCTGGTGTCGTACGCGCCGAAGAAGCCGGGCTTCTTCCAGAGGCACGAAGAAAGGAGCCTGACCTGCATTTTTTACCCGTCAGGCACCTTCGCTCAGCCCAGCTCCCGGCCAAGCCACGCTTGCTCGCCGACTCCCCGTACCTCCCACAGCCGTGCCGGAGATCGTAAGGTCGCTCGGCCGGGCGAGAAATGCGTTCAGACGGACACGGCATGGTTCCGCTACCAGTAGCGGCCCTCCGTCATGGCCTCCAGCGCCGCCCGGTTCATGACCAGGTCATCGGTGGTGGCCGGGGCCGCGACCTCGCCGAAGTGGATCTGCCGGTAGCCGACTCGCAGCATCACGATCGCGTGCCGAAGGCAGGCGTAGAGCGTGTGGAAGTCCATGTCCCGCGGTGTGTACCCGGTGAGTTTCGCGTACCGCTCCTCCACCGCCGACCGCCGGAAGAACTCCGGCAGCCCCTCCTGCCCCAGTGTGACCGTGAGGTCATGGAAGAAGCGGTGCAGGTAGATCGCCCACGCGAGGTCCAGCTCCCGTGGCCCGAGGGCGGCCATCTCCCAGTCGAGGACGGCGGCGGGCTCGAAGCCGTCATAGATGATGTTGCCGATCCGCGCGTCGCCCCAGCTGAGCACCGTCTCGCCCTCCTCGGCCGGCCACAGCTCCTCCAACCGGGCGAAGGCGGCCTCGATGGCGGGTGAGCGCGGACGGCCGTCGACGACCCAGCCGTAGTACGTCCGCAGGTCCTCCACATGTCGCCGCAGCGGGCTGCCACTTCCCCGTTCCGTGAGGAACCCCGCCTCCGATACCGGCACCTGGTCGTGGAGTCGCGCCAGGACGGAGACGCTGGCGCGCTCCAGCTGTTCGCGCTCGGCGGCCGTGGCGGCATGCAGCCAATTGCCCTCGTAGGTGTACGGCATGACGTCCGGCGGCACACGCCCCTCGACGCGCTCCATCACGAAGAACTCCGCGCCGAGATGGGCGGGGTCGGTCTCCAGCCAGTGCACGGCGGGTACGGGCAGATCGGTGTGCGCGGCGACGAGGCGCATCACCTTGTACTGGCGGGTCATGTCGTAGGCGGGGAAAATGGTGTACGCGTTCGGGTCCGCGGCCAGGCGCAGGACGCAGCGGCGGACGGGGGGTGGCGCGGCGGCCTCTTCCTGCTCGATGTCGAAGAGCAGGGTCTCGCTCGACATGCCGTTGGAGTCCGGCACGGTGACGGCGGCCGGTCGGGCTCCGGGGTGGACGGCGGCCAGCCAGGATACGAGCCGGCGGGTGAGTTCCACCGGGTCGCGGGTGGTGCGCCGGATCCGGGGTGCTTCGGGAATCTCTGCCATACGAGGTCTCCGTGCGTCAGGGCGCCACCGAGTCGTAGCCGGTGAAGCCGCTCGGGTCGTGGCGGCCGAACGTGCCGTGCTCGAAGATCCCGTAGCCGGTGGCGTCGTCGAGGGTGAAGCGTGCGGCGTGTTCAGTGACGCCGAATACGGCCATGGGGTGCGCGGACAGGTCGGCGAGGTCATAGCCGCGTCGGTCGGTCCAGTGGCGGCCGCGCCACGTCCCGTGGCCCCAGTCGTCAGCGGGTGGGTAGCCCGCGCCGACGGCCAGCGGGGAGGAAATGAGGATCTCCGCGGTGAGCTCGATGTTCTTGCGGTGACGGTCGGCAAGGTGAATGACCGCGCGCTCGGGTTGGCGTGTACCGGAGCGGTACGTGATGTCCGGCTGCGGCCAGCCGAGTTGGGTGTCGGGATGGCCGTCACGTACCTCGACGGCGTCGCTGAGGGTGCGGTAGCCGTCGGGCTCTTCCTGGACGATCACCATCAGGAACCGGTCGTCGAACCGGACGGGGCACCACAGCCAGTGAAAACCCTCCGGGACGTGCTCCTCCCCCGCGCGTCCGCCATCCTCACCAGGGATGGGCCGCACGCCCCAACTGCGGTCGCGTGTGCCGGTCCACTCGTCGGCGGTGACGATGATCTCCTCGCCCTTCGCGCGGATCACGCCGGTCACCGTGCCGGCCTGAACGAAGCGGCGGCCTTCCAGAGTGAGGCGGTTGCCACGGCGCATGGTGTGGTGCGGCTCCCACAGAGGCTCGAAGGCCCCCTGCCAGCTGAGATCGCAGGACAGGCCGTCGGGGTCGGCCGGGTCGGCGGCGCAGTGCAGTGTGAAGCGCTTCAGCGGCTCGTCGACGGTGATACGGATCGGGCCGACCTCCATCCGCATCCGGTCCTCGGTGAGGGCGTCGGAGGAGCGGACGGCGAGGAGTTCGTCGCCCAGGCGAAGCGTGGCGAAGGCGTCGATCACGCCGGTATTGGGGTAGACGCCCAGGCCCAGGACGAGCAGGGCGCTGCCGGTGTGGTCGAAGACGTGGAAGATGCAGCGGTCGTAGGCGTTGCGGTCGCTGGTGGCGACGTGACGCATGGAGAGCGGCACTTGGTGCACGGGGTACTCATCGAGGGCTACGGGGCGTTCGGGCACGAGGGCCTCCGGCAGGGCTCAACGGGAGCTTGCACAGGAGCTGACGATATGTCAGATCCCTGGTCGTGGCCAGAGGGATCCCTCATGGTGAACCGGAGTACGGCAGGAGCGGGCCGAAACGTCACGACGGCTTTGACGGGTGGGCTGCCGCTGCGGGTGGCGGTGCCGCCGGGGGCTCAGATGACGGTGTCGGTGTGCGGGTGGCCGGCGAGGAGGGCCAGGGCGGTCTCCTCGGCTCCGAGGGCGGTGGCGGCGAGGGAGACGGCGCGGGTCCGTGACCGGCGTGCCGTGCGCATGCCTCCAGGCGGCGGGACCGCATCCGGCCGACTGTGGCGAGTGGGGATCGAGAAGAGCTGCCGTACAAGCAGTTCCCTTTCACGTTCAGGACACCGACACCCAGGCCCTCCTCCACCGCGTCGGCGTCCTGTTCGCCTTGCCCCCGACGACACCTTCTACGTATCACGCCTGCCCGAGGCAGCCGCCGCGCGATCACCTCGGACTTGACGAAGGGCATAGAGGCCCCCGCGCGAAGGTGCCTGACATGCCATGGGCTGGAGCAATGGTCGGCCCGGAGCGTGGCGGGGCAGCAGGATGGACGTCTTGCCCACATCATGTGCCAGGAGTCCCGTGTGTACAGGCTGTTTGAGTGGAGCCGCCAGGAGCAACGTCCGCATGCAGGCCCACACGGCGGCTTCGTTCTCCGACTGGGCAGCGTCCGTGCTCGCGCCGCTCGCTCTGCGACGGAGTGAGAGTGAGGTGGCCGGGCCGCCCCGGTGCGGCGAGTGGCCGGGCAGCGCCGCCCGGCGACGGGGGCCCGCAGGTGCCGCCCGCGCCCATGTGGATGCGGTGGCTGCCCGCCTTCTACGTCGCGGGCATCCTGGTGCTCGAACCCCTTACGCCCGTGAAATGGCCGGTGAGCTTCCTGCTCATCGCCCTCCCCGTCATCGCGGCCTTCGCCCTCGGCCCCGCTGCCGTCGCCGGCGTCACCGTGTTCGCGATCGTCTTCGAAGGAGTCCTGGCCGGCACCCCGTGCTGCGCGGGCCGCCCGGTGAGCTACATCTGGGAGCGCCACTACGTGGCCACCTACCTGAGCACCGCCGTGGTCGGCGTCCTCGGCACGTTCCTGGCTGCCCACCGCGTGCGCCGGGAACGCACCCTCGCCAATGTGCGCTTCGTGGCCGAGATCGCGCAGCATGTCCTGCTGAGCCCGGTACCGCACCGCATCGGCCCACTTCTGATCGAATCCCTCTACCTGTCCGCCGCCGCGGAAGCGCGCATCGGCGGTGACCTGTACGAGGCCGTCCCCACCACACACGGACTCCGCATTGTCATCGGCGATGTCCGCGGCAAGGGACTCCCCGCCGTCGAGACGGCCGCCACCCTCCTCGGCGCCTTCCGCGAGGCCGCCCACGACGAACCCGACCTCGCCGCCGTTGCCCACCGGGCGGAGACGAGCATGAATCGCAGAGCCGCCCACCTGGCCGGAAACGAAGTGGGCGAACGCTTCGTCACCGCTGTTTTCGCGGAGATCCCCCGCCGTCACGTGGTCCGCATCGTCAACTGCGGCCACCCCCCGCCCCTCCTCATCCGCTCCGACGGGGTCACCGAACTGGAGACGGCCGACCCCGCACCGCCCCTCAACCTGGGCATGCACCTCACAGAGGCCTACCGGATCGATGAGTACCCCTTCGGCCCCGGCGACCAGCTGCTGCTCTACACCGACGGCGTCACCGAAGCACGCGACCGCACCGGGGCCTTCTACCCCCTGCGCCGGCGTGTCCTCTCCTGGGGACCTCTCCAGCCCCGGGAACTCCTCGCCCGTCTCCACCACGATCTCCTCGTCTACAGCAACAACCACCTCCACGACGACACCGCGGCCCTCGCCATCTACCACCTGCCCGAATAGAAACGCCCCGAAGATGCGGAACGGGTTCCACGCTCCCCCGGAGAGTTACGGGCGACCCACCGGCTCGCATACTCAGATGCCCCGGACACATGGGACGTGACACGAGCACCCTGATTCTCAGTCACCTGGTCGGACGACCGTAGACGGGCTACGAGCGCGGATGAGCGAATCCCTCGGTGTGTCCGGAAAGTCGGATCCGCCGCGTGCGCGCACGTTCCTCGGGCCCGGCACGCGCGTCGGGCACTCAGCCGCCCGAGCCGGTTCTGTGGGCCGTCGGTGGCACAGCGGGCCGCACCCCCTTGCGCCTGTCGTCGTGCTCCCACACAACGCTGAACAATCGCTCTGGTCGAGATGTACGGATCCATCTCAGCGGACTGAAGGGAACAGCACCGATGCGCGGACCAGAACATCCGGGTCGCCGAACGCTTCTCGCCGGCGGACTCGTGGTCGCCTCGGCAGCGCTCACGGGGTGCTCCTCGACGAGCGCCGCACCGCTGGCGGCCGGCACTTCGCCCAACGCGCGGCCGAGCACGCCCGCCGAGGCGTTCGCGAGACTGATGGACGGCAATGAACGCTGGGTGAGCGGAGACCTTCGGCATCCCGACCGGGATCCGGACCGGCGCGAGTTCGTGGCCCAGAAGCAGGAGCCCTTCGGGGCGATCCTCTCGTGCATCGACTCCCGGGTACCGCCGGAACTCCTCTTCGACACCGGACTGGGCGACCTCTACGTGATGCGCACGGGAGGGGAGGCGGTCGGTCCGGTGGTCACGGGGTCGGTGGAGTACGGGCCCATGACGAGCGGCACTCCGCTCATCGTGGTCCTCGGGCATCAGCGTTGCGGCGCCGTCGCGGCAGCCTACGAATCCATCCGGGACGGCAAGCCACTCCCCGGCAACCTGGATGCGATCGCCAGGGCTCTTCGGCCGGCCTACGAGCAGGCGGTCCGGGAGGGCGGCTCCGACCCGGTCGAGACCATGGCCCGCGCGCAGGTTCAGTTGACCGCGTCCGCCCTGCGCTCCAACCAGGACCTGGCCCCGCTGGTGGCGAAGGGCACCCTTGCCGTGGCCGGCGCCTACTACTCGCTCGACACGGGCAAGGTGGAGGTCCTGGGCGGCGCGCCTACCAGGCCGTAGCCGCGCGGACGGACCGGATCGACGCGCCTGCGCCGCGGACTCATGTCGTACGACTCCGCCTGGCCCGTCGAGACCGACGCGGACGCATGCCTCCGCATGCCGGCAGGGCCGTGCAACGGGCATGCCGGAGCACGGTGGCCGACCCCGTGGGCGGGGGCAGCGGAACGAACATTTCACGTGTTGGTGGGTGAACTCGGTACATCGTCGGTCCGGTAGTCCAGGTATTCAGCGACGGACACCCCACCGTCGACGCTCCTGTACAACCGTTCGATGATGGGGATCAGACTCTTGAATTCGACGGTCCTCTGAGAACCACCTCCCCCTGCCGGCCTCGACCGTCACGGCGGAGGGAGCAAGACCCATCGTCTGCTGCAAGAGATCCCGGTTGATTTCCTCACGGACTGCGTCATCGTCGCGTCGGAAGACCCGTAGCAGGTCCCTGCGGCTGACGATGCCCAAGAGCTTGTCCGTTTCGTCCACGACGGGCAGCCGCTTCACGTCCTGCACTTCCATGAGGCGAGCGGCCTCGGTCACGGTCCACTCCGGACGGGCACACACCGCCGGAGCAGACATCAATTCCTCGGCGCGGGCCCCTTCGGCCTTGGCTCGCTCCCAAGCCTCCAGATGGGGAATCGGTGTCCTGCCGTTCGGGTCGGACAGGTCTGCGGACTTGCGCAACAGGTCGGCCTCGGACACGACCCCCATGGGCCGGTCCAGCTCGTCCACCACGGGAACGGCAGTGACAGCGTTCTCCGCCAACAGTCTGACGATCTCCTTGAACGGCAGGTCACGCCGCGCCCGAACGACGTCCCTGGTCATGAGCTCCGCAACAGTTCGGTGATGCACGTGACTCGCCTTTCGAGGAGTGCCGGTCGGAAAGCAGGAATCAGATGCCCCCGGTCGAGCCGGCAGGCTCGCCTTCGGTGCCGATGGACTCCGCACAACGCCCCCCACGGCATTGTGCTTCCCTCCTTTGCGGCGGCACGCCGTGCGTGGCAGTTTGGGTACAGCACCCGCAGGCGCATGGGCGGGCGCAGTGTCCGGCACTCAGCACAACGGTGACGGGAAAGGGGCCCGTGCGCGGCCGCGGCCGGCCGGAACCTCAGAGAAGAAGTGCGGTGAGCCCGGCGCGGCTCCGTCCGCACGACCCCCGCCCCCTCAGGGCGGCTGCTTCGTGGGCAGTGAGCCGTCGTACCACCATCCAGGAGTCACGTCCGAGGAGCACCCCATGGCTGCGTCCCCGTACACCGTCGGCGACGTCATGACCCACACGGCCGTGGCCATCGGCCGCAAGGCCTCGTACAAGGAAATCGTCGCGCTGATGCACCGGTGGAAGGTCAGCGCCGTTCCGATCATCGAAGGCGAGGGCCGCGTCGTCGGGGTCGTCTCCGAAGCGGACCTACTGCCGAAGGAGGAGTTCAGGCAGGACGGACCGAAGGTGCCCGGCCCGTTCGATGAGGCGTCCAAGGCCGACGCGGTACTTGCCGGGGATCTGATGTCCAGTCCGGCCGTCACCGTGCACTCCGACACCACACTCGCCGAAGCCGCCCGCATCATGGCGCGCAAGCGGGTGAAACGACTGCCCGTCGTGAACGATCTCGGCATGCTGGAAGGCGTCGTGAGCCGCAGCGACCTCTTGAAGGTGTTCCTGCGCCCGGACGAGGAGATCGACGAGGAGATCCGATCCTCCGTGCTCATCGAAGCGTCTCCACCGGACCAGGTGGACTTCACCGTGCTGGACGGTGTCGTCACCGTTCAAGGACCTCTCCGAAACCGTGCTCAGGTGCCGCTTCTGGCTCGTGCCATTCGCGCGGTCGAAGGCGTCGTGGACGTACGCATGGAACTTTCCTGACGTTTCCAGGAGAGCGGATTCAGGGACAAGTCGTCGCCGGAGACGCCGTGGCCGTAACGCAGCGGCCTTCAACCCGCCCCAGGTGTCATGGCACCCGAGGCCGGGCCCGACCGGTCCCGGTCACGCCCCGTTCGGCCCTCCTGTCCCTGTGCGGCCCCAAGGATCATGGTTCCTGAACAGCCTCCGGCATCGCGTCCGAGTGAATGGCTGTGAGACGGAGGGAGGTTCCGCCATGAAGCACATCGAGGTGGGAGACCTGATGACCGACGAGGTCGTCTCGGTCGTCCCGCTCACCTCCTTCAAGGAGGTCGCGAAACTGCTCGCCCGGCACGACATCAGTGGACTGCCCGTGCTCGACGACGAGGACCGGGTCGTCGGTGTCGTCTCCGCCATGGTCGTCCGCCGCGGGCAGTGCCAGCACACCGAGATCCGCGGCAAGAATGTGAGAAGAGTGATCGACGATCATCCGCAGGACGTGCCCCTCGTCTGCCCCGCTCAGCAGAGCCCCGACGATCTCGCTGTTGGCTTCCTGCCAACGTTGACGGTCGCGCGTCTCGGCATACAGACGGGCGTTCTCGATGGCCCATCCCGCCGCCGCCACCGCGAGTGTCGACAGCACGGTTTCGTCCTCGGCGTCGAAGGCCCCTCCGCCCCGCTTCTCGGTCAGGTACAGGTTTCCGAACACCTTGTCGCGAACCCGGACGGGAACCCCAGGAACGAGTGCATCGGGGATGGTCCGGCGGAAACCCGTAGGACGACGGATGCTCGGAGAGTTCCACCAGCCGCAACGGCTCGGAGTGCCGGATCAACTCGCCGAGGATGCCGTGCCCCTCGGGGAGGGCACCGATGGCCTCACGCTGCTCCCCCGTCACGCCCACCGCCAGGAACTGTGCGAGCCGGGTTTCCTCACCGACCGCTCCCAGAGCCCCGTACTCGGCGTCCACCACCACAACCGCGGCCTCGACGATCCGACGCAGCACCTGGGGCAGATCAAGGCCTCTGCCCACCGACATGACGGCATCCAGCAGCAGGGCCGCCTCGACCGGTCCCCGCATCACGGTGTCGAGCCGTTCCTGGAGATCACCCGGCAACGCGCCCAGCCGACGATGCGCCTCTCCGCAGTGGCCGGATCCCCTGTCTCCGTTCTCGCCCACCGTGCCTCCAGTCGTGACTCACGTAGCGCGTCAGGCCACACCTTTCACGGTAGTAGCCTCACGGTGGGGGCGCCGACCGGCCCGGCCGAGGGTCGCAGGACGGTGCAGGGGCGGATTTTCTCGTTCGTTTCGGCCGGAGAACGGAAGGCATCCGCGTGCGCACGACCGGTGCGACAGAGCTGCTCGCCACGTCGCCGCCCGCCCGTGGTGCGCTCGGAGGCCGTTGCGTGAAAGTTCAGTGGAGGACAAGTTCGCCATTCCGCCACGATCATGCTCAAAGCCCTTCTAAGATCGCTGCCGAGGCGGTTCTCCGCATCTCTATGTACTCCCTCACGAGCAGGGCATCAGGCCCTTCTGAAAGCTGAGAGCAGGAGATGGCAACTACGAATGAACAAGCGAAGGGAGCCGCGCCCGAGCCGCGTCGGCGACGGCCGGGCATGCCCGGTCGCCGCACCGCTGGCTGTCTGGCCGCGCTCGCCTTGGGAATCGGTAGCAGCTCGTTAGCCGTGGCGCCCGCAGCGCACTCACAGACGGAGAACGGATCGGTGACGGTCCGGGTGATCCGGGCCGTCGACAGCAGCGGAGTGTGGACACCCGCGCTGGAACCAGGCCTCGCGGGCGTCAAGGTGACCCTCACCGACGACGCCGGAAAGGGCATCGAGGGAGTCACGGCAGCCGACGGCACCGTGACGCTGACTCCGGCAGCGGGCACGTCCACCAGCGGCAAGTACCGGGTGCAGGTGGTGAATCCGAGGCCGGGCGCCCTGTTCCCGGCCTTCGCCTCGCGCCAGGGGCTGGACGGTGCGCCCAACCAGTTGAGCAGCAATGAGGAGTTCGTCGACCTCTCGGGCGAGAAGAACGTGGCGTACACCACGGGGCTGTGGAGTCCGGGTGACTACTGCCAGAAGAACGCACCACTGGTGACGTCCTGCCAGCCTGCCACGCGCGAGGGCGGGTCTCAGCGGACGCTGGTCTCCTTCCCGTACGACGCACGCGGCCAGGACGGGGTCGACGTCAACGTCACGAACGTCGCCACCAACGCCGAGACCGGCACCGTGTTCGGCATCGGGTGGAACAAGGCCGACAAGCGGGTGTTCTCCTCGGCGCTGGCCAAGCGCACCACGGACTACGGTCCGGGCGGCTCCGGTGGGATCTACGTGACCGACCGCGCACAGAAGAAGACCACCCTGTTCACCGTCGTCCCGGACGCGGGGACGACAGCGCACGGCCAGGGCACCGACGACACCTTCCTCACCACGCCCGGCAAGGAGAGCCTGGGCGGCATCAAGATCACCGACGACGGTAAGGACCTGTTCGTCGTCAACCTCAACAACCGCAAGCTCTACCGCTATGACGCCACGGTGGCCACCGCGGCGGCGCCCAAGGCCGTCGCCGCCATCCCGGACCCGGGCTGCCCGGCGGCAGTGGACTGGCGCCCGTTCGGCCTCGGCCTGCACGACGGCGTCGGCTACCTCGGCGGGGTGTGCTCCGGAGAGTCCACCGGGAAGCTCTCGGACCTGCGCGCGGTGGTCATGCCCTTCGACCTCGACACCGGAGCGTTCCAGAAGCCGGTGCTGGACCAGCCGTTGGACTACCCGCGTCAGTCCACGGTCGGCGGGCCTCCGTGCGACGGGGCGGGCTGGTTCCCCTGGACCGAAACCTTTCCGACCTCCCAGAACGGCCAGGCGTGCCAGAGCTATCTGGCCCAGCCCGAACCGGAGCTGGGCGAGATCGACTTCGAGGCCGACGGTTCCATGCTGCTGGCCTTCCGCGACCGCTTCGCCGACCGGGCCCCGGCCGCCCCCACGCCCACCTCAGCCGCCACCGTCCTGTCCGGCGGCGACCTGAACAAGGCGTGCCTGGCGGGCGAGTCGTACGTGATGGACACCAACAACGGGTGCGGACTCTCCCCCCGGGGCACCCGCTTCTACGACACCAGCCGGATGGGCTCCCACCACAACGCGTCCTTCGCGGGCATGGCGCTCTCCAGGGTCGAGGACACCATCGCGACCGCCGGCTTCGACCCCAACAGCACCGCCTTCGGGTACGGCACCACCTTCGTCAAGCGCGACGGTAAGCAGGACCCCGACTCCGGCCTGCGCCTCAACCCACCAGGAACCATCGCCCCGTTCGGCAAGGGCGCCTCGATGGGCGACCTGGAGGTGCTCTGCGACCAGGCCCCGCTCCAGATCGGCAACCGGGTCTGGTACGACCCCGAGCGCAAGGGCATCCAGAACCCGGGCCAGCGCCCGGTCACGGGCGCGACCGTCCATCTGTACGACGAGTCGGGCAAGCTCGTGGGAACGACCGAGACGACGGCGCGCGGCGAGTACTACTTCGACGACTCCAATGTCACCGGTGGCCTCCAGCCGAAGACCAAGTACACCATCCGCCTCGACAAACCGGACGACTACGCCAAGGGCGGCCCGCTCTACCAGTGGGTGCCCACGGAAGCGGATGTCGGCGACAACCACTTCATCGACTCCAAGGGCATCGTCCCGCGCGGCGCGCGCTTCCCGGAGCGGGCGTTGACCACCGGCGGGCCAGGAGAGAACGACCACACCTACGACTTCGGCTTCCGGCAGCAGGAGGGCGAGCTGCGCCTGGTCAAGCACGACCAGGACGGCAGAGCGCTGGGCCGGGCGACATTCCAATTGTGGAAGGAGACGAACGGCTCCGACGAGCTGCAGACCACCGGGGCGGAGCCGGACACCAAGGTCGGCAAGCCGTGCGTGACCGGAACCGACGGCATCTGCCGCGGCACCGGAGCGCCGGGCACGTACTACTGGCAGGAGGTCAGCCCACCCGCAGGCTATGCCGCGCCGGACGTGCCCGTGTTCGGGCCGCTGGAACTGACCGCCGACAACCTCGACGACGGGGTATCGGTGACGGCGGTCAACCGACGGCTTCCCACCACCGAGCCGACGCCGACACCAACGGCATCGAAGCCAGGCGCACCAGGCAAACCGGGTTCACCTGGGGCTCCAGGCGCACCGGGTACACCTGGCCACGTACCCAACTCGGGCCTGGCTGCCACGGGCATGAGTCAGGTGGTGTCGCTGGCCCTGGCCGGCTGCGCCGCGCTCACCGTCCTCGGTGCGGCACTGGTCGTACTGATGCGCAGGCGAAGGGCACAGCACCGCTAGGGCCTGTCCCGGAGCGGGGCGACCGGCACCGGTGACCGTCCGGGCCGGCTCGGGCGGGTTCGCGGACCAGCGGTTCGCGAACCCGCCCTTCTGTGTGACCGACCGATGAGAGAAGGCGACCGCATGGCTCGGAAGAGGAAGACCGACGGCCGTACGCCGCGTCGGGCCCTCTGGTTCAGGACACTGATCGCGATCACGGCGTGCGGCGCTGCGGTGGGCGGCCTGGCGGCCTACCGGACCCTGTCGGACGACACCGCCACCGAGCGGCCGGTGACGATGGACGAGGCGTCCCGGCTGGCGCTGTCGCGGTTGAATCTGTACCAGGCCAGTCCCCTGACGGTGGCCCTGACCGCCACCGAGGGCGGCGGAGTGGTGGTGCGGGTCAAGGGGGTCGTGGACTACCGGACCCACCGGGCCGTGGGGAGCTACCAGATCACCGGGTCCTCCGGGGCCTCCGGAGCTTCCGCGCCCGCCGGTGGGCAGCTCGACCACGGGCTGATCGTCTGGGACACCGGCGGCCTCGGCCTGGCCCCTGAGCCCAAGGGCGACAGCAGACCGCCCTGGCAACAGGCCGAGCACATTCCGCGCTCGGGCTGGTCCGCACGCTCCTACACGACCGATCCCCTGGACGCCGGACTCCAGTTGCTGATCGAACTCGGCGCGGACCGCCCCGACAACCCGCTGTTGCTCGCGCAGTCCGGAGCTCGCCGGCTGGGGAGCGACCGCATCGACGGCCGCGACTACGAACGGTTCGCCGGGCCACGCGCCCAGGGCGCCACGCCCGGTACGGGTCCCGACGGCGGACGGTCGCCGCTGACGTACTGGGTCGACAGTGACGGCGGCCTTCGGCGGGTGACGATGCGGATGCCGGGCCTGGGGACTCCGACCACCGTGGAGTTCTCCGGGCGCGACGGCCGCGCGAAGCTCCCCGAGGCGCCGTGGGGCACCGGCTGACCTCTCGGTGCCGATGCTCCCTGGCTTCCCCGGTTGCCGAGGGCCCTCCTCGCCCCGCGCTTCGGTGCGGCACGGTGAACGGGCCCGAGTCCACCGCGGCGCCGTGCTCAGTGGGAGTGCGGCACGGCGTCCACGTCCTTCGGGAGCGGATACGCAGCCGTATCGACGACCCCTGGCAGACCGGTAGCCGGGCTGCCCGGGACCGTCGGGTCCGGCATGGACGGCTGGGCGTGTGGGGCCGGTACCCGGCTGAACGGCACGCCGGGCGGCGCCTGTACCGACGCGGTCCGGCCGGTGGGCGCCGTGCCCCGACCACGGGTGCCGCAGCCCGCGCGCCCCTCCAGGCCCTTCGGACTCTGGGTTTCCGGCCGGTTGCCCGCGAAACAGTTGCCGGGGTCGGCCGAGGCCAGCACGAGGTCGATGCCATTGCCGGTGGCGCGGTTGCCCTCGACGCGATTGCCGCTCGCCGGATGTCCCGGCGGGTCGGTGACGACCACTCCGGCCGCCCGGTTGCCCCGGACCAGGTTGCGCTGGACGCGGTTCTCGGTGCCGCCGCCGATGCCGATGCCGATACCGAAGCCCCCGTCTGCCTGCTCGGGCGTGTCGGCGGCGTTGTTGTCGGCGACCACGTTGCCCGCGATGACGGCGCCGTGCTGCGGGGCGAGGGCCTCCAGGTCGTTGGAGTTGACCGTGACACCGACCCGGTTGCGGACGACGCGATTGCCCAGCACCGACAGGCCGTCCGAGGCATTGGTCAGCTCGATGCCGACCGCGTTGCGCTCCACGATGTTGCCGCGGACGACGGTGCCGCAGGGCTTGCACTGGCCTACGTAGATGCCGGAGTCTGCGTGCCCTGAGGCGTAGGAGTCCTCGATCACTCCGTCACGCGCGTCAAAGGCGTAGATGCCGTACAAGCCGTTGTTGTACGCCGTGACCCGGGTCGCGCGGAAGCCCCGGACGGGAGGGAAGCGAGTGGTGTCCAGAGGGTCGTAGGCGGAGCCGCCGGCACCGCGCTGCTGCAACCGCTCGTCGGTGACGCCGGTGAACAGCACGCCGTTGGCGAGGTAGCCGTGCACGGTGAGGTTCTCGACCACCGAGCCGGCGCCGGTCACGGTGATGCCGTTGGCCCGACGCACACCGCCGTCGAAGACCACCTTGTTGCGGTCCGTTCCACGGAGCACCAAACGGGGCTTCGTGACGCGCACGCTCTCCCGGTACACGCCCGGTCCGATCAGCACCGTCTCGCCCTCACGAGCGACGTCCACCGCCTGCTGCACCGAGGGGAAGTCCTGCGGGACGCGCAGCACGTGCCCCGCCGGATGCCGCGCATCGCCGGACGTCGGCCCGGTACCGGAGCACCCGGTGGCCGCCAACGCGACCGCGACGACCAGCACCGACAGACGCAGCGCCGCCCGGAACACCGCCTCCGGTACTGCCGATCGGTTCAACAGGCGTTCCGCAGACAGGGTTTGCATGTCAGATGTTTTATCGTCTCCAATAGGCCTATGCCCACCGAACAGGGAAATGCGCAGGATCCGTCCCGCCCCGCGGCAACCGGTCCCGGGCGGCGTAGGGCACTGCTCGCAGCCGGAGCGGTGCTGGCCGCCGGGGTCGGCGCGGCAGCGGACCAACTGGCGAGAGGCGACCGGACAGCCGGCCGTGCCACCGCGGGCGCCCCGCCGGCCGAGGCCGCGGTTCCCTTCCACGGCGCCCGACAGGCAGGCGTCACGGCGCCCCAGCAACCGGCGACGCACCTGCTTTCCTTCGACCTCCCCCAGACCACGACCGCCGCCGACCGGAAGGCCCTTCGCAGCGTCCTCGGCGCGCTGACCAGCACGCTCGCCACCGCCGCCTCCGACGCCCCGTCCGACCCTCGGCTCCAGGGCGGTGGCACGACCCGGCTCGCCTCCCTGGTCGGCATCGGTCCCGCTCTCGCCGCTCGGCTCGACCTCGATGTCCCTGCCTCACTAAAGGAGTTGCCGCAATTCCCCGGCGACCGCCTCGATCCGCGCCGCAGCAACGGCGATCTTCTGGTCCAACTGTGCGCAGCCGACCGCTGGACGCTCACCGTCGTCGCCGAACTCGTCGGCAGGGCCGCCCACGCCGCCGGCGCCGTGCCTCGCTGGACACAGTCCGGCTTCCTGCCCCACGCGGCCCCGGGCACCACCCCACGCAACCTGTTCGGCTCCAAGGACGGGACCGCCAACCCCGATCACGCGGCCGCCGAGCAGTGGGTCTGGGGCCCTCCAGGAACCCACGGGAACGGCACCGTTCTGGTCTACCGCAGGATCCGCATGGATGTCACCGGCTTCGCGGCGCTCTCCGAGAGCGCGCGCGACCGGGCGATAGGCCGCCGTACCGTCGACGGTGTCGCCCTCAGCGGCACCGCCGAACATGACGAGCCGGACATCTACGCCAAGAACCCCGACGGTTCCTACGTCATCCCCGCCACCGCCCACGTACGTCTCGCCAGCCCCCGCTTCGACGGCGGTGCCCGTATGCTCCGCCGCAGCTACAGCTACGACGACGGCCCGACCGACCGTGGCCTTCTCTTCTGTGCCTTCATGCGCGAATCCGCCCAGTTCACCCGCGTCCAGAACCGGCTGGCCGCCCGCGACGCCCTCACGCCGTTCCTCCAGCACCGGGCCTCGGCCGTGGCCTACGTACTGCCCGGCGCGGCGTCCGCCGGGACGCTCGGCGAACAGCTCTGGCGGTGAGCTCCACCTCGTCCCTCCACCCGGGGATGATTCGGCCCGGCTGGTCAGAGGTGGGGTGTGTCGGGAAGGAGTCGGGGCCGGGGCGGGCCGGCGCGACGTTCCGTTGTCATACCCCTGTGCCAGGCTTCTTCATGACCGCCCGGGAGAACGCCCTCGCCCGGACGACGGCCTCGGCCGCACGACCGCCCAAGGAGCGCACACCATGTCCGGCACCGCCACTGCCCGTACCTCGTTGGAGGCCACGGCATCGCTTCTCGCCCCAGCCCATCCGCGCGTCGTCGAACGGATGTTGCACGCCCACGACGATCCCGAGAGCTATGTGCGGACGCACGCGAGCCGGCTGGATGACCGCGGCATCCACGAGCCCATCGCGGAACTCGCATGGATAGCGCTCGTGGATGCGCTCTATGACCACCAGCTGCTCGCGGAATTCGACTGGAAGGAGGATCCGCAGGAGATCCGGGCCCAGTTGAAGCTGCTCGACTCCCGGCCGTCCGTGGACCCCTGGGTGCTGTTCGACGCCGACGAGATGTCCCTGCCGACGTACGATTTCCTGGCGGCCTGCGGTCGGCGCTATCGCGATGTCGGTGCGGCGCTCGCTGTCCTCGACATCGAATCGGACTGCTACCCGGTGGTGTGTCTGCGCGCGGCGCGGGCCGAGGAGTTGACGGCGCTCGCCGGCCGTGCCGGGTTCACGGCTCGCACTCTGGGGGTCTGACGGGCGGTGCCGTGATCCGCACCGCGCAGGACGCGTGATCTGCATCATGCGTCATGCCGGCCGCAGGCGGACGGGCAGCTCCACGTGCCCGTTGCTGATCAAGGTGGGCAGAGGCCGAAGTTCCCCGGCAGGTACAGCGAGTTGGGCGTCCGGAAAGCGTGCGAACAGCTGACGCAGGGCAGCCACGACTTCGAGGCGGGCGAGGGGCGCGCCGAGGCAGAAGTGGACGCCATGCCCGAAAGCGAGGTGATCCTTGATGGTTCGGGTGGCGTCGAAGACGTCGGCGTTCTCACCGTGCCAGTCCGGGTGGCGGTTGGCGGCGGCGTAGGACGCGAGGATCGCCTCCCCGGTCCGGATGGTCTGCCCACCGGGCAGGGGGATGTCCTTGAGCGCGTACCGCAGGGGCAGGTGCTTGATGGCCGGCTCGTGGCGCAACGTCTCCTCGACGACATCACTCCAGCCGCACCGGCCGGCGCGGACGTGGGCCAGCTGCTCCGGGTCGGCCAGCAGGGATGTGATCGCCTGGTCGATGACGTTGACGGTCGTCTCGTATCCGGCGCTGATCACCAGCACGAGGGTGCCGCGCAATTCGGCGTCGGTGAGAACGCTCCCATCGCCGTCCTCGTCCCGGGTGGCGATCAGGAGGGAGGTCATGTCGTCGCCGGGCGAGGACCGCTTCGCGGCGATCAATTCGTCGAGGAGCCGGTAGAGAGCCGCCGTGTTCGCCGCGGCTTCGTCAGCGGAGAGGGTGGTGGCGAACACCCGGTCCACCACCGTACGCAGACCGCTCAGCTCGACGGAGGAGAGGCCCATCATGCGACCGATGACCGCGATCGGCAGCGGATAGGCCACGTGCTCGCGCAGGTCGACCACTTCGCCGGCCGGGAGGACGTCCAGGTCGTCGAGGATGCCGGTGACGAGGTCTTCGACGACGGGGGTCAGGGCGGCGATTCGGCGGGCCGACAGGGCAGGGGCGATCAGTCGTCGCAG
The DNA here is from genome assembly GCF_900091725.1 of Streptomyces sp. DvalAA-43. Classification (GTDB taxonomy): domain Bacteria; phylum Actinomycetota; class Actinomycetes; order Streptomycetales; family Streptomycetaceae; genus Streptomyces; species Streptomyces pulveraceus. Next base: position 34,150 of record NZ_FMBW01000054.1, on the reverse strand, counting down.
ACGGCGGTGGTCGCTGCCGTGGGCCGTGAACATGTTGTCGACCGCCACCCAGAGAGCGAGGGGCCAGGTGGTGACCGTGTCGGCGAAGGCCGGCCAGTGCGCACGAGCATCCTTGGAGACGTCCGCACGCATCAGGAGTTGTTTCAGGAGGCCGGGATCGGAGACGGACCACGCGGTCACCCCGAGGATGTCCACGAGCGTGGCCGCCCCGCGGGCACGCAGGGCAAGGTGCTCGGCGTGGTGGTCGGCGCCGGTGGGGTCAAGGACGAAGGGCTGCTGTTCGGGCACGACGAGGGCTCCTTCAGTGGGGTGGGGGACCTGGGACCGGGCGTTGCGGGACCGCTGATCCCGGCCGAGGCGGTGCGGTACCGGGTGAGCCCGGCCGGGGCGGCGGACGAGGCCGCCCGGTCGGCAGACGAGGCCCGTCTCCGGCAGGGGCACGGGAAACATAGTGGCCCGCCGCATCGGCCCTGAGGTAGATGCGCGGCGGCCGGACAGATGTGCGGTGAGCCGGGGCCACCACCCCGACGGTCACTGTCCAAGCGGTCGTCGTGGTGCGCCTCGGGCCCGACCCGATCGATCAGAGGTCCTGGTCGGGGCGACACTATGCTGTCCGGATGGTTGAGTCGTTGCCTTCCGTGGCTGCGGTTCGGTGGCGGCCACGTGCCAGGTTCATCGTTCGTGTCGGGCGTCGCACGCTGGCGGAGTCGCTGTATCTCCTCACCGCGCCGTTGAGCGCCACTGCCGGACTTCTCCTGGTGGTCTGCGGACTGGGCGCCGGAGCGATCGGTTCGTTGTCGCCGAGGTGGTCGCCCGTCGCCGAGCGGGCTCTGGCACTCGCTCGGTGGCCCGGCGATCTGGAGTGGTGGCGGATCGGCCAGGTCCGGTCCCGGGCCGGTGGGACGCAGGGGGCGGGTCGGCGGCCGAGGCCGCAAGGGACGGCCGATTCGGCGGACCCGTGGCTGTGGCTCGATCTGGCGCACGCGGTGTTCGTGCTCCCCGTCGTAGTGGTCACCTCCGTGGTGACGGCGCTGTGGTGGTTCGTGGGAGTCGCGACCGTGACGTACCCGCTGCGCAGTCAGGTCACGCCCGGGTCGTTGCGGCCCATGACCCTGTACGCGGGCAGCGACCAGTCCCATGTCGCCCTGAGTCTGGGGCTGACGTCGCCGGCCGACCGGGTCGTCTTCGCGATCACGGTCGGCGTCCTGCTGCTGTGCACCCTGCCGCTGCTGACCCGGGCGTGCGTCGCCGCCCAGGCCGGTCTCGGGCAGGCGCTGCTGTCCAGCACGTCCGCGTTGTACCGCAGGATCAGCGGGCTGGAACAGGAGCGCGACACCGCCCGCGCGCAGGCCGTCGCGGCAGTGACCGCCGAGGTGGCCGCCCTGCGCCGGCTCGAACGCGACATCCACGACGGTCCCCAACAGCAGCTGGTCCGTCTGGCGATGGAACTGGGCCGCGCCCAGCACAACTTCGACAGGAAGCCGGAGCTCGTCCGGGCCGCACTCGCCGATGCGGTGGTCCAGACCCAGGAGGCGTTGGAGGAGCTACGGGCCCTGTCACGGGGCATCGCCCCACCGGTCCTCACCGACCGTGGACTGCGTGAGGCGCTCTCCGCCCTCGCCGCGCGTTGCGTCGTACCGGTGGAGCTCGACGCCGGCCCTTTGAGCGGTGGGCTCGATGCCGCCGTCGAGACGGCCGCCTATTTCGTGGTCGCCGAGGCACTGACGAACGTGGCCAAGCACAGCCACGCCGGCCGATGCACCGTCGGGATGCGCCACACTGAGGAAGTGCTGCGGATCTGGGTGACGGACGACGGAGTGGGAGGCGCGGCCTTGGCCAAGGGACATGGGCTACAGGGGTTGGCCGACCGGGTGCACGCGGTCGGCGGCCGGCTGCGGGTCGAGAGTCCCGGTGGCGGCCCGACGACGGTGGGTGCGGAGTTGCCATGTCACTGAGCTCGGACGAACCGACGTCCGGGGCCCTGCCGGGCCTCTCGGTCCGCGCTCCGCTGCGGATCGTCGTCGCCGATGACGCGGTGCTACTGCGCGAGGGGCTGGTCCGCCTGCTCACCGAGGACGGTCACGAGGTGGTGGCGGCGGTCGGTGACGGCCCCGCCCTGGTCGAGGCGGTGCTCGCACACCGCCCGGACGTGTCGGTCGTCGATGTGCGGATGCCGCCGACACATACGGACGAGGGCCTGCGGGCGGCGGTCACCGCCCGCGGGCAACTGCCCGGCGCGCCCATGCTGGTACTCAGCCAGTACGTGGAGATGTCCTACGCGACCGACCTGCTCGCGGACGGTTCCGGCGCCGTCGGCTATCTGCTCAAGGACCGGGTCGCCAAGGTCGAGGAGTTCCTGGACGCCCTGGACCGGGTCGCCCGTGGCGGGACGGTGCTCGATCCTCAGGTCGTCGCCCAGTTGCTCGCCGGACAGGGCCGGAACGACCCGCTGGGCGCGCTGACCCCGCGTGAACGGCAGCTGCTGGCACTGATCGCCGAGGGCCATTCCAATATGGCCATCGCCCGGCGGCTGGTGCTCTCCAACAGCGCGGTGGAAAAGCACATCGGCAATATCTTCGCGAAGCTCTCCCTGCCGCCCGACGACGCCCGGCACCGCCGGGTGCTCGCCGTCCTCGCCTACCTCGACGCCTGGCGGCGGCCCGTCACCACCCGCCCCTGAAGAAACCCAGAAGCGCCGGCGCCGGATCGGCCGTGGTGGCCGTGTTGGCCACAGCGACAACGACGACGGCCAGCGACAACAGGGCGGACAGGAGACCGAACCACCTGAACACACGCCTTGTCCGCCTGTCGGACGCCCCTGTTCTCGCGGACTTCCTCCACGAAGCCACACTCAGGCCGATCAGAACGACCGCCACCATCGTCGCGGCCATGGCTATCACCGCGTGGTAGCGGGAAAAGTCACTGACCATCACCTCGACGGCGGCCGGAGTCCGCCCACCGGCACTCGGGTAGTCGGCCAGGTCCTTCCTGACCTGGTCGAGCGTAGCGGCGAGCTCTCCGTGGGGCGTGCGGATCGGCAGCATGGACAGAAGCGAGGACAGAGGCGCTGTCGCGCCCTGGATGTTGGCCATCACCGCCGCCAAAGAGAACAGCGCAAGCGCCGTGACGACGCCTCCGGCCGCCGCGAGAGCGGCCCTGCTTCCCGCCCCGAGCCCGTCGGCCCGCAGAAATGACCTCCAGAGATGAACGCCGAGCGCGATGAGCACAAGGAGCAGGAGTGCGGCGAACACGGCTTTGGCCACGTGGTACTGGAGCCAGTAATCCATGACGTTCTTCAAGTCAGGGGAAATGTCCCGGTCGCCGGAGTCCCAGTAGTCGACGAACGCATCGGAGAGGCGCTCGATGAGATTGCGCTGATCGCGGAAGTCGCCGTCCGACATGCTCGCCGCCCATGGGCGGGGCGCGATGACGAAAGCAAGGGCCAGGACCGCGGCGAGCGCGACGAGTGCGGCGCATACGCGACCGGAGATGCCTGCGGAGCGAGCTGGTCCGTGCGTGCTGGTGGGAGGTGGGGTTGTCGTCATGCTGCCGACCATGTCGCACCGGTGCGTGCCCGGTCACTGCGGTGTGCCATCCACTTGGGGTGTGGCCTGCCACACCCCCGTCGTCCCCGGTGCCGCGGCCGAGCATTCTGGCCGCGATCACAACCGCCTCGGTGAACGAAGGTGCGACAGCTCTCAAAGACCTTGACCCGACGTTCGCCACATGGTGAGGGCCAGGTGGACCTGGAGTGCGTGGTCGCCGTGTCGCCACCGGGGGCCCAGCAGGACCGAGATGCGGTCGATGCGCTGGTAGAGCGTGTTGACATGGACGTAGAGGGCGGTGGCGGTGCGGCTCAGGTTGCCGTCGCAGGCGAAGTAGGTGACCGCGGTGCGTACCAGGTCGCTGCCGCGGGTCTCGTCGTGCTGCACCAGTGGGCCGATCGTACGGCGGACGAAGCGGTCCAGTTCGTCGCGGGCCGCCGCGCCCAGGAGTATGCCGTGGAGGCCGAGATCGTCCCGGCAGGCGCCTTCGCCGGCCCGGTCCAGCGCGACCAGTACCTCCAGGCAGCGGGCGGCGTCGCGGTGGGCCTCGACGAGAGCCGCCGCGCCGGGGGCCGCGGGCTCCGCACCGACCGTGACGGGGTGCCCGATCACCTCGGTCAGCAGGGCGGCGAGGGTGCGGGCGGCGGCGCCCGGGTCTTCGGCCCCGGGCAGGACGACGACCGTGTTACCGCCGTACTCGCCCGCGATTCCGCCCAGCCGGGTGGCGTGGCCGCCCGCCAGTTCCGTGATGCGGCGCCTTCTGGTGGTGTCACCGCCCCGGGCCACCAGCACCACATGGTCTCGTTCCAGGTCGAGGCCGACCAGCGCGGCCCGGCGGCGCAGCCCTTCGGGGTCGCGGTGCGGTGCGCCGAGCAGGTCTTCGAGGATCTCGCCGCGGAGCCGGTGTTCCGCCTCCGCGACCGTCCGTTCGCCGAGGAGCATGAGGGCGGCCGCCTGGGCGGCCCGTTCCAGGGCGTGGATGTCGGAGGCATCGAGTCCGGCGCGTACGAGCAGCAGTGTGCCGAGGTGTTCGTCGGCTGCGACGATGGGGGTGACGCAGATGGTTCCGCGCACTGCGGAGCCGCGGCCGGTCCGGGCCTGGGCCATCTCCCTTACGAGGCCGGAGGGTTCGGGCGGTGTTTCGCCCGCCGAGGCGAGCGGCCGGTCCTGTGCGTCGAGGACGAGGACGCTGCCGCGCAGTACGTCGGCCAGCGCGGATGCCAGCCCCGCAGGTCCGCCGCCGTCGAGTGCCACGGCGGTGAGCCGTTCGTGGACGGCGGCCGTCTTGCGGACCTCCTCGAAAAGGGTGGCGTTCTCGATGGCGAGGGCGGCGTGATTGGCCAGCGAGATGAGCAGGTCGACCTCGTCCTGCGAGAAGGGCCGCACACGGCGGTTGGCGGCGAACAGCACCCCGTACACCTGATCGCCGAACTTCAGCGGGACGCCCTGGATGGCCACCAGTCCCTCCGCGCCGATGACACCGTCCACGTACGCGGTGTGCTCGAAGCGGGCGTCGTTGGGGTAGTCGGCCGTGTGGTAGGGCACCGCGGTCGCGGCGACCAGTCCGCCGAGGCCGGTTCCGGCGGCGAGCCGGCCGGTCTTGAACCCGTCCGTCGTGATGCCGTCGGTGACGCGTACGTAGGTGTCGCCCTCCTCGGGGTCGGAGAGCAGCAGATATGCGACATCGGTGCCGACGAGGGTCCGGGCGCGGCTGACGATGGCCTGAAGGACGTCCTCCAGATCGCGCAGCGAGGCGAGGTCGCCGGCCGTCTCGTAGAGCGCGGCGAGGGCGGCCTCCCGGCGGCGGTGGGCCGCGAGCCTGGCACGTATCTCCAGTGCGTCGTCGACGAGTCGGGGTGCGGCCGCCACCGCGCGGAACTCCCCCTCGTCGGCCTCCTCGCGCAGCAGGCGCAGCAGAGCACCGGTGGTCTCCGGCTTCGTCGTCACCCGGCCAGTGATACCGCACCCTGCCGTCGTGCACACCGGGCGACGGAGAAAATCTCCACTCATCGCGCGTCGACGACGTGGCACACCTCCATTTCCCGCGGGGCGGCGCACGGCCAACCATGGCCCCGTCCGTCCTTGCGAACCCGGCCTCCGCCCCCCTCTTCCCGGACGGACACCAGTGAAGGAGTGCACACGATGAATGTCGGCTCCCTGCGGTCCGCCGCAGTCACCCTGACGGCCGTCCTGGCCGCCGCCCTGGGGCTCACCGCCCCCGCCCATGCGGCCGAACCCGGCCTTCCCCGGCTCAACATCACCGATACCTATGTCACCGGAATCTCGTCCGGCGGCTTCATGGCCTCGCAGCTCCAGGTCGCCTACTCCGGCACCTTCAAGGGCGCGGGCATCGTCGCCGCGGGTCCGTACTACTGCGGCAAGGGCGGCATCGTCGTGGGGCTGATCGCCTGCGGTACGGGGCTGATCTCGACCGATCCGGAAGGCATCGAGCAGATCGTCCGCCGCTGGTCGGCCGAGGGCCGGATCGACCCGGCGTCGAACCTGGCGGGCAAGCCCGTCTACACGTACCACGGCACCAAGGATCCCCTGGTCCGGACCTCGGTGAGTGACGAAGGAGTGCAGCTCTACCGTGACTTCGGGGCCCGGACCGCCTACCACGACACCGATCCGGCAGGGCACGGCTGGCCGACTCCCAACGCCCCGCTGAGCTGTGGCACCACGTTCTACCCGTTCCTGATCAACTGCGGCAACGATCCGCAGGGGGAGATGCTGGGTCACTGGCTGGGGCGGGTGAATCCTCCGGCCGCGACCCAGTCGGGCACCATCAGCCGGCACGACCAGAACCGGTACGTGCCAGGGGGGCTGGCCCAGTGGTACAGCATGGGAAGCAGCAGCTTCCTCTACACGCCCGACTCCTGCGCGGCGGGGGCCGCGTGCAAGCTGGTCGTCGCCCTGCACGGCTGTATGAGCGACAACAAGTTCGTGGGCGACCGGTTCGCCCGTGAGTCCCATCTCAATGAGTACGCCGACACCAACGATCTGGTGATCCTGTACCCGCAGACCGACATCAGCCTCCTGCGCGGCAATCCTCAGGGCTGCTGGGACTGGTGGGGATACACAGGCAGTGACTACGCGCAGAAGTCGGCACCGCAGATGCGCGCCGTCCTGAGCGAGGTGCATGCGCTCGGCGGCTGAGGTGCGCGCTCCGCACCGGATGCGGAGACCGTGGCGACGGGGCCCGTGGCATGGCGTCGTACCGGGCCTTCTGCCGTACGGCGTCCCCGGTCCCGCCCGCCCGGCTGTGTACAACCTCGGCCGGCGCCGCTGAGTACCCGTGGCCGGTACATCGTCGACGCCTCCGGCAACCGGTTCACGCTCAGGTCCGCCAGCTGGCAGGGCGCACAGGGCTCCTGGAACGGATCCGGAGACATCGACGACCGGGCGAACCGTCATGACGGCAAGAAGGCCGGCCAGATGCCGCTCGGCCTGGATCACGCGCCGATCGGGACGATCCCCACCGACTTCCATGAGCTGGGCATCAACAGCATTCGTCTGCCGTTCTCGAACGAGATGCTGCACGATCAGCGGCCGGCCCCGACGCCTCGGTCGCCGCCAACCCGGCGCTGCGGGGCAGGACACCGCTCCAGGTATTCGACGCCGTCGTCGCCGCCACGACGGCTGAGGGCTTCGCGGTGGTCCTCGACACCTCGGCGACCGGCTGCTGACCGAGGCCGACCCCGACCTCCTGGTGCTCGTCGAAGGCATCAACTGGCAGGGCATCCCCCTCGACGGGTTCGCTCACGGGCGACCCACACTGGAGCCGGCCCGTACCGTGTCGCACACCCTGGTCGCTTCCGACAGGCTCGTGTACTCGGCGCACTTCTACGGGTACACCGGTCCGCACCACACAGCGTCTGGTTCGACCGCGGTGACGGCCGGCCGGGGAGCCGGGCGGTGAGTTCGCCCTGGGCGATTTCAAGGGCCGGTGCGGCACCGACGAGTATGTGGCGGGTGTCGCCTTCACCGGTGCCTGGGCCAAGGGGACCCCGGATGCCCTGCTGTGTTGGAAGCTCGCGGACTGACACGCTATCGGAGCGCGTCGGCGGCGGTCTCCCGGACCAGGACGGCGAGCGGCGGGACGGCGTCCCGGCCCTCCGGGAGACCGGCGCGCCGCCGCGCGCCGGTCGGAACCCGATCGGTCCGGGGCTTCCGGCAGGGCCCCTTCTGCTCCGCGCTCAGCCCGCGAACCGGGCCATCCACGCCTCGATGTCGTCCGCCGATCGCGGCAGGCCCCCGGACAGGTTCTCGTGGCCGTCGTCGGTGACGAGCAGGTCGTCCTCGATCCGGACCCCGATGCCGCGCCACTCCTCGGGCACGGTGAGGTCGTCCGGCTGGAAGTACAGGCCGGGCTCGACCGTGAGCACCATGCCCGGCTCCAGTACACCGCCGACGTACTCCTCGTGCCGGGCCTGCGCGCAGTCGTGCACGTCGAGGCCGAGCATGTGGCCGGTGCCCGCCATGGTGAAGCGGCGCTGGAGGCCGAGTTCGTACGCGCGGTCGGCCGGGCCCTCGATGAAGCCCCACTCGACCAGCCGCTCCGCCAGGTGGCGCTGGGACGCCTCGTGGAAGTCCCGGTACGCGGCACCCGGCTTCACGGCGGCCATCCCGGCTTCCTGGGACTCGTACACCGCGTCGTAGATCTTGCGCTGGAGGGGGGTGAAGGTCCCGCTCACCGGAAGTGTGCGGGTGACGTCGGCGGTGTAGAGGGTGTGCGTCTCCACACCCGCGTCGAGCAGGAGCAGGTCCCCCGGGCGCACCGGGCCGTCGTTGTCCGTCCAGTGCATGATCGTGGCGTGCTCGCCGGAGGCGCAGATCGAGCCGTAGCCGACGGAGTTGCCCTCCAGGCGTGCGCGGCGGAAGAACGTGCCCTCGATCCACCGCTCGGACGAAGCGATCGCCCGGGAGAGCTCGCCGATCACATCGGTGAACCCGCGCACGGTGGAGTCCACGGCCTTGCGGAGCTCGGTGATCTCCCAGTCGTCCTTGACCAGACGGAGATCGCTGAGCGCCTCCTCCAGCTCGGCGTCGCGCTCCTCGTCGGTGGTGACGGCCGCCTCCAGGGACGGATCGACACCGCGGACGACCCGGGTCGGCGCGCCTGTGGAGGCGGCCAGGTCATCGGCGGCGGTGCGGACGTCGCGGCAGGACAGTCCGAGCACGAGCTCCGACTCGGCGAGGGAGCGGCGCCGGCCCATCCACAGCTCGGCCGTGGCGCCGGTCCAGAACTCGTCGTTGTCCCTGCTGTCCCGCGGCAGCTGGTAGCAGTAGGCGTCATGGCCGCCGTCCGCGCGGGGTTCGAGGACGAGCGCGCCGTCCCGGGCCTGGTCCCCGGTCATGTGCACGTATCCCGAGTACGGGCGGAACGGGTAGGTGTCGTCGTTCGAGCGGACCTTGAGGTTCCCCGAGGGGATCACGAGGCGCTCGCCGGGAAAGCGCGCGGAGAGCGCGGCACGGCGGCGGGCCGCGTGCGGAGACTGCTCGCCGAGCCGCAGGTCGTGCCGCTCGGTGTCCGCCCATCCTGTCCGCATCAGAGCGGACAGTTCCTCGGAGATCCCTGAGTAGAGCCCGTTCTTCCGGCGTTTTGCCACGTCATGCACCTTCTTCTGGGTGGGTTCCTCCGCTGCGAGGGGCAGGGGGCCCGATGGACAGGGCGGGCTCCCGCCCGGTGCGGTCCGGGCGCCCTCGCTGCCGACGGTCGCCGGCGGCTCCCGGACCGTAACCCGCGGCGCGCGCGTTGGGTGCCGAAGACCGCCACTGGCACGGATCGGCCACGATCCGGACAGGAGCCGTCGATAATGCACCGTATGACGAACGCGAAACTCGGCGAGGCTCTTCGGCTTCTGGGAATCGATCATGTGGCGGGCCGGGTCTATCTGGCGCTGCTGGAGCTGGCCCCCGCCCCGCTGAGCGCGATCGGTGCCGCGGCCGGTCTGGGCGGTGCGGAACTCGCCGGGGCGTACACCGCGCTCGTCGACGCCGGTCTGGCCAGTGCCGCCGAGGGGGACGGTGATGTGGTGGCCCCGGTTCCGCCCACCGCGGGCCTGGAGATCCTCGCCCGGCACCGGGCGGCCGAGGTCGAGGAGTCGCGCATCACCGTCGGGGGCGCGTTCGAGTCGTTCCGGCGGCACCGGCTCGCCGCGTACAACGACAACCTCGTCGAGGTCGTCACGGGCGACGCCATCGGACCCAGGATCCGCCACGCCTGGGCGAGCGCCCGCGACCAGATCCGGCAGTTCGAGTCACCGCCGTACTTCCCCCTGCCCGGGGCGACGGAGGACGCGCTGGCCACGCTCGCCCGCGGGGTGACGCAGCGTGTCGTGTACTCACGGGAGTCGCTGGAGCATCCGGGCCATCTGGAGGACGCCGTCGAGCCGTGTATCAGGGCCGGCGAACAGGCCAGGGTGCTGCCGTCGGTGCCGGTCAAACTCGTGATCATCGACGCGTCGTACGCGCTCGTGTCCTTGTCGATCCAGGAGGCCGACGTGCACAACACCATGCTGGTCGTACAGCCCTGCGGCCTGTTCTCCGCGCTCGTGGCGCTGTTCGAACAGTCCTGGCAGAGCGCCCTGCCGTTCCACGGCCGCACCACCCGCCCGGGAGGCGTGCCACCCGCGGACCGCCGTCTGCTGTGGCTCCTCGCGGGTGGTGCGACCGACGACGTCATCGCCCGCGAGCTGGGAATCAGTCGCCGCACGCTCTTCCGCCGCCTGCAGATCCTGATGGCCCAGCTGGGTGCCGCGAACCGCTTCCAGATGGCCTTGCAGGCGCAGCGGCGCGGATGGCTGTGACGGGCGCGCCCACGAACGGATCCGGGGCGCGCGGCCCCGGCGCCGGGCGGGCCCGCGTGCTCATCGGCGGTCCGCCGGGGCTCAGGTGGCGGGCCGGCTCGCCAGGTACTCGGTCAGGCCCTCGCCGGTGAGCGGGTAGTAGTCGGAGAGCCGTCCGCCTTCGTCGAGGCGGCGGCGGGCGAACTCCTCCCGGTCCTGGTGCAGCAGGGAGTCCTCGGCGAGCGGGACGGCGTTCCGCTGCGGCACCACGACGGCGCCGTCCTCGTCGGCGACGATCAGGTCGCCGGGCGTCACCAGGGAGCCGCCGACGCCGACGGGTACGTTGAACGCGGACGGGAACAGTTCGGTCTGCGAGGCGTAGTGCGGGGTGACGCCGGTGCACCAGACGGGCACCCCGAGCGCGCGGATCCGGGCCGCGTCCCGCACCCGTCCGTCGACCACGATCCCCGCGCCGCCGCGCAGCTTGAAGTAGCGCACGAGCATGTCGCCGAGGCAGCCGGTGAAGTGGCTGCCGTGCGCCGAGACGACCAGCACGTCGCCGGGCTGGATGGATTCGAGGACGCCCCACAGCGCGGTCTTGCGCTCGATGTCCTCCTGTTCCGCGCCGTTGAAGACGTCCTCGCGCTGCGGCAGGAACTGGAGCGTCACGGCACCGCCGGTGACCTTGACGTCCGGTTCGCGGTGCAGCGGCACCGGGCCGTCGATGAACGTCCGGGTGATGCCCATCTGATGCAGCTTCGCGCAGGCCGTCGCCGCGCTCACGTCCTTGAGGGCCTCCACCATCTGTGAGGTGGGTCGTACGTAGGCCGCGGTGTGGACCGGCGCTCGCATCGATTCATAGGTACGGGGCTCCCCCTGCCCATGGATGCGGGGCTCCCCCGCCGACGGCGCTTCCTGATCCCCAATCGGGTGCATGCACTTGCCTCTCCGCGTGCTCGTCGCACGCAACGCCAGTGACATCATCGCCTATCGATGGTAGATAACAGCCAATCGATTAGTGCTGTCAATCCATCAGGAGCCTTCCGTGACCGGTGCTTCCCCCGATTCCCCTGGTTCGCCCGATTCCCCTGGTTCCACCGGGTGGTTCGAGGCGGCGCGCTTCGGACTGTTCGTCCACTTCGGTCTGTACAGCCTGGCCGCGCGGCACGAGTGGGTACGCAGCCGGGAGGCCATGTCGCAGGAGGAGTACGACCGTTACCTGGAGCGCTTCGATCCCGATCTGTTCGACGCGCGCCAACTGGCGCGTGCCGCAAGGGAGTCCGGGATGCGTTACGCGGTGCTGACCGCCAAGCATCACGACGGCTTCTGTCTGTTCGGCTCGGCGCTGTCCGACTACACCTCGGTCCATGCGACGGGCCGCGACCTGGTGCGCGAGTTCGTCGACGCGATGCGCGCCGAGGGCCTGCGCGTCGGTCTGTACTACTCGTTGCTCGACTGGCACCACCCCGACTTCACGGTCGACGAACACCATCCGCTGCGCGGCACCGAGGCCGAGCGGGAGCCGCGTGACATGGCGCGCTACCGCGCGTACATGGAGGGGCAGATAAGCGAACTCCTCACCGGATACGGCCGGATCGACCTGCTCTTCTTCGACTTCACGTATCCGGAGAAGGGTCCTGCGGAGTGGGGTGCGGAGCAACTCCGCTCCATGGCGAAGAAGTTGCAGCCGGGCATTCTCGTCAATGACCGTCTGGGCATACCGGGTGACTATGTGACGCCCGAGCAGTACCAGCCGGACCGGCCGCTGGAGCGGGGTGGCGAGCAGGTGAGGTGGGAGGCCTGTCACACGCTCAACGGCTCCTGGGGGTACGACCGCGACAACCACGAGTACAAGGACCCCGCGCTGCTGGTCCGCATGCTGGTGCAGTCCGTCGCCTGCGGCGGCAATCTCATCCTGAACGTCGGCCCCACCGGCCGAGGCGCCCTGGACCCGCGGGCCCGCGCCACGCTCCGGGCCATCGGCGCGTGGGCCGAGCTGCACGCGCGGTCCGTGCACGGTGCTGGTCCGAGCACGTTCGAGACACCCGCGAACGCCCTGTACACGCAGTCCGGCAACCGTCTCTATGTGCACCTGCCGGCCTGGCCGCTCAGACACCTCCATCTGCCGGGACTGGCCGGGCGCGTACGCTACGCCCAGCTGCTGCACGACGGTTCGGAGATCCGGTTCCACGAGATGGACGGCGCGCGGCACGAGCACAACAACCTCGCGCCGCCTGACCAGCCGACGGGCACCCTCACCCTGACCCTGCCGATCGCCCGGCCCGACGTGCTGCTCCCGGTGATCGAGCTGGAGCTGGACGGCGGGCGGTGAGCCCCGTGGTGAAGCCGTTGAGCGAGCGCCTCTCGGCGGTGCTGGGCCCGGACGGCGGCCGGGAACCGGAGCGGTCACCGGCCGATCCCGCCGCGCGGGTCGGGGTGCCCGACGTCACCTGCCGCGCCGTGTGGGACGGGGTCCCGGGGCCGGTGCGGGAGCAGGTGCTGACGGACGCGGCCGAGGAGCTGGGGCGTCCGGCACCCCGTCTGCTCGCGAGTGCGTGGGCCCGTACCTTCCGGGACGGTGATCGCGGCGCGTACGAGGACGCGGCGTGGGGCTTGCAGGAGCGGGTGTCCCTGCTGGCCCTGGCGGCCGTTCTCACCGGCGAGTCGGCGGAGGCGACGGAGTCTCCCGGGGCCTGCCCTCATCTGGATGCCGCGATCGACGGGCTGGTGGCGTTCGCCGAGGCCAGTACCTGGTGCTGGGCGCCGCACGAGCGCTTCGCCGCGCAGCGCGGCGATCTCGTGCCCGATCCGGACGACCCCTGCCTCGACCTGGGCGCCGCCGAGGTCGCCTCACTGTTCGCATGGGCGGACCATGCCCTGGGACCTCATCTCGACCGCCGGATGCCGGGGCTCCGGCGTCGGCTGCGCCGCGAGGTGGAACAGCGGGTGCTGCTGCCGTTCGAACGCCGCCGGGACTGGCACTGGATCGGCGCCGATGGCGGCGCCAACAACTGGAATCCGTGGATCCACGGTGCCGTCCTCGCCGCCGCGCTGTTGCTGTGCGAGGACGGTGCCCGGCGCGCCCGCCTCGTCCGGCTGGTCGTGGAGGGGCTCGACCACTACGTGGTCACGCTCCCCGACGACGGCGGGATCGACGAGGGCATCGCCTACTGGTGGGTGGGGGCCTGCCGGCTGCTGGAGATCCTCGGCCTGCTGGCCGACGCCGGCGGCCCCGCGCCCGACGCCCGCCGGACGGCTCTCCTCGGCGCGTTGCTGCGGTACCCGCAGCGCATGCACCTCGGCGGCGACTGGTACGTGAACGTGGGCGACGCGCCCGCCCGGCTGACCGCCGACCAGCCCTGGCAGGTGCCGTTCCGCTGGGGCATGCGGCTCGGGCAGCCGGAGACGGTGGCGCACGCACTGGCCGGAGCGCGGCGGCAGCACAGCGCCGCACCACCGCGCGCCGGTCTCGGGCGGGCGCTCACCGCACTGGCCGACGAGCGGTGGTGCCGGGCGGTGACGGCCGACGAGCCGGACACCTCCGCGCCCTGGCTGGCGGGTGAATCGTGGCTGCCGCGCCTGCAGATCCTGGTGGCCCGCGAGACGGCGGGCACCACGGACGGCCTGGCCGTCGCGGTGAAGGGCGGCCACAACGGCGAGCACCACAATCACCTCGACGTCGGCTCGTACTGGGTGGCGGCGAACGGGCGGCCCCTGGTGGTGGACGTCGGCCGGCCCACGTACACCGCGCGGACCTTCGGCCCGGACCGCTACGCGATCTGGCCGTTCCGGAGCGACTGGCACAACGTGCCCGACCCCGGCACCGCGCAGCAGCCGGGCCCCGCCCACCGGGCCCGGGAGGTGCGCGTCGAACTCGCCCCCGGCGTCGCCGGGATGACCGCCGAGCTCAGCGGCGCCTATCCCCGCTCCACGCTCACCCGCTGGGACCGCACGGTACGTCTCGTCCGGTCCGATGGAGTCGACTCCCCGCAGGTGAGTGTCGAGGAGCGGTGGGAGGGGTGCACGGAGAGCGTGGCTCTGCATCATGTCCTGGCCGGACAGGTCGAGTACGGGGACGGCTGGGCCACGGTCACCGCCTCCGACGGGAACGGTCTGGTGATGCGCTGGGACCCTCGCGCCGCGGTCGCCTCCATCGTACGCAAGGACCTCGACGACCCCGTCCTGAGCAGGAGTTGGGGGGATCGGCTCACCCGGCTCACGCTCACGGTCCGCTCCCCCGGCGCCCAAGGCAGCTTGACCGTGCGGTGGTTGCTCGCCGGTGGATCCGAACGGATCCCGGAGAACTGAACTCAGAGGTTTGCGGCAGCACTCTTGAACAAGCGGGGTGCCGCACCTAGCATCAGCAATCGATAGACGATAGTCACCGAGGCGAGGGCCCCGCCCCACCTCCGCCGCATCGCACCACCCCCGCCGGGCGATCCCCACCCATGACCGCCCGCGACCTCCCACCGCTGCCCCACCGGGAACTCCGCGGCCGAACAGCAGCTATCGATTATTCACGACTACGCAATGGAGCGTGTCCCATGAGAACAATGTGGCGCCGTACCTGCGGGCTCGCCGTGGCTCCCCTGGTGATGGCCTCGGCCGTAGCCTGCGGTGGCGGGTCCGACCAGGCCGCGGAGGGCACGACCCTCCGCGTCATCGTGAACATCACACCGAACCTGACGGAGAAGTACTGGAACGACCTCTTCGCCGGGTACGAGAAGGATCATCCCGGTGTGAAGGTCGAGCTCGAACTGACCGGCACGATCTCGGCCGACGCCAAGCTGAGACAGGACCTGGCCGCGGGCGATCCTCCGGACGTCGCCCAGCAGATCACACCGAACGCCGACACCGCGTCGCTCTTCGCCGATCTGTCCGACCAGCCCTGGACCGCCAGGACTCCGCTGGCCGACCAGTACGCCATCGACGGCAAGCACTACGTGGTCGGGGTGGGCGAACAGATCCAGTCGCTCGTCTTCTACAACAAGGCCGCCTTCGAGAAGGCGGGCCTCGATGCCACGAAGATCCGGACGATGGATCAGTTCACGGCGGCCATGGCGGATTTGAAGGACGCCGGTTACAAGCCGTTGCAGGCCGCCGGCCAGTGGGTCACCGGATCCCAGTTCTCGATGATGGCCGACGCCGGGGTGCTCACCGCCGACCCCGGGTGGACGGCCAAGCGCAAGGACGGCAAGGTCTCCTTCGCCAAGAGCGACTACCTGCCCTACCTGGAGCACTACAAGAGCTGGATCGACAAGGGCTACCTGGACAAGAGCGCGCTCGGCCTCACCTACGCGGACGGCCAGACGGCCTTCCTGAACGGCAAGTCCGCGATGTACGTCATGGGTTCGTTCTTCGTTCCCGCCGCGGACGCCGCGAAGAAGAGCGACGGCATCGGCGTCTTCACCATGCCGACCGACGGTGCCTACCCGTCCGGTCAGTTCGGCAACATCTCGAACCCCTACGTCGTGGTGAACAAGTCGCGCCACAGGGCCGAGGCGATCGAGTTCGTGAAGTGGGCGACCACCGACCCGGAGGCCATCAAGAGCCAGCTCGCCTCCGACGGCAATCTGCGCGAGGGCTTCACGTACCCGATGTCCGGCCTCGGTTCGTCCGTCCAGAAGGTCCTGGACAAGGCCCCGTCGGTGATCGTGAAGTCCGGTGAGAGCCAGCCGATCGCCGGGTTCAGTGACGAACTCAACAAGCAGGTCCAGTCCCTGTACACGGGCTCGTCCGCCTCGGACGCCGCCGACGGATTGGACAAGTGGTGGAACTCGCAGGGCTGAACGCGGGGACCGGGCAGCGTCGCCGGGCGCGGCTGAAGGAGTCGGCCGTCTCCCTCGGGATGATCGGCCCGGCCGTCCTGCTCTACACGGTGATGACCGTCGTACCGGTGGGCGTCGCGGTCTATCTCAGTCTGACGGACTGGGACGGCTTCTCCACCGCGGTGTTCATCGGGCTCGACAACTACAAGCATCTGTTCGACGACCCGAGTTCGTCGGACGCCTGGTATGTGACGGCGCTGATCGCCGTGGCCGGTACCGTCCTCATGGTGGGTCTGGGGCTCGTGTACGCGCTCGCCCTCAAGGGCCGTTCGCGCACGAACTCCTTCTTCCGGGCCGTCGCCTACTTCCCGCACGTGATCAGCGCGCTGATCCTCGGCTATCTGTGGGCGGCGATCCTCGGCACCAACGGCGCCATCAACAACACCCTGGCCAAGTTCGGGATCGAGCCGCTCGGATTCCTCTTCGACGAGCAGTTCGCACTGATCTCGCTGATCGCCGTGATCGTGTGGGCGGGATTCGGCTTCAACGTCGTCCTGTTCGTGGCCGCTCTGCAGACGGTGCCCGCCGAACTACTGGAGGCCGCGGCGATCGACGGCGCCTCCAGGCGCCAGATCAATCTGCGGATCGTGATCCCCATGATCGCGCCCGTGGTGACCGTGGCGACGGTACTGAACCTGGTCGGACTCATCCGGGCGTACGACATCGTGGTCAGCCTCACCGGCGGCGGTCCGGCCGGTTCGACGCAGACGTTCACGTACCTCATTCTCGCCCGTTCCTTCGAGGGCACCAAGGTCGGGTACGCGACCGCGCAGGCGGTGTTCCTGATGGTGGTGTCCGCCGCGCTCGCCCTTCTCGTGACGGCGCTGCGCAACCGTCAAGACCAAGCCGCGACAGGTCAGTGAGGAGCCGGTGGTGGTCGTACTAGAGGCAGAGGTCCGCGACGAGCCGAAGGCCTTGCCGGCCGAGGCGGACGAGACGGGGCGCGCAAAGCACGAGGAGGCCCGTTCGCCCGTGCGATGGGTGCTGCTCGGCGTTCTCCTCGTCGTGATGATCGTGCCGATCTATCTGCTCGTGGTGAACGCCTTCAAGTCGCAGCAGGACATTCTCGACAACCCGTTCTCGATCCCGCTGGGCGGGCTGACCTTCGAGCACATGTCGGCCGCGATCCACAGCCCGCAGTTCAACGTCATCGGCGGCTACGGCTTCACGCTGTTCCTCGTCGTGCTCGTGGACGTGCTGTGCATCCTGCTCGCGGGCCCCGCCGCGTACGCGATCGCGCGCAGCCTCAAACGGCGTACGCAGCTGGTGCTGCTGTACTTCCTGGCCGGCACGTTCATTCCGGGCGCCGCCGTGATCATCCCGGTGATCTATGTGCTGCGCGAGATCGGCCTGGCCAATACCGTGACCGGTCTGGTGGCGCACGACGTGGCGTCCACACTGCCGGTGAGCATCTTCCTGTTCGTCGGCTTCATCCGCACCATCCCGGTGGACATCGACCACGCGGCGACGATCGACGGCGCGGGCCGGTTCCGGACGTTCTGGTCCATCATCTTCCCGCTGATGCGGCCCGCGGTCGTCACGGTGCTGATCCTCAACTCGATCGGGATCTGGAACGACTTCGTCTCCCCCCAGATCCTGCTCAGCCCGTCCTCCGGGCACTACACGGTCACGACGGCGATCTACGCCGGCATCAGCCAGTACTCGACCGACCTGACGAAGGTGTTCCCCAACCTTCTGCTCGCCATCGCGCCCGTCGTCATCTTCTTCATCTACATGCAGCGCCACATCATCAGCGGTCTCACCGTCGGCGCCGTGAAGGGATGAGCCCCAAAGGGACGACCGGGCTCACCGTTCCCCGTCCGAGCAAGAGCCGAGAGAAGAGAAAGGACTACGGAGTGCTGAGGAGAAGGAGGCCACGGTCCCGCAGAGGACAGTGGTCCGCAGCAGCCCTGCTCGCATCCCTGGCCATGGTGGCGGCCGGTCACCCCGCCGCCGCCCATCCGGTCGAGCCCCGGGCCGGACAGACCTACTACGTCGCCGTGTCCGGCCAGGACACCGCCTCCGGCACGAGCGACCGGACCCCGTTCCGGCACATCCAGAAGTGCGCCGACGTGATGGTGCCGGGCGATACGTGCCTGGTCCTGTCCGGCACGTACGAGGAGACGGTCGTGCCGGCCCGTTCCGGCACCGCCGCACTGCCGATCACCTATCGCGCCGCCCCGGGCGCGAAGGTGACGGTGAGCGGTGCCTCGAAGATCGGCGGTTTCCAGCCGGTCACCGCCGCCGATGTCACCGAGATCGCCAGGACCGACCCGTTCACCGCGGACTCGCAGTTCAGTGACGCGGTGGTGGCCGGGCACGTCTACCGCACGGACGTCGACCTCGGTACGGACGTGACCACCGTGCAGCTGTTCACCGACAAGAAGATGGGCATCGAGGCCCAGTGGCCCTATCCCGGCCTCGACCTGCTCGCCCCCTCGCTCCAGTACGCCGGTGAGGGCAGCGCGGACGCCACCGTCGCCGACGCGGACCTGACCCGCCCGGCGGGGTACTGGGACGGCGCGCGTGCCCTCACCGGCTACTGGTACGTCTCGGCCACCACCACGGTGAAGAGCTCCGCCGTCGGCTCGGTGACGCTGGAGACCGCACCGCCGTGCGTCCACAAGGTCGTGCCCGGGGAGACCCGGTACGCGCTCTCCGGGAAGATCGGTGAACTCGCGCATCCCGGCGAATGGTTCTACGACCCGGCCGCGAAGCGCCTGTACATGTACGCCACCGACGACCCCGGCGCCCACACCGTCGAGGCCAAGCGCCGCACCCTCGGCTTCGATCTGGCGGGCACCAGTCATACGACGGTCGCCGGCATCGGCCTGTTCGCCACCACGATCAGGACGGGTGCCACCAGCACCGGTGTCACTCTGGACGGCATCAACGGCCAGTACCTGTCGCACTACACGGACATCACGCAGGGCGCGACGGACTGCGGCAGCACGGTGACCCGGGGCGTCGGCGACACCGGCATCATCCTCGACGGCACCCGGAACAAGATCGTGAACAGCGATCTGTCGCTCAGCGCCGGGAACGGGATCGCCCTGCGCGGGCAGAACAACACCGCCACGGACAACGTCATCCACGACGTCGACTACATGGGCACCTACGCGGCGGGCATCGCCGTGCAGGGCAACAGCCAGACGGTCACGCACGACACGATCTCCCGCGTCGGCCGCAGCGGCATCAACCTCCAGTGGAACGAGGTGGCCGGCCTCACCCCGGGCAAGGACCTGATCGCGTACAACGACATCTCCGGGTACGCCCGGCTGAGCCTGGACGTCGCCGCGATCTACACCTGCTGCAGCGCGTGGATGATGGGCACGTCCATCGACCACAACGTACTGCACGACCCGGCGCCGACCACGACGTCCACCACGTTCGGGATCTCCGGGATCTACGCGGACAACGGCCAGAGCGACCTCGTGATCGCGAACAACGTGGGCTGGGGCAACCGGGAGGGCACGGTGATGCTCAACGGTCTGGGCACCGGTTCGCACGACAACGGCGTCTACAACAACACCGGTGGGATGACGCTGTTCTACGTGAAGGAACCGGGGCAGTCGACCGGCACCGAGATCTACAACAACGTCGGTACGATCCGGGGCCTGGACGGCGCCACCGACGGCGGGCTCGTCCTCTCGAACAACCTGCCCTCGGAAGTCGATCCGCTGTTCGTCGACGCGGCCGACCGGGACTACCGGCTGACCGCCGCTTCCCCGGCACGCAATCAGGCGATTCCACTTCCGGGAATCAATGACGGATCCACGGACGCGACGCCGAGTCTGGGCGCCTATCAGTACGGGGCGCCCAAGTGGACCGCGGGCGCCCGTCGGTAAACGGCGCCACATGGTCATGGGCCCGATCCGGAATTCCGGATCGGGCCCATGACCTATTGATCAATTCGACTTCGCCGCCGTCTTCCGGGGCGTCGCCTTCTTCGCCACGGCCTTCTTGCGGGGCTTCTTCGTCTGCCGCGCATCCGGGACGGGCCCTCGTCCGGCCGCGTGGTCGGCGAACGCCTCGGCCGCCTCGGCGGGGTCCCCGGACCGCAACAGGCCGACGAGACGGCCGTGCTCGTCGGCCATCGCGCACCAGTCACCGTCGAAGAGCGGGTCGGAGATGGCCCGCAGCGTGCGCAGGCTCGGCTCGATGACCTCCCACATCCGGGCCAGGAACGGATTGCCCGCGAACTGGCTGACCAGGGTGTGGAACCCTATGTCGGCGTCCCGGAAGCCGCTGACGTCGTTCGTGGCGACCGCCTCGTGCATCCGCTCGACCAGCGCGTCGAGCTCGGCGAGCTGCTCCTCGGTGATGTGCTCGGCGGCGAGCCGCGCGGCGAGGCCCTCCAGCGGTTCGCGCACCTGGCGGGCGTACTCCGCGTCCTTGGCGGAGATCTCGACGACGAAGTGGCCTCGGCGAGGCACATGCGTGAGCAGGCCCTCACGGGCCAGCCGCTTGACCGCCTCGCGCACCGGGGCCTGGCTCACACCGAGCCGCCGCGCGATCTCCGATTCGACCACCCGGTCGTTCGGCGCGAGATCGCCCTCGACGACGGCCTGGCGGAGCAGTTCGTACACCTGGTCCGAGATCAGGGTCTTGCGGAACCGGTCCTTGTTGGTGGCCAGCGTGGAGACGAATCCACCCGACGCATGAGATGCCATGAATTCCCAATCCTGCACTGGGGCACGTCAGTTGCGACATAATACGCGCCCATCTTCTCCCGGTGGGATCTCACCGGGGGTTTTCGACCGCCTGGCCGGCCATTCCCATGGAACGACCTCATGGGCGGGCCCACCGCCTTCGCTGTCGTCGAACGAACAGTTCCGTGACCCTCTGGCCGGCCCGGTCCGCGTCACACCGGGAGCTGTCATGATCGAACGCTCCCTGCAGCGTGGCGGGCAGCCGGTCACTGGTTCATCGTCTATCGATCATCGAGGGAATCGAATCAGGGGCGTTCGAGCACTGTCAACCACGCTTTCGGTCAGCCGTCGAGTCCGTACACGCGGACCGCGGTCGTGTGCCGGAGGCGTTCTCGCTGATCGTCCGCCAGATGGGCCAGCCCGAGCTGGGACGCCGCGAGCGATTCGGCCCGTGAGCCGCGGGGCAGGCAGATCGGCCAGTCGGAGCCGATGAGGCAGCGATCGGGGCCGAGCGCGTCCACGACGTGGCGCACCATGTGCGCGATGCGCCGGGGCGGCACCCCGTGCTGCTGGGTGAGCAGGCCGGAGATCTTCACCACCACGTCCGGGCTCGCGGCGGCGCGCTCGACCTCGCGGTACCACTCCACCGCGGCCGGTGCGCGCAGGTTCGGGGGGTTGCCCAGGTGCTCGACGACGACGGTCAGCCCGGGGTGGCGCGCGGCGGCATCGGCCGCTGCCGTCAACGCCTTTCGATGCAGGTTGAGTTCGAGCACCAGACCCACGTCGGCCAGCACGGGGACCAGTGCACGGGCCGACTCGGGGGTGTCCGTCCACGAGGTGCCGCCGAGCCGCATCCCGTTGGGGCGCAGGTCGCCCAGCTCGCGCAGGAGGCCGCGGAACGGTTCGGGCCCGCCCGCACCGTGGACGTGCAGGTTGGCCACGTATCCGACGGCCAGGTCCGGGCGCCGCAGCCGTATGTCGCGCAGGGCGAGCGTCTCTCCGGTGTCGCCCCGCGCCGCCTCGACCAGCACCGCCCCGCTCACGTCGAGGCCGGCGCCCGACCGCTCCAGGTCGTGCTCGTCGAAGGCCCGATGGTGCTCGCTCTCCGGCCGGATCCAGGGGAACCCCTCGGCCGGATCCCACAGGTGGACATGGCAGTCGATCACGGTGCGCCTCCTTCTCGGGGCTCGCGGGGCCGCTCCGGAGTATTGACACGTCGGCTCCCCGCCAGTGAGTCTAACCATCGGCTATCGATGGGCGATTGTTCAATCCGTATGTGACAAGGGGCAGGTGTTCTCGATGCTCAGGCCTGAGCGGACCGGCGGCACGCACACAGGGGGCGAGGCACACGGACCTCTGCTCACCGCGACTCGGCGCGTCACCGACATTCCCACATGGGCACATCTGGAAAGGGAGTTGTTCGCCGTCCAGGACAAGGCGTGGCGGCTCTTCGCCGACCGCTACACCGAGGGCGACGGCCGCCTCGTCTTCCGCGACACACTCGGGCGGGGGCTGGACGGCCGGGACGGCGTGGACGACTTCTACGAGCCGTTCTTCAACTGGCCGACGCTCTATCTGCTGGGCGGGAGCGCGGAGTTGCTGACCGCCGCGCGGCGGCACTGGCACGGAGTCACCGCGCAGCTCACCGAGATGGGCATGCTCGTCGACGGACTGGAGCGCGGCTACGACTGGTTCCATCAGGGCGAGGGCCTGCTGCTCTTCTATGGGCTGTGCCTCGCCGATCCCGACGACCCGGAGCTGCGCGAACTCGCCTGCCGCTTCGCCGACTTCTACCTTCCCGGCGGCCCGAACTACGACCCCGTGAACCGGGTGGTGCGCGCCCCGCACAACGGTGCGGCGGGGCCGCGTTTCGGCTTCAGCGACGAGGAGGCGTACTTCCCGTGGAGCCTGGCCCTGCGCCCGTACGGTCTGCCGCTGGACGGGATCGAGGGCGTCACGTCCTTCGACTCCCTGGCCGCGTCGCCCGAGCGTGCCCGAGCGTACGGCCGCGCGATGTGGGAGCGGATGGGCCGCGGTGACACCATCGCGAACCTGGGTGCCACCGGACTGGCCACCCACGCCTTTCTGCTGAGCGGGGAGCAGCGCTACGCGGACTGGGTGGCCGAGTACGTGGGTGTGTGGCGGGAGCGGCTCGCGGGTCGCGACGTCGTGCCCGACAACGCGGGCCTGGACGGTGAGGTGGGGCAGTACCTGGACGGCCGCTGGTACGGCGGCCACTACGGCTGGTCGTGGCCGCACGGCCTGTCCCCCGTCGGCAGCGCCACCGTCGTCGGCGCGGCCAACGCGACCCTCCTCACCGGGGACCGGGGCTTCCTCGACCTCGCCCGCAATCCGCTCGACGCGGTGCTGCGCCACGCCGAACAGCGCTCCGCCGACCAGATGGGCACCCTCGGCGAGCGCTGGGAACCGCATCTGCGCGCGATGGCGGCCGAGCGCACCCTCATGGTGCCCCAGCGGCACAACGACTCGGGCTGGTTCGACTTCACCGTCATGCCGGGCCAACTCCCTCTCTCGCTCTGGCACTTCAGCCGCGAGGAGGCCGACCGGGACCGGATCGAGCAGCTGCGTGCCGCATCCCGCTGGGACTGGTCCACCGTGCACACCCAGCGCATCAAGGACGAGGCCGGGCACGAGGAGCCCTGGTACGAATTCCTGCACGGGCGGAACCCGCACTTCCCCGAGCGGATGCTGCGCAGTGCCCTCGCGAGTTGCGCCGAGCGGGTGGAGGCCATCGGGAACGACACCGTCGACCCGGCCGTCGGCCCCGACGCCCTGGACATCCACCACTGGCAGCACCTCAACCCCGTGGTGACCGAGGCCCTGCTGCAACTGACCACCGGCTCCCCGCAGGTCCTCTACAACGGCGGCCTCGTCCATCTGCACCTGCGCTACTACGACGCGGACGCCCGCCGCCCCGGCCTGCCGCAGGACGTCGCCGCACTCGTCTCCGACATCCGCCCGGACCACACCGTGGTGGAGCTGGTCAACCTCGGCGGGGCGGCGCGCTCCCTGCTGGTGCAGTCGGGTTCGTTCGCCGAGCACCACGTCGCCACCGTCCGCGTGGACGACGGCCCCGAGCTGCCGGTCGACGGACCGCACTGCCGCGTCGGCCTCCCCGGGAACTCGCGGATCCGGCTGACCCTGACCATGACGCTGCGCGCGAACCGCGCGGCCTGTACTTCTCCGTGGGAGACGGCATGACCGACAGCGCCGCGACCGGCCGCCTGCCCTTCGTCCTGCCCCGCCTGGGCATCGGCACCGCTCCGCTGGGCGGGCTCTTCGAGCCGGTCGGCGAGGAGGAGGCCGCCGCTGCCCTCAAGGCCGCGACGGACGCCGGGATCACGTACTTCGACACCGCGCCCCGCTACGGACACGGCCTCGCCGAACAGCGCCTGGGGCGCCTGCTCGCCCCGTCCGGGGGCACCGCCCCGGTGATCTCCACGAAGACGGGCTGGCTGCTGCGCCCCCGGCCGGACGGTTCCCCGGGAGAGGTGATCACCGACTGGACGGAACGCGGCATCCGCGAGTCCCTGGAGGCGAGCCTGACCCGCCTGGGGCGCTCCAGCGTCGACATCCTGTATCTGCACGACCCGGACGACTACCCGGACGAGATACGCCGCACGGCCTATCCGGCGGTGCGACGGCTGCGTGACGAGGGGCTGATCCGCGCGATCGGGTTCGGCATGAACCACAGCGGTCCGCTCGCCTCGTACGTGGCGGAGTTCGAGGTGGACGTGGTGCTCATCGCGGGCCGCTTCTCGCTCCTGGACCACGAGGCACTGACCACCCTGCTGCCGCTGTGTGCCACGACGGGCACCGCCGTCGTCGTCGGCGGTGTCTTCAACACCGGCCTGCTGGCCGATCCGTCTCCCGGCGCCATGTTCAACTACCGGCCGGTTCCCGCTCGGGCGCTGGAGCGGGCACGGCAGTGCCGGGCGCTGTGCGAGGAGTACGCCGTGCCGCTCCCCGCGGCAGCGATCCAGTTCCCGCTGCTGCACCCCGCCGTCGACTCGGTGGTCCTCGGCTGCCGTTCGGCTGCCGAGGTGGCGGCGAACGCGGCGGCTGCCCGCTTCCCGGTCCCGGACGAGCTGTGGCAGCGGCTGGCGGGGGCCGGGTTCGTGCCCGAGCAGTTGCTGGGATGAGCGCGCCGGTGTAGCCACGGATGGTTCATCGGCGCGATGCGAATCGTCGTCCGGTCGGGCCGGGCGGGCCGGGAGCGGCGCTGTCCGGCCCGCTCCCGGCCTGGTCGCGGACCGCGCCGGGCTCAGGTGCGCTTGAAGAACTCGACCTCGCCGACGGCGATCGGCCGCCCCTCGCCCCGCCCGGCCGCTTCCTTCAGCACCAGCCGGACGGAGACGACGTCGCTGATGCCGGTCCGTACGGTCTGCCGGCCCGGTTTGTCGGTGAGCGTCACCGTCTTCCTCTCGGCCTCGCCGCCCTCCTTGGTGATGATCAGTTCGGCCCGGGTGGGCCTGCCCGCGCGGTTGAATTCCTCGGGCTCCGTCGAGGCACCCGTGTACACCACGACGCCGACCAGCCGGAACGGCTTGTCGAAGGTGCAGGTCAGGTACGAGCCGAGCGCGGGTGCCCCCCAGTACTTGTTGGTCAGTCCGTCGGTGGCGTCGGACGCGGGATGGCCGGAGGTGTGGGCGCTCGCGGTGACCCCGGTCGGGCTGATCTCCGCCGTTCCGCCGAGCTTGTCGCGCACGTCCTCGAAGACGTAGCGCCCGGCCGGGACGAGCAGGAAGCCCACGAACAGCAGTCCGACGACCGCCAGCACCAGCAGGGTCCGCCGCAGCACCCGGCCCGATCCGCTCCTCACCCGGCGGCGGAACGGCCATACCGTGCGCCACCACGGCAGCGGCGCGGGCTGCTCCCTGGTCTGCAACGGTGCCGCGCAGCGGCGGCAGAACCGGCGCCCCGGCAGGTTCGGGGTGCCGCAGGCCGGGCACGGCGGCCCCTCCGGCTCCTCGTCCGCCGTCACGGGCCGCACGACGGGCCGCCGGGCGACCGGCTTGGCCGGCTGCACCGCGACCACGGGGCCGTCCGGTGCCGGTGGCTCCGGCCGGGCGGGGGCCGGCCGCACCGGTTGTTCCGGACGCACGGGGGCGGGCTGCGCGGCTGCCGGTGCGGGTGTCGCGGGCACTGCGGGCAGCGGCGCGGCGGGCTCCGGGGCGCGTGTCCGCACCGGTTCGGCCGTCGGCTCGGGGCGCGGGGCGGGCGGGGACGGGGCCGGAGGAGCTTCGGTCTCCGGGCCGGTTCCGGTCACGGGCCCGGCCGGGGCGCCGGTCGCGGGCCCGGCCGCCGGGGCCTCCGGTTCCGCCGGGCCGACGGGATCCGAGGGACCGGCAGGTTCCGTGGCGGCGGGGGTGTTCCGCGGTGCCCGGGAGGACCAGCCCAGGTAGGAACCGCAGTTCCCGCAGAATTCGTCGTCCTCGCGGTTGGCCGTACCGCACGCCGGACACGAGCGCATCGTGTCAGCCTCCTGTCTCGTCTGGCGGGCCCGGCAGGATCTCCACCCGGCACGTGAGGTGTACGGGGCACGAGGCCGCGACGACGTCCCGGACGCGGCCCGCGTCCACCGGTCCGCCGTCCAACGCCCAGACGCGCACCAGCAGTTCCCCGGTGGGCGGCGGGGGCAGCTGCGCGCCGGGCTCGGACGACCACGTGGCGCCGCCGCCGTCCTGGACGTCGGCCTGCACCCCGAAGCAGAGCCGGAGGTGTTCGACCAGGCCGCGGCGGGTGCCGCGCCACCGGTGCAGTTCGACGGCGCGGGCGATCACGGCCCGCCGCAGCCCAGCGGGCCACGCCGGATCGACATCGGCCGCGACCCAGGACGAGAGCCAGGGCAGGAAGTCGGCCGGGGTCAGCGACGGGTCGAAGTACGCGGGGAGGTTGTCCAGGGTGGACAGGACGGGTGCCAGGACGGTGTCGAGGCCCGCTGTGAACCGCTGGGCCAGATCGTCGTCCGCGTACAGCGCGGGCAGCAGGCCGCCGATCGGGTAGCGGCTGGCGAGCCCGGGTACCGCGGCCCTGGTCATGAGCCGTCACCCGGCGTGCTCGCGACGACTTCCACCTGGTGCTGGTGCGAGAAGACCAGGGCGCCCGGGGCGACGTCGATCCGCTGCACCGCCGCCCCGCGCCGGCCGGTGATCGGGTCCGCGGGGAACATCCGTACCTCCTCCACCAGGGACACCCCCGGCACGCCCTGGAGCACGGCGAAGATCTCGCCGTACTGCACGGGCCTGCCGAACGGCCACCCGGTTCCGTCCGCGCCGCCCCGCAGCGGGTCGATGTGGCGGAACAGTGCCGCGACCGCCTCCGCGCGGACCCGGTCCACGTCGCCCCCGGCCGTCATCAGCCGGGCGACCACGGTGACGCCCTGGTACGCGGGCGGTTCCACCACCAGCCGGGTGCCGACCAGGCGCCGTTCGTCGAGCCGTGCCGTGACCGTCGAGAGCACGGAGTCCGACGGGATCAGCTGCTCGAACCGGAGCTGGCCCCCCTCGTCGGCGACCGCGTCGGGCACCACCAGGACCCGTACCGCGCCGCCCTCGCCCGCGACGGCGGGCAGGCACCGCACCCGGCGCAGCGAGGGCGCGGCCTCCCGGGCGATGGCCTCGTAGTCCCCTGCCGTGACCGCCCGCTCCTGCACCCGCAGGATGTTGGGCGCCCGGACCTTCGCGTTCTCCACGGTCTCGCCGTCGACCCCGCCCCGGGCCGCCTCACGGTTCTCCACACCCGCCACGTACGGCACCGAGCTGCGCAGCACGCAGATGGCGCCCCGCGCGACGTTCCCGGCCGCCCCGCCGCCCGTGCGGTAGCGGGGAACCCGCAGCTGTGCGCCCTTCTCGGGCACCGCTCCGTACGCGCGCATCGTCCCGTCCGGCTCGCGTACCTCCGGCGGGAAGGCGAACTCGCCGGAGACGGCGTCGATCCGCACATGCCGGTCGTGCGGGGCGGAGGCACCGAAGTGCTCCACCGGGGTCCAGGTCTCCCAGCCCTCGGCGGAGGACACCTGGACGACCGGCGGCTCCCCGTCCAGCAGCAGCGGCGCCCTGCTCACGGAGAACCTCTGCCCGGCGACGCCCTCGGAGGTGCCGAGCGGAACGT
The DNA here is from genome assembly GCF_900091725.1 of Streptomyces sp. DvalAA-43. Taxonomy (GTDB): domain Bacteria; phylum Actinomycetota; class Actinomycetes; order Streptomycetales; family Streptomycetaceae; genus Streptomyces; species Streptomyces pulveraceus. The sequence continues at coordinate 6,203 of NZ_FMBW01000054.1, read as the reverse complement.
CGAGTACGGTCTCCGCGTGTTCGACGTCCATCGTGCCGCCGACGGTGAACACCTCCGCCTCCCGGATCGTCGGGGACTCGGAGTAGAACGGCTGGCCGGGTTCCGGCGCGGTGACCCGGCACCGCAGCCATCCAGCCCGGGTCCCGGCGGTCACCGACGCGGTGTGTCCGGCCGGGACGAAGACGATCACCTCGCCGGGCCTGTTCAGTCCGCCGGTGCTGTCGGTGCCGGTCTGGCAGGTCACCCAGCGGGCACCGTCCCACGCCTCCCACACCAGCGGCGGCTGCCGCGGGTCGACGCCCACACCCTCCACCCGGCTGTCCAGGCGGACGGCCACGATGCACCGGGGCACGGCGGTGGGCAGCCCGAACAGCAGGGCGTCACCGGGTTCCGGCCGGGGCTGGAAGCACGGGATGTCCTTGCCCGCGCCGAGCGGTGCGGTGCGGTCCGTCTGGTCGCCCGAGACCGGCGCGGTGACCAGCCGGACCAGCGAACTCGGCACGATCGACAGGTCGTCGGAGGTCGAGAAGACCACCGCCTCCTCCGCCTCGCCGCGCGAGGTGGCGACCTCCGTGCCCGCCGGGAGCCGCACGGTCTCCGGCTGCGGCGCCGACAGCCAGAAGTCGACCTCCGCCCGCGCCACCGTCGGCGGGAACAGGGTGACGCCCAGCAGGTCGAGGAAGGCCGCGTAGTTCTTGTCCGGGACCCGGTTCAGCCGGTACAACAGCTGGTCGACCATGTACGCGAACGTCTCGATGAGCGTGACCCCGGGATCCGACACATTGTGGTCGGTCCACTCGGGAGAGCGCTGCTGGACGTACCGCTTGGCCTCGTCGACGAGCTGCTGGAAGCGCCGGTCGTCCAGGTTGGGTGAGGGCAGGGCCATCAGCGCGCTCCCGGTTCTTCGGATCCCTCGGAGGACGGGATGGTGTAGAAGGGGAAGACGAGGTTGCGCAGGTCGTTCGTGGCCCGCACGGTGTAGTGCACGTCGATGTACAGGGTGCCCTCCTCGATGGCGTCGAACGCGATCACCACGTCGGTCACCTCGATGCGCGGCTCCCACCGCTCCAGCGAGGTGCGGACCTCGTGCGCGATGCGTCCGGCGGTGGCGCCGTCACCGGGCGCGAAGACGTAGTCGTGGATGCCGCAGCCGAACTCCGGGCGCATCGGCCTCTCGCCCGGCGCCGTGCCGAGCACCAGCCCGATCGCCTCCTCGATCTCCCGGTCCCGCTCGACCATGCCGATGCCGCCCGTGGCACCGACCCGCAGCGGGAAGCCCCAGCCTCGTCCGATGAACCCGCTGCCGCTCACATCGGGCCCCCGATCAGCACGTTCAGCGCACCGCTGATGATGGGTGCGCCGCAGGAGGTGTTGTCCCGCATCCGGGCGGCGGGCAGCCCGCCGATCAGGACCTGTCCGGTGACCATGGCGGCCGGGTTGGGCATGATCACGTTGCCCGGTCCGAGTGCGGCGTGCGGGGGGACGACGCACACGTGCAGGCTCCCGGTGACGGCCGCGGGCCGGCCGCCGATCAGCACGGTGGCGACGGCCACCGCGCCCGGGGGCGGGGTGCCGATGAGGCCGCCGTGGGCGGTGCTGTCGCCCGTGCGGGCTGCGGGGGGCATGGCCGGGGTTCTCCTTGCTGGGAAGGGGACTTCTGGAGACTTCGGATGGATGGCGGACCGTCAGTTGATCTTGATGAGCCTGGCCTTGAGCACCCCGAGCAGTCCGCCGTCGATGGTGACCCCGGTCTTGCCGTCGACGGTCACCGAGCTGCCCTTGATGTTCACGTCGCCCGTTCCGGCATCGAGGGTGATCCCGGAAGCGGAGAGCTTCACGGAGCTCAGCGCCCGGTTGCCGCCGGGCGCGTACACCGTCAGCGCGATCTCGTTCCGCCGCTCGTCCAGGGTGACTTCGAGCCGCTTGTCGCCGGTGGCCAGCCGGACACCGGAGGGGCCGCGCGGGGCGTCCAGCAGCTCCAGCCGGTTGCCCGAACGGGACACCAGGGAACGGCGGTTGACCTTGCCGCTGGTCGGGTCGACCAGCGGGACGTCGTGGGGCGAGGGCTTGTCCACCCCGTTGTAGAGGCCGCCCAGTACATAGGGGCTGTCCAGGAGCCCCTGCTCGAACCCGACCAGCACCTCGTCGTTGACCTCGGGGCTGAACACCCCGCCGCCGCCCTGGCCGCCCCACTGCACCGTGCGGACCCAGTCGGTCACATAGGTGTCGTCGAGCCAGGGGAACTTCAGCCGGACCCAGCCGCGTTCGGACTTGCCCTCGCGGATGTCGGTGACCACGCCGATCGCCAGCCCCGGTATGCGCGGGCCGCGCGAGGGCGCGTTCGAGCCACTGGTCAGACCCGCCAGCGAGCGGTCGGGCGCCGCGCTCACCAGCACGGTCGTGCGGTAGCCGCCGTTCGGTTCGAGTACGTGGTGCGCGGCCGTCGCCGTGTAGCGCCCGGCGAAGGCGGGCCCCACATTGCCGAGGGCCACCGGCTCGCCCGCCCGCAACTGCGGATTGCCCTCCGCGACGGCTTCGATCTCGCCGAATCCGGAGCTCACCGAGGCGGCCACCGAACCGGCCACGGCCGTGGCCTCGGCCTGCGTCCGGTACGGGGTGTCGGTCACCGTCATCCGGGCGTTCGCGCCGAACGCCCCGGCCACCAGCGACGGGCTCATTCCGGGGGACACGGTGTCGCTGCGGATGGACTGCTCGCGGGCCACCAGCCGGGTCTTGGTGTCGACGTTCCAGCCGCGCACCTCGACGCTGTCCGCCCCGTCCGCGCCGGTCAGCACGGCCCGCAGGGCCAGCAGATTGCGCCCGTACTCCAGAACCATCGGGTGCCGGGTGGCGGGGGTGGCGGGCGAGGGGGCCGAGGCGGCGGGCTTCGGTTTCACGAATTGCAACAGGCCCTTGTCGTCCACCCGCACCTGCGCGCCGCTCTCGCCCGCGAGGTACTGGAGGAACTCCCAGTCCGAGACGTTGGGCTGGGTCAGCTGCTTGTACGTGATGGGCGCGGCCTCGATCTTCCCGCAGGCCAGCCCCGCGCCCGCAGCGACCTTGCGGACGATGTCCGCGGTCTTCATGTTGCGGTAGGCCACCACCTTCCGGCCGCGCTGGAGCCGGTGGGCCTTGGAGAAGGCGCGGACCACCGTGAACGAACCGGTGGTGTCGCTGTCCAGCTCGACCGCGGTGACCTCACCGGTGAACAGCCGCTCGCGCACCCGTTCCTGCACGGTGACCACGGATATCTTCAGCGGGGTGCCGATGGTGAGCCCGGTGGCGGTGAGCAGCTTGTGATCGGGGTCCCGGTACATCAGCACGGCGGTGTCCGGGAGGCCGACGTTCTCGTCCACCACACAGCTCACCAGCTGGGCCGCCCAGGCGGGAGGCAGCTCGCCGGGGGCCTCGACGATCGGATCCGCCGCGAAGGAGCGGCCGGCGGCGGTCATCGGCTGCCCTCCGGGGCGTGATCTTCCAGTCCGGGCACGACCAGTTCCCTGCCGGGGGTCAACTGCATGGGGTCGTCCACGTCGTTGGCCTCCGCGATCGTGCGCCACGCGGTGGCGTCGCCGTACTCCCGCCAGGCCAGCAGCGGCAGGCTGTCACCGGCGACGACCCGGTGGGTACGGCGTGCCTCCCGCGAGCCGGACGTGGGGTTCTGCCCGGCCGGATCGACGCTCGCCTCCTCGATCGACAGGGAGCAGGTGGCGCGCAGCGGCTTCCCGTCGACGTCGAACAGCGTGTACGAGACGGAGAGGTTGGAGAGCACGCCGTCGAACGAGGTGGTCTTCGACGTCCCCCAGTCGAAGCGGACCCAGGGGCTGGCGGGCGTCTTGCGGGCCAGGCTGCTCGGGGTGGGCACACATGCCGTCATCAACTGCTCCACCGCTTTCTCCACCGAGTTGTCATGGGTGGCGGTGGCGTCGAGGAAGACCTCCAGGGACAGCGACCGGGGCCCGCTGCCCACGAATTCGGGCAGCGCGGACTGCCCGGCCATCCGGGACGGCGTACGCCGCCACTCGGTGCTCTTGCTCAGCGACAGCTTGGCGGGGTTGAACTGCAACGTGAGCCGGGCGAGGTTCCCGCCCGGTTTGGCACCGACGGTCGCCGGCGGTTCCATGATGGTCAGCTGGGCGCGAGCACGGCTCGTGCGGACAGCGGGTGACATTGCGCTCCTCCTTCCCGGAGTTCTCCGATACCTGCACCTGCTAAGGAATGTGACGACTCATCACGAGGGCTCCAGGCCCTCGTGCGCGATCTCCAGCGTCTCGATCGCCGCCTGGGAGTTGGCGGGGTCGAAGGACGGCCCCTGCCAGCGGACCGGCACGATGCCCTGCACCTGCCAGCTGATGATGCGGCTGAGGTCCGGACGGAGTGCGACGATCTCGCCGTCCTTGGGCTCGACCCGCTGGATCGTCTCGTTGAGCCACCGCGCGATCTTGAGCGTGTCGGCCGTGACGGGCCGGGTCAGGGTGATGTTGGTCCAGGTGATCCGCCCCGGCAGCTGCCAGGTGAATCCGTTGTTGCCGCCCTCGGCGTACTGCTCCATCTCCACCTCGGCGCCCAGACCCGAGCAGGTGTGGAAGGCCCCCAGGTCACTGCCCCCGATGACGAGCTTGAAGAACACGCTCGTCGCGAAGATGTTGTCCGTCATGTGCTTCTCTTCTTCTCTGCTGATTCCAAGTGCGGTGCCGCGCCCAGCTGTTCATGCCGCTTTCAGCGGCGACCGTCGTACAGCCGCCCGGTACGCTCCCGCCCTCTGCGCATGTCCGCGCGGATCAGCCGGCTCACCGGATCGAGCAGACGACGGGCCAGTTCCTCGATGTCCGGCCCGGTGACCCGGTTCTCGGAAGGAGCATCCGTGGTGGCCGGGTCGGCCGAACCACCGGGCCCGGTCGCTCCCGGCGACTTGGGGCGCTTCACCGGTACCGCCCGCACCGGAACGCCGGTGATTCCGGCGTCGGCCGCCGCGCGCTGGAGCACCTCGGCCGTGGACCCGGAAGCGGCGGCTCCGGCGGCCGGAGCGGGTGCGCGTCGCGGAACCCGTACCGAAAGGCTCGGTGGCCCGGGAAGGGGAGCACCGGTTCCGGCCTCCGGGCCGGTGGCCATGGGAGCGCCGGATTCGGGCACCACCGGCAGTGTCATCCGCTGGACGGGCACGGTGGCTGCTCCCGGCCGGTCCGGTGCGGGCGGATGCGGGCGCACGACCGGGACCGGCTGAACGGTGGACGGCACGGAGGGAGCTGCGGAGCGGGTCGTCGACGTGGTCGAGGGTGCGGGGCGTGGTGCCGTCGGCGTCGGGCCGGGGCGGTCGGCGGAAAGTGACTCCGCGGGCTGCCGCTCCGGCGGGCGTGTCTCGGCGCGGGACGGGGGCGTTGTCGTGCCGCCGCGTACCGAACGCTGTACGAGCCGCAGGAGCGAACCGCCGCCCCTCGGCCCGCGGCCCGCCCGGTCCGTGCCGGTCCCCGCTCCGGTCCTGACCTCGGCTCGGGCTCCGGTTCTGGTTCCTGTCTCAGCACCCTGGAGCCGGGTGGGGTCGCTGGTGGGCGTCCGGTGCGAGGGCGTCCGGCTCCGCGTGGCGCCGGGCGACGGGCTCCCGGGCACAAGGCGTTGGACGGTCCTGCCGGGCCCCGGGCCCTGAGGCTGCCCCGGGCCGGTCGCACGGCGCTGGTGCGGCGAGGCGGCTTCGGCGGGGCGGGGGCGCGGACGAGCGAGTGCCGATGCGGGTGCGGGTGCGGGACCTGCCGGTGTCGGGTGCTCCCCCGTCCGCGTGGTGCCGGCCGCTGGACATCACGACGCCAGGTTGCCGCCACGACCGGCCGGGAAACGTTCCCTGCGACTGGTGCCGAGAAGCCCTCGCTGGAGCCGGTGCTCACTTTGAGGGCCCGGCCCGAGAGCAGGGCCCGTGACCGCTGGATGGCCGGCATCGGCTCCCCCGCGCGGGCGGCGGGTACGGATGCCCGCTCCCGCTCCGGGGTGATCCTGCGGACACGTACGGGTGTGGTGGGAGAGGAGGAGGGGGCGGAAGAGCTGGTGGTGGGCGTGCTCGCGCGCCTGGCGTCCGCTACGCGCTGGACTACCGCAGGTTCCGTTGCCGTCCCACCGATAGCGGCAGTGACTGCGGGAACGGCGGACGAGCGCACCGGCATTTCGGCAGGCGGGTACGCGGGCATCGGCGTCGGCCCAGACGGTGCGGAGGA
>NZ_FMBW01000056.1 GCF_900091725.1 Streptomyces sp. DvalAA-43 | reverse complement strand
GGGGCCGGGGCGGCCGCGGGCTCGGCGGCCGGAGCCGCGGCGGCCACGGGCGCACCCGTGCCGTCGTCGATGATGGCCAGCTCGGCGCCGACCTCGACGGTCTCGTCCTCGGCGACCTTGATGGCGGCCAGGATGCCGGCCGCGGGGGCCGGGATCTCGGTGTCGACCTTGTCGGTCGAGACCTCGAGCAACGGCTCGTCGGCCTCGACGCGCTCGCCCTCGGCCTTCAGCCAGCGGGTGACAGTGCCCTCGGTGACGCTCTCGCCGAGCGCCGGAAGGGTTACGGAAACCGACATGGTTTCAGTTGCTCCTTACGAAAGTGCGGAAGTGGTCGGTCGTCGCGCCCGGTCGACCGGATCAGTCGTGGGAGTGCAGGGGCTTGCCGGCGAGGGCCAGGTGCGCCTCGCCCATCGCCTCGTTCTGCGTCGGGTGGGCGTGGATGAGCTGCGCGACCTCGGCGGGCAGCGCCTCCCAGTTGTAGATCAGCTGGGCTTCGCCGACCTGCTCGCCCATACGGTCACCGACCATGTGGACGCCGACCACGGCACCGTCCTTGACCTGGACGAGCTTGATCTCGCCCGCGGTCTTGAGGATCTTGCTCTTGCCGTTGCCCGCGAGGTTGTACTTCAGAGCGACGACCTTGTCCGCGCCGTAGAGCTCCTTGGCCTTGGCCTCGGTGATGCCCACGGAGGCGACCTCGGGGTGGCAGTACGTCACCCGCGGGACACCGTCGTAGTCGATCGGAACGGTCTTCAGACCGGCCAGCCGCTCCGCCACCAGGATGCCCTCGGCGAAGCCGACGTGCGCGAGCTGGAGCGTCGGGGCCAGGTCGCCCACGGCCGAGATGGTCGGAACGTTGGTCTGCATGTACTCGTCGACCAGGACGTAACCGCGGTCCATCGCGACGCCGGCCTCCTCGTAGCCCAGGCCCTGCGAGACCGGGCCGCGGCCGATGGCGACCAGCAGCACCTCGGCCTCGAAGGTCTTGCCGTCGGCGAGGGTCACACGGACGCCGTCCTGCGTGTACTCGGCGCTCTGGAAGAACGTACCGAGGTTGAACTTGATGCCGCGCTTGCGGAAAGCGCGCTCAAGAAGCTTCGAGCTGTTCTCGTCCTCGACCGGGACGAGGTGCTTCAGGCCCTCGATGATCGTCACGTCGGTGCCGAAGGACGTCCACGCCGAGGCGAACTCGACGCCGATGACGCCGCCGCCCAGCACGATCGCGGACTTCGGGACGCGGTCCAGCTTCAGCGCGTGGTCCGACGAGATGATGCGGTTGCCGTCGATCTCCAGGCCCGGCAGCGACTTCGGCACGGAGCCGGTCGCGAGCAGCACGTGGCGGCCCTGGACGCGCTGGCCGTTCACATCCACCGAGGTGGGGGAGGAGAGCCGTCCCTCGCCCTCGATGTAGGTGACCTTGCGCGAGGCGATGAGACCCTGCAGACCCTTGTACAGGCCCGAGATCACGTCGTCCTTGTACTTGTGGACGGCGTCGATGTCGATGCCCTCGAAGGTGGCCTTGACACCGAACTGCTCGGACTCGCGCGCCTGGTCGGCGATCTCACCGGCGTGCAGCAGGGCCTTCGTGGGGATGCAGCCGTTGTGCAGGCAGGTGCCGCCGACCTTGCCCTTCTCGATCAGAGCGACGTCCAGGCCCAGCTGCGCTCCGCGCAGGGCCGCGGCGTAACCGCCGCTACCACCGCCGAGGATCACTAGGTCGAAAACGGTGCTGGCGTCGTTCGCCACGTCACGTCCTCCATGCATGTGCGCCGTACGCCGGGCCCCGTCGCTGGGGGATGACCGGCCGGTCGGCTGGTGTTCGGCCGCTTTTGTTATTCGGCCCTGTGGTGGGGGCCCTGTCCTGCCGAGAACCCATCTTCGCACTTGTTGACGGTGGGCGGGACGCGGGGCCCGGGTCTGAGCCGGATGATCAACCGTCTCAGGCGGTTACCGCCGCGTAGACCCCTACGGATTTCGTCGAGAGCGAAACCTGCCGGATCCGTGCGGCGATGCCATCGGGGCAACGCGTACGGCCCCGGGCCTATGCCCGGGGCCGTACAGGTCACAGCCCGGACCTCAGCCGAGGTCTCCGGCGGCGGTGCGCTCGGCGAGCTTGACCAGCGTGCGGACCGAGGAGCCCGTGCCGCCCTTCGGCGTGTAGCCGTAGGGTGCGCCCTCGTGGAAGGCCGGACCGGCGATGTCCAGGTGCGCCCAGGCGATGCCCTCGCCCACGAACTCCTGGAGGAACAGACCGGCCACCAGGCCGCCGCCCATCCGCTCGCCCATGTTGGCGATGTCGGCGGTCGGGGAGTCCATGCCCTTGCGCAGGTCGGCGGGGAGCGGCATCGGCCAGGAGGCCTCGCCGACCTCCTCGGCGATCTCGTGGAGGGAGGTGCGGAAGGCGTCGTCGTTCGCCATGATGCCGAAGGTGCGGTTGCCCAGCGCCAGCACCATCGCGCCGGTCAGGGTCGCCACGTCGACGATCGCGTCCGGGTTCTCCTCGGAGGCGCGGGTCAGCGCGTCGGCGAGGACGAGCCGGCCCTCGGCGTCCGTGTTGAGGACCTCGACGGTCTTGCCGCTGTACATGCGCAGCACGTCACCGGGGCGGGTGGCGTTGCCCGACGGCATGTTCTCGGCGAGCGCCAGCCAGCCGGTGACGTTGACCTGGAGACCGAGGCGGGCGGCCGCGACGACGGTCGCGAACACGGCGGCGGCGCCGCTCATGTCGCACTTCATCGTCTCGTTGTGGCCGGCCGGCTTCAGCGAGATGCCGCCCGAGTCGTAGGTGATGCCCTTGCCGACCAGGGCCAGGGTCTTCTCCGCCTTCGGGTGCGTGTAGGCGAGCTTCACCAGGCGCGGGCCGTGGGTCGAGCCCTGGCCGACGCCCAGCAGACCGCCGAAGCCGCCCTTGACGAGCGCCTTCTCGTCGAGGACCTGCACCTTGATGCCGTGCTCCTTGCCCGCGGCGGTGGCCACGGCGGCGAAGGACTCGGGGTACAGGTCGTTCGGCGGGGTGTTGATCAGGTCGCGGGCGCGGTTGATCTCCTCGGCCACCGCGACGGCGCGCTCGGCGGCCGCCTTGAACGCCTTGTCGCGCGGCTTGGTGCCGAGCAGGGCGACCTCGCCGAGCGGCAGCTTGACGCCGTTGCCGTTCTTCTTGCCCTTGGGGGCGACCTTGTCCTCGCCGCCCTGGTACGCGGTGAAGGCGTACGCGCCCAGGAGCGCGCCCTCGGCGATCGCCTCGGCGTCCTCGGCGGACGCGATGGGCAGCGCGAAGCCGGCCTTCTTCGAGCCGGTCAGGGCACGGGCGGCCGAGCCCGCGGCCCGGCGCAGCGCCTCGGCGTCGTACGCCTCGTCCTTCTCCGGGACGGAGCCGAGCCCGACCGCGATGACGACCGGGACCTTGAGGCCGTCGGGTGCGGGGAGCTTGGTCACCTCGCCCTCGGCACCTGCGGCGCCCAGGGCCTTCAGGACGGTGGCGAGCTTTCCGTCGAACGCCTTGTCCACGGCCTCGGCGCCCGGTGCGAGGACCAGGTCCCCGGACTTGGATCCAGCGCCCTTGGCGACGCCGACGACGAGTGCGTCGGCGCGCAGCGTCGTCGCACCGGCAGTGCTGAGAGTGAGAGCAGTCACGGTGGTGAAATCTCGCTTCCGTTGAGTTCGTTGTCGGTCGAGGGGTGGGCCGACCGTGCCCGGCGCATCGTAGACGCCGCCGCAATGTGCCGGGAATGAGCCTACGCGCGCCCTTGCCGCGGGAACACGGCGGCGGGCCGTCGGTGGCCCGATGTGGAGCCCCGGCCCGGCCCCGGGCGTCCGGTGCGGGGCCCGTGAAGCGGGAACCGGTCGTGGACATAGGGTCGTTGGAGGTGACGGACCGACAAGGGGAGAACCATGCACGCCCGCAGGGCCGCACGCGTGAGGGCAGGCGGCCGGCCGCTGCCCGTCGCCGTACTGATTCTGATGGCCCTGCTGGCCGGCTGCACATCGGCGGCGCCGGAACCGGAGGGGAAGGACCGCTGGCGGCCGGAGCCGGGCATCGGCTGGCAGTGGCAGCTCTCCGGCCGGCTGGACCCGACGGTGGACGTCCCGGTCTACGACATCGACGGCTTCGACCACAAGGCCGCGGCGGTCGGTGATCTGCACCGCCGGGGCCGCAAGGTGATCTGCTACCTCTCCACCGGCGCCTGGGAGGACTTCCGTCCGGACGCCGAGAAGTTCCCCGCCTCGGTACGGGGGAAGAGCAACGGCTGGGAGGGCGAGCGCTGGCTCGACATCCGCCGCACGGATGTCCTGGAGCCGCTGATGGAACGGCGGATCGAGATGTGCGCCGAGAAGGGCTTCGACGCGGTGGAGCCCGACAACATGGACGGCTACCGCAACCGCACCGGCTTCCCGCTGACCGCCGCCGACCAGCTGCGCTACAACCGGCTCATCGCCCGGATCGCCCACCGCCACGGGCTCTCCGTCGGCCTGAAGAACGACCTCGGGCAGATCCCGGAGCTGGAGCCGGACTTCGACTTCGCGGTCAACGAGCAGTGCGCCCAGTACGGGGAGTGCGCGGAGCTCACCCCGTTCGTGAAGGCGGGCAAGGCCGTCTTCCACGTCGAGTACGAGCTGCCCGTCGCCCGGTTCTGCGCCGGGTCGCGGCGGCTGGGGCTCAGCTCGCTGCTGAAGAAGTACGAACTGGGCGTGTGGCGCCAGGAGTGCCCGAAGGCCTGAACCCCGGCGGCAGGGACACGCACTACCCGACTATCCGAACGTCAGCACCACCAGGGCCGTCGTCGCCGCCGTCTCCGCCAGTGCGCCGAAGACATCGCCGGTCACCCCGCCGAAGCGCCGCACGCAGTGCCGCAGCAGGAGCTGGGCGGCACCGAGCGCGGCCAGTGCGGCCAGCGCGTGGCGCGGCGCCCCGTACCCGCCCAGGAGCGCACCGGCCCCCGCGCACCCCGCGACCACCACGGCACCGGCCGCCACCGCGGCCCGCACCGTCACCGTGCCCGCCACCGCCGCGCCCAGCCCCTCCGGGCGGGCCGGC
>NZ_FMBW01000052.1 GCF_900091725.1 Streptomyces sp. DvalAA-43 | reverse complement strand
CCTCCCCGGCGCCGGAACCCTCTTCTGGGCACTCCCGGACGACAAACTCCCCTCCTGGCTGCGTGACTCACGCACCGCGATGAAGGAGACCGGCAAAGCACTCGTCGCCTGGGACGAATGGGGCAAGAACCCCGGCCGGGCCGCCGGAGCCGTCACCTTCAACGTCCTGACGACCGTGTTCACCGGAGGCGCCGGCGGAGCCGCCGCAGGAGCCGGCAAAGCCGGAGCCGTCGCGAAGGTACTCTCCGTCGCGGGCAAGGCCGGCAAGGTCATCGACCCCATGACCTACATCGCCAAGGGCGCGGGCGCAGGACTCTCCAAGATCGGCGACATCACCAAGGGCCTCAAGGGCATCGGCAACATCGAGATCCCCAAACTCCCCGACGGTTCGGTGCAGTTGCCCGACGGTCGCTTCCTGGAGCCCAACGGGAACCTGGTCGCCCCGAACGGCGTGGTCGAGACGACCCCGATCCCGCACGACACGGTCCCCGGCACCTCGGGCCTGCCGACGTCCTGGCAGATTCAGCAGCCGGTGCCGGTGGGCGTCCACGCGGGAAGCGGCTTCCCAGACATGGCGGCGCACACCCCCGGCGGCGGCTTCGACCATGTGCCGGGCGGAGTTCCCAATCACGTACCGAACGGATCGTTCGGACCCGCCCCCGCGCACTTCGACCCGGCAAGCCACGTTCCCAACGGATCGTTCGGTCCCGCCCCGGCACACTTCGACCCGGCAAGCCACCTGCCGGGCGGAGCACCCGGCCATGTCCCGGGCAACGTCGGCGCTCACGTTCCCACCGACCACTTCCCCGCCGGAACGGGCCACGACATCCCCGGCGGCAATCCGCACACCCCGGATCCCACCCCTCCGCACGCCCCGGGCCACGACGGACCGGGCACGCCCGAACACGACGGTTCGCACGGTGGCGGCCACGACAGTTCACACGGCGGCCACGACACCTCACACGGCGGGCACGCGGACGACGCGGCCGGGCACGCCGATGACGCGGCGCACACCGGTGACCACGGCGGCCACGGCGGCCATGTCGACCCGCACGGCGCCGCCGACGACCTCGCGCACGGCGCGGACGACGCGACGACGCCCGGTCATCCCGGTGCGGACGGTGTGGGGAACGGCGGTACGGGTGACGGTTTCAAGTACACCCCGCACGTCTCCGCCGACGACTTCGACGACCTCACGACGGCCGAGAAGCACCGGGTCGCCGCCGCCGAACTCACGGACGGCACAGTCCCATTCGCCGACGACACCGCGGCGATCGACTACGGCCGGGACTACTGGAACGACTACGTGGACAATCTGGACCCGTCCGCGAAGCAGGCCCTCTGGGACTACACCGGTGAGACGTTCCCGTCGTACCACGACATGAACGGTCATCTGCGTGGCACTGCGGGATTCGGCCCGGAGCCGGCGGTGCTGCACGACATCGCCGAGATGGACAGGGTCATGTCGACGCGTCCCGTACCCGACGACATCATGGTCGTCCGGGGTACGGGGCTGGGCCACCTCAAGCTGGACTCTCCGCTCGACATGCTGGGCCAGACCTACCCGGACAAGGGGTACACCTCGACCTCTCTCGGCAACCACCCGGTGTCCAGCTTCGCCGGCAAGGAAGCAATCCTGCACCTCCGTGTGCCGAAGGGCACGCCCGCCCTGTGGCTGGAGAAGGTCTCCAAATTCGATGTGGAGGAGCGTGAGCTGCTCCTGGCCCGCGGTTCCGAGTTCAAGGTGACCCGCGTCTTTATGGAGAATGGCCAGGTCCAGGTCTACGGAGAAGTCCTGCCGCCGAATAAGGGAGTGGTACACGAATGAGCAGCGAGCAGCGGCCCAATCCGCGGCTGAACGAGGATCTGTTGTTCAACGAGGCGCCCGGCGGGCCGCCGCGCTACAGCTCCCAGTCCCACAAGCCCGTCCAGTACCTGACGGTGGCAGACAGGGGCGGCGAGGCGATCGGCTACGTGTGGGCGAACGACGAGGACGACGCCGCCGGGTGGCTGGTCCGCAAGGCGGGCGGTGACGAGGCGTTCAACAAGGGTGCGCGGTGGGCCCGGAAGCTCCATGACGCGAAGGCCCGGGGGATCGCCCCGACGGCCGCCCTGGCAGAGATGATCAAGGAATCGGATCCTTCGAAGAGCAGCCATGTCGTACCCGGCTCCCTGACCGAGGCTCCGAACGTCGAAGTGGTCAGGAGTCTCGCCGCCGCGAGCTGACCATGGCCCACGCCCCCGACGCACCGCGCTACCGCGCCGAGACCACCGGCCCGGTCCATCACCTCACCGTCGCCAATGCCCGTGGCGAGGCGATGGGCTATCTGTGGGCCAACGACGAGGACGACGCCGCCGGTTGGTGTCTGCGGCCCGCCGGTGACCGGGCCGGGATCAGCGAAGGGCTTGGGTGGTCCGCAAGGCTCGACGCCGCCAAGGCGCGCGGGCTCGTGCCCACGGCCGCGCTCGCGGAGCTGGCCCGGGGCTCGGACCCGAGGTGCGTCAGCCATGTCACTCCGGGCTCCCTGGCCACGACGCCGTCCCTGGGCGCGCTCACCGCGCTGGCCCAGGTCGTCACCGAGGCCGACGACCGCCGTCTGCTGGTCCAGCTCGACCACGGGAACACCGACGCATGGCACGAGTTGAAGGAGGCGCTCGCCGCGCTCACGGACGAGGACCGCGACGTGCGGTGGTCCGCGAGCGGGCGGCAGCCCGACGGCACCTGGCTGATGGGTTACCCGATCCACAGCAAGCCGCTCCGGCGACTGGTGGGTGCGCTGGCCGCCGTCGGTGCGGTGACGCCCGCGTACCTGTGGCAGGACAATCCGCCGCCGGCCGTGCCCGCCGGTGGACGGCTGGGTCCGGCCGACGCGGTGCGCGCGGCCACGGCCGTGGTGCGCGGGGAACGGTTCTGCGACGGGACGATCGCGCAGGCGGTGGGGGCCGGTCTTCTCGATGCCGTGGCCGAGTCGCTGTGCGCCTGGCACGAGACCATGGACGGCCGGTCGCGGGAGGATCCCTGACGCCTGCGGAATGCGCGTCCGCCATACTCGCTCCTGCCGCGACCTGGGCTGTACTGCCCGCTCGCCCATGCCTTATGTTGCAGGAGTGAATCGGGGGATTCCTCTGCGGTGCCCGCCGGCTGATGCGGAATATGCCGCTGTACGCCGCTCCCCCGAAGTGCGCGGGAGTGACCCGGCCCCGGCCGCCGTTCCTCGCGCCGACCGGCGATGACGCAGCGACCATGACCGACGCAACGTACGACTGAGGCAACGGACGACGAGACGAATGGCACGGGATTACGACAGCCAGCTTCTGGAGTCGGTGGCGGTACGCCGTCGCAGAATGCGTGACGCACTGCTGTTTGGTGCGCAGCGGGCGCGGCGCACGGCGGACGAGCGGCTCGGGAAGGTTTTCGCGGGGATCGCCATCGCCGCCGTGCTGTGCGCGGGATGCGTGGGGTGGTCCTTTGTCCAGAACATGCTGGAGAAGCAGAAGGCCGAACAGCAGAAGCAGCAGCGCCAGGAACAGCAGTACCAACAGCCGGCGGAAACGGCGCAACCGGATAAAACCGGGGAATCGACGAAGAATCCCCAATAACTCGGTAACTCCGGCGAATTCAGAAAGAGTTCCCCGCAAAGGGGACTGAGAAGGCGCCAGTAGCATGGGCACGCAAAGCTGCCCGACTCCTCACAACGTCGCGATGATAGGTTCCCGTAAAGTGGTGAGCACAGCAACGACTTCCCGAGCGCAGCTCAGCCGGGTGACTCTGGTCGGTGAGCGGACGCCGGGCCGACATCGTCCTGCCGTCCGACACCCCGATCGGGCAGCTGCTGCCGGACATTCTGCAGTTGCTGGACGACCGGGCGGCGGCACGCCCGATGACCCGGCAGCTGATCACGTCGGACGGCTCCGCGCTCCCGCACGACAGCACGCTGTCCTCGGCGGGGATCGCGGACGGGGCGGTGCTCAGGCTCGTCCGGGCCCACTCCGCGCCCCCCGCCCCGGTCGTGCACGATGTCACCGATCTGGTGGCCGACGATCTCGATCTGCAGGCCTGGCGCTGGCGTCCCGCCGCGCGCCGCACGAGTGCGGGTGTGGCGTCCGTGGCCTTCGCGGTGGTCGCCGCGCTGCTCGCCCGGCGCGAGTTCGCCCTGGATTCGCTGACCGGCGCCCTCGCGGCCGCGACGCTCGTCCTGCTGGCGGCCGGTGCGCTCATCGCGAAGATCGGGCAGGGCAACCGGGGTCTGGCGACCGCGCTGCTGCTCGCCTCCGGCAGCCTCGGCATCCTCACCGCCTGGACCGCCGCGGACGCCTACGACTGGTCGGGGACCGCGCGGCTCGCCGCCGTGGCCGCCGCTCTGGTCCTGACGCTGGTGCTGCTCGGCTACTTCTCGCCGCTCGGCCGCGGTGGCCTCATCGGCGCCGTCGCCACCACCGCGGTCACCCTGGTGTGGGAGGCCGTCGCCGCCGTCCAGGACGACCTGGCCCGGCTCGGCGCCGTCATGGCCGTCTTCTCCGTCGTACTGCTCGGTCTGCTCCCCCGGCTGGCGCTGGCGGCCTCCGGGCTCACCGCGCTCGACGACCGCCGCTCCGGCGGCGCCTCCGTCAGCCGCCACCAGGTGGGCAACGCGCTGGCGGCCACCCACCGCGGCCTCGCCCTGGCGACGGTGGTCACCGCGGTCTCCGCGGCGGCCGGCGGCTGGCTGCTCACGCTGGCCGACGAGCCGTCCGTGTGGACCGTGGCGCTCCCCTCGCTGGTGGCTCTCGTGCTGCTCTCCCGGGCGCGGGCCTTCCCGCTGGTCGCCGAGGTGGTGGCGCTCTTCGCCGCCGCCGCGGTCCTGGTCGTGCGTCTCGTCATGCTGTGGATGCAGCACGCCGGGGGTGCCGGGCCGCTCGCCCTGCTGGTCGTGGCCGCGGTGCTGCCGCTGCTCGTCCTGGCGGTGCAGCCGCCCGAGCATGTGCAGGTCCGGCTGCGGCGCATGGCCGATCTGGTCGAATCCATCGGCGTGGTGGGGCTCTTCCCGCTCGCCGTCGGTGTGTTCGGCGTGTACGGACAGCTGCTCAACAAGTTCTGAGTCGACGCGCAGGTGCTCCGGGCGGGGCAGCAGGGCGAAAAAGAAGGGCAGACATGCCGAACGAAGACAACTGGCAGGGCGATGTGCTGCGCGCCATGCGGAGCGGCGCCTCCCAGGAGAACGCCCAGGGCCCCGACGGCCAGGGGTACGGCGCCCCCGCGCAGGGTCAGGGCGGTCAGGACGGTCAGCCGTACGGTGCCGCCGCACCGGGCCCCGGCCTGCCCGCACAGAACGCCCACGCCTACGGGGCGCCCCAGCAGCACCCCGGCTATCAGCAGCCCTCTCAGCCCGACCAGTCCCAGCAGTACGCCGGTTATCAGGAACAGCAGCCCCCTCAGCAGCAACAGGGCTATCAGGGACAGCAGCCGGTCCAGCAGCACCCCGGCCACCAGGGACAGCAGCAGTACACCGGGTACCCGGAGCAGCAGGCCGCGCAGCAGCAGTACGCCGGTCACGAGGAACAGCACCAGCCGCACCAGCAGTACCCCGGCCACCAGGGACAGCAGGGCGTGGTCACGCCCCCCGTCACGCCCCCCGTCGCCCAGCCCCAGCCGCAGTCCCAGCCCCGGCAGGCGCGGCAGCCGCGGCCCCAGGAGCAGGCCGCGTACACCCCGGGCACCCGGCCCCACCACGCCCCCGAATCCCGGCCCGTGGTGGACCGGGCGCTGGCCGCCGTCGGCCGCAAGGCACGGCGCGGCGAGCCGTTCGCCACGCGGGCCGCGCGGGCCCTGCGGGTGAGCGTCTCCTCGTCGGCCGCGCGCGAGGTGGCCCGGACCACCGCCACCGCCGAGATGCTCCAGCAGCCGGTGACGACCGGCCGGCAGATCGCCGTCACCTCCATCCGGGGCGGCGCGGGCAAGTCGACGGTCGCCGCGCTGCTCGGCACCACGTACGCGCACTACCGCCAGGACCCGGTCCTCTTCGTCGAGGCCGACCCTGCGCTCGGCTCGCTGCCGCTGCGGCTCGGCGCCGAGTCGCTGCGCTGGACCACCGGTGACCTGGCGGGCATCATCGAGCCGCAGATGTCGCTGCTGGACATCACCGGCTATCTCGTCCAGCTGCCCGGCAACGCCTGGCTGCTGCCCGGCAGTCAGGGCCAGATCGGCGCGATGCTCGACAGCCGGGCGTACGAGCGGGTCATGGTCTCGCTGCGCCGCTACTTCGGCGTCACCGTCGTCGACTGCGAGACGCTGCCCGCCGAGGTCGCCCGGGTCGCGCTCTCCGCCGCCCAGGCCCGGGTGCTGGCCGCCCCCGCCACATTGGAGGGCGTCACCAGCACGTACGCGGTCCTGACCTGGATGCAGTCGCTGCCCCGGCAGGTCATCGCCGGCACGGTCGTCGTGCTCAGCGAACTGGTGCCGCACCCCGGACTTGATCTCGACGAGGCGGCGGAGCGGCTGAAGGCCACCGGCGCGAGCGTCCAGGTGCTGCCGTACGACCGGCATCTGGCGGCAGGCGGCGAGATCCGTACCGACCTCCTGGCGCACGCGACCCGGGAGGCCGCCACCCGGCTGGCCGCGGACGTGTTCCGGCTCTCCCAGCAGCACCACTGATCACCGATCGGCAGCACCCACTGATCCCGACCCCGAGTGACGGACGACGATGAGTACCCGACTGATCCACCGCCCGGCCAGGACCACCCGGCCGCCGGCCGCCTCCGAGGCACGCACCATCGAGGCCCCGCCGAACCTCCCCGAGGGCAAGTCGGGCAACATCGCGATGTCGTTGTTGCCCGTCGCCGGTGTGATGTCCTCCGTCGTGATGATGACGGTCGTACGCAACAGTCAGTTCGCGGGCCTCGGTGCGATCATCCTCGTCGTCACCGTCATCGGCTCCGTGGCGCTCGTCTTCTCGCAGCGCGGCAAGGCCCAGCGCACCCGCCGTACCCAGCGCGAGGCCTACCTCGCCTATCTGGAGGACCTGCGCGAGGAGCTCTCCGTCGAGGAGCGCCGGCGGGCCGAGCGGGCCGATGTCCTCAATCCGCCGCCGCACGCCCTGTACGACATCGTGCGCGACCCGGCGCGGGTGTGGGAGCGGCGCCGTCTCGACGGCGACTTCCTGCGGGTGCGCGTCGGCACCGGTGAGATGCCGGTACGCGATCTGACGGTCGCCCAGCAGGGCTCGTCCGTCCTCTCGCCGCCGGACACCTTCATGCTCAACGAGGCGTCCGCGCTGATGGACCGCTTCCGTACCGGCACCGAACTCCCGCTCACCGTCCCGCTCGACCGGGTCGGCAACATCAGTGTCATCGGCCCCCGCGAGGACTGCCTGCGCGTCGCGCGCGCCCTGCTCGTCCAGACCGCCGCCACGCACGCCCCCGACGACGTCGCGATGGCGCTCGCCGTGCCGGGTGAACGGCTGGCCGACTGGGAGTGGGCCAAGTGGATGCCGCACCTGCTCGACACCGAGCAGTTCGACGGTCCGGTCGCCGCCCGCCGGATCGCCCCGTCCGCGCCCCAACTGGCCCGTCAGATCGGTCCGGAGCTGCGCCGTCGCGCCTCGTACGCGGCCGAGGTGCGGCGCGGCCTGTCCGGCAAGGACGCCCTGTCCATGACATCCCGGCTGCTCGTCGTCACCGACGGGCACGGCGAGGACGCCGTCGACCTGCCGCGCCCGGACGACGCGGTCGGACTGCGCGAGATGGGCGTCAGCGTGCTGCACCTGCTCGAACACCGGGTCCAGGAGCCGGGCCACGTCAGCGTCCGGATCACCGTCGACGGCGACGGAGTGGTCATCGAGGACCTGCGGGAGCAGGAGCCGATCAGCGCCCACGGCACCGTGGACGAGGTCAGCATCCCGTTCGCCGAGGGCCTGGCCCGGATGCTGGCGCCGATGCGGCTCTCCGCCGAGTCGCTGGTGGACGCCCCGCTGTCCGGGCCCGTCGACTTCGCCGATCTGCTCGGGATCGACGACGTGGCGCGGCTCGACCTCTCGCGTCTGTGGGCGCCGCGCGGCGAACGCGCCTTCCTGCGGGTGCCGATCGGGATCAGCGACTCCCATCAGCCGGTGCTCCTGGACCTGAAGGAGTCCTCCGAACTGGGCATGGGTCCGCACGGGCTCTGTGTCGGGGCGACCGGTTCCGGCAAGTCGGAGCTGCTGCGGACCCTGGTCCTCGCCCTGGTGGCCACGCATCCGCCGGAGGACCTCGCGCTGGTCCTGGTCGACTACAAGGGCGGTGCGACCTTCGCCCCGTTCGCGGAGCTGCCGCACGTGGCCGGTGTCATCACCAACCTGGAGAACCAGGCGGGCCTCGTGGAGCGGGTCCACGCCTCGCTCGCCGGTGAGGTCAAACGCCGTCAGCAGGTGCTCAAGGACGCGGGCAATGTCGCCGACATCGGTGACTACGCGGCGCTGCGCGCGGAGCGGCGGCCCGATCTGGAGCCGCTGCCGCATCTGTTCGTCGTGATCGACGAGTTCGGTGAACTGCTCACCGCGAAGCCGGACTTCATCGACCTGTTCCTGTCCATCGGCCGGATCGGCCGCTCCATCGGGGTGCATCTGCTGCTGTCCAGCCAGCGCATCGAGGGCGGCAAGCTCAAGGGCCTGGACACCTATCTCTCGTACCGGCTCGGTCTGCGCACCTTCTCCGCCGACGAGTCGCGTACGGTCCTGGACACCACGGACGCCTTCCATCTGCCGCCGCTGCCCGGTTTCGGCTATCTGAAGGTCGACACCAGCCACTACGAGCGCTTCAAGGCGAGCTATGTCTCGGGCGGGTACCGGGGCCCGGTGCAGCGCACCCAGGAGGAGGACGCCGGTCCGCTCGCCCTGGAGTACGAGGCGTTCAACACCCTGGCCGAGCCCGAGAGTTCGGGCGAGGAGCCGAAGATCCGGCGCCGGGAGACCGGGCCGACCGAGATGGGCGTCGTCGTCGACCAGCTGCGCGAGGCCGCCGGTCCGGTGCGCCGCATCTGGCTGCCGCCGCTGCCCGGTGCCGTCGCCCTGGACAAGGTCGCGGGGCCGCTGGACGTGGGTCCGCGCGGGATGCAGCTGGCCAAGCGGCGCGGTCCGCTCCAGGTGCCGCTCGGTCTGCTCGACGACCCGACCAAGCAGTGGCAGGGCCAGTGGTATCTGGACCTCACGGTGGCGGGCGGTCACGCCGCGGTCATCGGCGGTCCGCAGGCCGGCAAGACGACCCTGCTGCGTACGCTGGCGCTCGCCATCGCGCTGACCCACACCCCGCAGGAGGTCGGCGTCTACGGCCTCGACCTGGTGGGCGGCGGTCTCCAGGCCGTGTCGGGGCTGCCGCACGTCGGCGGCGTCGCCGGGCGGGCGGACCGGGAGCGCGCGGGGCGCACCGTCGAAGAGGTGCGGGGCATGCTCGCGGTCCGCGAGGAGCTCTTCCGCGAGCACAGCATCGACTCCGTGGAGCAGTTGCGTTCGCTGCACGCGGCGGGCCGGCTGCCGCAGCTGGCCTCGGCCGAGATCGTGCTGATCATCGACGGTTTCGGTGCGCTGCGCGACGACTTCGACGAGCTGGACGACGCCGTCGTCGACATCCTCAAGCGCGGTGGCGGCTACGGCATCCACGTCGTCGCGGGCATGCTCCGCTGGAACGACGTGCGCATCGCCACCCAGTCGAACTTCGGCACCCGGGTCGAGCTGCGGCTCAACGACCCCAGCGAGTCCAGCATCGACCGCAAGCTGGCGCAGACCCTGTCGCCCGACGAGCCGGGCCGCATCCTCACCGACGGCAAGCTCTTCGCGCAGGTCGCGCTGCCGCGCACGGACGGTCTCGCCGACGTCTCGGACCTGGGCGCGGTCCTGGAGCACACCGCCCGCACGGTCCGCGCCACCTGGAGCGGCGAGGTCGCCCAGCCGGTGCGGATCCTGCCGCACGTGCTGGAGCCGCAGCTGTTGCCCGGCCCGGTCGCCGAGCCCAAGCGGGTGCCGATCGGCCTGGACCAGACGGCGCTCGCGCCCGCCATGCTCGACCTGTTCCACCACGACCAGCATCTGCTGATCCTGGGCGACAGCGAGTGCGGCAAGACGAATCTGCTGAAGACCGTCGCCCGCGGGCTGATCGAGCGCTACGGCGAGGAGGAGCTGGTCTTCGCGGTCATGGACCCGCGGCGCGGTCTGCGCGGCGCGATCCCGGAGGAGTTCCGCGGCGGCTACGCGTACAACCCCAAGATGTGCGCGGGTCTGGCCGCCGGTATCGCCACCGAGCTGGAGAAGCGGCTGCCGGACGACCGGGCGGACACCGAGGATCTGGAGCCCGGCAGCTGGGGCAGCGGTCCGCGGATCGTGATCCTCGTCGACGACTACGACGTGCTGACCACGGCCGGACAGTCGCCGCTGGACCCGTTCCTGCCGTACATCCCGTCCGCCGTCGACATCGGGCTCCACTTCGTGCTGACGCGCCGGGTCGCGGGCGCCTCGCGGGGCATGTACGACCCGATGGTGCTGGGTCTGCGCGAGTCGGGGGCCTCGGCGCTCCTGATGGCGGGCGACCGCAGCGAGGGCCAGCTGTTCCCCGGTGTGTACGCGACCCAGCAGCCGCCGGGGCGCGGTGTGTTCATCCGCAGGGGCCAGCCCAACCGTCTGATCCAGACCGTGTACACCGCGGAGTGACGCGCCGGGGAGCGGTCCCGCGTCCGCGGGCCGCCCCCACCGCACATCCGCACCCCGGACGAAGAAGGAACGGCCGACCACATGACCAAGGACGTCATCGCCCTCACCACGCGCATGCCCGACCCGTTGACGGTGCTCGCGGGGCTGCTCGCGGGCGGCCCGGAGAAGCTGGTGGGGACGACGGGCGAGGATGCCGTCGTGCAGCTCTGCGACGAACAGGGCCGGCCGCTCGTCTCGATCGAGGCGCCGCTGCTGGTGCAGGTCGCGGGCGAGGCGGAGCGGCTGCTCGGCGCCACCGCGCCGCCGGTCCCGTTCTGGTGGACGGAGGCCCGTGCCACCACCGGTGTCGAGGAGGCCGAGCTGCTCGCGGGCACCTTCGCGGCCCGGATCGCCACCCTGGCCGGGGGCTCGGCCTGGCCGCCGGAGGCCGCGCGCTCCCTCGCGGTGGTGAAGACCGACGGGGTGAGCGTCGCGCCCACGCCCGCCGCCGCGCAGCCCGCCGTCGACGCGCTCACCGACAAGGTGGCCGTCATCATCCAGGACCGCCCGGTGATCGCCATGACGGCCTGGCTCTCGGACGCGTTCCGGGCCGCGGCCAACGCCGAGCTGGGGCTCCAGATCGTCACCTCGCCGGGTGCCACGCTCTCCCCCGCCGTACGCAACAGCCTGAGCGGGTGGCCGTCGCGCTGGGTGGTGCAGGACGAGAAGGACGGCTACTACGACGGGCTGTCCGGTGCCGTGCTGCGCTGGCAGAACGGGCTGTTCGCGACAGTCGAGTCGGCCGACGCCACCCCGGAGGACCCGCGCACGCCGGTGGCCGCCGCCTATCAGGAGGTCAGGGAGACCGGTGAGCGGCAGTTGGCGATCTCGTACCGCACGGTCCACCCGGCGGACGACCGGCTGGTGCTGGGCGGGGCGCTGGAAGCGGTGTGGCAGGAGCTGACGGGGCAGCCTCCGGCGGGGTGGGGCACCGCCGAGCCCGCCAATCTGCCGTGGTCGCTGCGTCGGCTGACCGATGTCGCCTTCGACCGGGCGCCCGCGCCGACCTGGCTCGTGGTGGTCGGCGGCCCGGACCGGCCGGGTCTGGCCACGGTGCGCATCAGCCGTACGAAGGCGGGTGTGGAGGAGGACGTCACCCTGGCGTTCGGCTACGGTCCCGGCGAGGAGCCCCCGCTGGACGCCCTGCCCCGGGTGGCCGAGGTGCTCGCCACCCGTCATCACCTCCAGTCGATGCTGGTCCAACTCCGCAAGGCGCGGCGCGACTTGGCCGTACCGCCGCGCTTCGAGGGGCCGGGGGTCCCGCTGGCCTTCGTGCTCGGCGCGGAGGAGGTGCGCGAGATGCCCGGCGACCGGGCCCGGCGCACCCCGCTCTCCGAGCCGCCGGTCCAACTCGGCCCGAGGTCCCGCCCGGCGCTGTACTACCCGCTGCCGGGCGACCCCTCGGACCTGTCGGGCTGGCAGGACTTCGAACGGCTGATGCGACACCTGAAAGGCGCCTGAGATCCTGTCGGGTGACCTTCGACAGCACGGTACGGCCTCGCCCCCGGAAAGCCGGGCGGGGCCGTCACCATTCCGGGACGGCGCGAAATCGACGGCGTGGCAATCCACTTGGGCATATGCGCCGCGGAGAGGCGATCACCACAAGGGGCCATTAACCACTCAGAGATGTTCACTCGTTTTTGTCGATCAAGCAATTTCGGTCACAAATGGCTTCCTTCTTACCCCCACAAGGGGTTGACTGGGGATCACGCATGGTGATGCCGCCGTCCTGCACCGAGGGCGATTGCCACCACGGGCCCACGGGCCCGGCCCCGATGCCCCGACCCCTGGCAGAGGAGAGTGAGCAGGAATGACTGCCTCGTCCCGCACGGTGAGCCTCTGGCCAGGGTCGGTGGGTGCGGACGGCCCGTCCCCCGCTGCGTACCCGGCGCCGACGCCTGCGTCCGACCGGTTACCCGTTCGTATCGTTCATCCGAATCGTTTCGACGAGGGGCACCAATGAGCCAGATTGTGCTGCCAGCGTTTCATATGCCGTTCCAGAGCACCGGATGCAATCCCGGGATCGACAGAACCAGGGAGGCAGCGTGGGAATGGGCCGAATCCAATGATCTCGCGCTCTCCCCGGTGGCCCGGAAGAAGATGATCCGGACCAGGCCCGAACTCTGGATCTCCCTCATTTTTCCCACCGCCTCGCAGCAGCATCTCGATCTCTTCTGCCAATGGCTCTTCTGGGCCTTCCTCGTCGACGACGAGTTCGACGACGGACCCGCCGGTCGCGATCCGCGCATGTGCGAGGCCGCGATCGACCGGCTGGTCACCGTCCTGGACGGCGGCTCGCCGAGCGGCGCCATGGAGCGGGCGCTCGTGGGACTGCGGACCCGGACCTACCGGAACCGCTCGGCGCGCTGGATCCGGCAGTTCCGGCGGGACACCGTCGCCTGGCTGTGGACCTACTACGCCGAGGCCGTGGAGCGGGCCGCCGGGCAGGCGCCGAGCCGGTCCGAATTCGTGAAGCACCGCCGGGACTCGGTGGCCATGCAGCCCTTCCTGGACCTCCATGAGATCACCACGGGGATCGACCTCCCGGAATCGGCCCGGAGCCTTCCCGCGTACATCGCGCTGCGCAATGCCGTCACCGATCACTCGGGGCTCTGCAACGACATCTGCTCCTTCGAGAAGGAGGCGCTGCTCGGGTACGAGCACAATGCGGTCCACCTCATCCAGCGCGATCGCGGATGCACGCTCCAGGAGGCCGTCGACGAGGCCGGGGCCCAGCTCGCGGGGATCGCGCAGCGGGTGCAGCGCGCCGAGAAGGAACTGATCGAGGAGATCGAGGCGGCCGGCATCCAGGGCCGCACCCGGGCCGCGCTGGAACAGTGCGTACGGGACTACCGCGGGCTGGTCCGGGGCGACTTCGACTACCACGCCCGCGCGGAGCGCTACACCCGCCCGGATCTCGTCGAGGTCGACGAACGGGACTCCCTGTCCACGTACTTCGCGGCCTGACCATCCATCAGCACGGCGCGGGAGCCGACGACCGGGGGCCGGGCGACGTCCCCCGGTCCCGCGCGGCGGCCCTCACGGCCCGGCCCGGCCCAGGTCGCCGTCCACCGCCGCCCGCTCGCCGTCGGCGCCGATCAGCGGCAGCGCCCTGAGGGCCAGCGCCCACCCCAGCCGCACCTCGCCCGACTCCGCGGAGCAGCCGGTGAGTTCGGCGATCCGGCCGATCCGGTTGAGGACCGTGTTGCGGTGGCAGTAGAGGAGTTCGGCCGCCCGCGCCGCCGAGCAGCCGCTGTCGAGCCAGACCCGGAGGGTGCCGAGCAGCACCTCGCGTTCGGCCGACGCGTCCAGGACCCCGCCCAGCCGCGTGGTGACGATGCGCCCGGCGATCTCCGGCCGGCCGACCAGGAGCACCTCCGCGAGCCGGTCGTCGAAGGCCGCCGCCTCGCCGCTTCCGGCGGGCAGCGTGCGGAGCGCCTGCTCGGCCAGGCGCAGCGCCCTGCCCGCCTGGGCGAGCCGGTCGAACTCCGGCGACACGCCCGCGGTGGCGCCCGTGCGGTG
This sequence comes from Streptomyces sp. DvalAA-43, assembly GCF_900091725.1. Classification (GTDB taxonomy): domain Bacteria; phylum Actinomycetota; class Actinomycetes; order Streptomycetales; family Streptomycetaceae; genus Streptomyces; species Streptomyces pulveraceus. The sequence continues at coordinate 148,490 of NZ_FMBW01000052.1, read as the reverse complement.
CCGCAGCAGGTCGAGCAGGACGCCGGACTCCCCCGCGGCCAGCCGCACGATGCCCGCGTACCGGCCCGAGCGGGGCCGCCAGAAGGACCAGATGCCGTGGTCGTCGAGGACGGGTGCCGGGTTGGGCGGCGCGGCCGGGTCCTGGGCGGCGACGACGACGGCGTACCGGTCGTGGAGCGGCACGCCCAGCGCGGCGGCGGCGGCCGCCGCGACCGCCGGATCATCGCCCCGCCCGTCGAGCAGGGCCTCGAAGAGGGCGACGCGGCGGGTCTCCTGGCGGCCCTGCATCTCCAGCTGGGTCAGCCGGTACGACTCCGCCATCACCAGGGAGTAGCGGTCGATGGTCTCCCAGACGGCGCCCGCCATGTCCAGCTCGGTGTCCGGGTCGCCCGCGACCGGTCCCACGGCCCGCGGTGTCCCGCGCGTCACGCGCAGATGCTCGGCCATCATCTGCCACATCACCCGGCCGCCGCGCCGGTAGGCCTGGAGCACGGTGTCCAGCGCCACGCCCTGCTCCGCGCGGCGCCGTCCCGTCTCGCGCGCCGCGTGCTCGAAGTCGCCCGCGCCGGACGGCAGCCCGCCGAAGTCCTCCAGCGCGCGCAGCAGGTTGACGCGGCAGATCTCCCCCAGGTCGTCCCGGCTGACGGGCGAGCCGGAGGCGTACGTACCGCTGTGCGCGTGGATGTCGTCGACGACCCGCCGGGTCAGCTCGTCGATCCTCGGCAGGAGGGCACGGGCCAGGGCACCCCGCAGCTCGCCGTCGTCGCCGGGGCGGGGGCCTTCGGTGCGCGGGGCTCGGGCACCCGGATTCTGCGCCATGACCGAAGGCTAAGGGCTGTCCGGCCTGATCCGCCGGACAGGCCCCGAGGGACAGCTCCTGGCACCCGCGCGTTAGGCGAATGCCTTGCCGTGCACGGATGCGCGTGGCTCCTGCCCAGGTGGGCGGCGCGCATGGTGGGCACCTGCACATGGCGCGGAGGCGGGGAACGGCCGATTCTGAGCAGGAGCAGCCGTGTGAACGCCATGTGTCCTGGAGCGTGTCATGTTTCTCAGCGTCGCAACCGTCCTGGGCGAGTCGGCCCGCAGGCATCCCGACCGTGTCGCCGTGGTCGATTCGGGTGACCGGACCGGCTACCGCGAGCTCTGGGCGGGGGCCCTGCGCTGTGCGGGCGCGCTGCGGGCCTCCGGGGTCCGGCCGGGCGACCGGGTCGCGGTGCTGCTGCCCAATTCGGTGGACTTCCTGTACGCGTACTACGGCGCGCTGGCCGCCGGGGCGACGGTGGTGCCGGTGCACGGGCTGCTGGTGGCCAACGAGGTGGCGTACGTGCTGCGGCACAGCGGTGCCGTCGCGCTGATCGGCGGGGGTCCGATGTGGCCGGTCGCCGAGGAGGCGGCGCGCGCCACCGGGGTCCGGGCCGTGCACGGCCTGCCGGCGGGCGGCGAGCCGCTGCCCGCGCCGGAGCCGGCGGCCCCGGACGACATCGCGGTGATCCTCTACACCAGCGGCACGACCGGGCGGCCCAAGGGCGCCCTGCTCACCCATCTCAACGTCGTGATGAACGCCTCCGTGATCGCCCACGACCTGCTGGGTCTTGACGTCGACGACGTGGTCCTCGGCTGTCTGCCCCTGTTCCACACCTACGGGCAGACCTGTGCGATGAACGCGACGCTCCGGGCCGGGGCCACGCTCGTCCTGATGCCTCGCTTCAGCGGGGCGGGCGCGCTGGAGCTGCTGGCCGCCGAAGGGGTGAGCGTCTTCATGGGCGTGCCGACGATGTACCACGCCCTCGTCGAGGCGGCGGCGCTGGGCGCCGCGGCCCGGGACGACACGGCGCCCCGGCTCACCCTGCGCGCGGCCGTCTCGGGCGGCGCGGCCCTCCCCGTCGCCGTGCTCGAACGCTTCGAGGAGACCTTCGCGACGCAGGTCCTGGAGGGCTACGGGCTGACCGAGACCTCCCCGGTCGCCACCTTCAACCAGCCCCAGCTCGGCCGGCGCCCCGGCACGGTCGGCCACCCGGTCTGGGGCGTGGAGGTCGGGGTGGCGGACGCGGCGGTGGAGGACGCCGTGGTGCTGCTCCCGGACGGCGGGGTCGGCGAGGTGGTGGTGCGCGGCCACAACGTGTTCGCCGGGTACCTCGACGATCCGGCGGCGACGGCCGCGGCGCTGGTCGACGGCTGGTTCCGGACCGGGGACCTCGGGGTCCTGGACGAGGACGGCTTCCTGAGCATCGTCGACCGGAAGAAGGACCTGGTCATCCGGGGCGGCTTCAACATCTATCCGCGTGAGGTGGAGGAGGTGCTGGTCCGCCATCCGGCGGTCTCCGAGGTCGCGGTGATCGGCGTGCCCGACGAGGTGCGCGGCGAGGAGATCTGCGCGGTGGTCGTGGTGCGCGCCGGGGCGGAGGCGGTGACGGAGCGGGAGCTGATCGCCTGGTCCAGGGAGCGGCTGGGGCGGCACAAGTATCCGCGGATCGTGCGGTTCACCGAGTCGCTGCCGCTGGGACCGACCGGCAAGGTCCTCAAACGAGCCCTGACGGCGCCGTCCGCGCCCTGATCCCGCCCCGGTCGCCCCCGGCGACACCGGCCGGTCCGGGTCCGCGCGGCCCCGGACCGGGTACGTATCGAGTGACCGGTACCGCCGGGGCGCCCGCCGCACCCGGACGGTGCCGGCCGTCCCGTCCGGATCGCCGGTCGCCGTCCGCGCCGGCACCGTCCGTGATCGCGCCGCAGAAGGGCTGGACCTCATGGCTGTCGTACCCCCTCCGATATCCGGGACACCGCCCCGGGTCAGCACGGTCCACGGGACGGTGCGCGGCACCCTGGAGCGAGGGGTCGCCGTCTTCCGGGGCATCCCGTACGCCGCCGCGCCGGTCGGCGCCCGGCGGTTCCGGGCGCCCGAGCCGCCCGAGCCGTGGGCGGGGGTGCGGGACGCGGTGGCGTTCGGGCCGACCGCGCCCAAGCGGCCGTACAGCCCGCCGCTGGACCGGCTGCTGCCCGACCCCGATGTGCCGGGCGACGACTGTCTCAACCTCAATGTGTGGACGCCGGACCCGGCCCGCGCCGGGTTGCCGGTGCTCGTCTGGATCCACGGCGGTTCGCTGCTGCACGGCTCGTCGGCCGTTCCGCTCTACGACGGGACGGCGTTCGCCCGCGACGGTGTGGTCCTGGTGTCGGTCAACTACCGGCTCGGCATGGAGGGGTTCGGGGTGTTCCCGGACGCGCCCGCCAACCGGGGGCTGCTCGACCAGATCGCGGCGCTGACCTGGGTGCGGGAGAACATCGCGGCGTTCGGCGGCGATCCGGACCGGGTCACGGTGTGCGGCGAGTCGGCGGGGGCGATCAGCATCGGCGCCCTGCTGGCCGCCCCTCGGGCGAGGGGCCTGTTCCGGCGGGCGGTGTTGCAGAGCGGTGCGCCGACCGCGCTGCCGCTGGACGCGGCGGCCCGCCGCACCACGGAGCTGGTCGCCAAGCGGCTCGGGGTCGCGGCGACGGCCGGGGCGCTGGCCGCGGTGGATCCGGCCGCGCTGCTGGCCGCGCAGACCGAGGTGACGGCCGGCGGCTCCCCGCTGACCGGCGGGAACTCCTTCCAGATCGTGGTGGACGGCGATCTGCTGCCCCGCGATCCGCTCGAAGCGCTGCTGGACGGCGCCGCCGCCGACGTCGATCTGCTGATGGGGTCGAACAGCGAGGAGTACCGGCTCTGGTTCGTGCCCAGCGGTCTGACGGAGCGTCTCTCGGCGTTCAAGCTCCGGCTGGCCCTGCTGAAGTTCGGGGTACCGGGCGCCACGACGCGTACGTACCGGGCGAACCGGCCGGGTGCCACACCGGGTGAGCTGCTCGGGGCGCTCGCCACCGATCTGCTGCTGCGGATCCCGCTGAACCGGGTGGCCGACGCCCGTGCGCAGGCCCCGGGAACCACCCATCTCTACGAGTTCGGCTGGCCGTCCCCGGTGCTGCGGCTGGGCGCCTGTCACGCGCTGGAGATCGGCTTCGTCTTCGACACGCTGGAGAAGCCCGACGCGGTGGCGCTGACCGGTGCGGACGCGCCGCAGGCGCTGGCCGACGCGATGCACGCGGCGTGGGTGGCGTTCGCCGCCTCCGGCGATCCGGGATGGCCGGGCTGGGACGCCTCGCGCCCGGTGATGGGCTTCGGCCCCGGGAAGCCCGCCGTGGTGCGGGCCCCGCGCGACGAGGAGCTGCGCGGCTGGGCGCCGTACCGGACGAAGTCCTGACGACGGCACCGACGGCGGCCCCCGGCCCGACGGCCGGGGGTCCTCCGGCGGGTTCAGCCCTTGTTCTGCGCCGCCCAGAACTCGTCGAACGTGAGCAGCCCGTCGCCGTTGCCGTCGTGCGAGTTGATGACGGCCTGGGCCACCGGCTCGGTGACGTAGGGGTCGCCGAGCTGAGCCATCACGCTCTTGTACTCGGCGGCCGAGATCAGCCCGTCGCCGTTCAGATCGAACCGCTCGAATGCCTTGCGCGCAGCCTCGATGTCCGCCACGGTTCCGCCCCTTCGTCATACCTGATCGATGCCCGGCCCATGTCTGACCGGCGATGGTCAGATTAACGGTCTCGGCCGATGGCCTTCGCGGCGGCCGGTCGTCGATCATGGACGGGGGTCCGCCGCCGGGCGGACCACGGCCCGGACGGGGAGCGGAGCACCATGGATGACGCACTGGCACGGATTCTGACGGCCGCGGCGCAGGGGCGGTTTCCCTCGCCGGACGGGGCCACGACGGTGGTGGGGCAGCCCGGTGCCCGGGACGCGGGCGTGCTGGCGTTCACCGCGCACTCGGTGGTCTTCACCGACGAGGATCCCGACTGGGTGCGGTCCGTGCTGGCCCGCGCCCCGGGCGACGAGCTCGCCGCGACGATGAATCCGTACTTCCTGAGCGCGCTGATGGCCCGGAGCGGCCGTCACATGAACACCATCGACCTGCTGACGGTCGCACACGCGCTGCCCGGCGAACCGGAGATCGCGCTGCGGGAGATCGAGGACCCGGAGCATCCTCGGGTGGCACGGGCGATGGAGTACCGCGACGAGGTGCGGGTCTGGGCCGCCGAGGGCGGTGTGGTGATCCTCGGCCGGGGCGTCGCCGGGCGCTGGGAGACCGCGATCGAGGTGGCCGAGGAGGCGCGTGGCCGGGGGCTCGGCGTACGGCTGGCGCGGGCGGCCCGGCAGCTGGTGCCGGACGCGGTGGTGTGGGCCCAGCAGTCGCCGGGGAACGCCCGCAGCGTGCGGACGTTCCAGGCGGCGGGTTACCGGCCGGTGGGCTCGGAGGCCCTGCTGATCGCGGGGTGAGCGGTCGGCAGGGCCTCCGAGCGGTGCGGGTCGGCGGTCAGCGGAAGACGCCGGTGTGGCCGAGCGAGTAGCGGCCCGGCTGCGGGTAGACGGCCAGTCCGTGCGGGCCGCTGCCCACCGGGATGCGGGCGAGCTGTTTGCCGGTGGCGGTGTCGATCGCGTACACCTCGGAGTTGTAACGCCCGCTCAGCCAGAGGACCTTGCCGTCCGCCGAGACCCCGCCCATGTCGGGGCTGCCGCCGCCGGGCAGCCGCCACTTCTTGACCAGCTTGCGCTGGGCGAAGTCGAAGACGGAGATGGAGCCCTCGCCCCGGTTGGAGACGTACATCTCCTTGGAGTCGCGGCTGACGTAGAGGCCGTGGGCGCCCTTGCCGGTGCGCAGCAGCTTCGGGGTGGTGAACTTCTTCCCGTCCAGCACCCACATCCCGTCGGCGATCATGTCCGCGATGTAGAACGTCCCGCCGTCGGGCGACAGCTTCACGTCCTGCGGCATCGCGCCCTTGAGCGGCAGCTTCTGCTGGGCGACGACCTTCATCCTCGCCGTGTCGACCTTGAGGAGCTCGCCGGAGAACTCGCAGGAGACGATGAAGTACCGGCCGTCGGTGGAGAAGTCGGCGTGGTTGACGCCCGCGCAGTCGACCGGGACGGTCTTGGCCGTCTTCATGGTGTGGGCGTCGCGGAAGACCAGCTGACGGTCCATCGAGGCCATCACCACGGCGTACTTGCCGTCCGGGGTGAAGTAGAGGTTGTACGGGTCGGAGACCGGCACCGTGCGGCCGGTCTTCCCGGTGGCCGGGTCGAGGGCCGTGAGGCTGTCGCCGATGTCGTTGTTGACCCAGAGGGTCTTCAGGTCCCAGGACGGCACGACGTGCTGCGGCTGGCGGCCGACCTTGATGGTCTTGATGACCTTGTACGTCGCGGGGTCGATCACGGACACGGTGTCGGAGTTGGTGTTGGGGACGTACACCCGGGACGGGAAGTCCTTGACCACCGGGGAGAGTTTCCCGACCCGGTCGGCCGCGTAGACGTCCTTGGCGTCGAGCACCGGCGGCATCCCGGGGAGCCCCGGCGGTGCGGGCGGTGCGACGCGGTCGGGCTCGGCGGGCCGGGCGGCCTCGCTGCCGACGGCCTGGACGTTCGTCTTCTCGGCGGAGGTGCCGCAGCCGGTGAGTACGGCCAGCAGGACACCCCCGAGCAGGGCCGCGGTGTGCTTGGTGGTGGGAGGCATCAGGTCAGCAGCTCCGTGGTCGTCACCGCGCGCAGGTGGCGGCGGTCGATTTCGGTGAGGAGGAGGGGCAGCGCGGCGACCGTGTCCGCGTAGCCGAAGTGCAGGCTCACCACCGATCCGTTGCGGATCTCCCCGGCCACCTTGCGGGTGACGGCCGCGGCGCCGGGTGAGGTGAAGTCGAGGGAGTCCACGTCGTACGAGAGGACGTGCGGGTAGCCCGCCCTGGCGGCCAGCCGCTGGACGAGCGGGGTGGCGTACCGGGTGCGCGAGGGCCGGAACCAGGTGCCGATGGAGCCGGTGAGCCTGCGCAGCCGCTGGGCGCAGTCGTCGATCTCCGCGTACGCCTCGGCCTCGCCCATCGAGGAGATGTCGACGTGGTGCTGGGTGTGGTTGCCGAGTTCGTGGCCGCCGTCGAGGATGCGCCGGGCCATTTCGGGGTGTTCGTCGAGCCATGTGCCGACGGCGAGGACGGTGACCCGGGCGTGGGCCCGTTCGGCCTCGGCGAGCAGGGTCCGGGCGATGGCGGGGTCGCCCTGGCCGTGGAAGGTGAGGGCGACGCGGGCGCGGTCGCGGGGGCCGTGGTCGATCTGGACCGGCTGCCCGGGGAAGCGGCGCGGTCCCGGCGCGGGCTCCGGGGACGGGGGCCGGGTGGTCGCGGCGGCGGGGTTCTTCGGGCTCACCGCGTTCGTGACGGTCCCGGCGGGGGTACCGGCGGTGTCGCGGTCCGCGCATCCGGCGGTGAGGACACCGGCGAGGGCGGCCCCTGCTCCCGCGCGCAGGGCGCTGCGGCGGTGCACCGGAGTGTCGGAGGCGTTCATGTACAGACACAGTAGGGGCGAAATGAGAAGAAGATAACAATTTAGTCATATGGGCGAAGCGAATGAATCACTCATCGAATCCCATAAATATGCGCGCTTTTGCAGGCAAGTGACCCATCACACCTGCGATTCTTCCTGCGGTTGTCCATGTATGTCAGCGAATGTACCGCTTGCACTTTTGGCGAGGAGGTCGCCCATCTGCCATAGTCGGTGACACGACCGCATGACCCGAGCCCGGTCGTCACAAGCGGCCGTGAACACACCCCCCATTTCACGGCCCCCACACAGCAGCCCCCGAAGCACCGCATCACGGTGAACCGGGGGCTGCTGTGGTTCCGGGTACGACCCGCCGGGTTCAGCGGTCGGAGATCCGCATCTCGAACCAGGTGGTCTTGCCGCGCGGCAGCAGATCCACCCCCCAGCGGTCGGAGAGCTTGTCGACGAGGAAGAGGCCCCGTCCGCTGACATCCATCTCCTGGACGGGCATCAGGCACGGCAGCCCGCGCGAGGGGTCGCGCACCTCGATCCGGACCCAGCCGCGGCGGCGCAGCATCCGCAGCCCGAAGACCCGGGCACCCGTGTGCCGCACCGCGTTGCCGACCAGCTCCGAGACGAGCAGCACGGCGTACTCGGCGGTCTGCGGGGAGAGGGCCCACTGCCGCAGGACCACGCACGAGGTGAGCCGCCGGGCGGTGGCCGCGGACTCCGGACGGGAGGGCAGCCGGACTTCGCCCTCCGCCGGATTTCCGAACAACTCCAGCGCCTTGAACGCCTGTTCGTCATCGCCGGCCGACATCCAGCGTGCCGCTGTCGCACCGCTGTGCGGTCGCGGCTGTTCCACACCCTCCAGGCCCGCCATGGACACCATCATGGCCGCAAGGCGGGCGCCCCGGGGCCGTTCCGAAGGAATCCGCACCCCGGAACACATCATTCCAGGACGGCCGGAGGGCATATGCCAGCGGCAGAACGCGAGCCACCACACCCCCTCCGACCTGCACGGATACCCCATTCGAGCCAGCCGTACGGGCCCATCCGGGAGCCGGGACCCGTGGCTGTCCCCAGGCCCGGATAATCCGCCCACACGGATGAACCCGTGTCATTCTGTGCCCAACTGGCGTTCGGTCAGAGGAACTTGGCCTTGCCCGGTCCGTCCTCCACGAAGCTGCGCATTCCGCGTTCCCGGTCCTCGGTGGCGAACAGTCCGGCGAACCAGTTCCGCTCGATCGTGAGCCCGGTGTCGATGTCCGTCTCCAGCCCGGCGTCGATGGACTCCTTGGCGGCGCGCAGCGCCAGAGCCGGCCCCTTCGCCAGCGCGGCGGCCCAGGCGTGCGCCTGCTCGTACACCTCGGCGGCGGGCGCCACCCGGTCCACCAGACCGATCGTCAGGGCCTCTTCGGCCCTGACGTGGCGCCCCGTGAAGATCAGGTCCTTGGCCTTGGAGGGGCCGATCTGCCGGGCCAGGCGCTGGGTGCCGCCCGCGCCCGGGATCAGTCCGAGCAGGATCTCGGGCTGGCCCAGCTTGGCGTTGTCGGCGGCGATACGGAAGTCGGCGCAGAGCGCCAGCTCGCAGCCGCCGCCCAGCGCGTAGCCGGTGACGGCGGCGACGACGGGCTTGGGGATCCGGGCCACCGCGGTGAACGAGTCCTGCAGCGCCTTGGACCGTACGACCATCGCCGGGTGGTCCATCGCCTGCATCTCCTTGATGTCCGCGCCCGCCGCGAACACCTTCTCGCCGCCGTAGAGGACGACGGCGCGCACGTCGTCGCGCCGGGTCGCCTCCTCGGCGAGTTCACGCAGCCGGTCCTGGGTGGCTACGTCCAGGGCGTTCATGGGCGGACGGTCCAGCCGGATGGTGCCGACGCCGTCGCGTACTTCGAGATGTGCGGTCATGGGAGGCAGGTTAGCGGTCGCTAACGGCGGCGGGCCCGGTGCTGTTGGTCACAGCACCGGGCCCGCTCCGTGTTCCTCGTGCGAAGGGCTACTTGGTCCACTCCGACCAGGACATGTTCCAGCCGTTGAGGCCGTTGTCCGGGGCGATCGTCTTGTCGTGCGAGTTCTTCACGATCACGACGTCGCCGATGAGCGAGTTGTCGAAGAGCCAGGCGGCCGAGGTCTTGCTGCTCCAGGCGCCGCGCACGTCCTGCAGACCGACGCAGCCGTGGCTGGTGTTGGTCGAACCGAAGATGCTGGAGGCGCCCCAGTAGTTGCCGTGGATGAAGGTGCCCGAGGTGGACAGACGCATCGCGTGCGGCACGTCCTTGATGTCGTACTCGCCGCCGAAGCCGACGGTGTCACCGTTCATCCGGGTCACCTTGAGCTTCTCGCTGATGACCATCTGGCCGTTGTACGTGGTGGTCGCCGGGGCGCCCGCCGAGATCGGGATGTCCTTGATCTGCTGACCGTCGCGGACGACCTTCATCCGGTGGGTGCTCGCGTCGACCGTGCTGACCTGCTTGCGGCCGATGGTGAAGGAGACCGTCTTGGCCTGCTTGCCGTAGACCCCGGGCCGTCCCTCGACGCCGTCGAGGTTGAGCTTCACGGTCACCTTGGTGCCCGCGGCCCAGTACTCCTCGGGGCGGAAGTCCAGCCGGTCGTTGCCGAACCAGTGGCCCTCGATCGGGACGGACGGCTCGGCCGTCACCTTGATCGCGTTCTCGACCGCGGCCGGGTCGGTGATGCCGCGGGTGAAGTGGATCGAGACGGGCATCCCGACGCCGACGGTGGAGCCGTCCTCCGGGGTGTACTGCCCGATGAAGGTGTTCTGCGGAACCAGCGTGGTGAAGCTGGTGTCCTTCGCCGACTCACGGCCCTTGGAGTCCTTGGCGATCGCGTGGACCTTGTACTTGGTGGCCGCCGCGAGGTGCTGGTCCGGCGTCCAGCTCGCGCCGTCCGTCGCGATCTTCCCCTCGACCTCGGCGCCCTTGGGGTCGGAGACCTTGACCGTGGTCAGCTTCCCCTGCGCGGCCGAGACCTTCAGCGCCCCGCTGGTCGCGACCGAGTCCGCGCCGTCCTTGGGCGCGACGGTCACCACGGCCGCCGAGGCGGCGGTGTCGCCGACCTTCCCGCCGCCCTTGCCGCTGCCCGTGTCGTCTCCGCCGCCGCACGCCGTCACCAGCAACAGCAGCGCACCCGCTACCAGAGCCAGCGGTCCCTTGGACCCTCGCCCGCGCCGTACGCCGTCAGCCCCGGCCGACGTCCCCGATATCGGCTGCCCGTTCAATGTGGTTCTCTCCCCTCACACGGCCTGGCCCCGCCAAGGCCCCCGGGAGCCCGAAAGGCTCCCTCCCCCGCGCGCTGCACATGCACGCTCAGCGAAAGATAATCACACCGGCTAGGGGGAAATGGCCCCCGGGATGTCACCGTTCAGTCCCAAGTTGTCCCGGCACTGTTCCAGGTGTCACGGACCCGCCGGGCCGGGGCTGTCGCGGGGCGCCGACGGGGCGTCAGCCGAGCGCGGAGCCTGTCTTCCGGCGGGGCCGGCCGGGAAAGACGTGAGTGCGGCCGCCGGGGTGGGAAGAACCAGGGGAGGACGGCACTCGGAGAGCCGCGGCCGGGACGCCGTGCGCCCCTCACCGGTGCAGGTCCCCACGAGCCGCGGGAGGCGAGCAGGTGTCGAGCGCAGCCGAGCAGGAGGCGGTCCAGCAGAACGGAACGGCGACCGGACGGCAGCGGCGGGAGGCCGTGCCGGGACCGGGGCCGGCCGTGTGGCCCGGTGCCCCGACGCCGCTCGGGGCCCGTTTCCGGGTGGGTCCCGACGGGGTCGCGGGCACCAACTTCGCGCTCTGGGCGGGCGGCGCGGAGGCCGTCGAGCTCTGCCTCTTCGACGAGGACGGCACCGAGCGGCGCCTCGTGCTGACCGAGCTGACCCATGAGATCCGGCACGGCTTCGTACCGGGCGTCCGGCCGGGGCAGCGCTACGGCTACCGGGTGCACGGCCGCTGGGATCCCTGGACGGGGGCCCGTTGGAACCCGGCGAAGCTGCTCCTCGACCCGTACGCACGGGCGGTGGACGGCTCGTTCACGCTTCCGCCCGAGGTGTACGGCCATGTGCGGGACTGGCCGCAGCAGCATGTCGCCGACACGGTCCGCGACGAACGGGACTCCGCTCCGTGCGTCCCCAAGGGCGTCGTGGTCCATGACGACGACGACTGGGCCGAGGACCGCCGCCCCAAGACCCCCTGGGCGGACTCCGTCATCTACGAACTGCATGTGCGCGGCTTCACCCGACTCCACCCCGGGATCCCCGAGGAGCTGCGCGGCACGTACGCCGGTCTCGCCCATCCGGCGGCCGTCGGTCATCTGCTGCGGCTCGGGGTGACGGCGGTGGAGCTGCTGCCGGTGCACCAGTTCGCCCACGAGGACCATCTGCTGCGGCGCGGGCTGCACAACTACTGGGGCTACAACTCCATCGGCTACTTCGCCCCGCACGCCGGCTACTCGGCGAGCGGCACCGCGGGCCAGCAGGTCGGCGAGTTCAAGCGGATGGTGCGGGCGCTGCACGACGCCGGGATCGAGGTGATCCTCGACGTGGTCTACAACCACACGGCGGAGGCGGGCGAGCTCGGTCCGATGCTGTCGCTGCGCGGCATCGACAACCGCGGCTACTACCGCCTCCAGTCCGACGCCCGCAGATACGCCGACTACACCGGCTGCGGCAACACCCTGCACGTGGTCCAGCCGCAGGTGCTGCGGCTGATCACGGACTCGCTGCGCTACTGGGTGACGGAGATGGGCGTCGACGGCTTCCGCTTCGACCTGGCGGCCGCGCTGGCCCGTTCCCTGCACGACGTCGACATGCTCTCGCCGTTCCTCGCGGTGATCGCCCAGGACCCGGTGCTGCGCCGGGTGAAGCTGATCGCGGAGCCGTGGGACGTCGGCAACGGCGGCTACCAGGTGGGGGCCTTCCCACCGCTGTGGACCGAGTGGAACGACCGCTACCGCGACGCCGTACGGGACTTCTGGCGCGGGGCCCTGCCCGACGTACGGGACCTCGGCTACCGGCTGACCGGATCCAGCGACCTCTACGCGTGGGGCGGCCGGCGCCCGTACGCCTCGGTCAACTTCGTCACCGCGCACGACGGCTTCACCCTGCGCGATCTCGTCAGCTACGAACAGAAGCACAACGAGGCCAACGGCGAGGGCAACCGGGACGGCACGTCGGACAACCGGGCCTGGAACTGCGGCGCCGAGGGCGAGAGCGAGGACACCGGGGTCAACGCGCTGCGCCGCCGTCAGCTGCGCAACCTGCTGGCCACGCTGCTGCTGTCGACGGGGGTGCCGATGCTGGTCGCGGGCGACGAGATGGGCCGTACGCAGGGCGGCAACAACAACGCCTACTGCCAGGACAACGAGATCGGCTGGCTGGACTGGTCCCTGCTCGAACAGCCGCGGTGGCGGGAGCTGACCGAGCTGACGGCACGGGTGCTGCGGCTGCGCCGCACCCATCCGGTGCTGCGCCGCCGGGCCTTCTTCTCCGGGCTGCCGCAGGCGGCGGACGGGCTGCGGGACCTGGCCTGGTTCACCCCGCAGGGTACGGAGATGACGGAGGCGGACTGGTACGCGCCGGCCGCCACGGTCGGGCTCTATCTCTCCGGGCGCGACATCCCCGGCCTGGACGCGCGCGGCGAACCGGTCACGGACGACAGCTTCCTGGCGATCCTGCACGCCGGTCACCGCCCGGCCGGCTTCCGGCTCCCCGGGTCCCCGTGGGCGCGCGGCTACGAACTGGTCCTGGACACCTCGCGGGAGGACCAGGCGGCGGCCCCCGGCACCGCCCACCCGGGCGACCGGACGCTGACCGTACCGGCCAGGTCGGTGCAGCTGCTGCGCGTCACGGGATGAGCGGGACGAGCGGGGCGGGTGGGCACACGGGCGCACGGCCCGGGTCAGCCGAGGATGCCCCGCTCGTAGCCGATCGCGACGGCGGCGGCCCGGTCCTTGGCGCCCAGCTTGGCGAAGACATGGGTGAGATGGGTCTTCACGGTGGCCTCGCTGATGAACAGCTCGGCGGCGATCTCACGGTTCGACGTGCCCTTCGCGACCAGTTCGAGCACCTCGCGTTCGCGGGCCGAGAGCGACTCGCCGCCCGGCGCCGCCGGGGTGCGCACCCGTGAGATGAGCCGGGAGGCGACGGCGGGCGAGAGCACGGTGCGGCCGTCGGCGGCGGCGCGGACGGCGGTGAACAGCTCGTCGCGGGGCGCGTCCTTGAGCAGATAGCCGGTCGCCCCGGCCTCGATCGCGGGCAGGGTGTCGGAGTCGGTGTCGTACGTGGTGAGGACCAGCACCTTGGAGCGGGCGCCGCGCCCGGTCAGTTCGGTGATGGCGGCGACCCCGCCGCCGCCCGGCATCCGCAGGTCCATCAGGACGACGTCGGGGTCCAGGCGGAGCGCCAGCTCGACGCCCTCCACCCCGTTCGACGCCTCTCCGAGGACCTCGAAGCCGGGGGCCGAATCGAACATGCCGCGCAGACCGTCCCGTACGACGGGGTGGTCGTCGACGACGACGAGCGTGATGACGCGTGCGGTTTCCTGAGCCATGGCGGGTCAACCGTACTGGTCATCGGCTGTTGCGGACCAGGGGCACCCGGGCGCAGACCGCCGTGCCGCCCCCCGGCTCCGTCTCCACCTCGACGGTGCCCGCGATGCGTTCGGCGCGGGCCCGCATCCCGCCGAGCCCGAAGCCGCCCGCACCGCTGCGCGGGGGCAGGGCGGCCGGGTCGAAGCCGCGGCCGTCGTCCCGTACGTCCAGGGTGAGTTCGACGCCCATGAACGACAGCGTGACCCCGGCCCGGGAGGCCCCGGCGTGGCGGCCGACGTTGGCGAGGGCCTCCTCGGCGATCCTCAGGAGGGTCGCGGCTATCTCGTCGTGGACCGGCTCGACGGTGCCGGTGACGGTGAACTCGGCCCGGACCCCGTTACGTTCCCCCCAGTCGGTGACCGTGCGCTTCAGGGCGCCCGGCAGGTCGTCGTGTTCCAGGGCGGCGGGGACCAGGTCGTGGACCGAGCGGCGGGCCTCGCCGAGGCTGTGCCGGGCGAGGGCGGCGGCGCGGTCCAGGTGCTCCCGGGCCAGTTCCGGCCGGGTGTCGCCGACCGAGGTCACCACCTGGAGCTGGGCGATGATGCCGGTCAGGCCCTGGGCCAGGGTGTCGTGGATCTCGGCGGCGAGCCGCCGTCGTTCGTCGGCGACGCCCGCCTCGCGGGCCTGGACCAGGAGTTGGGCGTGCAGCCCGGCGTTCTCCGCGAGGGCCTGTTCGAGGCGGGCGTTGGCCGACTCTAGTTCGGTGATGGTGTCGACCTGGGTACGGGCGTGGTCGGCCTCGCGGTCGCCGATCCTGGCGAAGACCATGGTGAGGGTCACGTGCAGGCAGAGCAGGGCGCCGAAGGCGGCCCAGTTCATCAGGGAGACCGGCGGCAGGCCGCTGCCGCACTGCGCTCCCGCCATGATGACGGCGGTGGTCAGGAGCCCGGGACGGACGGCGCGGGCCGGGAGCAGCCGCCCGGTGTCGAAGTACCCGAGAATCGCGTACACGGAGAAGAACGGGTTGCACCAGGTCAGCGCGAAGGCGATCAGCGTGCGGGCGACGTAGTAGAACTGCGGCGCCCGCGACTTGGGGGCGACGGCCGGCCCGGCCCGCCCCCACCAGAGCTGGAGGGCGAGAGCGACGGGCACCAGCACCACGGCGGTGTACACGTCGGCGCGATCCATGATGAGCGGGGCGCTCACGGCGGATACGACGATGCTCGCGCCGAGGAACCCGTAGGGCCCGTACCTGAAGAACCGTTCCCATCCGTGCTCGGCGTTCACGGTGTTGCTCCGGTGCGCCGTCGCCGTGTCCCACGCGTTCATGGGCGCAGTCTGCCCCTACTCCGCGTCGCCGGTCACTCCCACCGGAACAGACGGGTCGCGAGATACGTCAGCAGCGCCGTCCACAGCGCCATCGCGCCGAGCTGCGCGAGGCCGGGCCAGCCGCCGGAGGCCGCCCGGTCCAGCGCTTCGGAGGCCGCGCCGAACGGGGTGAACCGGACGATGTTCCGCAGGGTCTCGGGCATGCCCTGCACCGGGATCCAGACCCCGGCGGTGAACATCATCAGGAGGTAGACGACCGAGCTGATGGCGGCGGACCCCTTGGCCGTACGGGCGAGGGCGCAGAGCAGCGAGCCGAGCGCCAGCACGCTCGCCACGGCCAGCAGCAGCGCCACCAGGTAGCCGGCCGCCTGCCGGGGCAGCGCGACACCGAAGACGGTCCGGCCGACGGTCATCGCCAGTGCGGCGGAGGCGAGGGCGGCGGCGCCGTGCAGCGCGATCTGCGCGGTGAGCAGCGCGGAGGGGCGTACCGGGGTGGTGGACATCCGGCGCAGGATGCCGCGTTCGCGGTAGCCGGTGAGGACGGGTGGCATGGCCTGGAGCCCGGACATGATCATGGCGAGCAGGACCGCCACCGGTACGTACAGGTCGATGACGCGTCGGCCGCCGAGTTCGTCCTTGTGCTCCCCGAAGGAGGGGATGAGGCCGAGGATCGACAGGAGCGCGGTCGGGAAGACGACGATCCAGAACAGGGCGCCGGGTTCGCGCAGGAAGAGCCGGGCCTCGGTCCTGAGCACCGCCCTGTGCGCGGACGCCGGTGCGGGTGTCGTGGTGGCCGTCGCCGGGGCCGGGTGCGCCGTGGTCATCTCAGGAAGCCTGTTCTGTGAGGTCGAGGAAGGCGTCGTCGAGCGTCGCCTCGGAGACGCGGAGCCGGTGTGCGGTGACGCTGTGCCGGGCCAGCAGGGAGATCACCGCGTTGACCGTCTCGTCGGTGCCGCTGATGACGATGCGGTCGCCCTTGCGCTCGACGGAGGCCGCGCCGGGCAGCTGCCCCAGCTCGGTGTCGGCGAGCGGACGGGACGGGGTGAAGGAGATGACGGTGGAGCTGTCCGCCTTGCCGATCAGCCCGGAGGGGGTGTCGAGGGCGACGACCTTCCCCTTGTCGATCACGGCGATCCGGTCGCAGAGCTGTCTGGCCTCCTCCATGAAGTGGGTGACCAGCAGGACGGTGACGCCGCTGTCGCGTACGTCCTCGATCAGCTTCCAGGTGTCCCGGCGGGCCCGTGGGTCCAGTCCGGTGGTCAGCTCGTCGAGCACCACCACGCGCGGGTTGCCGACCAGGGCCAGCGCGATGGAGAGCCGCTGCTTCTGACCGCCGGACAGCTTCGCGAAGCGGGTGCCGAACGCGGTGTGCAGGCCCAGCCGTTCGGCGAGCTCCCGCCAGTCGGCGGGGTCCGGGTAGAAGGCGCTGTAGAGCTCCAGCGCCTCGGCCACGGTGATCTTGGGCTGGAGTTCGCTCTCCTGGAGCTGGGCGCCGAGCAGCCGGGTGACCCGGTCGTGGTCGGCGACGGGGTCGAGTCCGGCGACGCGGACCGTACCGGCGTCGGGGACCCGCAGTCCCCCGATGCACTCGACGGTGGTGGTCTTGCCCGCGCCGTTGGGGCCGAGGATCCCGAAGATCTCCCCCTCGTCGACGGTGAAGCTCACTCCGTCGACCACGGTGCGCCCGGCGTACGCCTTCCGCACCCCGTTCGCTTCGATGATTGCCATGCCCCAGAGCATCGTGGCGCGGGGCGGGGCGCACCATCGTCCATCGCGCTCGAAGCGGCATCAGCCGATCGGTTGATACGGGCTACGACCTGCGCTCACCGGGGGTCGTACGCGGCCGGTCGGACGGAAAACCACATGAGCGATGTCAGGGGTGAACCGTAGGCTCGACTGTGATGCCCGAAAAACGTGTAGAGCCCAAGGATCGGTCCACCGTTCAGTCCCTGATGCGGTTGTGGCCTTATGTGAAGCCGGTGCGCAAGCGCCTGTTCGGCGCCGCTCTGGTCGCGATCGCCGCGTCCTGCGTCGGCCTGGTCATCCCCCTCGTGCTGAAGTGGATGGTGGACGGCCCCGTGGCGGACCGCGACCCCGGCGGGGTCTGGCTCGGCGCGCTGTATCTGCTGCTGCTGGGCATCGGCGAGGCGGCGCTGTTCGGGGTGCGGCGGTGGATGGTGGCGCGGCCGCTGGCCGGGGTCGAGGCGTCGATGCGGGCCGATCTGTACCGGCATCTGCAACGGCTGCCGGTGGCGTTCCACGACCGCTGGCCCTCGGGCCAGTTGCTCTCGCGCGCGACCACGGACCTGATGCTGCTGCGGCAGTTCCTGGCCTTCCCGCTGACCTTCCTCCTGGTCAACGGGGCGACGGTCCTGATCGGTTTCGTCATTCTGCTGATGCAGCAGTGGACGCTGGGGCTGGTGCTGCTCGCTCCGGCGGCGCCGCTGATGATCCTCTGCCTGGTCTTCGAGACGAAGTTCTCGGCCGTGGCACGCCGGGCCCAGGACCAGGTCGGCGATCTGACGACGGTCGTCGAGGAGAGCGTGCTCGGGATCCGCATCATCAAGGGCTTCGGCCGGCACCGCAGCCAGGCCCTCGCCTTCCGCACCCTCACCGAGCGGCTGCGCACCACGGAGCTGGCCAAAGCCCGGCTCCTCGCGGGCATCTGGGCCTCCATCACCCTGCTTCCCGAACTGGCCATCGGTGCGGCGCTGGTGATCGGCACGGTCCAAGTGGCGGACGGCGACCTCTCCGCGGGCACCCTGGTCGCCTTCCTCTCCACCGCGCTCGCGCTGCGCTGGCCGATCGAGTCGATCGGCTTCCTGCTGGCGATGAGCCAGGAGTCGGCGACGGCGACCCAGCGGTTCTTCGAGGTGATGGACGTGGCCGAGGAGGCGGAGGCGTCCGGCGTGGCCGGGCAGGCGCCGGACGAGGGGCCGACGCGGGGCGAAATGGTCTTCGAGGGCGTGGAGTTCCGCTATCCCGACGCGGAGCCCGGCTCGGAGCCCGTGCTGGCCCGGATCGATCTGCGGATCCGGCCCGGCGAGACGATGGCCCTGGTCGGGGCCACGGGTTCCGGGAAGACGACGCTCACCGCCCTGGTGCCGCGGCTGCACGACGCCACCGCGGGACGGATCACCCTGGACGGTACGGACATCACCGCCATGCCCCGGGAGCGGCTGCGCGAGCTGGTGTCGGTGGCCTTCGAGGAGCCGACGCTCTTCTCGGCGGGCGTCGGGGAGAACGTACTGATGGGGGCCGAGGGCGCCGGGGAGGACGAGTTGCGCCGGGCGCTCGCCATCGCCCAGGCCGACTTCGCGCACGGGCTCCCCCAGGGCGTCGGGACCCAGGTCGGCGAGCAGGGGCTCAGCCTCTCCGGCGGACAGCGGCAACGGCTCGCGCTGGCCCGCGCCGTGGTCGGCCGGCCGCGCTTCCTGGTCCTGGACGATCCGCTCTCCGCGCTGGACGTGCACACGGAGGCGCTGGTGGAGGCCGCCCTGCGCCAGGTACTGGCGGAGACCACGGCGATCGTGGTCGCGCACCGGCCGTCCACGGTGATGCTCGCGGACCGGGTGGCGCTGCTCTCGCAGGGGCGGATCGCCGCCGTGGGCACCCATCAGGAACTGCTGCGCGGCAGCGCCGAGTACGCCTGGCTGATGTCGGGCGCCGAGGGAGTGCCGGAAGCGCCCGGCGTGCCGGAAGCGCCGGAAGCGCCGGAAGTTCCGGATGCGCCGGATGCGCCGGATGCGCCCGCCGAGGACGCCTTCCCCGATCTGTCCGCCGAGGACCTCCTCGCCGAGAAGGGCACCCGATGACCAGCACGACGACGGACACGGTCCCCGCCGAGGACCCGCCGGGCACCGGCACGACCACGGCCCCGGCCCCGACGGGCCCCGAGGCCGCCGACGACCGGTTCGACCGGGACGATCTGCCCACTCCGCCCGGCGCGACCGGGTCCCTGCTCAGGTCGCTGCTGCGCCCGATGAAGGCCCGGGTGGCACTGATCGCGCTGCTGCTGCTGGTCCAGCAGGCCGCGATCCAGGCGGGACCGCTGCTCGTCGCGTACGCCATCGACAGCGGGGTGCCCGCGTTCCGGGACGCGGACTACGGGCCGCTGATCGCGGTGGGGGTCGGGTACGCGCTGTGCTCGGCGGCGGCCGGGGCCATGCAGTTCGCGTTCGTCCGGGTCGCCGCCCTGGTCAGCCAGGACGCGCTGCTCGATCTGCGCGGGCGGATCTTCCGTCACGCGCAGGCGCTGAGCGTCGACTTCCACGAGCGCTACACCTCGGGCCGGCTGATCTCCCGGTCCACCACGGACGTGGAGTCGCTGCGGGAGCTGCTCGGTGAGGGGCTCCAGGAGCTGATCGGCGTCTTCCTGTCCTTCGTCTCCATCGCGGTGATGCTGCTCTGGCTGGACCTCGGCCTGGGCTCGCTCGCCGTGCTCTCCTTCGTCCCGCTGTATCTGCTGGTCCGGCGCTTCCAGCGACGGGCCGGAGCACTCTACGGCGAGCGGTCCTCGGCGATCGCGGCGGTCATCGTCAAGTTCGCGGAGACGATGAACGGCATCCGTCCCGTCCAGGCCTTCCGCCGCGAGCCCGTCAACGACGCGCACTTCGAGAGCCTCAACGCCACGCACCGGTGGGCCAACGGCAGCGCGATGCTGGAGATGGCCCGCTATGTCGTCGGCTCCCGGCTGGTCGCCAACGCGGCGGTCGCCGGAATCGTGCTGTGGGGCGCCTACCGGGTGGCCTCCGGCACCCTGGCGCTCGGAGTGCTGGCCGCGGCCGTGCTCTACCTCCGCCGGCTGTACGACCCGATCGACCGGCTCGGCATGTTCCTCAACTCCTACCAGTCGGCCGCGGCCTCGCTGGGGAAGATCGCGGGCCTGCTGGCCCAGACCCCGTCCGTCCCGGAGACGCCGAGCCCGAAGGAGCTGCCGGCCCGCACGGGCGAGGCCCCGGGCCGCGAGGTCGTCTTCGACGGGGTGCGCTTCGCCTACCGCACGGGCGGCGAGGTGCTGCCCCGCTTCGATCTGACGATCCCGGCCGGGCAGACCGTCGCCGTGGTCGGGTCGACGGGTGCGGGCAAGTCGACGCTGGCCAAGCTGCTGGCCCGGTTCTACGACCCGACCGACGGCCGGGTGCTGCTCGACGGCACGGACCTGCGGGACCTGGCCGTGCCGGAGCTGCGGCGGGGTGTGGTGATGGTGACCCAGGAGGCGTTCCTGTTCTCCGGGACGGTCGCCGAGAACATCGCGATCGGCGACCCGGACGCGACCCGCGAGGAGATCGAGCGGGCCGCCGAGGCGATCGGCGCGCACGACTTCATCTCCGGCCTGCCGGACGGCTACGACACGGACGTACGCAAGCGGGGCGGCCGGATCTCCGCCGGTCAGCGCCAGCTGGTCGGCTTCGCCCGCGCCCTGCTCGCCAACCCGGCGGTACTGATCCTCGACGAGGCGACGAGCTCACTGGACGTCCCCGGCGAACGGGCGGTGCAGCGGGCCATGGACACGGTGCTGCACGGCCGCACCGCGGTGGTGATCGCCCACCGCCTCTCCACGGTGGAGATCGCGGACCGGGTCCTGGTGATGGAGCACGGCCGCATCGTGGAGGACGGCACCCCGTCCGAACTCATCGCCGGCACGGGCCGCTTCGCGGGACTGCACCGGGCGTGGCGGGAGAGCCTGACGTAAGCGCGCGTGCAGGTTCCGCGATTCGGTGCGCACCGTACCCGTGAGATGCGCACCGAATGCGCGATTCCAAGGATCTGTGCGCACTGACTCCGCACGGTAACTCAGCACGGCTGAAGGGGTTGGACTATCCGTTGTGCGCTTCGAGCTCGGTCGCCAGCGTCTGTTGGGTGGCCGCCCACGACGCCAGGAGCGCCAAATTGTCAGCGGTCGGTGTGCCCGCGGGTGCGGTGTAGATGTTGAGGCGCAGGCCGGGTTCGGCGGGCAGTTCCAGGGACTCGACGTCCAAGTCGAGCCGGCCCACGATCGGATGGCGCACACGCTTGCGGCCGGACCGGTGCAGCCGCACGTCCTGAGATGCCCACCGCCGCCGAAATAGCTCACTGCACGTCGACAGTTCGCCGACTAGGGCGATCAGCTCCTCGTCGTGCGGATTGCGGCCGGCCTCCATGCGTAGCTTCGCGGCCACGTCACCGGCGATTCGGTCGTAGTCGACAAAGAAATCTCTGGCCGCCTCGGGGCTCAGATAGACGAACCGCGCTGTGTTCGCAGGCCGTCGCGGGTCTGCCAGCACCGGTGAATACAGCGCGCGAGCGAGTTGGTTCATGGCGAGCACGTCATAACGGCCGCTACCGATCCAGGCCGGCGCATCGGAGATCGCGTCGAGCACCTGCTGAAGCGTCGAGCGCACCGTCACGGCAGGCCTACGCCGGCGTGGGCCGCTGGGCGCCCCGGATCGGCGCGCGAGGTGGAACAGGTGGTCGCGCTCGGCCTCGTCGAATTGCAAGGCAGAGGCCAACGCGTCGAGCACGCCGTCGGAGGCACCGGCGAGGCTTCCGCGCTCCATGCGTACGTAGTAGTCGACCGATACCCCCGCCAGTAGCGCCACCTCCTCGCGGCGCAGGCCCTTGACCCGACGGTTGCCGCCGTAGGCGGGCAGGCCCGCCTGCTCGGGCGTGATGCGGGCGCGACGCGAGCTGAGAAACTCCCGGATCTCGGTGCGTGGATCCATTGTGGCCATCCCCTCACCGTAAGCCCGTCCCGCGGTCTAAGGAGTACCCGATGCGGTCGTCGCGATGCCGCCGTCTACCGGGATGATGGTGCCCGTGAGGTAAGACCCTGCCCGGCTGGCGAGAAACACGGCGATACCCGCCATATCGTCGTCGCGGCCGAGCCGGCGCAGTGGGGCCGCCGCCGCGATCGTGTCGCCGATGGCATCGAGCGTGGACGCCATCATCTGCGACGGGAACACTCCCGGTGCTACCGCGTTCACCGTGACGTGCTGTGGGCCCAGCTCTCTGGCTAGCACTCTGGTGAGTTGATGGAGTGCCGCTTTGCTGCTGGCGTACGAGTAGTTGGGCGACTGGGCGACGTGGATGGCGGCGATACTGCCGATGTTGATGATCCGCGCGGGATCATCGGCGGTGCCCGCCCTGCGAAGTGCGGGGAGCAGCGCCTGCACCAGCCAGAACGGCGACTTGAGGTTGAGGTCGATCACTGCGTCCCAGGCCTCGTCCGGGAACGTCGCCAGCGGCTCGCGCCACATCGCTCCCGCGTTGTTGACAAGGATGTCCAGGCGTTCCGAGTCGGCCATGACAAGATCAGCGAGGCGCTGACACTCGTCGTGCCTGGACAGGTCGGCGGGGATCGCTCGAACGTCGCCGAATTCGGACAGTAGATGCTGTGCCTCCTCGCACGCGTCTGCCTTGCGTGAGCTGATGACGACGCGGGCGCCCGCCTGGAGAAGGCCGCGCGCCATCATCATCCCAATGCCCCTGGTGCCACCAGTGACAAGGGCGCACTTCCCACTCAGATCGAAAAGTTCTGTGTGAGTGGTGAATTGGTTGCCCGCCATTGGCCTCCGCCCTTTCTGCCGTGGAAGAATGCGCCGACACGGTCGCGCATTCGGGGCAGCTGAATTGAACTGATGGGGGTAAAGCCGCAGCGCGTTTCCACGGAGCGTGGTCGGCACTTTCGACTCAACCAGGTTGACAGGCGCTTTGCACGTCTGGGAGACCCTGGTGATACAGGTACTGGCAGAGCCCCCCTTGCCTGGTGCGCCGACTCACCCCGGATCCACCTGCTTCATTCCCCGTCATTCGTTCCCTTGGCCTTGCCGTCCAAGGGCCGCCGCCACCCACCCGTTGCCCCCCATCACTCAGGCCTCCCAGGTGACCGGGAGGCTCTTCACCCCGTAGATGTCCGCGGTCTCCGGGCGCAGGGCGACCTCTTCGGGCGGTACGGCCAGGCGCAGCGTGGGAAAGCGGTCGAACAGCGCGGGAAACGCGACCTTCATCTCCACCCGGGCCAGCTGCTGCCCCAGGCACTGATGGATGCCGTGGCCGAAGGCCAGGTGCCCGCCCTCCTGCCGTTGGAGGTCGAGCACGTGGGGATCGGTGAAGCGCTCGGGGTCGCGGTTGGCGGTGTTGTACGACAGGATCACCCGCGATCCGGCCTCGATGGTCCGGCCGCCCACCTCGACGTCCTCCAGCGCCGTCCGCATGAACGTCTTGGCGACACCGAGGTACCGCAGCAGTTCCTCCACGGCCCGGTCGGCGAGTGCGGGATCGGCGCGCAGCGCGGCCAGTTGCTCGGGGTTGCACAGCAGCGCGAAGGTGCCGAGGGACAGCATGTTCGCGGTGGTGTCGAGCCCGGCCGCCAGCAGGAGCAGGGCCATCCCCCTCAGTTCCTCGTCGGTCAGGTCGCTGTCGGTGAGGTCGCTGAGCACGTCGTCGGTGGGGTTCGCGCGCTTGGCGGCCACCAGCTCCGCGAGGTAGTTCTGGGTCGCGGTATAGGCCGCGATCAGATCCTCGTCGCTCGTTTCCCCGTTCATGAACGAGTCGACCTGCTCCTGGAAGGACTCCCGGTCCTGGTACGGCACTCCCAGCAGTTCACAGATCACGATGGCGGGGATGGGCTTGGCGAACGCGGTCACCAGGTCCACCGGCGGCCCGGCCTCCTCCATGGCGTCCAGGTGGTCGGTGGCGATCTGTGCGATGCGCTCGGTGAGCAGCCGCATCCGCCGTACGGTGAACTTGCCCATCAGCGGCTTTCGATAGCGGCTGTGCCGGGGCTCGTCCATGAGAAGGAACTCTCCGGGCGGCGCCGGGGGCGCCTTCATGTCTCCGTAGTCGATGGTCGGGTGGAGCATGAGCTCCTTGCGCGAGCTGAACCGCGAATCGGCCAGGACCGACCTGACCAGGTCGTATCCGGTGATCAGCCAGCCGGGTTCTCCGCCGGGGAAGGTGTAGTGGCTGATGGGGCCGTGCCGTCGGGCGTCGAGCAGTTCCGCCGGCGGGTCGAAGGGACAGCCGGCCTGACGGGCCGTCGGCATCGTCGTGACGGTGTGCAGTAATTCACCCATGATCATTCCCGATCTCGCGATAGTACGCGTTTGACGATGCTCGAAAGCTACGTTGCATCCAGAATCCCTGTCAATCGACAGAAACACATCCTCCCAGGCCAGAGGCCATAAATTGATGCAATGACGATGCGGTCGAATGCAATATCGCGTTGCAATGAATGACGGCGAAAGCAATACTGACGACATGCCAGGAGACCGGTTGACCCAGCAGGACCGCCAGCGCATCGCGGCCGGAATCGCCGATGGCCTCTCCTACTCCGAGATCGCGAGACGGCTCGACCGGCCGACCTCGACGATCAGCCGGGAGGTCGGACGCAACGGCGGCCCCGGCGGCTACCAGCCCCAGCTGGCGCACCGGGCGACGAACCTACGAGCGCGGCGCGGCACACCGGCACCCCAGCGCGCGGCCGGGCCATCGGGTGACAGAGCGGAAGAGGAGATCATCGAGGCGGCGGTCCGGGCGGGGCTGCCGAGGATGACGGCACGCGTCCACATGGACCTGCTGCTGTCCGAGGAGGGCAGGCGCACCGCGGCCGAGCTGACCCGAAGACTGAAGGTCAGCCCCGCCTCCGTCTCCCTGGCCGTGAACTACCTCGTCCAGCACGGCTACGTCCGGCGGGAGCGCGATCCGCAACGGCCTCGCGACGTCTACGTGATCGACGACGAGGCCTGGTACCAGTCCGTCGTGCTCAGCACGCGGCAGACACTCGAAACGGCACGGTCCGCGATGGCCATGTCGGAGGCGTCCGGGCCGGACAGCCCCGTGGGGCAGCGGATGGCCAAGGCGGGGGCATTCCTGGAGCGGGTCTGCCTGGACATGATGGAGTCGGCCGACCGCTGGCGCGGCCTCCTGAGGTGAGGGGCCCCGGACGGCGTTCGGTCGGGCGGGGAGCGCCGCCCCGGCCATCGGGAATCCGTGCGGGCACTGTGCCCACGAGAAGCGCCCGTCGGCCCGACCGGCGATGTGTGGCCTTGCGTTCCCTCGGTGGACCACTGCGACCCGAAGGAACGGACGGCAGCGCCGGCGCGGATACGATCGGTGCACCCGTTGAGCACGCCGAGATCACCAGGAGCACACAAATGGACGATCACGGGGACGACTTCGGTCAGTGGGACACCGAGGCAAGCGCAGTGCAACGGACCGAGGACGAGTGGACCGCGATTGCCGGTCACGTCCGCCACGCGGCGAACAAGATCGGCCCGACGCTGCCGCTGTGCCTTCCTGGTGAACCCCAGGAATGCGGGCGGAGCGCCCAGCAGCACGTGCCGGCATGGGCGGCTCACTTGAAAGCCGCGGCACACCACGTCATCGAGCAGGCCGCCCCCAGCGAGGCACGGGCGGCATACGTGTCCGGTCCGTTGTACCGAAGGAAGCTGGCTGACCTTCGAGCGCACACAGCCCCGGCGGACGTCCCGCGCTGACCGGCGCGGCACCCTCTGCTGCGGCAGCAGCCCGCACCCATGACGAAAGCCCCGCCACGATCCCCACGGCTTCCGTGGTCGCGGCGGGGCCTATCTCGCGTCCGGGATCAGTACGCGCCGAACTCTCCGGCCTTGACGCCCGCCACGAAGGAGGCGAACGACGCGGCGGAGGCGCGCAGCACCGGGCCGCCCGGGTTCTTCGAGTCACGGACGGGGACCACGCCGAGAGAGCCGACGAGGTTGTCAGCGACCTCGATGCACTGGCCGCCGTTCTCGCTGAATGAGGACTTGAACCAACAGGGGGACTCGGCCGTCACGGGATGCCCTTTCGTTGCCGCCAGCAGGGAAGCAGGAAGTGCGTATCGCGTCCCAGATGCCCCCGTACCAACGCAGCAAAACAGCGACAGCCTGTCAACGACCGAAGCCCCGCCATGCCCATGGCGGTTCACCAGGGGCGTGGCGGGGCTCTCGTTGCGTCCGGGATCAGTGCTCGGTGAACCTGACGGTCAGACGGCGCCGAACTCTCCGGCCTTGACGCCCGCCACGAAGGAAGCGAACGACGCGGCGGAGGCGCGCAGCACCGGGCCGCCCGGGTTCTTCGAGTCACGGACGGGGACCACGCCGAGAGAGCCGACGAGGTTGTCAGCGACCTCGATGCACTGGCCGCCGTTGCCGCTGTAGGAGGACGTGAACCAACGGGGGGATTCGGGAGTCACGGGGTGCCCTTTCGTACCTGTTCGATCATGGCCACGGATGCCGCCTGGGAGAGGGCCTCGGCCTGTAGCTGATGGTAGGCCGTCAGTATCGGCAGCACGAACGTACTTTCCCGTTCGAGATGACCCCGGTGAGTGGACTCGGCATAGGACATCAGCGAGCGGTCCGGCATCGTGAGCACGGTGATGGGCAGGCTGAACGGCCTCCGCTCCCCCATGACGAACGGCGCGATCTGCAAGACGGTGTTCGGCATCTCGGCAAACTCAAGCAAGCGCGCGAACTGTGCGTCCATGACAGCGGGAGATCCCATCGGGCGGCGAATACATCCTTCGTCAAGTACCGCGAGGATCAACGGCGATGGCGACCGCACAAAGGAGGCTTGGCGCCTTGCCACCAGTCCGACGCGCTCGTCGGCTTGCTCGGGAGTGATCGCTTCCCGCCGCACTGCGTCTGCTTCGAGCGCCGCCGCATACTCCGGCGTCTGGAGCAGGCCAGGGATGACACCCACCTCGTACAGCCTGATCTCCGACGCTCGCGCTTCGTGCGCGACGTACTCCGGGAACCCTTCAATGAGGGCGGTTTGCCGCACAGCCAGACTCTGGCGCTCGAACCTGTCCCCCGTGCCGAATACCCTGTCAACATTTGAAGCAAAGCGGCGAGTTGGAGAGCGGCGGCCAGTTTCCACGGCCGAAATATGCGTTCCCGAGCATCCGATACGCGCGGCCAGCTCATCCTGCGTCCAACCTCGTTCATCCCTCAGCGTGCGCAGGCGTTGCCCGAACTGCGCACTCGGCGATTCTTCGGGGTCTAACTCTTTGCGATTCAACGGCTACCACCTAATTACCCAAACAACTTGTGCAAGTTGAAGACCCCCCGACTCTAAGCCACTCTGATCCCCCTTGGTAGCGGAACCGTTACGGAGAGGAGCGGCCCATGTCCGTCGAAGACAGCCCACCGAACGAGCAGCGCACCCCGCAAGTACCCGACCGAGGAACGCTGTTGGTGGACACCAGCCGTCGCGACCAGGTGGGGGAGTACCGGGGCACGGCCGGCCCGTACTGGTCCTTGCGGCCGGTCTGCGGGGGCGCGGAGTGGGACGTCGAGCCCGGGAACGTGCGGGAGCCGAGTCCCATAGAGCGGTTGCGGGCCGAGAACGCGCGGTGCAACGCCCGTAGCGCGGGGCGGATCCTGTGACCGGCGAGGCCAACGGGGCGCCCGAGCAGGCGGGTTACCTGTGCGAGGCGGTCGCGGAAGGGCTCGTGTGCGGCGCCGACGGAACGGCGCGGTACGTCCTGGGCACCTTCCGGACCATCTCCCCCGTCCTCGCCCTGCGGTGGCTCGGCGGGCAGGCGCTGTGGATCGTGGACCGGCTCGGCCTCGACCCGCGCCTCGGCCACCCTGCGGAACTCCTCGCCTGGTACGAGGACCGCGCGAGCCAGCGCGCCGCCCACGCCCACCTCAAGCGCGGTGCCGAGCTGCTCGTCGTCCTCCCGGACACGGACTGCACGTACACGCTCTCCGTACGGACCGAATCGGTACCCGCCACCTGAGCCGGTGCCGCCCACCCCCCGTCCGCTCCACCCGGCGCGCGCGACCGGGGCGGAGCTGGTCTGCTGGTCCGGGGGGCCGTCCGTACCCGTACCCCGGAGAGATCCAGATGAGCGTCCCCAGCGTCTACCGCGCCGCGCAGACCGCCGCAGCGGGCGGCCCCTTCGAGATCGTCGAGCGCGCGGTGGCGCGGCCGGGCCCGGGGCACATCCGGGTGGCCGTGGACGCCTGCGGGATCTGCCACAGCGACGCGCTCTTCGTGGACGCCATGGTGCCGGGCGTACGGTTCCCGGTGGTCCCGGGGCACGAGATCGCGGGCCGGATCGCCGAGCTGGGTGACGGCACACAGGACACCTGGCAGGTGGGCGACCGGGTGGCGGTGGGCTGGTTCGGCGGCAGCTGCGGCCACTGCACACCATGCCGGCGGGGCGACTTCGTGGTCTGCGTGAACCTGAAGGTGCCCGGGTGGGCGTACGACGGCGGCTACGCCGAGAGCGTGACCGTCCCGGCGGACGCCCTGGCCCGGATCCCCGACACGATGGACGCGGTCGACGCGGCGCCGATCGGCTGTGCGGGGGTGACCACGTACAACGGACTGCGGCGCAGCGCCGCCCGGCCCGGGGATCTGGTCGCCGTGCTGGGCATCGGCGGCCTCGGCCACCTGGGGGTGCAGTACGCGGCCGCGATGGGCTTCGAGACGGTGGCGATCGCCCGGGGCGCGGCCAAGGCCGACTTCGCGAGGGAGCTCGGCGCGCACCACTACATCGACAGCACCGCGGGCACCACCGTGTCGGACGCGCTCCAGGCCCTGGGCGGCGCCCGGGTCGTCCTGGCCACCGCCGCCAACTCCGCGGCCATCACGGCGACCGTGGAGGGGCTGGCACCGCGCGGCGAACTGGTGGTCATCGGCGCGGACCCGGAGCCGCTGGGCATCAGCCCGAACCAGTTGCTGATGTCGGGCAAGGTCGTCCGGGGTCACCCGTCCGGCACCGCGCAGGACGTGGAGGACGCCCTGGCGTTCAGCGCCCTGCACGGGATCCGCCCGATGACCGAGCCCGTACCGCTGGACGACGCCGAGGCCGCGTACCAGAAGATGATGTCCGGCGCGGCCCGCTTCCGGATGGTGCTCACCACCGGCTGACGCCCGGGGCCCTGCCTGGCCCCGAAGCCAAGAAGAGTGTTGATTCCCGCAGGCAGTAAGGGAGTTGAACCAGGCCGACGCACTCGCGCCCGCCGGGACCGCCGTGGACGGCGGTCCCGGCGGGCGTTGCTCGTGGCGGGGACGGCACGGCCCGGCACCCCGGCACGTCTCCGGCCGGGCGGACGCGGCGCGGACAACCACGGTCGGCACGGAAGCCAACGGTAGGAAATCAGCCACATCCCGACGCCATCTCGGCCAGTACCGAACACCCGCTCCCCCGACCGCTGTTCGAACACGAAGGCTTGGAGCCCTGCCTCGGTACTCTCCTCGGATTCCGGGCGCGGACGACGCCTTACAACATCACGGTGATGATCCGTGAAACGTCCGCTTAACGAACATGACCTTTCCGGCAACGGACGAGTTCCGGCCAAGTTGTTGACGCGCTCCTGACAGGGACGGCCTCCTGCTGACACTCTTCACCCCGTTCTGCGCACTTCCTTGCACACCCCGGACGGCTCACCGGGCCGCCGGTACCCCCCTCGCAGAAGGAGTCCGCGTGAGATCCACGCCCAGCCGTCGTGCCACCGCGACCGGCGCTCTGATAGCCGCAGCAGCCCTCCTCGCCGTCGGCGTCCAGACCGGATCGGCCACTGCCACCCCCAGCAGCGCCACCGCGGCGAACGCGGCGACGGCCGGCGCCGACCACGGTGCCCTGGCCAAGCAGCTCTCTCCGTCCCAGCGCGCGGAGCTGATCCGCCAGGCCGACGCCGGCAAGGCGGCGACGGCCAAGGACCTCGGTCTCGGCTCGCAGGAGAAGCTTGTCGTCAAGGACGTCATCCAGGACAACGACGGCACCACGCACACGCGTTACGAGCGCACCTTCGCCGGGCTCCCGGTGCTCGGTGGCGACCTGGTCGTCCAGGAGACCAAGGCCGGCACCACGCAGAGCGTCACCAAGGCCTCCAAGGTCTCCAGCGCGCAGCTGAAGACCGTGGACCTGAAGGCGGACGTCGCGCCCGCCAAGGCCGAGAAGCAGGCACTCGGCCTCGCCAAGGCCGACGGATCCAAGAAGACCGAGGCCGACCGGGCGCCCCGCAAGGTCGTCTGGATGGCGCAGGGCAAGCCGCAGCTCGCCTACGAGACCGTCGTCGGCGGCTTCCAGGAGGACGGCACCCCGAACCAGCTGCACGTCATCACCGACGCCACCACCGGCGCCAAGCTGTACGAGTGGCAGGGCATCGAGAACGGCGTCGGCAACACGGAGTACAGCGGCCAGGTGACCCTCGGCACCGCCCCGTCGTACACGCTGACGGACACGGGCCGCGGCAACCACAAGACGTACAACCTGAACCACGGCAGCTCCGGCACCGGGACGCTGTTCACCAACTCCACCGACGTGTGGGGCAACGGCAGCCCGTCGAACGCCGAGACGGCGGCCGCGGACGCCCACTACGGCGCGGCCGAGACCTGGGACTACTACAAGAACGTGCACGGCCGCACCGGTATCCGGGGCGACGGCGTCGGCGCGTACTCCCGCGTCCACTACGGCAACAGCTACGTCAACGCCTTCTGGGACGACAGCTGCTTCTGCATGACCTACGGGGACGGCAGCGGCAACGCGAACCCGCTGACCGCCCTCGACGTGGCCGCGCACGAGATGACGCACGGTGTCACCTCGGCCACCGCCAACCTGGTCTACAGCGGGGAGTCCGGTGGCCTCAACGAGGCGACCAGCGACATCTTCGCCACCGCGGTCGAGTTCTACTCCAACACCGCCAGCGACCCGGGCGACTACCTCATCGGCGAGAAGATCAACATCAACGGTGACGGCACCCCGCTGCGTTACCAGGACAAGCCGAGCAAGGACGGCGCGTCCAAGGACTCCTGGTACTCCGGCATCGGCAACGTCGACGTCCACTACTCCTCGGGCCCGGCGAACCACTTCTTCTACCTGCTCTCCGAGGGCAGCGGCGCCAAGGTCATCAACGGCGTCTCCTACAACTCGCCGACCTCCGACGGTCTGCCGGTGACCGGCATCGGCCGGGACAAGGCCGCGCTGATCTGGTTCAAGGCGCTCACCACCAAGTTCACCTCCACCACCAACTACGCGTCGGCCCGCACCGGGACCCTCGCCGCGGCCGGTGAGCTGTACGGCACGACCAGCGCCGAGTACAAGTCCGTCGCGGACGCCTGGGCCGGCATCAACGTCGGCGCGCGGCCCGGCGGCGGCACCGACCCGGGTGGCAAGGTCTTCGAGAACACCACCGGCGTCGCCATTCCGGACCACGGCTCGGCCGTCACCAGCTCGGTCAACGTCACCGGTGTCACCGGCAACGCGCCCAGCACCCTCAAGGTCGACGTGGACATCACCCACACCTACCGCGGTGACCTGGTCGTCGACCTGGTCGGCCCGAGCGGCACCTCGTACCGGCTGAAGAACTCCTCGGCGGGCGACCCGGCGGACGACGTGCGCGGCACGTACACCGTCAACGCCTCCTCCGAGACGGCCAACGGCACCTGGAAGCTCAAGGTCCAGGACGTGTACTCGGGTGACACGGGCAAGATCAACAGCTTCAAGCTCACCTTCTGAACCCCCCACCGGTCATGAACCGGTGACCACCGCCCGGCAGGAGCTCACGCCCCTGCCGGGCGGTTCCGTGTCGGAGCCCACCGGGCGGCCCCTCAGCGCATCAGCACGCCCGCGCCGTCCCCCGCCGCCTCCGCGGGCAGCGCCACCAGGCCGAGTTCCGCCCCGGACGCCAGCAGCGGATGGGCCGGAAGCACCCGCACCGTGTAGCCGTACGGCCCGGTGCGGTCGAGGACGAGCGGACCCTCGTAGAGCCAGCGGCCCTCCAGGTCCTGGCCGCCCGCCGGTTTCAGCGGGAAGACCTGGGCGTCCGAGATCCCGTCGGCGGCGTCCACCCGGCCGGCCACCGCCTGCACCTCCACATCGCCCGGCTCCAGCGCCCCGAGGCCGACCCTGACCCGGAGCGTCGGCGCCGCCCCCAGCTCGGCCGAGCCGTCCGCCGCCGTGAGCGCCACGGCCTCCACATGGTCGACGGCCACCCGCGGCCAGGCGGCACGGATCCTGGCCTTCCAGTCGGCGAGCCCGCGCGCCGTCCCGGGATCCAGCGCACGCCGGGCGAGCGCGGCGGGCGCGTACAGCCGCTCCACGTACTCGCACACCATCCGCCCGGCCAGCACCTTGGGACCGAGCGTGCCCAGGGTGCGGCGGACCATCTCGGTCCAGCGCTCCGGCAGCCCCTCGGCGCCCCGGTCGTAGAAGCGCGGCGCGATCCGGTCCTCGATCAGCTCGTAGAGGGCGGCCGCCTCCAGGTCGTCCCGGCGGTCCTCGTCCAGGGCCAGACCGTCGGCGGTCGGGATCGCCCAGCCGAAGTCCGGCTCGAACCACTCGTCCCACCAGCCGTCGAGCACCGAGAGGTTGAGGCAGCCGTTGAGCGCGGCCTTCATCCCGCTCGTACCGCAGGCCTCCAGCGGGCGCAGCGGGTTGTTCAGCCATACGTCGCAGCCCGGGTAGAGCTTCCGCGCCATGGCCATCCCGTAGTCCGGCAGGAACACGATGCGGTGGCGCACCCGGGGATCGTCGGAGAACCGCACCAGTTCCTGCACCAGGCGCTTCCCGCCGTCGTCGGCGGGGTGGGCCTTGCCCGCGACGACGATCTGGACCGGGCGGGTCGGGTGGAGCAGCAGCTCCCGCAGCCGGTCGCGGTCGCGCAGCATCAGCGTCAGCCGCTTGTACGAGGGGACGCGCCGGGCGAAGCCGATCGTCAGCACGTCCGGGTCGAGCACGCCGTCGATCCAGCCGAGCTCGGCCGGCTCGGCGCCCCGGGCGCGCCAGGAGGCGTGCAGCCGCTCGCGCACCTCGGTGACCAGCTGCCCGCGCAGGGTGCCGCGCAGCTCCCACAGCTCCCGGTCCGGGACCTCGGCGGCGGAGTCCCAGCGTCCGGGTGTGGCGCCGTAGCGGTCGCGCAGCGCGAGGACCTCGGGCGCGACCCAGGTGGGGGCGTGGACCCCGTTGGTCACCGAGGTGATCGGCACCTCGGCCGCGTCGAAGCCCGGCCACAGCCCGGCGAACATCTCGCGGCTGACCGAGCCGTGGAGGGTGGAGACCCCGTTGGCCCGCTGGGCGAGCCGCAGTCCCATCACCGCCATGTTGAAGAGTCCGGGCTCGCCGCCGGGGTAGGTCTCCGTGCCCAGTTGCAGGATGCGTTCGGCGGACACGCCCGGGAGTTCGCCGTCGTCGCCGAAGTGCCGGGCGACGAGCTCCCGGTCGAAGCGGTCGATCCCGGCGGGCACGGGGGTGTGGGTGGTGAAGACCGTGCCGGCCCGTACGGACTCCATCGCGGAGTCGAAGTCGAGTCCGGTGCCGGAGAGTTCCCGGATGCGTTCGAGTCCGAGGAAGCCGGCGTGCCCCTCGTTGGTGTGGAACACCTCGGGGTCCGGGTGTCCGGTGAGGCGGCAGTACGTCCGTACCGCCCGTACGCCGCCGATGCCGAGGAGCATCTCCTGGAGGAACCGGTGCTCGCTGCCGCCGCCGTACAGCCGGTCGGTCACCTCGCGTTCGCCCGGCGCGTTCTCCTCCACGTCGGAGTCGAGCATCAGCAGCGGTACGCGGCCGACCCGGGCCTGCCAGATGTGGGCGTGCAACGAGCGTCCGCCGGGGAGCGCCAGCACCACCCTGCTCGGGGTGCCGTCGGCCTCGCGAAGCAGGTCGAGGGGGAGCTCGTTGGGGTCGAGCACCGGGTAGTGCTCCTGCTGCCAGCCGTCGCGCGAAAGGCTCTGGCGGAAGTAGCCGTGCCGGTAGAGCAGGCCGACCCCGACGAGGGGGACGCCGAGATCGCTGGCGGCCTTGAGATGGTCACCGGCGAGGATGCCGAGCCCCCCGGAGTACTGGGGAAGGGCGGCGGTCACGCCGAACTCGGGCGAGAAGTAGGCGACGGCGGAGGGGAGTTCGGCTCCCCGCGCCTGCTGTTCCTGGTACCACCTGGGTCCGTCCAGATAGTCCCGGAGGTCCTGGGAGACCTCGGCCAGACGGTGCAGGAACCGCTGGTCCCGGGCCAGCTCGGCGAGGCGTCCGGCGGACACGGCACCGAGCAGCCGCACGGGATCGCAATCCGCCGTCCGCCGGACCTCCGGGTCGACGGCCTGGAACAGCTCACGGGTCTCGGTGTGCCAGGACCAGCGCAGATTGTGGGCGAGGTCGCTGAGCGGTCGGAGGGGTTCGGGGAGGACGGGGCGCACGGTGAACCGACGAATGGCCTTCACGTGTTCCACCTTTACAGGGGGGTGTACGGATCCGAGGGGACGCACCGCGGTGCGCGGCGCTCCGTCGCCGTCGGCGGCGGGCCCCGCCCCATGCGTAACCGGATTACCGCACGGCCCCTCCGGGCCCATGGACCACACAGGTAATGGCCGATTCCCCTCCCCCGTCCGGTCTTGTGGCGCTCCGCACCAAGGGGAAAGCTGCCCAGTGGCGTCCGAAAGGCCGCCGACGAGCCCGCGCACACGGGTCGGAACCCGGTGCGAACAGGTCGTCATGAATACGACCGAGCAGTTGACAGAATCACCGGATCGGCCCACCGGAATCGCGGCGGAGCCCCTTCGGTACACAGCCCGAGTGCGCGCCGGGCACCAGATGAATGCCGCCCGAATGCAGCACGAATTCGAGACATCCGCGGGCGTGGAGTTCATCCGGTTCACATCCGCGCAACATACCCGTGCTCAGCTCATTCGACTGCCATTCGAGTGAATGCGGACAGGAGCGGCCATGCCCAGACCCCATCAGTCGTCGACGGAGCAGCTAGAAAGGACGGACCCCATCGGTAGCGGTGTGCGCTTTTCGCCCTCCGCCACTGTGCCGCGCCCGGTTCGGCCCGAACCCCAGTCCCCAGGTGATTCCATGATCGGTCGCATTCCCGTCCTCGACGTCCGCCCTCTCGTCGACTGCGGCAGGAGGCCCGCCAAGGCCGTCGCCGGTGAGACCTTCCAGGTCACCGCGACCGTCTTCCGCGAGGGGCACGAGGCCGTCGCCGCCAATGTCGTCCTGGCGGACCCGAGCGGGCGGCCCGGCCCGTGGACTCCGATGCGCGAGCTCGCCCCCGGCACCGACCGCTGGGGCGCCGACGTCACCCCGGACTCCGAGGGCCGCTGGACGTACACGGTCGAGGGCTGGAGCGATCCGGTCACCACCTGGCGGCAGCACGCCCGGATCAAGATTCCGGCGGGGATCGACACCGCGCTGGTGCTGGCGGAGGGTGCCGAGCTGTACGAGCGGGCCGCCGAGGGCGTACCGAAGCGGGACGGGCGGGAGGCGGTGCTGGCCGCCGTCGACGCGCTGCGCGACGCCTCCCGCCCGGCCGCCGCGCGGCTGGCCGCGGCCCTCACCCCCGAGGCGGAGGCCGCGCTCGCCCGTCATCCGCTGCGCGAACTGGTCAGCGCGTCCCCGCCGCTGCCGCTGGTGGTCGAGCGGCGGCGGGCCCTGTTCGGCTCCTGGTACGAGCTGTTCCCGCGCTCGGAGGGCGCCCGGGTCGAACCGGCGAGGCGGGCGCAGAAGGGCAGGGCCCGGAAGCCGGCGAGGGTCGTCGGCGGCACCTTCCGCACGGCGGCCGAGCGGCTGCCCGCGGTCGCCGCGATGGGCTTCGACGTGGTCTACCTCCCGCCCGTCCACCCCATCGGCACCACCCACCGCAAGGGCCCCAACAACTCGCTCTCCCCCGCCCCCCACGACGTGGGGGTGCCCTGGGCGATCGGCTCGCCCGAGGGCGGCCACGACGCCGTCCATCCCGATCTCGGCACCCTCGACGACTTCGATCATTTCGTCGCGGCGGCCCGGAAACTGCGCATGGAGATCGCACTCGATTTCGCGCTCCAGTGCTCTCCCGACCATCCCTGGGTGGAGAAACACCCGGAGTGGTTCCACCATCGCGCGGACGGCACGATCGCCTATGCCGAGAATCCCCCGAAGAAATACCAGGACATCTACCCGATCGCCTTCGACAAGGATCTGGACGGACTGGTCGCCGAGACCGTGCGTATTCTGCGGTTCTGGATGGACCACGGGATCCGGATCTTCCGCGTCGACAATCCGCACACCAAACCGGTGATCTTCTGGGAGCGGGTGATCACGGACATCAACCGGACCGATCCCGATGTGATCTTCCTGGCCGAGGCATTCACCCGGCCGGCGATGATGAAGACACTCGCCGCCATCGGATTCCAGCAGTCCTACACGTATTTCACCTGGCGCAACACCCGGCAGGAAATCACCGAATATGTCACGGAGTTGTCGGGCGACACCGCTTCCTACATGCGGCCCAATTTCTTCGTGAACACGCCGGACATCCTGTCCGGCTATCTCCAGGACGGAGGCCGCCCGGCCTTCGAGACGCGGGCCGTCCTCGCCGCGACGCTCTCCCCCTCCTGGGGTGTGTACGCGGGCTACGAGCTGTGCGAGAACACCCCGGTCCGGCCCGGCAGTGAGGAGTACCTCGACTCGGAGAAGTACGAGATCCGCCCCAGGGACTGGGAGTCGGCGGAGCGCGAGGGCCGTTCACTGGCCCCGCTCATCACCGCGCTCAACCGCGTCAGGCGCCGCAACCCCGCTCTGCAGCAGCTGCGTGACGTGCACTTCCACTCCACCGACGACGACGCGTTGATCGCGTACAGCAAGCGTTCGGGTTCGAACATCGTTCTGGTGGTCGTCAACCTCGACCCGCACCACACCCACGAGGCCACGGTCTCGTTGGACATGCCGCGACTCGGCCTCGACCGGCACGAGCGCATGCCGGTGCGCGACGAGCTCACCGGCGACACCTATCACTGGGGCAGGACCTTCTATGTGCGCCTAGAGCCGGGCGTCACGCCCGCGCACATCGTCGTCCTGCGACCGTCCCCGCCGACCGGAGGGTCACCCACACCATGATCGTCAATGAGCCCGTCCACGACACCTTCGAGGACACCCCGGCCAAGGACCGCGATCCCGACTGGTTCAAGCGCGCCGTCTTCTACGAGGTCCTCGTCAGGTCCTTCCAGGACTCCAACGGCGACGGCATCGGCGACCTCAAGGGCATCACCGCCAAACTGGACTATCTGCAGTGGCTGGGCGTCGACTGCCTCTGGCTGCCGCCGTTCTTCAAGTCACCGCTGCGCGACGGCGGTTACGACGTCTCCGACTACACCGCCGTGCTGCCGGAGTTCGGTGATCTGGCCGACTTCGTGGAGTTCGTCGACGCCGCGCACCAGCGCGGGATGCGCGTGATCATCGACTTCGTCATGAACCACACGAGCGATCAGCACGACTGGTTCCAGCAGTCCCGCACGGACCCGGAGGGACCGTACGGCGACTACTACGTCTGGGCCGACGACGACAAGCAGTTCCCGGACGCCCGGATCATCTTCGTGGACACGGAGACGTCCAACTGGACCTTCGACCCGGTGCGCAAGCAGTACTACTGGCACCGGTTCTTCTCCCACCAGCCCGATCTCAACTACGAGAACCCGGCGGTGCAGGAGGAGATCATCTCCGCGCTCCGCTTCTGGCTGGACCTCGGCATCGACGGCTTCCGGGTGGACGCCGTGCCGTACCTCTACCAGCGCGAGGGCACCAACTGCGAGAACCTCCCGGAGACGCACGACTTCCTCAAGCGGGTCCGCAAGGAGATCGACGCGCACTACCCGGACACCGTGCTGCTCGCCGAGGCCAACCAGTGGCCGGAGGACGTCGTCGACTACTTCGGCGACTACCAGGCGGGCGGCGACGAGTGCCACATGGCGTTCCACTTCCCCGTGATGCCGCGGATCTTCATGGCCGTGCGGCGCGAGAGCCGCTACCCGGTCTCCGAGATCCTGGCCAAGACTCCGGCGATCCCGCAGAACTGCCAGTGGGGCATCTTCCTGCGCAACCACGACGAGCTCACCCTCGAAATGGTCACGGACGAAGAGCGGGACTACATGTACGCGGAGTACGCCAAGGATCCGCGGATGCGGGCCAACATCGGCATCCGGCGGCGGCTCGCACCGCTGCTGGACAACGACCGCAACCAGATCGAGCTGTTCACCGCGCTGCTGCTGTCCCTGCCCGGCTCCCCGATCCTGTACTACGGGGACGAGATCGGGATGGGCGACAACATCTGGCTCGGTGACCGGGACGCCGTACGCACCCCGATGCAGTGGACGCCCGACCGGAACGCCGGGTTCTCCTCCAGCGACCCGGGGCGGCTCTACCTCCCCACGATCATGGATCCGGTCTACGGCTACCAGGTCACCAATGTCGAGGCGTCGATGGCGTCCCCGTCGTCGCTGCTGCACTGGACGCGGCGGATGATCGAGATCCGCAAGCAGAACCCCGCCTTCGGCCTCGGCTCGTACAACGAGCTGCCGTCGTCCAACCCGGCCGTGCTCGCCTTCACCCGTGAGCACGGCGACGATCTCGTGCTGTGCGTGCACAACTTCTCGCGGTTCGCGCAGCCGACGGAACTCGATCTGCGGTCGTTCGCCGGGCGCCATCCGGTGGAGCTGATCGGCGGGGTGCGCTTCCCCTCCGTCGGCCAGTGGCCCTACCTGCTGACCCTCGCGGGGCACGGCTTCTACTGGTTCCGGATGCGCAAGGACGCGCCACCGAGCTGACCGCGCACCACCCACCGCGGGGCGGTTTCCGCCGCCCCGCACGGGGCACCTTCCTCCACACCGCACACGTACGGCCCCTTCCGGGCCCCCTCTGGCGTTTCGATCCCATCGAGTCGAGTCCGTACGGACCATCCTGACCCGACACGTCCCGCACAGCCGGACAGCTATTGCCGCAATCCGGGACACTCTTCGCATCCTGTGGTGTGCCCGGGGAAAGGACGCGATGCCATGTCGGAGGCTGCATCCACTCGGGTCGCCCTGACCGACAGCACAGCTCTGCTCCCGTCTCTCGCCCCCCTGCTGCACGAATGGCTGCCCCGGCAGCGGTGGTTCGCGGGCAAGGGGCGGCCCGTCACCGCGTTCTCGCTGGTGTCGGCGACCGAGATACTGCCGGTGGGCACCGGTTCCGTCGCCGCGGGAACCGGCACCGGACTGCTCCATCTGCTGGTCCGGGCGCACCAGCCGGCCACGCCCGCGCAGTCGCCGGACGACTGCTACCAGCTGCTGCTCGGCGTACGGGCCGTGCTGCCGCCCCGGCTGGCGCCCGCGCTCATCGGCCGGGTGACCGAAGGGCCGCTCGCCGGCCGCACCGTCTACGAGGGGCTGCACGACCCGCACCTGGCCGGGCTCCTGCTGGAACGATTCCGTACCCCCGGCACCCTCGGCGCCCTGCGCTTCGGCCGGGGCGGCCGGACCATCGCCGCGGAACTCGCACCGCGGCTGCTCGACACCGAGCAGTCCAACACCTCGCTCGTCTACGGCAACGCCTACATCCTCAAGATCTTCCGCCGGATCTTCCCCGGCACCAACCCCGATCTGGAGCTGCCGCTGGCGCTCGCGCGGGAGGGCTGCGGCCGGGTGCCCGCCCCGGTCGCCTGGTTCGAGGCCACCACCCCCCGGCCGCTCACCCTCGGTGTGCTCCAGCCGTTCCTGAGCGGCGCCGAGGACGGCTGGCGGCTCGCCCTGCGCGCCCTGGCCGGGGGCCTGGACTTCACCGCCGAGGCCCACGCCCTGGGCCGGGCCACCGCCGAGGTCCACACCGCGCTCGCCGCCGCGCTGCCGACGCCCGCCCTGCGAAGCGCCCAGACCGAGCGCCTCGCCGCCTCGATGCTGCGCCGGCTGGAGGCCGCCGCCGAGGCGGTGCCGGAGCTCGTGCCGTACGTCCCCGGGCTGCGTACCGCCTTCGACGCGGTGGCCGCGCTGGGACACCGGGGACGCGACTGGGCGGCCCAGCGGGTACACGGCGATCTCCATCTCGGCCAGACGCTGCGCGCGGCCGACGGTTTCTGGTCACTGATCGACTTCGAGGGCGAACCGGCCCGGCCCCTGCCCGAACGCCGTCGGCCGCAGCTCCCGGTGCGCGATGTCGCCGGAATGCTCCGCTCCTTCGACTACGCGGCCCGCTCGCACCGCCCGTGGAACGCCGACTGGGCGGCCCGCTGCCGGACCGCCTACTGCGAGGGGTACGCCGAGGCCGCGGGCGTCGACCCGCGCAGCGAACCGGAGCTGCTGCGCGCCCATGAGACCGACAAGGCGGTGTACGAGGTGCTGTACGAGGCACGGCACCGGCCCGACTGGCTCCCGGTCCCGATGGCCGCGATCCACCGCCTGGCCGCCGCCGACGACTGACGGCCCGGCACGTACCGCCCCACCCCCGCCCTCCCTTCGCTCCCCCTCAACCCCCTCCGAGGAGGCCGTCCCCGTGACCGCCCGCAAGCCGTCCCGCCGCACACCCGCCCCCACCGAGGCCCCCCGGACCCCGCCACCGGCACCCGGGGCCTCGACGGCCTCCACGCCACCGGAACCGGCCGAGGCGGTGGCGGCGCCGTCGCCGGAACCGGCCGCCCCGACCGGACGGAGGAAACCGGCGGCCAAGCGGACCGGCGCCCCGTCCCCGCGCCCCCGCCGGAGCGCCGCCGGCCAGGGCGTACGGCAGGCGCCCCCGCTCGACGACGCCGACCGGGGCCGGCTGCTCGCCGGTGAACACCACGCCCCGCACGACCTCCTCGGCGCCCACCCGGTCCGGGGCGGTGTGACCCTCCGGGTGCTGCGCCCGTACGCCCGGTCGGTGACCGTGCTCGCCGAGGGGGTGCGGACGCGGCTGCACGACGACGGCGACGGCTTCTTCTCCGGGCTGCTGCCGATGCCCGCGCCGCCGGAGTACCGGCTGCTGGTCTCCTACCGGGACACCGAGTCCGAGGTGGAGGACCCGTACCGCTTCCTGCCCGCGCTCGGCGATCTCGATCTGCATCTGATCGGCGAGGGACGGCACGAGGAGCTGTGGACCGCCCTCGGCGCGCAGCCCATGGAGCACCAGGGAGTGGCGGGCACCCGGTTCACCGTCTGGGCCCCGGACGCCCGCGGGGTGCGGGTCGCCGGGGACTTCAACTACTGGGACGGCACCGGCTTCCCGATGCGTTCGCTCGGCTCCTCCGGGGTGTGGGAACTCTTCCTGCCCGGGATCGGGGAGGGCGCGCTGTACAAGTTCGATGTCTGCCGCCCGGACGGCTCGCACACGCTGCGCGCCGACCCGATGGCCCGGTACACCGAGGTGCCACCCGCCAACGCCTCGATCGTGACGGCCTCGCACCACGAGTGGCGGGACCAGGAGTGGATGGCTCACCGCGGGGACGTCCCGGTGCACGAGGCGCCGCTGTCGGTGTACGAGGTGCATCTGCCGTCCTGGCGCCCGGGGCTCACCTACCGACAGCTGGCCGACCAACTCCCCTCCTATGTAAGGGATCTCGGGTTCACCCATGTGGAGCTGATGCCGGTCTCGGAGCACCCCTTCGGCGGTTCCTGGGGGTATCAGGTCACCGGTTTCTACGCCCCCACGTCACGCATGGGGACACCCGACGACTTCCGTTTCCTCGTCGATTGCCTGCACCGGGCCGGGATCGGGGTGATCGTCGACTGGGTGCCCGCACACTTCCCGCGCGACGACTGGGCACTGGCGGAGTTCGACGGCCGGCCGCTGTACGAGCACTCCGATCCGTCGCGGGCGGCGCATCCGGACTGGGGCACGCTGGAGTTCGACTTCGGGCGTACCGAGGTGCGCAACTTCCTGGTGGCCAACGCCACTTACTGGTGCGAGGAGTTCCACATCGACGGGCTGCGGGTCGACGCCGTCGCCTCGATGCTCTATCTCGACTACTCGCGCGAGGAGGGCGAGTGGTCCCCGAACGAGCACGGCGGACGGGAGAATCTGGACGCCGTCGCCTTCCTCCAGGAGATGAACGCCACCGTCTACCGCCGCAATCCGGGCGTGGTGACCATCGCCGAGGAGTCCACCGCCTGGGACGGGGTCACCCGCGCCACCCACCATGTCGGCCCCGGCGGCTTCGGGGGCCTCGGCTTCGGGCTGAAGTGGAACATGGGCTGGATGCACGACTCCCTGGAGTACGTGTCGAAGGAGCCGGTGCACCGCAAGTACCACCACAACGAGATGACCTTCTCGATGGTGTACGCGTACAGCGAGAACTACGTCCTGCCGATCTCACACGACGAGGTGGTGCACGGCAAGCGGTCGCTGGTCTCCAAGATGCCCGGCGACTGGTGGCAGCAGCGCGCCAACCACCGGGCCTACCTCGGGTTCATGTGGGCCCATCCGGGCAAGCAACTCCTCTTCATGGGACAGGAGTTCGCCCAGGGGGCGGAGTGGTCGGAGGGGCACGGCCCTGACTGGTGGCTGCTCGATCCCTCGTACGCGGCGGAGAGCGATCACCGGGGCGTGCGCACCCTGGTCGCCGAGCTGAACGCGGTGTACGCCGAGACCCCCGCGCTCTGGCAGCGCGACACCGTCCCCGAGGGCTTCGACTGGGTGGACGGCGGCGCGGCCGAGGACAATGTCTTCGCCTTCCTGCGCTACGACGCGCACGGCGCGCCGCTGCTGGCCGTCAGCAACTTCTCCCCGGTGGTGCGGCACGACTACCGGGTGGGGGTGCCGAAACCGCTCGGGGACCGGGTC
This sequence comes from Streptomyces sp. DvalAA-43, assembly GCF_900091725.1. Lineage (GTDB taxonomy): Bacteria > Actinomycetota > Actinomycetes > Streptomycetales > Streptomycetaceae > Streptomyces > Streptomyces pulveraceus. The sequence goes on along the minus strand of NZ_FMBW01000052.1, from coordinate 105,804 downwards.
GCCTGGGCGGAGGTCCTCAACACCGACGCCGAGCGGTACGGGGGCAGCGGTGTGGGCCATCCCGATCCGCTGAAGCCGCAGCCGGTGGCCGCGCACGGCAGGCCCGGCAGCCTGCTGCTGACGCTGCCGCCGCTGGCGACGGTCTGGTTCCGGCCGGTCTGAGCGGGGCGCGGGGCCGCGGAGAACGGCTCAACGACCGGTGAGCAGGCCGGCGTCGTGGGCGAGGACCGCGGCCTGTACGCGGTTGGCGCAGCCGGTGCGGGTGAGGATCCGGCTGATGTGCGCCTTGACCGTGCCGGCGCTCAGATACAGCCGATCGGCGATCTCCGCGTTGGACAGGCCCGTTCCCAGCAGCCGCAGGACGTCCCGTTCGGCCGGGGTCAGCTCTTCGGTCCGGCGCAGCGCGGCCTCGGTGTCCCGGCCGGACGTCACGTGCCGTTCCAGCAGCCGCCGGGTGATCCGGGGGGCCAGTACCGGTTCGCCCCGGGCCGCGAGTCGTACCGCGTGGATCAGTTCGGCGGGGCCGGTGTCCTTGAGGAGGAATCCGCCGGCACCGGCCCGCAGGGCGCGCGTCACGCTCGCTTCCTCGCCGAACGCGGTCAGCATCACGACGGAGGTGCGGGGCGAGAGGCGCGCGATGTCCTCGGCGGCGGCGATGCCGTCCCCTCCCGGCATCTTGATGTCGAGCAGGGCGACATCGATGTCCTGGGCGCGGCATGCCTCGGCGGCCTCACGGCCGTTGCCCGCCTCGGCGACCACGTCGATGTCGTCGGCGTTCTCCAGGATCAGCCGGATTCCCGTGCGCATCAGCGCCTCGTCGTCGGCGACCAGGGCTCGGATCATCGGCCCATCCTAGGCGAGGTGCCATCGCGGTCGTCGTGCGCCCGCCAGGGGTTACGGGACGGCACTCAGGACCTGGTAGACCAGCAGTACGGCGAGGAAGACGGTCGTGGGCAGGGTCACCAGGAGGGCGAGGCAGCCCGATCCCAGGACGCGCGGCCAGGTCAGGATCTCGTCCGGCAGCGGAGCGCGCGCTCCTCTCTGTCCGGTGCCGTGGGGTGGGACGCGGGCCGCGTCCGGAGCCGGTCCGGCGAGGGCCTCCTGCGACGCGGCGGATCCCAGGGGGTCGTTCCCTTGCGTGGGGAGCCAGGCCGTCACACGGAATCCACCGTTCGTCAGGGGACCCGCGCGGAACGTGCCGCCGAGCAGCGAGACCCGTTCCTGGCAGCCGGCCAGCCCGCTGCGGCTACCCCCGTGGGAGCGGCCGGACGCAGGGGGCGCCTCGTTGGTCACGGACACGTCGACGCCCCGGTCCGTGCTTCGCACCACCACCCCGGTGGGCGCACCGGACGCGTGTTTCAGTACGTTCGTCAGTCCTTCGCGGACCACTCGGTGGATCGCCTGACGCGTACGCGGATCCATCTCGGCCGTGTCGGGCACGGACCAGTCCAGCCCGACGCTGCCGCCGGTCCGCCGGGACTCCTCCACGAGGGCGGCGATGTCCGCGCGCGTACCCGTCTCCTCCCCGGTTCCGTCCGCCGCGCGGGGGCTGTCCTCGTGCCGCAGGACGCCGAGGATCTCGCGCAGTTCCTCCATGGCGGTGCCCGCTGTCGCACGGAGCAGTTCGGCCTGCCCGGCGAGGGCGGGTGCCTGGCGCGCGGCACCGAGTTCGAGCGCCCCGGCGTGCACCGAGATCAGGCTCAGCCGGTGTCCCAGGAGGTCGTGCATCTCCCCCGCGATCCGGGTGCGTTCCTCCAGCCGGGCCGTCGCGGCGGTGAGCGCGCGGGCCTGCTCCAGGTAGGCGTTGCGTTCCCGCAACAGGCTGACCAGGGGGCGCCGCCGCCCCAACAGGGTGCCGGACAGGGCCGGAAGGAGAAGGAGCAGCACGCACGAGACCGCGTTCCCGGCCAGCTCCGGCAGCAGGGCCTCGGTCCGGACCAGCGCGCCACGGGCGAGGGCCAGGACACCGACGACGGCACAGGCCACCCCGACGAGCTGCCACACGCGCCGTGCCGGTGCGATGCGGCGGGTGGCGGACAGCACGATGAGCGGCGCCACCGCCAGGGTCCACACGTTGTCCCCCACGACCAGCACGGCGGAACCCAGGACCGCGGCGCCCGGCCGGGCGCGCCGTGCGGGGACGAGCATCGCCGCCCACAGCGCCTCCACGACGGCCGGTACGAGCCGGTCCGGGGGCACCAGCGGCAGCGGCAGCAGACCGATGGCCGCCACCAGGGCGCAGAGCAGCCCCTCGGTGACGACCGTACGGCGCTCGGCGGCACGCACCGCGGACCAGCACTCCACCGCCTCGCGGTGCAACCACCGCGGCACACCGGCCGGTCCGCGCCCCGGTCGTCGGGCCGGGCTCGACAGCCGTGTGCGCTCGGGCGCCTGACTCATGATCTTCCCCGCCCCGCCTCCGGGTGTGCCGGGAGGAACGGTAGCCGAGGGGGGCGCCGTCCGGCGGGCCCGGGTGTCATGCGCCCGGCCGGAGGCTCGGCTCCGCCCGCAGCGCGGCCACGTCCACCCCGGCCTCGGTGAGCAGCGCGACGACCTGGCCACCGGCCCCGGCGTCCGCGTCCGTCGCCGTCTCGTCGAGCAGCGCGGACAGCAGGTGGACCGTGCCGACCGTGGGCGATCCCTGCTCGGCGGCGGTCAGCCGGGCCCTCGCCATGGTCCGCTCGGCGGCGGCGGACGGCCGTACGCCGCCGCTGTCGGGCGCGGCGGCGTACGGGCCCGCCGACGCCGACGCCGCTGAGACCAGGGAGTCCTGCCGTAGGCCGTGTCGGCGCATCAGGGCTGCGGCGGAGTTGGCCTCCGCCAGACTCGCGGGCAGCGAGCGGCCGGAGACGAACAGTGCCCGGTCCAGCGCCGGCGTCCCCAGCAGAAGATCCACCGGTTCGACCGCGGCGCGCCCGCACCGTACCGCCTGCCGCGTGGCCTCGACGGACACCGCGAACAGAACCGGTGAGCCGTTCACGCTGCTCCCGGAGGTCCATGAAGTCAGGGCGCGGGAGAGGATGTTGCCGCTCCTGCCCAGCGTTCCGGCCCGGCGGAGAAGGGTGACGCCGCGGGATTCCGGCCCTTCGGTCTCCGCCGCGGCGCGCGCGTCCAGTCGGTCGAGCGCGCTCGACGCGGCAGCGATGTCCAGCCGTTGCAGCAGCAGGGCTTCCCGCGCCCGGGTGTCCGGCAGCTCCAGCAGGGCGCGGGCCACATGGCGGCAGCGCGCGGAGACCGTCCCCTCGGCGCGGGCCGACCGGAGCGCGAGCAGCAGGCACGCCCGCATCGCCCCGCTCATCCCGGGCAGCGCCGAGCCGCTGTCCGCGGCCGGTCCGCGCGAGCCCAGTCCGAGGCGCCACCGTGCCTCACGCCAGGCGGCGTCCACCTCTCGCGCGTCGGCAGCGTCCGGACCGGCTTCCGCACCGGCGCCGGTCGGCGCACCGGGTGCTTCGTCGTCGCTCGCCCAGCCCCGGCCCGCCCGGCCGGCGATCGATCCGCTGAGCGAACCGGCCTTCCGTATGCCCGGGGCGATCGTCTCACCGGCGTCCGTGTCCCCCGACACGAGCTCCGCCAGCAGTGTGTCCGTCCCCACGGACGACAACTCCCGCCCGACCGCACGGCGCAGCGTCTTCACGAACAGGTCCATGACGTCCGGCTCGAACTCCTTGGTCGCCCCGGTCACGGCCGTGCCGTCGGCCGCTCCGGTCGTCCCTCGCTGCCCCATCGGCGTTCCTCTCAAAGCGTGGTGGCCTGGTCCGGACGACGCTAGGCGCACCGACCACGCCGCCGCGTCTGCCGATCGGCCACGTTCCCCGTCCGATCGGCGGACCGGAGGCAGGACACCGTGGGGCGGCGCCCCGCCTCACACCGTCGCGAAGACGTCCTCCAGTTCCTGGAGCAGGCGGCGCTTGGGGCGGGCGCCGACCATCGACTTCACGGGCTCGCCGGAGCGGAAGACCATCAGGGTCGGCGCCGAGAGCACCGCGTACCGGCTGGCGATGGCCGGGTTGGTGTCGATGTCCAGCTGGACGACCTCCATGCGCCCGGCCAGCTCGGTGGCGACGGCGCTGAGCACGGGGGCGAGCTGGCGGCACGGGCCGCACCAGTCGGCGGTGAACTCGACCAGGACGGGGCCTTGTGCCGCGAGCACCTCCGTGTCGAAGGTGGCGTCGGTGACCTCGGCCACACCCTCTGCATGAATCATCTGTCATCCTCCCAGTTCACAACGTGGTTCCGGACCGCCGGGCAGCGCCGCCCCGGCCTCCAGTTCGGCCCTGGCGAGCTCCGCGCCCACCTGGGCGCGGACCGCCCGGAGCTGCTCGATGAGCGAGTCGAGCTCGTCGAGCTTGCGCCGGTATACGACGAGCGAGGCGGGGCAGGCGTCACCGGCCGGGTGACCGGCGCGCAGGCACTCGACGAACGGCCGGGTCTCCTCCAGCTCGAACCCGAAGTCCTGAAGGGTCCGGATCTGCTGGACGAGCCGCAGATCGTCCTCGTCGTACGCGCGGTAGCCGTTGTCGGCCCGCCGCGCGGGCAGCAGCCCGCGTGACTCGTAGTACCGCAGAGTCCGCGTGGTCGTCCCGGCCTGTTCGGCCAGCTCCCCGATTCGCATGTCTTCGACGGTAGACCTTGACGCGGACGTCAAGGCAAGCGCTGAGGGGCCGCCGCTTCCGCGACGGCCCCTCAGCGGTGTTCCCGGTACGTCTACGCCTTCGTCAGGACGGGCTTCCCGTCGCCGTCGCGCGGCTCCGGGACGTCCGCGCCCTCGGCGTCCTGGTTGAGCATCTGCTCGGTCCACGGGAGCGCGCCCGAGAGGACCTTGTCCACCCGCTCCTTGTCGATCTCCTTGGTCCAGGTGCCGACCAGGACGGTGGCCACCGCGTTGCCCGCGAAGTTGGTCATGGCGCGGGCCTCGCTCATGAAGCGGTCGATGCCGACGATCAGGCCGACGCCGTCGACCAGTCCGGGGCGGTGCGACTGGAGGCCGCCCGCGAGGGTGGCCAGGCCCGCGCCGGTGACCCCGGCGGCGCCCTTCGAGGCGACGATCATGAAGAGCAGCAGCGAGACCTGCTCACCGGCGCTCAGCGGGTCGCCCATCGCGTTGGCGATGAAGAGCGAGGACATCGTGAGGTAGATCGCGGTGCCGTCGAGGTTGAAGGAGTAGCCGGTCGGCACGGTGATGCCGACGACCGGGCGGCTGACCCCGAGGTGCTCCATCTTCGCGATGAGCCGCGGCAGCGCGGACTCGGAGGAGGAGGTGGAGAGGATCAGCAGGAACTCACGGCCCAGGTACTTCAGCAGGGCGATCAGATTGACCCCGGCGACCAGCCGCAGGATGGTGCCGAGCACCACGAAGACGAAGATCGCGCAGGTGAGGTAGAAGCCGATCATGATGATCGCCAGGGACTTCAGCGCGTCGACGCCGGTCTCGCCGACCACCGCCGCCATCGCGCCGAACGCTCCGACCGGGGCCGCCCACATGATCATGGCGAGGATCCGGAAGACGAGGCGCTGGATGTGGCCGATGCCGCGCAGCACCGGTTCGCCCGCCGTGCCCATGGCCTGGAGTGCGAAGCCCGCGAGCAGGGCGATGAGCAGGGTCTGGAGCACCTCGCCCTGGGTGAAGGCGGAGACGATCGTCGTCGGGATGATGCCGAGCAGGAAGTCGGCGGTGGACTCGCTCGCCCCGGCCGCCTGCTTCTCGCCCGCGGCGCGCACGGCCTCGGTGAGGTGGAGGCCCTGGCCGGGCTCCAGGAGGTTGCCGACGAGCAGGCCGATGGCGAGCGCGACGGTCGACATCACCAGGAAGTAGCCGAGGGCGAGACCGCCGACCGCGCCGACCTTGGCGGCCTTGCGCACCGATCCGACGCCCAGCACGATCGTGCAGAAGATGATGGGCGAGATCATCATCTTGATCAGGTTCACGAAGCCGGTGCCGATCGGCTTGAGCTCGACGGCGAAGCCCGGGGCGGCGAAGCCCACGAGAATGCCGAGCGCCACCGCCGCGATCACGGCCAGATACAGATAGTGCGTGCGGTCCCGCTTGGCGACTGCCACTCCCACGGGGTACTCCTCGGCTCGTCCGGGTCGCTCCCCGTCCCTGGGGGCGCAAGGGCTGTCCGGCGGATCGGAGCCGTCGGACGAAAAAACCCTTGGCGAATATCTCGCTCCCTGTGACGCCGGTCACCGTTACGTGCATTTCGTTCATGTGTTTTCGGCCAGGCAGACTGGGCCCATGCGTCTCCCCCGCCCCCGGACCCGCCCGCGCAGCCTGGCCGGTCAGCTCTTCGCCATGCAGGTGGTGCTGGTGGCGGCGGTGGTCGCGGGGTGCGCGTTCTTCGCCTACGCCTCCGGCAGCGAGCAGGCGAAGGAGACCGCGGCCCGGCAGGTCAGGGCGGCCGCGCTGGCGATCGCCGACTCGCCGTCCGTACGGGAGGCGATCCGCACCCCGGACCCGTCCGCCGTGCTCCAGCCGTACGCGGAGAAGGTCCGCAGGGACACCGGGATCGCCTTCGTGACGATCATGTCCCCGCAGCGGGTCCGCTGGACGCACCCGGACTCCCAGCGGATCGGCGAGGAGTTCCTCGGGCACACCGCGCGGGCGCTGCGCGGCGAGACGTTCTCCGAGACGTACACCGGCACGCTCGGCCCCTCGATCCGGGTCGTCACCCCGATCCGGGACGGCGGCCGGATCACCGGTCTGGTCAGTGCGGGCATCACGGTCGAGCGGGTCTCCTCGCAGGTGCGGGCGCAGCTCGGGGCGCTGGGGCTGGCGGCAGGCGGGGCGCTCGCGCTCGGCGGCATCGGCACGTATGTGATCAACGCCCGGCTGCGGCGGCACACCCACGGCATGAACGCCGCCGAGCTGAGCCGGCTGCACGACTACCACCAGGCCACGCTGCACGCGGTGCGCGAGGGGCTCCTGATGCTCGACGGGCGGCGGCGGATCGCGCTGATCAACGACGCGGGCCGGGAGCTGCTCGGCCTGGGGCCGGGCGCGGTCGGGCGCAGGGTCGCCGAACTGGATCTTCCGGCGCCGCTGACGGGAGCGCTGCTCGCCTCCGAGGAGCGGGTCGACGAGCTGCATCTGACGGCGGACCGGGTGATCGTGGTCAACACCCGTCCGGTGGTGGGCGGGGAGCAGCGCGGCACGGTCGTGACCCTGCGCGATCACACGGAACTCCAGGCGCTGTCCGGCGAGTTGGACTCCGAGCGGGGGTTCACCCAGGCGCTGCGCTCGCAGGCGCACGAGGCGGCGAACCGGCTGCACACCGTCGTCTCGCTGATCGAGCTGGGCCGGGCCGAGGAGGCGGTGGGCTTCGCCACCGCCGAGTTGGAGCTGGCCCAGGCCCTCACGGACCGGGTGGTGGACGCGGTCGCCGAACCGGTACTGGCCGCCCTGCTGCTCGGCAAGGCGGCGCAGGCGAACGAACGGGGGGTGGAGCTGGTGCTCGCGGACGACAGCCTGATCGACGACGGGGCCCTGCCCACCACGCTGCCGCAGCGGGACCTGGTGACGATCCTCGGCAATCTGATCGACAACGCGGTGGACGCGGCCTCGGAGGCGGCGACCGGCGGGCCGGACCCCGGGGCCGTGCCCGCCCAGCGGAGCACGGGCGGCGGCCGGTCCGCCCGCGCCCGGGTCACCGTCACCGCGCTCGCCGGGGAGGGCGAACTGCTGCTGCGGGTCGCCGACACGGGGGCCGGGATCGATCCGCGGGACGCCGCCGAGGTGTTCGACCGCGGCTGGTCGACGCACGGCACCGGCCGGGGCATCGGCCTGGCGCTCGTCCAGCAGGCGGTGCGCCGCAACGGCGGGACGGTCACGCTGGACGGCGGCCCGGACGGCGGCGCCCGGTTCACGGTACGGCTGCCGCTGGCGGTCGCCGGCCGCCCGGCACACACCACGAAGGAGGCCACGGCGTGATCCAGGTACTGGTCGTCGAGGATGATCCCGTCGCCGCGGACGCCCATCGGCTCTACGTGGGCCGGGTCCCCGGATTCGCGGTGGCGGCCGTCGCGCGTTCGCGTGCGGAGGCGGTGCGGGCGCTGGACCGCACCCAGGTCGATCTGCTGCTCCTGGATCTGTACCTGCCCGACGGGCACGGGCTGCATCTGCTGCGCTCGCTGCGCGCGGCCGGGCACTCGGCGGATGTCATCGCGGTGACCTCGGCGCGCGATCTGGCGGTGGTCCGGGAGGGGGTGTCGCTCGGTGTGGTGCAGTACGTGCTGAAGCCGTTCACCTTCGCCACCCTGCGCGACCGGCTCGTGCGCTATGCGGAGTTCCGCGCGGCGGCCGGTGAGGCGAGCGGCCAGGACGAGGTGGACCGGGCGCTCGGCGCCCTGCGCGCCCCGCAGCCGGCCCGGCTGCCGAAGGGGCTGAGCGGTCCGACGCTGGAGGCCGTCACCCGCACCCTGCGGGCCGCCCCGGACGGGGTGACGGCGTCGGCGGCCGGGGAGGAGCTGGGCATCTCGCGGATCACCGCCCGCCGCTATCTGGAGCATCTGGTGACGGTGGGACGCGCGGTGCGCAGTCCGCAGTACGGGCAGATCGGGCGCCCGGAGCTGTACTACCGGTGGGTGTCCGAGAAACTCTGACCCCACCCGTCGACTCCGGCCCCGCCTGACGGCTCGTGCCTCACCGGACGGCTCATGCCTCACCCGTCGATTCCGAACCCACCCGTTCTAGGACGTTCCTACGAGCTGTGGATATCGGCGGAACACACCGTAGTCATTCCGTTCCTCGAATCCTACGGTGGGGCCGTGTACCCCTCCCCGCCGTTCAACGCCCCCGCCGCGCGCCGACTGCGCGAGGCCCTGGGGATGCTTCCCGGCCATGTCGCCTACGGTCTCGGGGCCCAGTACGGGCTCCGGATCAGCACCGAGACGGTGGTCGCCTGGGAGCGCGGGATCGCCGCGCCGAGCGAGTACGAACTCACGGCGCTGGCAGGGGTGTTGTGGTGCTCACCGGGTGAACTCCTCACCGCCGCGCGCACCCTGAGGGAACACCGGGTGGCCAGGCAGCTGGCCGTTGCGGAGCTGGCGCAGCTGCTGGGACTGACCGTCTCCGCGTATCTGCGGATGGAGGAGTCGGGGCGCTGGCGCGGCAATGAACGCCAGTCCGCTGCGCTCACCGAGGTGCTGGGGCTGACGGCCGCCGGGTTCGTGACGGTGTCCGGCCGGGACGAGGAGCTCGCGGAGCTGCTGCGCGGCGCGGTGACCACCCGCTGGCAGGCCCAGCTGCGGGCGGTGGCGAAGCTGGTGCCGCTGGAGCGCGGGTTCCTCCAGGACGTACTGGAACAGCTGCACGCCGACTACCAGTCGCTGATGGTGTCGACGCTGAGCTGGAGCAGCACGGGTACGGAGCGGGCCGGGGCGACCGGCGACGCGGGCCGGGAGTTCCTGGCGCGGATCCTGGAACGGTTCTGGCGGACGGCGGGGGTGCCGGGGCCGGACGGGTGAGCCGCCCAGCCCCGTCCGGCACCCGGTCGGGGCCGGGGCCGGAAGACCGGCCCGGTCGGCGTCAGAAGACCGACTCGGCCTCGTCCATCCGGTTTTTGGGAACGGTCTTGAGCCGCGTGATCGCGTCGGCGAGCGGAACCATCTCGATGTCCGTGCCCCGCAGCGCCGTCATCCGGCCGAAGTCGCCCCGGTGCGCCGCCTCGACCGCGTGCCAGCCGAAGCGGGTGGCGAGCACCCGGTCGTACGCGGTCGGCGTGCCGCCCCGCTGCACATGCCCGAGAATGACCGGCCGGGCCTCCTTGCCGAGCCGGGTCTCCAGCTCGATGGCCAGCCGGTTGCCGATGCCCTGGAAGCGCTCGTGGCCGTACTGGTCGATCTCGCCCTTGGCGTACGGCATGGAGCCCTCGGCCGGGTGCGCGCCCTCGGCCACGCAGATGACCGCGAACTTCTTGCCGCGCGCGAAGCGCTCCTCGACCATCTTCACCAGGTCGTCGACCTGGAAGCGGCGCTCGGGGAGGCAGATGCCGTGCGCGCCGCCCGCCATTCCGGACTCCAGCGCGATCCAGCCCGCGTGCCTGCCCATCACCTCGACGACCATGACCCGCTGATGCGACTCGGCGGTGGTCTTGAGACGGTCTATGGCGTCGGTGGCGACGCCCACCGCGGTGTCGAAGCCGAAGGTCCGGTCGGTGGCGGAGATGTCGTTGTCGATGGTCTTGGGGACGCCGACCACGGGCATCCCGGCGTCCGACAGCATCCGGGCGGCGGTGAGGGTGCCTTCGCCTCCGATCGGGATGAGGGCGTCCATGCCGTAACGGCGGCTCAGCTCGGCGCAGTTCTCGGCGGCCTCGCGCAGCCGGTCGCGCTCCAGCCGGGCCGAACCGAGAATGGTGCCGCCGCGGGCGAGGATGCCGCTGACCGCGTTGAGGTCGAGGGGGCGGAAGTGGCCGTCGAGGAGTCCCTTGAACCCGTCCTCGAAGCCGATGACTTCATCGCCGTGCCCCACCACGGCGCGGTGCACGACCGACCGGATCACTGCGTTCAGGCCTGGGCAGTCGCCGCCTGCGGTGAGAATTCCGATGCGCATCGTGCTGTGTCTCCTGCTCGCTAGTGCCGTGCATTCCGGGGGATGTCCACAGAAGCCCCCCGTACCGTGAGCCACGACGATTGTCCCACGCCGGGTCCGGGCCCCGCGCTCCCCCGTCTCTCCGGGGCGACCGCGCGGGCCCTTCCCCGGGGTGCGGGGAAGGGTCTGACACGGGGCCCGGGACGGCCTCGCGGCCCCCGGGACGGGGTGCTCCGCCCGGCGGGCGGCGCCTCGGCCCCCGCGGGTATCGTCAACTTGGCAATACCATCCCAAACCGCAAGTGGACGGGAGAGCACGCGTGACGCGCAGCGTGTACGTGACCGGGATCGACCGGGGAGACGGCCGGCAGGTCGTCGATCTGGGAGTCATGGAGCTCCTGACGCGTCAGGTGGACCGGGTCGGGGTGTTCCGCCCGCTCGTCCATGACGGGCCCGATCGGCTCTTCGAGCTGCTGCGCTCCCGCTACCGCCTCTCCCAGGACCCCGAGTCGGCCTACGGGCTGGACTACCCCGAGGCGGCCGCGCTCCAGGCGGAACGGGGCACCGACGAGCTGGTCTCCCTGCTCGTCGACCGGTTCCACCAGGTGGCCCAGAGGTACGAGGTGGTGCTGGTGCTCGGCACCGACTTCGCCGCCACCCAGCTGCCCGACGAGCTGGCGCTCAACGCACGCCTGGCCAATGAGTTCGGCGCCTCGGTGATCACGGTGGTCGGCGGCAAGGGCCAGACCGCGGAGTCGGTACGGGCCGAGACCCGCAACGCCTACCGCGCCTACGCCGGACTGGGCTGCGACGTCGTCGCGGTGATCGTGAACCGGGTGGCGGCCGAGGACCGTGACGGCATCGCGGAGCGGCTGACGGCCACGCTGCCCGTCCCCTGTTCGGTCCTGCCCGACGACGCGGCGCTCTCCGCGCCGACCGTCGCCCAGATCACCGCGGCGCTCGGCGGCACGGTGCTGCTCGGCGACGACTCCGGGCTGGCGAGGGACGCCCTGGACTTCGTCTTCGGCGGTGCGATGCTGCCGAACATGCTGAACGCGCTGACGCCGGGCTGCCTGGTGGTCACTCCGGGGGACCGGGCGGACCTGGTGGTCGGCTCGCTGGCCGCGCACAGCGCCGGGACCCCGCCCATCGCGGGGGTGCTGCTGACCCTGGACGAGCACCCCGGCGAAGAGATACTCAGGCTGGCCGCGCGACTCGCACCGGGCACCCCGGTCGTGTCGGTGGCCGACGGATCCTTCCCCACCGCGGCCCGGCTCTTCGCCCTGGAGGGCAAGCTGAACGCCGCGACCCCCCGCAAGGCGGAGACCGCGCTGGGCCTCTTCGAGCGCCATGTGGACACCGGCGCCCTGCTGGAGCGGATCTCGGTGGCCCGCAGCGGCCGGATCACCCCCATGATGTTCGAACACGAGCTGCTGGAGCAGGCCCGCGCGGACCGGCGCCGGGTCGTCCTGCCGGAGGGCACCGAGGAACGGGTGCTGCGCGCCACCGACGTACTGATGCGCCGCGACGTCTGCGACCTCACCCTGCTCGGCGACCCCGACACCATCCGCAAGAAGGCCGCCGACCTCGGCATCGACCTCGCCGACACCCGGCTCATCGACCCGCAGACCTCCGAGCTGCGCCAGACCTTCGCCGAGCGCTACGCGCAGCTGCGGGCCCACCGCGGGGTCACGGCGGAACTGGCGTACGACGTCGTCGCGGACGTCAACTACTTCGGCACCCTGATGGTCCAGGAGGGGCTCGCGGACGGCATGGTCTCCGGAGCCGTGCACTCCACCGCGGCGACGGTCCGCCCGGCGTTCGAGATCATCAAGACGGAGCCGGGCGCCTCGATCGTCTCCTCCGTCTTCTTCATGTGCCTCGCCGACAAGGTGCTGGTGTACGGCGACTGCGCGGTCAATCCGGACCCGGACGCGGAACAGCTCGCCGACATCGCCGTGCAGTCGGCCGCCACCGCCGCCCGCTTCGGCGTGGAGCCGCGGATCGCGATGCTGTCGTACTCGACGGGCACCTCCGGTTCGGGCGCCGACGTCGACAAGGTGCGCGAGGCGACGGACCTGGTCCGGGCGAGCAGGCCGGACCTCAGCGTCGAGGGCCCGATCCAGTACGACGCCGCGGTGGAGCCGAGCGTCGCCGCGACGAAGCTGCCCGGGTCCGAGGTGGCGGGCCGGGCGACGGTGCTGATCTTCCCGGACCTGAACACCGGCAACAACACCTACAAGGCCGTGCAGCGCTCGGCGGGAGCGGTGGCCGTCGGACCGGTCCTCCAGGGGCTGCGGAAGCCCGTCAACGACCTGTCCCGCGGCGCGCTCGTCCAGGACATCGTCAATACCGTGGCCATCACGGCGATCCAGGCGCAGGGCAAGGAGTGAACGGATGACCATCCCGACCACCGAGGACTCCGCCGCGGCGGGCGCGTACCGCGTGCTGGTCCTCAACTCCGGCTCCTCGTCCGTGAAGTACCAGCTGCTGGACATGAGCGACCGCACCCGGCTCGCGGTGGGCCTGGTCGAGCGGATCGGCGAGAAGACCTCCCGCCTGGTGCACACCCCGCTGGTCGGCGGGGGCGCCGAACGGCGCGAGCGGACCGGCCCGATCGCCGACCACGAGGCGGCGCTGAAGGCGGCGGCACAGGAGCTGGCGGCCGACGGCCTCGGCCTGGACTCCCCGCAGCTCGCGGCGATCGGCCACCGGGTGGTGCACGGCGGGCTGCGCTTCACCGAGCCCGTGGTGATCGACGACGAGGTGCTGAAGGAGATCGAGCGCCTGGTCCCGGTGGCCCCGCTGCACAATCCGGCGAACATCACCGGCATCCGTACCGCCCGCGCCCTGCGTCCGGACCTGCCGCAGGTGGCGGTCTTCGACACCGCCTTCCACACGACGATGCCGGAGTACGCGGCGCGGTACGCGATCGACACCGAGACCGCCGACGCGCACCGCATCCGGCGCTACGGATTCCACGGCACCTCGCACGCGTACGTCTCCCGCAAGGCCGCCGAGCTGCTGGGACGCACCCCCGAGGAGGTCAATGTCATCGTGCTGCACCTGGGCAACGGCGCCTCGGCGTCGGCGGTGGCCGGTGGCCGGTGCGTGGAGACCTCGATGGGGCTGACCCCGCTGGAGGGGCTGGTGATGGGCACCCGCTCCGGGGACGTCGATCCGGCCGTCACCTTCCACCTCATGCGCGTCGCGGGGATGTCGGCGGACGAGATCGACGCGCTGCTCAACAAGAAGAGCGGGCTGGTCGGTCTCTGCGGCGACAACGACATGCGGGAGATCCGGCGCCGGATCGACGAGGGCGACGCGCGTGCGGCGCTGGCGTTCGACATCTATGTGCACCGGCTGAAGAAGTACATCGGCGCCTATTCGGCGGTCCTCGGCCGGGTGGACGCCGTGGTGTTCACGGCGGGGGTCGGGGAGAACTCCGCACCGGTGCGGGAGGCTGCCGTCGCCGGACTCGAAGAGCTCGGCCTGGCGGTGGACGCGGACCTGAACGCCGTACGGTCCGACGAGCCCCGGCTGATCTCGCCGAACTACGCGCGGGTGGCGGTCGCCGTGGTGCCGACGGACGAGGAGCTGGAGATCGCCGACCAGACCTTCGCGCTCGTCGGACGGGACCGCGGCCCCGTCGTACAGGCCCACAACTGAGCGCCCCCGCGCCCCTTTGTACCTTCCACCAGACGGAATATTCCGTAGCGAAACAAACCGATAGGATCCGCCTCATGCGCCGTTCCAAAATCGTCTGCACACTCGGTCCCGCCGTCGACTCCCACGAGCAGCTCGTCGCTCTGATCGAGGCCGGCATGAGCGTGGCCCGCTTCAACTTCAGTCACGGCAGCCACGAGGAGCACCAGGGTCGTTACGACCGGGTCCGCAAGGCCGCCGCCGAGACCGGCCGTGCGATCGGCGTACTCGCCGACCTCCAGGGCCCCAAGATCCGCCTGGCGAAGTTCGCCGAGGGCCCCGTCGAGCTGGTCCGCGGGGACGAGTTCACCATCACCGCCGAGGACGTCCCGGGCGACAAGTCGATCTGCGGCACGACCTACAAGGGTCTGCCCGGCGACGTCGCCAAGGGCGACCCGATCCTGATCAACGACGGCAACGTCGAGCTGAAGGTCGTCGCGGTCGAGGGTCCCCGGGTGAAGACCATCGTCATCGAGGGCGGTGTCATCTCCGACCACAAGGGCATCAACCTGCCCGGCGCGGCGGTCAACGTTCCCGCCCTGTCCGAGAAGGACGTGGACGACCTGCGGTTCGCCCTGCGGATGGGCTGCGACCTGGTGGCGCTCTCCTTCGTGCGGGACGCCGAGGACGTCAAGGACGTCCACAAGGTGATGGACGAGGAGGGCCGCCGGGTCCCCGTCATCGCCAAGGTCGAGAAGCCGCAGGCCGTCGAGCACATGGAGGGCGTCGTCATGGCGTTCGACGGTGTGATGGTCGCCCGTGGCGACCTGGCCGTCGAGTACCCGCTGGAGAAGGTCCCGATGGTGCAGAAGCGCCTGGTGGAGCTCTGCCGGCGGAACGCCAAGCCGGTGATCGTCGCGACCCAGATGATGGAGTCGATGATCACCAACTCGCGGCCGACCCGCGCCGAGGCGTCCGACGTCGCCAACGCGATCCTGGACGGCGCGGACGCGGTCATGCTGTCGGCCGAGTCCAGCGTGGGCGCGTACCCGATCGAGACGGTCAAGACGATGTCGAAGATCGTCGTCGCCGCCGAGGAGGAGCTGCTCTCCAAGGGCCTCCAGCCGCTGGTGCCGGGCAAGAAGCCGCGTACCCAGGGCGGTTCGGTGGCCCGTGCGGCCTGCGAGATCGCGGACTTCCTGAACGGCAAGGCGCTGGTCGCCTTCACCAAGTCCGGTGACACGGCCCGCCGGCTCTCCCGCTACCGCGCGGCGCAGCCGATCCTGGCCTTCACCACGGACGAGTCCACCCGCAACCAGCTCGCGCTGAGCTGGGGCGTCGAGGCCCATGTCGTGCCGCACGTGGACACCACGGACGCGATGGTCGACCTGGTCGACGGCGAGCTGCTGAAGCTGGGCCGCTACAACGAGGGCGACACCATGGTCATCACGGCCGGCTCGCCCCCCGGTGTCCCGGGCACGACCAACATGGTCCGGGTGCACCACGTCGGCGGCGGCGCGCGCGACTGACGCCTTTGGCACCCGTGGACACGACCGTGGGCCGCACTCCTTCGAGGAGTGCGGCCCACGGTGCTGTGCGGCTCCCGGACAGGCTCTAGCTGTTGCCGCCGGTGAAGTAGTTGTGCAGTCCGGGGACCGTGAGCGTGCCGCCGAACTGGCCGGCCTGGGTCACCTTGACCTTGGTGAAGAAGGCGAAGGGTACGTTCAGCGGAGGCGGGGTCCGCGGGCTGAACGTGACCGGGATGAGGCCGAAGAGATTGCCCTTCAGCTCTTCCGTGTACATGGTCACCGTGCCGTCGCGGATGGTGGACTTGGATCCCTTCCGCGCCTCGACATGGGCCGTCGTACCGGCCGGACCGACCGTCTTCTGATGGAGGTTGTCGATGTCGATGGAGCTGGCGGTGAACTTCAGCACCTTCTTGACGGTGCCGTTGTACGTCTTCACCTCGACGATGCCCTTGTAGTCGAGCCCGTTGAGGGTGAGCATCGAGCTCTCCAGGATCCACGGGTCGGTCGGGAGCAGCGGGACGCCGGTCTCCAGATCGGCCGCGGCCAGCGCCTCGGGGTCGGGGGTCGGACAGGGGAAGCGCTCCTTGGCGCCGTCCGGGATGTCCTCGTCCTTCTTGGCGTCGAGTCCCTTGGCGCTGTCGTCGAGCTCCTCGACCGTCCTGCCCGCCCGGCCCGCGGCTTCGCGGATGGCGTCGGCCGTCTTGTCGGCCGTCTCCTTCGCGGCGTCCGCGGACTTCTCGACGGGCTTCTCGTCGGACTTCTCGTCGGACTTCTCGTCGGACTTCTCGTCGGACTTCTTCGCGGTGTCGGTCCGTGACGGCTTCGGGGACGCCGTGCTCGCGCTCGGGGACGGGCTCGCCGTCTCCTTGTCCGGTCCGTCGAAGAGGTCCCTGAGCGCGTCGCCGACACCCAGCGGGTCGAGCGGGTTCCTCGTCTTCGTGGGAGTGGGCGAGGCGCTCGGCGCGGCGGCGGGGGCGTCGGCCCCCGCGGCCTTCGTCCTCGGCTCGGCCTTGTCGCTCGCGGACGGGGTCGTCGAGGGCTTCGGGGTCGCCGTGTCGTCCTGATCGCCGGAGCCGGTGGCAGTGGCGGACGGGGTCGGGGACGACGACTTCGACGCGGACGGCGAGGGTTCCTCGCTCGGCTCGTCGGAGCGGGTCACACAGGGGCCGGGCGCGAAGGGGATGTCCGAACTGTCGTCGGCCAGCGCGAGCTTGGGGGTGAGCCCCATGCCCACGAGGACGGCCGTCGGCATCGCGGCGAGGGCGAACGCCTTGCCCGCCGGAATGTGCAGCTTCGTCAGCAACGACTTCCTGGGGGCCGCGTGACGCGGTCCGTTTCTCGTCCCGGAGTCCTCCCGGGCCGGGTCCAGTTGCCTCTCGTCACCCCGCACGATGCCTCCCGCCGTCGACCTCGACTGTCGTGTCGTACTGCTCCGGCTGCTGTGGCACCGCCGCCGTGCCGTGGAACCCGGGTCCGGGCTCCTGCGTCCCGGGGCCGGTCCCCTCGGACTTCTCCCCCGCCGCACCGGCCGGTCCGGGGTCGGGCTTCGGCTCGCCCGGGGCCCAGGAGATGGAGAGCGCGCCACCGAGCAGGGCGCAGAGGAAGCCGATCAGGAATCCGCCGATGTTGGCGACCGGTATGGAGATCAGCGCCAGCAGAATCGCGGCGACTCCGGCGAACACTCTGACGATGTGGTGGAACCACATCGTCAGGCCCAGCGTGATCAGCAGGATCCCGATGATCAGCGACCCCGCGCCGGCGGTCGTGGACATCGCCAGCGTGACGTTGCCGAGGTGCATGTTGGCGTACGGGAAATACGCGATGGGTAGACCACCCACCATGGTGAACAGGCCCGCCCAGAACGGCCGGTTACCCCGCCAGGTGCGGAATCCCCGCCAGAAGACGCGGAGGTAGTGCTCGTTCTGCCCTGTGGACTCGGGGCTCATGGAAAACAGCTCCCTGGAACCGGTACTGCTGTGAGAAGGGACAAGGTGGGCGGCCGGAGATCCCGAGGGCGCTCCGGCCACCCGGGCGAGTGCTAGTAGCACTCCTTGGTGCCCGACTTCAGCCGCAGGCTCAGGTTGCTGAGCTTGAAGGTACCGGCGGTGGTGGCCCACGCCGTCTGCTTCACACCGGTCAGCTTGGCTTCCTCGGCACGCTGCGAGAAGCCGTCCGGGTTGGCCTGGGTGCGGGGCTGGATGCCGATCGAATCAGGGTTGTTCGGGTCCTTGAGGGAACCCGCGGCAACACCGATGTCGATGTTCTTGAACTGGGCATCCGCGTCGAGCTCGGAGACGTCCAGGTACAGATTGGTCGCCTTGACGGGCTTCTTCGGGTTCGTACCCGCGTTCAGCACCAGCGTGACGGTGCCGAGGCCGAACGGAAGGTTCGGCGTGACCACCGACTGGCACATGTTGGTGATCTTGGCGTCACTGAAGCCGGACACGGCTACCGCGTGCGCCCCGTTCTTGCCCTCGGGGTTCGTACCGGTGGCCACACTGCCGTACTGCACGAAGTTGTGGCCGACGAGCTTGTCCGCACTCACCTTGAAGCTCTGGCCGGACACGCTGAACGACGCCGCGAGGGCGCCCTGCGCGAGACCGACACCCACCGCCGCGGTCGCGACGACACTCGGCACCATGACCAGAGCGAAACGCTTCCATCTGGTGCCGCCACGAACCTGGGAACTCATAATTTTCCTCCTTCTCGGACGTACATCTCCGGTCCGGGCCTGGGCCCGTCCTGGGATGGGAGAAGTGCTACGTCCTCGGCAAGGAGAGCGCCCGCGACGGAGGCATGAACCGCGTCCGAATCACCGGCGATCACCCCCGAGCGACAACCACTGGCCACGCATGCGCGCAACCTGTTCGGACAGGCCCTGCCGGACGACAGGAACCCCCCTGTCCGGAACCGGCGCCACTGCCGCCGGCCCACTCGGTGGGGACCCAACAGGGCCGCCGCGCCGACTGGCCGCCGGGCTGACGTTATTGGACCGAGCGTGGCCGATCGTGGTGCATTCCCGCCCGTGACACAAGGGGGTTCGTTACTCGCTAGTAACGGCCCGATAACCGATGCGCGACCGGCTGGTACCGCCCGGCCACACAGGGTGGCGCCGAGCCGAAGGACGAAAGGGTGGATCCATGCGTCAATCCGGACAGATTCCGGAGCGCGATTTACTGCGAGTAACAGGCCTCTGCTTTATCAAGATTTGGTAAAGCAGAGGCTTCTCTTATCGTTCTTCACGAAAACGGCCGCGATCCCCGGAAGGGCATCGCGGCCGTTTGTCAGATCAGAACAAGACCCGTGCCAGCGCCGTGCGCGCGGCGCCGACCCGCGGGTCATCGGGGCCGATCACCTCGAACAGCTCCAGCAGCCGCACCCTCGCCGTGTCCCGGTCGTCACCGAAGGTGCGCCGCACCGTCTCGACGAGCCGGCCGAAGGCGTCCTCGACATGACCGCCGACCAGATCCAGATCGGCGGCGGCGAGCTGCGCCGTGACATCGGCCGGATTCGCCGCGGCGTCCGCGCGGACCTGCTGCGCGTCCAACTCCTTGACGCGGGAGAGCAGTTCGGCCTGGGCCAGGCCGAGCTTGGCCTCCACGTTGGCGGGGTCGTCGGACAGGACGTTCTTGTACGCCTGGACGGCACCGGCGAAGTCGTCGGCGTCCAGGGCCTGTACGGCCGAGGCGAGCAGGGCGTCGTACGGCCCCGCGGGCTCCTCGGCCGGAGCGGCGCTCTCGGCGGCGTCCTGGTCGACCACGATCCCGGTGAGCCCGAACCGCTCCTCGCCGACCTGGATCAGCTGGTCCAGCGTCTGGCGGATCTGGGCCTCGGGCGCGGCGCCCTGGAAGAGCGGGAGGGCCTGTCCGGCGACGACGGCGAAGACCGCCGGAATGCCCTGGATGCCGAACTGCTGCATCAGCATCTGGTTGGCGTCGACATCGACCTTGGCCAGCACGAAGCGGCCGTTGTACTCATGGGCCAGGCGCTCCAGGAGCGGACCCAGCTGCTTGCACGGCTCGCACCACTCGGCCCAGAAGTCGATGACGACCGGGACCTCGGCGGAACGCTGCAGGACATCGTTCTCGAAGCCTGCCTCATCGACATCGATCACCAGGGCGGACGGCGACACGGCACCGACGCCACCCTGCCGGGCGGCCTCGGCACGGGCCTGCTCCGCCTTCACCTTGGCCTCGCCGGCCGCCTTCACCGCGGCGAGGTCGACGACGCCGCTCATGGACATGTTCCTAGGCTGCATGCGTACATCCTCCCCCCTTGGCGCACCGATCCGGAAAGCGATGGGAGAACCGCGCCCGTCCGCTGCCCCCGCCGGTGTGCGGGGTGCACGGACAGACACGGTCCGAGGGCCCCTGAAAGACCCGTTTCGGCGCCGGGTCCCCACCCGGTGCCTGTGGCTGTCAATCGGTCGCGGCGTCACGACGGCAGAGCCGTCGTCCTTACGCTACGACCCGTAGCGTAACTGGCGGGCACCCCTCGCGCACAGGTGCGACCGGTGATCTGTCTCACGGTGATCGGAACCGGTCCGTTCTACTTACTGACCGGTATGGTCGCCGCATGCTGAGCCGCAGCCACCCCCGCCCCCCTCGAACGGGACGCCCGCGCAGCGCCGCTGCCGACGAGGCGATCCTGGAGGCGACCAGGGCGTCCCTGGTCGATCTCGGCTGGTCGAAGCTGACCATGGGCGATGTGGCGACGCGGGCCGGGGTCGCCAAGACGACCCTGTACCGGCGCTGGGCGGGCAAGAACGAGCTGGTCGTGGACGCCGTCGCGGTCCTCTTCGACGAACTGGAGCTGCCCGATCTGGGCAGTCTGTCGGCCGATGTGCAGGCGGTGGTGCTCCAGTTCGCCGCGCTGCTGGAGCGGCCGGAGACCCGGACGGCGCTGATGGCGGTGGTCGCGGAGTCGACGCGCGACGAGGCGCTGCGGACCCGGATCCGCGACTCGATCGTGGACCGGCAGAAACGGCTGGTGCTCCAGGGCCGCCGGCGGGCCCAGGAGCGCGGGGAACTGCCCGTCGAGCCGGACGAGGGCACGGCGTCCACCACCGCCGACCTGATCTTCGACGTGATCGCCGGCGCGGTCGTGCACCGGGTCCTGGTGAGCGCCGAGTCCGTCGACGCGGACTGGGCCCGGCGCTTCACCGTGCTGCTGCTCGCGGGGCTGGGGGCGGCGGCCTCCGCGTAGGGCCGTCGCTCAGAAGCCGGGCGGCTCCGTGTAGGTGCCCCATTCGTCGCGCAGGACCCCGCAGATCTCACCGAGCGTCGCCTCGGCCCGGACCGCGTCGAGCATCGGCGCGATCATGTTGGAGCCGTCGCGGGCGGCGGCCAGCATCGCGTCCAGCGCCGACTTCACCCGGGCGTCGTCCCGGGCGTCCTTCCGGCCGCCGAGCACCCGGACCTGCTCGCGCTCGACCTCGTGGCTGACCCGCAGGATCTCCAGGTCGCCGGTGACCGAGCCGTGGTGGACGTTGACGCCGACGACCCGCTTGTCGCCCTTCTCCAGGGACTGCTGGTAGCGGAAGGCGGACTCGGCGATCTCGCCGGTGAACCAGCCGTCCTCGATGCCGCGCAGGATGCCGGAGGTGATCGGCCCGATGGGGTGCTGCCCGTCCGGGTGGGCCCGGGTGCCGCGCTCCTTGATCTGCTCGAAGATCTTCTCGGCGTCGGCCTCGATCCGGTCGGTGAGCTGCTCCACGTACCAGGAACCGCCCAGCGGATCGGCCACATTGGCGACGCCGGTCTCCTCCATCAGCACCTGCTGGGTGCGCAGGGCGATCTCGGCGGCCTGCTCGGAGGGGAGCGCGAGGGTCTCGTCGAGCGCGTTGGTGTGCAGCGAGTTGGTGCCGCCGAGGACCGCGGAGAGCGCCTCCACGGCCGTCCTCACGACGTTGTTGTACGGCTGCTGGGCGGTGAGCGAGACCCCGGCGGTCTGGGTGTGGAAGCGGAGCCACTGCGCCTTGTCGGTCTTCGCGCCGTAGGTCTCCTTCATCCAGCGGGCCCAGATCCGGCGGGCCGCGCGGAACTTGGCGATCTCCTCGAAGAAGTCGAGGTGCGCGTCGAAGAAGAAGGAGAGGCCGGGCGCGAAGGTGTCGACATCGAGACCGCGGGAGAGGCCGAGCTCCACGTAGCCGAAACCGTCGGCGAGGGTGTACGCGAGCTCCTGCGCGGCCGTCGCCCCGGCCTCGCGGATGTGGTAGCCGGAGACGGAGAGCGGCTTGTAGGCGGGGATGTCGCGGGCGCAGTGCTCCATCAGGTCGCCGATGAGGCGCAGATGGGGTTCGGGCTGGAAGAGCCACTCCTTCTGCGCGATGTACTCCTTGAAGATGTCGGTCTGGAGCGTGCCGTTGAGCACGCCCGGGTCGATGCCCTGGCGCTCGGCGGCGACCAGGTACATGCAGAAGACCGGGACGGCGGGTCCGCTGATCGTCATGGACGTCGTGACGTCGCCGAGCGGGATGTCCTTGAAGAGGACCTCCATGTCGGCGGCGGAGTCGATGGCCACGCCGCAGTGCCCGACCTCCCCGAGTGAACGGGGGTCGTCGGAGTCGCGGCCCATCAGCGTCGGCATGTCGAAGGCGACGCTGAGCCCGCCGCCGCCCGCGGCGAGGATCATCTTGTAGCGCTCGTTGGTCTGCTCGGCGTTGCCGAAGCCGGCGAACTGGCGGATGGTCCAGGTCCGGCCTCGGTAGCCGGTGGGGTAGAGCCCCCGGGTGAAGGGGTACTCACCGGGCCAGCCGATCCGCTCGAATCCCTCGTACGTGTCACCCGGACGGGGACCGTACGCGGGCTCCACCGGGTCCCCGGAGAGTGTGGTGAAGTCCGCGTCACGCTTGCGGGCCTTGTCGTAACGGGCCTGCCAGCGGCGGCGGCCTTCCTCGATCGCGTCAGCGTCCATGCCTTCAAATTTACTAGGACGTCCTAGTAAATGTCGATGGCAAACCGCCCGGCGCTTCGGCGCGGGGCGGTTTCGGGGGGGGTGCGGACCGGGGTCCGGCCGGTTCAGGCCTTGGCGGTCGCGGGGGAACCGTCGACGATCAGCGGCTCGACCTCGCGGACGACCTTGCGCTCGACGAAGAACGCGGCCGTCGGGATGGTGCCGGAGACCAGCACCCAGAGCAGCTTGCCCATCGGCCACTTCGCCTTGGAGCCGAGGTCGAAGGCGAAGATCAGGTAGATGATGTAGAGCACACCGTGGACCTGGGAGACGACGAGCGTCAGATCCTCGCCCTTGTCGAAGCCGTACTTGAAGACCATGCAGGTGCAGAGCACCAGCAACATGACGGCGGTGACGTAGGCCATCACCCGGTACCGGGTCAGCACACTGCGTTTCATGGCATCGAGCGTAACCGGCCGACCGGGGCGATCTTGCAGCGGGCCGGGCTCTCGAAACGCCGTTCTACACCCCGCGCCCCCTCCGCTACGCCTCGTCGAAATCCTGCGCGGCGATCCGCAGCGGGCGCAGCATGGCGAAGATCTCCGCGCACTCCTCGGCGTCGTACGCGCCGAGCCCGAACTCCATGGCCACCAGGTCCTCGGTCGCCGCCTCGACGACCTCGCGGCCCTTGTCGGTGATGGAGGCGAGGGTGCCGCGGCCGTCGTTGGGGTTGGGGCGCTTGGCGACCAGGCCGGAGCGCACCAGCCGGTCCACGGTGTTGGTGACGGAGGTGGGGTGGACCATGAGCCGCTCACCGATCTTGGACATCGGCAGCTCACCGGCCTTGGAGAAGGTGAGCAGCACCAGCGCCTCGTAGCGCGCGAAGGTCAGTCCGTACGGTTTGACGACCGCGTCGACCTCGGCCAGCAGGATCTGCTGGGCGCGCATGATCGAGGTGATCGCCCCCATCGAGGGCACGGGGCCCCAGCGCTGCTGCCAGAGTTCGTCGGCGCGGGCGATGGGGTCGAAGGGGAGACTGAGCGGCTTCGGCACGGCACCGACCTTACCCACTGGTCATATGCTGGTCAGCCCCGTCTCGAACTTCGGTCCGAATACCTGGGGCGGGTGTGGTTCTGCGGACCTCGGCGACGAGCGGCAGCAGACAGAGGGTGCCGAGGACACCGGCCCCGGCGACCACCTGGTGCACGGGGAAGAACTCGGCGGCCAGACCGGCCAGGGCCATGCCGACGCCCTGGAGCGTCATCAGTCCGGCGGTGAGCAGGGTCATGGCCCGGCCGCGCAGTTCGTCGGGGACGGCGTCGACGAACCACTGGTCGAGGCCGATGACGTACGCCGACGCCGCACCGGCCAGCACCAGCGCGACGGCGGTCAGCACCGCGCCGGGACGGAGCCCGTACAGCGCGAGGGGCAGCAGTCCGGCCGCGGCGAACGGCAGCACGATCAGGGAGCGGACCCGGGGGCCGAGCGCGGCGCCCGCGTACAGCTCGGCGGCGATGTGGCCGACCGGCATCGCGCACATCAGCAGCCCCAGCGCGGCACTGCCCACACCGATCTCGTCGGCGTACGGGGCGGCGAGCGCCTCCGGGGCGACGACGAACGCCGGGGGCAGCCAGAAGAGCAGCAGCAGCGCGCGGATCCGGCGGTGGCCGAGGACCAGCCGGGCCCCGGACAACGACTCCCGGAGCAGGCTGCCGTCGCGTCCGGCGCCGAGGCGGGCGGGCCGGTCGCGGGTGCCGAGGCGGAGCAGAGCGGCCGAGCAGAGGAAGGTGGCGACGGTGATCGTGATCGCGCCGCGCGGCGAGACCACGGCGAGCAGCAGCCCGCCCACGCCGAAGCCGGCCAGCAGGGCGCTCTGCGAGACGATCCGCAGCAGGGAGCGCCCCAGCACGTACAGGTCGCCCTCGCCGAGGATGTCGGCGAGCGCGGCCGTCCTGGTCCCGGTGAAGACGGGCGAGACGGCGGCGACGAGGCAGCGCAGCACGAGGAGTCCGGCGACCGGGGTGCCCGGCAGCACCATCACGGCGACGCAGCCGGCGCAGACCAGGTCGCAGGTGACCAGCACCCGGCGGGCCGGGTAGCGGTCGGCGACCCCGGCGAGGAGGGTGCCGCCGACGAGGTACGGCAGCAGGCCGAGCGCGAAGGTGAGGGCACTGAGCAGCGGCGAGTCGGTGAGGTCGTAGACGAGCACGGTGAGCGCGAGTTCGCTGACGACGACGCCGAGCAGCGAGAGCAGATGCGCGGCGAAGACCGCCCGGAACTCCCGCACGGCGAAGACCGCGCGGTAGCCGCCGGGGGCGGGAGCGGGCGGGGGCGTGACGGAAGGAAGCACGTCGTCGGGCGCGTCATCGGTCGAGTCGGCGGTCGCGTCGGCGGGAAGATCCGCGGGAGTCCCGGTCTCTGAGGGCATGGTCGCAGCCTGCGGGGCGGCGGCGGCTCTCCGTAGACTTTCGGCCCACGCCGAAAGTCAGCAGGAAGGGTCCGCCCTTGCCGTCCCATCTGTACCTGGACGAGAGCGATCTGGTCCGCTGCCGGTTCACGCTCTCGCCGCTCGGCGAGACCCAGGCGGCCGTGCGCGTCCTGGCCCGGCCGGAGCGGCACGGGTACCACCTGCCGTGGCTCCGGCTGATCCGCGACGCGGCCGACGGCCTCGACCTCGAACCGCTGTGGCTGCTGATGGCACGGCGCGGGCACAACCCCGACTTCTTCAGCCCGCCGCCGACCGGCCCGGTCCCCACCTTCGAGGAGGAGATCGCGGGGGTGCGGTCCGTCGATCCGGAGGTCGCCCGCCGGGACATCGCGCTGACGCTGGCGAACCGTCCGGAGCTGCTGCACTCCCCCACCGGGCGGGCGCTGCTCGCCGATCCCGCCCGGACCGTCCGGGACCTGGCCGACCTGCTGGAACAGGCCTGGCGGGTGCTGGTCGAACCGCACTGGCCCCGGCTGCGCGCCCTGCTGGAGGCGGACATCGCCTACCACTCGCGGCGGCTCGCCGCGATCGGTTTCGAGCGGCTGCTGGGCGAGCTGAGCCCCCAGCTGAGCTGGTCGGGATCGACCCTCACCATCGTCGGGACGCACGGCAGGCACAGCCGGGTGCTCGGCGGGCAGGGGCTGGTCCTGATCCCCAGCGTCTTCTGCTGGCCGGACACGGTCAGCGGCTTCGAACCGCCGTGGCAGCCCGCGGTCGTCTATCCGGCGCGCGGCATCGGCGGGCTGTGGACCGAACCCGCCGACCGCACCCCGCAGGCGCTCGCCCGGCTGCTGGGGCGTGGCCGGGCCGATGTCCTGTGCGCGCTCGACGAACCGGCCGGCCCGAGCGCGCTCGCGCACCGGCTGGGCCTCGCGGTGTCCTCCGTGTCGGAGCATCTGTCGGTGCTGCGCGCGGCGGGGTTGCTGACGTCGCGCCGGTACGGGCACCAGGTGCTGTACGAACGGACGCCGCTCGGGATCGCGCTGGCGGTGCCGGAGCATGGCGGGCAGGAATGAGACGAGCCCCCGGCCGGGTGGGGCCAGGGGCTCTTCGTCGGGTAGTGGGCGGACCGGCTCAGCCGGCCAGGTACCGCTCCACCGTCTCGACCTTGGAGGTCAGGCCGTCGGTGACACCCGGGCGGATATCGGCCTTCAGCACGAGGGAGACACGTCCGGCGCGCGCCTCGACGGCCGCGACCGCGCGCTTGACGACGTCCATGACCTCGTCCCACTCGCCCTCGATGGAGGTGAACATGGCATCGGTGCGGTTGGGCAGGCCGGACTCGCGGACGACCCGGACGGCGTCGGCGACATACTCGCCGACGTCCTCACCGACACCCAGCGGGCTGACCGAGAACGCGACGATCATGCGCTGACCACACCTTCGCGGCGAGCGCGGGCGGCGATGACGCCGTCGGCCTCGTAGCGCTTGAGCAGCTTGTCGCCGTACAGCCCGCCGAACGGCAGCAGCGCGAGCAGGAAGAACAGCGCGACGCGCTTCAGCGGCCACTTGGTCTTCGCCCAGACATCGAGCAGCAGGACGGCGTAGATCACGAACAGCACGCCGTGCAGGATGCCGAGCGGCATCATCAGGAAGTCGATGTCGGAGACCCGGCTGAGGACCGATCCGAAGATGATCAGCGCCGGGAAGGAGAGCGCCTCGGGAATCGAGATGAGGCGCAGCCGGTGCAGGGCGGTAGCGGTCTTGATGTCCACGGGGGCACCTTCGGTGGGAGGACGGTGACAGCTTGTGAATACGAGCACAAGCGCCCCCATTGTGACATCGGCACGGACGGCCCCCGGCGCCGGGGGCCGGATAGCGGGGACCGTACGCAACGGGTCATACGTCCCGGTTGCGTACGCATCAGGTACCGGATGCGTATCAGGGACCTTTCGGGGCGAGGGATCCTCCTTCGGGCCCTGTCCCGGCCGGGGGTCTGCCGCTAACGTCGCTCCGTGGCAATGTTCCGACTCCAAGGCAGCAGAACGCTCGCCGTCGACCTGGCCGGTGACGCCGTCAAGGCGAAGAACGGCTCGATGGTCGCGTACGACGGCCGGATGACGTTCAAGAAGATGACCGGCGGCGGTGACGGGCTGCGCGGCATGGTGACCCGGCGGCTGACCGGCGAGCAGATGTCCGTGATGGAGGTGACCGGCCAGGGCACCTGTTACTTCGCGGACCGGGCGAGCGAGATCAACCTCGTCTCGCTGCGCGGCGACAAGCTCTACGTCGAGGCGAGCAACCTGCTGTGCACCGACGCCGGGCTGCGCACCGGCACCACCTTCACCGGCCTGCGCGGCGGGGCGAGCGGCAACGGCCTGTTCACCACCACCGTCGAGGGCACCGGCCAGGTGGCGATCATGTCGGACGGCTCGGCGGTGGCACTGCGGGTCTCGGCCCAGTACCCGCTCTTCGTCGACCCCGGCGCCTACATCGCCCACCAGGGCAGCCTCCAGCAGCACTTCCAGTCCGGGGTGAACTTCCGGACGCTGATCGGCGAGGGTTCCGGGGAGTCCTTCCAGATCCGGTTCGAGGGCGAGGGCGTGGTCTACGTCCAGCCGAGCGAGCGGAACACCCTCGGGGGCGATGTCTGATGCCGTTCCGTGAGATCAACTCGAAGATGGTCGAGGCGACGGTGGTCCCCGGCCAGAAGATGTTCAGCCAGCGGGGCGCGATGCTCGCCTACCGCGGCGAGGTGTCGTTCACGCCGAACATCCAGGGCGGCCAGGGCGGTGTGATGTCGATGATCGGGCGGCGGGTGGCCAATGAGGCGACCCCGCTGATGACGGTCGAGGGCAGCGGCACGGTGATGTTCGGCCACGGCGGCCATCACATCCAGGTGATCAATCTCGCCGGTGACACCCTGTACGTGGAGGCCGACCGGCTGCTCGCCTTCGACGGGACGCTCCAGCAGGGCACGATGTTCATGGGCTCGCAGGGCGGCGTGATGGGCATGGTGCGCGGCCAGGTGACCGGGCAGGGCCTGTTCACCACCACGCTCAAGGGCCACGGCGCGGTCGCGGTGATGGCCCACGGCGGGGTGATCGAGCTGCCGATCGCTCCCGGCCGCGCCGTGCATGTGGACCCGCAGGCGTATGTCGCGCACCACGGCGACGTACGGAACAAGCTCTCGACCGCGCTCGGCTGGCGCGACATGGTGGGGCGGGGCTCCGGCGAGGCGTTCCAGCTGGAGCTGAGCGGCAGTGGCGCGGTGTACGTCCAGGCCTCGGAGGAGAAGCTGTGAGCACGCCCGTGGTCTTCGACCCGATGACGCTGCCGTCGGACGACAACGTCAACGCGTACACCTTCTGCGTGGAGCTCAAGGGGAGCCAGTGGTTCCTGCAGAAGGGCAAGATGATCGCCTATTACGGGCGGATCGATTTCAACGGCCTCGGGCACGGCCGCTTCGAGCGGCTGATCCGTACGAGCTTCCACTCGCCGCTGCACGCGAGCGACTGGGTGGTGGCCGAGGGCAGCGGCAAGATGCTGCTCGCGGACCGGGCCTTCGACGTGAACTCGTACGACCTGGACGAGGGGAATCTGACGATCCGGTCGGGCAATCTCCTCGCCTACCAGCCCTCGCTGGCACTCAAGCAGTCGATCGTGCCGGGTTTCCTCACGCTGATCGGCACGGGGAAGTTCGTGGCCGCCTCCAACGGCCCGGTGGTCTTCATGGAGCCGCCGCTCCGGGTCGACCCGCAGGCCCTGGTGGGCTGGGCGGACTGCCCCTCGCCGTGCCACCACTACGACCACGGCTACATGACCGGCGTACTGGGCGGGCTGCGGTCGCTGACCGGCATCGGGGGCACCTCGGGCGAGGAGCACCAGTTCGAGTTCGTCGGGGCGGGCACGGTGCTGCTCCAGTCGACCGAGATCCTGATGGCCGAACAGCCGACGGGCGCGGTGCCGGGGCAGGCCGGGGTGCCGGGCGGCGCGGGTCAACCTGGCGCCTCACCCCGTATGCCCGGCCAGCTCGGGGACCTCCAGCGCCGCTTCGGGTTGTGAACGGTAGTCTGCGGAGTGTGACGTCGACCGTCCGCACCCCGCCCCCGGACCCGCCTCCGGACGGGTGCCGACCGTCAGACTCCCCCACTTCGTCCAGCTTTCAACTTCTTAGGTAGAATCCATATATGGAGACCGAGACGGCCACCCGCTGGCTGAACGACGCGGAGCAGTGCGCCTGGCGCACCCACCTGGACGTCAGCAGGCTGCTGATGCACCAGCTGGAGAAGGATCTCCAGCCGTTCGGCCTGACCAACAACGACTACGAGATCCTGGTCAACCTCTCGGAGTCGGACGACCAGCGGATGCGGATGAGCGACCTCGCCGCCGCGACGCTCCAGTCCAAGAGCAGGCTCTCGCACCAGATCACCCGCATGGAGAGCGCCGGCCTGGTCCGCAGGGAGAACTGCGAGTCCGACCGGCGCGGTCTGTACGCGGTCCTCACCGACGAGGGCGCGACGACGATGCGCAAGGTGGCGCCGCACCACGTGGCGTCGGTCCGCAAGCACTTCATGGACCTGCTGACGCCGGAGGCGCTGGCGAACCTGCAAGCGGCGCTGAACCCGGTCGCCGATCACCTCCGGGGACGACGCGGCAAGGTCTGACCCACGGCGGGACGGCGGCCGGAATCCCCGGCGCCGTCCTCTCACCCCGGGCGGGCGGGGATCAGCAGCCCCGGACGGTTGACGTTCAGCCGGCTCCGGACGGGCCGCGTTCAGCCGGCCCCGGGCAGCCAGAGCACGAACCGGGCGCCGCCCTCCCGCGCAGCCTCGACCGTCAGCCGGCCTCCGTGCCGGGCGGCGACATCCCGGGCGATGGCCAGGCCCAGGCCCGCGCCGCCGTCGTCCCGGGCACGGGCGTCATCGAGCCGTACGAAGCGTTCAAAGATCCGCTCGCGCTCCTCGGGCGGCACACCCGCCCCGTCGTCGGTGACGGCGACGGCCACGCCACCCCCCTCCGCCGCACGCACCGAGACGGTCACCGCACTGCGCGCATGACGCTCCGCGTTGTCCAGCAGATTGCCGAGCACCCGCGCCAACTGCCCACGCGACCCGGCCACTTCGAACCGCCCGGCATCCGGCCCGGAGGCCGGCACGGACACCGTCACCGCGATCCGGTCGCCGGTGCGCTGCGAGACCTCCTCGCGCACCAGCGCGCCCAGGTCCAGCGCCGTACGGCCCGGCCGCTCCCCCGCGTCCAGCCTGGCCAGCAGCAGGAGATCGGCCGCCAGCGCCTGGAGCCGTACGGTGTCGGCGACCGCGCCCGGCACGTCCAGCAGCTCCGGATGGGCCGCCCCCACCTCCAGCTGGGTGCGCAGGGAGGCGATCGGGCTGCGCAGTTCGTGCGAGGCGTCGGCGACGAAGCGCCGCTGCCGCTCGACGGAGGCCTCCAGAGCGGTGAGCGTCTCGTTGGTCGTACGGGCCAGCCGGGCGATCTCGTCGCGCGAGCCGGGCTCCGGCACCCGTCGGCTCAGGTCCTCGGACGCGGTGATCGCGGCCATCTCGCGCCGGATGCCCTCGACCGGGCGCAGCGCCCGCCGGGTCACCAGCCAGGTCACCCCGGCGACGACGAGGAGCAGCGCAGGCAGCCCGATCAGCATCGCGCCGCGCACGGTGCCCACGGCCTCCTGCTCGGCGGCCAGCGGGGCGCCCGCGTGGACGGTCAGGGTCACTCCGGTGGAGGTAGTCGCCCGGACGGACGCGAAGCGGTAGTCGGCCGTGTCGCCGTCGACGGTGGCGGTGCCGTTGCCGAAGTGCGGTTCGTCGGAGTCGACTTCGCCGCGGCCGGGGGTGCCGGAACCGCTGTCGTCGTTGTCCGTTCCGTTGTCGTCGTCATCGTCATCGCCATCGGCGGAGCCGCCGGCGGCCGGTGGCGGGTCCGGCGTGACCCGGTCCGTGCCGGTACCGGAGATCGCCCGGAGGTCCTTGGAGACGGCGACCACCCGCCCGTCCTCGTCGGTCACCTGGACCGGGTGGTCCTCCTCGTCGCGCATCTCCAGCCGGTCGTACGGCACGTCGAGGGCCAGCTGTCCGGCCACCTCCCGGGCCACCACCTCGGCCTGGAGCCCCGCCTGGTCGGTGAGGTTGGCGCGCAGGACGAGGAGCACGGCGAGCCCGGCGGCGGTCAGCGCGAGGGCGACCACCACGGTGGCACCGAGCGCGGCCCTGGCCCGGACCGACCTCACAGCGCCTCCAGCCGGTACCCGGCGCCACGCACCGTACGGATGGCGGCCGCACCGAGCTTGCGCCGCAGCGCGCTCACGTACACCTCGACGATGTTCGGGTCGCCGTCGTAGGCGAAGTCCCAGACGTGTTCGAGGACGTCCGCCTTGCTCACCACCTGGCCGGCCCGCAGCGCGAGCTGTTCCAGCACCGCGAACTCCTTGGCCGTGAGGGTGATCTCCACCTCGCCGAGGTGGACGCGGCGGGCCGCGGTGTCCATCCGCAGGGCGCCGACGGTGACCACCGGGGAGCCGGAGCCGCCCCCTCGGCGCCGCAGCAGCGCCCTGATCCTGGCCACCAGCACGACGTACGAGAACGGCTTGGTCAGGTAGTCGTCGGCCCCGGTGTCCAGGCCCTCCGCCTCGTCGTACTCGCCGTCCTTCGCCGTCAGCATCAGGATGGGCGTCTCGTGTCCGGCGGCGCGCAGGGCGGCGCAGACGCGGTAGCCGTTCATCCCGGGCAGCATGATGTCGAGCACGAGGAGGTCGTACGCCCCCTCGGCGGCCCGGTGCAGCCCTTCGAGGCCGTCGTGCACCACGTCCACGGCGAAGCCCTCGGCGGTGAGCCCCGCGGCCAGGGCCGTCGCGAGCCGCTTCTCGTCCTCCACGATCAACAGGCGCATACGCACAGGGTCGCAAACCGAACCTGAAGACGGCTTCAGGTGGCTTCAGGCTGCGTTCAGCATCTCCCGGGCACTGTGGTCCTCGTCGAAACCGGCCACCCGAACGGGGAGGAACCCTCATGAAGCGCAAGATCGTCATCGCCGCCGTCACCGCCGCCGTGCTCGTCGGCGGCGGAGCCGCCACAGCAGTCGCCTTCGCGGACGACGACGGCCACGACCGCGGGAGCCGGAGCAGTGTGGCGGACGGCGGCACCGCCCGGGTCGATGTGAAGGAGGCGGTCGCCGCCGCCGTCCGGGCCGTCCCCGGCACGGTCACCGAGGCCGAGCTGGACGACGAGGACGGCGGGCTGGTCTGGGAGCTCGATGTGTACGGCTCCGACAAGGCCCGGCACGACGTGACGGTGGACCCGGGCAACGGCAAGGTGCTCGGCAAGCACGTCTCCGACGATGACGACGACGACCGCGACCGGCACGCTCCCCGGTCGGTCCGGGTGTCGCCGGACGCGGCGGTCGACGCCGCGCTGAAGGCGTACCCCGGGACCGTGACGTCGATCGACCTGGACGACCACGACGGCCGGAGCGGCGGGGCGGCGCACTGGGAGGTCGACGTACGGGGCAAGGACGGCAAGAAGCACGAGCTGAACGTCGACGCGAGCACGGGCAAGGTGACGGTGGACCGGTCGGACGACGACCACGACGACGACCGCGACGGGGACGACGACTAGGGGCCCGCCCGGATCGGGCCGGGTCCCCGGGTCCTCCCGGCCCGGCCGGACCCGGCCGGGAGGGCTCGCTCGGGGCGCGCAGACGGAGCGGGGCCGGAAGGCGGCCCGCACGCCGCCCCCGGCCCCGCCCGGTCGCCCCTCGGGTCAGCCCTCGCCGGTGAGTCCCGCCACCAGCTCGTCCGCCGCCGCGTACGGGTCGAGGCCGCCCGCGACGATGCGTTCGGCGAGCGCGCCGAGGTGGCGGTCGCCGTGCAGGTCGCCGATGCGCTCGCGCAGCCGGGTGACGGCGATGGTCTCGACCTCGCGGGCCGCGCGGGCCGCGCGCCGCTCGGCGAGCACCCCGTGCTCCTCCATCCACGCCCGGTGCTTCTCCAGGGCCTCGACCACCTCGTCGATGCCCTCGCCCCGGGCGGCGACCGTCTTCACGATCGGCGGGCGCCAGTCGCCGGGGCCGCGCGCCTCGCCGAGGCCCAGCATGTGGTTGAGCTCGCGGGCGGTGGCGTCCGCACCGTCCCGGTCGGCCTTGTTGACGACGTACACATCGCCGATCTCCAGGATCCCGGCCTTCGCCGCCTGGATGCCGTCACCCATGCCGGGTGCCAGCAGCACGACGGAGGTGTCGGCCTGGGAGGCGATCTCCACCTCCGACTGGCCGACACCGACCGTCTCCACCAGGATCACCTCGCAGCCCGCCGCGTCCAGCACCCGGATCGCCTGCGGTGCCGACCAGGCGAGGCCGCCCAGATGACCGCGGGTGGCCATGGAGCGGATGTAGACGCCCGGGTCGGAGGCGTGCTCCGACATCCGGACCCGGTCGCCGAGGAGCGCCCCGCCGGAGAACGGCGAGGACGGGTCGACGGCCAGCACGCCGACCCGCTTCCCGGCCCGCCGGTACGCCGTGACCAGCGCCGACGTCGATGTCGACTTGCCGACACCGGGCGAGCCGGTGAGGCCGACGACGTACGCGTTGCCGGTCAGCGGCGCCAGCGCCGCCATCACCTCGCGCAGCTGCGGCGACGCCCCCTCCACCAGGGAGATGAGCCGGGCCACCGCCCGAGGCCGGCCCGCACGTGCCTGCTCGACCAGGGTGGGGACGTCCACCATCACCGCTCCGTTCACTCGCCGCGTGCTCTACGTGTACCGCGTACTGCTTGCGGGGACCTACTTGCCGGGGACGCGGATGATCAGCGCGTCGCCCTGACCGCCGCCGCCGCACAGCGCCGCCGCGCCGGTGCCGCCGCCGCGCCGCTTCAGCTCCAGCGCCAGGTGCAGCACCACCCGGGCGCCGGACATCCCGATCGGGTGGCCGAGCGCGATGGCGCCGCCGTTGACGTTCACCTTCTCCGGAGTGACGCCGAGGTCCTTCATCGACTGGACGGCGACCGCGGCGAAGGCCTCGTTGATCTCGATCAGGTCGAGGTCCGCCACCTCCAGGCCCTCCTTCTTGAGAGCGTGCTTGATGGCGTTGGACGGCTGCGACTGGAGCGAGTTGTCCGGGCCCGCCACATTGCCGTGTGCGCCGATCTCGGCGATCCAGTCCAGGCCCAGCTCCTCGGCCTTGGCCTTGCTCATGACGACGACCGCGGCGGCGCCGTCGGAGATCTGCGAGGAGGTACCGGCGGTGATCGTGCCGTCCTTGGCGAACGCGGGGCGCAGCCGTCCGAGGGACTCCGCGGTCGTCTCCGGGCGGATGCCCTCGTCCTTGGCGAAGAGGACCGGGTCGCCCTTGCGCTGCGGGATCTCGACCGGGGTGATCTCGGCCTCGAAGACGCCGTTCTTCTGGGCGGCGGCGGCGCGCTGGTGCGAAAGGGCGCCGATCTCGTCCTGGTCGGCGCGGCTCAGCCCGAGACGGGCGTTGTGCTTCTCGGTGGACTCGCCCATCGGGATGTTCTCGTAGGCGTCGGTCAGACCGTCGTACGCCATGGAGTCGAGCATCTCGATCGCACCGTACTTGTGGCCCTCGCGGGACTTCGGGAGCAGGTGCGGGGCGTTGGTCATGGACTCCTGGCCACCGGCGACGACGACGTCGAACTCACCGGCGCGGATCAGCTGGTCGGCCAGGGCGATCGCGTCGAGCCCGGACAGGCACACCTTGTTCACGGTGAGCGCGGGCACGTTCATCGGGATGCCCGCCTTGACCGCGGCCTGGCGGGCCGGGATCTGGCCCGCGCCGGCCTGGAGCACCTGACCCATGATCACGTAGTCGACCTGGTCGCCGCCGATGCCGGCCCGGTCCAGCGCGGCCTTGATGGCGATGCCGCCGAGGTCGGCCCCGGAGAAGCTCTTCAGCGAGCCGAGGAGGCGGCCCATGGGCGTACGCGCGCCCGCGACGATCACTGAGGTGGTACCGGTCGTTCCAGACATGAGGGGCGCCCCTTGGGATGAGGAGTGAACGAGGGTTTACTTGAATGTACTGAGCGGTACCTCGCCCGTCATCCGGCAGCGGGTGTGACGGCGCGCACGTTGCGTAACCATCCGTGTGGCGCTGCACTGGTTCCATGCTGACGCGAATCGATCACATCGGGATCGCCTGTTTCGACCTCGACCGGACGGTCGAGTTCTACCGCTCGACCTACGGGTTCGAGGTCTTCCATTCCGAGATCAACGAGGAGCAGGGCGTACGGGAGGCCATGCTCAAGATCAACGATACGTCCGACGGCGGCGCCTCCTACCTCCAGCTCCTGGAGCCCACCCGGGAGGACTCGGCCGTGGGCAAGTGGCTGGCGAAGAACGGCGAGGGTGTCCACCACATCGCCTTCGGCACGGCGGACGTCGACGCCGATTCCGCGGACATCCGGGAGAAGGGCGTCAGGGTGCTGTACGAGGAGCCCAGGACCGGTTCGATGGGGTCCCGGATCACCTTTCTGCACCCCAAGGACTGCCATGGAGTCCTCACCGAACTGGTCACGTCCGCAGCGGAGCACTGACCTCCGGATACCTGGCCCGGTAGAGTGGGCTGTTCCGGGCCGGGGCCGGGTCGGGGCCGCGCCGCGTCCTCAGCCGTTGATCTGTCACCATTCCCCGGGGGGACCGTTCACCGGTGAACGGTACTCGTTGGAGAGTTGCGACCAGGGTTGGGGTCTCCCCTGCTCGAACAACGTTGAGAGCTCGGGGAAGGATGGGACCGCGCAGTGCGGGGCTACGAACGCCAGGAGAGCCACCGAGCTGACGACGACCATCTCTCGCGGTTCGAAGCCGAGATGGACCGGCTGAAGACCGACCGGGAGAAGGCCGTCCAGCACGCCGAGGACCTCGGTTACCAGGTCGAGGTCTTGCGCGCCAAGCTGCACGAGGCTCGGCGCAATCTCGCGACCCGTCCCGCGTACGACAGCGCGGACATCGGCTACCAGGCCGAGCAGTTGCTCCGTAACGCCCAGATCCAGGCGGAACAGCTGCGGACCGACGCCGAGCGGGAGCTCCGCGAGGCCCGCGCGCAGACGCAGCGGATCCTTCAGGAGCACGCCGAGCACCAGGCCCGGCTCCAGGCCGAGTTGCACAACGAGGCGGTGCAGCGGCGCCAGCGGCTCGACCAGGAGCTGGCGGAGCGCCGCCAGACCGTCGAGTCCCACGTCAACGAGAACGTCGCCTGGGCCGAGCAGCTCAGGGCCAGGACGGAGTCCCAGGCCCGTCGGCTGCTGGAGGAGTCGCGGGCCGAGGCCGAGCAGTCCCTGGCGGCCGCGCGCGCCGAGGCGAACCGGCTGGCGGAGGAGACCCGGCAGCGGCTCGGTTCCGAGGCGGAGTCGGCCCGGAGCGAGGCCGAGGCGATCCTGCTGCGCGCCCGCAAGGACGCCGAGCGGCTGCTGGACGCCGCCGCCGGCCAGGCACGGGAGGCCACCAGCCACGCCGAGCAGCTCCGTACGTCCACGACGGCCGAGACCGAGCAGACCCGGCAGCGGACCACCGAGCTGAACCGGGCCGCCGAGCAGCGCATCCAGGAGGCCGAGACCCAGCTGCGCGAGGCCCGGCTGGAGGCCGAGAAGGTCACCGCCGAGGCGAAGGAGGCCGCGGTCAAGCGGCTGGCCGCCGCCGAGTCGCAGAACGAGCAGCGCACCCGTACGGCCAAGTCGGAGATCGCCCGGCTGGTCGGCGAGGCGACCAAGGACGCCGAGTCCCTCAAGGCGGAGGCCGAGCAGGCGCTCGCCGACGCCCGCGCCGAGGCGGACCGGCTGAAGTCCGAGGCGTCCGAGAAGGCCCGCACGGCCGCCGCCGAGGACGCCGCGGCCCAGCTCGCCAAGGCCGCCCGGAGCGCCGAGGAGGTGCTGACCAAGGCGTCCGAGGACGCGCGGTCCACCACCCGGGCGGCAAGCGAGGAGGCCGACCGGATCCGCCGCGAGGCGGAGGCCGAGGCGGAACGGCTGCGCGGCGAGGCCGCCGAACAGGCCGATCAGCTCAAGGGCGCGGCCAAGGACGACACCAAGGAGTACCGGGCCAAGACGGTCGAGCTCCAGGAGGAGGCGCGCAGGCTGCGCGGCGAGGCCGAGCAGCTGCGCTCCGAGGCGGTCGCCGAGGGCGAGCGGATCCGAGGCGAGGCCCGCCGCGAGGCGGTCCAGCAGATCGAGGAGGGCGCGAGGACCGCCGAGGAGCTGCTGGCCAAGGCGAAGGCGGACGCGGAGGAGCTGCGCTCCACCGCGAGCACCGAGAGCGAGCGGGTCCGCACCGAGGCGGCCGAGCGCTCCGCCTCGCTGCGCAAGCAGGCCGAGGAGGCCCTGGAGCGAGCCCACGCCGAGGCCGAGCAGCTGCGTGCCGACGCCGAGGAGCAGGCAGCCTCGACCACCACCGCCGCCGAACAGGCGGCGGCGGAGCTGCGCGAGGAGACCGAGCGCGCGGTCGCGGCCCGGCAGGCGGAGGCGGCCGAGGAGCTGGCCCGGCTGCACACCGAGGCGGAGACCAGGGTCACCGGCGCCGAGCAGGCGCTCACGGAGGCGCGCGCCGAGGCGGAGCGCATCCGGCGCGAGACGAACGAGGAGTCCGAGCGGCTGCGGACGGAGGCCGCCGAGCGGATCCGGACGCTGCGCGAGCAGGCGGAGACCGAGGCCGAGCGGCTGCGTGACGAGGCCGCGGCGGATGCGTCGCAGGCGCGCGCGGAGGGCGAGTCCGTCGCCGTACGGCTGCGCTCGGAGGCCGCCGCCGAGGCCGAGCGGCTCAAGTCCGAGGCTCAGGAGAGCGCCGACCGGGTGCGGTCCGAGGCCGCCGCCGCCGCGGAGCGGGTGGGCACGGAGGCCGCCGAGGCGCTGGCCGCCGCCCAGGAGGAGGCGAACCGGCGCCGCCGGGAGTCCGAGGAGACCCTGGACGCGGCGCGCACCGAGGCGAACCAGGAGCGGGAGCGGGCCCGCGAGCAGAGCGAGGAGCTGCTCGCCTCCGCCCGCAAGCGGGTCGAGCAGGCGCAGGCCGAGGCCCAGCGGCTGGTCGAGGAGGCGGACGGCCGGGCGACCGAGCTGGTCTCCGCGGCCGAGCAGACCGCCCAGCAGGTACGGGATGCGGTCAGCGGGCTGCAGGAGCAGGCCGAGGCCGAGATCGCCGGGCTGCGTTCGACCGCCGAGCATGTCGCGGAGCGGACGAAGTCCGAGGCGCAGGAGGAGGCGGACCGGGTCCGCGCCGACGCGCACGCCGAGCGGGAGCGGGCCGGCGAGGACGCCTCCCGGACCCGCCGGGAGGCGCAGGAGGAGTCCGAGGCCGCGAAGGCGATGGCCGAGCGGACCGTCGCCGACGCGATCGCCGAGTCGGAGCGGCTGCGGTCGGACACCGCCGAGTACAGCCAGCGGATGCGTACCGAGGCCTCCGACGCGCTGGCCTCGGCCGAGCAGGACGCGGCGCGCAGCCGCGCCGAGGCCCGCGAGGACGCCAACCGGATGCGTTCCGACGCCGCGACCCAGGCCGACCGGCTGGTCGGCGAGGCGACGAGCGAGGCCGAGCGGATCGGTACGGAGTCGGCGCAGCGGGCCACCGCGCTCGTCGAGGAGGCGACGCAGCAGGCCGCGTCGCTGGTCGACGAGGCGAAGCAGCAGGCGGCCCGGCTGTCGGGCGAGGCCGCGGACGAGGCCGAGCGGCTGCGGGCGGAGGCGGCGGCCACCGTCGGCTCGGCGCAGGAGCACGCGGCCCGTACCCGCGAGGAGGCGGAGCGGGTGCGCGCCGACGCGGAGTCGGCGGCCGAGCAGATGCGCGCGGAGGCCCGCCAGGAGGCGGACCGGCTGCTCGACGAGGCGCGGGAGGCCGCGGCGAAGCGGCGGGCCGACGCCGCCGAGCAGGCCGATCAGCTCGTCAACAAGGCCCAGGAGGAGGCGCTGCGCTCCGCCACCGAGGCCGAGGAGCAGGCCGACACGATGGTCGGCGTGGCCCGCAAGGAGGCCGTGCGGATCACCTCCGAGGCAACCGTCGAGGGCAACTCCCTGGTGGAGCGGGCCCGTACGGACGCGGACGAGCTGCTGGTCGGCGCGCGCCGGGACGCCACGGCGATCCGGGAGCGGGCCGAGGAGCTGCGGGCCCGGATCGAGAGCGAGATCGAGGAGCTGCACGACCGGGCCCGGCGGGAGACCTCCGAGCAGATGAAGACGGCGGGCGAGCGCGTCGACAACCTGATGAAGGCGGCGACGGAGCAGCGCGAGGAGGCGGCGGCCAAGGCCAAGGAGCTGCTGGCGGACGCCAATTCGGAGGCGAGCAAGGTCCGGATCGCCGCGGTGAAGCGGGCCGAGTCGCTGCTCAAGGAGGCCGAGCAGAAGAAGGCCACCCTGGTCCGCGAGGCCGAGAAGCTGCGGGCCGACGCCGAGGCCGAGGCCAAGCACACGGTCGAGGAGGGCAAGCGCGAGCTCGATCTGCTGGTACGTCGGCGCGCGGACATCAACACCGAGATCTCCCGTGTCCAGGACGTGTTGGAGGCCTTGGAGTCCTTCGAGACGCCGGGCGGCGGCGGCAAGGGCTCGGGCAGCTCCTCCGGCGGCGTCAAGGCCGGGGCGGCGGCAGGCACTCGATCGAGTGGCAAGTCGTCCGAGGGGTAGTCGCGTTGCCAGGTCCCGTGCTTCGACAGGAACGTTCCACCCTCCGAGTGGCAAGAGTTGCGGGGGTCAGCCACTCGAAAGAGGTGTCATTCTCCAGATCAAAAGGGCATCCGCTCGATGACACGCCGCCAAGGCCCCTAGGATTCCCTCTAACACCTCACCGGTCTCATTCGACAGGAACCCCATGAGCGACCCTTCCTCCCCCTTCGGCTTCGAGCTCGTGCGACGTGGATACGACCGCGGTCAGGTGGATGACCGCATTACCAAGCTCGTCGCCGACCGTGATAGTGCCCTGACCCGCATCACGTCCCTGGAAAAGCGCATCGAGGAGCTCCACCTCGAAACGCAGAACGCACAGGCCCAGGTGAGCGACGCGGAGCCGTCGTACGCCGGTCTCGGCGCCCGCGTCGAGAAGATCCTCCGTCTGGCCGAGGAGGAGGCGAAGGACCTGCGCGAGGAGGCCCGTCGCGCCGCCGAGCAGCACCGTGAGCTTGCCGAGTCCGCCGCCCAGCAGGTGCGCAACGACGCCGAGTCCTTCGCCGCCGAGCGCAAGGCGAAGGCCGAGGACGAGGGCGTCCGGATCGTCGAGAAGGCCAAGGGTGAGGCCGGCTCGCTGCGGACCGAGGCGCAGAAGGACGCCGCGCAGAAGCGTGAGGAGGCCGACGCCCTCTTCGAGGAGACCCGCGCCAAGGCCGCCCAGGCCGCCGCGGACTTCGAGACCAACCTGGCCAAGCGCCGCGACCAGTCGGAGCGCGACCTCGCGTCCC
This sequence comes from Streptomyces sp. DvalAA-43, assembly GCF_900091725.1. GTDB lineage: Bacteria > Actinomycetota > Actinomycetes > Streptomycetales > Streptomycetaceae > Streptomyces > Streptomyces pulveraceus. The sequence continues at coordinate 65,391 of NZ_FMBW01000052.1, read as the reverse complement.
GTCAGGCCAAGGCCGAGAAGCGTCTCGCCGAGATCGAGCACCGCGCCGAGCAGCTCCGCCTGGAGGCCGAGAAGCTCCGCACGGACGCCGAGCGCCGGGCCCGCCAGACGGTGGAGACCGCGCAGCGCCAGTCCGAGGACATCGTGGCCGACGCGAACGCCAAGGCCGACCGGATCCGCAGCGAATCGGAGCGCGAGCTGGCGGCGCTCACCAACCGCCGCGACTCGATCAACGCCCAGCTGACCAACGTCCGCGAGATGCTGGCCACGCTGACCGGTGCCGCGGTCGCCGCCGCCGGCACCCCGGCCGACGACGAGCCGGTCACCCGTGGTGTCCCGGCCCAGCAGGGCCGCTGATCCCGGGTACCCCAGCCGTACCCCTTGCGCGCCCGGTGCCGCCCTTGTGGTGGCGCCGGGCGCGCGGCCGTTCTAGCGTGAACGCATGATCGAGCTCGATGGTCTTACCAAGCGCTTCGGCAACAAGGTTGCCGTCGACCGGCTCTCCTGCCGGGTCAGGCCCGGGATGGTGACGGGTTTTCTGGGGCCCAACGGGGCGGGCAAGTCCACGACGATGCGGATGATGCTCGATCTCGACAACCCGACCAGCGGTTCGGTGCGCATCGACGGCAAGCACTACCGCGATCTGGACGAGCCCCTCAAGCACATCGGGGCGCTGCTGGACGCCAAGTCGATGCACGGCGGACGCAGCGCGTACAACAATCTGCTCTGTCTCGCGCAGAGCAACCGCATCCCGGAGAGCCGGGTCGCGGAGGTGCTGGACACCGTCGGTCTGACCGCGGTGGCGAAGAAGAAGTCGAAGGGCTTCTCGCTCGGCATGGGCCAGCGGCTCGGGATCGCGGCGGCGCTGCTCGGCGACCCCCAGGTGCTGCTCTTCGACGAACCGGTCAACGGTCTGGACCCCGAGGGCATCCACTGGATCCGCAATCTGATGAAGGCGCTCGCCGCGGAAGGCCGGACGATCTTCGTCTCCAGCCATCTGATGAGCGAAATGGCCCTCACCGCCGACCATTTGATCGTGATCGGCCAGGGCAGGCTGCTCGCCGACATGTCGATGGCCGATTTCATCCACCAGAACTCCCGCAGCTACGTACGGCTGCGCTCGCCGCAGCAGGAGCGGCTGCGTGATGTGCTGCACGAGGCGGGCCTGATCGTGGTCGAGACGGGCGGCGGCATCCTGGAGATCGACGGCGCCACGACCGAGGCACTGGGCGAGCTGGCCGCGCAGCACCAGATCGTGCTGCACGAGCTCAGTGCCCAGCGGGCCTCCCTGGAGGATGCGTTCATGCAGATGACGGCGGACTCCGTGGAGTACCACGCGCACTCGGACCACGTCGCGGCGCCGCCGCCCGCGGGCCCGCAGTGGGGCGACCAGTGGAACGAGCGGACCGGGGGCGGCCCGGCCGGCACCGGCCGGGAGGTGTGACGACGATGGCATCCGTACCCGCGGTCCTGACCTCCGAGTGGACCAAGATCCGTACGGTCTCCTCGACCGTCTGGACGCTGATCTCCGCGTTCGTCGTCACCGTCGCGATGGGCGCGGCGCTCTGCGCCCTGATGAACTCCCAGTTCGACGACCTCCCGCCGGCGCAGCGCGCCACCTTCGACCCGACCTTCATCAGCTTCTCCGGCATGGTCCTCGGTCAGCTGGCCATGGTCGTCTTCGGGGTGCTGGTGGTCGGTACGGAGTACAGCTCCGGCATGATCCGCACCTCGCTGGCCGCCGTGCCCCAGCGCGGTTCGTTCCTGTTCAGCAAGGTCGCGGTGGCCGGTGTGCTGGCCCTGGTGGTCGGCATCGTGACCAGCTTCGTCGCGTTCTTCCTCGGCCAGGCCCTGCTCGGCGACCACCGTACGGACATCGGCGCGGAGCATGTTCTGCGCGCGGTCGTCGGCGGTGGCATCTACATGGGGCTGATCGGGATCTTCTCCATGGGCGCGGCGACGATGCTGCGCAGCTCCATGCTGTCGCTGGGCATCCTGATGCCGTTCTTCTTCCTGGTCTCCCAGATCCTGTCGGCGGTCCCGGGGGCGAAGAAGGTCGCCCGCTACTTCCCCGACCAGGCCGGGTCCAAGATCATGCAGGTGGTCCCCGACGCCATGAACAGCGGCACTGCTCCGTACGGGCCATGGGGAGGGCTGGGCATCCTGCTCGCCTGGGTGGCGGCCGCACTGCTCGGCGGCTATCTGGTCCTCAAGAAGCGGGACGCGTGACGGCGCAGGGCAAGGGGCGCGCGGCCGTCCGGCGGCGCGCCCGGCCCGCGCGGAAGCTTCCCGTCCGCTCCACCCGGGGGCGGCGCGCCCCGCAACGGCTTGGCCGGAACCGTAAAGGTCTGGATATCCTCCTAACTCTTACGGGGGTGTGCGGCCACTCGGTCCGACCCCGACGACAGATGTGAGTCGATGGGGCTGAAGCATGATCGAGGCAGTCGGCCTGACAAAGCGCTACGGCGCGAAGACGGCCGTGTACAACCTTTCGTTCCAGGTGCGGCCGGGCACCGTCACCGGGTTCCTGGGTCCCAACGGGTCGGGCAAGTCCACCACCATGCGCATGATCCTGGGCCTGGACCAGCCGACCTCCGGTCATGTGACGATCGGCGGCCATCCCTTCCGCAGTCTGCCGAACGCGCCGCGCCAGGTGGGTGCGCTGCTGGACGCGAAGGCGGTGCACGGCGGGCGCAGCGCCCGTAATCACCTCCTCTCGCTCGCCCAGCTCGCCGGCATCCCGGCCGCCCGGGTCGACGAGGTGCTCGGGGTCGTCGGTCTCCAGGACGTCGCGCGGCAGCGGTCCAAGGGCTTCTCGCTGGGCATGGGCCAGCGGCTCGGGATCGCGGCGGCGCTGCTCGGCGACCCCCAGGTGCTGCTCTTCGACGAACCGGTCAACGGTCTGGACCCCGAGGGCATCCTCTGGGTCCGCAATCTGATGAAGATGCTGGCGTCCGAGGGCCGTACGGTCTTCGTCTCCAGCCATCTGATGAGCGAGATGGCGCTGACCGCCGAGCATCTGATCGTGATCGGCCGGGGGCAGCTGCTCGCCGACATGAACGTCAAGGACTTCATCTCGGCCAACTCCGCCGACTTCGCCCGGGTCCGGGTCGCCGAGGGCGTCCCGGAGCGGCGCGAGAAGCTGACCGCCTCGCTCACCGAGGCGGGCGGACAGGTCATGTCCGAGCCGGACGGGGCGCTGCGGATCACCGGGCTGCCGCTGCCGAGGATCAGCGATGTGGCACACGAGGCGGACGTCCGGCTGTGGGAGCTCTCGCCGCACCAGGCCTCGCTGGAGGAGGCGTACATGCGGATGACCCAGGGCGCCGTGGACTACCGCTCGACGGCGGACCAGAAGGCGGGGCTCCAGCAGCCGGTGGGCCACGGGTACGGGCAGCCGGACCACGGGGCGCCGCAGCCTCAGGTCCTGGAGGCGCCGCAGCAGAACTGGTACGCCCCGCCGCCCCCCGGACAGAACCCGTACGCGACCGCACCGGCCGAGCCCGCCGCGGCCACCGCAGACCCGACCGAGCGCGACACCAGCGAGGACGCCCGATGACAACGCCGCCGACCCCGCAGGCGCCGTCCCAACGGCAGGCCCCGGCCCCGCAGCACAGCCCGCAGACCGCACCGGCCGGTCCGTACACCTCGCCGATCCCGGTGCGCCGGGCCACCCTCGGCGATGCGATCGCCTCCGAATGGACCAAGATCCGTTCGGTGCGCTCCACGATGTGGACGCTCGGCGTCATGATCGTGCTGCTGATCGGAATCGGGCTGCTGGCCGCGCTCGCGGTCAACACCGTCGATTCCGACCTCGGCTCGACGCCGGTGCTCAGCCTCGGCTTCTTCGGGGTGCTGCTGGGCTCGATCTGTGTGATCACGCTCGGCGTGATGACCATCGCGTCGGAGTACGGCACGGGCATGGCCCGTACGACGCTGACCGCCTGCCCCAGCCGTGCCCGGGTGCTGGGCGCGAAGGCGATCGTCTTCTTCCTGCTCACCTTCGTGATCACGACCGTGACGACCGCGCTGGTCGCGGCGTTGCAGACGGCGATGATCGACGGCGCGGCGCCCAGCGGCGGCGAGTGGCTGCAGGCGACGGTCGGGGTCGGTCTCTACATCGCGACGCTGGGCCTGCTCTCCCTCTCGGTCGGCGCTCTCATCCGGCACTCCGCCGGCGCGATCACGATCATGATCGGGGTGGTGCTGCTGCCGCTGGTGCTGGCCATGTTCATGTTCACGGACTCGCTCGCCGGCCTGCGGCTGGCGCTCTTCCAGTACTCGATCCCCAGCCAGCTCAGCGCCTTCTACTCCACCTCGGTCGCCGAATCGGGACCGTCCGGCTGGGACCCGTTGTGGATCATGCTCGGCACCACGGCCGTGGCCATGATCTGCGCGTTCGTCACGCTGGACCGCAGGGACGTCTGAGCCGCCCCCTGCCGGAGGCGCTCAGTAGCGAGGCGCGTTCCTGGACCGCTGCACCTGTGTGGTGCGGCGGTCCTTCGCGTTCCAGCACGCCTTGTGCCAGTGCCTGCGGTCGTCGATCCCGCCGTACTCGGACCAGGCCACCAGGTGCGGGACGCCGGACGGGATCTCCTGGTCGCAGCCGGGGCAGCGGTACCGCTTGCCCGCCGCGCTCGCGCCGCTGACCGGCCGTACGGACCACTGCTCGCCCTGCCACTCCTCGGCGCGCCCGCCGCCGCCGTACCGACCCCCCGGCTCCGTGGTGCTGTCGTAGGGACTCTCGCCGCCTCGGGGGCGGTTGCGGCGCGGGGACACGTGACACCTCACGGGGCAGGCTGGGCAGTTCCCGTCCAGCGTAGGGCCATCTGGCCGACACCGGTGTGCGGCGCCTCGCGGACGGACTCCCCGGAGGGGGTGAGTTACCGGAAAATCGCAACAACCTGCCTCCGGACCGTGCCTTTGGCACGTGTCAGGCGTTGTTGCTCCATAGGGGAGAGCCGCGTCGGCCGCAAGGAGGCAATTGGCGATGCGTGTGGGAACGTTCGTACTGGCAGCCCAGTTTCCGGGGCAGGGGGCGGCGGAGGCACTGCACCGATCGGTCCGGACCGCCGAGGTCGCGGAGGAGTCGGGGCTCGACTCGGTCTGGCTGGCAGAGCATCATTTCGTGCCGTACGGGGTCTGTCCGTCCGCCGTCACGCTGGCCGCGCTGCTGCTGGGCCGCACCCGCAGAATCCGGGTGGGCACGGCGGTGAGCGTGCTGCCGACCCAGCATCCGGTGGCGCTGGGCGAACAGGCCGCGCTGCTCCACCTCACCAGCGGCGGCCGGTTCACCCTCGGCGTCGGCCGGGGCGGCCCGTGGGTGGACCTGGAGGTCTTCGGCGGGGGCCTGGAGGCGTACGAGAAGGGCTTCCCGGAGTCCCTGGAGCTGCTGCTCGACTGGCTGGGCGAGCCACGGGTGGCCGGGCGCGGGGAGCGGTACGGCTTCCGCGAGGTCGCCGTGGTCCCCCGGGCCGACGAGCTGCTCGACGGGGAGGGCGGCGAGGGCTCCGGCGGCCCTGAGGTGGTCGTCGCGTGCACCTCTCCCCGGACGGTGAGGCTCGCCGCCGAGAACGGCCTGCCGATGCTGCTCGGGATGCACTGCGGGGACCAGGAGAAGGCCGACATGGTCGCCCTGTGGCGCTCCACCGCGCTCGCCGCGGGCCGCTCGCCGGAGAGCGTCCACGGCGCCGGGCACGTCTCCGCGGGCGTGGCCCAGATCGCCGACCGCCCCGAGGACGCGTTGGAGACGCTCGTGAAGGCGATGCCGGGCTGGCTGCGACAAGGGCTGGACGCCCATGTGACGGTCGACGGCCGGCACCGGGTGATGCGCGACCCGGTCGCGTACACGGAGCTGCTGTGCGGGCTGCATCCGGTGGGCCCGCCCCGGCTCGCCGCCGACCGGCTCGCCGCCACCGCCGAGCGGACGGGCATCACCCGCTTCGCGCTCCTGGTGGAGGGGTCCGGCGATCTGGCGACCACGGAGGAGAACGTGGCGCGGCTGGGCACCGAAGTGCTCCCGCTGGTCACCTGACACATCGTGAGGGCGTACGGGGCTGCCGTCCCGGAGCCGGTCGCACCGTTCGCGGCCCGGGACGGCAGCAGAGGCGCTCAGGGCCTCTCCGGCCCTGATCCGCCGGACAGGCCCTAGCAGTCCCGTAGTTCGGGCGACTGGTTCAGCAACTGGCCCCTCACCGAGGTGAAACGGGCCAGCCGCTCGTCGACCGAGGCATCCAGCGGGAACACCGCGACGCGGTGGCAGTTCTGGAATGCCAGGCGCACCCCGAAATGCCGCTGCAACGCGCCGCGGATCGCATCACTCGCGAGCGCACGCAGCAGCTGGCCACGTGCTTGTTCGTTGGGCGGCGGCGTCTGGTTGTCGGCGAACTCCCCGCCGTCGACCTTCAGCTGAGCCACCAACGAACTGATCATCTCCCATGCGTAGGGCAGGGAGGTCCGGACGCAGTCGACGAAGTCGGCTTCGTCGACCTCGCCTCGCTCGGCCTGTTCCAACAGCGCCGGTGAGACGTCGAGCGACATGGGTTCTCCTCTCGCGACCCCGACACCGGGCCGGGGCCTTACGGGCAGGGAAGGAGGACGGCGACGCAGCGTGCACAGACGGCGACCTCCTGCATCCACGGTAAGGGTGCAGTCCTGGCCGCACCAGGAGATTGGGAACACAACCGGCCAATAACGAAGGGGCGCAAAGAGGGGCAAGACCGAAAGGCACCCCTCGGGAGCGACGTGGGTGACGGGTGGGACGGGGGAGAATCGCGTGGAACACCTCTCGTCGAGTAGCGTTGCCGACCATGCGTCTCGTCATCGCCCGCTGCTCCGTGGACTACGCCGGCCGGCTCACGGCCCACCTGCCCTCCGCTCCCCGTCTGATCCTGGTGAAGGCGGACGGGAGCGTGTCGATCCACGCCGACGACAGGGCGTACAAACCCCTCAACTGGATGTCACCGCCCTGCACGCTCAAGGAGGGCACCGACGACACCGCGGGTATCTGGACCGTGGTGAACAAAGCGGGCGAAAAACTGATCATCACGATGGAGGAGATCCTCCATGACTCGTCCCACGAGCTGGGTGTCGACCCGGGCCTCATCAAGGACGGCGTCGAAGCGCATCTCCAGGAACTGCTCGCCGACCGGATCGAGACGCTCGGCGAGGGCTACACCCTGATCCGCCGCGAGTACTTCACCGCCATCGGACCGGTCGACATCCTGTGCCGGGACGCCGACGGCCAGACCGTCGCCGTGGAGTTGAAGCGGCGCGGCGACATCGACGGCGTGGAGCAGCTGACCCGCTATCTGGAGCTGCTCAACCGCGATCCCCATCTCGCCCCGGTGAAGGGCATCTTCGCGGCCCAGGAGATCAAGCCGCAGGCGCGGGTGCTGGCGACGGACCGCGGCATCGGCTGTGTCGTGCTCGACTACGACGCGATGCGCGGCATCGAGGACGACAAGCTGCGCCTGTTCTGACCCTCCGTACTCTCTGCTCGCGAACGCCGGACGTGTGTGTCACGTCCGGCGTTCGTCCGTTCCGGGGGGGCTCAGGCCACCGTCGGGCCGCTGTCCGCACTCGCCGCCGCCGACGGGGAGGACGAGGAGGGCCCGCTCGCCGAGTCGGAGGTGTCCGGCGAGGACGGCTCGGGGTCGGTGGCCGTGTCCGTCGGGGACGGGGAGCCGGTGTCCGACGGAGTCGCGGTCGGGCTGGTCGACTTGGTCGGCGTGGACGACTTCGTCGGGGTGGACGACTTCGTCGGCTTGTGCGACGACGGCTCGCTGCTGGACGGCGCGTCCGACGACGGGCCGTCGCTCGGTCCCGTGGGGTCCGTGGCCGGCGTACCACTGCTGCTCGGTGTGGTCCCGCCGCCCGACGGGCCGGGCGTCGCCGCGCTGTCGCCGGAGTCCGTGCCGCCGGGCGTCGACGCGTCCGCCGGGCTGTCGGCCGGGGCCTCGTCCTCGCCGTCGTCCTGGCTCCGCGACTGCTCGGTCGTGACGTCCTGGTTGCCCTGGACGTCGTCGTCGCCGGAGGTCAGCCCCAGGGCCACCACCGTGCCGAGCACACCGGTCAGGAGGACGCCCGCGGCCGTCGCGACCAGGTTGCGCCGGGCCCCGGCGAGCAGCGCGAAGCGGCCGCCCCCGGCGGCCTTGGGGGCGTTCTGCCGCGAGATCACCGCGGTGGCGGCGGCCTCGTAGGGCCTCGACAGCGTCTGGGTCACGGAGGGCGTCGCCCGGGTGGGCGGAACAGGCGGCTCCTCGGCCCTCGGGACCGGCAGTTCGTCTCCCGGCGGGGTGAGGACGAGGGGCAGCGGGCCACCGGTACGGTCCGCGACCAGGGCGAGGGCCCGCCGTCCGGCCACCGCGCCGGACTTGTCGGCGAGCGCCCCGCGCATGCTGACCGAGGTCTCCAGCTCGGCCCTGGCCCGGTCCGGATTGCCGGTGAGGAGTGCCAGGACGCCCAGCTCGTGGTGGAAGTACGCCTCTTCGGCTACCTCTCCGGCGAGCCTGGCCGCCTCCTGGCCGATCCGCAGCGCCCGTTCCCAGGCTCCCCAGTGCAGACCCGCCGCGAAGGCGGGGGCGGCGCTGCGGGCCAGCAGCACGGCCACGCTGGTCTGCCCGGCCCCGTCGCCGGGCACCAGCTGTGCCATCGCCGCGACGACGGCGTCGCCCTCGGCCGTCACCCGTTCGGGGGTGACCGAGGGGTGACCTGCCCACCAGGCGTAGTGCTGGGCCGCGGTCCGCGCCCGGTCGGTGAGGCCCTCGCCGTACCCGGCGGCCTCCAGCTGGGTCACGACACCGGCGGCCAGCCGGTAGCGGGGACCGGCCGGGGAGAGCAGCCCGCAGCCGGCCAGCTCGCCGAGCGCGGCGTCCGCGTGGGTGTCCCCGATGAGCGCCGGCAGATGCGCCTGGTGCGGCACCTCGCCGCCGAGGGCCACCGCGAAGCGGAGGGTGTCGCGGGCGGACGCGCTCAGCCGTGAGGCGAGCAGCGGGGCGGGTGCCGCGCCCTCCCCGAGGCTGGGCAGCGGGACGTGGACGCCGTCGACGTCCTGGTCGTGTCCGAAGGGGACGTCCGCGGGCCGGCCGTCGCCGCCGAACACGCCGTACGCCTCGGGGTCGGTGCGCAGCAGATCGCGCTGGCGCAGGAGGGCGCCCGCCTGGACGAAGCGCAGCGGCAGCCCCTCGGACTCGAACCAGAGGTCTCCCGCCCAGTTCGCCTCCTCGTCGGTGAGCGGACGCTCGACGGCCCGTTCCAGCAGGTCGACGGCGGCGCTGCGGCCGAGGCCCGCGAGAAAGACCTCTTCGAGGTGCGAGTCGGTAGTGGGCGCGGCGACGTCGGGGACCGTCGCGAACAGGAAGGCGCACTCCGGGGTCGCGTCGAGCAGCTCCTCCAGCGCGGCCCCGCCGAACTCCAGGTCGTCGAGCACGACGACGGCGCCGATGCCCCGGACCTTTTCGAGCAGCCCGGCGCGGTCGGGGCGGTGCTGCGGCGAGTCGTGGACGGCCTCGAAGAGCCCGTACAGCAGGTCGGTGGCGGTGCGCTTGTGGCCGTTGAGGCGTACGACTCCGTCCGGTGCGAGGTCCGCGCAGTCGGCCGCGACGGCGTCCAGCAGTGCCGTACGGCCGGATCCGGCCGGTCCCGTGAGCCGCACCGAGCGGCCCTGGGCCAGCAGGCGCGCCAGCCGTTCGCGCTCCTGCGCGCGCTCCAGGAGCGGCAGTTGGGGGGCGGGCGGACCCGGCGGTACGGGCGGCGCGGTGGCGCGTTCGCGGTCGGTGCGTCCGGTCGCGGTGCGCCGGGCGGGCGGACCGGGCTGCTCCCCCGGCGGGCAGAGCTCGACCTCGCTGCCGTCGACCGGGTTGACGGTGAGGAGGTAGTCGCCCGCTATGAGCCGGACGACGCGTGCCTGCGGCGGTGTCGGCTGACCGGGGTCGGGGGTCAGCTGGTCGCGGGCCGGCCGTCTGCGGCCCGGCCCCTCACCGAAGCCGTCCTTGTCCCGGCCGTACTGTTCCGGTCCCCGGTGTGTCGGGTCCATCGCCAAAGCCCCCAGACGCGTCGCGCACGATTTTCCCCTCCCGGCCTCGCACGCCCCGCTGTCGCTTCTGGTCCGGTGTCCGCTGGTGGGTTCGTCAATCGGCGGACGGCCCGAACCCTAGACCGTCGCACGGTGTCCCCGCACAGCCGGGGGGTCGCGCCGTCCGAAGCGCACGTTCTCGTGCGGATTGTGGTCTTTCGGCCGTGCCGCGGGCCGGTGGCCGTCCGCCGGGCGGGCTCACACCCGCGGCAGCGAGTCCGCGGCGATTCCGCCCTCGATGGCCAGAATGCGATGCAGCCGGGTCGCGATCAGCAGGCGCTGCATCTGCGGCGGCACGCCGCGGAGCACCAGCCGTCGCCCGCCCCGTCCGGCCCGGCGGTGTGCGCCCATGATGACGCCGAGTCCGGTGGCGTCCCAGGAATCCAGCTCGGTCAGGTCGAGCACCAGGTCGCCGACTCCGTCGTCGAGGGCCGAGTGCAGGGCCGTACGGGCGTCCGCCGCGCTTCGGACGTCGAGGCGGCCCCCGACGACCAGCTCGGCGTGGTCGCCCCTGATGTGCATATGCGCTCCCCTGGAATGCCCGTAGCAAGGTTCGTCTGTCTGTTCTGTCTCTGCCACAACTGACTCCGGCGGAGACAGGGAAGTTTCCGTCTGTAAGCGAACCGATACCGAATTCACCCCGTGGAGTGACCGAGGTGCGGCGAGGGCCCGCTCGGATCCACTGCTTCCGGGAGACTCCCCCCGGACCTCCGGGCCCGACCGACGGCGGATCGGGCGACCGGAGGACCGAAAACGATCAGTACGTGTAGAAGCCCTGCCCGCTCTTGCGGCCGATGTCACCTGCATCCACCATCCGGCGCATCAGCTCCGGTGCGGCGAACTTCTCGTCCTGCGACTCGGTGTAGATGTTGCCCGTGGCGTGCAGCAGGATGTCGACGCCGGTCAGGTCCGCCGTGGCCAGCGGGCCCATGGCGTGGCCGAAGCCCAGCTTGCAGGCGGTGTCGATGTCCTCGGCGGAGGCGACGCCCGACTCGTACAGCTTGGCGGCCTCGACGACGAGCGCCGAGATCAGCCGGGTGGTGACGAAGCCGGCCACGTCGCGGTTGACGACGATGCAGGTCTTGCCGACGGACTCGGCGAACTCCCGCGCGGTGGCGAGGGTTTCGTCGCTGGTCTTGTAGCCGCGGACGAGTTCGCAGAGCTGCATCATCGGGACCGGCGAGAAGAAGTGCACACCGACGACGCGCTCGGGGCGCTCCGTGACGGCCGCGATCTTGGTGATCGGGATGGCGGAGGTGTTGGAGGCGAGGACGGTGTCGTCCCGGACGATCTTGTCGAGGGCCCGGAAGATCTCGTGCTTGACCTCCAGCTTCTCGAAGACGGCCTCGACGACGACATCCGCGTCGGCGACCGCGTCGAGGTCGGTGGTGGTCGTGATGCGGGCGAGCGCGGCCTCGGCGTCGGCCGCGTCCAGCTTGCCCTTGGAGACGAACTTGTCGTACGAGGCCTTGATGCCGTCGCGCCCACGGGTCAGGGCCTCGTCGGTGACGTCGCGCAGCACCACGTCCCAGCCCGCCTGGGCGGAGACCTGCGCGATGCCGGACCCCATGAGTCCGGCTCCGATGACGGCGAGCTTCCTGGCCACGTGTGCACCCCTTTGGTCTGTGTTCGCCTCTGCAGCTGGTCCCTGCACGGCCGGTCTCCACGGTTGTTCACATGCTCTCCGGCGGAGATTAGTACCCGTGAGGGGCGCTGGGGCCGTGAAGAGATGCGCGTCACGTCTCACATGACGGACATCACACCGGCACCCGTCATTCGGCGGCGCGCCGGGCGTAGTTGAGGACCTTCTCGCCGAGGAGTTCCTCGATCTCGTCGAGCAGGACCAGCGCGTCGCGGGAGACCTCCACGGCCTTGCGTCCGGCGAGCATCTCCTGACTGATGTGGCCGACGAGTGCGCCCTCGATCCAGGCGAGCTGACCGCCCACCAGGTCCGGCAGCGGATCGTCCGCCGGTGCGCCCGTCTCCTCGCGGAGGGTCGTGACGACGGCGTCCAGGAGCTCCCGCTGAAGGCGGCCGAGACGGGCCTGGAGCGTGGGCGCCTCCTCGATGACCCGCATGAAGTCGGCGAAGCCGTCCATCAGTCCGAGCTCCGGCGACACCGAGACGGCCAGGGACCTCAGCTCCCGCAGGACCGCCTCGGCCGCCGACTCGCCCTTGTCACGGCCGCGGACGAAGCGGGCCACCCGCTGGGTGACGCCCGTCATCCGGTCGAGGAAGAGGTCCTCCTTGGCCGGGAAGTAGTTGTAGACGGTGTTCACGGAGACGTCCGCCAGCTCGGCGATCTCGGCGACGGTCACCGCGACGAAACCGCGCTCCAGGAACAGCCCGGTCGCGAGGTCCGAGATGTGCTGCCTGACTTGGCGCTTCTTGCGTTCCCTGAGTCCCTCGGCCATGCCCCCATCGTAGGCCCGGTGCCTGAACCGGTGAAAAATTGGGGCCATTGCATTTTTTAAGTGACTCTGTTTTTGTGGTCCCTATGTCAATCATCAGCACGTCCGGGCTCGCCCGGACCTTCGACAGCAGGAACGGGCCGGTGCACGCCGTGCGGTCCGTCGACCTGACGATCGCCGCGGGCGAGATCGTCGGCCTGCTCGGCCCCAACGGGGCAGGCAAGACCACCGCCCTGCGGATGCTGACCACGCTGCTCACCCCCACCGGCGGCGCCGCCACCGTCGCCGGGCACGATCTGGCCGGCGATCCGGCCGGGGTGCGCGCGGCCTGCGGATACGTCGCCCAGTCCGGCGGGGTCGACCCGTACCTCACCGTGCGCGAGGAGCTGGTCACCCAGGGACGGCTGTACCGGCTGAGCAGGGCGGACGCGACCGCGCGGGCCGCGCGGCTGGCCCGCGACCTCGGCCTCGGCGAGCTGCTCGACCGGAAGGCGGTCACCCTCTCGGGAGGGCAACGCCGACGCCTGGACATCGCGATGGGCCTCGTCCACCACCCACTCGTCCTCTTCCTCGACGAGCCCACGACCGGCCTCGACCCCGGCAGCCGCACCGACCTGTGGGACCTGGTGCGCGGGCTGCGCGACGACCACGGCACGACGGTCGTCCTCACCACCCACTACCTCGACGAGGCGGACGCGCTCGCCGACCGGCTGATCGTGATCGACCGGGGCGTGGTCGTGGCCGAGGGCACCCCGGCCGCGCTGCGCGCCGAGTACGCGGGCTCCCCCGCCGCCTCGCTCCAGGACACCTTCCTCGCGATCACCGGCCGCGCCGCCGCGCCCGCCGATGCCGCACCCCTCTCCGTACAGGGGCTCTGATGCTGCTTCACGACATCGCGCTCATCTTCGGGCGCTACGCCCGCCAGACCCTGCGCTCCCGCTTCCAGATGCTCTTCGGCACGCTGATGCCACTGCTGTACCTGCTCTTCTTCGGCCCGCTCCTCGACGATCTGCCACTCGGCTCGGCCGGGGACTCCTGGCAGGTCCTGATCCCCGGCCTGCTGCTCCAACTCGCCCTGTTCGGAGCCTCGTTCGCCGGATTCTCGGTCATCGTCGAGAAATCCACCGGGGTGATGGAGCGGATGCGGGTGACACCGGTCAGCAGACTGGCGCTGCTGCTGGGCCGGGTCCTGCGGGACGCCCTGCTCTTCATGTTCCAGGCGGTGCTGCTGGTGCTGGCCGCCCTGGTCATGGGCCTGCGCGCGCCCCTGCCCGGAATACTGATCGGCTTCGTGTTCGTCGGTCTGCTCACGGTCGCGCTGGCCTCGCTGTCCTACGCACTGGCCGTGAAGGTCGCGACACCGCAGGAGTTCGGCCCCGTCATCAACGCGGTGACCATGCCCGCGATGCTGCTCTCCGGCCTGATGCTGCCGATGACCCTGGGCCCGGGGTGGCTGGACGTCGTCTCGCGCCTCACACCGCTGCGCTACCTCGTGGACGCGGTGCGGGACGCCTACGTGGGCTCGTACGCCACCGCGCACATGCTGTACGGAACGCTGGTGGCGGTCGTCTTCGCCGTCGTGGCCGTGGCGGTGGGCTCCCGGGTCTTCCACCGGGCCGGAGCGTGACGGTGCCTCACCCGGCGGGCGCCGCCGGGTGAGGCGCTAGCCTGGCGGCATGGTCAATCTGACACGTATCTACACGCGCACCGGTGATCAGGGCACCACCGCCCTCGGCGACATGAGCCGTACCGCCAAGACCGATCTGCGGATCTCCGCGTACGCCGACGCCAATGAGGCCAACGCCGTCATCGGGACCGCGATCGCGCTCGGGCAGCTCTCCGAGGACGTCGTGAAGGTCCTCGTCCGTGTGCAGAACGACCTGTTCGACGTGGGCGCCGATCTGTCGACCCCGGTCGTCGAGGACCCGAAGTATCCGCCGCTGCGGGTGGAGCAGAGCTACATCGACAAGCTGGAGGCGGACTGCGACCACTTCCTGGAGCAGTTGGAGAAGCTGCGCAGCTTCATCCTGCCGGGCGGTACGCCCGGGGCCGCGCTGCTGCACCAGGCGTGCACGGTGGTCCGGCGCGCGGAGCGGTCCACCTGGGCGGCGCTGGAGGTGCACGGTGAGGTGATGAACGCACTGACCGCGACGTATCTCAACCGCCTCTCCGACCTGCTGTTCATCCTCGCGAGGACGGCGAACAAGGAGGTCGGCGACGTGCTGTGGGTGCCGGGCGGCGAGCGGTAGCCACGCGTACCGGGAGCGCCGGACGGGCCGGGTCCGGCCGGCCGCTCAGCCCCCGGCCGGCTCCCGCTTCGGGAAGAGCGTGTAGCTGAGCGCGATCACCAGGTTGAGCCCGAGGACGAACAGCATCGTCTGCTGCCACGACCGGAGCGACGACACGTCGCCGTCCCCGCCCACGTACCAGACGGCCGCCTGGAGCAGCGCCAGCGCGGTCACCGCCGCGACCGTCCAGCGCGCCGCGACCTTCCACTCGTGCACCGCGCGCGCCCGGCCGTACTTCGGCGGCTTCACCGGCGGCGGTCCGCCCGCGAAGCGGTGGGCGACCCGGGCGTCGACCCAGCGGATCGTGGAGTGGCCGAGCCCCACCGTGAAGCCGATGTAGACGGCGGCGAGCCCGTGCTTCCAGTCCGGCTGCGCCCCGTTCTTCAGATCCACGGCCGTCACCACCAGCAGCACGACCTCCAGCAGCGGCTCGCACAGCAGCACGGCCGCACCCATTCCCGGCTTCTTCGCCAGGTACCGCAGCGCGAGCCCCGCCGCCAGCAGCACCCAGAAGGCGACCTCGCAGAGCACGATCAGCGTGACGATCACGGCACTTCCCCTTCCCGTTGCCCCCAGCCTCCCGGCCGCGCCGCCCGGAAACGTCGTCGGCGGTGACGAACCGCGACTGCATCCTTCGATGTACTCGCCCCTCACCCCCGGTACGGAGGACCGGGCGCGGAGCGCCGTGTTGGATGGAAGGGTGTTCTCCCTCCCCCGGCTCTCCCGGCCGCACCGCCACGACGTGCTCATGGCCGCCATCGGACTCCTCGGCGGCCTCGTCCTGTGGGCGCTCGGCCTGCGGATACAGGGCGACCGGACCTTCTTCGCCCCCTGGGTCTCCCTGCTGCCGCTCGCCGTCGTCTCGGTGCTCGAACTGGTCCGCAGGACCGCCCCGCAGCCGGCCCTGGTCATCGGCACCCTCGCGCTGATCGCGGACCAGTTCACGGTCGGGAACCTCGCGACGGTCCTGATGTTCACGGACCTGATGTACGCGGCCGTGCTGTACGGGACACCGTCCGCCGCCCGCCGCATCCCGGTCACCACGTTCCTGATCACGGTCGGGATCACCATCGGGTTCCTGGCCTGGTTCCGCAACCCCCAGGCCCTGCTCATCGGTGTCGTCACCGGCATGGTCTCGTTCCTGCCCGCCATCACCGGGGTCAGCGTCCGCAACCACCGGGACGCCGCCGAGGCCGCCCGGCTGCGCGCCGACCAGACCGCGCTGCTCGCCGAGATGGACCGGGTCCAGGCGGTGACCGCCGAGCGCACCCGGATGGCCCGCGAACTGCACGACATGGTCGCCAACCACCTCTCGGCGATCGCCATCCACTCCACCGCCGCGCTCTCCATCGACGAGCCGGACACCTCGCGCCAGGCACTCGGCGTGATCCGGGAGAACAGCGTCGACGGTCTCGCCGAGATGCGCCGGCTGATCGGGCTGCTGCGCACCGGCGGCAAGGACCGGGAACCGGCCGCCTCCCCCACCCTCGCCTCACTGGACGCGCTGGTCGAGCAGACCCGTACCAACGCCGCGTCGAGCGGCCTGACCTGCGCCTTCGAGGACACCCGGGAGGAACGGGGCCCGCTGGCCGCGCCGGTCGAGCTGGCCGCGTACCGGATCGTCCAGGAGTCCCTGACCAATGCGCTCAAGCATGCCGCCCCCGGCCCGGTCGGGGTGCGGCTCGGGCGGTCCGGGCAGCTGCTCACGGTGGAGGTCAGCAGTGTGTTCGGGGACCGCCCCGGACCGCGCGCACCCGGCTCGGGGGCCGGTCTGGTGGGGATGCGGGAGCGGGTGGAGCTGCTGGGCGGCACGATCGAGGCCGGTCCCTCGGTCGCCGGAGCGGGTACGAAGATCTGGCGGGTACGGGCCGAACTGCCCGTGGAGGAAGGGGTATCGAAGACATGACGATCCGGGTTGTGGTCGCCGAGGACCAGGCGGCCGTCCGGGCGGGGCTGGTGCTCATCCTGCGCAGCGCTCCCGACATCGAGGTCGTGGGCGAGGCCGGGGACGGCGAGGAGGCGGTGCGCCTGGCCCGTGAACTACGGCCGGATCTGGTGCTGATGGATGTGCAGATGCCGCGGCTGGACGGGGTGTCGGCGACCGGGCAGGTGGTGGCCGAGCGGCTCGCGGACGTACTGGTGCTGACCACGTTCGACCTCGACGAGTACGTCTTCGGTGCGCTGCGGGCGGGGGCCTCGGGCTTCCTGCTGAAGAACACCGAGGCGCGCGATCTGCTCGAAGCCGTCCGCACGGTGGCACGCGGCGAGGGGCTGATCGCCCCGGCCGTGACGCGCCGGCTGATCGCCGAGTTCGCCGGGGCCGCGCCCGTGCGACCGTCGAACGCACCCGACCCCTCGGTGCTCGACGCCCTCACCCGGCGGGAGCGGGAGGTTCTGGGCTGTCTCGGCGAGGGGCTGTCGAACGCCGAGACCGCGGTCCGGCTCTCGATGGCCGAGGCGACGGTGAAGACGCATGTGAGCAGGCTGCTGGGCAAGCTGGGGCTGCGCTCCCGGGTCCAGGCGGCCGTACTGGCACAGGAGTTGGGCATCTGAGGTTTAGCCACGAACTTTGGTCCAGACCTCTTGACGATTGGTCCAGACCTTCCTAATCTCACCGAGCACACTGCGGTGAGCACGCCATGACAAGGGGTGCTCAGGGCGGCGCAGGGTTTGCAGTCCACGGACCACCCCCGTTTGTCCGGACCTCACCCGAGGAGCACCGTTGAGCACTGAAACCCCCCTACGCCGGACCCGATTCAGACTCGGGTCCGGAAGAGCCACCAGATCCAGAGCGGTCGCCGGACTCACGGCGCTGCTGCTTCCCCTCGCCGCGATGGTCGGCCTGGCCTCCCCCGCCGAGGCCGCCACCTCGGCGACCGCCTCCTTCGTCAAGAAGTCCGACTGGGGCAGCGGCTTCGAGGGCCAGTGGACGGTCAAGAACACCGGCGCCACCGCCCTGTCCTCCTGGACCATCGAGTGGGACTTCCCCTCCGGCACCGCGGTCGGCTCCGCCTGGGACGCCACCGTCACCAGCTCCGGCACCCACTGGACCGCCAAGAACCTCGGCTGGAACGGCTCGGTCGCCCCCGGCGCCTCCGTCAGCTTCGGCTTCAACGGGACCGGCCCCGGCGCCCCCGCCGGCTGCAAGCTGAACGGCGCCTCCTGCGACGGCGGCAGCGTCCCCGGCGACAACGCCCCCTCGGCACCGGGCACCCCCACCGCGAGCGCCGTCACCGACACCTCGGCCAAGCTGAGCTGGACCGCCGCGACCGACGACAACGGCATCAAGAACTACGACGTGCTGCGGGACGGCACGGTCGTCTCGACCGTCACCGGTACGACGTACACCGACTCCGGTCTCAAGGCCGGCACCGACTACTCGTACACCGTGCAGGCCCGTGACACCGCCGGCCAGACCGGTCCGGTCAGCGGCGCGGTCAAGGTCCGCACCACCGGCGGTGGCGGCAACCCCGACCCCGGCACCGGCGGCAAGGTCAACCTCGGTTACTTCACCGACTGGGGCGTCTACGGCCGGAACTACCACGTCAAGAACCTGGACACCTCGGGTTCCGCCGCGAAGATCACGCACATCAACTACGCCTTCGGCAACGTCACCGGCGGCAAGTGCGCGATCGGTGACTCCTACGCCGACTACGACATGGCGTACACCGCCGACAAGTCCGTCGACGGCGTCGCCGACACCTGGGACCAGCCGCTGCGCGGCAGCTTCAACCAGCTGCGCAAGCTCAAGGCGAAGTACCCGCACATCAAGGTCCTGTGGTCGTTCGGCGGCTGGACCTGGTCCGGCGGCTTCGGTGAGGCCGCGAAGAACCCGGCCGCGTTCGCCGACTCCTGCTACAAGCTGGTGGAGGACCCGCGCTGGGCCGATGTCTTCGACGGCATCGACGTCGACTGGGAGTACCCCAACGCCTGCGGTCTGACCTGTGACACCAGCGGCCCGAACGCGCTGAAGGCCATCACCTCGGCCCTCCGCGCCAAGTTCGGCAGCAACAACCTGGTGACCGCCGCCATCACCGCCGACGCCTCCGACGGCGGCAAGATCGACGCCGCCGACTACGCGGGCGCCGCCCAGTCCCTGGACTGGTACAACGTGATGACGTACGACTTCTTCGGCGCCTGGGACGCCAAGGGCCCGACCGCCCCGCACTCCCCGCTGAACTCGTACAACGGCATCCCGAAGGCCGGCTTCAACTCCGCCGACGCCATCGCCAAGCTCAAGGCCCAGGGCGTCCCCGCCTCGAAGCTGCTCCTCGGCATCGGCTTCTACGGCCGCGGCTGGACCGGCGTCACCCAGGACGCACCCGGCGGCACCGCCACCGGAGCCGCCCCCGGCACCTACGAGACCGGCATCGAGGACTACAAGGTCCTCAAGAACAGCTGCCCGGCCACCGGCACCGTCGCGGGCACCGCCTACGCCCACTGCGGCACCAACTGGTGGAGCTACGACACCCCCGCCACCATCGGGTCCAAGATGACCTGGGCCAAGAGCCAGGGCCTGGGAGGCGCGTTCTTCTGGGAGTTCAGCGGCGACACCGCCAACGGCGAACTCGTCGGCGCCATCAACAACGGGCTGAAGTAACCCCCGCGGTCCGAAACGGCACCGCGGTCTGAAGCCAACCCCCCACCAGCACCGCGCTCCACCCCGGAAAGCAACCGGGGAGACGGGTCCGCCCCCCGTCTCCCCGGTTTTTCCTTGCCTTGCTACGACGCGGCCGCCAAGCCACGCTCGCCGGGCCGCGCCCGCTACGCCACGTTGACCCGCTGGCCGGGCGGCGCCGCCTCCAGCCACGCGAGGAAACCGGTCAACGCGTCCTCGCTCATGGCAAGCTCCAGGCGGGTCTCCCGGTGGAGACAGCCGAGCACCACGGCGTCGGACAGGAGCGCCAGCTCCTCCTCGCCCTCGGGCAGCCGCCGGGCGACCACCTCGATCGCGGAACGCTCCAGGACCCTGCGGGGCCGAGGAGCGTAGGAGAAGACCCGGAACCAGTCGATCTGGTCCTCGTTGTACCGGGCCACCCCGTACACCCAGCCCTTGCCCGAGAGATCGGGCTCCTCGGGAACGTCCCAGCGCAGACTGCAGTCGAAGGTCCCCCCGGAGCGCTGAATCAGCCGCCGGCGCAGACCGAAGACGAAGAGTCCCACCAGAATCAGTGCGACGACCAGCCCGCCCACCCACAGCGCGAGGAACATCTCCACCGACCTCCTCGCGTCGTCGAGTAACGGATACCGCCAGAACTACAACCGCACCTGCATCGCCTCAGCCGCGACACGGTCTGGAGAGGTCTCCAGCTCGGGCCGCGGCTGAGGGTAAAGCTACGTGGTCGCGGGGCGCTAGCGCACCGCCACCGCACGCAGTCGCACATCGGCGCGCCGCTCGGAGGCGGCGTCCGTGTCCGACTTCGCACGCTCCAACGCACGCTCGGCGCGCTGGACATCGATCTCGTCCGCCAGCTCCGCGATCTCCGCGAGCAGCGAGAGCTTGTCGTCCGCGAACGAGATGAAACCGCCGTGCACAGCGGCGACCACGGTCGCGCCGTCGCTCGTACGGATCGTCACCGGGCCCGATTCCAGCACACCCAGAAGCGGCTGGTGACCGGGCATGACGCCGATGTCGCCGGACGTGGTGCGCGCGACGACCAGGGTGGCCTCGCCGGACCAGACACTGCGGTCCGCGGCGACCAGCTCGACGTGCAGCTCAGCAGCCAAGGGTGGCTCCTCGGGTCACCACCCGGCCGTTCGAGCCGGGTGTTGGGTCAATTCTACGGGGCGTGGTGAGGGGGACGGGACACACCCGCCCCCCTCGGTGAGCCATGGGCTCAGGAGACGCCGAGCTCCTTGGCGTTGGCCTTGAGGTCCTCGATGCCACCGCACATGAAGAACGCCTGCTCCGGGAAGTGGTCGTACTCACCGTCGCAGATCGAGTTGAACGCGGCGATCGACTCGTCGAGCGGAACGTCCGAACCGTCCACGCCGGTGAACTGCTTGGCGACGTGGGTGTTCTGCGACAGGAAGCGCTCGACACGACGGGCACGGTGGACAACGAGCTTGTCCTCCTCGCCCAGCTCGTCGATACCGAGGATCGCGATGATGTCCTGGAGGTCCTTGTACTTCTGGAGGATCCCCTTGACACGCATGGCGGCCGCGTAGTGGTCCTCCGCGATGTAACGGGGGTCCAGGATGCGGGACGTGGAGTCCAGCGGGTCCACGGCCGGGTAGATGCCCTTCTCGGAGATCGGACGGGAGAGAACCGTCGTCGCGTCGAGGTGGGCGAACGTGGTGGCCGGGGCCGGGTCGGTCAGGTCGTCCGCGGGGACGTAGATCGCCTGCATCGAGGTGATCGAGTGACCGCGGGTCGACGTGATGCGCTCCTGCAGCAGACCCATCTCGTCGGCCAGGTTCGGCTGGTAACCCACCGCGGACGGCATACGGCCGAGCAGGGTGGACACCTCGGAGCCGGCCTGGGTGTACCGGAAGATGTTGTCGATGAAGAAGAGGACGTCCTGCTTCTGCACATCGCGGAAGTACTCCGCCATGGTCAGACCGGCCAGCGCGACGCGGAGACGCGTGCCCGGCGGCTCGTCCATCTGACCGAAGACGAGCGCCGTCTTGTCGATGACGCCCGAGTCGGCCATTTCCTCGATGAGGTCGTTGCCCTCACGGGTGCGCTCACCGACACCGGCGAACACCGACACACCGTCGTGGTTGTTGGCCACGCGGTAGATCATTTCCTGGATCAGAACGGTCTTGCCGACACCGGCACCACCGAACAGACCGATCTTTCCACCCTTGACGTACGGGGTGAGAAGGTCGATGACCTTGACGCCGGTCTCGAACATCTCGGTCTTCGACTCGAGCTGGTCGAAGTTGGGCGCCTTGCGGTGGATCGGCCAGCGCTCGGTGACCTCGGCGTTCGCCTCGGGCTTGTTCAGGATCTCGCCGAGGGTGTTGAACACCTTGCCCTTGGTGATGTCACCGACGGGGACCGTGATGCCGGTGCCCGTGTCGGTCACCGCGGCCTGGCGGACCAGACCGTCGGTGGGCTGCATCGAGATCGCGCGGACCACGCCGTCGCCGAGGTGCTGGGCGACTTCGAGGGTCAGCATCTTGAGCTTGCCGTCCTCGGCCGGGTCGGCCACCTGGACAGTCAGCGCGTTGTAGATCTCCGGCATCGCGTCGACGGGGAACTCCACGTCGACGACCGGGCCGATGACCCGGGCGACGCGGCCCGTGGCAACGGCCGTCTCAACTGTGGTCGTCATTACTTGTCACTCCCCGCGGTCGCGTCGGCCAGCGCACTGGCTCCACCGACGATCTCGCTGATTTCCTGGGTGATTTCGGCCTGGCGGGCCGCGTTGGCAAGCCGGGAGAGCGTCTTGATGAGCTCACCGGCGTTGTCGGTGGCCGACTTCATCGCGCGGCGGCGGGCGGCGTGCTCGGAAGCAGCGGCCTGCAGCAGCGCGTTGTAGATCCGGCTCTCGACGTACCGCGGAAGCAGGGCGTCGAGGACGTCCTCCGCCGACGGCTCGAAGTCGAACAGCGGCAGGATCTCGCCCTTGCCGTCCTCGTCCTTCGTGGCATCGAGACTGAGCGGCAGCATCCGGTCGTCGACCGGGTTCTGCGTCATCATCGACACGAACTCCGTGAAGACGATGTGCAGCTCGTCCACGCCGCCCTCGGCGGTCTCCTGGGTGACCGCTTCGATCAGCGGGGCCGCAGCCCGCTTCGCATCCGCGTACGTCGGGCTGTCGGTGAAGCCCGTCCACGAATCCGCGAGCTTGCGCTCACGGAAGCCGTAGTAGGCGACACCCTTGCGGCCGATCACATAGGTGACGACCTCCTTGCCCTCGCCCCGGAGCCGCTCGGTCAGCTTCTCCGCGGCCTTGATGGCGTTGGAGGAGTAACCGCCGGCCAGACCGCGGTCGCTCGTGATGAGCAGGATCGCGGCCCGTGCCGGGGCCTCGGCCTCGGTGGTCAGCGGGTGCTTGGTGGTGGAGCCGGTCGCCACCGCGGTCACCGCACGGGTGAGCTCGGTCGCGTACGGCGTCGACGCCGCCACCTGGCGCTGCGCCTTGACGATGCGCGAGGCGGCGATCATCTCCATCGCCTTGGTGATCTTCTTCGTGGCGGTGACGGAGCGAATGCGGCGCTTGTAAACGCGAAGCTGAGCGCCCATCGATCAGCCCTCGCCCAGGAGCTTGCCGTCCGAGGTCTCGAACTGCTGCTTGAAGGCGGCGACCGCGTCGGCGACCGACTGCAGCGTGTCGTCGGACATCTTGGCGCCCTCGGCGATGCTGGTCAGGAGGTCCTTGCGCTCACGGCGCAGGTACTCCAGCAGCTCGCTCTCGAAGCGACGGATGTCCTCGACCGGGACGTCGTCCATCTTGCCGGTGGTGCCGGCCCAGATGGAGACGACCTGCTCCTCGACCGGGTACGGGGAGTACTGCGGCTGCTTCAGGAGCTCGACCATGCGCTTACCGCGCTCCAGCGACGCCTTCGAGGCCGCGTCCAGGTCGGAACCGAAGGCGGCGAACGCCTCCAGCTCGCGGTACTGGGCGAGGTCGACACGGAGACGGCCGGAGACCTGGCGCATCGCCTTGTGCTGGGCGGAGCCACCGACACGGGAGACCGAGATACCGACGTTCAGGGCCGGGCGCTGGCCGGCGTTGAACAGGTCGGACTCCAGGAAGCACTGGCCGTCGGTGATGGAGATGACGTTGGTCGGGATGAACGCCGACACGTCGTTCGCCTTGGTCTCGACGATCGGGAGGCCCGTCATCGAACCGGCACCCATGTCGTCGGAGAGCTTGGCGCAGCGCTCCAGCAGACGCGAGTGGAGGTAGAAGACGTCGCCCGGGTAGGCCTCGCGGCCCGGCGGACGGCGCAGCAGAAGCGACACGGCGCGGTAGGCGTCGGCCTGCTTCGAGAGGTCGTCGAAGATGATCAGGACGTGCTTGCCCTGGTACATCCAGTGCTGGCCGATGGCCGAACCGGTGTACGGCGCCAGGTACTTGAAGCCGGCCGGGTCGGACGCCGGGGCGGCGACGATGGTCGTGTACTCCAGCGCGCCGGCCTCTTCGAGGGCACCGCGCACGGAGGCGATGGTGGAGCCCTTCTGACCGATGGCGACGTAGATGCAGCGCACCTGCTTGTTCACGTCGCCCGAGCGCCAGTTGTCGCGCTGGTTGATGATCGTGTCGACGGCCAGAGCGGTCTTACCCGTCTGACGGTCACCAATGATCAGCTGACGCTGGCCGCGGCCGATCGGCACCATGGCGTCGACGGCCTTGTAGCCGGTCTGCATCGGCTCGTGCACCGACTTACGGACCATGACGCCAGGGGCCTGCAGCTCGAGGGCGCGGCGGCTGTCGGTCGCGATCTCGCCGAGACCGTCGATCGGGTTGCCGAGCGGGTCGACGACGCGGCCGAGGTAACCCTCGCCGACGCCGACGGAGAGCACCTCACCGGTGCGCTGCACCGGCTGGCCCTCTTCGATGCCGCTGAACTCGCCGAGGACGATCGCACCGATCTCGCGCTCCTCGAGGTTGAGGGCGAGACCGAGGGTGCCGTCCTCGAACTTCAGCAGCTCGTTCGCCATGGCCGAGGGAAGACCCTCGACCTTCGCGATGCCGTCGCCGGCAACGCTGACCGTACCGACCTCCTCGCGCGAGGCCGCGTCCGGCTTGTACGACTGGACAAAGTTCTCCAGCGCGTCCCGGATCTCCTCCGGCCGGATCGTGAGCTCCGCCATCTGGGTTCCCTGCTCTCCTTGTTGGGCCCGAAGTTTCTTAAGGGGGTCTGGGGGCCGACCCCCAGGAATCTTCTGCAATTTCTGCACGGCCCAACCGGGCCGCTGGTCTTGCTCTGTTCTGTTGCTGCGTTGCGCCGGTCAGCCGGCCATGCGCCGGGTCGCCTCTTCGAGGCGCTCCGAGATGGTGCCGTCGATGACCTCGTCGCCGACCCGCACCGCGATCCCGCCGAGGACCGTGGGGTCCACGTCGAGGTTCAGGTGCATCGGGCGGCCGTAGATCTTCGCCAGTGCGGCGCCGAGGCGCTGCTTCTGCCGGTCGCTCAGCGGAACCGCCGAGGTGACCACGGCGACCATGCGCTCCCGGCGGTCCGCGGCCAGCTTGGAGAGGGACTCCAGTCCCTCTTCCAGGCTACGTCCACGGGGCTGGGTGACAAGCCGCGTGACGAGGCGCTCGGTGGCGGGCCGTGCCTTGCCGCCGAGCAGGCTGCTCAGCAGCTGTGCCTTGGCGGACGCGGACGCGGACCGGTCGGTGAGCGCGGCGCGCAGCTCCGGGTCGGAAGCCACGATCCGGCCGAACCGGAACAGCTCGTCCTCGACGTCGTCGAGGTCTCCGCCGTGCTGGGCGGCGGTGAGGTCCGCGGTGTTCGCCAGTTCCTCGACCGAGTCGACCAGGTCGCGCGACTGCGACCAGCGGGAGCGGACCATGCCGGAGATCAGGTCGACGGCCTCGCCGCCCACCTGACCGCGCAGCAGTCGTCCGGCCAGTTCCGCCCTGGCCTCGCCGGGCTGCGACGGGTCGGTCAGGACCCGCCGCAGTGAGACCTCGCGCTGGAGCAGCGCCGTGACGGCGGCCAGCTCCTCGGCGAGCTTCGCCGCGTCGACCGACGTGTTGTCGGTCAGCGCGTCGAGGGACTCACGTGCGGCAGCCAGTGCCTCGCGGCTCGCGCCGTTCATCGGACAGCCTCGGCCTTCGCCTCGAGCTCGTCGAGGAAACGGTCGACGGTGCCGCTCTGCCGGGCGTGGTCCTCCAGGGACTCGCCGACGAGCTTGCCGGCCAGGTCGGTGGCGAGCTTGCCCACGTCCTGACGCAGCGCGGAGGCCGCGGCCTTGCGGTCGGCCTCGATCTGGGCGTGACCGGCAGCGATGATCTCCTCGCGCTGCCTCTGGCCTTCCGCCCGCATCTCCTGCAGGATCACAACGCCCTGCTCCTGCGCCTCCTGGCGCAGGCGCGCGGCCTCGTGACGGGCCTCGGCGAGCTGAGCCTTGTACTGCTCAAGAACGCTCTGGGCCTCGGTCTGGGCCGCATCGGCCTTTTCGATACCGCCTTCGATGGCCTCGCGGCGCTCTTCCAGAACCTTGTTGATGTTCGGGAGGAGCTTCTTGGCGAGGAAGCCGAAGACGATGACGAAGGCGATCAGACCGATGACGAGCTCAGGGATCGGCGGAATGAGGGGGTTTTCCACCTCGGCTTCGGCCGCGAGCTGAACCAGGGGGTTCACATCAGTGCCTTTCGTCGGAACGGACTAGTCGCGGTTCGTCAGCTGTAGACGAACGGCATGACCAGACCGATGAGGGCGAGCGCCTCACAGAAGGCGAAGCCGAGAATCTGGTTGGCGCGGATCAGACCGGCAGCCTCGGGCTGACGGGCGAGGGCCTGCGTGCCGTTACCGAAGATGATGCCGACGCCGACGCCGGGGCCGATGGCAGCCAGGCCGTATCCGACGGAGCTGAGGGAACCGGTGACGGCGGCAAGGGTCTGGGACATGCCAGTTCTTCCTTCTCTTTCACGGACCGGTGGGGGTTGGCCACCGGACGACTGGGGGTATGGGAGGCGCGATCAGTGGTGCTCGGCGACAGCGCCCTGGATGAAGCTGCACGCCAGGAGCACGAAGACGTACGCCTGAACAGCCTGGATGAAGAGCTCGAAGGCCGTCATCACGATGACCATCACGAACGAGACGCCCGCGTAGGCGATACCGATGCCGTTGAGCAGGTACCAGCTGGCGATGGTGAAGAGCAGCAGCAGCGTGTGACCGGCGAACATGTTCGCGAAGAGTCGGACCGCGTGCGTGAACGGGCGGACGATCACGTTCGAGAAGAACTCGATGACCATGACCATCGGGAGCACCGGGCCGAGCGACTTGTCGTAGCCCGTCAGGTTCTTGAAGCCGCCGACGAAGCCGTGGCGCTTGAACGTGATGCTCATCCAGAGGACGTAGACGATCAGCGCCAGAGCGGCCGGGTACGCGATGATCGACGTCACCGGGAACTGGGCGAGCGGGATGATCGACCAGAGGTTCATCATCCACACGAAGAAGAAGATCGAGACCATCAGCGGGACGTACTTCTCGCCCTCGCGCTTGCCGAGCGTCTCGTAGACGATCCCGCGGCGGACGAAGTCGTATCCGGCCTCGGCGACCATCTGCAGCTTGCCCGGAACGACCTTCGGCTTACGGAAGGCGGCCCAGAAGAAGCCGACGATGATGACCGTACCGAGGAGCGCCAGCAGCATCGTCTTGTTGAAGTAGATGTTGCTGTCCGCGTCACCGAAGATCGGCTCGAACAGGAAAGAGTGCAAGCCAGGACCCGGGAAACCACAACCGGAGAAGATGTGGCAATCGGTCTCGAAGGCGAGCACCTGTGTCGGGTCAGCACTCACCGCGGGCTCCTTCAGCGTGGCGCATAGGTACGGCAACCTCGTTGTGTCGGCGCGGCGCGCAGCCGCGGTTCGGCACTGGACTGGTGTTACGGATGTGTGAGCGGCAGTCAGGCATTGAGCCTCGCGATCGAGCAGGCGTCAGCTCACATGCCCGCGCCCGCAGTGCCGCAGTTGGAACCGGACGATAGCAGGGTCTTGAACCTGCACTTATCCCGCCCCTACCCTTCACGACTTCGATCCCGTGTTCCTGGGCTTTTCCGCCTTGTCGGACTCGGGCTCGACGTAAAGGATCTTGGCCTTCATGTGCGCACGCGTCTGTGCGCCGATCCACACGAGGGTCATCGCGACCAGCGTGATCGCGAAGGCCTTCGGGTTGAACATCGTCGTGTTCTTGAACGCGGCGACAAAGATGAACAGAAGGAGAAGCTGAGCCGTATAAAGCATCAGCCCCATCGCCTGGAACAGGTGGGGCAGGGACCGCGCGGTCCGTTGCAGGACCAGCAGTCCGATCCCCATGAAGAGAATCACCACGATCGTCGCAACGCCCGCGCCGAGGGCTCCCTTGCCGCCCGCGACTCCAGCGCTGACGGCGACGGCTACGGCGCCGGCGACAGCGGTGGGTACGGCGGCTTGAAGGAGAGTCCGGACGTCGTTGGACGGCATGGCGGCAGCTCCGCTTGCAGGGGGTGGGCAGTGTGTCGTCATGGACGAGCGTAGGCCCGGTCCGAGTCGATGCCTCGGGCCGATGGACCGTGCTACTCAGGTCCTTCAACTCCGTCACCGGGCTTCGTGAACGGTATCACAAACTATTTGATGAGGTCTTTACCAAGAAAGTGTGCTTACAGTCACACGTGAGAGTGAATTCGCGCATGTGAGCAAGACAACTCAATATGTTGTCTGGTATTGCCCCTTGGTGCCCGAATTCTCAACGTGCGGATTCAGCCGGATCTCTGTCCGAAAAACGCGAACGAGGGCCGATGGCAGTCGCCCCGTTGACGCCGGAGACGCCCACGACGACCGGGGTGCGCTCCTGCGACTCGGGCCCCGTCCGCCCCATCGGGCTTCCGGGCGGGCCCTGTTGGGCCTCGGGCTCCGACGCATCCGCCGTCCCGGGAGCCCCTCCCCCGTCCCGCCCGCGGCGGTAGCGGGGCGGTACGAAGCGTTCCGCCCAGTGCGGCGCCCGTGGGG
This sequence comes from Streptomyces sp. DvalAA-43, assembly GCF_900091725.1. GTDB lineage: Bacteria > Actinomycetota > Actinomycetes > Streptomycetales > Streptomycetaceae > Streptomyces > Streptomyces pulveraceus. Next base: position 37,002 of record NZ_FMBW01000052.1, on the reverse strand, counting down.
TGAAGCGGGGCATCAGCAGCAGTACGAGACCCAGCGTGCTCATCCCCACGATCACCATCACGATCCACAGGGACGTCGAGTGCACGGAGTAGCCGACCGCCCCGAAGGCGATCAGGGCCGACCAGAAGTACATGATCAGCACGGACCTGCTGTGCGAGTGGCCGATCTCCAGCAGGCGGTGGTGCAGATGTCCGCGGTCCGCCGCGAACGGCGACTGCCCGTTCCACGTCCGCCGCACGATCGCCAGCACCAGGTCCGCGGCCGGGACCGCGATGATCGTCAGCGGCAGCAGCAGCGGGATGAAGACCGGCAGCATCGCGTGGGTGACCTCGCGCTCGCTCCCGGCGAAGAGCTTCATCGTGTCCGGGTCGACCCGGCCGGTCACCGAGATCGCCCCGGCCGCCAGCACCAGGCCGATCAGCATCGAGCCCGAGTCGCCCATGAAGATCCGCGCGGGATGCATGTTGTGCGGCAGGAAGCCCAGGCACATGCCCATCAGGATCGCCATGAAGAGCGTCGCCGGGGCCGCCGCCTCGATCATGTGCCCGTACCAGAGCCGGTAGGTGTAGAGGAAGAACGCGGCGGCGGCGATGCACACCATGCCCGCCGCCAGACCGTCCAGACCGTCGACGAAGTTGACCGCGTTGATGGTGATGACGACCAGGGCGACCGTGAGCAGCGTGCCCTGCCACTGGGTGAGCGCGACGGTGCCGATGCCCGGGATCGGCAGCCACAGGATCGTCAGACCCTGGATGACCATGACCGCGGCGGCGATCATCTGCCCGCCGAGCTTGATCAGGGCGTCGATCTCGAACTTGTCGTCCAGGACACCGATCAGCCAGATCAGCGCGGCGCCGGAGAGCAGGGCCCGCGGCTCGGTGGAGAGCTGGAAGACCCAGTCGAGGTTGTGGAGGTGGGCCGCGACGATCAGCCCCGCGCACAGCCCGCCGAACATGGCGATGCCGCCGAGCCTCGGTGTGGGTTCTCGGTGGACGTCACGCGCACGGATCGCGGGCATCGCCCCGATCGCGATGGCGAACTTACGCACCGGACCGGTCAGCAGATAGGTCACCGCGGCCGTGACACAGAGCGTCAGCAGGTAATCACGCACGGGCTGCCCCATAGATTTTCGCCGGCCATCTCAGCCCACACCCTAAACCGTCCGGCCATCCGCGACGGCCGCGCTGCATGGGCCTCATGACCGAGGACACAGCGAACGGACCGAACGGTTCCACACCGGACGTCCAGGGTCTTCCGTCCGGATCAGGCCGGGCCCGCCTGTGCCGGATACGGCGGATGCCGTTCTGCCAGCTCCCGCACCTCCGCGCGGATGTCGTCCTCCTCCCGCACGGCCGTTCCGAAGAGCACGGCCAGCCGTGCCATGTCGGCGTCGTCCATGCCCTGGGTGGTGACGGCCGCGGTACCGAGCCTGATGCCCCGGGCCTCCCCGTACGGCAGCGCGCAGGTGTCCAGCACCAGGCCCGCCGCCGCCAGCCGGGCGCGGGCGGTGGGCCCGTCGACGCCCAGCGGGGCCGGGTCCGCGACGATCAGATGGGTGTCCGTGCCGCCCGTGGTGACCTCGAAGCCCTCCGCCTCCAGACCGGCCGCCAGCACCCGGGCATGGGTGACCACCCGGTGCGCGTACGCCGCGAACGCCGGGGTGGCCGCCTCGCCGAACGCGACCGCCTTCGCGGCGACGGTGTGCATCTGCGCACCGCCCTGGGTGAACGGGAAGACCGCCCGGTCGATCCGCTCCGCCAGCTCCGCGCCGCACAGGATCATCCCGCCGCGCGGACCGCGCAGCACCTTGTGCGTGGTCGCGCAGACCACATCGGCGTACGGCACCGGATTCGGCGCCGCTCCCCCGGCGATCAGCCCCATCGGGTGCGCGGAGTCGGCGATGAGATACGCGCCCACCTCGTCGGCGATCTCCCGGAACAGCTCGTGATCGGGGTGGCGGGGGTACGAGATGGAGCCGCTCACGATCGCCTTGGGGCGGTGGGCGCGGGCCAGTGCGCGCACCTGCTCGTAGTCGATCAGGCCGCTCTCGGAGTCCACCCCGTAGCCGATGAACTCGAACCAGCGGCCGGAGAAGTTGGCGGGCGAACCATGCGTGAGGTGTCCCCCGTACGGGAGTCCCATCGCCAGCACCGTGTCACCGGGGCGGAGCAGGGCGGCGTACGCGGCGAGGACCGCGGAGGAGCCGGAGTGGGCCTGGACGTTGGCGTGCTCGGCGCCGAAGAGCGCGGTGGCGCGACGGCAGGCGATGCGTTCGGCGGCATCCGCCTGCTCGCAGCCGCCGTGGTGGCGGGCTCCGGGATAGCCCTCGGCGTACTTGTTGGCGAGGGGTGAGCCGAGGGCGGCGAGGACCGCGGGCGAGGTGAAGTTCTCGGCGGCGGTCAGCTGAAGGGTGCTGGACTGGCGGTGCAGCTCCCCCAGCAGCACGGCGGCGATCTCCGGGTCCTCCCGGAGCAGGGCGTCGAAGTCCTGCGGCAGGGCGGTCCCGGGGGCGGAGAACGGCGCGGCTGGCGTGGTGACCGGCATCGATGGGCTCCGGGCCTGGGAAGGGGGCGCTGGCGTCAGCTCCAATGTAGGCCCGCAAGGGGCCTCCTGCCCGCTGTACGGCGCCGTCATGCACCCGTTGGGCCCCTCTGCCCAGGCGGTGCGTACGCCCGTCGGAGTGGCGCGGGCGGCGTGCGCGTCAGTGCGGCGCGGGCACGCCCGTCAGGGCCGTGACGACCGGGTCGAGGGCCTGGTTGATCTCGTCGCCGATGGAGCGGAAGAACGTGATCGGGGCGCCGTACGGGTCGAACACCTCGTCCGCCTCGGCGGTGGGGGCCAGCAACCAGCCGCGCAGCGCGGCCGCGGCCCGGACCAGCGCGCGGGCGCGCTCGACGACGCCCTCGTCGAGCGGGTCGGGCAGCGTGGCGGGGTCTATCGCCCGGACCAGCCGGGTGAACTCCTTGAGGGTGAACGTCCGCAGACCGGCCGAGTGCCCCATCGAGATCACCTGCGCGCGGTGGTCGCGGGTGGCGGTGAGCACCAGGTCGGCGCGGATCACGTGCTCGTCGAGCAGCTCCCGGCCGACGAAGCCGGTGGTGTCGGCGCCGAAGTCGGCGAGGACGGTCTCGGCGTTGGCCTCCATGGGGGCGCCCTCGTGGCCCCAGGTGCCCGCGCTCTCCACGATCAGCCCGCCGCTGAGCGGATCGCCGAGGCGGTCCACCAGGGCATGGCGGGTCAGCCGCTCGGTGATCGGCGAGCGGCAGACATTGCCGGTGCTGACGTGGAGGATGCGGAAGGAGTCGGACCGCCCCGTTATGCCACGCCCCTCAGGGGCGGTCAATTGGCCACCTCGAGGTCGGGTACCACCTTGCGGAGCTCCTCGGCGGAGAGCGCGCCGGCCCGCAGCAGCACGGGGACCTTGCCGGTCACGTCGACGATCGACGAGGGCACGATGCCGGGCGTCGGGCCGCCGTCCAGGTAGACGGAGACGGAGTCGCCGAGCATCTCCTGGGCCGCGTCGCAGTCCTCGGGGGCCGGGTGCCCGGTGAGGTTGGCGCTGGAGACGCCCATCGGGCCGACCTCCGTGAGCAGCTCGATGGCGACCGGGTGCAGCGGCATCCGGATGGCGACGGTGCCGCGAGTGTCCCCGAGGTCCCACTGGAGCGACGGCTGGTGCTTGGCGACGAGCGTGAGGGCGCCGGGCCAGAAGGCGTCGACGAGCTCCCAGGCCTGCTCGGAGAAGTCGGTGACCAGGCCGTGCAGGGTGTTCGGGGAGCCGATCAGCACGGGCGTCGGCATGTTGCGGCCGCGGCCCTTGGCGGCCAGCAGATCGGCGACGCCCTCGGAACTGAAGGCGTCCGCGCCGATGCCGTACACGGTGTCGGTGGGCAGCACGACCAGTTCGCCGCGGCGGACGGCCGACGCGGCCTCACGCAGACCCGTCGTACGGTCGGTCGCGTCGTTGCAGTCGTATCGCCGTGCCATCAGCCGGCCTCCTCAAGCGTGTACGGGTATGGCGGGTACGGGTCGTGCGGGTGGTGGCCGCCGGTCACGGCATGGCCTTGCGGGCCGTGGCGAACCGCGGCCGGTTGTTCAGGTCGGGGTGGTCGGCCGCGTCCGCCCAGCCGCGCTCCTCGGTGAAGATCCACGGCACCTGGCCGCCCTGGGTGTCGGCGTGCTCGATGACGACGAGGCCACCGGGGCGCAGCAGGCGGTGTGCGGTGCGTTCGATGCCGCGGATGGTGTCGAGGCCGTCCTCGCCGGAGAAGAGGGCCATCTCCGGGTCGTGGTCGCGGGCCTCGGGTGCCACGTACTCCCACTCGGTGAGCGGGATGTACGGGGGGTTGGAGATGACCAGGTCGACCTGGCCGTCCAGCTCGGGGAGGGCGGTCAGCGCGTCTCCCTGGTGGACGGTGACCCTGGATCCGTCGGCGTTCTTCCGGGTCCACTCGATGGCGTCGTCGGAGAGCTCGACGGCGTGCACCCGCGAGCGGGGCACCTCCTGGGCCATGGCCAGCGCGATGGCGCCCGATCCGCTGCACAGGTCGACGACGACCGGCTCGACCACGTCCATCGCGCGCACCGCGTCTATCGCCCAGCCGACGACCGACTCGGTCTCCGGGCGGGGGACGAAGACACCGGGTCCGACCTGGAGCTCCAGGTAGCGGAAGAAGGCGCGGCCGGTGATGTGCTGGAGCGGTTCGCGGGCCTCGCGGCGGGCGATGGCCTCCCAGTAGCGGGCGTCGAACTCCGCGTCCGGCACCCGGTGCAGCTCGCCCCGCTTGACGCCGTGCACGAACGCGGCGAGTTCCTCCGCGTCGAATCGCGGCGAGGGCACACCGGCGTCGGCCAGCCGCTGGGTGGCCTGGGCCACCTCGGCGAGCAGCAGGTTCATCGCGGTTCTCCGTACGGTTTACGGGCGGGGCGGGCTTGGCTCACGCGTTGGCGAGCTTGGCGGCGGAGTCGGCGTCGACGCACGCCTGGATCACGGAATCCAGGTCGCCGTCGAGCACCTGGTCCAAGTTGTACGCCTTGAAGCCGACGCGGTGGTCCGAGATGCGGTTTTCCGGGAAGTTGTAGGTACGGATCTTCTCGGAACGGTCGACGGTGCGCACCTGGCTGCGCCGTACGTCCGACGCCTCCTGCTCGGCGGCCTCCTGGGCGGCGGCGAGCAGCCGCGAACGCAGGATGCGCATGGCCTGTTCCTTGTTCTGGAGCTGGCTCTTCTCGTTCTGGCAGGAGGCGACGACGCCGGTCGGCAGGTGGGTGATGCGGACCGCCGAGTCCGTGGTGTTGACGGACTGGCCGCCGGGGCCCGAGGAGCGGTAGACGTCGATGCGCAGGTCGTTGGCGTGGATCTCGACATCGACCTCCTCGGCCTCGGGCGTGACGAGCACACCGGCGGCGGAGGTGTGGATGCGGCCCTGCGACTCGGTGGACGGCACCCGCTGCACGCGGTGCACGCCGCCCTCGTACTTCAGCCGGGCCCACACGCCCTGGCCGGGCTCGGTGGCGCCGTTGCCGCCCTTGGTCTTCACGGCGACCTGGACGTCCTTGTAGCCGCCGAGCTCGGACTCGGTGGAGTCGATGATCTCGGTCTTCCAGCCGACGCGCTCGGCGTAGCGCAGGTACATGCGCAGCAGATCGCCGGCGAACAGGGCCGACTCGTCGCCGCCCGCGCCCGCCTTGATCTCCAGGAGCACGTCCTTGTCGTCGCTGGGGTCGCGCGGGACCAGGAGCAGGCGGAGCTTCTCGGTGAGCTCCTCGCGCTGCTTCTCCAGCTCCTTGACCTCGGCGGCGAAGTCGGGGTCGTCGGCGGCGAACTCGCGGGCCGTCCCGATGTCGTCCCCGGCCTGCTTCCAGGAGCGGTACGTCGCGACGATCGGGGTCAGCTCGGCGTAGCGCTTGTTGAGCTTGCGCGCGTTGGCCTGGTCGGCGTGGACCGCCGGGTCCGCGAGCTTCTTCTCCAGATCGGCCTGTTCGCCGATCAGTTCCTCGACCGCCTCGAACATCTTCGGGCTCCTGATTTCTTCACTCGGGCGTGCCTGCTGGACGGCGTGATGCCGGCCCGGCGGGGGTACGGAAACGGGGCCGCGCACCCCCGGCCGGAAAAAACGCCGGTCCCGACGCCCCCGGAAGAGGGCGCCAGGAACCGGCGCAGTGGCTCGCTACTTGCTGGCGGAGCCGGCAGCCTTGCCGAAGCGGGCCTCGAAGCGGGCCACACGGCCACCGGTGTCGAGGATCTTCTGCTTGCCCGTGTAGAACGGGTGGCACTCGGAGCAGACGTCGGCGCGGATGGTGCCGCCGTCGATGGTGCTCCGGGTCGTGAACGACGCGCCACAGGTGCAGCTGACCTGCGTCTCGACGTACTCGGGGTGGATGTCGCGCTTCAAGGGTTTCTCCTAGGTTCGGGAGGGCGCCGGGTCGTACGCACGGATTGCGCGTCCGTGAACCGGGGCCGACGTACCAGTCTGCCAGGACCGGCCGTATCTCCCAAAACCGGGGGCGGGCCGCAACTATTCCCGGCCCGTCCGGTCACCGTACGACGCCGCCCGCGGCGCCCTTGTCGCCCGCCGACTTCTCGGTGGCGGAGGCGGGGATCGCCTTGTCCTGCTTGAGCGCGCTCCACACCTGCTGGGCTGCGGATTCCAGCGGTACGACGCGGTTCGGGTCGGCGGGGTCGTACTCCACGGGGAGCGTGACCATGTGGACGTTCTTCGAGCCGAGCCCCTTGAGGCCGTTGGCGAAGGAGGTGAGTTCGGTGACCGAGCCGAGGTCGGAGTCGGTGGTGACGGCCTTGGTGGCCGTGTCCGCGAGGTCGTACAGCTTCTTCGGGTTCGAGAACACCCCGACGTGCTTGACCTGTTCCATCAGCGCCTTGATGAACGCCTGCTGGAGCTGGATGCGGCCGAGGTCACTGCCGTCGCCGACGCTCTTGCGGGTACGGACGAGGCCCAGCGACTGCTCTCCGTCGAGGGTGTGGGTGCCGGGTTCGAGCTTCAGATGGCTCTTGGGGTCGTCGATCGCCTGGGTGGTGGTGATCTTCACGCCGCCCAGCTCGTCGATGAGCTTCTTGAAGCCGGTGAAGTCGACTTCGAGGTAGTGGTCCATGCGGATGCCCGACATGGCCTCGACGGTCTTGACCGCACAGGCCGGTCCGCCGACCTCGTACGCCGTGTTGAACATCGCGCGCTGCTCGGCGGCGACGGGCTTCCCCGTGGTGTCGCTGGTGCACTCGGGGCGGGTGACCAGGGTGTCGCGCGGGATGGAGACGACGGAGGCCGTCCGGTGGCCCTTGTTGATGTGCAGGACCATCGCGGTGTCGGAGCGGGCCGCGCCGTCGTCGGTGCCGTACGCGGAGTTCGCGCCGGACCGGGAGTCCGAGCCGAGCACGAGGATGTCCTGGGAGCCGTTGTCGACGTTGTCGGGGCGGTTCTTGCCGAGCGCGGCGTTGATGTCGACGGCCTTGAGATTGCCGTTGAGCTTGACGTAGGCGTATCCCAGTCCGGCACCGCCGACGACCACGGCCCCGGCCAGGGTCCAGGCCGCGATCACCGTCGCCCTGCGACGACGGGAGGGCTTCTTCCGGCGCTTGCCGGTGGGGCGTATTCGGCCGCCGCTCCCGTTCTGCTCGGTCATGGGTCTCCTTCGGTCGTCGGCTTTCCCCGGCTACCCCCAGCGGTGTTCGGGCACTGGAACGTCGACTTGTCGGTACTGCGTACGACGCCGTGGCATCAAGAAGGGTTGCACAGCCACCTGTTGTTTCCGCGTGAGGACGAAACGGACATCGAGCTCGGATGAACAGCCGGTGATCCGGCGCTCACCTGCGGTTTCTTGACCGTTACAGGCATCACCGGGCCATCGGCGGCACGTCCGGCATGTGGCAAAGGTCTCGGTTCGGCCGCGCCGTACGCGCCGGGTGCACGCACAGGGCCGCCCCCGTCACCGAAGTGACGGGGGCGGCCCTGTGATCCAGCCGGTCGGGTGCGACGTCAGTCGTTGCCGTTGCCCGGGGCCGGCGTCGTCTTCTGGATCTGGAGCAGGAACTCCGCGTTGGACTGGGTCTTCTTCATCCGGTCCAGGAGGAGCTCGATCGCCTGCTGCTGGTCGAGCGCGTGCAGCACTCGGCGCAGCTTCCAGACGATCGCCAACTCGTCGCTGCCCAGGAGGATTTCCTCCTTGCGGGTGCTGGACGCGTCGACGTCCACCGCCGGGAAGATGCGCTTGTCCGAGAGCTTCCGGTCGAGCTTGAGCTCCATGTTGCCGGTGCCCTTGAACTCCTCGAAGATCACCTCGTCCATGCGCGAGCCGGTCTCGACGAGCGCGGTGGCCAGGATGGTCAGCGAACCGCCGTCCTCGATGTTGCGCGCGGCACCGAAGAAGCGCTTCGGCGGGTACAGCGCGGTCGAGTCGACACCACCGGACAGGATGCGGCCGGAGGCGGGGGCCGCGAGGTTGTACGCACGGCCGAGGCGGGTGATGGAGTCCAGCAGGACGACCACGTCGTGACCCAGCTCGACGAGACGCTTGGCGCGCTCGATGGCCAGCTCGGCGACGGTGGTGTGGTCCTCGGCGGGACGGTCGAAGGTCGAGGAGATGACCTCGCCCTTCACCGACCGCTGCATGTCGGTGACCTCTTCCGGACGCTCGTCGACCAGGACGACCATCAGGTGGCACTCGGGGCTGTTGACCGTGATCGCGTTGGCGATCGCCTGGAGGATCATGGTCTTACCGGTCTTCGGCGGGGCCACGATCAGGCCTCGCTGGCCCTTGCCGATGGGAGCGACCAGGTCGATGATCCGCGTCGTCAGGACGTTGGAGTCGGTCTCCAGGCGGAGCCGGTCCTGGGGGTAGAGCGGGGTCAGCTTCTGGAACTCCGGGCGGCCGCGGCCGGTTTCGGGCGCCATGCCGTTCACCGAGTCGAGGCGGACCAGGGCGTTGAACTTCTCCCGGCGCTCGCCGTCCTTGGGCTGGCGCACCGCACCGGTGACGTGGTCACCCTTGCGCAGGCCGTTCTTGCGGACCTGGGCGAGCGAGACGTACACGTCGTTCGGGCCCGGCAGGTAGCCGGAGGTCCGGATGAACGCGTAGTTGTCGAGGATGTCCAGGATGCCCGCGACGGGGATCAGGACGTCGTCGTCGGAGACCGGGACCTCGCTGGCGAAGTCCTCGCGGCCACGGCGGCCACGGCGGTCGCGGTAGCGGCCACGACGGCCGCGACGGCCGCCCGCCTCGTCGTCGTACCCGTCGTCCTGCGGGCCGCCGCCCTGCTGGCCCTGGCTCTGCCCCTGACCCTGGCCCTGACCCTGGCCCTGGCGCTGCTGGCGCTGGCCACCGCCCTGCTCGTCGCCCTTGCCCCGGCGGTCGCGCTGACGGTCGCGGCGCTCCCCGCGCTCCTGGCGGTCGCCCCGCTCGCCGCGCTGACCGCGGTCCTGGCGGTCGCCGCGGCGGCCCTCGGCCGTATCGGCGGCGGCCTCGGCCTTGGCGTCGGCGCGGTCGTCGCCCTTGGGCTCGGCCTGCGTCTCCGTCCTGGCCTCGGCGGGCTTGGTCTCCGCCTTGCTCTCCGGGCTGCCCGCCTGCGCGGTGGCACGGCGCCGACGGCGCTCGCCCGCGGGCTGGTCGTCGCTGGCCGGCTGGCCGGGAATGTCGATCTGCTGCTGGGCCGCGGCCTTCTCGGCGGGTGCGGCGGCCGCGGTCTCGTCCCCGGTGCGGGCCTTGGAGGTGGCGCGGCGCTTCGGCTTGGTCTCGGCCGTGGCGGCGGGCGCTGCGGCCTTGGGCGCGGCGGAGCTACCGGCCTGCGCCTCCTTGATGACCTCGATCAGCTGGCCCTTGCGCATCCGCGCAGTGCCCTTGATGCCGAGGCCGGACGCGACCTGCTGCAGCTCGGCCAGGACCATGCCGTCAAGGCCGGTGCCGGAGCGGCGGCGCCGTGCGGTGGTGCCAGTGGCAGCACCTTCGGCGGGCGCGGCGCTGTCGACGTTCTTGTCGGCAGTCACGCCCATCAGATCGGTGGTGTCGCTCACGAAGGGTCCTTCCCTGGAGCGGACGTCGGCCTTCTGGCTCGGCGACCGGTTGTGCTGTCCGACTGCGGTCTTTTTCTTGCGGACCGTGCCGGGGCGGTGGTCCGCCGGGTACGGCGGAGAGATGAAGGTGTGCAAGGGCCCGGCGCGAGCATCCCCCTGCTCGGCCCACTCCTGGACAAGCGAGGGGTGTCGTGCCGGTTCCGGAGCGTGCACGAAACTGCTCAGGCAGGCTGCTCAGGCAGTTGGGGAGGCTCCCGGAAGAATTGGTGGTCCCGGAAAGGGACACGAAGCAACGCGCCACATAGACGTCGGTTGCAGACTTGAGGTTAACACTACCGGCTCCAACAAACATTCCCCCTCTCACTCACCGGCAATCACTTCTCGGCTACGGGACGAGCGGCAGCACACTCGCGCCCGGGGCGTCGAGGGCGAGGCGATTGGCCGCCCACCCCTCGCCCGCCAGCTGTGCGACCTTGTCGGCCGCACCGTCCTCGGCCAGTGCGAGCACGGTCGGCCCGGCACCGGAGATGACCGCGGGGACGCCGTCCGCGCGCAGTCGGTTGACGAGTTCCACGCTCTCGGGCATCGCCGGTCCGCGGTACTCCTGGTGCAGCCGGTCCTCGGTGGCGGTGAGCAGCAGCTCGGGACGCCTGGTCAGGGCCTCGACGAGCAGTGCGGCACGGCCGGCGTTGAAGGCGGCGTCGACATGCGGAACCGACCGCGGGAGCAGTCCCCGCGCGGTCTCGGTGAGGACCGGCTTGCCGGGTACGAAAACCACCGGAACGATGGACTGTGCGGGGTCCATCCTGATCGCGCGCGCGGAACCGCCGTCCATCCACGCCAGAGTGAAGCCGCCGAGCAGACAGGCCGCGACATTGTCGGGGTGGCCCTCGATCTCGGTGGCCAGCTCCAGCAGCGCCGCCTCGTCGAGCCGGGCGTCACCGCCGGTCGTCACGGCGCGGGCGGCGACGATGCCGGCACAGATGGCGGCGGAGGACGAGCCGAGGCCGCGTCCGTGCGGGATGCGGTTGGCGCAGACGATCTCCAGACCCCGGGGCTGTCCGCCGAGCAGGTCGAAGGCCGTGCGCAGGGAACGTACGAGGAGGTGGCTCTCGTCGCGGGGCAGCGTGTCGGCGCCCTCACCCGCGATGTCGATGTGCAGTCCGGAGTCGGCGACGCGGACGACGACGTCGTCGTACAGCCCCAGCGACAGGCCGAAGGCGTCGAAACCCGGGCCCAGGTTGGCGCTGGTCGCAGGGACGCGCACCCGGACGGCGGCGGCTCGGAAGGCGGGACCGGCCATCGGTTGGACGACTCTCCTTGTGTGGCAGCGGGGGGGGTGGTGAAGCGGTTTCTCCGTGGTGGCGGGAGGTCGTGGTGACGGGGAGTGGAATTCCGGGGAACCCGACGGCCACAACGGCCCATGCACCGCGGCAGATGCGGCGGGGCGGGTTGGGTACAGCTTATCGAAGGAAGGTTCTGTGGCGACATAGGGCGCACGGGAGGCGCACGATGCGTGTCGCACACCGCCGATGCGCTCTCCGCCCCGGAATGGGGCGGTTGAGCTGGGTTCTTCCCCGATCGACCGGACCGGTCCGGTCGATCGGGGAAGGCACCACTGCCTGTCCGGCGCCGATCCGCCGGACGGGCCTCAGACCAGGCCCAGCTTCTGCGCGGCGGTGGCCGCGTCGACCGGGACCGTGACCGGCTGCGGTGCGCCCGCGACGGCCCAGTCGGGGTCCTTGAGCCCATTGCCGGTGACCGTACAGACGATCTTCTGGCCGGGGTCGACCTTGCCCTCCTCGGCGGCCTTCAGCAGGCCCGCGACGGAGGCGGCCGAGGCGGGCTCGACGAAGACGCCCTCCTGGGAGGCCAACAGCCGGTAGGCGGACAGGATCTGCCGGTCCGTCACCTCATCGATGAAACCGCCCGATTCGTCCCGGGCGTCCAGCGCGTACTGCCAGGAGGCCGGGTTGCCGATCCGGATGGCGGTGGCGATGGTCGACGGGTCCTTGACGATCTCGCCGCGCACGATGGGCGCGGAGCCGGAGGCCTGGAAGCCCCACATGCGCGGGGTGTGCGTGGACATGCTGTCCCCCGCGTACTCCTTGTACCCCTTCCAGTACGCGGTGATGTTGCCCGCGTTGCCGACCGGGAGGACATGGATGTCCGGGGCGTCGCCGAGCGCGTCGACGATCTCGAACGCGGCGGTCTTCTGGCCCTCGATACGCGCCGGGTTGACCGAATTGACCAGCGCCACCGGGTAGTTGTCCGAGAGCGAGCGGGCCAGCGTCAGGCAGTCGTCGAAGTTGCCGTCGACCTGGAGGATCTTGGCGCCGTGCACCAGCGCCTGGCCCATCTTGCCGAGCGCGATCTTGCCCTGCGGCACGAGGACGGCGCAGACCATGCCGGCCCGCACCGCGTACGCGGCGGCGGAGGCGGAGGTGTTGCCGGTGGAGGCGCAGATGACGGCCTTCGCACCCTCCTCCTTGGCCCGGGTGATGGCCATCGTCATGCCGCGGTCCTTGAAGGAACCGGTCGGGTTGGCGCCCTCGACCTTGAGGTGCACCTCGCAGCCCGTGCGCTCGGAGAGGACCTGAGCGGGGACGAGCGGCGTACCGCCCTCACGAAGCGTGACGACCGGCGTCGTGCTCGTGACCGGAAGGCGGTCCCGGTACTCCTCGATGATGCCGCGCCACTGGTGGGTGCCCTTGCTGGTCATGGGTCCTTACTCCCCTTCAACACGCATGATGCTGGCGACACCGCGCACGGTGTCGAGCTTGCGCAGCGCCTCGACGGTCGCCGAGAGGGCGGCGTCGGACGCGCGGTGGGTGACGACGACGAGCGATGCCTCGCCGTCCTTGCCCTGCTGGCGGACGGTATCGATCGATACGCCCTTCTCGGCGAAGACCGTCGCGACCTGGGCGAGTACGCCAGGCTTGTCGGCCACGTCGAGACTGATGTGGTACCGCGTGACCACGTCGCCCATGGGGCTGACCGGCAGACGCGTGTACGCGGACTCGCCGGGACCGGTGGCCCCGTTGAGTTTGTTGCGGCAGACCGCGACCAGGTCGCCGAGGACCGCGGACGCGGTCGGCGAGCCACCGGCGCCGGGGCCGTAGAACATGAGCTGTCCGGCCGCCTCGGCCTCGACGAAGACCGCGTTGTACGCCTCGCGGACGGAGGCCAGCGGGTGGCTCAGCGGGATCATCGCCGGGTGCACCCGGGCGGTGACCGACCGCCCGTCGGCGGCGCGCTCGCAGATGGCGAGGAGCTTGACGGTGCAGCCCATGCGGCGGGCGGACGCGATGTCGGCGGCGGTGACCTCGGTGATGCCCTCACGGTGCACATCGCCGATCCGCACCCGGGTGTGGAAGGCGATGCCGGCGAGGATGGCGGCCTTGGCCGCGGCGTCGAAGCCCTCGACGTCGGCGGTCGGGTCGGCCTCGGCGTACCCGAGGGCGGTGGCCTCGTCGAGCGCCTCGGAGTACCCGGCTCCGCTGGTGTCCATCTTGTCGAGGATGAAGTTGGTCGTGCCGTTCACGATGCCGAGGACCCGGTTGACCTTGTCACCGGCGAGGGACTCGCGCAGCGGCCGTACCAGCGGGATGGCACCGGCCACGGCGGCCTCGTAGTAGAGGTCCCGGCCGTGCTGCTCGGCGGCGGCGTGCAGTGCCGCGCCGTCCTCGGCGAGCAGCGCCTTGTTGGCGGAGACGACGCTCGCGCCGTGCTCGAAGGCGGTGGTGATGAGCGTGCGGGCGGGCTCGATGCCCCCGATGACCTCGATGACGACGTCGATGTCGCCCCGTTTGACCAGGGCCGTCGCATCGGTGGTGATCAGCGCGGGGTCGATGCCCTCGCGCACCTTGGAGGGCCGGCGCACGGCGACACCGGCGAGCTCGACCGGCGCGCCGATGCGCGCGGCGAGGTCGTCGGCGTGCGTCGTCATGATGCGCGCCACCTCTGAGCCGACCACTCCACAGCCCAGCAGCGCCACCTTCAGCGGACGCGTACGCATCATCCGACCTCGTTTCCTTTACATCTGATGTGTGGACCAGTCTCACTCACCGGACGGGGGATTCTGCCACTCGTCCGGATCCTGAGATATGTATTTCATCAGCCGACATCGAGACGCAGGAGATCTTCCTCCGTCTCGCGCCTGACGATGACACGCGCCCCACCGTCCCGCACGGCGACGACCGGCGGGCGCAGGGCGTGGTTGTAGTTGCTCGCCATGGAGCGGCAGTACGCGCCGGTGGCGGGCACGGCGATCAGGTCGCCGGGGGCGAGGTCGGACGGCAGGAACGCGTCCTTGACCACGATGTCGCCGCTCTCGCAGTGCTTGCCGACGACCCGGACGAGCATCGGCTCGGCGTCGGAGGTGCGCGAGACGAGCGCGACGGTGTACTCGGCGTCGTACAGCGCGGTGCGGATGTTGTCCGACATGCCGCCGTCGACGCTGACGTACGTACGCAGCCCCTCCAGGGGCTTGATGGTGCCGACCTCGTACAGCGTGAAGGCGGTCGGGCCGACGATGGCGCGCCCCGGCTCGACGGAGATCCGCGGGGTGGCGAGCCCGGCGGCCTCGCACTCGCGGGTCACGATGTCGCCGAGCGCCTTGGCGATCTCGTGCGGCTCGCGCGGGTCGTCCTCGGAGGTGTACGCGATGCCGAGGCCGCCGCCCAGGTCGATCTCGGGCAGCTCCACCCCGTGCTCGTCGCGCACCTCGGCGAGCAGCTGCACCACGCGCCGGGCGGACACCTCGAAGCCGGCCATGTCGAAGATCTGCGAGCCGATGTGCGAGTGGATGCCGGTGAGTTCGAGGCCGTCGAGGGTGAGCGCCCGGCGCACGGCCTCGGCGGCCTGTCCTCCGGCCAGCGCGATCCCGAACTTCTGGTCCTCGTGCGCGGTGGCGATGAACTCGTGGGTGTGCGCCTCGACGCCGACGGTCACCCGGATCTGTACGCGCTGTCGCTTGCCGAGCCGCTGCGCGATGTGCGCGACCCGGGCGATCTCCTGGAAGGAGTCGAGCACGATCCGCCCGACGCCGACGGTGACCGCGCGCTCGATCTCCGCGACGGTCT
This sequence comes from Streptomyces sp. DvalAA-43, assembly GCF_900091725.1. Lineage (GTDB taxonomy): Bacteria > Actinomycetota > Actinomycetes > Streptomycetales > Streptomycetaceae > Streptomyces > Streptomyces pulveraceus. The sequence goes on along the minus strand of NZ_FMBW01000052.1, from coordinate 21,893 downwards.
TGTTGTTGCCGTGGAAGGCGATGCGCTCGGCGGGCATCCCGGCGTCCAGTGCGGTGGTCAGCTCGCCGCCGGAGCAGACGTCGAGGTTGAGCCCCTCCTCCTGGAGCCAGCGCACGACGGCGCGCGACAGGAAGGCCTTGCCCGCGTAGAAGACGTCGGCGTCGCGTCCGAAGGCGTCGGCCCAGGCGCGGCAGCGGGCCCGGAAGTCGCTCTCGTCGAGGAAGTAGGCGGGGGTGCCGAACTCCTCGGCCAGCCGCGTCACTTCGATCCCGCCGACGGTGACCGTGCCGTCCTCGTCGCGGGTGACGGTACGGGCCCAGACCTTCCCGTCCAGGGCGTTGAGGTCGGCGGGCGGGGCGGTGTAGTGCCCCTCCGTCATCACGTCGGCGTGACGGGGCCCGGCGGGGTGTGCGGATCGGCTCATCGTGTTGCTCTGCTCTCTCGGATCTCTCAGAGGACTTCGGGTGCGCTGATGCCGAGCAGGGACAGGCCGCCTGCCAGCACCGTCCCGGCGGCTTCGGCAAGAGCGAGCCGGGAACGGTGGGCGGCCGAGGGTTTCTCGTCACCGACGGGGAGCGGCGAAGCGCTGTCGTGGAAGTCGAAGAAGGCCTGCGCGAGGGCTTCCAGCTGCCGGGCGACCCGGTCGGGCTCGCGGTGCCGGGCGGCGGCGGCGAGCACTCCGGGGTGGTCGGCGAGCAGCGCGGCGAGCGCGGGCGCGTCCACGCTCTCCTCGTACGCCGCGCCGAACCCGAGCTGTCGGGCGTTGCGGCCCAGGGCGCGGATCCGGGCGTGTGCGTACCGCACCCGGAACAGCGGATTGCTCTCCTGCTGCACGAGGAGCGCGCCGTCCCCCGTGTCCCGGGGCCGGTCGTGCGGTGCGGCCCGCAGCAGCGCCCAGCGCGCGGCGTCGTTCCCGAGACGGTCGAAGAGGTCGCGGTCGGCGGCCGGCACCGGCACCACGTGCAGCGTCTCCCCGCCCGCCGCGCGCTCCCCGACCGTGGCCCCCTGGGACCGGAGCAGGCGCTCGACGGCCTCGGTGACGACCCGGGCGCGAAGCTCCTCGACGGGCACGAACGAGACCTTCGTACCGGCGAGGGCGTCCCCCTGCCCGTACGCCGTGCCGTGCGCGCCGACGGTCCGCACCAGGGTGTCGAGGCCGTGCGCACCGGCGCGCAGCGTGAAGTTCAGGAATCCGGGCCCGGTGATCTCGACATCCCCGATCCCCGGCGCGTGAAGCACCCGTTCCCGGAGGATCGCGGCCACGTCCCTGGCCGGCAGCGCGGCGGGCCCCGCCAGCTGGAGGGCGACGGCACAGGCGTACTCCCCGCGCCCGCCGGGCCTGGTCCGCTCCACTCGCACGCGCGCGGGCACGGGCGCGCGCAGGGCGTCCTCGGCGACCGCGCGGCGCACGGCGTGCAGCACGGCCCTGGAGAGATCGGCGGGGGTCACAGGACAAGCGTATGGGAGGAAGGGGGGCACCCCGCGACCCGGTTTCGCCATGCGGTCACCCCGCGGCGCGCTCCGCGGTCCCGGCGCCCCGTCTGCCGTCGAGCGACGGCGGCTTCCCCCGCTCCATCAGCTGCCGCACGAGCCGTACCAGCTCGGTCGGCTCGAAGGGCTTCGCGAGGAACGCGTCGACCCCGGCGGCGACCCCGCTGTCCACCTCGTACGGCGTGCAGGCGCTGATGATCGCCACGGGCAGATGTCTGGTCCGTGGATCGGAACGCAGTCTGGCGGCGGTCTGCACACCGTCCAGTCCGGGCATGACGACATCGAGCGTGATCACATCGGGACGGACCCGATGCACCAGATCCAGACACTCGACACCATCGGCCGCGGTCACGACCTCGAAGCCCTCAAGCTCGAGGTTGACCCTGATCAAATGCCGGATGACCTTGTTGTCGTCGACAACAAGCACGCGGCCACACGCCCCTGACACCCTTCGAGAGTAGGGCCGGCTCCGTGGCTGCGTCCGGGTTTTACCCACTTCCGCCCCCGGACGGGTGGCGCGAGGGGTGGCCGGAAGCATCCGGAACGCACCGCACGCCCCCTGTGACCTGGCCCGCGCCGCGGCTCCGCCGACCCGGAAATACCTGTTCACGGACACCCCGCGGAAGCTGGTAGTGTTTCACCCGTCGCCGAGCAACACAGCGATACGCCCTCGTAGCTCAGGGGATAGAGCATCGGCCTCCGGAGCCGTGTGCGCAGGTTCGAATCCTGCCGAGGGCACCTTGCACAAGGTGCCGAACAGGCCCTTCGATCAGGCTTCACGCCAGATCGGAGGGCCTTCTTCATGTGCGGTCGCGCACCGCTCGGGACGCATGGACATGCCCCGTCGCGCACCTCCCCTCCACCGCGGGCGACTTCGCCCAGCGCACTCCGGACCTCGCCTCAGCCCCCACAAAAGAACTTAGGCTACCCTAAGCAAGGGTACCGGAGTCGATGTCCACTTCTCTGGAGGCGGTGTGACCAGGCGCTTCTCTCTCACGTCCGCGCGCGGGTACGCGGATCTCGGGCGGCAGTACCGGGAGTTCTACGCGGCGATCGGGACCTGTCGCGGTGGTGGCGTGGAGGGGGCCCGGGTGTACGACCTGCGGCCGGGGACCGGGGTCGGGAGCGTCACCGTCCATGAGCTGCTCCACGGGGTCACGCTCACGTTGTACGACCTGACGTTCCACGACGAGCTGATCCTCGACTTCAAGCTCGCCGGCGACTACTTCGAGCTGGAGTACTGCGTCGACGGGCTGATGCATCTGGAGGAGCGGGCGACCGGAGCGACGGTCTTCGGGGCGAACGGGCTGTCGATATCGCACTCGCGGGCCTCGGCGGGGCGTCTCGTCCGGCCGGCCGGGCAGCGCTACCGGGGCGTGTCGATCGCGGCCCGCCGGGAGGCGACCGGTGTCTTCTTCGGGAGCCTGGGGACGGCGGCCTGGGAGGAGAGCGTCGAGGGGATGCCGGCCGAGCTGCGCGACGCGCACTACCTCGGCCGTCAGGCACCGCCCGAACTCGCGGCCTCGTTCGCCGACTTGTACACCTGTGCGCTGCCGGCCCGGTTCCGCGCGCTGTATCTGGAGTCGAAGGTCATGGAGATCCTCGCCCGGATCGTCGCGGGCACCGAGTCCCCGCGCGGCCCGGTCCGGCCGCCCATGGCGGAGTACGAGATCGAGCGGATCCGGAAGGTTCCGGAGCTGCTGATGGAGAACCTCCACGAGCAGCACACCGGGGAGTCGCTCGCGCGGGTGCTGGGGATGACTCCCAAGCGGCTGAACGAAGGGTTCAAGCAGCTCTACGGCGACACGGTCTTCCACCACCACCGCAACGCCTGTCTGCGCCGGGCCTCACTGCTGCTCGTCGAGACCGATCTCAGCATCGCCGCCGTCGCGCTCAGGAGCGGTTACTCCAGTCCCAGCAACTTCTGCCACGCGTTCAAGAAGCGCTACGGGCGGACGCCCCGGCAGTACCGTGCGGGACGGGCAGTGGCCGGTGTCCGGGAGGCCGTTTCCTGATTCCGCGGGGCAACGGAGTGTGGGGCGGGCGTCCTCCTCGGGAGGGGCGCCCGCACTCTTCGGGAGGGGCGCCCGCTCCACATTTCCCGGTCCCGCTCTCCGTACACGTTCCGCCGCGTTCCTTCCGAGGATGGCCGGGTGGCCGATGCCACGCCATCCCCGAAAGGACATCGTGAACGCCTCCCCGCTCCGGATCCCGATACGCGTCCGCGCGGCCCTCGCCGCCGGTTCGCCCCTCCTGCTCGCCGGCTGTGCGAACACCGCGCAACCCGCTGCCGTGCGCGGCGAATCCGCGTTCCTCAAGAGCATCTACAAGGTCGTCGCCCCCGACTCCGGGACCGCGGTGCTCGGCGGGCTGGACCTGCTCGCGAGCCGCCCCGGTGCGGTCTTCACCCGGCTCGCGGTGGTCGCCCAGTTCAACGACCAGAGCTTCGACTTCACGGTGGCGGAGATGGTCGCGATGGGACGCACCCCGCACAAGCGGCTGCTGGAGACGACCGGCGAACGGGACCGGGAGATCGTCCGGCGGGCGCTGCGCCGGGTGCACATGGCCGAGTACGCGGGGCGGACCTTCCGGACCCTGTCCGGCGGCGAGCGCCAGCGGGTGGTGCTCGCGCGGGCACTCGCCCAGGAACCGGCCTTCCTCATCCTCGACGAACCCACCAACCACCTGGACATCAAGCACCAGTTGGAGATCTTCTCGATCGTCAAGGAGCTCGGCATCGGCGTGCTCGCCGCGCTGCACGATCTGCCGATGGCGGCGAGCTACTGCGACGAGTTGTACGTGCTCAAGGAAGGCGCCGTGGTGACTCACGGGCCACCGGACGAAGTGCTCACGCGAGAGCTCATCCACGAGGTGTACGAGGTCGAGTGCGAGACCTACGGGAACCCGGTGACGGGCCGGCTCGCCATCGCCTACCTCGATCAGCACAACCGCTGCCTGGCCGCGTACGACCGGCCGACCCGGAGGAACTGAACCGTGAGACCGCGTCACTTCGCTCCCCTGGTCGTCGCCTGCACGGCCACCTTTCTGCTGCTCGCGTACGCCACGGTCGTGACCGTGGCCATCCCGGCGATCGCCACTGATCTGCACACCGATTTCGCGGCGTTGCAGTGGGTCGTGGACCTCTACACGCTCGCGCTCGCGGCGCTCCTCATCGTCTGCGGCGCGGTGGGCGACGCGCTCGGCCGGCGCAAGGTCTTCCTGGCCGGATTCGGGCTCTTCACGCTGGCCTCGCTGGCCTGCGGGCTGGCGCCCGGGGTGCGGGAGCTCATCGCGTTCCGGGGTGCGCAGGGGGTCGGCGGGGCCGCCATGTTCGCGACCACGCTGCCGCTCATCAGGGCGTCGTACCACGGCCGGGAACAGCACCGGGCCTTCGCCGTCTGGGGCGCCGTGGCCGGGCTGGCCGCCGCCGTCGGCAATGTCTGCGGCGGACTGCTCGCCGAGGCGCTGGGCTGGCGCTGGATCTTCCTGCTCGCCGTGCCGGTGGGGGCGGCCGGGCTGGTGCTCGCCTTCGTGTTCCTGCCCCGTGATCCGAAGCGCGGGGCCGGACGGATGGACGTGGCGGGGTCGGTCCTGCTGAGTGCGGCCATCGCCGCCCTGGTCGTCGGCTCGCTCCTCTTCGGCGAGCACGGGGCGGGGGCGGGCCCGGGACTCGCCGCCCTCGTGGCGGCCGTGGCGGTGCTCGCCTTCGTCGCGTACGAGCGCCGTACGCCGGAGCCCGTCATCGATCCGGCGCTCTTCCGCCACCCCAGGTTCCTGGCCGTGGTCGCGGTGGCGTTCGGCTACTACTTCGCCGCGTTCGGGCCGCTGACGGTGATGTCGTCGTGGTTCCAGGACGGTGCGGGCCTGGACGCGGTAGACACCTCGCTGCTGCTGGCCCTCCAGCCCGCGGTCTTCTTCGTCGTCTCCGCCACGTGCGGGGCGGTGCTCCAGCGCGTACGGCTGTGGATACCGCTGGGCGTCGGCACCGCGCTCTGCGCCGCGGGGTGTGCGGGCTTCGCGCTGCTGGGCGTCTCCTACGGGCCGGCGGCGCTCGTACCGTCACTGCTGCTGACCGGGATCGGTGCGGGCATGGTGTCGCCGGTGCTTCCGTCCGCGGCCATGCGGGACGCCGACCCGCCCCGCGCGGGCACGGCCGCGGCCGTGGCCAACACCGCCCGCCAGGTGGGTCTCGCGCTGGGCACCGCGGTGTGCGGCGGGCTGCTCATCGGCCTCTCCGCCCCCGGGCGCCGGGAGTACACGACAGCGGTCGGCGAGGTCGGCGCCGTCGCGGCACTGGTCGCGCTCGCCGCGGCGGTGGCGGCGGTCGTCCTGCTGCGGCGGGCGGACAAGGGGGCGCCGGGCCCCGGTTCCCGCCCGGGTGTCACCGAGCCGTAGGCCGGTGGCCACCGGCCGGGGAGCGCTGGGCGGCCACCGGCGCGGGAGGCCCGTGGCGGCCACCGGCCCGGGGAGGCTCGTTCCGTACGGACTACTCCCCCGCGTCGTCCGGCCCGTCGGAGCCGATCTGTTCGGCCCGCAGTGCCAGGTCCTGGAGCACATCGGCGGAGGTCACATCCGTCTGCCCGGAGTCGTGCACCTGGGCCAGCATCGCGAAGGCCAGGGTGAACGCGCCGACGAGCTGCTCCACCGCACCGCCGACCTCCCGGCCGACGAGCGTCGCGACCTCTTCGATCGAGGCGTCCTCGGGGACGGAGATCCGGGGCATCGTCTCGTTGAGGAGTACGGTCACCACACTGGGGTCGGTCTCCAGGTCCTCGCGGTCGACATTCTCTTCGAGCAGCCGACGGATCTCGCCCGCCTCCGTGAGGATGCCCACCACGCGCTTCACCACTTCGCTCTGCTCCATCCGGCGAGCATAGGCGCGGAGCGGTGCGGGCGGTGATCAATCGGCGTTTCGGGGCGCCCGGCAGGTGCCGGCAGGTGTTCGTGAGGGGGAGCCCGGGGAGCACGCGCGGTCTCGGGCGCGGGGCGCCGCGCCCCGGGAGTGCGCCCGGATTGACACTGTTCGGGGTGTCGTGGATGGTGTTCCGGCCGGGTTCGATCCGAGGCCCGGTTTGCTCAATCGTTGGGGGGCCGACGTGAGTTGGGACGATCAGAGTTTTGATGGCGGGGCCGGTTCCGCCTCACCGCCGCCGGGGTCCGCTTCGCAGCCACCGCCCGGGTCCGCTTCGCCGCCGCCCGGCTTCGTTCCGCCGCCGCCACCCGCGCAGCCGCCCGTGGTCGGGCCGCCACCGCCCGGTGGCGGGCTGCGGGCCGTGGCCGTGGCGTTGCTCAATCTGAGCGGGTTCGGGCTCGGCTATGCGCTGATGCGGAGCTGGGTGCGGGTGGCGTTGTGCTGGGTCGCGACCGGTGCGCTGCTGTGGGCCGTGCTGCCTGCGGAGCCCGAGGGGGCCGCCGGTGGGGTGGTCGTCGCGTATCTCGTCGCGCTGGTCCTGGCGGCCGTGGACGGGGCGCGGGTCGCGCGGCGGCGGGCGGTCGGCGGGTCGTGGCGGCCGGTGGTGGCGGCGGGGGCGGGGCTGGTGCTGCTGGCGGTGCCCGCGGGAGGTGTGGTGGCCTACGGCTCCGCGCGGGACGAGGCCGTGGAACAGATGCTGCTCGACCGGCTGGACCGGGGCGACCGGAGCGTCGAGGCCGCCTCCGGCAAGTCCTTCGCCGAGGCGCGGGGCGACTATCAGGCGGCGCTCGCCGTCTACCGGGACCTCGGGGAGGAGCACGCCGGGTCGCGCGCCGGGAAGCTGGTGCCGAAGCGGCTCGACGCGTACTACGAGGCGGTCTCGGCGCCGTACCGGCGCAAGGAGCTCTGCGAGGCCATCGAGCCGCTGACCTATCTGCGGACCGTGCCCCGGTCGATCGACCGGAAGCTGCTGGGCGATCTGGCCGGCTATCCCGACGGGCCGCTCGCCGCCTCGCTGTACGCGTGCGGGGTGTCGAAGCTGGGTGCCGTGCCGAAGGACGGCGGGGAGAGCGACGAACTCGCCGAGTTGCTGCGTACGTTCCCCGGCTCGGCGGAGGCCGGGAAGGTGGGGCCCGCGGTCTCCCGGAAGATCTCGGAGCAGAACCGGGCCGTGCGCGGAAGCGACCCCTGCGCCGCCAGGGACACGCTGCGCCGGCTGCGTACGGCCGCCCTCGCGCTGCCGGACAAGTCCGTCTCGGCGCTGGCCCCGAAGGCCGACGGCGGTATCCAGGACGGCGGATACGCCTGCGGGATCGCCCAGTTCAAGGCCAAGAGGTTCGACCAGGCACGGCTGACGCTGGCGGAGTTCGCCGCGTCGTACAAGAAGGACAGGCGCCGGGCGCGGGCCCGGGACATCGCCATCGCCGCCGAGATCGCCGGCATCCGGGCGGCGGCCGGCAAGCACCTGCCGCCCTCGGTCGGCCCCGGCGGGGTCCGGATGGAACTCGTCATCAGCAACGACGCCCCGGACGGGGTCGAGATCCTCTACACCGGTCCGGTCACCGGCAAGACCGCCATCAAGGGGTGCGGCAGCTGTGAGACGCGTTCCGGACCGACCGCCTCCCTGTCCGCCTGCAAGGCCACGGGGAAGAGCTATCCGCACGTGACGCTGTGGCTGCCCGCGGGCGAATACCACTTCCTGTACAAGCACCGGGGCGGCTCGTCCAGCATGGTGGTCAGCAGCTATGCGGACGGGTCGAGGATCCAGCCCGGGTACCGGTACACCGGCTGTACGTATGTGACCAGCTCACCGTCGTTCGGTGTCGGGCCGTCGGACTCGCTCACGCACACCTGACGGTTCGGCAGGAGACTGCTGGAATAGTGCGGGGCGGCAGGGGGAATCGTACGGAAAGGGCGTGAACCTCCCTGTCGGCTCGCGCACTTGGTCGATTCTTGGTCAGTGCATGCCCCTTACATGAGGTGTTCCTCGCCAGAGTGGCGCATTACATGTGCACATCATCCAGTGCATGTAGTCCACACGCGTAGACCCACATCGCAGGGGGTTGTATGAGAATCAGCCGCGCGAGAAGCCGTGCCGCGCTGAGCATGGCGGCGACGCTGCCACTGCTGGCCGGGGCGCTCGCCCTCGGGACACCGAACGCCAGCGCCGACTCCGCGCCGAGCGGACGGAACGCGCTACAGGGCACCAAGCCCGCCTGGGCGACCGCCGGGGCGGACCGGGGGGCCACGTCCGACAGCGGCAGGGTCAGCGTCCGGGTCCATCTGGCCGGACGGGACGCGAAGGGGCTGGCCGCCTACGCCGCCGCCGTGTCCGACCCGCAGTCCGCCTCGTACGGGAAGTATCTGAGCGCCGCGCAGGCGCAGGCCCGGTTCGGGGCGACCCGGCAGCAGATCGACCAGGTCACGCACTGGCTGGAGTCGAGCGGGCTGACCGTCACCGGCACCAACCAGCACTACGTCTCGGCCACCGGTGATGTCGCCGCCGCCGAGAAGACGTTCGGCACCCAGCTGCGCAACTACCGCAAGGGCAGCCGTACCTATCGCGCCCCCGCCACCACCGCCTCGGTGCCCGCCGCGCTGAGCGACGCCGTCCTCGCCGTCTCCGGCCTGGACAACGCGCCGCACAAGTCCAGCCACGACGAGACGCTGCCGCCGCCGGACGCGGTGTTCCGCAACTCCGGCCCCTTCTCCTCGTACTACGGGTCGAAGACCGCCTCGACGCTGCCGAGCGCCTTCGGGGCGAAGGCGCCGTACGCCGTCAAGGGGTACACCGGCAAGCAGCTGCGCGCCGCCTACGGTGCGGGCCGCTGGACCGGGAAGGGCGTCACCGTCGCGATCACCGACGCGTACGCCTCGCCGACCATCGCGAAGGACGCCGCCGAGTACGCCAAGCGCAACGGCGACGCCCCCTACCGTCGTGGGCAGCTCAGCCAGGTGCTGCCGGACGACTACACGCGGACCGAGGAGTGCGGGGCCTCCGGCTGGTACGGCGAGGAGACCCTCGACGTCGAGGCCGTGCACGCGGTCGCCCCCGCCGCGGACATCGTGTACGTGGGCGGCGCGTCCTGCTACGACGCCGATCTGCTGGACTCGCTGAACAAGGTCGTCGACCACCGGCTCGCCGACATCGTCTCCAACTCGTGGGGCGACGTCGAGGCCAATGAGACGCCGGACATCGCGGCCGCGTACGACCAGATCTTCAAGATGGGTGCGATCGAGGGCATCGGCTTCTACTTCTCCTCCGGCGACGACGGCGACAACGTCGCGTCGACGGGCACGAAGCAGATCGACGTTCCGTCCAACTCCGCCTGGGTGACCTCCGTCGGCGGCACCGCGCTGGCGGTCGGCAAGCACGACACGTACCAGTGGGAGACCGGCTGGGGCACGCTCAAGTCGAGCCTCTCCGAGGACGGGAAGAGCTGGGACGGCCTGCCGGGCGCGTACACCTCCGGCGCGGGCGGCGGCACCAGCTCGTCCGTGAAGCAGCCGTTCTACCAGCGCGGCATCGTGCCCGACTCGCTCGCGCGGGCCAACGGCAAGCAGCGGATGCGCACCGCCCCGGACATCGCGGCCGTCGCCGACCCGAACACCGGCTTCCTGGTCGGCCAGACCCAGACGCTGCCCGACGGTTCGCTCGGTTACGACGAGTACCGCATCGGCGGTACGTCGCTGGCCGCGCCGGTCATCGCCGGTGTCCAGGCGCTCGCGCAGCAGGCCCGGCACGGGCTGCCGATCGGATTCGCCAACCCGGCGATCTACTCCCGGTACGGCTCGAAGGCGTACCACGACGTCACCGACCACCCGCTGGGGCCGAACCGCGACCTCGCGGTGGTCCGGGTCGACTACGCCAATGGCGTGGACGCGGCGGACGGCCTGCTGACCTCGCTGCGGAGCATCGGCAAGGACGCCTCGCTCAAGGCGGTCAAGGGGTACGACGACGTGACGGGTGTCGGGACTCCGGCGAACGGTTACGTGGACTCGTACCGCTTCCCGTTCCGCAGGCACTGAGCCACCGGTTCCACCGCTCCGCTGCCGACGGCCGTCCCGGGGCCCTGCCCCCGGGGCGGCCGTCGGCCGTGCGCGCGACCGCCGGGGACCCGACGCGGCCAGGGGCCCGCGTCGCGATCGCCCCGTCGGCCGTGTGCGCGCCTTCCGGGCGGGCGCCTGCGGAAAAGGCGTCCCGCCTCAGGCCGAGGCCCGCTTGCGGGAGGCCGTCTTCTTCGCCGGCTGCTTGGAATCCGCCTTCGCGGCGGTCTTCTTCGCCGTCGTCCCGGCGCCGGTCCCGGCGGCCGTCCCAGCGGCCGTCTTCTTCGCCTTCGTCGACCGCGCGGCGGTCTTCTTGGCGGGCGCCCGGCCCGACGCGGACTTCTTGGTGGCCGCGGCCGACTTCTTGGCGGCCGCCGTGGCCTTCTTCTTCGCCCCCGTGCCGCCGGACTTCTTGCGGCCGGCGAGGGAGGTGACCTTGGCCACCGGCCGGTCCGCCTGCTCCTCCCCGGTCTCCGGCTCTTCGCCGCGGGCCTCCTTCGCCGCCCGGACGCTGCTCTCCAGGGCCGCGATCAGATCGATGACCTTGCCGCCGGATTCGTCCGCCCGGGACGGCTCCGGCGTCCGGCCCTCCGCCTTCGCGGCGATGAGTTCCTCGACCGCCTCGCGGTAGTCGTCGTGGAGCGAATCCATGTCGACCTCGCCGAGGGTGTCCATCAGCGCGTCGGCCAGGTCGAGTTCGGCGTCGCGTACCGTGACCTCGGCCTCCGGGGCGACGCCCTCGGGGCTGCGGATCTCGTCCGGCCACAGCAGGCCGTGCATGGCGATCACATCGTCGACCACCCGCAGCATGCCGAGCCGCTCGCGGCCGCGCAGCGCGTACTTCGCCACGGCGACCTTCCGGCTCCGCTTCAGCGCCTCACGGAGCAGGGTGTACGGCTTGGCCGCGGTGACCCCGTCGGCGGAGAGGTAGTACGCCGCGTCCATCTGGAGCGGGTCGATCGACGCGGCCGGCACGAAGGCCACGATCTCGATCGTCTTGGCCGTGGGCAGCGGGAGCGAGCCGAGGTCCTCGTCGGTGATGGGGATCATCGAGCCGTCGGCCTCCTCGTACGCCTTCCCGATCTCGGCGGCGGTGACCTCCTCGCCGTCGAGCTCGCAGACCTTGCGGTAGCGGATCCGGCCACCGTCCGCGAGGTGGATCTGACGGAAGGAGATCGAGTGGTTCTCGGTGGCGTTGACCAGCTTGATGGGGATGCTGACCAGCCCGAAGGAGATGGCGCCGTTCCATATGGACCTCACCGTTCACCCCTTGTGTCCGTGTATACACCTATAGATCCGCACTTCATGTGATTCTTATCGTATGACGCCGATCACAGAGGTGGAGGGGCGGCGGCTGGCGCTCAGCAATCTCGACAAGGTGCTGTATCCGGCCACCGGGACCACCAAGGGCGAGGTGCTGCACTACTACGCGGCCACGGTCGCGGGGCCACTGCTCACCCATCTGCACGACCGGCCGGTGTCCTTCCTGCGCTACCCGGACGGTCCGGACGGCCAGCGCTTCTTCACCAAGAATCCGCCGCCGGGTACGCCGTCCTGGGTACGGACCACCCCGGTGCCGCACCAGGAGGACAAGAAGGCCAGGCAGGTGGTCGTGCAGGATCTGGCCTCGCTGATGTGGGCGGCCAATCTGGTGGTGGAGTTCCACACCCCGCAGTGGCGGGCCGGTACGCCCGGGATCGCCGACCGGATGGTGTTCGACCTGGACCCGGGCGCGCCCGCGACCGTGGTGGAGTGCTGCGCGGTGGCGCTGTGGCTGCGCGAGCGGCTGGCGGCGGACGGGCTGCGCGCCCATGGGAAGACGTCCGGCTCGAAGGGGCTGCATCTGCTCGTGCCGCTGGAGCCGACCCCGGCCGATCGGGTGTCCGCGTACGCGAAGGGGCTGGCCGTCCAGGCGGAGCAGGACCTTCCGGACCTGGTCGTGCACCGGATGAAGCGGGCGCTGCGGCCGGGGAAGGTGTTCGTCGATTTCAGCCAGAACGCGGCGGCGAAGACCACCGCCACCCCCTACACCCTGCGCGCCCGGCCCGAACCGACCGTCTCCGCACCCGTGACCTGGGCGGAGATCGAGGAGTGCCGGACCCCCGGGGAGCTGGTCTTCCTGGCGGGCGGGATGGGGGCGCGGCTGGAGCGGTACGGGGATCTGCTCGGGCCGCTGGCCGATCCCGACCGGGCGGGACGCCTGCCGGACGGGCGATAGGCCGCCAACAGGTCCGCGCGGCAGCCCTGTTGGCGCTCCGTCCCCGTGACGGACCGTTTCACGTCGATCCACCGGCAGCGCATGACGGGGACTACCGATAGCGCATGACAGGGACTTTTGTCATGCCCGCCAGGAAAAGACCGCATGTGGAGGGCGGATCGTCCGACCCGTGGTGCAGACTCCTCGCAGACACTGCTTCGTTGAAATGCGTGGGGAGGCGATGGGGTGTTCGCAGGGATCGACGAGGTCGACTGGGCCTCGATGGAGCACGCCTACGGGCCGGCCGGTGATGTGCCTGCGATGCTGCGGGGTCTCGCGTCCGCCGATGCGGCGGAGCGCGAGGCGGCGCTGGACGGGATGTACGGTGCGGTTCACCACCAGGGTGATGTGTACGCCTGCACGCTGGCCAGCATTCCTTTTCTCTTCGAGCTGGTCGTGGATCCGGGCATCCAGGACCGGGGCAGCATCGTCGAACTGCTCACCAGCATCGGCGGTATCGATCTGGACGAGGACGACGAGGAAGAGTTCGACGCGGACGAGATCGAGGGCGCGGCCAACTACGCGATGGCGGCGACCGCCGTCACCGCGGGCGCCGGGGTCTTCTTCGAGCTGATGACCGACGAGGACCCGGGGGTACGGCTCTGCGCGCCGCTGGCGCTCGCCGCGCTCCACGACCATCCGGACCGGGTGCTCGCGCTGCTGCGCGAACGGCTGCCGGTCGAGCCGGACGAGGAGGTGCGGCTCGCCCTGGTCGAGGCCGCGGGGCGGGTCGCCCTGCGCCACCGGCTGCTGGCCGGGGAGGCGGCGGCGTGGCTGACCCGGCTGGCCGGCGAGGGGTTCCCGCCGGGGCTGCGGCTGGCCGCGCTGGCCCAGCTGGCGCGGTGCGCTCCGGACGCGCTGCCCGGCGATGTGGTGCGGGTGGTGACGGGGCTGCTGCGGCAGCTGCGCCCGGCGCCCGCCCGCCGGTCCGGGGCCGCCCCGGCGCTCGACGCCCAGACCGGTGCCGCCGAGGCGGTCGCCGCCGTCGACGGGTACCCGGAGGCGGCCGGTGAGCCGCCCGTCGAGGAGCGGGTCGCGCCGGTGGCGCGGCTGGGCCAGTTGCGGGCGCTGTCCGAGGAGGGGGACGCGGGGACCACCGCCCCCTGGACGGCGGACCTGCTGCGCACGCTGCACGTGGGCCTCGACGACCGGGTCGCCGAGCGGACCGCGCTGCTGACGGATCAGCTGCGCAGCCCGGACCGCCGGCAGCGGATCGACGCGCTCCGGATGAGCAGCGCGCTGATCCGGGTCTGGCGGGGCTCGTACGAGGAGCTGGTCCGGCTGGTCGGCGAGCAGCTCGCCACCCCCGATCCGGGGCTGGCCGAGGCCGCCTCGCACGTGCTGGACGATCTGTTCGGGCTCGCCGCGCCCGCCGCCGACGCGCTGGCGGCGCGGGTGACGGCGGATCCGGGGGCCTGGGTGCAGGGCTGGCCGAGCGGGCCGCCCGCGCTCGGCGGTGCGGTGAAGGCACTGGCCAGGCTGGGCGACGTCCGTGTCCTGCCCGCGCTGGCCGCCGCGCTGGAGGGGCCCGAGGTGCCGCACGACGTGGGCTTCGCCATCGACTTCCTGGGGGCGGCGGCGGCCCCGCTGGCCGGGGTGCTGCGCCGCAGGCTCGGCGAGGTGCCGCTCGACGCGCGGGCGCACGACCGGGCGGGGCCGCTGCTCGCCTCGGTGGCCGCGCTGCGGGCGGACGAGGCGCTGCCGGAGGTGCTGCGGGTGCTGCGCGGCGTGCCGGAGTACCGGGGCGAGTGGGTGCGTACCGCGGCGCTGCGGGCGCTCGGCTCCTTCGGGCCCGCGGCCCATGGTGCGGTACCGGAGCTGCGGGCGCTGCTGCGGAGCCCCGGGGCCACGTCGGCGATCGAGGCCGCGAAGGCCCTGTGGGCGGTCGAGGGGGACGCCGGTGCCGTGCTGCCGGTGCTGATCGAGGGCCTGCGGGCGGAGCGCGTCCATGAGCTGCGGTCCGCGGTGAACGCGCTGGGCGGGCTCGGGGCGGGGGCGGCGGTGGTCGCGCCGCGGCTGCGCGCGCTGCTGGGGCACGGGGAACAGTGGCTGCGGGTGGACGCCGCGATCGCGCTGTGGGAGGTGTCCGGGCGGGCCGACGAGTCCGTCCCGGCGCTCCTGGCGGAGTGGGAGATGAGCCGCCATGTGCGCGTCCGGGTGGCGGAAGGCCTGGCGCGGATGGGTGCCGCTGGTGCAGGGTCGGACGCGGCACATGTGCTGCGCGCCGAACTCACCTCCGTACGCCGTCACAACGCGATGGACGGCGTGTTCGGCAGCCACGACACCTACGAGGACGAAAAGCTGCTGGCGCTCTGCCGGCGAGCGCTTCCGGGGAATACGGGGAAGGGACCCAGAACATGATCATTTTCGGTACGCGGGGCTATCTGTACCAGCTGGCCATATTGACGCTGGTCTGCGGCTGGTGCGGCAACCCGGCCGCGCACACGCTGCGCAAGAGGGTCACGAAGTTCACGCTGTTCTTCGTGCCGCTCTTCCCGTTCTCGACGAAGTTCGCGACCCAGTGCACGTTCTGCGGCGGGGAACAGCAGATCCCGAAGGAGCAGGCCGAACAGCTGCTGGCCCAGCACGCGGCCGCGCAGCACGGCAATCCGTACGGGGAGCCGCAGGGACAGGCGGGGTACGCGCCGAACGGACAGGGACAGAACCCCTACCAGAGCTGAGCGGCGTCCGCACCGGGCCCGTCCAGGCCGGAACGGGCGAAGCCCGGACGGGCGAAGCCCGGACGGGCGAAGCCCGGACGGGCGAAGCCCGGACGACCGAAGCCCGGACGACCGAAGCCCGGACGACCGAAGCCCGGACGACCGAAATGAGCATCCCTATAAGCACTAAATAGGCATAACAGACTTCCTTCCGAATAGGGTCGTGGGACCTGGACCTCCGGAAGGGAGGGATTCATGCGTCCGCTTCGCCGGGTGCGGTGCCGCGCGGCGGCGGCCCTCGGGGCCGTCGTCGGCGCGGTGCTGCTCACCGGCTGCGGCAACGGCGGCGGGCTGCGGAGCGCCGGACCGACCCCGGTCGCCGTCGGGCCCGCCCGGCTCTGGCCCGAGCTGCCGCCCGCCTCCGCCGCGCCGTACGACTACGGCGAGGGCGAGACCGCGCGCATCCCGGGCATCGAGGTGCCGGACGGCGATGTGCACCGGCTGGATCCGGTGGCGGTGGTGCGGGCGGGCCTGCGGGCCCGGCCCAACCGGTCCAGCGGCACTGCCGACCTCCCCGCCGACACCGTACGGAAGATCAACGCCTGCCGGAGCGCGCCGGCCGCCTGTCCCGTGCTCCGCCCGTACTTCCGCGATCTGACGGGCGACGGCAGGGACGATCTGGTACTTGGCATCCGGCTGGCCGACCACCAGCTCTCGGTGCGGGTCTACATGCCGGAGGCGGGCGGGCTGACCCGGATCCTGTCCACCTCGGACGCCGTGATCAGCGTCGAGCTGGCCGGCCGGGACCTGATCATGCGGGTGCCGTCGGCGATCACGGGGTACGAGTACCGCACCGCCTGGAGCTGGGACGCCCGGCAGCGCGCGATGCTGCCGACGCAGGACGAGATCCAGCGGATTCCGCCGTCCCGGTCGCCGTACGCCCTGCCTCCGGCCGTCCGGCCGACCACCACGCCCACCGCCGCGCCCACCGGCCCCACCGCGACCCCGTCCGCCGGCGTCTCCGCGGAGCGCCGATGAGCCGGCCCGGCAGGCGCGGGAGCAGGACGGGGCGGTGGCCGCGGATGCCCGCCTGGGCCGCGACGCTCACCTGGAAGTCGGCCGTCTTCATCACCGTGATGTGCTGCGCGCTCGCCGCGCTGCTGGGCGTACTGGTCCACACCGAGGTGACCCGCCAGACCGTCGGCCAGGCCCGCGAGAAGGCCCTCGCCAGGCTGGCGGACGTCACCGCCGCGTACGAGACCGGCGAGGCGCTGCCGCCCGGTTCCGGGATCGACCCGCCGGGGCTGCCCGACGCCCTGCGCACCCTGGCCACGAGCGGCGAGCGCGGCACGCTCGTCGCCGACCACTTCGGGCGTCCGGCCATGTGGGCGGCGGCCCCGGCGGACGGCCACGCACTGGCCACCCAGGTGGACTACAGCCAGAGCGCCCGCACCATCGACAGCCTGGACGGGGCGATCATCGGCTCCTCCCTGCTGGCCGGCAGCGCCACCCTGCTGGTCGGCGCCTTCGCGGTCACCCGGGTCACCCGGCGGCTGCACCAGACGGCCCGGGTGGCCCGCCGGATCAGCGCCGGTGACCTCGACGCCCGGGTCCGCGACCCGCGCACGGCGGATCCCTCGCGCCCGCAGGACGAGGTCGCGATCGTCGCCGGAGCGCTGGACACGATGGCCTCCACGCTCCAGCGCAAACTCCAGACCGAGCAGCGGTTCACCGCCGATGTGGCACATGAGCTCCGCACCCCGCTGACCGGCCTCTCCGCCGCCGCCGAACTGCTGCCGCCGGGGCGTCCGTCCGAGCTGGTGCGTGACCGGGTCCGGACGATGCGGGCGCTGACGGAGGACCTGCTGGAGATCTCCCGGCTCGACGCCCGTACCGAGACGGTCGATCTCGATGTGTACGAACTGGTGCCGCTCGTCGAGCGGGTGGCGCTCATGTCCGGGACGCCGACCACGGTCCGGACCGGGCCGCCGGAGCGTTCCGCGGGCGTACGCGTCGAGACCGACCGGCGGCGCCTGGAGCGGGTTCTGGGCAATCTGATCGCCAATGCGCACAGACACGGCCGCCCCCCGGTGGTGCTGACGGTCGACGGACCGGTGGTGACCGTACGCGACCACGGCCCGGGGTTCCCCGACTATCTGCTGGACGACGGCCCGCAGCGGTTCCGCACCGAGGGCAGCGGCAAGGGGCACGGCCTCGGGCTGACCATCGCCGCCGGGCAGGCCGCGGTGATCGGCGCGGGCCTGGACTTCCGCAACGCCCCGGACGGCGGGGCGGTGGCCCGGGTGACGCTGCCCGAGTACCCGGAGCCGGACGACGAGGAGCCGGACACCCGGACCGACCCGGGATCCGGCCCCCGCCACGAGGGGTGACGGAGCATCGATCCGCTCGCCCTCCGGCGCCGCGCGCGGGAGAACACCGGGTGGATACCGGGTGGGCACCGGCCGGTCGTCCACCATCGTCATCCCGGACATACCTGCTACGACATAAGGGAAATACACACCAGCTCTTGCTACGTTGCCTGGCATGACCGCAACGACGGCGGACGCACCCCCGCCCGATCTACGTCTGCCCAAGCGGCGCGGAGTCGAGCTGCTGCTCCTCATCGGGGCCGTCCTCATCTCCGTCTACGGCTACGCCGCCGTCGGCCTGGCCAAGAACGACGCGGTCCCGCCCGATGTGGCCGGCTACGGGGCCGGCCTGGGGCTGCTCGCCCTCCTCGCCCATCTCGCGGTCCGCTTCCGCGCCCCGTACGCCGATCCACTGCTGCTGCCCATCGCCGTCCTGCTCAACGGGCTCGGTCTGGTGCTGATCTACCGGCTCGACCTGGAGACGCCGAAGGACCAGGCCGCCCCCACCCAGCTGGTCTGGTCCACGCTCGGCGTCGCGCTGTTCATCGCGGTGGTCATCCTGCTGCGCGACCACCGGGTGCTCCAGCGGTACGCCTATCTCTCGGTCGCCACCGCGCTGGTCCTGATGATCGTGCCGATCTTCTTCCCGGCGGTGAACGGCGCCAAGATCTGGATCCGGGTCGGCGGATTCTCCTTCCAGCCCGGCGAGTTCGCCAAGATCCTGCTCGCCGTGTTCTTCGCCGCGTATCTCGCCGCGAACCGCAACGCGCTCGCCTACACCGGCCGCCGGTTCTGGAAGCTCCAGCTGCCCACCGGCCGGGTTCTCGGTCCGATCGTGGCGATCTGGCTGCTCAGCGTCGGCGTACTGGTACTGGAGCGCGATCTGGGCACCTCGCTGCTCTTCTTCGGACTCTTCGTGATCATGCTGTACGTGGCGACCGGCCGGACCGGGTGGATCGCGGTCGGTCTGCTGCTGGCCGCGGTCGGCGCGTTCGTCGTCGGCTCCTTCGAACCGCATGTGCACAGCCGGGTCCAGGACTGGCTCGATCCGTTCGCCTCCATCGACGCCGGTCAGGGCCCCGGCCAGCTGGCCCAGTCGCTGTTCGCGTTCGCCGCGGGCGGGATGCTCGGCGCGGGGCTCGGCCTCGGCCACTCCATCCTCATCGGCTTCGCCGCCAAGTCGGACTTCATCCTGGCGACGGCCGGCGAGGAGCTCGGGCTGGCCGGGCTGACCGCGATCTTCCTGCTGTACGCGCTGCTGGTGGCCCGCGGCTACCGGGCCGGTCTCGCCCTGCGCGACCCCTTCGGGCGGCTGCTCTCGATCGGCCTCGCCTCGATCCTGGCGCTCCAGGTCTTCGTGATCGCGGGAGGGGTGATGGGGCTGATCCCGCTGACCGGCATGGCGATGCCGTTCCTGGCCCAGGGCGGCTCGTCCGTCGTCACCAACTGGATCATCGTGGCGCTGCTGATCCGGGTCAGCGACCAGGCCCGCAGACCGCAGCCCGGTCAGGTGGAGACCGGGATCATCGCGCCGATGGTGGAGGACGAACGGTGATCCGCTACATCCGCAGGGCCGCCGCGCTCTGTCTGGTGCTGCTGGTGGCGCTGCTGCTGAACGCCGCCCGCGTCCAGGTCTTCGAGGCCGACAGCCTGGACAACAATCCCGCCAACCGCCGCCTCACGATCGCCCGTTACGACCAGCCGCGCGGCAACATCCTGGTCGGCGGCACCTCCGTGACCGGTTCCAAGGACACCGGCGAGCAGCTCGCGTACGAGCGGACGTACACCGACGGACCGCTGTACGCGCCGGTGACGGGCTACGCCTCGCAGACGTACGGCACGACCCTGATCGAGAACGCCGAGGACGGGGTCCTCTCCGGCACCGACCCGATGCTCGCCCCGTTCCCGCTGTGGAACGAGATCACCCGCAGCCAGCAGCCCGGCGGCAACGTCGTGACGACCGTCAAGGACTCGGTGCAGCGCGCCGCCTATGAAGGTCTCGGCGGCCGGCGCGGCGCGGTCGCCGCCGTCGAACCGTCCACCGGGAAGATCCTGGCGCTGGTCTCGGCCCCCTCGTACGACCCCGGGCAGCTCTCGGGCACCGGTTCGTCCGTCACCGACGCCTGGGCGCGGCTGAACGCGTCGAAGAGCCAGCCGATGCTCAACCGGGCGATCCGGCAGACCTATCCGCCGGGCTCCACCTTCAAGATCGTGACGGCGGCGGCGGCGCTCGACGCGAACGTGGTCACCGATCCTGACGAGGACACCGGCACCCCGTCCCCGTACGTGCTGCCGGGCACGACGACCACGCTGCCCAATGAGGCACAGGGCTGCGAGAACGCCTCGCTCGCCGAGGCGATCCGGGTCTCCTGCAACACCGTGATGGCGGATCTGGGGGTGCGGGTCGGGCTCGACGGCATGGTGGACGCGGTGCGGAAGTTCGGCTTCAACGACACCGGGCTGAGGATCCCCTCGGGGGTGGCGGAGAGCAACTTCGACACCTCGATGACCAAGGACCAGCTGGCGCTGTCGTCGATCGGGCAGTTCGACACGACCGCGACCCCGCTCCAGATGGCGATGGTGGCGTCCGCCGTGGCCAACGGCGGTGACCTCAAGTACCCGTACCTGGTGGACCGTACGACCACGCACAGCGGCTCGACCGTCCGCCGGAACGGCTCGCACGGCTACCACCTGGCGATGAACCCGCGCACCGCGATGCAGCTGCGGAAGATGATGGTCGACGTGGTGGAGAACGGCACCGGTTCCAACGCCGCGATCGACGGGGTCACGGTCGGCGGCAAGACCGGCACCGCACAGCACGGCATCGACAACTCGGGCAGGCCGTACGCCTGGTTCATCTCCTGGGCCCAGCCGCCCCGCTCGGCGGAGCCGGCCGTCGCGGTCGCCGTGGTCGTCGAGGACGCGGCGGCGAACCGGGCGGACATCAGCGGCGGCGGCAGCGCGGCCCCGATCGCCCGTTCCGTCATGGCGGCGGCTCTGAAAGGCTGACCGGATGGCGGAAGCGGACGGGGTGGGCCGGGCAGTGGAACGCATCGGACGGGAGGATCCCCGCCTGAGCGCCTTCGTCGAGGTGTGGCCCGAGCGGGCGCTCGCCGACGCCGGGCGGGCCGGTGGACTCCCGCTGGCCGGGATGCCGTTCGCGGTCAAGGGACGCACCGGAATCCGTTCCTACGCGGCCCGGCGGCTGATCGCGGCCGGCGGGGTCCCGGTCGGCGCGACCTCGGTGCCCGGCCCCGGTACGTACTGGCAGACCTGGGGGCTGGGCGCGCACGGCCCCACGGTCAACCCGTGGCGCCGCGACCGCACCCCGGGCGGCTCCTCCGCGGGCTCGGCGGCTGCCGTCGCGGCGGATCTCGTGGGGCTGGCGACCGGCAGCGACGGGGCGGGGTCGGTACGGATTCCGGCGGCGTGGTGCGGGGTGTTCGGACTGAAGACGACGAACGGCCTGCTGCCCTCCCCCGACCGCACGGGGCTGGCGTCCGCCGGGGTGCTGACCCGGTCGGCCGCGGGCGCCGAAACGTATCTGCGCTCCGTCCTGGACGCGTACGAGCCGGTGCCGCCCGCCCTTCCCCTGTCGGCCGTCTACTCCCCCGATCTGGGGTACGCCGAGGTCGACCCGGAGGTCGCGGCGGTTGTCCGGTGTGCGGTGGGGCGGCTGGTGGCGGCCGGGGTGGTGCGGCTCGTGGACCGTATGTGCGAGCTGCTCGACCCGCGCGAGGCGTGGCAGGCGGTCCGGGGCGGATCGCCGTCGCCGGGCGCCGAGGAGATCCGGCGCGCGAACGACACCGCACTCGACGCGCTGTTCGCCCGTGTCCCCCTGCTGCTCACCCCGACCACCCCCAACCGCCCGCACGGCCACGACGGTCCGGGCGAGCTGTTCTCGACCGCGCTGACCTGGGCGTTCAACCTGAGCGGGCATCCCGCCGCCAGTGTGCCCGCCGGATTCACGGCGGACGGCTGCCCGGTCGGGCTCCAGCTGGTCGCGGAGCGCGGGGCCGATGCGCCGCTGCTCGCCATGGCCCGCGCGGTGGAGGACGTGCTGCCCGCTGAGCGGCTGTGACCCCGGCCGGTGCGGGGCGCGGGGGCCTACCGGCGCCGGGCGCGGGGCCGGCTGGGGCCGGGTGCGGGGCTGCCCC
>NZ_FMBW01000051.1 GCF_900091725.1 Streptomyces sp. DvalAA-43 | reverse complement strand
CCCGCCCGCTCCCGGGTACGCCGCGCCGGGGGCCGGTCCGCTGACCGCGCCGCCCACCCATGTCGGGCCCGGCGGCGTACCGGGCCCGAGCGGCGAGGCCCTGGCGTACGCGCAGACCCGGACCGCGGTTCCGGCGCCCCGGGTCCCGGCCGGCGGCTCCGGTACGCCGGCCGGGCTCCCCGTTCCCGGCGGCGCCCGGCCGGCCGGGCTGGACGTGCGGTCCACCGCGCTCGCGCTGCCCGTGCCCCGGGTCGACGCGAGCGACGCCAACGCGGGTTTCCTCGCCGGACTGATGGCCACCGCCCCGGCCGAGCTGATCGCCGCACTGGACGCGGTGCCCGCGGCCTCGCTGGAGACCCGGCTGCGCGAGCTGCGCGCCCGCCTGGAGCTGAGCGAGGTCGGTGCGGCGGGCCGGACCCTGACGGCGATGGAGGGCCAGTACCCGGACGACTGGCGGGTGGTCTGGTACCGCGGCATCACCTCGCTGGTGACCGGTGACCACGAGAACGCGGCGCTCTCCTTCGACGCGGTGTACGACGCGTTCCCCGGCGAGCCGGCGCCCAAGCTGGCGCTGGGGATCTGCGCGGAGGTCCTGGGTCAGCTGGACAACGCCGCCGAGTACTACCGCCTGGTGTGGACGACCGACCCGAGCTTCGTCAGCGCCGCCTTCGGGCTGGCCCGGGTGCGGATCGCGGCCGGGGACCGGGCCGGGGCCGTCGGGGCGCTGGAGTCGGTGCCCGAGGCGTCGATCCACTACACGGCGGCCCGGGTCGCCGCGGTGCGGGCCCGGCTGCGTGGGCGGGCCCCGGACGAGCCGCTGATCGACGATCTGATGGCCGCCTCGGCCCAGGTCTCGGGGCTGGCCGGTTTCGGGCTGGACGCGGTGCGCCGGGAACAGCTGTCGACCGAGGTGCTGGGGACGGCGCTGGACTGGGTGCTCGCGGGCAGCCCGGCGGCGCAGTCGCCCGCACCTGCCGGGCCGGCCGGACCGGGAACGCTGCT
This sequence comes from Streptomyces sp. DvalAA-43, assembly GCF_900091725.1. GTDB lineage: Bacteria > Actinomycetota > Actinomycetes > Streptomycetales > Streptomycetaceae > Streptomyces > Streptomyces pulveraceus. Next base: position 15,973 of record NZ_FMBW01000051.1, on the reverse strand, counting down.
CGGCAGTGAGCTGGACGAACGGGGCCTGCGCTTCGGGCTCGAACGTTCGTACAGGATGCTCGCCAGGCTTGCGGAGCCCGGCGATGAGAGGATCGAACTGGTGGAGCGGGCCAACCGCTTCCGCCCCCGGACGTGGGTGTGAAAATGTCGCAGAAGCCCCAGGAGACGGCCCTGTCGAAGTGCCCCGGTTGCGAGGAGCCGCTGGAGCCGGGGGACCTGTTCTGTGGTGCGTGCGGGTACGACCTGTCGGCCGTGCCCCCCGTTCCCCAGGACCACCCGACGATCGCCCTGGCCGCACCGCCGGAGGGCGGTGCGGCGGATCCCGCGCCGGAGGTCCGTTCCGACCGGCGGGCCGGATCGGACGGGACGGACGGGACGGCTGAACCGGGCGGATCGGGCGACTTCGAGCTGGCCGCGCCCGCCCCGGCGGGTGCGCCGCAGGCCGCCCCGGCGTCCGCGCCCGACCCCCGTACCCCCGCCGCGGAACCGGTGGCGGCCACGCCGCCGGCCGGTACCCGGGTGTGTGTGGCCTGCCGGGCCGGCCGGGTCGACACCGATGGCTACTGCGAGAACTGCGGTCATGCCCAGCCGCGCGAGCGCGATCACATGGAGCAGGAGCTCGGTTCGGTGGCCGCCGTCAGCGACCGGGGACTGCGCCATCACCGCAACGAGGACGCGTTCGCGGTGTCGACCACCGCGCTCCCCGACGGCTCCCCGGCCGTCGTCGCGATCGTCTGCGACGGCGTCTCGTCGGCCAGCCGCCCGGACGAGGCGTCGGCGGCCGCCGCGAGCGCGGCCAACGAGGCGCTCCTGGAGTCGCTGCCGCGAGGCACCCATCCGCAGCAGGCGATGCACGAGGCGATCCTCGCGGCGGCCGAGGCGGTCAACGCCCTGGCGCAGGAGCCCGGCCGGGCCATGGAGCACGACCGGCACCGCCACCAGAACGCCCCGGCGTGCACCCTGGTCGGCTCGATCCTGGCGAACGACCTGCTGATCGTCGGCTGGGTCGGCGACAGCCGCGTCTACTGGGTGCCCGACGACCGTGCCAACCCGCCCGCCCGGCTGACCGAGGACGACTCCTGGGCCGCGCAGATGGTGGCGACCGGCCTGATGAACGAGGCCGAGGCGTACGCGGACGAGCGCGCCCACGCCATCACGGGGTGGCTCGGCGCCGACGCGTACGACCTGGAACCGCACACCGCGTCCTTCAAGCCGGACCGGTCCGGTCTGGTGGTCGTCTGCACGGACGGCCTGTGGAACTACGCGGAGTCGGCGGCCGAGATGGCCGCGGCGGTTCCGGCCGACGCGCACCAACGGCCGCTGCACGGCGCCCAGGTGCTGGTGGGGCATGCGCTCGACGGTGGGGGCCACGACAACGTAACAGTGGCTCTGCTGCCGTTCGCCGTGGAGCCCCAGGGGGCAGGATCGGCCTGCGATACCACGTGAGTCCCGTTCCGTAACGCCTGGTTCCAGTTCCGACCGCACGCCCCGCGCCGCCGCCTTCGCCCGCTTTTCTTCCCTCTCAGCTGTCTTCATCCGACATCTGGAGTCCCAAGGAGCCGACCAGATGGCCAACTTCTCCAAGTCGAACGTGCCGCAGTTCTCCGTCGAGGTGTACCAGAACGAATACCTGCCGGAAGGCGGGCGCGAGGTCAACGCGATCGTCACGGTCACCTCGACCGGGGGCGGCACCACCGGCGGCGTCCCGCTGTCCGGTGCGACCGCCGCGCCCGCGCGCGTTCCCGGGCAGGCACCGAAGGCCGCCGTGGTGATCATGGTCGACTGCTCCGGTTCGATGGACTACCCGCCGACGAAGATGCGCAACGCCCGTGACGCGACGGCGGCGGCCATCGACACCCTGCGCGACGGCACCTCGTTCGCCGTCGTCGACGGTACGCACGTCGCCAGGGAGGTCTACCCCGGCAACGGCAGGCTCGCCGTGGCGGACGCACGGACCAGGGCCCAGGCGAAGGGGGCCCTGCGGGCGCTCAAGGCCGGTGGCGGTACGGCGATCGGCACCTGGCTGCGGCTGGCCGACCGGCTGCTCGGCGCGGCCGATGTGAGCATCCGGCACGGCATCCTGCTCACCGACGGCCGCAACGAGCACGAGGCGCCGGAGGATCTGCGGGCCGCGCTCGAATCCTGCGCGGGCCGCTTCACCTGCGACGCCCGCGGTGTCGGCACCGACTGGGAGGTGAAAGAGGTCACAGCCATCGCCTCCGCCCTGCTCGGCACGGCCGACATCGTCGCCGACCCGGCGGGGCTGGCCGCCGACTTCACGCACATGATGGAGAACGCGATGGGCAAGGAGGTCGCGGATGTCGCGCTGCGGCTCTGGACGCCCGTCGGGGTCGAGATCACCTTTGTGAAACAGGTCGCACCGACGGTCGTCGATCTGACCGGCCGGCGCACCGAGACGGGCCCGCGCGCCGGGGACTATCCCACCGGCTCGTGGGGCGACGAGTCCCGCGACTACCACGTGTGCGTGACCGTGCCGCAGGCCGGAATCGGCCAGGAAATGCTGGCGTGCCGGGTCTCGCTGGTCCTCCCCGATCCGTCGGGCGGCGCCCCGCAGACCCTCTCGCAGGGCCTGGTCCGGGCCGTGTGGACCGAGGACATGGTGGCGTCCACCTCGATCAATCCGCAGGTCGCGCACTACACCGGCCAGGTGGAACTGGCACAGGTCATCCAGCAGGGGCTCGATGCCCGCAAGTCGGGAGACTTCGACGGCGCGACCGCGAAACTGGGCCGTGCGGTGCAGCTGGCATCGGCGTCCGGGAACGAGGACACTGCGAAACTGCTTTCGAAGGTGGTGGACGTCGTCGATGCGGCGACCGGTACTGTGCGACTGAAGGCAAAGGTCGCGGACGCCGACGAGATGACCCTCGAAACGCGCTCGACCAAGACCGTCCGCGTCAAGAAGTAACCACAGAGCCACCTGACCGAACCGCCCGGCCGGAGCGATCCGCCGGGGGCGAAGAGCTGGACAATACGCCGGCCCCCGGGGCCGGCCCAGGAGAGGGGGAAGCGCCGACATGCCGACCTGCCCGAACGGACACCAGTCGGGTTCCGATGACTGGTGCGAGGTCTGCGGCCATCGCATGACCGGCGCGGGCGCGCCTGCGGGCGCGGTCCCCCCGCCGCCGCCTCCGCCGCCCGCCACCGGTTACGGCTTCCCGCCGGGCCCCGGAGCCGATGCGACCCAGCAGGCCGAGCTCTGCCCGCAGTGCCGCACGCCGCGCGAGGCGATGGCGCCGTTCTGCGAGGAGTGCCGCTGGAACTTCCTCACGAACACCGCGACGTCGTACACGCCGCTGGCCCCGGCCCACGGCGTTCCCGGCCCGCCGCCCGGACTCAACCTGCCGCCCGGCTTCCAGGCGCAGCAGCCGCCCGCCCCGCAGCAGCGCGATCCGTTCGACTACCAGGGCTCGCGGCCCTCGCAGATGAACCGCCCGGCCGAGCCGCTCTCCCCCGAGCGGGGAAACCGTCCCGGTCCCCCGGCGCCCGGTGCCGGCCCGCAGTCGCCCCCGCCGCCGTTCCAGCAGCAGGGTCCGCCGCCTCCGCCGTCCTTCCAGCAGTCCGCGCCGCCCGCGCCGTTCCAGCAGCAGTCCGCGCCGCCGCCGTTCCAGCAGCAGTCGGCGCCGCCCTCGTTCGAGCGGCCCGGTCCGCCCGCCCCGCAGCAGCAGTCGCCGCAGCCGCCGGCCCCGCCGCAGGGACCGCAGGGCGGGGACGACGACTGGATGCTGTCGCCGCCGTCCCGTACCCAGGCCCCGCCGCAGCAGTCGGCGCCGCCACAGCGGGAACAGCCGCCGTTCCCGGGGCAGGCACAGAACCAGCCGCCCGCGAGCTGGACCGCGGTCATCGCCCCGGACCGTGAGTACTTCCTGGCGATGATGCAGCGCAGCGGCCCCGAGGCGACCGGGCTGAACCTGCCCGCGTACTCCCCGGAACAACAGCTTCCGCTCTCCGGCAACCAGATCACCATCGGCCGTCGCAGGCAGAGCACCGGCGAGTCCCCGGACATCGATCTGTCCGTGCCGCCGGAGGACCCGGGCGTCTCGCACCAGCACGCGGTGCTGGTGCAGCAGCCCGACGGCAGCTGGGCCGTGGTCGACCAGAACTCCACCAACGGCACCACGCTCAACGGCGCCGAGGACCCGATCCAGCCCTATGTCCCCGTCCCGCTCCAGGACGGCGACCGGGTGCACGTCGGGGCGTGGACGACGATCACGGTCCGCCGGGACTGATCCGCCTCACGCGGTGGGCAGTGGCCAGGCGTACGGCCCCGCGGGGTCGTCCAGCCAGGCCCACTGCCGCCCGTCGGTGACCGTGATGCCGAATCTCTCCCGCTCGGGATGGTGCTCGCGCCGCCAGAGGGAGAGTGCCTCGTGCGGGTCGAGGGTGGCTCCGGTGAGCGCCAGCAGGAACCGGAAGAGATCGTTCTCGCTGATGCGCCGGGGCACCGCTCCGGTCCGTGGGCGCCGTTCGGGCCGCGTCGGCCCGCCGCGCAGCGGTACGAAGTAGGCCGCCGTGTGCAGGAACCGGCCCTCGGCGTACTTCCCGTGCGCGCCTTCCCGTACCCGCAGCGCGATCAGTCCGGTGGCGAACGGGGCCAGGATCCGGGCGCCCGGTACGCACTGCTCCAGCCAGGGCTGCGGTACGCAGGGCAGGGTGCAGGTCGCGATGATCCGGTCGTAGGGGCCGCGCGGGGGCCAGCCCCGTGCCCCGTCCCCGGTGATCACCGCCGGGTGGTACCCGGCCGCGGCCAGGTGCCGGCGGGCCGACTCGGTGATCTCCGGGTCGAGGTCGACGGTGGTCACGGCGTCGTCGCCGAGCCGGTGGGCGAGCAGCGCCGCGTTGTAGCCGCTGCCCGCGCCGATCTCCAGGACCCGCTGCCCGTCGCGTACGTCCAGCTCTTCGAGCATCCGGGCCATCAGCGACGGCTGGCTGCTCGACGAGATCAGTTCGCCGTCCCGGATACGGGTGGCCAGCGGCCCGTCCTCGTACGCCCCGCGCAGCCACCGGGCCCGCCGGTCCGGGTCGGGGTCCTCGCACCACAGGCGGTCGTGGCCGCCGCCCGCGAAGTAGTACGGCACGAACAGGTGCCGCGGCACCTCCTCGAAGGCGGCCCGCCAGCCCGGGTCGCCCAGCGCCCCGCCGGCCACGATGGCGCGCACCATCGCCCACCGCTCCTCGGCGGCGGCCGCGGCGAACCGGTCGGTGTGCGCGTCCATACCTCCACCTTCCTGCGCCGGGGGCCCGGGAGCCAGGAAGCCGGGCGGGGCGCGCGCTGCCGGGTCACCGGGCTGCCGGATAGTCCTAGGACCCCGGTCCTCGGCCGGTGCGTCTGCGACGATGGACGGGTGACAGAGATTCCGCGCGACACGCTTCAGGAGCAGACCTTCTACGAGCAGGTCGGCGGCGAGGAGACCTTCCGACGCCTGGTGCACCGCTTCTACCAGGGGGTAGCAGGGGATCCGCTGCTCCGGCCGATGTACCCGGAGGAGGATCTGGGCCCGGCCGAGGAGCGGTTCACGCTGTTCCTGATGCAGTACTGGGGCGGGCCCCGTACCTACGGCGAGCAGCGCGGGCACCCCCGGCTGCGGATGCGGCACGTCCCGTTCCGGGTGGACCGGGCGGCGCACGACGCCTGGCTGAGCCATATGCGGGTGGCGCTCGACGAGCTCGGGCTGGCGCCGGAGCACGAGCGGCAGCTGTGGGACTACCTGACCTACGCCGCCGCCTCGATGGTGAACACCGAGGGCTGACCTCACCTCACTTCTCTGCAACGAAAGCGCGGAATTCGGTCCTCCATCACCGATAAACGATCACAATCGCATCAAGTACGCACGCAAGCGGTTTCCAAGAGCCCCTGTGCCTTGAAAGCATCCATGGAACGCCGGGGGGCGTCGTGTGATGAGGGCCCAGGGGGGCGTGAGTGACGGGGTTCGTCTTTCTCCGGGTGCGGGCCCATCGGCTCCTGCTCTCCGCGGCCGTTCTCGCCGTGCTGCTGACCACCTCGGTGCTGGCCGCGCTCACCGCCTTCTCCGGCTCCGTCGGTGACGCGGCGCTCCGCCACGCCCTCACCCACCGCTCGGCGGCCGCCGCCTCCCTCGTGATGTCCGCGCAGGTGGCGCCCGCACAGCGGGACGCGGCCGACGCGACCGCCCGGAAAGCGGCCCGCGAGGCCTTCGACGGCCTTCCGGTGACCGTCCGGACCCTGGAGACCTCGGGGGCGTACGCGCTGCCGCGCGCGCTGCGGACCACGCGCGGCGGGGACGGCGAGCCCGATCTCACCCACTTCGCCTCGCTCGACCGCAGCCGGATCCGGATCACCGCGGGCCGCATGCCCGCGGCGGACGGCGGGAAGGCCGGCGGGCCCGTCCAGGTCGCCCTGCCGCGGACGGCCGCCCAGGCGCTGAAGCTGAAGCCCGGTGCGCGGATCACCGTCACCGACCGGCTGACCGACAAGCCGCTGCGCGTCCTGGTCACGGGCGTGTACGAGGTGTCCGACGCGGCCGATCCGTACTGGCAGCTGGACGAGCTCGGCGGGCGCGGCATCCGCAGGCTCGCCTTCACGACCTACGGCCCACTGCTCACCGCCCCCTCCGTGCCCGGCTCCGGACGGGTCAGCTCCGGAACGATGTCCTGGCTGGCGGCCGCCGATTTCCGTACGGTCACCACGGACCGCATCGACGCGCTGCACGGCGCCGCCACGGCCGCTCCGAAGACGGTGACGGCCGCTCCCGAGTTCAAGAGCGGCGCCACCGCGCGGACCTCGCTCCCCCGGGTGCTGGAGCAGATCGACCGGGCGCTGCTGGTCTCCCGCTCGACGCTGATGATCGTGGCCGTCCAGCTGGTGCTGCTCGCGGGGTACGCGCTGCTGCTGGTGGCCCGGCTGCTGAGCAGCGAGCGCGACGGGGAGACCCGGCTGCTGCGGGCCCGGGGCGGATCGCGCGGCCGCATCACGGCGCTCGCCGCGATCGAGGCGCTGCTGCTCGCCCTGCCCGCCGCGCTCGTCGCCCCGCTGCTCGCCGGGCCGCTGACCCGGCTGCTCGCGAGCCGCAGCGCGCTGTCCCGGATCGGGCTGCGGCTCGACGGCGGTGCCACCGCCACCGTGTGGCTGGTCGCCGTCGTCACCGCGCTCGCCTGCGCACTGGCCGTCGTGGCGCCCGCGCTGGCGGCGGGGGCCCGGGACCGCCGGGCCGGGCGGGCCGCGTCGCTGCCCGCGCCGCTGCGGGCCGGTGCCGACCTCGGCCTGCTGGTGATCGCGGCGGTGGCGTACTGGCAGCTCGACCGCCGGGCCACGGATGTCGGCGGCGGTGCGCTGAGCGGGGACCGGCAGGGCCGACTCGGCGTCGATCCGCTGCTGGTCGCGGCGCCCGCGCTGCTGCTGCTCGCGGGCACCGTGCTGACGCTGCGGCTGCTGCCGCCCGCGGCCCGGCTCGCGGAGCGCGCCGCGGCGGGTGGCCGGGGGCTGATCGCGGCCCTGTCCGGCTGGCAGTTCAGCCGGCGCCCGCTGCGCAACGCCGGGCCCGTGCTGCTGCTGGTCCTCGCGGTGGCGATGGGCATGCTGGCCGTCGGGCAGCGCGCCTCCTGGGACCGTTCGCAGGCCGACCAGGCGGATTTCCGGGCCGGAGCGTCGCTGCGCGTGCTGACCGGAGCCGACGACGATCCGGTGAAGTCCGGCGGGTACGCGCGGCTGCCGGGCGTACGGGACGCGGCGCCCGCGTTCCGCACCACCACGGAGCTCTCGGGTGACCGCACCGCCTCGGTCCTCGCCCTGGACACCGCGCACGCCGCCGAGCGGATGCTGATCCGGGACGACCTCGGCGACCGGCCGCGGGAGCGGCTGTTCGACCCGCTCGCCGCGCCGAGGACCGCACGGGCCGGACTGGTGCTGCCGGAGCAGAGCGAGCGGCTCCGGTTCGACGCCCGGATCACGGCGGACGGGTCGCGCGCGGGGACGGGCGACGATCCGGTCCTCGCCGTGCTGCTGGAGGACCGCTACGGCCTGCCCTACCGGGTGTCGGCCGGGGCCGTGCCCGTGGACGGCAAGGCTCATCCGGTCGACTTCGCGGTGTCCGCCGCGGGTGACTTCGCCGTGACCGGATTCGAGCTGAACGGCAACCGGCCGACCGGTCCGGGTCAATCCCAGCGGCTCGGCATCGGCTCCCTGCGGACCGTGACGGCCGACGGCACCGAGCACCCGGTGCCGGTCCCCGGGGGGTTCGGCTGGCGCGCCGAGCTGACCGGCACCGGCAACGGTGGCGAGACGGAGGCCGGCGAGGCGGTGGACGCCACGGCCTCCGCGAAGAGCCCGCTGACCGTCGGGTACGACACCGGCTCCGCCCCCGACACATGGAACTACACGCCCGCCTTCTCCGTACGGGCCACCGCACCGCGTCCCGAGGCCCCGATGCCGAACGCCATCGTCACCGACGCGTATCTGAAGGCCGCCGGAGCGAAGAAGGGCCAGAGCGTCGATGTCACGCTGGCCGGGGAGACGGTCCGGGTGCGGATCGTGGACACGGTGCGCCGGCTGCCGACCACCGGCACCGGATCGGACGACTCCGCTCCCGGGCGCGCCGAGGACCGCGACGGCGGCGCCCTGCTGCTCGACTTCCGGGCCGTCGGCCAGGTCTTCGCGCAGCGCCCCGGCGCCGTGCTCACCGCCAACGAGTGGTGGCTGAGCACCGCCCCCGGGCAGGCCGCGAAGGCCGCCGCCGCGCTGCGGGCACAGCCCGACACCGATCCGGCACAGGTCCTCGTGCGGGACGAGATCGCGCGGGAACTGGTCGGCGATCCGCTGGGCGCCGGGCCGCAGTCCGCGCTGCCCGCGGTGGCGGTGGTCGCCGCCGCCCTGGCCGCGGTCGGCTTCGCGGTGAGCGCGGTGGGCGCGCAGCGGGAGCGGGCCGCCGAGTTCGCCGTCCTGCGGGCGCTGGGCACTCCGCGCCGACGGCTGACCAGGATGATCGCGGTCGAGCAGGGCGTACTGATCGCGATCGCGCTGCTGGTCGGGACCGTGCTCGGGGCGGTGCTGAACCGCGCCGTGGTTCCGCTCGTCGTACTGACCGGACAGGCCACCGCGCCGGTGCCGGGGGTGCTGGTGCAACTGCCGGCCGGGCAGATCGCGGCGCTGCTGGCGGGGGTGGCCGTGCTGCCGCTGCTGATCGTCGTGTCGCTGGCCCTGCGCGGCGCCGACCCCGCGGCCTCGCTGCGCGTCCAGGGGGACAACTGACATGACTGCGCGTTCCGTTCGAGACGGCGGTGCCCGTGCCGCCGCGCCCTGGGTCCGTACCCGGCTGCGCACCGCTCCCGGCACGGCCTGGGCGCTGGGGCTGCTGGTCCTGCTGACCTCGTTCCTCGCGGCCGCCTTCCCGCGCGCCGTCGAACAGCACGCCGACGAGGGGCTGCGCCACGACATCGCCGTCGCGGACCCCCGGCACAGTGTGCTGGAGCTGAACAATCCGCAGCCCGAACTCCAGCTCCCCCCGAAGGAGCGCGAGGCGGCCGTGCGCGCGGCGGCGCTGGCGCCCGTCCACGACAAGGTGCGGTCCGCGCTGCCCGCCGAGGTGCTGCCCGACACCGCCGACTCCGCGTACGGCTTCCGCACCAGCAAGCCGATGGCCTCGCAGGACCGCTGGCTGCCGCGGCCGGACCGCGTAGCCCCCCAGCTGACCTACTCCACCCTGTCCGCCCTCCCGGACCACGCCACCCTGCGCGCCGGGGCCTGGCCCGCCGTCCACGGCGAGGTCACCGAGAGCACGCCCGAGGTGGAGGGCGCGGTCACCGAGGAGACGGCGAAGGCCCTGCGGGCGAAGCCCGGCTCCACCATCACCGTGCCGACCCAGGACGGGAAGCGGCTGACCGTCCGGATCACCGGCATCGTCGCCCCGAAGCACCCCGGGACGGCCTACTGGTCGGCCCAGCCGCTGCTCCGGACCCCGGCGCTGGTCCCCGAACCGAATCTGTACCCCCCGCGCAACTACTGGACAGCGGCCGTGCTGCTGCCGCCGGACGCCGCGCCCGTGCTGCTCGCCACGACGGGCGAGCCGGAGATGTTCTGGCGGTTCGCGCCGGACGCCTCCGCCCTCACCGCCTCCCGACTGGCGGGGCTGAGCTCGTCGATCGCCTCGCTGGAGGGCGGCCCCGGGCTGGTGCGGATGCGCGCGTTGGCCGGTTCCAACGCCACCTTCACGACCGACCTGGACGAGATCCTCACCGGGTACGCCACCCTGCGTACGGCGATCGGCCCCATCGTCACGGTCGCCGCCGTGGGCATCGGGGCCGTCGCCGCCGTCGTGGTGCTGATGACCGCCGGGCTGGTCGGCGGGCGACGCCGCGCCGAACTGGCACTGCTGCGGGCGCGCGGCGGATCGCTGTACGGCATCGGCGGCCGCCTGTTCGCCGAGACGGTGGTGATCGCGGTGCCCGCGGCGGCGCTGGGTCTGCTGCTCGCCGTGCCCTTCTTCGACCGGGCCCGGCTGGGGCCGTCCGTCGTCGGACCGGCCGCCGTCGCCGCGCTGGTCTGCCTCGCCCTGCCGCTGGGTGCGGTGCTGCCGCACCGCAGGCCGCAGCTGCCCGGGGCCCGCGAGGACCTGATGGACGCCCGCCCGTCCCGGCGCCGCACCGTCGCCGAACTCACCGCGTTGGTACTGGCCGTCGGCGCGGTCGTCGGCCTGCGCCGGCGCGGCACGGGCGACGGCGGCGGCGACCTGCTGCTCAGCGCCGCCCCCGTACTCGTCGGGCTGATCGCCGCCCTGGTCCTGGTGCGGCTGCTTCCGCTGCCGCTGCGTCTCGCCTCGCGCGCCGTCGCCCGGCGGCGCGGTGCGGTCGGCTTCCTGTCGCTGGCCCGCGCCGGGCGGGGGTCGGCGGGCGGTGCGCTGCCGCTGCTGGCGCTGCTGCTCGCGCTGACCACGGCGGCGTTCGGCGGCTCGGTGCTCGCGGGCGTCGCGGACGCGCGGGACCGGGCGGCCCTGCACACGGTCGGCGCGGACGCCCGGATCAGCGGGGTGCTCGACGCCGCGCCGCTGCCGGACCGGCTGATCCGCGCGGTCCGGGCGGCGGACGGCGTACGGGAGGTGGCGGCGGTCCAGGTCGTGTCCGGTGTGCCGCTGCCCGCCGACCGGGACGGGACCGGCCGCATGAAGAACACCACCGTGCTGGGGGTCGACCCGGCGGCGTACGCCCGGCTGGCCCGGTCGACGGGCCTGGGCCCGTTCCCCGCCGACCGGTTGCGGTCGGCGGGCGGCGCGGTGGCGAAGGGGGCCGCCGCGTCGAAGGGCGCGGTGCTGCCCGTGATCGCGTCGCCGTCCGTCGCGGCGGAACTCGGCGACGGGCCGCGCGAGCTGTCCACCCCGGCCGGGGACCTCACGGTGCGGGTGGCCGGTGTCGTGCCGCGCACCGCCGCCGTCCCCGACAGCGACTTCCTGATCGTCGACGCCGCGTCGCTGACCCGCAAGCAGACCACCACCCTGCTGGTCACCGGCGCTTCCCCGGACGCGAAGGCGCTGCGGGCGGCGGCACGGCAGGCGGGCGAGGGCTTCTCCGTACGGCTGCGCTCGGAAGAGCGGGCGGCGTACGTCGACACCCCCCTGCAGAAGGGCGCCTGGGCGATCTACGCGGCGGCGATCGCGGCCGGGGCGGGCTACGCCCTGATCGCCGTGCTGCTGTCGCTGCTGCGGACCGCCCCGGAACGCACGGCGCTGCTGTCCCGGCTGCGGACCATGGGCCTCACCTCCCGGCAGGGCAGGCGGCTGCTCGGCCTCGAATCGCTGCCGCAGGCCCTGCTGGCGGCCTTCGGCGGGGTGCTCGTCGGCTGGGCGACGATCGCGCTGCTGGCGCCGGGTGTCGATCTGCTGGGGCTGGCGCTCTCCGCCGGGCCCGGCTCCACCGCACTCGACACCGCTCCGCTGCGGGCCGACCCGTGGTCGCTGACGCTCCCGGCGCTCGGCGTGGTCGTCCTCACCGCCGCGGTGGCCGCCGTCCAGGCCTGGTGGGCCGGGCGCCGCGGACCGATCAACGAACTCAGGTCAGGAGACCCCCGATGACGTCGCCCGACACCACGCTCGCCGAGCTCGAACAGCGCGCCAACGCGCGCCGCGACCGGCCCTCGTACGGGCACGACGCGCTGATCGCCTGCGACCGGCTGGTCCGCATCTTCTCCGCGGACGGGGTGGAGGTGCAGGCCCTCCAGGGCCTCGATCTCCTGGTCACCGAGGGCGAGTTGATGGCCCTGGTCGGCGCGTCCGGCAGCGGCAAGTCGACGCTGATGAACATCCTGGCGGGGCTCGACGTGCCGACGGCCGGGTCGGCGAAGGTCGCGGGCTGCGATCTGCTGTCGATGGGGCCGAAGGAACGGCTCCGCTACCGGCGCGACATCGTCGGCTTCGTCTGGCAGCAGACCGCCCGCAATCTCCTCCCGTACCTCACCGCCGTGCAGAACGTCACCCTGCCGATGCAGCTGCGCGGCCGGGGCCGGAGCCGGGGTGCCGAACGGGCCGCCCGCGCCGAGGAGCTGCTCCGGATCCTGGAGGTCGCGGACTGCCGCGACCGGCGCCCGCGGCAGCTCTCCGGCGGCCAGCAGCAGCGGGTGGCGATCGCGGTCGCGCTGGCCAACAACCCGTCGGTGCTGCTCGCCGACGAACCGACCGGCGAGCTCGACTCGGCCACCGGCGAGCAGGTCTTCGCGGCGTTCCGCCGGGCCAACGAGGAGCTCGGCACTACGATCGTGATCGTCACGCACGACCAGGCGGTGGCCGACGAGGTGCGCCGTACGGTCGCGATCCGGGACGGCCGTACCTCCTCCGAGGTGCTGCGCCGCACCGAGGTCGACGCGGCGACGGGTCTGGAGTCCCAGGTGGCCCGGGAGTACGCGATGCTCGACCGGGCGGGCCGGCTGCAACTGCCCGCCGACTACACGGAGGCGCTCGGCATGGAGCACCGCGTGATGCTGGAGCTGGAGCGCGACCACATCGGGGTCTGGCCGGACGACCAGCCGCGCCCCTGAGGGGCCGGGTGGTGCCCTCCCCGTCGACCCGCCGCTGAGGGGGCCGACCCCACCGGCCGCGCCCCTGGTGGGTGGGGTGGTGCTGGCCCCAGGAAGCTTCGGCCGGGTGGCCCGATGTTCTCGCACCGCGTACGCCCCTAACGTCGTGCGGGAGTCATCCACCTGATCCCGAGGAGCACGATGCGCGTCACCTCCCTGCTCACCGCCGGTCTCGGCCTGACCGCCTTACTCGCGGGCGGTGTGCCCGCGTCGGCCGCCCCCGCCACCCTCACCGCACCCGCCCACCAGCGCCTCGTCTGGGGCCCCTGCTCGCCCCAGCAGCAGGAGCTGAACGAAGCGGGCGCGCAGTGCGCGAGGGTGACCGTCCCCCTCGACTACTCGGACCCCGGCGGCCCGACGATCGAGATAGCGATCTCCCGCATCGAGGCCCGTGCGAAGCACGGGAAGCGGCGGGGCGTCCTGCTGTCCAACCCGGGCGGTCCTGGCGGCACCGGACTCGCCAACACCCTGCATCTGCGGCCCGCGTTGAAGGACGTCGCGGACCGCTACGACCTGATCGGCTTCGATCCCCGCTTCCTCGGCGAGTCCACCCCCATCGCCTGCGACCCCGCCGCCCCGGCGCCCGCGCCCGGCCCGGCCACCACCCGCCGCGAGGACTTCGAGCGGTCGGTACGGTCCGCCCGCGACACCGCACGCCGCTGCGAGGAGCACGGGGACAACGCCCGGCTCCTGCCGCACGCCACGACCAGGAACGTCGCCCGCGACATGGACGCGATCCGCGCGGCGCTGGGCGAGCCCAGGCTGTCGTACTACGGCGTCTCGTACGGCGCCGATCTGGGCGCCGTCTACGCCCAGATGTTCCCCCGCCGCGCCGACCGCATCGTCATCGACTCCTCGACCGACCCGGCGGCCACCCAGTACGAACTCTTCCAGCGGGCGGGCAAGCCGCTCGAAGAGGCACTGGACGCCTGGGCCGCGTGGACCGCACAGCGGAACGGCACCTACCGGCTCGGCGGCACGGCCGCCGAGGTGCGGTCGAGCGTCCAGCGGTTGCTCGACGGGGCCGAGCGGCGCCCGGTCACGGTCTCCGGCGTCCGGCTCGACGCGCCGTTGCTCCGGCTGGTGCTGCGGCAGTTCATCCAGCACGAGGAGTACGATCCGGCGCTCGCCGGTACGGTGCGCGATCTCACCGACGCCGCCGCGGGCCGGCCGGTCGAGCCCGGCCCGGAGCTCGCCGCCCTGCTGGAGCTGCTCGCCTCGCCCGAGCTGGCGGACAGCATGCTGGGCGGGGCCCTCTTCATGTGCGGCGACCGAGGCTGGCCGGCCGGCGGCTGGCCGGAGAACCCGGAGACGTACTGGCGGAACATGGAGCGCAGCCGCGCCGCCCAGCCCGTCTTCGGCCCGCTCGTCAACGGCATGATGGCCCCGTGCGCGTTCTGGACCAGCACATCCCGTGAGCCCGCCACGGTGATCGGCAACGACGTACCCGTACTGATGCTCCAGGCCCGGCGGGACAACAACGTCCCCTACGAAGGGGCCCTGGCCCTGCACCGCCGGCTGACCGGTTCACGGCTGGTGACGGCGGACATCCGCTCGCACGGGGTGTACGGGCGTGGACTCGACGGCCTCACCCCCGTCCCCTGCGCCGACGATGCCGTGAACCGCTATCTGCGCGACGGCACACTGCCCGGCGCCGACCTGACCTGCGAGCGCGCCGGGGAGGACCGGTGATCAGCAGACGTACGGGCCTGGCGGCCACAGCAGCGGCCCTGCTCACCGGAGCGTCCGGCCCCGCGGCGGCGGCCGCCGCGCCCCACCGCCGCGTCCCCGGGCTCCGGGGCCGTCTCCAGGGCGATGTGGACGCGATCCTGGCCACCGGCGCCACCGGCGTACTGGCCGAGGTGCAGAGCGCCCGCGGCCGGACGACGGCCCGCGCCGGATCCGCCGGTCTGCGGACCCCGGACCGCCCGGTCCCCTGGGACGCCTCCTACCGGATCGGCAGCGACACCAAGACCTTCACGGCCACGCTCGCCCTCCAGCTGGTGGGCGAGGGGCGGCTCGCGCTCACGGACACCGTCGAGCGGTGGCTGCCCGGCGCCGTGCGGGGCAACGGCAACGACGGCCGCAGGATCACGGTCGCCGATCTGCTGCGCCAGACCAGCGGGCTGAACGACTATCTCGCCGTCTCACCGGACGCGGGCGACGCGTTCACCCCGGACGGCTACCGCCGGTCCCGGTTCCGCACCACGGCCCCCGAGGACCAGCTGAAGGCGGCTCTGACCCGGCCGCCCCTGTGGCTGCCGGACCCCGGACAGCCCACCGGGGAACGGCGCTGGGGCTACTCCAACACCAACTACGTGGTGGCGGGCCTGATCATCGAGGAGGTGACCGGCAACCCCTGGGCGCAGGAGATCCACGACCGGATCATCGAACCCCTGGGCCTGCGCCACACGTTCACGCCGGGAACCTCGCCGTACCTGCCCCACCCCACGGCCACCGCGTACACCTGGTTCCCCGGCTGCGCCGAGCCGACGGACACGACGCTGGCCTCCGGCGGCGGGGCGGAAGGCTCCGTCGTCAGCACCACCCACGACCACGGGGTCTTCCTGCGCGCCCTGATGAGCGGCCGACTGCTGCGCCCGGCCCAGCTGGCCGCGATGAAGGAGACGGTGGTGGCCGAGGACTGGAGTGCGGCGCCGGGGGTCCGCTACGGGCTGGGCATCGCCTGGCGTCCCGTGGCGGGGAGCAGGGGCGGGATCTGGTTCCATGGCGGAACCCATCTGGGGATCGTCTCCGAGAGCGGGGTCACGCCGGACGGTGCGCGGGCCGCGACCAGCGCCACGTTCTCCCTGCGGATGGGCGATCCGGCGCAGGACGCCCAGGACCTGGCCGCGCTCCGGCTGGTGGACCGGGCCCTGACCGCCTAGGCCCGGCTGGTGGACCGGGCCCTGACCGCCTAGG